>JBBRNX010000001.1:0-467590 GCA_038230035.1 Gaiellales bacterium
ACGACCCGCTCCCACAACCAGTCCGGCATCCGCCAACCGTCGTCGCTATCGACCAAACCCATCGTCAGCCTCCCTCGTCGATGACGAGCACCGACTTCGCCGTCAGCCGCCTGGTCCCTTCAAACGGGATAGGCCCTTAGGGGTGATCCCACCGGCCTGACGCCGTCCGCTGCGAGCACACCGGCGAGCTGCGTGCGGTTCGACACGCCGAGCTTGCGGTAGGCGGAGTGGAGATATGACTCGACCGTGCGAGGACTGAGGTAGAAGAGGGCTGCGATTTCGCGATCCCGCATCCCCGCGGCGGCGTGCCCCGCGACCCGAAGCTCCTGCGGAGTCAGCACGTCCGTTTGCCGAGGTTGCGCCTGGCGCTGCGCGCCTGTCGCGGTCTCGAGCTCAACGCGCGCACGACTTGCCCAGCCAATCGCCCCGAGCGCTTCGAACCGGGCCAGCGCATGGTTCAGGTGGGTTGCGCCCTCCTCCGACCGGCCCGCACGGCGAAGCGCTTCGCCCCAACACAGCTCGACCCGCGCATGCTCGAGATGGTGCGGCACCATCTCCAGGAGACGAAGGACCCCGCCGAACGCAGCGTCAATCTCGGCCTCCCGGGCGAGGAGCGCTCGGATCCGCGCAAGCTTGATCCTCGGCCTCACCAGCGGGCAGTCCTCGATACCCGGAGCGAGTGGCCTGAGCGTCGCCTCCGCCTCTTTCCGTCGTCCGGTTCGGACGTACGCCTCAGCGAGCTCGAGCGGGGTTAGGTGATACCACGCCCGTGCGACCGCGATGCCGACCACCTGAACAGCCCGCTCGAGTCGCACGATCGCGTCGTCGTACTGGCCGCCTGCGACGAGCGCGATGCCCACAGCGGTATTGCGGTACAGCTCGTTCAGTCCGGGCCGGACGGGCCGAAAGCGCTCCTCCTTCGCCGCCAATGCCTCCTCGGTCGCCTTGGCGTTTCCTCGACCGAACTCTGTCTCTCCCAGAACACCGTATGCCTCGCCAATACGCCAAGGTTCGCCGATCTGCTCCGCGAGCTGTACCGCGTCGCTCGCCCACGCGTGCGCGGCGTCGATCCGTCCCGTCGCCTGCTCCATCGCCGCACGCGCGTACAGGCCGTAACACAGGCTCCACACATCGCCGGCAGAGCGAGCCTCAACGAGTGCCTGATCACTGAGCCCGCGCGCCTGATCGTCCCGCTCGTGGAGCATCAGGCAATACGCGATCCACGGCGCCTCCTCCGATCCCGCTCGCAACTCCCTCCGTTCGAGGAGTCCAGCCGCCCGCTGCACGAGGGAGAGATCGAGCTGACTCGGAGGCAGACCGGTGCTCGTCCGCGCGGTCACCAGCGCATTCACCGCCTCGAGCTCGGGGCGATCACCGTCCGTGCCGGCAAGCTCGCACGCTCGCTCTGCCAGCTCGATCGCCCGGTCGACGTCCGGCTTCACGTCGAGCGCGAGCGCCGCCTCGGCGTACATCTGGGCGGCAAGCTTCGGCTCGGTGGGCTCGGCCTGGGCAGCCTCGGTGAGCAGAAGCTCGCAGGGGACATCGATCTCGCCTTGACGCAGGAGCATGCTGCCGCGCTCGAGCTGTATGCGAGCGCGGCTCGACACAGTAGAGGCGAGTCCAAGACCCTCGTCGAGGAGCGTCTGGGAGTGCTCGATCCGACCTGCCCGACGCCAGGCCCGAGCCGCCGCGAGCAGCCGGCCGGCCTTGAGATCGTCGTCTGCAGTCAACTCGCAAGCACGTTCGAGCGCTTGCGCTTGCGCCGCGAAGCCACCGGTCAGCTGTGTATCGCCGGCCACGGAGACGAGCGCCTCGGCGACCGATTCGTCCGGCCCCACCGCTGCCGCGGATAAGTGCCATGCGCGGCGCGCTCCGCTCGTCGCCGTGGCCAGAGCGCGATGCGCCTCGCGGCGCTCATCGGCCGCCGCACCGCTGAAGACGGCCGACTGGATGAGCGGATGGCGAAACAGGAGCGTCTCTGCCCGCCTTGTCACAAGACCGCTCGATTCCAGCTCGTCGATCACCTTCGGGGCGACACCGACGTGCGCCAGAAGGGATACGGACGCTCCACCAGCCGCGGCCAACAGAAGCAACGCGCTACGGCCGTCCACGCCGATCCCGGAGGCGCGCGCGGCAAACGCTCTCCGGACGAGCGGCCCAGCCTCGAGAGGCATCGGGAGAGGCTCCTCGCCTCGACGTTGGGCTTCGGTCAGGACGAGCGGCAGCTCGACGAGACCGAGCGGGCTACCCGCACACGCTTCGAGCAGCGATTCGAGAACATCGGAGGGCAGCTCGTCCGGAGACGACTGGACGAGCAGCGACCGCGATGCCTCGGCATCGAGCGCGTCGAGTTCGAGCTGGGCGAACGACCGCTCCTCCGCAAGCAGCGACGCCTCACCCGTCCGCAATCCGGCCAAGAGCCCAACGTGTTCCCGCTCCAGCCGGCGTCCGACGAAACAGAGCACCTCCTGCGAAGCGATGTCAGCCCACTGGACATCGTCAACCAGGGCGACGAGGGGCCGCGTCTCGCCTGCGACCGAAAGAAGCGCCAACGCTGCCGCTCCGACCGTGAACGTGCTGGCCTCGACAGTCGGGCCGAGCTCGAAGATGCCGCGCAGCAGACCGCCTTGGCTCGCCCCGAGCTCGTCAATCCGATCTCGCAGCGGCCAGAGCAGCGCCTGCAAGCTCGTGAAGGCGACCGCACGCTCCGCCTCCACACACGTCGTTCGGACGATCTCGCAATCGGCAGCCGCCTCGACTGCCGTCGCCAGCAAAGACGTCTTCCCGACGCCGGGCTCGCCCGAGACTACGAGTACCGATCCACGGCCGGCGGCCGCGTTACGGCAGACGGCTGCAACCGCCGCCAGCTCCTGCTCTCGGCCAACCAGCATCGGGCACCTAGCGGCCCGGCTTGCGGATCGGGCTGCCGAAGAGCTCTGCCGGGCGAAGTTGTGCGTCGCACTCCTCGCACTCGACCGCGAACGCCGACGCAATCAGCGCGCTGCACGCCGGGCAGCGATGCCGGATCACACCCTCGCACTGCGGGCACGTCGCGGGGATCTCGGCCTCGCCCCCCTCGAAGAAGCGGAGCGTGAACCCGCACTGGAGGCAGAACCCAACCCAGTCGCCGAGCGCCTTGCGCCGCTCCTCCTGAATCCAGTTCCGCTTGGGTTTGGCCACGGCCCAACTGTAGTAGCCCGAGGTCGCCGGGCAGGCCGGGCGACTCGGTACAGTGGAGCCGACCTCGCCGGAGAGGAGACGCATGGCGGTACGCGAAGCCGAGCCGGTCGGCTCGCTCCAGGAAGTAAAGGACGCGGGCCTCGACCACGAGGACCTGCTCGGGATGTACCGCAACATGCTGATCACGCGCGGGATCGAAGAGCGCGGTCACATCCTCTACAAGCAGGGCAAGATCCCAGGCTCCTACTACACGGGCCGCGGCAACGAGGGCGCCTCCGTCGCGGTCGCAACGGCGATGGCCGCAGACGATGTCGGCTGCCCGCTGCAGCGCGACATGGGAGTCCACATCACGCGCGGTGTCGAGCCATGGCGCGTCTTCGCCCAGTTCATGGGGCGAGCGGACGGACCGACGCACGGCCGAGACGGCAACGTCCACCTCGGCGACGCGAACCTTGGACTGCACGCGATGGTCAGTCACCTGCCGGCGATGCTCCCGGTCGCGGTCGGCATGGGCCTAGCTTTCAGGATCCGCGAGGAAAAGCGGGTGGCGGTCGCCTGGTGCGGCGAAGGCGCCTCGGCGCGCGGGGACGCGCACGAGGGAATGAACTTCGCCGGCGTGCGGCGGCTGCCGGTCGTGTTCGTGATCGACAACAACCAGTGGGCGTACTCGACGCCGTCGCATCTCGAGTACGCAGTCGAGCACCTGGCCGATCGCGCCGCCGCGTACGGATTCGAAGGGGTCAGGGTCGACGGTACGGACATCCTCGCCGTCTTCCGCGAGGCGCGGCGCGCGATCGAGAAGGCGCGTGACGGCGGCGGCCCGACGCTGATCGAGTCGGTCACGCTCCGCATGGAGGGCCACGCGGTGCACGACGATGCCTACTACGTCCCGAAGGAGATGTTCGAGGAGTGGGGCCGGCGCGATCCGATCGAGCGCTACCGCAGCTGGCTGCACACCTACGCCGGGATGACCGACGAGGAGGAGGACGACATCACCTCCGGCGTCAAGAAGCTGCTCAACGATGCCATCCAGCGCGCTGAGGAGTCGCCGCTGCCGGATCCTTCGACGCTGCTCGACGGGGTGTTCGCGACCGCCGAGGAGCTGGACACTCCGCACCACAAGTAACTGGCGCTGGTGTAAATACGTTATGGCCGAGAAGACCTACCTCCAAGCGATCAGCGACGGCCTCCGCCAGGAGATGCGGCACGACCCGCGCGTGTTCGTGCTCGGCGAGGACGTCGGCGTCTACGGCGGCGCGTTCAAGGTGACGCTCGGCTTCCAGGAGGAGTTCGGCCCGTGGCGCGTGATCGACGCGCCGCTCTCCGAGACGGCGATCGTCGCCGGTGCCACAGGGGCGGCATTGATGGGACTGCGCCCTGTCGCCGAGATGCAGTTCGCCGACTTCGTCTCGTGTGCCTGGGATCACCTCGTGACGGTGGCGGCGAAGCAGCGCTATCGCGCCGGCACACCGATCCCGATCGTCCTGCGGCTGCCGTCTGGCGGCGGCTTCTCGGGCGGCCCGTTCCACTCGCAGAACCCGGAGAGCTCGTTCGCCCACATCCCCGGCCTGAAGATCGTCTGCCCGGCGACTCCCGAGGATGCGAAGGGCCTGCTCATCTCGGCAATCAACGACCCCAATCCCGTGCTGTTCTTCGAGCACAAGCACCTTTACCGCCGGATCAAGGGCGAGGTGCCGGACGAGCGCTACACGACGCCGTTCGGCGAGGCGCGCATCCACCGCGCAGGCGAGGACGTCACGGTCATCACCTGGGGCGCGATGGTCTACACGGCCGAGGAAGCGGCCAAGCAACTCGAGGAGGACGACACCTCGGTCGAGGTGCTCGATCTGCGCACGCTGATCCCGTGGGATCGCGACGCGGTGCTCGCGAGCGTCCGCAAGTGCTCGAAGGTGCTCGTCCTGCACGAGGACACGCGCACCGGCGGCTTCGGCGGCGAGATCGCCGCGACGATCGCCGAGGAGGCGTTCGAGGATCTGGACGCGCCGGTCCGGCGGCTCGCTGCGCCCGATTGTCCGGTGCCGTTCTCGCCGCCGCTCGAGAAGGCTTTCATCCCGCAAATCGACGATGTCGTCGGAGCGCTCCGCGCGCTCGCCGATTACTAAAGGAGGCTCGCGTGGCAACCGGAACCCGTACCGAGGTCGTGATGCCCCAGATGGGCGTCTCCGTCTCGGAAGGGACGGTCACTAAATGGTTGAAGCAGCCGGGCGAGGCGATCGCACTCGACGAGGCGCTGCTCGAGATCTCGACCGACAAGGTCGACACCGAGATCCCGAGCCCCGGCGAAGGAGTTCTCGCCGAGATCCTGGTGCAGGAGGGCGAGACTGTCGATGTCGGCACGGTGCTCGCGGTGATCAGCGCCGGCGAAGCGGCCGCGACGGCTCCTATGGAGGCAGCGCCGGAGCCAGCGGCTCCCGAGCCCGTTCCAGTAGCGGCCGAAGCGCCAGTTGCCCCGGCACCCGCCTCCGTCGTTTATTCCGAGCCGACCATCGTGCATACCGAGCCAACAGGTGCCGAAGGCAACGGCCGCTCGTTCATCTCGCCCGTCGTGGCGCGTATCGCCGCCGAGCACGGAGTCGACCCCGGACGCGTGACCGGCACCGGCACCGGCGGACGGGTTACGAAGAAGGACATTCTCGGATTCATCGAATCGGGCGCCGCTCTTCCCGCAGCGCCCGCGGTCGAGCCCGAACCGACGCCAGTACCAGTTCCGGTGCCAGTTCCAGCGCCAGCTCCAGCGCCAGTTGCCTCCGAGCCCGAGCCTGTTGTGGTCGCCGCCCCGGTTGCACCGCCGCCGGCTCCCCCACCAGTTCCGACACCAGTTCCCACCCCGGCTCCGGTGCCGGTCGCAGCGGCGGCGACGCCAGCGGATGCCTTCCCGGGCGAGACGATCGAGCCGATGACCGCGATGCGCCGCGGCGTCGCCGAGCACATGCGTAAGTCGCTCGACACTTCCGCCCATGTCACGAGCGCGATCGAGGTCGATATGTCGCGGATCGTGGCGGCGCGTGACGTGCTCAAGCGCGAGTACCAGAAGAGCTACGGCGTCAACCCGACGTACCTCGCCTTCATCTCGCGCGGGACAGTCGACACGCTGAAGGACTACCCGTGGGTGAACGCCGAGATCCGGGGCGAGTCGATCGTCAGCCGGCAGTACGTCAATCTCGGCATCGCCGTCGCGCTCGCCGATGGCAAGGGTCTCATCGTGCCCGTTATCAAGAACGCCGAGGGCCTCAATTTGCTCGGCATGGCGCGCGCGATCGCCGACCTCGCCGAGCGTGCCCGGACGAAGAAGCTGCTGCCGGACGACGTCCAGGGCGGCACGTTCACGATCACGAACCCGGGCGGCTTCGGCACCTTCCACGGGACGCCGATCATCAGCCAGCCGCAGGTTGGGATCCTCGGCACGTATGCCCTCGTCAAGCGGCCATGGGTTGTCCAGGACGAGCTCGGCCACGACGTGATCGCGATCAGGCCGATGATGAACATCACGCTGACCTACGATCATCGACTGGTCGACGGCGCCTACAGCGGCCAGTTCCTGCGCGACCTCCGCGAGCGACTCGAGGGCTGGGACGAAACCGCCTGATGCCCATCCCGTACACCGAGGCCGATCACGCGTACGTGACGAAGAACTTCGTCCCGCTGGACGCCCTCTGTAGCTACCGTGGGGACAATCTCGCAACGGTACGCGAGCACATTGCGGAGGGCAGGCTGCCGCAGCCGACCTATGTCCTGCCGGACGGCCGCGAGATGGTTCCGGCGACCTACTTCGCACTGGCCGACGAGGCCGGTGGAATCGAGTTCCTCCGCGACGACTTCTTCCGCCGCTGCCCTATCGCGGCGAGTGGAGAGGACGTCGAGCTCGATCCTGCCGAGGAGTGGGACGCGTATCTCTCGGGCGAGTACGGCGTCTGCCTGGCCGAGGTGAGCCCCGAGTCGATCGCCCCGCAAGGCCTCGCTCATGAGTCGGATCGAGCAGGTGCTCGAAGCGCCCGCGGAGACCGACGCCGTCTGGTCGTCGGCCCTACGAGACGCTGTCGACGAATTGGACGCACTCGAGCGCCCGTTCGCGCCGCACTACGACCGCCTGCGCTTTGGTGGCCCGTCCTCCCGCGACCGTCTCATCACGGCGACGCGCGCCCGCTATCCGGCCGTATTCGAGTCGAGCACAACCGCGGCCGCCTGACGACACGCAACGCTACGCTGCGGCACATGGCTGGCGCGTACCTCCTCAACCTCGGGGTCGTCCCGTACCGCGAGGCACTCGAGGTGCAGCGCTCGCTCGCCGGCGCGGTGTCGCAGCGGGCGATTCCGGAGACCATCGTCCTGTTGGAGCACCCGCCGGTCGTCACGCTCGGCCGTCGCACGGACGAGGCCGGCGAGCTCCATCTTCCCGAGGACGCCGGCGTGGACGTCGTCGAGACGAACCGCGGCGGCAAATCCACCTTCCATGGCCCTGGACAGCTCGTCTGCTACCCGATCCTCGACCTCAACCGCCACGGTCGCGACGTCAAGCAGTACGTGCGCGACCTCGAGGAAGCGCTGATCCGGACGCTCGCCGCGTTCGACATCGCGGGTGCGCGGATCGACGGGCTGACCGGCGTGTGGCTCGAGTCGCCACAGCGCAAGATCGCCTCGATCGGCGTCCACGTCTCGCGCTGGGTGACGACGCACGGCTACGCGCTCAACGTCGACCTCGATCCCGCCCCGTTCACGGACTGGATCACCGCCTGCGGACTCGAGGACGCGTCTTTCACGACCATGTCCCGCGAACTCGGAAGACCGATCGCGGTCGACAACGTGCGACCCGCTGCCGCGGCGTCACTCGGAGACGTGTTCGGCCTCGAGCTCGAGGAGCTCCCGGCCGAAGAGGGCCACGGCCTGTGGGCGCAACCAGTGCACGCGCAGCTCGCGGGCCGCCGCTGAGATGACTGCTCGCCGGTGCGAGGCCTTCGCCGACGGCGTCTTCGCCATCGCCGCCACGCTGCTGATCCTGAATGTGGACGCGCAGGTCGGCGATCACGTCGATAGCCTCGGGCACCGGCTCCTTCATCTCTGGCCCTCGTATCTCGCCTACGCCGTGAGCTTCGCGTCGATCGGGATCATGTGGATCAACCATCACACCGTGATGGATCAGATCGGCCGGGTCGACCGCCGCTTTCTCCTCATCACCGTCGGCCTACTGATGTGCATCGCGTTCGTGCCGTTCCCGACGCGTCTGATCGCCGAGCACGCGCGAGACGACGGGGCGCGGGCAGCCGCACTCGCTTACGGCATCACGCTGACAACGACAGCGGTGTTCTTCAACACGATGTGGCTGTACGCGTCGCGGGGGAACCGGCTTCTCCGTGCCGACGCCGACCCGAAAGTCGTCAGCGGGATCACACGCACCTACCTGCCCGGTCCATGGATCTACCTGTTAGCGACGCTCACGGCCTTCGTTTCCTCGACCGCGAGCATCGCCCTCTTCGCGGCAATCACGGTGTTCTTCGTGCTCGAAAGCTCGCTCTTCGGCAGCAAGAGCTCGTGACCGGGAACGTAGACTGACCAAGATGCAGCCTTCGCTTCCCGTCGCCGAACGGCCGCGCCGCCCAGAGTGGATGAAGGTGCGCGCCCCGAGCCCGGACGGCCGCTACTTCGACGTCAAGAAGCTGATCCACGGCGCCAGCCTGAACACGGTCTGCGAGGAGGCGCGCTGCCCGAACATCGCCGAATGCTGGGGGAAAGGCACGGCCACGTTCCAGATCCTCGGCGACACCTGCACGCGGGCCTGCCGCTACTGCTACGTCCACTCCGGCCGTCCGGAGCACCCGCCGGATCCGCTCGAGCCGCTTCGACTCGCGCAGGCCGCTGCGCAGATGGGTCTGTCGCACGTCGTCGTCACCTCGGTCGACCGCGACGACCTTCCCGACCGCGGCGCCGGCCACTTCGCAGCGACGATCCGGGCGCTGAAGGCGAAGCTCCCGGACGTCTCCGTGGAAGTCTTGACACCGGATTTCCTCGATGTCGAGGAGGAGGCGCTGCAGACGGTTCTCGCCACTCGGCCTGAGGTCTTCAACCACAACATCGAGACCGTGCGGCGTCTCCATCGGCGGATGCGCGGGGCGAAAGCGAGCTACGACAAGGCGCTCTGGCTGCTGCTCCGGGCGAAGCAGATCGCCGACTTCCCGCTGCTGACCAAGTCGGGGATCATCGTCGGCCTCGGCGAGACGAACGACGAGATCGTCGAGACGATGCGCGACCTGCGCCGCCACGGCGTCGACGTGATCACGATCGGCCAGTACCTGCGGCCGTCCTCGCAGCACACCGCGATCGACCGCTGGGTGCACCCCGACGAGTTCCGCTGGCTGCGCGAGCAAGGCGAAGAACTCGGCTTCGGCTCCGTCTTCGCCGGGCCACTCGTCCGGTCGAGCTACCGCGCCGACGAGCAGAAGCATGCGGCCGACACCGGCCTCGGCGCAGTCGCGTACTAGCCGGCTACTGGCGCTGGATTACTGACGCTGGATTACTGGCGCTGGATTGCTGGGAGAGCACTCGCGGACCGGGCTGCGGTACCAGACCCGTCCGCTTACCGAGCCAACAGCGCGCACGAGCCACGGCGTGCAAGCCGGCATCTCGTAGACGAACCGCACGACGAACGATCCTTGGCGGCTCGCCACGACCCGCTTCATCTCGCGCATGCGACCCAGGACGAAGAGCGTCACAGCGATCCGCTCACTCGGCCCGAACCCGGCCCCCTGGATCCCGGTCGTCGAGCCGCGAAGAGCGCGAACGACGGGCTTCGTCGCGCTCGGCTGGGCTGACGAGACGCCGACCAGAGCCAGGCTCAACAGGGCCACCACGATCGAAAGCCACACCCTCACGTCTGGCAGTGTCTCGCTGCGACGTTAGGAATCGTTGAGCATCGGGTCAGGAAACGGAGGAGGGCCGCCTTGCGACGGCCCTCCTCTCATCACCTGCAGAGCATCGAGACTACGGCGCCGGTGCTCCGAACACCTCCAACTCGGACATGTCCATGAACTGGCAACCGGTGAAGCCGTTCGCGGTGCCGGGGCCGCACTGGAGGCTTACTGCTTCCGACCCGAAGGGCGGCAGCGAGTTGTCCAGTAGCGGCACCTGCGGGTTCAGCATGGTGAACCGCACGAAGCGGACTCCCGTCAACGACCCGGGAGCGTCGAGCGGGATCGAGTTCAGGACGCCACGGGCCGAGCGGTCGAACATGGCCGTGTGCTGCGTCGTCCAGGTCGTCCCATTCGGAGACGTCTCGAGCAGGTAGTCCTTCGTCGTGGAGCTCCCTGCATCACCGCACGTCGCCTGCGGGTCGACGTTGATCTCGCTGACGTTCACGGCGATTGGCAGCTGGATCGTGACCGACTTCGGCGTAATGGAGCCGGTCGCAGTCCCAGCGTTGTCGTCGGTCGTGCTCCCCCACCCGGCGCCTTGGGATTGGTCGATCGCCGAGGACGGACCGCAGCCAAAGCCCGTGAAGTCAGGCCCTGTGAAGTCGCTGATCGATCCACCACCGGCGAGCGCGGCCCAATCCCGCCGAAGCGCGAAGTTCCGGAAGTTCGGGCCGGGAGCGATTGTCAGGGTGGCGGCGGCGGGACCGTTGTAGCCAGGCGCCGACGCGCTGACCTTCGGGTAGGTACCCACGAGGATCCCCTTGATTCTGTACTGGCCATCCGAGTGACTCGTACCAGCGAAGTCGCCGGGGAAACCCGAGTCGTGCCCGCCGAAGCCGACGAATGCGCCACGGATCGGCAGACCCGTGTCCTGGTCGGTCACGATGCCCTGCAACTTTCCTCGTGCTCCGTTGGGCGGCATGCTGAAGTTCTCGACCGGGGTGGCGTCGTCGCCGTTGACGGCGCCTGCGAAGAAGCCCATGCCGCGCTTGGCGAAGACTTGCCAGATCCGGTCACGGTTGCGGCTCCCCGAGATGAGGTCGGCCTGCAGGATCGCGTTTCGCATGTCGAGGAACGACGGGTTGTCGGGCGACAACTCCATCGCGCGTGTGACAAGACGCTCGGTCGTGTGAACGCCGATCTTGCTGCGCAGATCCCAGAGCGTCTGGCCCCAGATCTCGCCGTCGGCATGCACTTCCGGGCGGCCGATGATCCGGCCGAAGTCCCCATACGTATAGCCGCCGGAGTGGTCGAGGTCTCCCGGGCAATTCGGCGAAGCCGAACCGACCGCGCAGTCCATCGGCTCGGTGCGGATGAGGTCGAGGCCCTTGGCGACGTATGGGCCGATGCGAAGCTCGCCATCGGCGGCGGTGTCAGTGAAGTAGCCCTGGTTGACGAGGAAGTCCATCGCATACCAGTCGCTCCACGCCTCCCCCATCGAGCCGGCCTGGAAGTTGCCGAGCGTCGAGTTGCCGAACCCGTCGACGACGAGTCGGTTGGACAGGCCGTGGGTGTACTCGTGGTAGACGATGTCTGCCTCGTCGCTGCCGCTCGACGGCAGGAACGGATCGACCGTCGGATCACCGGTGAGGAAGTCGGTGAGCGGGTCGTGCCAGAGGTACATCTGCATCCGCGGCGAGGTGCCGTCAGGCGGCGTCGCCATGTTTGCGTTGTCGGTGTGCAGCGGATCGGGCAGACCGACGGTGTTGCCTCCGCCGTCGCAGCAGAGCGTGTCGGCGCCGTCGATCGACTCACCGTTCACAGCGTCTCCACCGACGCCCTTGCCGCTCGAGTTTGTCACCTGGAAGTTGCCGGCGGCCTCGTTGAAGCCGATCGGGGCTGCCGCCAGATGGTCGTGGTACTTGTTGAGGAAGTAGTAGAGCTGGGTTCCCGTCTGTGCCCGGTTGACCTCGAACGAGAAGAACCCGGTCGGGTCATAGCTGCATGGCGAGGTCACGGCGCAACCGTAGGCTGCGTCGAGCGACGCTCCGAACGTGAACGGGGTAAGCGCGTAGTTGAAGTTGCCGCTGCCGTCCGACGCCGGGATCTCCTCCGACGGGTCGGCGGTGTTGTTGTCGTTCACATCCGAGTAGACGTGGGCGTTGTTGCCGGTCAGGATCGACGACGACGTCGCCCAACCCGGCTGGTTCAGGCTTTGCGAGGAGGCGGTGCCACCCGCGGGGGCGCCCGGGTAGTTGTCCCACACGAGGCCGTTGCCGTAGTTGACGAGGCTGCGCCGGTAGAGCACCACCCCGGTCGACGCATCCACGACGTGGAGGTATGACGCGCCCGGCGCAGAGACGATCGTCTGCCACGCGATCCTCGGGCCGCTCACACTCTGGAAGAGCACGAGAGAGGCCTTGTCGCCGTTCGAGAACGTGGTCGTGCGCTGTACATCGTGGCCCTTGATCGACCGGGTCGGCAGGATGCTCTGCTCTGCGTCGTGGCGCGACGAGGTGATCGCCGAGCCGGCGCCGAGCTTCGGCGTCGTCGAGACACCGTTCAGGTTCGCAACCGGCGAGCCGAGGATGCTGACCAACCGTCCGTCAGACGTCACGTTCGCGCGAAGGCCGTTCCCGAACACGGGGACGCCGTTCACTTTCTGCAGGTAGTAGAGGTGATGCGTGCCGTCGATCGAGACGTAGTCGCGCACGAGCTGGAACCCGTCGACCGTCCCTGCGTCGAGCCCGAAGGCCGCTGCATTGTGCCGGACGAAGCCGAGCGCGACGTCGGTTGCGGCAGCAGGGCTCGCGGCAGTCAGGAACCCGTCGAGACGCGCGACCATTCGTGGGGTGCGGGTCAGAGGATCGATGTCGACGATCGCCTGATCGCCGAGCGAATCTCTGAGGCTCGTGACCGCGGCCGAAGGTGCGTCGGCGAGCGCTGTCGCGGTCTTCCGCAATTCGTTCTTCGCGGCCGGTGTGGCACGGCTGTCGAAGAACGCGAGCTTGTCGCGCTTGCTCGCATTCTTCTCCTGGTTCGCCGCCGAGGCAGCGATCGGTAGCGCGAGCGCCAGGGCGCCGAGCGCTACCAGGACGGCCGTTCGCCGCCCTCTGGTCAAGACGTGCATGGACTCCCTCCGTCTGTCGTAACAGGCACGGGCTTCGCTTCCCTCGCGACTCTCCGCTTTCAGGGCCAGGTCAATTCGGCGATCCGAGACTCGAGCGCCGGCCAAGCGTCGTGACGCTACCCTCAAGACAACTCCCCCAAAGCCCGCCAGGTATGGACGGGCGGGATCCTACTCGCCTTCGGGAGCGCGCGCTACCGCCTGTTAACCACTCTTGGTCTGGCTCTGGGCCCGGCCGTGGGGTTTGGCCATGCGGTGGTAGTCGAGCGCCTCGTCGAGGATCGCCTCCGACACCCCGGCCTCCCGGGCCACCTCGCGTAACGAGCCACCCTCCGCAGCCGCCTTCTTCACGATCTCGGACGCCTTGTCGTAGCCGATGAACGGGTTGAGGGCGGTCGCGGCCGAGAGCGTCAGCTCCGCGTATCGCTCGCACTGCTCGCGATTCGCCTCGATCCCGTCCACGCACTTCTCTGCCAGAAGCCGGGAGGCGCTGGCCAGCAGCCGTATCGACTGCAGCAGGTTGCGGGCGATCAGCGGCACGAAGACGTTGAGCTCGAAGTGTCCTTGCAGCCCGCCGACGGTAATTGCGGCGTCGTTGCCGATCACCTGCGCGGCGACCTGCGTCACGACCTCGGGGATCACGGGGTTGACCTTCCCGGGCATGATCGACGAGCCTTTCTGCAGCTCCGGCAAGAAGATCTCGGCAAGGCCGGCGCGCGGGCCGGAGCCCATGAGCCGCAGGTCGTTGGCGATCTTCGTCAGCGAGACGGCCACGACCTTGAGCGCGCCCGAAGCCTCGACGAGTCCGTCGCGCGCCGCTTGGCTCTCGAACGGGTCGGCGGGCGCCGAGATCGGCAGGCCTGTGTCGGCGTGCAGGATCTCGCGGACTCTCGCGGCGAACTCCGGGTGCGTGTTGAGTCCCGTGCCGACCGCCGTGCCGCCGAGCGGGATCTGGCCGAGTCGCGGCAGCGCGTCCTGGACGCGCGCGATGCCCTGCCTGACCTGCGCTGCGTAGCCGCCGAACTCCTGTCCGAGCGTGACCGGGACCGCATCCATCAGATGCGTGCGGCCCGACTTCACCACGTCGTCGAACTCGAGCGCTTTTCGCTCCAGAGAGACAGCGAGCTGCTCGAGGGCCGGGAGAAGATCGTTGACCGCGCGGTCGAGCGCAGCAAGGTGAACAGCCGACGGGAAGACGTCGTTCGACGACTGGCCCATGTTGACGTGGTCGTTCGGGTGCACGCCTTCGCCGGCAAGGTTTGCGATCACCTCGTTGGCGTTCGTGTTCGAGCTCGTTCCGGAACCGGTCTGGAAAACGTCGATCGGGAACTGGTCGTCGAGCTCTCCTGCGGCGACACGGTCCGCCGCGGCAGCGATCCTGCTCGCGAGATCGGCATCGAGGAGGCCGAGCTCCGCGTTCACGCGCGCCGCAGCAGCCTTGATCCGACCGAGCCAGTGCGCGCCGGCTGCCGGGATCGGCTCGCCTGAGACCGGGAAGTTGGCGATCGCCTTGTCGGTCTCGCCGCCCCAAAGCTTGCCGCTCATGGCTTCGAGTCTAGCCACGCGCTGCTGCCAGCAACTCCTCCCAGAGAACGAGCTTCACCCGCGGACGGCCCTGCGGCTCTCCGAGCGCCCGTTCGGCAGCGTCGATCGCCTGCCAGCCGGCGTACGGGACTGCAGCATGGCCGACGAGTGCTTCCACATCGCCGTTCTCGGCGCGAGGGAGCATCCCCGCGCGCGCGTCGGCCAGGAGGTGCTCGACGGTCTCGGTGGCGTCCTTCTTGTTCGTGCCGATCACTCCGCTCGGCCCACGCTTGATCCAGCCGGTGCAGTAGACGCCCGCGATGTGGCCGCCATCCTCGCCGGTGACCCGGCCGTCACTGTTCGCGATAGTGGCACGCCGCTCATCGAACGGCACACCAGGGAGCGCAACCCCCTGGTAGCCGACGCTCCGGAAGACGATGCCGCACGGGATCACCTCGCGCTCCTCGGTCGCCACAGCGCGGATCACGCCAGAGTCATCGACGACGAGCGTGTTCCTGACGACCTCGACAGCCTCGACCTTCTCGTCGCCGAGAATCGCGACCGGCGAGACACGGAAGCGGAGGCGCAAGGTCTTGGGCTTGGCCGACAGCTCGCGCGTTGCGTACTCGCGCAGCAGCTCGAGGTTTCGGCGAGGGATAGCGGTCGCACTTTCGAGCTCCGCCTCGCTCTCCGGGTCGAGCACGAGGTCGGCCGGATCGACGACGACGTCGGCGCCGGCGAGCTCGCCGAGCTCCTGGAGCTCCGGCGTCGTGAACGCCGCCTGCACGGGTCCGCGCCGGCCGAGCATCACGATGTCACGCAGGCCGGAGCCGACGATCGCCGCGATGGCCGCATCTGTCGTGTCCGTCGGGGCGAGTTCTTCCGCGGTGAGGGCGAGCATCCGCGCCACGTCGACTGCGACGTTCCCGTTGCCGACGACGATCGCCCGCTCGCCCGAGAGGTCGAAGTCGAGCTCCTGGAAGTCGGGGTGGCCGTTGTACCAGGCGACAAACGCGGTGGCGGGCCACGAGCCGGGCAGATCCTCGCCGGGGATGCCCATCCGCCGATCGGTCTGCGCACCGACGGCGTAGACGACTGCGTCGTAGAGCCGCGTCAAGTCGCTATGGGCGAGGTCGCGCCCGATCTCGACGTTGCCGAAGAAACGGAAACCCGTCCGGGCGGCGATCTTCTCGAAGGCGCGCGAAACAGCCTTGATGTTCGGGTGATCCGGCGCGACGCCCAGGCGAACGAGCCCCCACGGTGTCGGCAGGCGGTCGAACATGTCGACCTCGCACGTCGGATCGTCGCTCTTGAGAAGAGCATCAGCGGCATAGAAACCAGCCGGCCCGGAGCCGACGATGGCGACTCGAAGAGGGCGCTCGCTCACCAATGCAGGTTAACGTTCGACACCGTTGACTACTCCAACTGACCGCGGCGTTCTCACGGCGGCATCGGAGTTCGCCGAAGAACTCGCTGCCGCGGGCGCGATGGCCGTATGCCTGGTCGGCAGCCACGCGACCGGCACGGCTACGCCAACCTCGGATGTCGATATCGCGGTCGTCGGGGACGGCCCTCACTACCGCCTCGAGATGCGCGAGCAACTGCTCTTCTCGGTCGGCTGGGGCTCAGAGGTCGTACAGCGCCAGCGTCTTTACGAGCCTGACTGGCTCGCGACGCACGTGGTCGGCTGGCGCAATGCCGTCGCGCTCCACGACCCGGACGGAGTCGCCGCATCGATCCGCCACGAAGCAGCAAACTGGAACTGGAGCCTCGTCGCCGGCGACTGCGACCAATGGGTCGCAGAGAAGTTCGTCGGGCTAACCGAGGAGGTCCACAAGTTGATCTCGAACCTCAGCTCGAGAAGCTGGCGGGAGGCCACCGTTCAACGCTCGGTGCTCGCGCAACAACTCGGCCTGATCTTGGCGATTCAGCGGCGGATCCTCTACGGCAGCGAGAACGCGGTTTGGCAGCTCATCGGGGATGAACTCGGCTCCACCTGGCGTGGAACGCAGGAGGCGGCGCTCGGGATCGGTAAGCTCCGACTTGAAAGAGGCGAGTGCCGCCGCGCTGTCGCTCTTCGAGCTCAGCGCGCGAGAGGTGGAGTCGTTGCTGGACGAACGTCAGTGCGCCGTAACGGCAAGCGCGCTACGCGCAATTCAGCGCTACACGCGGTAACTGAAGTGCGTCGCGTCAGTGCGAGCAGCCGTCGCCGCAGCCGCCGGCGTGCGTGCCTTCCGGCATCGCCTCGCCCTCTTCCACCTGGAAGGAGTGGCCGCAACCACACGATGAGACGGCGTTCGGGTTCTCGATCTTGAAGCCCGACTCGGCAAGGCCGGTGAGGAAATCGACCGTGGCGCCCTGGAGGTACGGCGCGCTGTGCGGATCGACGACGACGCGCACGCCTTCGAGCTCGTACTCCTGGTCGCCGTCTGCGGCGCCGTTGTCGAACCCGAGCCCGTACTGGAAGCCTGAGCACCCGCCGCCCTGGATCGCGATGCGGAGCACGAGGCTCTCGGCGTCGGACTCCTCTGCCATCAGCTCCTTCACCTTGGCAGCAGCCAGTGGCGTGAGCACGATCGGGAACTCGGTGGGGCGCTCGGCGATCTCCATGACCGGATCGTAGCCGACCGGTACACGCCCAGGTCGAGCGGCAGACTTTGTAACAGCTGTTTCACGCTTGAACATTCGGTTTTCCCTTGGCTTCGTGCGCCTCTCGCTCAGGTGGTAGGTTTCGGCGGACCTCCACGGCTGGGAGAGAGAAGCGCGTGCTTGCGAACTGGTTGCCCTTCCTCATCTACGGGTTCTTCGCGGCAGTGATCCCGGCGTCGATGATCGCGTTCTCCTTCATTTTCGCCACGCGCCCGACCGGGCGAACGCGTCAGCGGATGATTCCGTTCGAATCCGGCGTCTCCGCCGGCCCGCCTAGCCAACATCGGCGCTTCACCGTCAGCTTCTACTTGACGGCGATGCTCTTCATCCTTTTCGACATCGAGATCGTGTTCCTGTACCCACTCGCGATCCAGCTGAACGCGCTGGGGTGGTTCGGGCTGATCGAGTTCCTCGGCTTTGTCGCGATCCTCGTCGTCGCGTACGTCTACATCTGGCGCAAGGGCGCGCTCGAATGGCACTAGATCGCCCGCTGCCGTTGATCAGCGACCGGCCCCTCGCGCGGGCAGGGCTCAACTCGGAGCGCGTTCTCTGGCCGACCCGCGGGCCGGGCGTGTTCGAGGAGGAGATCGCGAATATCGAAGACGCGCTCGGGATCACAACGGTCGCGAAGGCCGTCGCGTGGATGCAGTCCAACTCCGTCTGGCCGGACACGTTCGGCCTCGCCTGTTGCGCGATGGAGATGATCTCGATCGTCGGCTCCCACCACGACGTCGCGCGATTCGGAATGGAGAAGTTCAGCTCGTCGCCGCGGCAGGCCGACTTGCTGATCGTCTCCGGACGCGTCACGCACAAGATGGCCGGGCCGCTGCGGCAGGTCTACGACCAGATGCTCGAGCCGAAGTGGGTGATCGCGATGGGCGCCTGCGCGAGCTCCGGCGGAATGTTCAACAACTACACCGTGCTGCAGGGCGTCGACAAGGTCGTCCCTGTTGATGTTCATGTTCCGGGTTGCCCACCGAGACCCGAGGCGCTGCTCGAAGGCATCGTCCGCCTGCACGAGAAGATCAAGGCCGGGATCCCCCCCGCCTACCAGATCCGCGGAGTTGCCGAGTAGTGGCGTACGCGGCGGTTCCGGGAGTGGTGGAGACGAGGGAGGCGTTTGGCGAGACGACACTCGTCATCGATCCGGCCCGTCTCGTCGAGGCGTGCACATATCTCCGTGACGAGGAAGGGTTCAGCTTCCTCTCCGACCTGTCTCCTGCCGACTATCTCGGTTGGGGACAGATCGGCGTCTCCGGCTACATCGGGACCGCGGGCGGCCGGGACATGCACTCTCCTGGATCGCAAGGGTTGTCGCGCGTCCCCGACCCGAAGCCGAAGCGCTTCTCGGTCAGCTACCACCTGCTTGCTATGTCTGGCGCGCCGCGCCGCGTCCGCGTGCAGGTGTGGCTCGACGATGCCGAGGACGTCGACTCCGTCGTCTCGGTGTGGCCGACGGCCGACTGGCACGAGCGCGAGGCCTTCGACATGTACGGCATCCGCTTCCGCGGCCACCCGAACCTCGTCCGGATCCTGATGGACGACGACTGGGAAGGCCACCCGCTACGCAAGGACTACCCGATCGGCGGCGAGCCGGTGCGCTTCTCCGGAGAAGAGTGATGGCAGTCGTCCCCCGGACACAGATCTATGAAGGCACGCGGATCCCGAGCCCTGTCCCGACGATGCTTCGGGTCGACCCGGCGAAGCACGACCTCGACGACATCCTGACCGTCAACTTCGGTCCCAACCACCCCTCGACGCATGGTGTCCTGAGGCTCGTCGTGGACCTCGACGGCGAGGCGATCGCCGGCATCAACGCGATCATCGGCTACCTCCACACCGGCTTCGAGAAGACGATGGAGCAGAAGACGTGGTGGAAGTGCATGACGTATCCCGAGCGGATCGACTACGTCTCGTACACATACAACGGACTCGCGTTCGTGCTCGCCGTCGAGAAGCTGCTCGAGATCGGGGTCCCGCGCAAGGCGACCTGGATGCGGATGTGCCTCGGCGAGCTGAACCGGCTGCACTCGCACCTGATCTGGCTCGGCACCTCGGCGCTCGAGATCGGAGCGATCTCGATGCTCTGGTACGCGTTCCGCGAGCGCGAGGAGATCGTCTTGCTGACAGAGATGGTCGGCGGCACGCGAATGCACACGCGCTACTTCCAGGCGGGCGGGCTCGCCGAAGACATCCCTCCCGGTTTCTACGAGGTCTGCCGCGCGTTCTGTAGGCAGATGAACAAGGGAATCGACGACTACGAAACGATCCTCGACGACAACAAGATCTGGCGCGAGCGAACGGTCGGCGTCGGTCTGCTGTCGGCCGACGACGCAGTCGCGCTCGGGCAGTCAGGGCCTGTGCTTCGCGCGTCGGGGGTCGACTGGGATCTGCGGCGCGACATGCCGTACCTTTTCTACGACGAGGTCGACTTCGACGTACCTGTGTATCCAGGTGGCGACGTCTACGACCGCTACAAGGTGCACATGGACGAGATGCGCCAGTCGGTGCGCATCGTCAGCCAGTGCCTCGATCGGCTCGAACGGATGGAAGGCGAGCCGTGGACGGCCGACGATCGCAAGGTCGTCCTCCCGCCACGGCACGAGCTCCACACCTCGATGGAGTCGCTCATCCACCACTTCAAGATCGTCACCGAGGGGTACATAGTCCCGGAGGGTGAGGTCTATCTAGCGGTCGAGTCGCCGCGCGGCGAGCTCGGTGTCTACCTGGTCTCGGACGGCGGTCCGAAGCCCTGGCGCGTCAAGTTCCGCGCCCCGAGCTTCGTCGCGCTCGAGGCGACCGCGACCTGCATGACCGACGCAGCCGTGGCCGATCTGATCGCGATCGTCGGCTCGCTGGACGGCGTCATGGGCGAGGTCGACAGGTGACCGCCCTGTACGACGAGATTCAGAAGATCCGGCGCACGTACCCCGACGAGCTGTCTGCGGTCATGCCGGCGCTGCAGCTCGCCCAGGTCGAGCACGGCGGCTGGCTGCCGCCCGAGGCGTTCCGCGAGGTCGCTGAAGCACTCGACCTCACGCCGGCGTACTGCCTGTCGATCGCGTCCTTCTACGACATGTTCCGGCTCGAGCCGGTGGGCGAAACCGTCGTCGAAGTCTGCACGAACATCTCCTGCGGACTTGCGGGCGCACAGCAAGTGGTCGCGGCGTTCGAGCGCGAGCTCGGCGTTCACGCGGGCGAGACGGGGGCGGATGGACGCTTCACGCTGCGCACCGTCGAGTGCCTCGGGGGCTGCGGCTGGGCGACAATCGTCGCCGTGAACAACCGCCACCGCCTGCGAGTCGCGGCGGCTGATGTCCCTGCGATCGCGGCCGAGCTTCGCGGGGAGGCGCGAGATGGCGACGCCTGAGGTCGTCTTCGCCGGCACGGACGGCAGCGCTGTCACCGACATCGCTCAGTACGAGGCCGGCGGCGGCTTCAGTGCCCTGGCCAAGTCGCGCGCCATGACGCCCGACGAGGTGATCGAGGAGCTGAATGTCTCCCAGCTGCGGGGCCGCGGCGGCGCGTTCTTCCCGACTGGTCGAAAGTGGAGCTTTGTGCCAAAGCCAGAGCAGATCGCGAAGCCGCACTACCTCGTGGTCAACGCGGACGAGTCCGAGCCGGGGACGTTCAAGGATCGCGAGATCATGCTGCGCGTCCCGTTCCGCTTCCTCGAGGGCTGCCTGATCGCGGCGTACGCGATCCAGTCGAAGCACGTCTTCATCTACATCCGCGGCGAGTACGAGCAGGAGTTCGAAGTGCTGCGCGACGCGCTCGCGGCGATGCGAAGGCAGAAGCTGCTGGACGGTGTGACGGTCGTGCTGCACCGCGGCGCCGGGGCGTACATCTGCGGCGAGGAGACCGCGCTCCTGGAGTCACTCGAGGGCCGCCGCGGACAGCCGCGCACCAAGCCGCCGTTCCCCGCGATCGCCGGCCTCTACGCCGCGCCGACCGCGGTCAACAACGTCGAGTCGATCACCACGGCGACCTCCGTGATGGAGATGGGCGGCGCGGCCTACGCCAAGCTTGGCGTCAAGGACTCAACCGGCACCCGCGTCTTCTCACTGTCCGGCAACGTCGTGAACGGCGGCAACTACGAGCTGCCGCACGGCTTCCCGCTGAAGGAGCTGATCTACGAGGTCGGCGGCGGGATCGTGGGCGGACGGAAGCTCAAGGCCGTGATCCCCGGCGGCTCGTCGACCGTCGTCCTAACAGCGGACGAGGCGGAGAAAGCGACGCTCGATTTCGACTCGCTCACGTCGTTGGGAACAGCAATCGGCTCCGCCGCGGTGATCGCGATCGACGACCGCTGCTGCATGGTGCAGCTCGGGATCCGCGTGTCGCAGTTCTACGAGCACGAGTCGTGCGGCAAATGCACACCCTGCCGTGTCGGCACGCACTGGCTGACGCAGATCCTGCAGAAGATCGAGGAGGGCAGGGCCGCGCAGTCCGATCTCGACCTCCTGCTCGATGTGTGCGACCGGATCCTCGGCAAGTGCCTGTGCCCGCTCGGCGACTCCGACGCAATCGCAGTCGCGAGCTACGTGGACAAGTTTCGCGACGAGTTCCAGGCGCATATCGACCACGGCGGCTGCCCGCTCGGCGGCTCGTCGTCGCTGGAGGCAGTGCTCGCGCCGGTTGCGATGCACGCCCACGCCTCGCACGAGGCGGTTCACGCGTGAGCACCCACGAGACGGGCCGGAGGGGCCTTGTGTTACTGCAACACAAGGCAGCAGAGCCGCCGATTCCCAGCAGAACAGCCACCCGCACGCAACGGGTGGGCCGGAACGGTCTTGTGTTACTGAAACACAAGGAGTGGGCACGGTGAGCGGCGACAACCAGAACACCGTCACGCTGACAGTCGACGGCCGCGAGGTGGAGGTTCCGAAAGGAACCGGCCTCGTCGAGACCGCGGCGGCTGCCGGCATCGAGATCCCCGTCTTCTGTTACGAGCCGCGGCTCGGTCCGCCCGTCGGTGCCTGCCGCATGTGCCTCGTCGAGATCGAAGGGCTGCCGAAGCTTCAGGCCGGCTGCACGCTGACCGCGCAGGACGGGATGATCGTCAAGACCGCGGCGACATCGACGAAAGCAGCCGAGGGTCAGAACGCCACGCTCGAGTTCATCCTTGTCAACCACCCGCTCGACTGCCCGGTCTGCGACAAGGGCGGCGAGTGCCCGCTGCAGGATCTGACGTTCCGCTACGGGCCGGGCGCCACGCGAATGACCTTCCCAAAGGTGACGTTCGACAAACCGATCCCCATCTCGCCGCTGATCGCGCTCGACCGCGAGCGCTGCATCCTCTGCTACCGCTGCACGCGCTTCTCGGAGGACGTCGCCGAAGACGGGCAGCTCGTAGCGCGCAACCGCGGCAACCACTCGATGATCACGACCTTCGGCGAGGATCCGTACCGCGCGCCGTTCTCGGGGAATGTCGTGGAGCTCTGCCCGGTGGGTGCGCTGACCTCGACGCAGTACCGCTTCGAGGCACGGCCTTGGGACATTCAGCAGATTCCGACCGTCTGCGGCCTGTGCCCGGTCGGCTGCAACACCTCGGTGACGACGCGCGACGGCAAGGCGAAGCGCGTGCTGTCGCGCAACCACCCGGAAATCGACGGCGGTTGGCTCTGCGACAAGGGCCGCTACACGCTGCCGCACCTCGACGCGACGGATCGGATCCGCGAGCCGCTGCGACGGCTGCCTCACGTCGGCCTGGAGCCGATCCCGTGGGACGACGCGCTCGACGAGGCCGAGAAGCTGCTCCGCGGCGCGCAGGGCCGGATCGTGACCGCACTCTCGGGCTCAGAGACGATCGAGCAGGCGTATGCGCTCGGCCGGCTGCTCCGCGTTGGGCTCGGGGCGCACTCGGCTGTGCTGCCAGAGTCGACCTCTACAGCGCTCGATGCCTTCCGCTTGCCACTGTCGGCGATAGCCGATGCCGAGATCGTGGTGGTCCTCGGCGACGACGAGGTCGTCGATCGCGCTCCCATCGTCGATCTCTGGTTGCGCAAGGCGCGACGGAACGGCACCGACGTCCTCATCTACGGGCCGACTGGTGCTGCCGGAAACACGCCGTCTGGCGGCGCGGCGGCTGCACTACACGATGTCACCGAGCCGGAGAGCAAGCTCGGGAAGAGACTTCGCGCCTCGGATCGCGCAATCCTCATCTGGTGCGGGCCTGGCGGCGGCGGAGGCGCGAGGGTTGCCGAGGCCGCGCACTCGCTCGGCTTCGCCGCGAAGCCGGGCTGTGGCGCCTTCCACCTCGCGGCGACGCCGAACGGACGGGGCGTCGCCACGGCCTGGGCGGCCGCGGCCGACGAAGACGAGTCCGATCCGGAGCCCATCGGCCTCCTCGTCGTCGTGGGCGACGACGCAGCGGCTTCGCCGAGCGTCCGGGCGCTCGCTGAGCGGGCCGAGGCAGTCATCGCCGTGACCATGTTCCAGGGTCTCGCCGGCGGTTGGGCCGATCTCGTCCTCCCGGCGACCGCGGCGCTCGAGCGCGACGGGACACTGCTCAACGTCGAGGGGCGCCTGCAGCGGTTGCGGCGAGCCGTCGTACCGCCCGTCCCCGACGAGCTGGCGTGGATCGCGAAGCTCGCCGCGCGGTTCGACGTCGACGTGTCGCCGCACGCTTCTGTCCTCTTCGAGGAGATCTCGGAGCGCTGCTTCGGCGGCGCGACCTCCAGCGACTACGCCGGACTTCCGGCACGCGCCCGGTACGAGGCACCCGCTCCGGCGGCTCCGGCACCGACGAGCGTCGCCCCGCGACCGGACGACGATCACATGATCGGCCAACTCCGCCTCGTCCGGTACCGCCCGCTCTTCTCCGGCCCGCAGGTCGAGCGTGTCGCCGAGCTGCAGTTCCAGCGCCCTGAGCGCGAGCTCCAACTCGCCCCTGCCGACGCCGAGAAGCGCCAGATCGCTAACGGCGACACTGTCGTCGTCCGCTCGAACGGCACGTCACTCGAACTGCGCGCACGGATCAACCGGAAGCTCGTTGCGGGTGTCGCGCGCATGGCTGACGAGCACGCGGCCGACCTCCACCCGACGGTCGAGGTCGTCAAGCCATGAACACGGTGCTCGCAGCAAGCGTCGAGCCGTGGTGGATCAGCCTGATCAAGGCGGCCATCATCATCAACCTCGTCCTCGTCACGTTTGCCTATCTGACCCTGGCCGAGCGCAAGATCATGGGCCGGATGCAGCTGCGCTACGGGCCGAACCGCGCCGGCCCGTTCGGCTTGCTACAGCCGATCGCCGACCTCGTGAAGCTCGTACGTAAAGAGAGCTTCTTCCCGGCCGCCGCGGTCGACGTCCTCTACATCTTCTCGCCGTTCATTGCCGCGTTCGCCGCCCTGTCGACGTTTTCGGTCATACCCTGGGGGCCGGGCTGGCACATCGGCCGCTACTACGTCACCGGTTATGTGGCGAACGTGCCGATCGCGCTCATCCTCGTTTTCGCCGTCGGCTCGATCGGAATCTACGGCTTCATCGTCGGCGGCTGGTCGTCCGACTCCAAGTACGCGCTCCTCGGCTCCATGCGCACGTGCGCCCAGCTCGTCTCGTACGAGGTGTCGCTCGCGTTGTCGGTCCTCGGCGTCGTGATCATGTCCCGCTCGCTCTCGCTCGTCGACATCGTCGATCGCCAGTACCACGAGTGGTGGTACGTGCCCTACGTCGTGCCCCAATTCGTCGGCTTCGTCGTCTTCATGCTCGCAGGCACTGCTGAGACCGCACGCGCCCCGTTCGATCTGCCGGAAGCCGAGCAGGAGCTCGTCGCCGGCTACCACACCGAGTACGGCGGCATGCGCTTCGGCCTCTTCACGATGGCCGAGTACATCAACCTGATCACGCTCTCTGGGCTCGCCGTGACGCTGTTCCTCGGCGGCTGGCATATCCCCGGGCCGTGGCTGCAGGCGTACGGGCCGGTGTGGTTCCTGCTCAAGCTCGGTGCGCTGATCTTCGTCTTCATCTGGATGCGCGCGACGCTGCCGCGCCTGCGCTACGACCAGCTGATGCGCTTCGGCTGGAAGGTGCTCCTGCCCGTGGCGACGATCAACGCCGTCATCACCGCGATCTTGGTGGTTGCGCTGTGACGGGCCAGCCACTGGGCACGCTGAAGGGCTTCGCCGTGACGTTCCGGCAGATGTTCAAGAAGCCGCTGACGCAGCAGTACCCGGAGTACAAGCGCCCGCTGTACCCGCGTTTCCGCGGGCGCCACCGCCTGTGGAAGCACGAGAACGGGCTCGAGAAGTGCGTTGGCTGCTCGCTCTGCGCCGCGGCGTGCCCGTCGGACTGTATCCGCGTCGTCGCCGACGAGAACACGGCCGACAACCGCGTCTCGGCCGGCGAGCGCTACGCGCGCATCTACGAGATCAACCTTTCGCGCTGCATCTTCTGCGGCTACTGCGAGCTCGCCTGCCCGTTCGACGCGATCACGCTCGGGAACGAGTTCGAGCTCTCCGAATACTCGCGCGACGACTTGATCTACACGAAGGACATGCTCCTCGCCGAGCCGATCAAGCGGGTGCCGATCCAGGATCCGGCGCTCTTCGACACGCCGCTGCCGGCGTACAGGACCGACTCGTGATCGCCAGCGTCGGGAACGTGCTCGTGTGGATGGTGTGGCTCGGGGCGGCCGCGGCATGCCTCGGCTCCGGGATTGCCGTCGTGACGCTGACGAACCCGTTCTACTCGGCGCTCGGGCTGATCGGGAACCTCGCGTCGCTCGCGGTGCTGTACCTGCTCGCGTCGGCCGAGTTCGTCGCCGCGGCGCAGGTGCTCGTGTACGCCGGCGCGGTGATGGTCATGTTTCTGTTCGTGATCGCCTACCTCGGTGGGCGGGCTGATGCGCCGTGGGCGGGTGGCTCGACGCTGTTTCGCGTGGCGGCTGTGGTTGCCGGCGGCGCTCTACTCGTTGAGACGCTCGTCGCCCTACTGTGGAAGTCGAGCCGGTTGAGCCATTCCGCAAGCGTCGGGCCGTCGTTTGGTAGCCCGGCAGAGATCGGCCGCTCGTTCCTCACCGATCACTTGCTGGCATTCGAGGTCACGTCGATCGTGCTGCTCGTCGCGGCCATCGGCGGCGTCGTGCTCGGGATCAACCCGTCGTCTGACGAGGAGCGCGCGACGTGATGGGCCCGAGCGTTCCCTGGTACCTCTTCGTCGCGGGCGCGCTGTTCGGGATCGGCACGCTCGGCGTGCTGCTGCGGCGCAGCCCGCTGATCGTGCTGCTGTCGCTCGAGATCATGTTGAACGGCTCGAACCTCGCGCTCGTAACTTTTTCACGCCATTTCGGCACGGTCGACGGGCAGGTGTTCGCGATCGCCGTGATGGCCGTCGCGGCCTCCGAAGTGTGCGTCGGCCTCGGATTGATCGTCGCCGTCGCGCGTAAGAAGCTCGCGCTCGACGTCGACCTCTTCTCGGAGCTGCGCGGATGATCGCCGCCGCCTGGCTCTGCCTGCTGGCACCGCTGGCGGGAGCGCTCGCGATCACGTTCGGCGGACAGCGGCTCTCGCGCCGCGCCGCAGGCTGGCTCTCGACGGCGTCGGTCTTCGTCGCCTTCGGTGGAGCGGTCGTGGCCTTCTTCGCCATGGTCGGGCGGGACACGGCCGCGCAGCGGAGCGAGCTCTCGACGCCGTTCACCTGGCTGTCGGCCGGCACGTTCCACGTCGGCATGTCGATCCTCGTCGACCCGGTGTCGATCGTGATGATGCTCGTCGTCTCGGGCGTCGGCGGCCTGATCGTCCTTTACTCGATCGGCTACATGGAGGGCGAGGACGAGGAGCGGCGCTACTTCGCGTACATGGCGTTCTTCGTCTTCGCGATGCTGCTGCTCGTCGAGGGCGGAAACCTGCTGCTGCTGCTCGCCGGTTGGGGGCTCGTCGGCCTCGCGTCGTACCTTCTGATCGGCTTCTACCACCAGCGGCCGGAGGCGGTCGCGGCGGCGAAGAAGGCGTTCATCATGAACGCGATCGGCGACGCGACGATGGCGCTCGGCTTTTTTCTGCTGATCGCGAAGACGGGGACGCTCTCGTATGGCGCGTCGTTCGCGGCCGCGCCGCATCTCTCGTCGACGACGGTGAACCTCGTGGCGCTCGGCCTGCTCGGCGGCGCAGTCGCGAAGTCCGCGCAGCTGCCGCTGCAGACCTGGCTGCCCGACGCAATGGAGGGCCCGACGCCGGTCTCGGCCTTGATCCACGCGGCGACGATGGTGACGGCGGGCGTCTACCTGATCGTGCGCACGCATCCGATCTTCGAGCAGGCGCACCACGTCGAGGATCTCGCGGCTGGGCTGGGAGCGGCCACGCTCGTGATCGCCGGCCTGATCGCGCTCGTCCAGAACGACATCAAGCGCGTGATCGCGTACTCGACGATGTCCCAGATCGGCTACATGTTCCTCGGGGCGGGGCTCGGTGCGTACGCGAACGCGATGTTCCACCTCGTCACGCACGCGTTCTTCAAAGCACTCCTGTTCCTCGCCGCCGGCGTCATCATCCACCACCTCGCCGGCGAGCAGGACATCCGGCAGATGGGCGGGCTGAAGAAGTTCATGCCGAAGACGTGGCTCGTCTTCCTGGTCGGCTCGCTGTCACTCGTCGGCGTCCCGCCGTTCTCGGGCTTCTGGTCGAAGGACGCGATCGTCGCAACGGCACTCGCTCGCGGCGGGATCTATGGCTGGATCCTGTTCGTGGCTGCGCTCTTCGGCGCCCTGCTCACCGGCATCTACACCTTCCGGCTCTTCTTCCGCGTGTTCTACGGCGAGCCGTCGGCGCTCGTCCTCGAGCACGCCGGAGCGGCGCACGGCGACCACGGGCACGGCACCGAGAGCGCCACCGGCCACAGCGAACACGCGCACGGCGAGGCTCCTCAGACCATGGCGCTGCCGGTCGCAATCCTCGCCGTGCTCTCGACCGTTGGCGGCTTGCTGCAGGTCGCTGGCGCCTGGCACCCGTTCGGCCGCTGGATCGCGCAAACCGGCGCGCCGCTTGTCGAGCCGACGACGTCGCAGGACTGGATCGTCAGCGTGATCACCGTTGCGATCGGGCTCACGGGTAGCTGGGTGGCGTGGGCGATCTACCGCACCGGCCGCCTCGCCGTGCCGTCTGCGCCGGGGCTGCAGCGCCTCTTCGAGCACAAGTTCTACTTCGACGAGCTGTACGACGCGGTCGTCTCGCGGCCGGCACAGCTTGTCGCTTCGCGGCTGCGCACCGATTTCGAGGGACCGTACGTCGAGGGCTCGCTCGTCGAGATCGGCCATGCGGGCGGCGATGCAGGCGGGCTTGTCGCGCGGCTGCAAACTGGCCGGTTACGGGTGTACGCGTTCGCGATCGCTGCCTCGCTTGTCGTCCTCGGCATCGTTTTCCTGGCGGTGCGCTGAGTGCTGACGACTGCCCTGATCGTCGTCCCGTTCGCCGCCGCGCTGTTCCTGTGGCTCTTCCCGCTGCCGCGGGAGTACGCGAGCGCGTTCGCGATCCTCGCCTCGCTCGTAGAAGTCGGGCTGTGGATCGGCGGCGCGATCCGCTTCGACTTCTCGGGCGGGCTGCAGTTCTCGGCGCGCCACAACTGGTTCTCGGACCTCGGCGTCTCGTACCACGTCGGGTTCTACGGCTTCTCGCTGTGGCTGGCGGGGCTGACCGTGGTCGTGTGCGCATGCTCGATCGGCTACGGCGTGTGGGCTGGACGCGAGCACCCGCGCGCCTATTTCGGCCTGATGCTGTTCCTCACCGGCTCGGTCGTCGGCGTCTTCGCGTCGCAGGATCTGCTGCTCTTCTACGCCTTCTTCGAGGCGATGCTGATCCCGCTCTATGTCCTCGTCGGCGTGTGGGGCGGGCCGAATCGCGTGCGCGCCACGGTCATGTTCGTGATCTACACGATGGTCGGGTCGCTACTGATGCTGGCCTCGATCGTCGCGTTCGGCATCTCGCAGCACACGTTCAGCCTCGTCGACTCGGGCACGAGTGGGAACAACTGGATCTTCCTCGGCTTCGCGCTCGCCTTCGCGGTGAAGGCGCCGCTGTTCCCGTTCCACGGCTGGATCCGGCAGGCGTACACCGAGGCGTCGCCCGAGGTCGCGGCGGTGCTCTCCGGCGTGGTCTCGAAGGCCGCCGTCTTCGGCTTCATCATGATCGTGCTGCCGCATTTCCCCGGGCCAGTGCACGACTTCCGCACCACGATCCTCGTGCTCGCCGCGATCGGCCTGGCCTACGGCTCGGTGCTTGCATTCCGCCAGCCGGACATCCGCGGCGTCATCGCGTACTCGTCGCTCGGGCAGATGAGCTTGATCATCCTCGGGGTCTTTGCCTCGAGCTCGCTCGGGATCGACGGCGCAGTGCTCCAGTCCGTGACCCACGGCCTGGTCTCGGCCGCGATGTTCCTGCTTGCAGGGATGGTCGAGCGACAGTGGGGGACGGGTGAGTTTGCGCGGTTGGGCGGGGCGGCGAAAGGTCGGCCCGTCTTGACGACGATGCTGCTGGTGGCCGGGATGTTCACGCTCGCCGTGCCAGGTTCCGCGAACTTCGCCGGCGAGTTCCTGATCCTGGCCGGCGTGTTCCCGCTGGGTTGGGGCTACGCGGCGGTCGGCGCGGTCGCGATGGTGCTCGCCGCGATGTACACGTTGCGGGTCCTCTCGGCGGTGCTGCACGACCGGAAGAGCGACGCACCGGACGTCAGCTCCGCAGACCTTCGCTTCGGTCAACTCGCGCTCGTCGTGCCGCTCGTCGCGTGCCTGCTCGCGCTCTCGGTGTGGCCGAACGCGGTCAGCGGTCACTCGTTCTCGCGCACTCCCAACTTGGCGATCTTCCAATACGTTCACGCCGGCCCATTCCAGACCGGCCAAGTCCACATGGCGGGCAAATGATCGGCGCCTCCATCCCCACCCCGCATGTCGACTGGCTCGCGCTTGCACCGTCGCTGGCGCTGCTCGCGGCGTCCGGCATCGCGCTCCTCGGCGCCGTGCTCGTCCCAGCCTGGATCCGGCACGCGTTCGCCGCCACCGTCACCGGCGCCGGCTTCGTCACGGCGGGAGTCTTCGCAGCCGTCGTCGACCACCGCACACCGAACGCGATCACGCTGCTCACGGATTCGATGAGCCGCGACCGCTGGGCGGCGCTGGCGCAGATCATGATCGCCGCCGTCGGCGTGATCGCCGTGCTCGTCGCGTGGGGCGAGAAGCGGCGCGACCACGTGGGCGAGTACTACGCGCTGCTCGCCGCAGCCGCCGGCGGGATGATGTTTTTCGTCCAGGCCGGGAACCTGATGACATTGTTCCTCGGCCTGGAGTGGTTCTCGATCGCGCTCTACGTCCTCACGGCGCTCGACACGAACCGCAAGGCGTCGCTCGAAGCCGGGCTCAAGTACCTGATCGTCGGCAGCTTCGGCTCGGCGATCTTGCTCTTCGGCTCCGCGCTCACCTACGGCGCGACCGGGCAGCTCGGCTTCGTCGCAATCGGCCAGACGTCGCACGCGCACGATCCGCTCTACGTCGTCGGCCTCGCGATGGTGCTCGTCGGCCTCGCCTTCAAGGTGTCCGCGGCGCCGTTCCACATGTGGACGCCGGACGTGTACCAGGGCGCGCCGACGCCGGTGACCGCGTTCATGTCGGCGGCGACCAAGATCGCCGCAATGGTCGTCACGCTCCGCGTGCTCACAACTGCGTTCCCCGAGCAGCACCGGCTGTGGACAGTCGCCATCGCCGCGATTGCCATCGCCTCCCTCGTCGTCGGCAACTTCGCCGCGCTCGTGCAGAAGAACGTGAAGCGGATCCTCGCCTACTCGTCCGTCTCCCACGCCGGGTTCATGCTGATCGCAATCGCGGCAAACAGCGCACTCGGCGCGCGGGCGCTCCTCTACTACCTGATTCCATACTCCGCGAGTGCGATCGGAGCGTTCGCCGTCGTCGCCGCACGTGAGCGGGAGCTGGTCGCCGACGTGACGCTCGACAGTCTCGACGGAATGGGCTGGGAGCGGCCCTTCCACGGTGCTGCGATGTGGGTCTTCATGCTCGGTGCGGCCGGCTTCCCACTGACAGGCGGAATGCTCGGAAAGCTGTACGTCTTCTCGGCGGCCTACCAACGCGGGTGGTGGTGGCTCGTCGTCATCGGCGTGCTAGCGACGGCGGTCAGCCTCTACTACTACCTCGGTATCGTCGTCGCGATGTACATGCGGCCGGGGCGGCTGCGCGTGGCTGTCGCCGGCGGCTCTCCGCCGAGCGATCCCGCGCTGTCGCTGGCGATCGGCCTCGCGGTCGCGGTAACCGTCGGCTCGTTCTTCTTCGTCTCGCCGCTGATCGCCCTCGCGCGGCACGCAGCGTCGGCTCTACCGCTCTAGGCTTCACGGCATGCCAACTCATCTCACCTGGCTCGGACATGCGACGTTTCGGTTCGACACCCCGGGCGGCACGCGTATCTACGTTGATCCCTGGCTCACCGGCAATCCGAAGTGCCCGGAGACGGAGCAAGAGCCCGAACGCTGCGACCTGATCCTGGTCACCCACGGCCACGGCGACCACATCGGCGACACCGTTCGCCTCAACCAGAAGTTCGACTGCCCGGTCGTCGCGCAGGTCGAGTTGCGGGGCTGGCTTACCGCCCACGGCGCAGCGAGTGACGGCTCGGCCCACTCGCTCAATAAAGGTGGATCGACTCGCATTGGCGAAGTCGGGGTCACGTTCACGACGGCAAACCATTCGTCGAGCGCTCCCGACGGCTCCTATGCCGGCGAGCCGTGCGGGATCGTGGTCGAGATCGACGACGGCCCAACGATCTACTTCGCAGGGGACACGAACGTCTTCGGGGACATGGCCCTGATCCAGCGGATCTACGCGCCCGAGATCGCCGTGCTCCCGATCGGCGACCACTACACGATGGGACCGGTCGAGGCGGCTGTGGCACTCGAACTGCTCGGCGTCGCCCGCTGTGTGCCGTGCCACTACGGCACGTTCCCGCTCCTCACTGGGACACCCGAAGAGCTCCGGCAACTCGCGCCGGCGGACGTCGAGATCCTCGCGCCAGAGCCCGGTGAGACCGTGGAGTTGTGAGCGTCTTTCCGGATCGCTGGTTCGGGGCGACCGGCCGGAAGGTGCCGGCGATTGCACTGGAGGGAACGGTCGACGTCGAAGGCGCTCTCGTCCTTGCCGACGTCGGCGACCTCGCCGCATTGCGCCAAGCTCATGACTCGGGCGTGCCCATCGTCGTCCGCGCCACCACGGTCGAGCAGGTCAAAGCCGCGCTCGCCCGCCCGGAGGTGGCATGCACGCTGGTCCCGTCCGAGGACCTCCTCGACCTCGATCTACGCAAGCTGACCTATGGCTAGGCCAGTCGTTGCCACCTACTCGCTCTGCGCCTGCGACCTGGACGCCGGCCAGTGGGGCGTCGTCACGCAGTCGAAGTTCCTCGCAGTCGGCTCGATCGTGCCGTGGGCCGAGCCCGGCGCCGGTGCGATCGCCACGCAGTCGTTCGCGAACTGGCGCTACGGGCCGGACGGGCTGGCCCTTCTTCGTCAAGGACTGTCGGCGGGCGACGTCGTGGAGCGGCTCACCTCTCCAGACGACGACCGCGAGCAGCGCCAGCTCGGCGTCGTCGACGCGCAGGGCGGCTCTGCGACATTCACCGGCTCGGGCTGCCACGTCTGGGCGGGCGGCCGCACCGGCCCCGGCTATGCCGCGCAGGGGAACATCCTCGTCTCGGGAGAGACGGTCGACGCCCTCGCCGAGACATTCGAGGCGAGCGCAGGCAGACCCCTCGCCGACCGTCTTCTCGAATCACTCGCAGCTGCACAAGCAGCAGGCGGCGATCGGCGCGGCCAGCAATCCGCGGCGCTCCTCGTTGTCGAGCGCGACGGCGGCTACGCGGGTCTCTCCGACGTCCTCGTCGACCTCCGTGTCGACGAGCATCCACAGCCGATCGAGGAGCTGCGCCGCCTCTACGCGATGCACTGGGCGCTCTTCGGCTCGACCCCGCGCGACGAATGGCTACCGGTAGACGACGAGCTGCGAGCAGAGATAGGCGAGCGCCTCGCGCGCGTCGGTCACGCAGATCTCGCCGTATGGGCCGCGGTCGAGAACCTCGAGGAGCGGGTCGACGGAGCCGACGCGATCGACCCGGTCGTGCTCGAGGCGCTGCGGAGCGCGTCGTGAAGAAGGAGCGCTTCCGTGTCGCGCGCGTGGTCGATATCGAGGGAACCGAGCTGCCCGGGCAGGCCATCTGGCACATGCTTCGCTCGCAGCTCCGCGTCGATGCCTTCGGCATCAACGCCTGGACGTCGACCGAACCTGGCCAGAGCTTGATCGCCGAGCACGACGAGGTGAGCGACGACGGCCCCGAGCACGAAGAGCTGTACCTCGTCCTCAGCGGCTCCGCCACGTTCACCCTCGACGGTGTCCAGAAGCCCGTACCCGCCGGCTCGCTCGTATTCGTGAAGGATCCCGCCGTCAAGCGGTCTGCTGTCGCGGACAGCGCCGGCACGACCGTGCTCGTCGTCGGCTCGCCGGTCGGCGAGCCATACGTCGTCTCGCAGTGGGAGAGATCGGCCGAGGCGCTGCGCTACTGGCCCGGCGAGGAATGGGACGAGGCGATCCGGCTGCTCACGATCCAGCTCGAGGAGACGCCGAACCACGCTGGGACTGTCTACAACCTCGCCTGCGCCGAAGCCTGCGCAGGCCGGCCCGACGACGCACTCGCGCACCTCGCGCGCGCCCTCGAGCTGCGTCCCGCGTTCCTCGAGACGGCGCAGAACGATCCCGACCTCGCCTCGATCCGCGACGATCCGCGCTTCCCGCGACCCTAAGAATCTCCAGGCAGACGCTTCCCCACGGCCAAAGCTCGAAACGCCGGCACCGGGTCGGCGCCGGGTTGGGCGACGACCAGAACGGCGCCGTGCTCGGACCCGGCAAGTGAGCTGACTAGAAGCTCTAGGCCTACCGCGAGAGCGAATGCCTTGTGCGACTGCTCGCCGCCGAACGGTACGAGCTCTTCCGGCTGAGCCTCTCCACGCAGCACGTCGCCGTGCGTCACCGCGCCCATGGACACATCGGCCACGATCGGCCGCCCGTCGCTCGATGGGATGCCAATCGCGAGCGGATTCGTGCCGGTCAGCGGCGGTCCGCCGTCAGGGTGCGGCAACCGTCGTGGCGAGGTCGCGGCGAGAACCGCCACGAGACCTCCGTCCGCGAGTCGCCTAACCCAGAAGCCGAGCGCGCCCGTCGGGAAGCACCGCTGCACGACGACGACCCGAGCGTGCGCGGGCGGCGAGGCAAGCTGTGCTCCGACGACCGCCTCGAGCGCAAGGTAGCCGAGCCCACCAGCGCCGTCCCACAGCTCGTATCCCGGTTCAGCAACGAGACGTGTGGCCTGAGCATCCGGATCGAACGGTTGCGACTCGAGCCACTCGACGCGTGAAAAGCCATGCGCAAGCTTGCCGCGGTTCTCCGAGTCTGCGAAGTGGGCCACGAGCGCCGTGACGTCGGCGTCGCGCAGCCGCAGGGCGCGGAGACGCTCGCCCGCTTCGGCAGCGTCCACCGCTTAGGCGAGAACCGTCAGCGCCTTGCGGATCTGACCTGCGCGCGCTGACTGAACGCGTCCCGCAAGTGCGTCGATCGCAAGAGCCGCCTCCGTCTCGGGGGCGACCTCGCGCACCGGCATCCCGGCGTCCGCGGCCTCGCGCAGTACCGGGTCGAGCGGAATCCTGCCGAGCAGCGGTGTGCCCGTCTCCTCCGCAAGCCGCTCTCCTCCACCAGAGCCGAAGATCTCCTGCCCTGTACCGACTAGAAAGGACATGTTCTCGACGACTCCGCTGACGCGCATACCGACCTTCTCGGCCATCTGCGCAGCACGCACTGCAACCTGCTGAGCGGCCGGCTGCGGCGTCGTGACCACGATGACTTCGGCCCGCGGCAGGAGCTGGCCGAGCGAAATCGCGACATCACCTGTTCCGGGAGGCATGTCGACTAGCAGGGTGTCGATTTCGCCCCAGTGCACGTCGGACAGGAACTGCTCGAGCGCGCGGTGCAGCATCGGCCCGCGCCACATCACGGGACTGTTGTCGTCGAGAAAGAAGCCGATCGACATCAGCTTCAGCTCGCCACGCACGGGCGGAATGATCATCTTGTCGACCACGATCGGCCGCTGCTGCACCCCAAGCATGTGCGGGATCGAGTGCCCGTAGATGTCCGCGTCGAGCACGCCGACGCGCTCGCCGCGCGCTGCCAGGGAAGCTGCGAGATTCGCAGTCAGCGTCGACTTGCCGACGCCACCCTTGCCCGAGGCGATCGCAACCACGCGAACGGTCGGCTCCAGCGAGATCGACTTTTCCGGTCGGCCACCGCGGAGCCGCGTCGAGAGCGCCGCCTTCTCCTCCGGGCTCATCACGTCGAACGAGAGAGACACCGACTCAACGCCTGCCACCGCACCGACAAAGCGGTCGACCTGATCCTGGAACGACGAACGCAAAGGACAGCCGGCAACGGTCAGCGCAATCGTCACCGCGACGTGCCCGCGGTCGATCACGACGTCGCGCACCATGTCGAGCTCGGTCACCGGCCGCTTGAGCTCCGGGTCGATGACCTGCTCGAGCGCCTTGAGGATCGCATCACGGTCAGGCGGCATTCTGCGGCCGAGCGTAGCAATATGCGCTTGTGACCTGGTTCGGGCTCGTCCGGAAGAACCTGTTTCGCCGTCCTGCGCGGACGCTGCTCACCGCGGCCGGCGTCGCTCTCGGTGTCGCGCTGATCGTGGCCTTGCTCTCGATCACGGCCGGAGTCCACCGAACCGCCGGTGACCTGATCCACATCGGCCGTGCCGACTTCGGCGTTTTCCAGAGCGACGTCTCCGACCTGACGCGCTCCTACCTCCCGGACTCCCTCCAGGAGCAGGTGCGGCGCGTGCCTGGCGTCGAACACACTGCTCGCATCAAGCTCCTCGTCACGGACTCCGGGCTGCTGTTCGGCCTCGACGAGCACGAGTTCGCGGTTCGTCGCTTCGTACTGATCACCGGCCGGCGGCCGACCGGGCCAGCGGATGCCGTCGTCGGTGACAGGACGGATCGACCGCTTGGGAGCGTCGTCGTCCTGGGCGGAAGACGCTTCCCCGTGGTCGGCGTCTTCCACTCCGGCGACAAGTTCCTGGACAACGCCGTCGTGCTGCCTATCAAAGCCGTCCAGGCGGCGTCCCGGCGGCCCGGCGAGATCACGACGATCGGCGTCACGGTGAAGCTCGGCTGGACACCGCGCGCGGTGGCAAAGGCGATCGAACGCCGCTTCGCCGGCGTCACAGCGGTCACCGAACCGGGGCAAGCCGTGAAAGTCGATACGTCGAGCAGGCTGATCATCTCGACCGGTTGGATCGTGTCGCTGCTCGCGCTGATCGTCGGCGGGATCGGCGTCACCAACACGATGGCGATGTCGGTGTTCGAGCGCACCCGCGAGATCGGTGTGCTCCGCGCCGTCGGCTGGCGGTCACGGCGGATCGCCGCGATGATCGTCAGCGAGGCGATCGGGATCTGTGTGATCGCGACGATCATCGGCTTCGCGCTCGGCGTCGGAGCATCGGAGCTCTTCATCCGAAACAGCGCGCTCTCCAGCCTGGTTCAACCCGCGTTCGACACGTCCGTTTGGGCCTGGGGACTCGCCTTCGCACTCGGCGTCGGGGTCGTCGGCGCGATCTACCCGACGCTGCGCGCGGTCAGGCTGACGCCGATAGAGGCGCTGCGGCACGAATGACGCCGTCCCGCAGGGCCAGCGTCCTGTCGCCCACGGCGGCAGCAAGATCGTCGTTCGTCACCATGAGCACGGTCATCCCGTAGCGCTCCCGCAGCCCTTTCAGCAGGTCGAGGACCTGCCCGCCGGTCACCGAATCGAGCGCACCCGTCGGCTCGTCGGCGAGGAGCAATCGCGGCTCGTTCGCAAGCGCGCGGGCGACGGCGACGCGCTGACGCTCGCCGCCGGACAGCGTCGAAGGCATGCTCCGCTCTCGTTCCGAGAGACCGACCTCCGCGAGCCGCTCGCGTGCTCGCTTCTCGCGTTCGGATCGCGAGAGGTGCCGGCCCATCATCGGCACCTGGACGTTCTCCAGCGCATTCAGGGTCGGGACGAGATGGTGGAACTGGAACACGAAGCCAACAGTCGACGCGCGGTACTCGGCCGCGTCCGACAACCGTTCGAGTAGCTCCCCTCCGACCGCGACCGACCCGGAGTCCGGACGGTCGAGCAGCCCGATCATGTTCAGCAGTGTGCTCTTGCCGCATCCCGACGGCCCCGTCAACGCAACGAACTCTCCGGCTTCGATCCCGAACGAGATGTCGTCGAGAGCGCGGATCCGGCCTCCGTCGAATGCTTTCGAGACTCCCTCGACGACGACCTCTGCGCCAGCCCGCACTAGGTTTTCAGGTGCGGCGTCAGCAGGTAGGTGAGCACCTTCTTCGCCGTCCCGACGCGCACGGTGAGCTTGAACGTCACGGCGTAGCCGTTCGACTCCGGCGGCCAGATGATCGCGTCTTTGAATGTGCCCTTGATCGGGTAGTTCGTGACCGTCTTCTTGCTGGCGAAGAACTCGACGGGATGCACACCGCCGATCGGGTCGATCACCACGGCGGTGATCCGCGCCGGCAGCGGCTTCCCTTTCGCGTCGGTGACCTTGACGGTGTACGGCCAGCGCGCATTGATCACCGGCGTATGACCGCCGCCGACGAATGTCGCCTTGAACGCCGCACCCTGGAGTGCAAGCGCCGCTACCGCAACGACGACGAGCTTCATGGCGCGATCCTATGCCCGTCCGAAAGCTCAGTCGAGTGCGCGCGCGACATCGGCGCAGAGTGCGCTCGTCGCCGCGGCAACGAGGCGGGAACGTTGCCCGAGGTCGAGCGGCGCACCGCCGAACGGTGGATCTTCGAACAGCTCGATCGCCAGCCCAACCTCGCGCACGAGCAGCTGCGCTGCCGCGATGTCGATCGAACGCGCCGGCTTCAGCGAGCAGACGGCGTCGACACGCCCGGCGGCCAAATGGCAGAGCGAGAGCGCCAGCGAGCCCATCACGCGCAGACGACCCGCGACGCCGACCATCGCAGCGGCCTTCTCGGCGATGAACTCGGTTGTCGTACCCTCGAAGGAGAGGATCTCGATCGGCACTTTTGGCTTGACCCCGCCGAGAGCCGCGCCATCGAGAGTTGCACCGCCGCCACGTCGCGCGACCCACTCCTCCTTCGAGCCGAAGTCGTAGACGTAGCCGAACACGACGTCGTCCATTGTGGCGCCCTCGGCGACGGCGATCGAGAGGCTGAAGTACGGGATCCCGCGCTTCGCGTTGATCGAGCCGTCGATCGGGTCGACGACGACGCGGGTCGCGCCGCCTGCGCCGAAGACGCGCTCGCCGAGCTCCTCGGACACGAGTACGAAGTCGTCGCCGGTTGCTTCGAGCCGGCGCACCACGGCCTCCTCGGCAGCAGCGTCGATCGCCGTCGTGTCGTCGCCGCCCTCGCCCGCGCGCAGCACCGGCTCGCGTTCGACCCGCGTGGGCAGGCGCAGGAGGATCTCCTCGATGTCGGCGACCGACGCGCGGCAGAGAGCGAGCCAATCGGTCATGGCTCGAGCGGCATGAAGAGGAGCCCCGAGAGCAGCTTCGGGAAGAAGTAGGTCGTCTTCTGCGGCATCACCTCGCCGCGGCGGGCCCGCTCGAAGACGTCTTCGATCCTCGTGGCTCGGAGGAGAAATGCGACATCGGCCTCCCCCTCGTCGACGCGCCTGGCAGCCTCGCGCGTGTCGGGCGTGTACCCGATGCCGTCGTGGCCATACCGGTCGACGAGCTCGACGTCGAGCTCTCCCGGCTCCCCGTGAACGAGCGTCGCGCCTGCGCGGGAGTAGGCGACGGCCACGGAACGATCGTACGGCTCTGCCGCGAGTTGCGTCAGCGCGTCGTCGAGCTCCCCGACGTCACCTGTCGGTGTGAGCTCAGCCCGGCCCGAGAATACGCGGTGGGTGGGGAAGATCTCGAGGCCCGGGTCCGACGTGCTGACGAGCACGACAAGCATGTGCCCGCTCTCCGGTGTCCCCTGTTCGGCGTGGTAGGCGAGCGCGGTCTCGTAGCGGTGGTGGCCGTCGGCGATCAGCAGCTGGCGATCGACGAAGAACTCGACGACCGGAGCGTCGACGCGCCATAGGCGCGTTCCCTCGGCCTCGAGATCGGCTAGACGGTCGGGCACAGCGACGGGCGAGTCTCCGTCGTAGAGAAGGAAGATCGGCTCGATCTGCGCCCGCGAGGCTCGAAGCAAGCGGAGGCGACTCTCCTTCGGTCCGGGGTGGGTGCGCTCGTGCGGGAGAACAGCGCGGGTCTCGTACGGCTCGACTTCGAGCGACGCGACAATCCCCTCCCGCCGCCGCGCAACACCGTCCGGTCCGACGTAGTCCTGTGAGAGCGCCCATACCGCAGGGTCGGCGTCGCGCACGAGTACGCCCTCGTCGAGCCACGTTCGGAATAGGCGCCCGGCTTCGTCCTCCGAGCCGGCGAGCGTCAGGCGGACGACGTTGTGCGGATCGCGGTCGGCAAGCTCCTCGCGCTCTGCCGGCGAGATCACGTCGTAGGGTGGCGCAACGACGGCGGCGCTCGGCTGCGCGTAGCGGGCCGCGCGAAACGGGGTGACGACGGCCATGTCCCGAGCGTAGTGGATCGTCGTAGACTCGATACGTGACCAGCATCGCCGAGCTCGCCGAGGACAGGACCGTGGAGGGCGTGTTCGCGGTAGCGAAGAAGGAGCGGCGCCGGACGCGTAACGGCGCTGCCTATCTTTCGCTCGAGCTGGTGGATGCGAGTGGGCGGATCGAGGCACGCGTGTGGGACGACGTCGAGCTGCTCGACAAGCGCTTCGCCCAGGGCGACGCAGTGCGCGTCCTCGGCCGGGTAGAGCGCTTCGGCGGCCGGCTGCAACTGCAGGTGCGTTCGCTCGAGACCGCACCCGACGCGGATCCCGGCTCGTTCGTCCCGGCGTTGAGGCGTGATGCGGACGAGCTCGACGGCTTCCTCGAGTTCCTGGCCGGCGAGATCGCCCACCCGGGACTTGCGGGGCTGGTCGGCTCCTTCCTCGCAGACCCCGGTTTCCGTGATGCGTTGCGAGCGCTGCCGGCCGCGGGCGGCGACGGCCACCACGGGTATGCCGGCGGTCTGCTGGAGCACACCGTCGGTGTGGCAACGCTCTGCCGCGAGACAGTGCAGCTCCATCCGCGCCTCCGCGGCGACCTACTGCTGGCCGCAGCGCTGTTGCATGACATAGGCCGCACGGTCGAGCTAACGCGAGGCCCCGGGTTCATCCAGACCGAGGAGGGCCGGTTGCTCGGCCATGTCCATCTCGGCCTACGCCTGATCGAGGAGCGAGCCAGTGATCTGGAGCCGGAGGTGCGAGCAGAGCTCCTGCACGCAGTGGCGGCGCATCACGACCGAGGCGCTACGAGAACGGCCGAGGCAGCCGTGCTCTACCACGCGAACCAGCTCGACGCGCAAGCCGCTACGCGACCAGTCGGCGACGACTGACTCCCGCACTCCTTCCAGTTCCCGAACGAATCGACAACACCCTTCTCCGATCGGATGGTTAGGCTCGCGCCCCGACCAGTCGCAACATGCAGGAGGAGGGAGGCAGGATGAAGCGTTCGCTCGTCATCGTCGCGAGTGTTGCGGCTCTCGCCGCCGTTGTGTCAGGGTCGGTGAGCCGTCTGGTTCTGCCGGCCTCCTCCGCACCGACGACGAGGCAGTCGGGCTTCCTCCTTCTACCGCCCGCGGCGCCGGCGGGTCAGATGGCGCTCTACGGTCACATCAAGGCGCTGAGCCGCAGGAACGGCCGTTTCGAGCTTCGGTTCGATCCAGCCTGGTTCACGAGCGGTCTCACGGCGAGCCGCGCCAAGCTCGCCGACACCGGCTCGGGCGACGTCCCGAACGACAACTACACCGTCGAAGAGGGACATCGCACATTGACGTACATCGTTCCGACCATCGCGCGGATCACGGTGCTCACGAACAACGGGACATCCGGCATCTCGTCCGTCCCGATCAGCGTCTTCGAGCTGGCGCGAATCGTAAACGGCGGCAAGCACCGCAAGCTGTTCGAACCGCTCCAGTCCGGCATCTGGATCCGGGTGCGCATCGACACCGTTCGCGAGCTCGACCAGCAGTACCAGCCGTAGAGGTCGCGGCAGGCGTCAGATGTTGAAGCGGATGTTCAGGACGTCGCCGTCCTGCACGACGTAGGTCTTCCCTTCCAGCCGCTGCAGCGCGCGCTTTGCCGCCTCCGCGTGGGAGCCGGCGGACAACAGATCGTCCCAGCGGATGACCTCGCAGCGGATGAAGCCTCGCGCGATGTCCGAGTGGATCGTCCCACCTGCCTCCAGGGCTGTCTGGCCCGTGCGCAGCGTCCACGCTCTCGTCTCCTTCTCGCCGACGGTGAAGAACGTGATCAGGCCAAGGGCTTCTTGCAGCCGGCGGACGATCTCGTCGAGCGCCGACGGGCCGTCGCGAAATGCGGCCGCCTCCTCGTCGGACAGCTCGGCGAGCTCGGCCTCCAGCTTGCAGTCGATCCCGCTCGGGCCGTTCTCGATCGCGAGCAGCGGCATCGTCGTCAGCGGATCGAGGCCGTCCGGCAGCTCGCCCGACCACTCCGAGAGCGGCCGACCGGCCCCGACGTGCGCCAGGATCTCGCCCAGGACCTCGACCTCGTGGCGTAACCCCGTGTCGCCCGACTTCGCCTGCTTGCCGACCCGCTCCAACCTGCGCTCGACGTGGTCGCGGTCGGCGACGAGCAGCTCCAGCTTCAACGTCTCCAGGTCACCTGCCGGATCGGCGCCGTCGGAAAAGCCGTCTGTTACAGCGAGCAACGCGTCGACCTGACGCAACCCGCCAAGGAGAGCCGGCCCGGTTCCAGGCACGTCGACCACGCGGATCGCCGCCGGCGTCACCTTTCGCGCGCCCACCAACGCGGCGAGCTGCCCGAGCCGATCGTCAGCGATCGCAGCCATGCCCACATTCGACTTCTCGCTCATCGACGCGTACGCCGTGATCTCGGCACCCGCGCGCGTCAGCGCGTTGAACAGTGTCGTCTTGCCCGCGTTCGGCAGGCCGACGATCCCGACCTCGAGGCTCACAGGAGATGGCCCTCGAGCGCGGCACCGGCGACCGGGTCGCCAAGACGGAGCACAAGCCAGATCCGGCTCCGGTCGCGCAAGAACTCGGGTTCGGCAAGCGGGTCGCCGTCTACGACCAACAGATCAGCGAGCTTGCCGGGCGCAACGGTCCCGATCCTGTCGTCCAGGCCGAGCGCGCTCGCAGCTCCCAAAGTCGCGGCCACGAGAGCTTCCGACGCGCTCAGCCCGTGCTCGATCATGCGCAGGAGCTCCACCGCCGCGTTCGAGAGCGGATGCCAGTCGTGCCCGAGCGCGATCGTCACGCCGGCATCTCGGGCGGCACGCAGGGTCAGCCCGGCCTGCTCCAGGTTGTAGACCGCAAGATCGACGAGGAGCGGCGACCACTCGCCGACCGGGCCGCCATCGAGCTCGCCCATCCCGTAGAAGCACGAGAGCGTCGGCACGAGCACCTGACCGTTCGCCGCCATCCGCTCCAACAGGTCAGGCCGCTGGTTGAGGTACATCCCGTGCTCGATCGTGTCGATGCCGAGCTCGACCGCGAGCTCCGTGCCCGGAAGGCCCTCGGCATGAGCGGCCACCCGGTAGCCGAGCCGGTGCGCCTCGTCGACGATCGCCGCGATCTCGTCCCGCGTCAGCTGCGCCGGATCGGGATCCTCGAGCTCCACAGAGCGCGCGCCCGTCGTCATCACCTTGACGAAGTCGGCCCCACGCCGGATCTGCTCGCGAACACCGCGACGCACCTGATCGGGGCCGTCGACCTCCACGTACATGCCCTCGAAGAACCGACCTCCCGGGCTGGTGGCAGAGATGATCCGGCCACAGCTGAGGATTCGCGGGATGCGAAACGCACCGTAGCGGGCCGCCTGCCGCACCTCGAAGACGACGTCGCCGTATGAGCCGACATCGCGCACTGTGGTGAAGCCCATGCGCAGCATCTCGCCGAGGTCTGAGGCAAGGAAGTGGGCTCGTGTGCCCGGCCAGAGCGGCTCCGCTCCGTGCCGCGGCTCCGGCACCTGTCCGTAGAGGTGGGCGTGCGCGTCGACGAGGCCCGGAAGCAGCGTCTTGCCGCCGAGGTCGATGACGCGCGCGCCATCGGGCGCCGTCTCCGAGCTCTCAGCCACACGGGCGATCAGCCCGTCCTCGACCAGCACCGCCACCCCGTCGCGCAGGGAGGCGCCGGTTCCGTCGAAGAGGCATGCGTTCGTCAGCCAGAGTCGCTCGCGCCCGACCGGAGGATCGGCAAGCAAGGCTGGGAGTCGCGGCGGCACGAGCTATAACACCTATGGCGACTCGAAGCCGACCCGCGCCTCGCGGGCAAAGCGCTTGACATAGACGACGTGGGAGAGCACGACCGTGTAGCGCCCGTCCTGCGCGTCGAGGTTGAGCGTTCCATCCGAGCCGCCGCTCACCGCAAGCTCGAGCGCGTCAGCGCTCTTCGACGTGACGACCGCGCTCATGATCTGCCCCCCGTTGAAGCCGATCTCCATACGCGTCGATTCGGTCTCAGCCATCTGACACCACCTCCGTAAGGACGCCGTGGACGGCGTCCGGATGGACAAAAGCAACCTGAAGGCCGAAAAGGCCGCGTCGCGGCTCGGCGTCGATCAGCTCCGCACCGGCGCTCGCTAGCTCCTCGAGCGCCGCGCCGACGTCGTCGACGCGATATGCAACGTGGTGCATCCCAGGCCCACGCTTGGCGAGGAACTTGCCGATCGGCGTCTCCGGGCCGGTCGCCGCGAGCAGCTCGACGCGGCTGCCGCCGACAAGCACGGAGGCCGCCTCGACGCCCTGGTCGACGAGTTCGTCGCGGTGCTCCAGTTGTGCGCCGAAGAGCTTCTCGTACGTGTCGACCGCCTCGTCGAGGTCGACGACAGCTAGTCCGAGATGGTGGATACCGCGCGACTCCATCGCGCGCGATGCTAGCTGGGCGCCGCTACTCCGCCGCGCCCTCGAGCACTCGCACCGTGCCGACCGTCTCGCTCGCCTGTGACTCCGCCTGAACGTCGTGCAGCATCTTCGCCAGCTCGTCGCGATCGAGCGTCTCGTACTCGAGCAGCGACGAGGCCACCCGATCGAGCGAGGCACGGTGCTTGCGCAGGAGCCGCTCGGCCTCGTCGTAGGCGTGGTCGGTGAGACGCGTCTGCTCGTTGTCGCGCATCTTCTTGGTCTCCTCGGAGAGCGCGTAGTTGTCCGCGCGCAGCGTCCTCGACAGCGCCAGGTCGGACATGCCGAACTCGAACACCATCGAGCGTGCAATCGACGTGACCTTTTCCAGGTCGGAAGCCGCGCCGTTCGTGACGCGCCCGAACACGATCTGCTCGGCTGCCCGCCCGGCAAGCGCGACCTTCATCACGTCGACGAGCTCCTCCTTCGTGTGCAGGTAGCGCTCCTCGTCGGGCAGGTAGTACGCGTAGCCGAGAGCGTCGCCGCGCGCGATGATCGTGACCTTGTGGATGGGCATCATCGAGCCCATCAGGTGCGACATCAGCGCGTGGCCGGCCTCGTGATAGGCCAGGATCCGCTTCTCCTTGTCGGTGACCACACGCCGGGACTGCAGGCCGGCGATGACGCGCTCCAGCGCATTGTCGAAGTCGATCGCACGGACATGCTGGACGCCTTCGCGCGCGCCGAAGATCGCAGCTTCGTTGCAGATGTTCGCGAGGTCGGCGCCGGTCAGCCCCGCGGTCTGCCGCGCGACCCGGACGAGGTCGACGTCGGACGCCAGCGGCTTCGAGCGGGTATGCACTTTGAGGATCGACTCGCGGCCCTTCAGATCCGGCGGTGCGACGTGCACCTGGCGATCGAACCGGCCGGGACGGAGAAGCGCGGGATCGAGATCGTGAAGTCGGTTGGACGCGCCCATCACAATCACGTCAGTGCGGTCGGCAAAGCCATCGAGCTCGACCAGGAGCTGGTTCAGCGTCTGGTCGTGTTCGCGGTTGTAGCCGCCGCCCCCGGTGCGAGTCGATCCCGCGGCATCGAGTTCGTCGATGAAGACGATGGCGGGTGCGTTCTTGCGTGCCTCGTCGAAGAGCTTCCTTATTCGGGCAGCACCGAGTCCGGCGAACATCTCGACGAACGACGAAGCGCTCGCGGAGTAGAAGTTCGCGCCAGACTCGCTGGCCACAGCCTTCGCGAGCAGCGTCTTCCCCGTGCCCGGCGGACCATAGAGCAGCACCCCTTTGGGGATCCTTGCACCGAGCTGCTCGAATCTCTTGCGGTCGGTCAGAAACTCGACCACTTCCTTCAGCTCGTCCTTCGCCTCCTCGAGCCCAGCCACGTCACTCCATGACACCGACTCGTTCGTCGCCTTGTGAACCGGCGCGGGCTTGATCCGCGGCATGCTCCCCGCCGTGCGGACGAGCAAGGCGATGATGACTATGAAGAGGAGTATCGGCAGCCACGTGAGCAGAAAGGGGCCGATGTCGCCGGAGCTGTGGGGGAACGTAACCACGCGAACTCACTATGACCGCTTACAGGCTGGATTCAACCCTTGACAAGCGCGCGCAGCTCCTCCACGACCTCGGCGGTCGTCGTGAAACGCACGCCACGCTCGCGCCACTCCGCGGTGCACGCGGCGACACGTTCGTCGGACAGGCCGCTCGCGGCGTCCTCGACGAACGCGACGTTCCAGCCACGGTCTCGCATTCCTGTGATCGCCTGGTGGTCGCAGACGTCTGTGGCGACGCCGAACACGATCACCTCCACGGGTTCGAGGTGGTCGAGCAGCGCCGCGGCGTTCGGGTTCGTGAACTCGTCCGTCGACTGCTTCAGCAGGAGGAATTCGGTTGCGCCCGGCGCGAACGTCGCCGCGCTGCCCGGCTCGAGCACCTGCGGATCGAGCTGTGCCGTCTCAGGGATCTTCTCCGCGCCGCGCGTGCCGCGGATGCAGTGGGGCGGGAACGTGGTGACGAAGTCCGGCTGATCCGAGATCTCGGCGTCGCTTGCGAGATGGTCGTCGGCGGAGGCGACGTGGACGATTCCGGCTTCCCGTGCTGCCTGCACGAGACGGGCCATCTCACCACGCCGCTCAGCGGCACCCGGCACGTAGAGCTTGCCGGCCGGCTCCATGAAGTCGACCTGCGTGTCGACGTCCCAGAGAATGGGGTTAGCGGACACGCTCCAGCCTCGGGTTCGGGCGGAACGAGCGGCCGACCTTCCCGACCGGACGGCCGTCGGCGAGGACGATGTCGGCAGTGAAGTCGTTCTCGCCCCGGATCAGCGACGAGCCCACGCCATAGGCGTCGACCGGCACGCCGAGCCGTTCAAAGGCCTCGATCTTCTCGACGGTGAAACCACCGGACGCGACGATGCGGACACGCTCGAAACCGTCCTCGTCGAGCGCCTGACGCACGCGGCGCACGAGCCTCTCGTTCACGCCGCGCGGATCGAAGTCGCCGAGCTCGCCCCAGAGCGACCGGTCGACGAGCTGGCCGGAGGTGTCGAGCCGCACTCCCCACAACCGCGGCCCGAGCGCTCGCGCGACGTCGAGCGCGGTTTGCACGGAGTCGTTCTCGAAGTCGACGAGGACCGTGATGTTGAAGTTCTCCTGTGCCCATTCGGCGAACTTGGTCGCAGCGAGCACCGTGTTGCCGCCATACGCGGCGATCAGCGCGTGTGGAACGGTTCCGACCCCGCGACCTCCCCACCACGACGCCTGCGCGTCGGAGGTGACTCCGACCTCGGCGCCGATCATCGCGCCGGCGACGTAGGCTGCGTAGCCGTCGCCCGTCTGGACGCGATGATGGTCGTGGCGCGCCGGCATGAAGATGATCGGCTTCCCGTTCGCCGCTTCAAGGACGCGCGCGACGTTCGTCGTGATCAGCGTCCGGCGAGCAAGCGTGCCGAGGTACACCGTTTCGAGATGGGCGAAGAGCGTGTAGTCGCCCTCGATCGTGAGGACGGTCTCCCACGGCTCGATCCGGTCGCCGTCGTGCAGCGCGTGCACCGTCAGCTCGTCCCAGCCGTGTGAACAGAGCTCCAGGATCGCGAGCGCCTCGTCCATCCCGCCGAGGATCGCGTTCCTGCGCTGGAAGACCTGCATCACGACGCGTGGATGCCGGCCGTCGGCGAGGAGCGCCGATCTCGTGTGGTTGAAGTAGGCGTCGGTGTAGTAGCCCTCGCGCATCTTCTCGACCGGCAGATCGAAGATCTCCGCCGGCAGGCGCGTGCGGGTGACGTGCGTCTGGGTCATGGAGCTTCTTCGAGCTCCAGGCACGCGGCGAGCGCGGCCTCGGCTACGTGGAGCTGCTCCGGGCTCGGCTCCGCCGTGGAAACGCGCGACTGCAGCTCGTGGCCCGGGCGGGCAAGGGCTCGGGCGAGAGACTTGTCCGGGTTGCGTGTCATCCAGCCGAACAGCTCGACCGACGCGCCGACGGCACCGAGCGTCGCCACGAGGCGTGCGGCCGGTCTAGCCCGCCTCGGCACGCCGGCGGAGAGAGCGCTAGCTGCTGCGGTCGTAAGCAGCAACGGGCCGACGAGGTGCGAGCCGCAGCGATCGTGCTCCTTGGTCGCCGGTTTGCCGTCTTGCTCATACGTCCCGATCGAGATGTGCTCGGCACCGTGGTACGACGCAAGTTCGGCTCCGCGAAGGGCGACGAAGGCTGGTGCGAGCGTCGCGACTCCGGCGACCAGCTCGCGGAAGCCGGCCGACAGACGTGAGCGGCGGGCTGCACCACCGATCAGCGAGGCGGCAACCATCGTGGTGAGAACAGCCGGCCGCTGGAACGGCATCTGCGCCTCGGGCAACCGGCGGCGAACGTCAGGCAGAAGCACGAGCGCCTCGGCGAGACGCAACGGGCCCCGAACGAACGGCGTCTGGATGTGCGGCGCGAGCCGGCGCTTGCGGCCGGAGGCGATGCGCACCGTGCCGTCATCGAGCCGGACGGCGCAGCCCCAGGCGGTGGGACCGTGGACGAGGACGCCGTTTGCAAGCGCCATACCGCCAAGGCGAACCTTCTCCATGCCCTAGAGCGTAGCGAGCGAGCGCAGCGCCGCCTGGAGCCCGGCCGCTGCGGCGCCTCTCCCGATGCGGTGGCCGTCTAGCTCGACCACTGGCATCACTTCCCTGACCGAGGACGATGTGAAGACCTCGTCCGCGTCCGCCATCGCAGCCAGCGGGTACATGCCCTCCTCGACTGTGTAGCCGCAGCCGGCCGCCAGCCCGAAGAGCGCGGCGCGTGTCTCACCGGCCAGGATCCCGAGCTCGACCGACGGGGTGTGGAGCGTCTGGCCGCGACGCCACCAGATGTTCGTCACCGGCCCTTCCAGCACGATGCCGTCCGCGTCGACGAAGACGGCATCGTCGGCGCCACGCCGCTTGGCCTCGGCTTCGGCGGCCATGTTCACGGCGTAGCTCGTCGACTTCGTGGCCGGCAGGAGCCACGGGACGGATCGGCGCGGATGGAAAAGCGATACCAGCTTCTGGCCTCTGCCGCGCGCCGGCTCGATCCAATCGGGAATCGAGCCGATGAGAACGAGTCCAGTCGGGGCGGCGGTCGGCGGGCCGGGTGTCCAGTACAGCCGCAAGGTGGCGTCGGGCACGGCGGCGGCAGCGGCGGCGAGTGCGGTTCCGGCCAGCTGCTCAAACTCGTCGAGCGGCGGCGGGGCGAGGCCGACGTGCGCCGCCGAGCTCGCCAGCCGGAGGAGATGCTCGCGCAGACGGAACGGCTTCCCGTCGTACACCCGCAGCGTCTCGAACACCGCACGGCCGCGGGTCAACGCCTCGTCGTCGGCGCGCACAGCGGGCTCGGTCGGATCGACGAGGCCGCGGCCGAGAACTGCCAGTGCGAGGGGCGTCATCTGGGTGCCTCATGCATGACGGCATCCGGTAGCGGCGCGCCGATCGCGCTGAGGATCGGCGCGGCCTTCGTCCACGACTCCTCGACCTCGTCGACAGCGTCCGAGTCCCAGACGACGCCACCGCCGACCCAGAAGTGGATCCTCTCCTCGGCGACCGCGAACGTGCGGATCGTCAGCGCCAGCTCGAGATCGCCGTTGCCCCGGATCCAGCCGAGGGCACCCATCGACGCTCCGCGCCCGACCGGCTCGAGCTCGGCGATCAGATCGACTGCTGCGATCTTCGGTGCGCCGGTCACCGAACCGCCTGGGAACGTCGCGGCAAGCAGCTCGGCGAGACCGACCTCCTCGCGCAGCGTGCCTTCGACCGTGGACACGAGATGCTCGACGCCGGCCATCTCAGCGGGACTCATCAACGTCGGCCAGCGTACGCTCCCCGGCTCGCATACCCGCGAAAGATCGTTTCGTTCGAGATCGACGATCATCACGTGCTCGGCCGCGTCCTTCGACGACGCGACGAGATCGGCCACTGCGCCGGCCGGACGTGTCCCCTTGATCGGCATCGTCCGCACCACCTTCCCACGACGCGAGAGGAAGAGCTCGGGCGATGCAGAGACGATCGTCCAGCCGTCACCGGCCAGCGGTCGCGACATACGCGGACGGAGCGGTGCCAGCAACGCCGCAAGCGACGCCGGCTCGCCCTCGAACGGGGCGGAGAGGTGCTGCACAAGGTTGACCTGATAGACGTCGCCTCTGGCAATCGCCACGCGGACCGACTCGACCGCTCCCGCATACTCGGCCGTCGTCCACGTGCGCTCCCACGGGCCGACCACAAACGGCGCTGCCTGCACCTCGGCCGCGTCCCTCACGGACACAGCAGCAAGCGGCAGCGGACAGGGCTCGGCAGGCGGCGGACTCGAGCCGCGCCGGATCGTTTCGGACAGCCCGTAGCCGAGGTAGAGATCGGCGACGAGATCCTCTCCGCCGGGCCTGAAGAACCCGTGCTCGCGGAGCCAGCCTTCGATCGCCGTGAACGCACCTTCTGCCGCTTGCAGCTCGAGCATGGATCTCAGACGAGCGCCTGCGCGACGTGTCGGAACGCATCGACGCCCAGCAGCAGGTCGTCGACATGAATGCGCTCGTCAGCCGAATGCGCGAGTCGCGCGGCCAGGTCGGAATCCATCGTCCGCATCGGGAAGAAACCGTAAGCGACGGTGCCGAACGCCTCGCGCAGCCAGTGGCTGTCCGTGAAGCCCGTGCCGCAGATCGGCGCGAGCCGCGCCTCCGGCTCGATCTCCTCGACGAACCCCTCGATCGCATCCCACAGCGGCGTGCCGAGCGGAGACCGTGTTCCCCCGGTCGTCTCGATCCAGTGGATCTCGTACTGCGAGACACTGATCCCGGCGGCGGCGAGCGCCGAACGCACAACGGGCTCGACATCGGCCGTCCCGTCGCCGGGCAGCAGCCGGCACTCGACAGTGACCTCGCAGACTGCCGGGATCACGTTCCTCTGCTTCGACGCCTCGATCAGCGTCGGCGAGAGCGTGAAGGAGAGCAGCGGCTCGACGAGCTCCACGGTCAGCGGATCGACTACGCGCGAGCGAGCGAGCACATCTCCTGCGTCCGGCACCTCGCCGAGAACGAGCTCGAGGAACCGCTTCACCTCCGGGATCACCACAGCCGGTGGGGAGAGATCGGCAAGCGCCTGAATCGCCCGAGCGGCCCGCACGAGCGCGTTGTCGGCGATCCCCGGAAGCGCGGCGTGCCCACTCCGGCCGAGAACGCGCAGCACGAACGGGGCGCTCATCTTCTCGGCACAGGAGCAGAGGTAGAACGGCCGGCCCCCGAGCTCAACCCGCTCACCCCCACCCTCGTTGAGGGAGTAGTCCGCGCGAACAGCATCCGGGTGGGTCTGGACAAGCCACTCGAGGCCGTAGAAGTCGCCGACCTCCTCGTCCGCCACAGCGATGAAGAGGAGGTCGCCGGGCGGACGAAACCCCTCGCGCCAGAGAGACGCAAACGCCACGGCACTAGCAGCAACGTGGCCCTTCATGTCGAGTGCACCGCGGCCCCAAATCTCGCCGTCGACGAGATCGCCCGACCACGGGTCGCGCTGCCACTCGCTGGCGTCGGCACGCACCGTGTCCGTGTGGCAAAGGAGAGCGAGAGACGGGCCGTCGCCGCCCGGAAGCCGAGCTACGAGATTCGCCCGCTCGGGGACGCGCGCGTAGAACTCACAGGGGATGTCGTAGGCGGCGAGGTATTCGCGCAGCAGCTCGGCCGCGATCGTCTCGTTCCCCGGCGGATTGACGGTGTTCAGCCGCAAAAGCCCCTGGAGGAGCTCGGTGGCCTCCTCGCGGAGACTCACGTCGTGGATTGAGAGAGCGCAGTCAGCTCGTTGCGGACAGCCCAGAGCTCCGGATACTCGACGCGGTGGATCAGCCGCCCGAGAACCTCGACCGGCGTCCCCTGCGTCCCGACCACGCGGTCCCCGATTACGCGCGCAACGACGCGGTAGTGCCGGATCCGCCAGGTCTGGAGCCATTCGTCCAACTCCATCAGCGCCTCCGCGAGCTGGTACAGCTGCTCGTGCTCCCGCCCGTGCACGTAGAGGTCGAGCAACGTGAGACCCGCCTGCTCGCGCGCCGCGTGAAACGCCTCGCCGAGCCGCGCCATCGCGGGGCGCAACTCCTTCACGCCGGGCGAATCGAAACCGCTGCCGTGGCCGAGCACCTTGCGGATCTCCTGGTACTCCCACGGCGACATCTGCTCGAGCATGTCGAGCTGCCCGGTGATGAACCGGAGGCACATGCTCGCCCGGCGCAAGAGGCGTAGCGCGCCCGAGATGTCCGCTTCGCCAACAAGCCCCGCAGCAGCAGCCGTGTCGTTCCAGGAAAGCTTCAGCCACAGCTCAGAGGACTGATGGACGACCTGGAACAGCAACTCGTCGCGATGGACCCACTCATCGGGCCCTTTCTGCAACGCGAGCAGTTCCTCGGTATTGAGGTAGCGCTCGTAGTCGCTGCGCGCCTCACCGGCTAGAACCGGCCGGTTGAGCGGCGGCTCCCAGGTCCCCCCCTGCGTCAGGTCGGGCGTCTCCTGCGGCGTCTCCGGTGACATGCCAGGGAGCATACTCCGAGCCATGGGAGACCTCTTTGCCGACGCAGCGCGCACGCGGCAGGACGAAACGGCACCGCTGCCGCAGCGCATGCGGCCGCGCTCCTTCGACGAGTTGGTCGGTCAGAAGCACGTCCTCGGTGCCGGATCGGCACTCCGTCTCGCGATCGAAGGCGACCGCCCGCCGTCGATGATCCTCCACGGGCCGCCCGGTGTCGGGAAGACGACGCTCGCCCGGATCATCGCGGAGACGACGGGAGCCGAGTTCGAGGAGCTCTCCGCGGTCTCGGCCCGGGTCGACGACGTCCGCGGAGTTCTCCAGCGGGCGCGCGACCGCCTCGGGGGCAACGGCACGCGCACGATCCTGTTCCTCGACGAGATCCACCGCTTCAACAAGGCGCAGCAGGACGCGCTTCTGCCGGGGGTCGAGAGCGGCCTACTGACGCTGATCGGCGCGACGACCGAGAACCCGTACTTCGAGGTGAACGCGGCGCTCCTGTCGCGCTGCACGGTGATCGAGCTCGAGTCGCTCTCCGACGACGAGGTCGCGGCAGTCGTGGAACGCGGCGCAAGCGTGCTCGAGGTCGACGTGCCGCCCGCTGTCGCGGAGCTGATCGTGCGGCGAGCCGGTGGCGACGCACGGAGCGCGCTCGCGACGCTCGAGCTCGTGACGCAGACGGCCGCTGCGGAAGGCGTCCCGCTCGAAGCACGTCACGTCGCGGATGCGGCGCGCAAGCGCCCTCTCCGCTACGACCGCGCCGACGACCAGCACTACGACTTCGCCTCGGCGTTCATCAAGTCGATGCGCGGCGGAGATGCCGACGCGAGCGTCTACTACCTCGCCGCCATGCTCGAAGGAGGTGAGGACGCACGCTTCATCGCGCGGCGGATGGTGATCCTCGCCTCTGAGGACGTCGGCAACGCCGATCCACAGGCCCTCGTCGTCGCCGTCGCTGCCGCGCAGGCGGTAGAGCACGTCGGGCTGCCGGAGGCGCAGCTCAACCTGGCTCAGGCCGCGATCTACCTGGCGCGCGCGCCGAAGTCGAACGCATCGGCGGTCGCGATCTGGACTGCGCGCAAGGACGTCCGCGAGCACGGCAACGCGCAACCGCCCCCGATGTTGCGGAGCAGCAGCTACCGCGGCGCGGCGGCCCGCGGGCACGGCGAGGGCTACGTCTACCCGCACGACGACGCGGCCGGCTTCGAGCTCGAGTACTTGCCCGAGGAGCTCCGTGGCCGCCGCTACTACACGCCGTCGGGCAACGGCGAGGAAGCGGACGGCCCGGTCGAGCCGTCGGGCTAGGATCGCCGCGTGGCGTTACAGATCGGCGATCCGGCTCCGGACTTCGACCTCGAAGTCACATGGCCGGAGCGCGTCCGCCTCTCCGACTTCCGCGGCCGGAGCAACGTGCTGCTGGTCTTCCATCCGTATGCATGGACGCCGGTGTGCACCGAGGAGGCACTCGATTTGCAGGCAAATCTCGAATCGTTCCGCGACGCCGAGACCGAGCTCGTGTTCGTCTCCTGCGACACCTCGGCCGCAAGGCAGGCGTGGAAGAAGGAGCTGGCCGCAGACTTCACATTCGCCTCCGACTTCTGGTCGCACGGCGCCGCCGCGCGCGCCTACGGCGTGTTCGACGAGGAGACCGGAGCGTCGCGGCGCGGGACATTCCTGATCGACAAGGCCGGCACCGTGATCTGGTCGCTCGTGAGTGAGACCGGTGAGAGACGCGACGAGCTCGTGCCCGGATCGCTCGACGCGCTCGGCTCGGGCTAATGAGCCTCGCCCTCCACAGGTGGGGCGATCCAAGCCTGCCGCAGGTCGTCTGCCTCCACGGCGTGACCGGCCACGGGCGGCACTTCGCACGCCTTGCCGAGCAGCTTGCTCCGCGCTTCCATGTTCTGGCGCCAGATCTCCTCGGACACGGAGACTCCCGCCGCGAGCCGCCATGGTCGCTCGATGCGCACGTCGAGGCGAGCTTCGCGGCGGTCGGTCGGGAACCGGCGATTTGCATCGGGCATTCGTTCGGAGCTCGCGTCGCGGCCGAGCTCGCCGCGCGCGAGCCGCGTTTGCGACCAAGCTCGTCCTGCTCGACCCAGCAATCGGCCTGCCGCCGCAGGTGGCGCTCTTCGCGGCCGAGAATACGCGGGCCGAGCGCGTGTACACCTCGTTTGCCGAGGGAATCGAACGACGCTACGAGGAGAGCTCCCTCTACTCCACCGAGCGGGCAGTGCTCGAGGCCGAACTCGAGTCGCACCTCGTCCAGGATGCCGACGGCCTGTGGCGCTACCGCTACTGCCAGTCGGCCGTCATCGCCGCCTACAGCGACACGGCGAAGCCGCCGCCGCCGTTCGAGTCGCTGCGCGTCCCGACATTGCTCGTCCTGGGCGCGCATTCGTATCTCTCGTACGAGCAACTGCTGGACGCGCACCGGGCGGCGCTCGGAGATCTCCTGCAGGTGGTGACGGTCGACGGCGGCCACACAGTGCTGCTCGATGCCTTCGAGGAGACCGCCGGGGCGATCAAAGCGTTCCTCTAGGCCTCGTAGTACTCGTCCGCGATCGACAGCACGTCGTCGAGGACGGCAATCCCCTCCTCGGCTTCCTCGCGCGTCACTGTCAGCGGCGGCACGACCATCACGACGTTCCAGTGCGTCATCAAGTAGAGACCTCGCTCGAGCGCTGCCTTCGCCATCCTCGCAACCGGCGCCGCCGCCTCACCGCCGCCGTTGAACGGGACGAGCATCTCGCGCGTCTCACGATTCTTGACGAGCTCAAGCCCGAAGAAGCAGCCTTTCCCGCGCACCTCGCCGATCGACGGGTGTCGCGTTTGCAGCGCTCCGAGCGCCTCGGCAAAGTAGTCGCCCATCGCCGCCGCGTTCTCGACGATCCCTTCCTCCCGGAACGCCTCGATCGACGCGACGGCGGACGCACACGCCAACGGATGGCCTGCGTACGTGAGCCCGCCGGGGAAGAAGCGGTCGCGAATCTGGTCGACGATCTCGCCGCGCGCGATCATCGCCCCGAGCGGGACGTACCCCGAGTTGATCCCCTTCGCGACGCAGAGGATGTCGGGCACGACGTCCCAGTGGTCGCAGGCGAACCACTTGCCGGTGCGACCGAAGCCGGCCATCACCTCGTCGAGGATCAGCAGAATCCCGTGGCGATCGCAGACCTCGCGGATCGACTTCAGGTAGCCGTCGGGCGGATAGATGATCCCGTTCGTTCCGGTCACGGTCTCAAGCATCACCGCGGCGACGGTATGAGCACCCTCGTACTGCAGGATCTCCTCCAAGTGCGGCCCGCCGGAACACACCGGGCATGGATCGGGATGACCTGCCGGACAGCGATAGGTGTACGGGTCGAACATGCGCACGACGCCGGGCATACCCGGCTCGACCGGCCAGCGCCGCGGATCGCCGGTCAACGTGACCGCGGCGTTCGTCGCGCCGTGGTACGAGCGGTAACGCGCGATGATCTTGTGACGGCCTGTGACCATTCGCGCGAGCTTCACGGCGTTTTCGTTCGCCTCGGCGCCGCCGTTCGTGAAGAACGAGACCGAGAGGTCGCCGGGCGTCACTTCGGCTAGCAGCCGGCCGAGGCGCGAGCGTGACTCGCTCGCCATTGGCGGACCAATCGTGCAGAGCTGATCGGCTTGATCCTTGATCGCCTGGATGATCTTCGGGTGCTGATGCCCGATCGAGACGTTGACGAGCTGAGACGCGAAGTCGAGGTAGCGCTTCCCGTCGTAGTCCCAGAAGTACCGGCCTTCGGCGCCGGCAACGGCAATCGGGTTGATCGCGTTTTGCACCGACCACGAGTAGAGAACGTGCTCCTTGGCGTCTGCGACGATCTGCGCGCCCAAGTTTGGGGCACCCAGATTCGGGTTGGTCTCGATCGTGGCCATTTGCGACTCCTCCTCGTTCTGATCTCTGGCGCGGATCCTAACGAGGAGCGGCCCCTACCAAACGATCACGCCGAACGGTCTCGCTCAGGCGGCGATCCGGTCGCGGCCCAACGCCTTCGCCTCATACAGGCGAGCATCGGCGAGCGCGAGAAGATCGTCCGACTCCGCAGGCTCGTTTGCGCAGACCACCCCGGCCGAGAGCGTCAGCGACAGCTCGCCGTCGAGCTCGGGCCACGGCCGTTCGCGCAACGCGCGCCGTAGGCGCTCGCAGCAACCCAACGCCTCGTCTCTGCTCGTCGCCGGCATGACGACCACGAACTCCTCGCCACCCGAGCGAACGACCACATCGCCGTCGCGGACGCATCGCGTGAGCAGATCCGCGACCGCGCAGAGAACGCGATCGCCGGCCTCGTGGCCGAACCTGTCGTTCACCGACTTGAAGTGATCGAGATCGACCAAGGCGACCGCAACGCTGTCCGTCCCGCGTCGGGCCGGGCCGATGATCGCCGGAAGCTCGCGCGCGAGCCAGCGGCGGTTCCTGAGTCCGGTCAGCCAGTCACGGTCAGCCTGTTCCCGCAACTGGTCGCGAAGTTCCTCGAGCTGGCCCATCCGCTCCTCCAGCTCGAACTTCGTCGCGTTCAGCTCGCGGACGAGCTCCTCGAGCTCGCTGTTTTTCGCTGCGAGCACATTCGCCTCACGTCGTGCGGCCGCGACCTCCAGGCTCGCCTGCTGTAGCGCGAGCCGGTGGCTTGCCCGCTGCTCGATAACGGCCCGCTCCAGGACGAATCCCTCGGCGAGCGCCGCGTAGGCCGCCTTGTGGTCGCCCGCGCCCCGCAGAACGTCCGCGAGCGAACGAAGCAGCAAGCCGCGGACGAACGGCGGCGCATGGTTCGACAGATCGAGCCCGCGCTGCCCTGCGGCTATTGCCTCCTCGACGCGGCCGAGGCCGACGAGGCAGCGCATGCGAACCTCGTAAGTGACGCCGTGCAGGTAGGGATCGGGATCGTCTCCGACCTCGAGCAGGCGAAGAACCTCGTCGACGTCGGCGAGCGCCGCCGCGGCGTCACCGGTCGCAAGCCGGATGTCCGCGCGGGTTCCGAGCGAATACGCGAGTGGATATCGCGCATCCTCCCCAAGCGGCTCGGCGACAACGACGGCGATCTCGATCTCGGTCGCCGCCTCGGCCAGCTCGCCGCGCTCGTACAGCGTGTAGGCGACGTCGTTCCGGCCGCTGACCTCGTCATAGGAACATCCCAACTCGACCGCAAGAGCAACGACCTCACGCGCCGCGTCGAGCCCGGAGGCGACCTCCATGTTGCCGAGGATCAGCGAAAGATGGTTGCGAGCATCCAGCCGAACACGATGCAGCTCGTAGCGGTCGGCGATCGCGATCGCCTCCTCGATCCGCTCGAGCGCGTCCCGATAGCCGCCCGAGTAGAACGCGAGCCGGGCATGCGCCACGGCGACCTCGGCGAGAAGGTCCGGCGCGGTGCACGAGGCGAGCAACGGCTCAGCCTGCAGCAATGCGGCGAGAGCCGCGTCGAGATCGCCTCGCCGCGTCGCGACGCGCGCTTCGAGCGCCAGGGCGCGGCCGAGCAGACGGAAATCAGACGTTTTCGCCGCCGAATCACTCGCTGCGCGCGCAAGCTCGAGCGCGTCGAACGGCCGCTCGCTCAGGATCGCGTAGCCACGGTCGAGCTCGTGATCGTAATCCGTCACGACAGGACCGCAAGGTTCGGTCGGGTTTACAGGGGCGTTCATCACCGCATCGCCCACTCTCATCGGCCTGGCGCGGCGATACCTCAACCCCGTTTGTCGCAAGACGGCGTGGCTAGGAGGCTGGTGCGAGCAACGCGGCCAGCAGCGGTTCGGCAGCCGAGATCCGTGCGAGGAGCGCCTGCGGCCCCGCTGCGTTCCCATCGAGCGCGGAGAGCAGGTTCGCGCCGAGGTAGTACGTCACGAGCGCGTCCGCGAGCTCGGTCGTCGGAACGGCCGACTCGAGGGCGGTTCCACGAACGAGGCGCTCGATCGTCGATTCCGTGAACTCGCGCCACGGCTCGACTCCTTCGATGACGCGAGCCGCGAGGGCCGGCCGCGTGAGACATCCGGCGATGAGCTGCGCAAGTACGACAACGTGGCCCGACTCCCGATCTTCGAGGTTGAGTGCCTTGGTCCGCTCAAGGATCTCCCCGATCGTGGCGGCACCGTCGAGCGCCTCGCGATAGCGGGCGAGCCGCTCGGCGCTCGTCTGCTCGAGCGCGGCGAGCAACAGGTTGTCGAGGCTGCCGAAGTAGTAGAAGACCAGCGCCTGATTGAAGCCGCCTCGGCGCGCGATGGCGCGCGATGTCGCCCCCGCAAAGCCCTCCGTCTGGAGAGTTTCGAGGGCGGCAACCACGATGGTGTCGCGCGTCTGCTGAGTCTTAGTCATATGCTTTAATCGACTGACTAAGTCTAGCGGAGGTACATGACGATGAAGATCGTTCTCGCTGGTGGAACCGGGTTGATCGGGCGGGCTCTCGTGCCGGCGCTGATCGACGAGGGGCACGACGTGGCAGTGCTGACGCGCGGCACGGCCTCGGATGTCGAGGGCGCTGATGCGCTTCACTGGGACGGCCAGCGCGCCGACGAGGCAGACCTGCTCGGTGTCGACGCAATCGTGAACCTGGCCGGCGCGACGATCGGCGGGCGCCGCTGGACCGACAGCAGAAAGCGCCAGATCCTGCGGAGCCGGGTCGACTCGACCGCCGCGCTCATCGACGGTGTGGGGCGCCTTTCGCCCGACGCACGTCCGCGTGTGCTCGTGAACGCCTCCGGGATCGGCTACGCCGGAGACGCCGGCGACGAGGTCGTGACCGAGAACGCGAAGCCGGGAACGGACTTCCTGGCATCCGTGTGCCGGGAGTGGGAAACGGCGGCTCTGGCGGCCGAGGCATATGGGCTGCGGGTTGCTCTTATGCGCACCGGCGTGGTGCTCGCGTCCGAGGCGCTGACGCTCAAGCTTCTGGCGCTCCCGTTCCGCCTCTTCGCCGGCGGCCGTGTCGGTTCGGGCAAGCAGTGGTTCCCGTGGATTCATCTCGACGACGTTGTCCGGGTCTATGCCCAGGCGATCTCCGACCCTTCGCTCGCCGGGCCGATCAACCTCGTTGGGCCGCAGGCGATTCGTCAGGACGAGCTTGCGAAGGAACTCGGCCACGTGCTCCATCGACCGTCGCTCCTGCCGACACCGTCCTGGGCGCTCCGCCTCGCGTTGGGCGAGCAGTCCGAGATCGTCCTAGGTGGGCAGCACGCGGTGTCCGAGAAGCTCGATCCGGCGGCCTTCCTCTACCCGAGACTGGGCGACGCCTTGGTCGAAGCACTCGGCTGAACGAACGTGTCAGAGTGAGTCGATGGCGACGATGCGCGACCTCGACGAGCTCGCCCTCGCGATGCCCGAGACGACGAAAGCGGTCGACGAGGGACGCCCGTCGTACCAGGTCCACGGCAAGACGTTCGCCTGGCACCGCAGCCAGCGCCCGGATGCAGTGGACGCCGAGACCGGCGAACGGCTGGACGACGTCCTCGTCTTCCATGTCGCCGACCTCGAAGACAAAGAGATCCTCCTCTCCGACGACCGCGGCATCTACTTCACGACACCGCACTGGAAGGGCTACCGCGCAGTGCTGATGCGAATCCCCGAGCTTGCTCGACTCGACCGCGACGAACTCGCCGACCTCGTCGCCGAGGCGTGGCTCACCCGTGCTCACAAGCGCCTAGCCAAGGCTTGGCTCGCAGAGCACGAGCCGCCGGACTAGCGGTAGAAGCCGGCGGAGGGGGCGGCGCGGGAATCAGCCGAGGGTGATCAGCTGCCGGAAGCGGGTCGATAGGCTCGGAAGCGTCGCACCGTCTGTTGCACGGCGACGGTCGCTCCGACGCCGATCGCCGCGCCAACGACGTTGTGGCCGATGTCCAATGCCGTGCAGACACCGGCATCGACCAGGGTCTGAACCGCTTCCATCACAGCGGCGAACATGGCGATGCACACGAGCGCCCCGGCGGGTCGTCGGACTGCGAGCGTCGCGAACACTCCGAGCGGGACGTACAACAGAACGTTCAGCTTGGCCTCATCGTCCCACCTGAGCAGATGGCCGTCTCCGACCACAGCGCAGGTCGAAATCCTGTCAAACGAGATGTGCGCGAGGGGGTTGCGGTCGAGTACACCACCGCCGGCACGGCCGACCTGCAGCATCGCCACCGCAACCAGGAACGCCGAGAACAGCGTGAAGATGACGTACCTCTGAGGAGCTCTCACGCGGCGATCTACGAGCCGGCCTACGAGGATGCTCACGAGCAGGCCGACGACGATCGCAGCGATGACCCTGCCGTCGTCGAACAGACGATAAGCGACGTGTATCAGGTGCAGAGCGGGTCACCGATTCTCAACCTCGCGCCGAAGCTCAGCATGGTTACGACGACCAAGCGGGAGCCACATCACGGCCCCGCAAGCTACGCCGTCGCTGCCGGGCGAAGCTGCTCGCCGAAGCGGGCTCTCGCGACGTACTGGCCGAAGCCTGGCTCGACCTTCAGCTCGCCGCCTTCGACGACCACCGTGCCACGGACTAGCGTCGTCTCTACGTCACCCATGACCTCGGTGCCTTCGTAGAGGTTGTAATCCGACTTGGAGTGCTGGGTCGCCGCTGAGATCGTCGTCCGCTTCGCCGGGTCGAAGATCACGATGTCGGCATCGGCGCCAACTGCGATCGTGCCCTTCCGCGGGTAGAGGCCGAAGAGCTTCGCCGGCGTCGTCGCCAGCAAGTCGACCATCCGGTTCAGCGTGATCCGACCCTCGCCGACGCCGAAGTGGTGGATCATGCGCAGGCGGTCCTCGAGGCCCGGGCCACCGTTCGGGATCTTCGAGAAGTCGTCCTTGCCCATCGACTTCTGCCCGTCCCAGAGGAACGCGCAATGGTCGGTCGAGATCGCCGACAGCACGTCCGTGCGCACGGCGTTCCACAAGACATCCTGGTTCGCCTTCGCCCGCGGCGGCGGCGTGTAGACGTACTTCGCGCCCTCGAACTCGGGCCGCTCGAGGAACGTGTAGTCGACGAAGAAGTACTGCGTGCACGTCTCGCCCCACACGTCCCAGCCCTTCTCGCGTGCCACCGCGATCGGGTGCACGGCGTCCTCGCACGAGACGTGGACGACATAGAGCGGACAGCCCGCGACGCGCGCGAGCTGGATCGCGCGGTTCGTCGCCTCGCCCTCGAGCTCAGGCGGACGTGTCAGAGCGTGGAAGTGCGGCGCGGTGTTTCCCGCAGCCAGAGCCTGCTTCACGAGGACGTCGATCGCATCGCCGTTCTCGGCGTGCACGATCACGAGCGCGCCCGTCTTCGCTGCGACCTCCATCGTCTTGAACAGGGTCTCGTCGTCGACCATCAGCGCGCCCTTGTAGGCCATGAAGAGCTTGTACGAGGTGACGCCCTGTTCCGGGAGCGACGCGAGTTCCTCGAGCGTCCCGCCGTCGTGCAGGTCGGTTACGGCCATGTGGTAGCCGTTGTCGATGATCGCCTTGCCGTCCCGTTTCCCGTGCCACGCAGCGAGCGCAGCGCCGAAAGACTGGCCCCGGGACTGGATGCAGAAATCGACGTGGCACGTCGTGCCACCGAATGCTGCAGCAGTCTGGCCGGAGGTGACGTCGTCAACGGTGACCGTGCCCCCGAAGGGCATGTCCAGATGGGTGTGCGGGTCGACGCAGCCGGGCAGCACGTACTTGCCGCTCGCGTCGAGTACGCGATCAGCAGCCACGTCGAGTGAGGTCCCGATCAACGCGATCTGCTCGCCCTCGACAAACACGTCACCGACGACATCGTCGGCGGCGGTCACGATCCTGCCGCCCTTGATCAGCACCGACACGATGGCCTCCTCTCGACCCGATGGCTCCGGGGCGGATCTTCGCGCCCCGGAGCCACGTTGTCGCACGAGGGCGAGGCAAGCCTCGCCCCTACGCGGTTATTTTCCGCCCGCTTTCAGCGTGACGACCGACTTCTTGAAGCCCTTGCCGTAGACATCCACGCCCTGGACCTCGAGCGCGGCAACGGCCTTCTTGGCGAGGTCAGACCGGTACGCCGCTGCCGTCGCCGGCTTCTTGATGACGCCGAACTTGTTGGCGATCGTCGCCGTGCTCTTGAACGACGCAGGATCCATCACTCCGATCCCGAGCTTGTTCGGCCAGATCAGCGCGTTGATCTCGTTCATCTGCCACAGCTGATGGCCGGCAGGCAGCGCCGTCCCTTGCGACACGACGATCTTGGTGCACTCCGCAACATGGTCGCGGCAGTACGCCCAGCCCTTGAAGGACGCCGTCAGGAACTTCACCGCTGTCGCCTGGTTCGCGGCGCTCTTGATCCACGAGCCCTTGACGAACACGGCATCCTGCAGCATGCCAGTGCCCTGATCAGACATCTTGAAGACCTTCAGGTCGCTCAGCTGGTAGAGCTTGCCCGTCTTCGGGTTCTTGCTCTCCAGCACCTGCGCGAGCTCGTTGTAGGTCATCGCCGAGGCGGCGTCGATCTGGCGCTTGAGGAACGCGACCATGTCGAAATTCTGCTTGACGAGCGTCACGTCCTTGTGCGGATCGAGACCGCATTTCGTCAGCGCAGCCTCTTGCTCGAACTCGTTCCCGAAGATCCAGACGCCGTACTTGTGACCCTTCAGGTCGCAGATCGACTTGTACCCCTTGTCCTTGAACGTCACCTCGGTCGTGCCGCTCCGGGTGAAGACCTGACCGATGTTCACGAGGTCGTTGCCGGTGTCGCGGTTCGCGAGGAGGCTCGGAAGCCAGTCGATGCCGAACTCCGCCTGCCCGCCGAGGACAACCTGCTCGGGCACGACATCGGGGCCGCCCAACTTGAGGTTCACGTCGAGCCCCGCCGCCGCGTAGTAGCCCTTCGCCTTCGCCGCGTAGTAGCCGGCGAACTGAGCCTGCGTGACCCACTTCAGCTGCAACGTCACCTTGGTCATGCTCGCCTTCTTCGAGTGCGTCCCGGCGGCGCCGAGCGAGACGAAGACCAGGCACGCGATGACCGCCGCGCTGATCGCGAAACCGATCACACGCCGATTCTTCATGCAGGTTCCTCCCTCCAGAGTTTTGTCGCGCCATCGTCTCACTCTCCGCCCCCTCGCGTCGAGGGGTGCCATCCGCCCACGAGCCGCTCCACGAGGGCAACTGACCCGTAGAGAGCGATCCCGAGAATGCTCGCAACGAGGATCGCCGCCCATGCCGTCTCGTATTGCGAGACGGCGACCGAAGACTGAATCTGGACTCCGAGCGCTGTGGTCGACCCGCCGAAGTAGTCGCCGACAACGGCGCCGATCATCGACAGCACGCACGCCACCTTCAGCGCCGTAAAGAGAAACGGGAGGCAGGTCGGGATCCGCACACGGCGGAAGATCTCGCGCTCGCTCGCCGCGTAGGAGCGCATTAGCTCGAGCGACTCAGGGCGTACCGAGGTAAGCCCGCGCAACGTGTTCACGAGAACCGGGAAGAAGCAGAGCACCGCGGCGATGACGATCTTCGACCACGGGCTCAGCAGTCCAAACCAGGCGTTCGTGATCGGTGCAAAGGCGATGATCGGGATCGCGTTGGCTGCGATCGCGTAGGGCAGCAGCGCCCGGCCGAGCGGCTTCCAGCGTGCGAGGACGAGCGCCGAGAGGAACGCGGTCGAGCTCCCGAGCACGAAGCCGCCGATCGCCTCCTTGAACGTGAACCAACCCGCGCTCCAGAGCGTGCTCCGCTCGGTCCAGAACGTGCTCATCACAGCCGAGAAGCGCGGCAGCAGGAAGCGCTGGACGTGCACGACGTCGGGCAGGATCCATTGCCACGCGACAAGGCCGAAGGCGAACACGAGAATCGCCGGCGCCCAGCTCTGGGCGCGACGCGAGACGGCGGCGCTCATGGGCCGCCCCTTGGCGTATGAGCGCGGGGAAGGGGGTGCGGGGGAGCCTGCGAGGTTTCCCTCGTCTGGCAGAAGAAGAAGGGGGCACGCGGGTGAAACATGGTTTCCCCCGCGACCGAGCCGCAGGTGTAGGAGGTGCTCACGCGAGGTCTGCCCCGGCGGCGTGAAGTGCCTCGCGCACCTCGGTGACGAGCTCGAAGAACCGCGGCTCCTCGCGCGTCAGCGCAGTGCGCGGCTGCGGCAGGTCGACCGGAATGACCGCGCTGATCCGTCCGGGCCGAGCCGACATCACGGCGACGCGCGTCGAGAGGAACACGGCCTCCGAGATGGAGTGCGTGACGAAGATCACCGTCGACTCGGTCTCCAACCACAGCCGCAGAAGCTCCAGGTTGAGCCGCTCGCGCGTCATCTCGTCGAGGGCGCCGAACGGCTCGTCCATCAACAGGAGCGCTGGCGAGAATGAGAAGGCGCGTGCGATCGATACCCGCTGCTGCATCCCGCCCGAAAGCTGCCATGGGTGGTGGCCCTCGAAACCGACGAGGTCGACCAGGTCGACCATCTCCTGAACACGAGCCGTCCGCTTCGCACGATCCCAGCCGAGCATCTCGAGCGGCAGCGCGATGTTCTTCGCCACCGTCCGCCAGTCGTAGAGAACCGGTGCCTGGAAAACGATCCCGTAATCGCCGTCGAGTCGCGCGCGGCGAGCCGGTTTCCCGTTCACCTGCACGGAGCCGGTGGTCGGCTCGACGATGTCCCCGACGATGCGCAGGAGCGTCGACTTGCCGCAGCCCGACGGGCCGATGAGGGAGACGAACTCCCGCTTGCCGACGTCGAGCGAGATATCGTCGAGCGCGGTGACTCCGGCCTTCGCGAAGGTCTTGCTCAACCCCGAGATGGAAACCACGGCATCGCTCATGCCAAATGCTCCGGCGCGCGACGAACGACGATCCGCTCGACTCCGACGGCGACGAGGAAAAAGCCGATCCCGAGCAGCGCGGCGATCAGGTTCGTCGCCCAGAGGCTCTGAGGCGCGAGAGCGTAGTACTGGTTGAAGTTGATGATCGCGCCGCCGAGACCGTCGGGTATCGACGACGGCGCCTCGCCGATGATCGCGCCGACGACACTCGCTGTGGCCGAAACCTTGAACGCCGAGAACAGGTATGGCATAGCCGAAGGCACGCGCAGCTTCCAGAGCACGGCCCACCGGCTGGCCGCGTACGAGTGCATCAGCTCGATCGCGCGTGGGTCGGCCGATTGCAGCCCGCGGATCGTATTCACGGTGACCGGGAAGAACGTCAGGTATGCCGCGATGACCGCTACTCGCAGCCATGGGTCCGGAGTCCAGCCGTAGATCTGCATGTTGCCGAGCCCGACCACGACCATCGGCGCGATGGCCAGGATCGGGATCGTCTGCGACGCGACGATGTACGGCATGAAACCACGTTGCAGCACACGGAACTGCGAGATGACGACACCGAGCAAGAACCCGATGGAGGCGCCAACCGCGAACCCGACGACAGCTTCCTTGGCGGTGAACAGCGCCGAGTGAAAGAGGACGCTGATGAGGAGCGGCCCGTCTGTCCGAGACGGTTTGAACAACTGCGCGACGATCGAGTGGAGGTGCGGCAACGTAATGTCGTCGACCGCGAACGGCCAGCCCCAGCCGGTCGTGATCCACAGCCAGCGGTAGCCCTCCCACAGGCCCCACAGGGCCGCGAGCACGAGCGTGAGAACCGCGACGCGCGAGGCGACCGTGCGTGCGCCAGACCGCTCGGTTGTCTCGAGTCCAGCAGTCGGCATCCGTGTTGCTTACCACACCGGTCGAGCCAAGACGACGACGAAGGGGGTAGATTCGACGCGTGGCACTCGACCCTGCACGTGTCGTCACCCAACTGCGCGAACTGCAGGAGCTGACGGGTGACGAGAACGGCGCCCAACGGGTCGCATGGACGGAGACCTGGAACCGAGCTCGCGGCTGGCTAGACAGTCTGCTCGACGGAGTTCCGCTGGAGCGAGATCGTGACGAGGCCGGCAACGACTGGTGGACGCTGCGCGGCGAGTCGGAGCGCGCGGTTCTGCTCGGCGGCCACATCGACTCGGTGCCGAACGGCGGCTGGCTCGACGGCTGCCTCAACGTCGTCGCCGGCGCCGAGGTGCTGCGCCGCATCGCCAACGAGGGCACGCCCCCCGTGACAGTTCGCCTCGTCAACTGGGCCGACGAAGAGGGAGCACGGTTCGGCCGCTCGCTCTTCGGCTCGTCTGCGGCCGCCGGCTCGATGCGGGATCAGGACGAGCTCGGCCGGCTCTCGGATCGGGACGGCGTCACGCTCCCGGACGCACTCGCAACGAACGGCGTCGAGCTTGCTCGCGCGACCGAGGCACACACACAACTCGCGACCGCCGCCGCGTATCTCGAGCTGCACATCGAGCAGGGCCCCGTCCTGGAGTCCCTCGATCTTCCCCTAGGGGTCGTGCTCGGCACGTTCGGCGTCGAGCGCTCGCGCTTCACCTGGCGCGGGCAAGCCGCCCACGCGGGGTCGACGCCGATGGACAAGCGTCGCGACGCCCTGGCCGGCGCCGCAAAGCTAGCGCTCTACATCCGCGAGATCGCGGCGGAGGTCGGCGGCGGCGCCGTCTGTACCTCGGGCGGCGTGGTCACGAAGCCGGGCATCGTGACGTCGGTGGTCGAGACGGCGGAGCAGCTGCTCGACCAGCGCCATCTCGACGCCACCGCGCTCGCACGGATGCTCCAGATGGCGAAGGACGCCGCCACGCGATTCGCGGCCGAGGAGAACATCGACGTCGAGTACGACCGGATCTGGTCGATCGAGCCGATCCTGTTCGACCGGACGTTGATCGGCTTCTGTGAGAACGCGATCACCGAAGTCGCCGGCCAGTCATACCGTCTGCCGAGCGGCCCGCTCCACGACGCTGCGGAGATCTCGCGCGCCGGTGTGCCGACGGCGATGCTGTTCGTCCAGAGTCTCCGCGGGCTCTCTCACACCAAGCTCGAGGACACCCGGGATGAGCACCTCGAGCTTGCCGTGGAAGCGTTCGATCGGTTGGCGGGGCGGACGATCGAATGGGTCGCCGGCGGCGGCGGACGCTGAACCGCGCGACGTTCGCAGCGCTCGCGCTCGGCGCGGGCGTCACCTGGAACATCTCCAACGTCAACCCGGTGGCGGACTCGCTCGCGCCGCGCTACGGCGTCTCACTGGCAGTCGTCGGACTGTTCACGACTGCGCTCTTCATCACGCATCTGCTCGCGCAGCTCCCGAGCGGGAGGGCCGCAGACCACTTCGGCGCACGGCGGATCGGCTTCGTCGCTGTCGGCTTCGTCGTGGTCGGGAATCTCGTCTGCCTGATCTCGCCGAGTCCGGCGCTCGCGATCATCGGCCGGGCGCTCGTCGGAGTCGGCTCCGGGTCAGGGTTCGTGGCGGGAGCGGACTACATGCGCGCAGCGAACCCGTCGCCGTTCCTCCAAGGCCTGTATGGCGGCGCGACGATGGCCGGTGGTGGACTGGCGATCGCAATCGTCCCGCAGCTCGGGTCCTGGCTCGGCTGGCGCACGGCGTACTGGACTGCGCTTGCCATCGCGCTGGCCGTCGCCACGGCCTTACTCGCCGCCCCAGCCGAATCGAGCCGGCCGCCTCGATCTCGACGCAGCGTCGTGACCGATCGGCGCCTCCTGCCGCTCGCGGTAATCCACGCTGCCACGTTCGGGCTGAGTGTGGTCGCTGCGGACTGGGCCTTCGAGCTGCTCACACATCACGGTCACGGCCAACGGATCTCGGCAGTGGTCGCCGCGCTGTTCCTGCTCGCCGGGATCGTGACGCGGCCACTCGGCGGATACCTTGTGCGGCAACGGCCTGATCTCGCTCGCGCTGCTGTGACGCTCTCACTCACGATCGGCTCGGTCGCAATGCTGTTGCTGGCGCTCCCGTTGCCACTCGCCGTGCTGGGACTTGCCGCGCTCGTCTCTGGACTCGCGGCAGGTCTGCCGCTTGCCACAGTCTTCTCACGTGCACAAGCCACCGTCCCCGAAGCTCCTGCCTCGGCGGTCGGGCTCGTCAACGGTGGCGCGGTGCTGACGATCGTGGTCGGGGTGCCGCTCGTCGGGCTTACGTTCTCGCTGCCGGGCGACGGGAGAATCGGCTTTGCGGCAATCGCAGCGCTCTGGGCGGCCGGCCTGCTGGCGCTCCGGTCGGCGCCTGTCTGAAGTACCGTTCGGAGACGCGACCCGCGAGCGAGGAGAACGACATGTCGATGAGCTTTGGCGTCACTGTCCTGCCGGATCCGCCCTATCAGCGGCTCGTCGAGTTGCTCGTCCTGGCCGAGTCGCACGGCTTCGAGTACGGCTGGACGTACGACTCACATGTTCTGTGGCAGGAGTCGTTCCCGCTCCTCACACTCGCCGCGCAGGCGACGACGAAGATGAAGCTCGGTCACTGCGTGACGAACCCGGGCACGCGGGAGCCGACGGTCCTCGCGTCCGGCTACGCGACGCTGCACGACATCTCGGACGGCCGCATGGTGATGGGCATCGGGCGCGGCGATTCGGCGCGGCGCTACATCGGCCAGCAGCCGGTCAAGGTCGCCGAGTTCGAGCAGGCCCTCGCGATGATCCGCGAGTTCGTCAACGGCCGCGAGGTGCATTGGAACGACAAGGAACTGCAGCTGAAGTGGGTCCGGCCGGAGCTACCGGAGATTCCGATCTGGGTCGCGGGCTACGGCCCGAAGGCGCTCGCCGTTGCGGGCCGCGTCGGAGACGGCGTCATCATCCAGCTCGCCGATCCGCAGATCGTCACGTGGATCATGGACACTGCGCGCAAGGCCGCCGAGGAAGCGGGCCGCGATCCGGCGGCCCTGAAATGCATCGTCTCCGCGCCGTCCCACATCTCGGACGACATCGCCGCGTCCCGCGATCAGGTGCGCTGGTTCCCGGCGATGGTCTCGAACCACGTCATGGATCTCGTCGAGCGCTACGGCTTCGACTCCGAGATCCCGCAGGCGCTGACCGACTACGTGAAGGCGCGGAAGTTCTACGACTACGACGACCACTCGCGGGTCGGCGCGAAGCACGGCGAGTTCGTGACCGACGAGATCTGCGACCGCTTCTGCGTTCTCGGCACGCCTGAGCAGGCGACCGCGAAGCTGCGCGAGCTGGAGGCCGTGGGCGTCGATCAGTTCAACATCTACCTGATGACTGAGGGTCAGGAAGAGGTGCTCCAGGCGTACGGCGACGGCATCATCCCGGCATTCGCGTGAGCAACTCTCTCGAGGCGTGGGAGGCCGTTGCCGGCGGTTGGGAGCGGCAGCGGCAGCTGGTGTGGACCATGTCGCACGAGGTCGGCGAGCGGCTCGTCGACGCGCTCGACCCGCAAGTCGGTGAGACGATTCTCGAGCTCGCCTGCGGACCTGGAGACACAGGGTTCACAGCTGCGGCTCGGCTCGGCCCCGAGGGAAAGCTCATCTCGACCGACTTTGCAGAGGGCATGGTTGCGGCAGCGAGACGTCGCTCGGCCGAGCTCGGACTGACGAACGTCGAGCACCGTGTCGTCGACGGCGAGGCGATCGACATGCCTGACGGGACCATCGACGGCGTCCTTTGCCGCTGGGGCTACATGCTGATGCCCGATCCTGCTCGTGCGCTCGCCGAAACGAGGCGCGTCCTGCGTCCCGGCGGTCGGGTCTCCTTCTCGATCTGGGCCGAAGCACGCGATAACCCCTGGGCCGCAGTAGCCGGGAGGATCGCGATGGACCTCGGCTTCGCGCAACCTCCTGAGCCGGATTCCCCCGGGCCGTTTCGGCTAGGCGATGCCGACCGCGTGCAGGCGCTGGTGGTGGCCTCAGGGTTCGGCGCTCCTCAGATCGAGGATGTTCCGGTGACGTGGCTCTACAAGAGCTTCGACGAGTATTGGGACACGAGTCGTGATCTGTCGTCCAGTCTCAAGACGACCCTCCTGACGCTCGCCGAGCCGGACACCGAGCGTCTACGCGAGCTGACGGAGCAAGCCCTCGCCCCTTACACAGGCGACGACGGTTCGCTCACTATCCCAGGGCTGACACGGAACGTGCTCGCCAGGAAATCGTAGGGGCGAGGCTCGCCTCGCCCTCCGCAGGTGAGGGCGACCCAAAGGTCGCCCTACAGAATTGTCTTACCGAGTGCGCTCGCCACGAGCTCGACGGCGAGCGCGGCCGTCGTGTTCTCGCGATCGAGGATCGGGTTCACCTCGACGACCTCGAGCGAGCCTGCGAGGCCGGATTCGGCAACGAGCTCGAGCGCGAGGTGCGCCTCTCGATAGGTCAGTCCGCCCCGAACGGGTGTCCCGACTCCGGGAGCAACCTCGGGATCGAGGACATCGAGGTCGAGCGACACGTGGACGAAGCCGAGGCCCGCGGCCCGGTCGAGCGCCTCGTGCATCGTGCGCTCGATCCCGATCCGGTCGATCTCGCTCATCGTAAACACGCGAATGCCCGCCTCCCGGACGAGAACCCGCTCGGGCGGATCGAGCGAACGAGCACCGACGATCGCGATCCGGCTCGGGTCGAGCGCTGGAAACGCCAACCCGGGATGAGCGAACCAATCGCCTGCTAGACCCGCCGCTGCGGCGAGCACCATCCCGTGGACGTTGCCGCTCGGGCTGGTCTCCGGCCTGTTGAGGTCGCCGTGGGCGTCGATCCAGATCACTCCGCCGACTCCGCCGTGCGCTGCGGCAAGACCGCCGAGAGTTCCGAGTGCAACCGAATGGTCGCCTCCGAGCACGAGCGGCCTCGCACCGGACCCGACCGCAGCCCGCACCAGCCCCGACACCAGAGCGCACGTCTCGAGGATCTCCGGCAAGTAGTGCATCCGCTCGTCGACGACCGCCGCGCCCTCCGGCAGTGCCGTCGCCACGTTCCCATGGTCGAGGACCGAGTACCCGAGATTTTGCAGCCGCTCTTCGAGACCCGCGTAGCGGATCGCGGACGGCCCCATGTCGACGCCACGGCGGCTCTGCCCGAGGTCGAGCGGGGCGCCGATGATCGCAACAGACTTCGATATCGAGTCGGTCACGACGCGAAACGCTACTGGCTAGACTGCCAAGCTGCGGCGAGGTAGCTCAGTTGGTAGAGCACACGGCTGAAAACCGTGGTGTCGCCGGTTCAAGTCCGGCTCTCGCCATTCGCGTTTCCTTGCGCTCGCCGCCTGCGGCGGCCTCGCGTGTTCCCTTCGCACCGCTTCGCTTTTCTGCTCGGGAACACGGCCTCGCGCTCGGATATGCCGCGCCCGCCCTGCGGCGGGCACGGCCCGCGCTACCAGTCAGTTGGGCGATAGTCCTTGAGGAACTTGCCCCACACGTGATTGCCGGTGTTCGCGCCGTCGATGATCGGGTCGACGATCCGGGCGGCTCCGTCGACGATGTCGAGCGGCGGCCGGAAGCGGTGCTCAGCTTCCTTCCGCAGCGTGATGTGGACGGGGTCCTCGTCGCTCACCCAGCCGGTGTCGACGCTGTTCATGTGGATGCCGTCATGGTGGTAATCGGCGGCGGAGGTTCGCGTCATCATGTTCAGCGCAGCCTTCGCCATGTTCGTGTGCGGGTGGCGCGTGGTCTTGAAGCGGCGGTAGAACTGGCCTTCCACTGCTGACACATTGACGATGTGCTTGTCGCGCTCCGGGGTGCGGAGCATCAGCGGCTTCAGACGAGCGTTGAGCACGAACGGCGCGACGGCGTTGACGAGTTGCGTCTCGAGAAGCTCGACGGTCGAGACCTCCGCCAGTAGGTAGCGCCACGAGTTCCGCTCGCGCAGGTCGACCTGTTGCAGGTCCTGGTCGAGCCGACCGTCCGGAAAGAGGTGGTCACGCGAGACCTGCTCGTCGGGAAGCAGCGGGATCTGCGAGAGCTCCGGCACGCGCGTGGAGTCGAGCAAACCGGCGGCGCCAGACGGGAGCATGTCGTAGCGTCGGACGCCCTCGACCGCCCCGAGGAGATGCTGGGCAGACGCCGGTAGCGAGCCGGCCGCCGCGCGTTCGGCATCCATCATGTGCCGGTAGAAATCCGGTGGCCGGCGAACGGTCTGGCAGGCGTTGTTGACGATGTAGTCCAGTCGCTCATACATCCCGTCGAGGTGATGGCAAAGCGCCTCGACGCTGGGCGTGTGTCGCAGGTCGAGCGCGTAGATCTCGAGCCTGTCGGCCCACGCCTCGAAGTCGTCCTCGCGCGCATATCTCGCGGCGGCATCTCGCGGGAAGCGGGTGGTGACGATGAGCCGAGCGCCTGACCGCAGAAGCTTGATCCCAGCCTGATACCCGATCTTCACCCGGCCGCCCGTGAGCAGCCCCACGCGCCCGCGGAGGTCGGCCGTCTCGGTGCGCTTGGCGAAGTTGAAGTCGCCACACGGCCCGCAAAGCTGGTCGTAGAAGGGATGGATCTCGGAGTACGGCTGCTTGCACACGTAGCAGTGCTGCGGCTCGATCAGCTCACGGGGTTCGTTCGAGACGTCGAGTTGCTCGAACTCGCGCGGCGGACAGACGTTCGGGCTCGTATACACCGGCTTGTCCCGTAACTCCCGGATCCCGGTCTCGGCGAGGAGCGTCTCGTCCCTATGGATCCTCGCCGCTTTCTGGCGCCGCCGGAACGCCTTGCTGTTCTGGCGTCGCCGCACGACATCGGGCTCGAAGACGTCTCCCGCAGCGGTGAGAAGTCGTGCCCGCTCCTCGTCCGAAAGGCTCTCGAGAAGCCCGCGGTCGGCCGCGATCGCCTCCAGGACGTCGGCTGCCGCCTTCAGCCGAGCGGCTGTCTCGTCGTCGGTGGCCATACCGCCGACGACGCTAGCCGGAAAGTCCGTCGGCCAGCCTGATCTGCAGCTTCTGACCGGGCTCCGCATGGAGCAACGATGCGGCGTTGCCGCCCGAGATCGCGACGCACATGTTCCGGTAGCTGTCTTCGTACAGGATCACGTCCCCCGTGCGCGCGTCGGCGAAGGTACGTGCGGCGACGGCGTAGTAGCGCTCGCCGTCGAGCTCCAGCTCGAGGCGCGTGCCTGGCACCACACCGACCCTTTCGATGTCGTCGCGCGTGAGGTTCAGCGCGATGTTGCCGAAGCTGTCGACAAAGAGTGCAACAGCGTCGATCGTTCCCTCCGAGAAGTGCGGCACCGGCAGATCGAGCCGGACGAGCGCGTCGGCCGCGAGCGACGGCCCGAGATCCTCGAGAGGCACTCCGTTGGCGAGATGGGCAGCCGCCGGCGCGAACAGGTCGCGACCGTGGAACGTGCGCGAGATCGACTCGAGCGCGTAGTCCGGGTTCGCGAGCTCGCGGACGTCGTCGATCCCCGCCCTGTCCGCAGCCCGAAGCAGCAGCCCGTTGTCCGGACCGACGAACACCCTGCCCTCGCGGTCGCGCAGCGCAATCGCACGCCGACCGCCGCCCACCCCCGGATCTACAACAGCGAGATGGACGCCGATCGGCATGTACGGCAGCGTGTTCGCGAGAACAAGCGCTCCTTGCAGGATCGCTTGAGCCGGAATTCCGTGGGTGACATCGATGATCTCCGCATCCGGCGCGATCCGCTTGATCACTCCATGGCACGTCCCGACGAAGTCATCGGTCAGCCCGAAGTCGGTGAGGAAGCAGACGAACACGCTACGAGGTTAACGCGATGCGCGCAGAACGGCGGTGACCAAGCCGCCGATGTCCTGGGTTTCAGCCTCTTCGATCACGCTCACCCCGAGCTCTTCTGCCGCACGCGTCGTCTCAGGCCCGATCGTCACCGCGGGAATCGAGAGGCCAAGTCCGGCATATGACAGCGCGGCACTTGGAGATGCGAGTACGACGAGATCCCCGCGCAACGGCTCAGAGGGTATGACCGCGTTCGTGCGATAGAGCGCGACGAACTCGGCATCCAACTCCTCGACCAGCAGACGGCGCGCGTTCTCAGCACCCGCAAACAGGACTCTGCCAGCTGGCCGCGGGAACTCCGCGAGCAGACCTTCTTGCGTCGAGACCGCAGGCACCAGGTCGACCTTCGCCACCCAGGCGTCTGCCGTCGCTTTGCCGATCGCTGCGACGTGTGCGGGCTCCCCGGCCGCCCGTCGCTTGAGCTCGGACGCACCCGTGGCACTCGTGAGGATCAGCCAGTCGTACCCCGTGAGCGCCACCGACCCGGTCTCGATCGGTTCGACCGCGATCAACGGGCTGACAACGATCCGTAGCTTGGACGGCAAGCTGCGAAGCTCAGCCGCTAGCCGCTCGTTGCGACCTGCGGGCCGCGTCAGGATCACGGTCAGCGGAGGAACGGCTCGAGCTCCCGAGCGACCGCGATCGGGTCGGTGCCGCTCCTCCGCTCCAGCCAACGGCCGTCCTCGTCCGCGACGAGCACCGTCAACGTCGCACCGTCGTGGTGCGCAGCGACAGGTGCAAGGCAGCCACCGCCGACGAGCGCCACCGCGTGTCGCTCAGCCTCGACGCGGCGACGAGTCTCCGCGTCGTCTGCTGCGGAAACGAGATGCTCCTCGCCGGTGCGAACCTGCAAGGCGAGCGCCCCCTGGCCCGCTTCCGGCAGCATCACGTCCGGCTCGAGCCGCGCACCGATTTCGGCACCAAGCCCAAGTCGGTCCAACCCACAAGCTGCAAGCACGACGGCATCGAGACCTCGCTCGCCGCGCTTGCGTAACCGGGTGTCGATGTTCCCGCGGAGAGGCTCGATCGACAGTGTCGGCTCGAGGGCGAGCAGCTGTGCGCGGCGCCGAACCGAAGCCGTGCCGATCCTCATGCCAGGCGCAAGTGCCGTCACGCCGCACAGAGCATCGCGTGCATCCTCCCGAGCTGGATACGCGCCTACCGCCAGCCCAGCGGTGTCCGTCGACGTCATGTCCTTTGCCGAGTGCACCGCCACGTCGATGCGATTGCCGAGTAGCGCCTCCTCGAGCTCCTTGACGAAGACTCCGCGCTCGCCGATCTGGCCGAACGGCTTCGTACGGTCGCGGTCGCCGGCAGTCGTGATCGGGATGAGCGCAACCTCCACGCCGGACCCGCGAAGCACCTCGACTGCGCGACCGGCCTGGGTGAGCGCGAGCCTACTGCCGCGGGAACCGACGCGCAGCAGCACGGCAGCGGCGAGCGGTCGCGGTGCGCGTCTCGCCGCACCCGCGCCGGCCCCTCGGCCGGATCCGGACGAACGACGTCGGCGCCTGGAGCGGCAGCGGACGACCGAGCAGATACTGCCGCGTCACTTGGCTCGCTCCTCCTCCCCGAGACCGAACAGGTGTCGCACGACCTCAGCATAAACCACGCCGTCGGCTGCGGCAGCTGCCTCTTTCAGCCGAACGGTCGGCAGGTGGAGAAGCTTGTTGACGATCTGCGAGGTCATCGCCTCCACGATCCGACGCTCGCTGTCGGCCAGGTGCCCGAGGCGTGACTCTGCTTTGGCGAGCTCCGACGATCGGATCTCCTCCGCCCGGGCACGCAACGACGCGATGGCTGGCACGACGGCCAGCGCCGCTTGCCAGCCCTGGAAGCGATCGGCCTCTACAGCGACGATGCGCTCGGCGCGCGACGCCTCGGCACGGCGCCCCGCGAGCGACGCCTCCACAACCGCCTCCAGGTCGTCGATGTCATAGACGAACGATCCGTCGTGAGTTGCCAGCGAGGGGTCGATGTCGCGGGGAACAGCGAGGTCGACGAACAGGATCGGCCGGCCGCGACGAGCCCGCACTGCGTCGCCCAGGTCGTCGCGGGTCAGTACGAAGCCGCGTGCGCTCGTCGACGAGACGACGACGTCTGCGACCGCAACCTCCGCCGCGAGTTCACCGAGGCCAACCGCCCGCGTATCGAACCGGGCCGCGAGCTGCTCGCCATGCGCCACGGTTCGGTTCGCAATCGCGTGGATGGACGCGCCGCGGGAGACGAGGTTCCGGGCCGTCGACTCACTCATCTTTCCTGCGCCGACAAGAAGTACCGACCGTCCTGCCATCTCGCCGAACACCTGCTGCGCAAGCGCGGCTGCGGCGGCTGGGACCGAGGACGGGCTCTCGCCGATCGACGTCTCGACCCTAGCCCGACGACCCGCGTGCAGCGCCTGCCGGAACAATCGATCCAGAAGCGGCCCTGTCGAGCCCGTCTCATAGGCAGCGCGTACCTGGCCGAGAATCTCGCCCTCACCCGGCACCAGCGAGTCGAGGCCCGCGGCGACCCTGAAGAGATGGAGCGCTGCAGACTCGTCGGCGAGCCGGTAGAGCACCGGGCTGAGCTCATCGCCCCTCTCTCGCGCTAGTCCAACGAGAGCAGACGAAGCACGCTGCTCGAGCGTCGGGTCGCCGACTGCTGCGAGGTAGATCTCGGTGCGGTTACACGTCGAGAGGACGACCGCTTCGCAGTCCGCAGCGAGCTCGGCCGCAAGCGCCGTAGCTGCCTCGGGATCGACCGACACCCGCTCGCGCAGCTCTAGCGGGGTGCGATGGTGCGAGACGCCGACGAGGCTGAGATTCATGATGCGAAGTGTGTGATCGGGAGCACGATCGCGACGAGGGCAAGCGCCGAGAGCTGCAGCGACGCCGCGCGGCGCCCGCGCAAGCCCGCCTCACGCCGTAGGACCAGGAGCAGGGCCAGTGTCAACCACAGCGCGAGAGTGACGGCCATCGCAGCGTCGAAATGGCCACGTTGGAGTCGAGCGAGACCGAGCACGATCCCGCCTGTCAGGAGGACGAGCGACGCCGCGGCGATGCGTGCCGACAGGCGGTCGAGTGCGTCGAGCGGCGGCACTCGCAGTCGGAACAACCGGGAGTCGCGGCGCGTCAAGCGCCCGTCCTCCCACAGATAGAGACCGGCCATCGCAGCTGCAACCGTCAGTCCAGCGAGTGCCGCCAGTGTCAGGCCGACATGCGCAGCGAGCAGAACGCCCGAATGAACCCCTCCTGCCAGGCCGGTTCCACCGCCGGCCCACGACGCAAGGAGGAGCGCCGCCGCCAGCGGCATCACGGCCAGACCGAGGAGCCGGTAGCGCGCGTTGCAGCCCCAGACGAGAAACGCCGTCACAATCAGCCAGCTGAAGAGGTTGAGCGCGCCCGCCGCCGTTCCCCACGGGAACCCATCAGCCCGCAGCGCCTGGACGAACAGCAGCGAGGTCTGCGCGATCCATCCGAGCCGGACGCCCCAGATGGCGAGCCGCCCCGCGATACGCGGCGAACGAAGGACCGTTGCGTAGGCGACGGCCGCTTCCCCGTACGCGAGCAGCGCCGGCCAGACGAGAAACTCAGCCATCGTCGCTGTCCGGCTTTGGCGTTGTGTCGCGGAGTCGCTCCTGCAGCTCGGCTTTCTCGCGCTCGAGTCGTGCGAGCTTCGCCGCGATGATCACGACCCAGACGAGCAGCGTGAGAAAGACGACTGCATATGCCGCCGCCGTGTACTTCTCGCCGGAACTCATGTCGCTACGGCCTCACGCAGATCCTGGAGCTGAGCGTCGGATCGTTTTCCGACCAGCTCGATGCGGTACATGACGTAGGCAAGCACCGCGATGGCAACCCAGCAAACGCAGAAGGCCGCGAACTGCGTGTGCGTCATGCCCGGCCCGTGGCGCGTGAAGACGACCGGATGGATGAATCGTTGCGAGAGGCGGATCGCGAGGGCGCTGACCGGAATCAGGGCGGCGCCGAACAACGCGTACACCGCTGAGATCCGTTCGCGGCGGGGCCCTGGTTCGATCGAGAAGCGAAGCATGAAGTAGGCGCAGTAGAAGAGGAAGAGCACGAGGAACAGCACGAGCTGATCCTCCGACCACACCCACCAGCGATCCCACGATGCCTTCGCCCAGATCGAGCCGGTGATGAGCGTCAGCGCGCCGAAGATCGTCCCCTGATGGATCGCGGTGTAGCTCTCCAAGTCATACCGCTCGGCGCCCGTCCACAGCAGCCTGAGGCCCTTCCACGCGCCCGTCCCGAAGCAGATATACGACGTCAACGCGATCGGGACGTGAAAGTAGAAGATCTTCTGGCTGATCCCTTGATCGGCGTCGACCGGTGCGACGAAGAACACCATCGCGAGCGCGACGCCCATCAGCACGACCGCACCGAGAGCCAGTGCAGGCAGATGCCTATTCAGTGATGACGTATTCAAAGGAAGCCCACGAAAGTATGGAGAACAGCAGGTCATAGAGGACGAGGAAGAGCAGGTAGCTCCCCGCATGCGTGGCGATGCTCGAGCCGATCCCGCCGACGATCAGCGGGATGGCGAGCGGCAGAAACACGAGCGGGAGGACGAGATCTCGCGTCCGGCCGGCAGCCGCCATCGCGGAAACAAGCGCCCCGACCGCGCAGATCCCGATGTCGGCCAGCACAACACCGGCTATCGCCTGTCCCGTGAGTGGCTCGAAGAAGAGCGCGAACGCGGGAAGCGCCACGAGCTGGGCAAGCGCGAGGAACGCGAGCGTGGCGATCGACTTGCCGAGCCAGATCGCGCTGCGGTCGCACGGAGCGAGTACGAGGCCGTCGAGTGTACGGCCCTCTCGTTCCGGCACCCACGAGCGTCCGAGCCCTAGCAAGGCGGTGAACACGAGCGCGACCCACAGGAGCCCGTACGCCGCGTCCCGGCCGGAGCCGTGTGGCAGCGCGAAATGGAAGACGACGAGCGTCGCGATCACGAAGACGGCCATCGCCGGCACAACCTCGCGCGCGCGAAGCTCGAGCCGGAGGTCCTTGCGCACGAGCGCGGCGACGTCCAACGCGTAGCCGCTCACGTCAGCGCCAAGCGCGCGGTTGCGAGAGGAGCGACCCGCATGGGATCGTGCGTCGAGACGACAACGGTCGCCGAGCCAACGAGCGCCGTCAGCTCCCGGTCGAGAAGCTCCGCCCCTGCCTCGTCGAGCGCGGTGAACGGCTCGTCGAGCACGATGAACGAGGGGTCATGCAGCAGCCCGCGGCAGAGAGCAAGCCGCTGCGTCATACCCCGCGAGTAGGCACTGACAGGCTGATCGCGGGCGTCCCAGAGGCCGAACCGCTCCAGGAGCATCCCGATGCGCTCTCGCCGTTGCGGGACGCGGTAGAGCCGGCCATAGAGGTCGAGATTCTCGAGCGCCGTCAGATCGCGGTAGACCAACGGATCGTGAGCGACGTACCCGACCTGTGCGCGCGACGCAGCAACGGCCAGCGAGCCACGCGTCGGGGTCGCGAGCCCGACGAGCATCCTCAGCAGCGTCGTCTTGCCCGAGCCGTTCGCCCCGGTCACGAGCAGAAAGCCATTCTGTGCGAGCTCGAACGAGGTCTTGCGAAGAGCCCACGCGCGCCCGTATCGCTTCTCGATCTCAGCGGCCTGGATCACCGTCAGAGACTCTCGAGCAGCACGAAGACGAAGAACACGAGCGCGATCACGCCGTTCACATTGAAGAACGCGGTGTTCAGCCGTCGCAGGTCGCTGGGCCGGACGAGCCGGTGCTCGTAGACCAGCAGACCTGCGACGGACGCGACGCCGAGCCAGTACCAGACCCCGAGCCCAAGGCCGAGACCGACAGCCCCGAGAAGCGCAACCGCTCCCGCATGCAGAACGCGCGCGCCGGCGAAAACACCGCGATCACCGAACCGCGTCGCCCACGAATGCAGCCCGGCATGACGGTCGTGCTCGACGTCGAACAGCGAATAGAAGAGGTCGAATCCCGCGACCCAGAGCCCCTGGGCAACGCCGAGCGCCCACGCTTCCCACGGCGCGTGCCCCGTCGTCGCGATCCAGGCGCCCACAGGAGCAAGCCCCGTGCACGCGCCGAGCCACAGATGGCAGAGCCAGGTGAACCGCTTGAGATACGGGTACACGACGAACAGCGCGACCGGGATCGGCCACAGCCAGCGAACTACCGGGTCGAGGTGGAAGACAGCGACCAGATAGACGACAAGCGCGATCCCGCACAACGTGGCGACCTGGAGGCGGCTCAGGCTTCCCGCCGGCAGCTCGCGTGTCGCCGTTCGCGGGTTGCCGGCGTCGATCGTCGCATCGATAAGGCGGTTCAGCCCCATCGCCAGCGTACGCGCGCCGACCATCGCGACGGTAATCCAGAGCAACAGCCGCGCTGGAGGCACGCCGCCCCAGGCAAGAAACGCACCCGTGTAGGCGAACGGCAGGGCGAACACCGTGTGCTCGAGTCGCACGAGCCGCGCGAACAGACGAGGCAGTCGGAGAGCGGTCGCAGTCATGTCTGGCGGTGCGCCGTCTCGCGGTCGCCCGCCGCAAGCTCCACTCCGTGCGCGAGCGCGGGTGCCAGCACCGCAAACCCGTCACGGCAGCCGCCTGGCGACCCCGGCAGGTTGACCACGAGGGTGGCCCCGCGCAGGCCGGCGACACCGCGAGAGAGAAGCGCGTGCGGCGTCCGTGCGAGCGCATCGGCGCGGATCGCCTCGGCGATCCCGGGTGCCTCCCGGTCGATCGCCGGCCTGGTCGCCTCGGGCGTCACGTCACGCGGTGCGAACCCCGTACCGCCCGTGGTCAGCACAACCGCGGCGGTCTCCGCAAGCTCCACGATCGCGGCCGTGATCGTCGACGCGTCGTCCGGCACGATCCTCCGCATCACCTCGAAGCCGAAGCCGGTCAAGAGCTCGGCAAGGGTATCTCCACTCCGATCCTCCCTGGTGCCTTCGTGGACGCCGTCCGAAACGGTGAGCACTGCTGCATTCATTCGACCGGCTCCTTCGTCTTCGAGACCAGCCGAACGTCCGAGACGATCATTCCCTTGTCGATCGCCTTCGCCATGTCGTAGACCGTGAGCGCGGCGATCGTCGCGGCGACGAGAGCCTCCATCTCGACCCCGGTCTGCGCGGTCGTTTCGGCAACCGCCTCGATCTCGACGGACTCCACGCCGACGTCCAGGCGCACGTCGACCGAAGTCAGCGCGAGCGGATGGCACAGGGGAATCAGCTCGGCCGTCCGTTTCGCCGCCATGATGCCCGCGAGTTGCGCCGTTGCCAGAGCGTCGCCCTTCGGCAGCGAGCGGAGGCGGGTCGCGGTCGCGCCGGCCATCGATACGGTCGCACGGGCTGTCGCACGCCTACGCGAGAGCGGCTTCGCGCCGACGTCGACCATGCGGACACCGCCGGTCTCGTCGACATGGGAGAGCTCGTTCATCGGCGGCGGACACTCCTCCGCGCAACCGTCGCCAGGTCACCGCGGTGACGCCACGCTTCGCCCGCACGGGCTCGTGCGCCGTCGCTGTAGAGCGCGTGCAGCACGCCGCGAAAGCCGTCCGCCACCCTCTCGTCGTACGGGAACCACCACGGTGGCGACAGGCGCCCGGAGTCGGAGTCGACGAACTTCACGTGCGAGAGATCGTAGAGGCCGTGCTTCGAGTGGGTCCTGCCGTACCCCGATCCCTTCCTGCCGCCCCACGGCGCCTGGCATGTCCCGTAGGAGTACGCAATGTCGTTCGTCCACACCGACCCTGTTTCCAGCTGCGCAGCAGCCGCGCGTGCTACGGCGCGGTTCTTCGTCCAGACACTCGCGCCGAGGCCGTACGGCGAGTCGTTCGCCCGCCGGATGCCGTCAGCTTCGTTCTCTATTCTGACAACCGTGACGACCGGCCCGAAGATCTCCTCCTCGCGCAGACGCGCTCCCTCCGGCTCGCCGGCGAGGACGGTGAGCTCGTGGAACCAGCCGGGAAGATCGATGTCCGGGCGCGCGCCGCCTGCAAGGACCTCGGCACCGCAAGCGATCGCGTCGGCCACGAGCTCCTCGACTTTCGCGCGCTGCTGCTCCGAAATGAGCGGGCCGACGTCTGTCCGAGGATCGTCGCCTGCGCCCAACCGCAACTCCGACGCACGCTGCGCGAGGCCGGTGGCGAACGGCTCATAGAGGTCGCCCTCGACGTAGATCCTCTCGACACCCGAGCAGATCTGGCCGCAGTTCGAGAACGAGCCCCAGAGCGCGCCTTCGATCGCCCGCGCCAGATCAGCGTCCGCGAGAACCAGCATCGGGTCTTTGCCTCCGAGCTCGAGCGTGACAGGGCACAGGCGCCGAGCTGCTTCCTCGGCGATGACCCGCCCGACCTCGCCCGAGCCTGTGAACACGAGTCGCGCGATACCCGGGTCGCCGACGAGCGACTGACCCGTTGTCTCGCCGGCCCCCTGAAGCACCCGGACGAGCCCGGCCGGGGCGCCGGCACGGCGGAACAACTCCTCGACCCACGCGCCGCTGTTGGGCGTCAGCTCTGATGGCTTGATAACAGCGGCGTTTCCCGCTGCGACCGCTGAAGCCGCTTGCGTGAACGGGATCGAGAACGGGAAGTTCCACGGCGAGATGATTCCGACGACACCGATCGGCTCATACTGCAGCGCGGCGCGCTTCTGGAGCACGTACGCCTGGCGCAACGGCAGCCGCTCCGGCCGCAACACGCGGCCGAGGTTCCGGGCGAGCCAGACGAGATTGTCCAGCGCAACAAAGATCTCGCTCGTCACGGCCTCGACGACCGGCTTGCCGGTCTCAGCGACGATCGAAGCGGCGACATCGTCGACACTGGCGAGCAACGCGGCTGCCACAGCGCGAAGAAGCCGGCTCCGCTCTTCGAGACTTCGCTCGCCCCACGCGCGTTGCGCAGAATGCGCCTCGGCAACTGCGTCCGAGACCGCCTCGGGCTCGGTGACTGGCACGGGCGAAACCGGCAGCAGCGTCGCGGGATTGACCGGCTCCAGGAGTCGGGAGCCGACAAGCGGACCAGTGGTCATGCGGGCCATCGTACTCGCGACCGAATGACTCCGAGCCGCCCCGTTTCCACGTGAAAACGATGGGTTGGTCAGCTGCGCGCAGGTTCTCGCGTCGGCTCGGCCTCGGCGAGCTCGAGCGTGAACACCGTTCGGCCAAGCCGTGAGCTGACACGGACGCTCCCACCCATGCGCTCGGCGAGCTCCCGCGCGATCGCCAGTCCCAAGCCGCTGCCCGATGCACGGCCTTCCTCGACCCGGTAGAAGCGCTCGAAGATCCGCCGCAGCTCCCCCTCGGGGATGCCCGGGCCGTCGTCCTCGACCTCGAGTCGCGAGACGCCCTCTCCCGAGCACGTGCGAACCACGACCCGCGAGCCGGCCGCGGTATGAAGCAAGCCGTTCCCCACAAGTGCTCGACCAATCTGCAGTATTCGCGCTTCGTCGCCGACTGCCCAAACGTCGGCTGTATCTAGCTCGAGCTGTTGCTCGCGGCCCTCGGCGAGCCCGCGTAGCTCGTCGACAACGGTCGTCGCAACGTCGGCGAGGCTCACATCCTCCCGCTCGACCCGCATGCCTCCGGCATCGATCCGCGATAGATCGAGAAGATCGGTCGTCAGCTTGGTGAGTCGCTGCACCTGTTCGTGCATCGTGGCCAGAAAGCTTCGCCGCGTCTCCTCGTCGAGCTCCTCGTCTTCCAGTAGCTCGAGGAAGCCGCCGAGAGCAAAGAGCGGCGTCCGCAACTCGTGCGACGCATGAGCGACGAACGCGCGACGCGCCGAGTCCAGCTGTGCAAGCTGGATCCGCATCCGGTCGAAGGTTCGCGCCAGCTGACCGAGCTCGTCTTCCCCGTTGTCGATGACCGGTTCGTCGAAGGCTCCCGCAGCGATGCGCTCCGCAGCACGCTCGAGACGTCTGATGCGACGCGCGTGCGACGCGGCTGCTGCACTGCCGAGCGTCAGCGCGATCAGGAATGCAGCCAGGGTCGCATAGAGCAACCGGCGCTGGACGAGATGGACCGTCGACAGCTGATCGCCGAGCGACGCGGACAGGAGCAGAACGCGCGTGGATCCGGCGAGCGGCGAAGCCGCCTCGGCGTACTCACGGCCCGATCGCTCGGCGCGGCCGCGTTTCGGTCGACCGCTCGCCGCCGTTGCCAGCGCAATCGGGTCTCGTTCGTTGATCCCGACGTCGGCCGAGTCGGCAAGTGAGCTGAGCCCGGCCGGCGGCCCGATCACTTCGAAGATCGAGACGCGGGCGTCGAACGTGAACGCCGCGGCCTTCGTGAACGTGTCGAGGCTGAGCGGGTCACGCAGATCGCGCGTCGAATACCCGGCCGTGAGTGTTACGGCATTGCGTTGCAGCTCCGCCAGCTTCGCGTCGACAAGCCGCTTCTCGAGCGAGGGAACGACGATCAGATAGGCGGCGAGCAGTGCGCCGCAGACGACGACCAGCACACCAACGGCAAGCCTCGCCCGAATGCCCCCACGGAACGTCACCTGTCGCGGTAGCGGTAGCCAGCGCCGCGAACCGTGAGGATCAGCTCCGGTTCCGCCGGTTCTCGCTCGATCTTCTCCCGAAGGTGGCGGACGTGCACGTCGATCGTACGCGGCTCGCGGTAGTCAGCGCCGCCGCGAACCCGTTCGAGCAGTTGGCGCCTGGAGTAGACGACGCCTGCGTGGGAGGCGAGCAGCGCGAGCAACTCGAACTCGACGTACGTCAAGCCGACGATGCTGCCGCGAACGGCCACCGTGCGTCGCGGCATATCGATTCGCACCTCGCCGTCGTCGATCACCTCTTCCTGCTGAGACGTCGCCGGCGGCTGCGAGGCACGGCGCAGCAGCGCCTTCACGCGGCTGCGGAACTCGCGAATCGAGAACGGTTTCGTGATGTAGTCGTCGGCGCCGAGCTCCAGACCCAGCACCGTGTCCAACTCGTCGTCGCGGGCGGTCAGCATGATGATCGGCACGGTGCTCTGCGCCCGCAGGCGCCTGCAGACCTCGAGGCCGTCGATGCGGGGAAGCATGAGATCGAGGACGACGAGATCGACCGGCTGCTGACCGAAGAGGCGCAGCGCCTCCTCGCCATCGCGAGCCTGGACGACGGAATACCCGTCTCGTTGCAACGGGAACGCCAGGAGCGTCTGGATCGATTCCTCGTCGTCGACGAGAAGGATGGTGTGGGAATCCGGCATCCGTGCGTCCTTCGCGCTCAACGCGCGTCTGCCTGCCGGCGCCTACTATAGCCCGGCGATGCAGGGCGCACGCCTACGAGACCTCCATCGGAGGCCGCGTCGCGGCTCCGTTGCGAGCCCGATCGATACGAGGCTCGTGCGCAAGTCTTCGGTCGTCGTGATCGTCGCGGTCGCCGTGCTCGCTCTCACGACGTCACGCGGTGACCCGATCGCGGCGCCTGCCCTCCCGTCATCATTCGACGGGGCGGCCGCGTATTCGCTGACCTCGCAACTCGCGCAGCAGTTCCCGAACCGGACGCCCGGCAGTCCGTCGGACACCAACGCCGCAAAGTGGGTCTCGGACACGCTCGCGCAGTACGGGCTCACCACACTCGACGACACCTGGAGCGAAGCGGTGCCCGGACTCGGGCACGTTCAGCTCCACAATCTCGCAGTGGTCGTGCCCGGCGCGGGAACGGGTGTGATCGCCGTCGTGGCACACCGCGACAACAGCGGTCTCGGCGCCGGCGCGAATGACAACGCAACAGGAACCGCGGCTCTGATCCAGCTCGCACGCGCCTATTCGACGGCAGGAACGACCTCGGCCCGACCAAAACCCCTGCACACCCTCGTTTTCCTCTCCACGGATGCCGGTGCCTACGGCAGTGTCGGAGCGCGCCACTTCGTCGAGACATCGCGGTATCGCCACGACCTAGTGGCCGCGATCGTCCTCGACGGGCTTGGTGGAAGCCAGACGCCGCGGCTCGACATCTCCGGTGACGGTGGGCACGTTCCGTCCTCAGCACTCATCCGGACGGCCACCGCCCGCATTGTCGAGCAGACGGGGCGAGCGCCGAGTCTCCCCGGGACTCTGCGCCAACTTGTCGACCTGGGTCTGCCGTTCGCCTACGGGGACCAGGCCCCGTTCCTCGGCCGCCATGTGTCCGCGGTTCGGATCACGACGGCCGATGACACGGGGCACAGCGACCTCGTCGACGGGCTTGATCATGTCGTACCCGGGAAGCTCACACGCCTCGGGGCCGCTTCGCAGAACCTGCTTGGATCACTCGACGCCGGGCTCGAACTGGCGCAAGGTTCGTCGTCGAAGGTCGTCCTCGGAAATCGGGTCGTGCGCGGCTGGGCCCTCGAGCTGCTGCTCGTAGCGGCGCTCCTGCCGTTCGCGGTCGGCATCCTCGACCTCGTCGCCGGCTGTCGGCGGCTGAAGATCGCGCTCATGCCAGCATTTCGCTCGCTCCGGCGACGTCTCGGCTACTGCCTGTGGCTCGGCGTGGTGCTCTGGCTCGGCGGCGCCGTCGGCTTCCTGCCGACCGGAGGCGGACGGCCGATCCCGCCGAGCAACCATGCGGCGCTCGCGTGGCCGATCGCCGGGATCGCCATCGGCGTCGCCCTCGCGCTCGTCGGCTGGTTTGTCGCACGACGCCGTCTGTCCCTCGTACGGCCCCCGACAGACGACGAGGCGCTCGCCGGCTACACCGCGGGCTTCGCAGGACTCGGAGCGGTCGCGGTCGTTACTGCTCTCATCCACCCGCTGGCGCTGGTTTTTATCTTGCCGTCGCTCTACGTGTGGCTTTGGCTCCCGACCGTTCGCCGCGCCTGGCTCCGTGACTGCCTCTACGGCGCAGGCTTCGTGGGTGCAATCGTCGTTCTGGTCTCGATCGGTGGTCGGTTTGACCTTGGCGCGCGGACACCGCTGTACCTCGCGGAACTCGTCACGGTCGGCTACCTCCCTTGGGTGACAGCAGGTCTCGGCCTCGCATGGATCGCCGTGGCAAGCCAGCTCGCAAGCGTGACGTCGGCGCGCTATGCCCCATATGCCGGCGGCGCACGGCATCCGCCTCGTGGAGCGATCCGCGAGACCGTGCGCCGATCCGTGCGTGCTGCTCAGGCCAGACGCAGGTAGCTGACCGACGTTCCGGCCGCGAGCTCGCCGTCACCGCGGGGCACATGAACGAGTGCGTCCGCCACCGCCGTGCGGACGATCATGTGCGACTCCTGACCGACAACTGGCTGGAGAACCGCGCCTTCAGCCGAGAGATCGATTCGGGCGCGAACGAGATCGTCGCGGGCGGCACTCCGGCGCAACGCGGCACCGAGGATCCCTCGTTCGTAGCGGGGCTCCGGTGACGCGGCTCCCTGGAGCGCCCGGATCGCCGGCAGGACGAAGAGCTCGCAGCCGACCAGCGACGACACGGGGTTGCCCGGGAGCCCGAAGACGAGCGTCGAGCCGTGGACGCCGAACGACAGCGGCTTCCCGGGCCGCATCGCCACACCCCAGAAGATCTCCTCGACTCCGAGCTCGGCCTCCAGCCGGCGAACAAGATCATGAGGTCCGACCGACACACCGCCGGAGGTCACGAGCACGTCCGCCTCGAGGCCGCTGGTCAACGCCGCACGGTGTGCGTCCTCGTCGTCTGGCACCGAGCTCGGGCGCTCGACGAGTGCGCCGGCAGCCGCCAGCGCGACCTCCAGCATGACGCCGTTCGACTCGTAGATCTCGCCCGCGCGGAGCGCTTCGCCTGGCCGTCGCAGCTCCGTTCCCGTCGTGAGAATCGTTACCCGCGGCCGTTTGTTGCACCTCACCTCGGCGACGCCCGCGGCGGCAAGTGCGGCGATCTGCGGCGCGCCCAGAGGTCGCCCCGTGGGCACGATCTCCTGGCCCGCACCGATATCGCCTCCGCGGGGCCGCACATTGCTACCCACCGTCACGGCCGAGCCGATCTCGATGGAGTTGTCTCGTTCGACAACGTTCTCGATCGGAGTCACGGCGTCGGCACCTTCCGGAACAACGCCTCCGGTCGAGATCCCCATCGCGTTGCCGGCGCCGAGCGCTATCGTCGCCGGCCGGCCGGCCGCTATCCGGCCGACAATCTCGAGCAGCCCCGGAGTGTCGGCTGCGCGGATCGCGAACCCGTCCATCGCCGAGCTCGCGAACGGTGGCAGGTCGGTCGCCGCGAGGCCCGGCTCTGCCAGGAACCTGCCGGCGGCCTCCCTCAGCGGCACGCCCTCGGCTGGCAGCGCAGCCGTCCGGCCGAGAACGAGCGCGAGCGCCTCCTCGATCGTCGTCAGGTCGGCCATGGCGAGACGCTACCCGGAGACCGCAGCGGCGGGGTACGCTCGCGGCCGTGATCTCGATCGTCATCCCCGTGCACAACGAGGAGGAGAACGTCGGCCCGCTCCTCGCGGAGCTGACGGAGGCGCTCCAACCGACATCGCAGGCGTGGGAAGCGATCTTCGTCGATGACGGATCGACCGACGGAACGTTCGCGGCCTTGGCACGCATTCACGCGGCCAACCGCAACGTCCGCGTCGTGCGACTGCGGCGCAACTTCGGCAAGGCGGCGGCGCTCGCGGCCGGCTTCGCGGAAGCAACAGGCGATGCGATCGTGACCATCGACGGCGATCTCCAGGACGATCCGGTCGAGATTCCACGGCTACTCGCCAAGTTGGACGAAGGCTTCGACCTCGTGTCTGGCTGGAAGACGAAACGCCAGGATCCGTGGACACGCCGGATCCCGTCCAAGATCTTCAACGGCGTGACCGGCTTCGTCTCGGGGATCCGCCTCCACGACATGAACAGCGGCTTCAAGGCATACCGCCCCGAGGTCGTGCGCGGTCTTCGCCTATACGGCGAGTTGCACCGCTACATCCCGGTGATCGCGCACTACCGCGGCTTCCGGGTCACCGAGCTGCCGGTCAACCATCGGGCGCGCGCGCACGGGCATTCGAGCTACGGCGTCGAGCGGTATATGCGCGGGTTCCTCGATCTCTTAACGGTGACGTTCATGGGCCGCTACCGGAACCGGCCGCTGCATCTGTTCGGCGGCCTCGGGCTCATGCTGCTCGGAGGCGGGACCGCCGTGCTCGCCTACCTCACCGTGGTGAAGATCGGCGGCAGCGCGATCGGCCAGCGGCCGCTTCTGCTGCTCGGGGTACTCCTGATCGTCGTCGGGATGCAGTTCCTGTCGCTCGGGCTCCTGTCGGAGCTGATCACGAGCCATCACGAAGAGCGGGTCGGCGACCACGATCGCGCGGGCCTGCTCGTCGACGAAGTGCTCCGCTAGCGAGCTACCGGCGAAGCCCGCATGCGCGTTCTCGCCTTCGGCACGTATCAGCGGGACTACCCGCGGAACGCCCAGGTGCGGTCGTGCCTTCGCGCAGCAGGAGTCGATGTCGTCGAGCGTCACGTCGACGTCTGGGGCGGGAGACGGGAGGCCTGGTCAGCCGGCCCGCTGGCGATGGCGCGCGTTGCCCTCGCCGAGACGAGGCTCGCGCTCTCCCCTCGCGAACCTGCGGATGCATTGCTCGTCGGCTACCCGGGTCACCTCGACCTCCGAGCGGCTCGGATCGCAGCCCGCGGTCGGCCGATCGTGTTCGATCCGCTCGTATCCCTGTACGACACGCTCGTCATGGACCGCGCGCGCTTTACCCCGACGTCAGTGGCCGGCCGCGCACTCCACCGGATCGATCGCGCTGCGCTCCACGCGGCCGACATCGTCGTGGCAGACACTGCGGCTCACGCCGAGTTCTATGTCGGCGAGTTCGATATTGATCCGAAGCGAGTGCGTATCTGCTTCGTCGGCGCGGAGGATCGGCTCTTCCGGCCGCAGCCCGAGAGAAGCGAGCCGTTCTCGGTGCTGTTCGTCGGCAAGCTGATCCCGCTGCACGGATTGGAGACGATCCTCGAGGCAGCACGGCTGGCACCAGAGCTGCCGTTCCGGATCGTCGGGAGTGGGCAGCTCGCTGGTTCGCTGGTCGGCGCACCCCCGAACGTGACGCACGTGCCGTGGATCGAGTACGAGGAGCTCGCTGCCGCGATCGGCGCCGCGGGCTGTTCCCTTGGAGTCTTCGGGACCTCGCCAAAGGCGGCGCGGGTGATTCCCAACAAGGCGTTTCAGGCCCTCGCCTGCGGCACGCCGCTCGTCACGGCCGACACGCCCGCAGCACGCGAGCTGCTGACCGACGGCGTGGACTCGGTACTGGTACGCCCGGGCGACCCGGCGGGGCTCGCCGCGGCGCTGCGCGAGCTAGCTGCCGATCCGGTTTTGCGCCGCGGGATAGGAGACGCCGGCCGAGCAACGTACGAAGCGCACGCGAGCGAGGCGGTTCTCGGCCAGAAATGGAGATCGCTCTTCGAGGAACTGGTCGCCGCAACGTGATCAGCCCACGCATCCTTCTCGCCGCCGCCGCAGCGTCGTTTGCCGCCGGCTTCGCCGCGCTCGCCGAGATCCGCCACCTGGCGTTCTGGAGCGGCCGCTTCGACCTCGGCAACCTGACCCAGGCAGTGTGGTCGACGGCGCACGGGCGGTTTCTGGAGATCACCGACTTGCAGGGGCGCCAGATTTCGCGCCTCGGCGCGCATTTCGACCCGCTCGTCGCAGCCTTCGCTCCCCTCTGGCGGATCTGGCCCGATCCGGCGCTCCTGCTGACCGTCCAGGCGGTCGCAGTGGCGGCCGGCGCTCTGCCCGTCTTCCTGCTCGCAAGAAAGCACCTCGCATCCGAGTGGGGAGGGCTCGCCTTTGGCGTTGCGTACCTCTTGTACCCGCCGACGCAGTGGCTCGTCGTAGACGACTTCCACCCGGTCGCTCTCGCCACCCCGCTGCTGCTCGGCGCCTTCTGGTACCTCGACGAGGACCGCATCGGCCCGTTCGCCGTTCTTGGGCTGCTCGCCTGCCTGACGAAGGAACAGGTCGGGTTCACCGTCGCCGCGATGGGCGTGTGGTACGGGGTCACCCGCAGCCGCCGGCGCGTCGGTGGCGTGATCGCTCTTTCCGGCACGGTCATCTCCTACGTGGCTGTTGCGGTGATCGTCCCGCACTTCGCGCCGGGGACGGGGTCGCCGTTCGAGAGCCGCTACGCCGCGGTAGGCGGCTCGTTCGGTGGGATGGCACACACTGCGGTGACCCATCCCGGCCAGATCCTCACCGCCGTGACCGAGGCGCGTGACTTTCGCTACCTCCTCCAACTCCTCCTGCCGCTCGCGCTGCTCCCGCTGCTCGGGATGGGCGCGGCTCTCATCGCCTTGCCGGAGATCGCGCTGAATGTCCTGTCGGACACGGCAACGCAGACCTCGATCAACTTTCACTACACGGCCGCGGCGATACCTGGGCTTGTCGCTGGTGCTGTGTTCGGCGCGGTGCGCCTGAAGGCGGCCCTCGGCGAGAATGTCTTGCCGCTCATCGCGCGCGCACTGGTTGGCGTCAGCGTGGTAGCGACACTGGCGCTGGGGCCGATTCCGCTCTGGCGGCATGTGCCTTTCGGCCAACACCCGACGGCCTACCAGTACCGGATCACGGGCCGGAACCATACGGCTGCGCACGCGATCACGCTCATCCCGCCCACAGCGGCAGTATCGACTTCCAACACGATCGGGGCGCATCTCTCCGACCGGCGGCGCGTCCTCAGCTTTCCGCTCCTTCGCGAGTCTCGCTGGATCATCGTCGACACGCTGCGGATGAGCTACGGCGACGACAACCTCGCGCACCGCCGCGGGCTACGGGCGTTGAGGAAGATCCGCCAGGATCGGCAGTGGCGCGTCGTGTTCGCCCACAAGGGCATCCTCGTGCTCCATCGCGCCGAATGAGAGGGCTCAGTGAGGGATCGTCTGCGGCAACAGGTAGGCGCAGAGACCGAGGGTCGCAACCCTGGCCAAGCGATCGTCGTCGTCGGCAGCGGCAAGCGGAACAACCCAGCCGAGGTACCAGACGGCGAGATACGGCGAGGTGACGAGGATCAGGCAGGCGGCCATCGCGTGCCGAAGGCGGCCGGCGCGTGCTTCCCGCGCGAGCAACACGAGCCCCGTCGCGAGAACTGCGAGCGCCACGCCCAGAGCCAACGACCTCGGCAGCCCAAGCCCCTGGAGTCGGTGTGGGATCGAGTAGCTTGTTTCGAGCCACGCGTTGTGCGCGAGGGGCCGGGCGGCGTCGAGCCAGTGCCAGCTATAGCGCCACGTCGCGACGGCGGCGATACCGAGACCGGCCGCCGCGACGCCGACAAGCGTCTCTCGACGTCGCTCTCGCCGTTCGGAAAGCACGTGAAGGAGAAGGAAGACAACCGGCACCCATTTGACCGCAATCGCCAGCGCCCATATACCGCCCGCGAATCGTCGGCTCGGGCCGGAAGACAACGCGAGCGCCGCCAGCACGAGAGCACCGACCCACGCGTCGTTGTGGCCGCCCCCCGCGAAATGGATCGCAAGTAGCGGGTTCCACCCGACAAACGCGAGCGCCAGCGCTCGCCGCCGCCGCGCGAGCCGGGCCGCCAGTCCTGCGGCAACGAGAACCGCGAGCGCGGCGAGCGTCTTGTAGATCCAGGCGGCGGCGCTCGCCGAGGCGCCCGCAGCCCGCGCTAGCGGCTCGGAGGCGAGCGTAAACGCCGGCCCGTATACCGACGTCTTGTGCCTCCACGCCGCGCCCATGTGCGGGAAGGCGGCGTCATCCGCAAACCTGTCCGGGCGATCGAGATACGGATTGCCGTGGTGGAACGCAGACAGGCGCCCGTAGTCCCAATAGGTCCAGGCATCGGTTGAGAGAAGCAACGGCGCGCCGAGAGGGGCGAGCTGAACGGCAACGGCGATGGCAGCTACCGCGGCGAGCCGTCCGTCCCAGCCGCGTACGAGACCGAGCCCGATGAGATAGGCGGCAAACGCGGTCGCCAGGAGAATGAGGAACAGCCACGCATGTCTGCCGTCGAGGATCCCGCCGTTACGGGCAGCGACCGGGGATGACGATCGCCAGGCAACGGTGCAGCAAGCCGCGACGAGCCCGAGAACGCCCACGCCGGCGCCGAGGGCGAGGGAGCGCGGCGGTCCGCTCCTCACTGATGTCCGAAGCGGACAGGCGGCGGGCCGGAGGTCGTGGTGGTCGTCGTCGTCGTCGTGGCGTACGGGTCGTAGCTCAGCGCGTACGGGCCGCGGTGGAACGGCTTCCACGTCGGCCAGTGCGCAGGCACGGGGAAGTCGGTCGGGGGAACCTGCGCCAGAGCGGGCTCCATGAACTGGCGCCAGATCTCTGCCGGGAAGCTACCGCCCGAGACCGAGATGCCGTGGACGTTCTGCATCGGGATCTCCCCTTGCGGATAGCCGACCCAGACGGCCGTGTCGAGTTGCGGCACGAACCCGACGAACCACGCGTCGGCGTTGTTGTCGGTCGTCCCGGTTTTGCCGGCGGCGGGACGGCCGAACGCCGCGCGCGTCCCCGTGCCGTACTGCACGTTCTCGGCCAGGATCTTCGTCACGACCGCAGCCACACCTGCCGACAGGACGCGTTTCCGCGACGGCGTCCCCCAGCCCGCTCCCTTGTCCTCGCGCCCGTTGGCTAGAACGACCTTTCGGATCGCCATCGGGGCGGAGTAGACACCTCCCGCGGCGAGGGTCGCGTAGGCCGAGGCCATGTCGAGCGGCGAGACGGCGATCGAGCCGAGGCCCATCGCGGGAACGTAGGTGCCGTGCACGTCGAGCGGCGTGCGGACGCCCATGCGTCGAGCGGTCGCGGCGACTGCGGCGGGTGTCACGTCGAGCGTCAGTTGCGCGTAGATCGTGTTGTCCGAGCGGAGCGTCGCCCGCTCGATCGATGTCCAGCCCGCATAGCTCGAGTCGTACGTCTTGACGCACCACCACTCGCCCGTCTCGCAGCTCCCGGTCTTCGTCGGGCGGTAGGTGAACGGCGCCGAGACGTAATACGTCGAGGCCGGATCGATGCCCTTGTCGACCGCGGTCGTGAGCACGAAGGTCTTGAACGTCGAGCCAGGCTGCCGCCGCGCCTGCGAGAGAAGGTTGAACTGGTTGTTGCGCCTCCCGGGGATGACCGCTGTCATCGCACGGATTGCGCCGCTCGACGGGTCGATCGAAACCACAGCCGCGGCCGGGTCGGTGCGCTCGGTCAGCGTCGCCGTGATCGCGTGCTCGGCCAGCCGCTGGTAGCGCGGGCTGATCGTCGTATAGACCTTCAGTCCGCCGGAGCGGACAGTGGCGGCACCGTACTTCTCCACGAGCTGATCCCGGACGTAGCCGAAGAAGTACGGCTCACGAACCGTCGTGTAGAGACGCCCTGGGCGGAGGGCGAGCGGGCGCTTTGCAGCCCAGTCGTGTTGGGCAGGGGTGATCTTGTCCTCCGCGAGCATCGCATCGAGCACCTCCCGCCGTCTGGTCAGCGCAGTTGCCGGCGCAACGAACGGATCGTAGGCCGACGGCGCCTTGATCAGCCCCGCGAGCAGCGCTGCCTCGGGCAGGCTGAGCGAACCGGCGTGCTTCGAGTAGTACGTCTGAGCTGCCGCTTCGACGCCGTAGGCGAGACTGCCGTAATACACCTGGTTGAGGTACGTCGAGAGGATGCGCTGCTTCGGCCACTCGTGGTTGAGCTTTACGGCGAGGCACGCCTCTTTCAGCTTCCGCGTCACGGTCCGCTCACGCGAGATGTAAAGGTTGCGCACAAGCTGCTGCGTGATCGTCGAGCCTCCCTGGACGAAGCCGCCGGCACGAACATCCGTCCAAACTGCCCGAGCGATTCCAGTCGCGTCGAGGCCGCCGTGGTTGTAGAACCGCCTGTCCTCGATCGCGATCGTCGCCGCAGGCACCCAGTGGCTCATGCGCGAGAGGCGCACCGGCTGGCGGTTCCTCTCGGCGGGAATTGCGCCGAGCACCGATCCGTCTGACGCGTACACAAACGAGTTCTGGCCGATCGTGACCGGGTGAAGGGCGGCGAGGTGGCATCCTGAGCCGAAGACGAAGAACGTTCCGGCGGCGCCGACGGTTACTGCGATCGCGGCCGCGACCATCACGATGGTCAGAAGCAGCAGCGGGTGGCGGCGCTTTCGCCGCACCTGCCGGTGCAGGCGGCGGCGGGCGACGAGTAGCTCGAGTGAGTCGTCCGGCCGATAGCGGGGGGGCGTCCGCATCGGTCGGATGGTATCGGCGGATTCTCCATGCGGCCCCGATCCGCGCGGTTCGTCAGGTCAAGCCGGGCTATGATCTCGAACCCGTGAGAGCCGGTCAACGCACGGCGCTGTGGCTCTTCGCCTGGAGCCGGCTCACCGCTTGGATTCTCGCCGCCGGAACGTTGCTGCTCTTCCGGTCGTCGCTCAACCCAGAGCGCTACCGCTGGGATCGGCCCCGGATCCACGACCTCGGGTCGGTCATCGACGTATGGGCTCGCTGGGACAGCGACTGGTACGTCCAAATCGCGCAGCACGGGTATGTCTGGCCCTCGGCAAGGCCGGCGTTCTTCCCGCTGTATCCGCTCCTCGTCGGTGGACTCGGGCATGTCCTCGGCGGGCACTACGTCCTGGCCGGCGTCGTCGTCTCGCTGGCCGCCGGCGCGGGGGCGTTCGTGCTGTTCTTCCGGCTGGCCGAATTGAAGCTCGGGGAGAGTGATGCCTTGCGGGCGACGTTCTTCCTGGCGATCTTCCCGACGACACTGTTCTTCGGAGCTGTCTACAGCGAGTCGCTGTTCCTGCTCCTCTCGGTGGCCGCGTTCCTGCTCGCCGAGCGGGGTCAGCTCCGGTGGGCGGGTGTGGCCTCGGGCCTTGCTGCGCTCACACGACCTGTCGGGCTGGCTCTCGTGCCCGCGCTCGCCGTCCTCGCCTGGAGATCGCCCGAACGGCGGCGGGCGCTAACGAGCATTGGGATCGCTCCAGCGCTGTTCTCCCTGTATCCGCTCGCCCTGTGGATCTGGCTCGGTCATCCGCTCGCGTTCCTCACGGCTCAGTCGGGCATCTGGCAGCGGCATCTGTCCGTCTACGGCCCGCTGGGGGGCTTCATCGAGGGTTTCCGCCAGCACGCCGCCAAGGACGTCGCAGTGGCGGCAGCGCTGGTCTTCCTCGCGGGAGTTGCGTGGCGCAAGCTCGGCACCGCGTACGGCGTGTACGCATTCGCCAGTCTCCTCCTACCGTTGATGTGGCCCTCCGACACGCACGCTCTGTGGTCGATCGCCCGCTTCGGCGTTGTCCTGTTCCCGATTGTCTTCGCACTCGCCACGTTGACGCGAAACCGCGTCGTCGCGGGGCTGGTCACTCTGGGGCTCGCGGCGTGGTGCGTCGACTCCGTGGTGAAATGGGCTCTATGGCAGTGGGTGGCGTGAAGTCGACGATCGGGACTGGTCGCCTAGCGGCGTGGGCGGGGTTCATCGTCCTGATCGGCACGCTGAACGCCGTCGGGCACGCTGCCGCCGGACCTCCTGACGGGAACGTCCTCTACCGCTACTCGACCGCGGTGGGAGGAGTGATCCAGTACGCCGTCATTCTCGGAATCGTCCTCGTCATCGCCCGCGGGCTCGATCTCCGCGAGGTATTCGCGCTTCGCCGGCCCACGTCCCTACCCGCGGCGGCAGGCTGGGTCGTCGCGGCTCTGGCGATGGTGTGGGTTGTCAGCTTCGCGCTCGGGCAGGTGCTCGACGCCGGCAAGGATCAAGGTCTCGTACCCGACCACTGGGAGTCTCGGCACGCGGGAGCGTTCGCTGCGAATTTCGTGGTGGTCGTCCTCGTCGCACCGCTGGTCGAAGAGCTGACGTTCCGCGGTTTCGGCGTCTCGGGTCTCGCGGCGGTGCTTGGCCCGGTCGGGGCGATAGCAGGTGTCGGGATCGCCTTTGGCATCTGGCACGGACTGTTGGTCGCGTTTCCCGTCCTCGCAATCCTGGGTGCGATCCTCGCCGCCCTTCGCGTTCGCACCGCTAGCGTCTATCCACCGATGGTGGCCCATGCGATCTTCAACGGTGTCGCGCTCGTGGCCGCGGTCGCGGTCGGTGGCGGCTCGTGAGCGGCCCGCTCGACGAGATCCGGGCGCAGATCACTGCGAACGACGGCGCGATCGTCGTCGCGGTGAACGAACGTCTCCGGCTGGTCTCGGCGCTGTGGGAGCTCAAGCGAGTTGTCGGCGTCGACCAGCTTGATCCTGGCCGCGAGCAGGCACTACGCGCGAAGCTCGCCGAGCTGAACGCAGGCCCGCTGTCGGCCGACGGCCTCGAGTGGCTGGTGTCCGAGTTGCTCGCGCTGACGAAGCGCGAGCTCGCCTAGTCCTCTGGCTCGTCCGACCCCGGTTCGTCCGGGTTCTCGCCCAGCCCCTGCTCTTCCAAACCCTGCGCGAACTCCTCGGGCGTCACCGTGTCGAGGAAGCGCCGGAATTCGTCCGGGTCGAGGTGGGCGAGCGGGGTGACCGCCGCGATCCTCAGCTCGGCTTCGTCGCCGTCCCCGTCGAACTCGATTCCGGATTCCTCGACGACGTCGTCCGCGGCGAATATCTTGGCGTCGGCACGGATGGCGATCGCGATGGCGTCGGACGTGCGGGAGTCGATCTCGATCTCGTCGCCGTTCCGTCTGAGCGTGATCGACGCATGGAAGGTGTTCTCGCGGAGCTCGGTGACCGTCACGCGGACGATCTCGGCCTCGAGCTGCGTGATGACGTCGACGAGAAGGTCGTGCGTTTGGGGGCGGGGAGGCGCCTGGTCCTGGAGCTTCATCAGGATCGAAGCCGCCTCCGGGTGGCCGATCCAGACGGGCAGAAACTTGTCGCCGTCGGCAGTCTTGAGCAACACGATCGGCTGTTTGCCGACCAGGTCAAAGCTCACGCCGTAAACGCTCATCTCCCGCATGCTGGCCCGAAACCAGTCTAACCCGAAGCACCGTAGGTAGCCCGACGGATCGCCCGACATGGCGGGCGTTCACCGTCGCGTCCCGATCACGCCGGCATCGAGCAAGCGGAAAGCGAAGCGGGCGAAGCGAGGTCGCGGAAGTATGGGCGATCCTGGATTCGAACCAGGGACCTCCGCCTTATCAGAGCGGCGCTCTAACCAACTGAGCTAATCGCCCGCGGCGGCTGATTCTAGCGACTACTCGCGAGGGCGCTTTCGAGGGCTTCGACGAGCTCGGCGAGCCCGGTTTCCCCGGCGAAGGCGACTTCGAGGTGTCCTCCGGTGATGCGAGCCGGCATTCCGGTCAGCCGCTCGGCGGCTGTCTTCGCCCGGTCGGCGAGAGCCGGGTCGACAGCGGCCTTGGTGCGTGGACGCCTGCGTGCGCCTCCTTCCTGCGCGGCTCGTTCGGCAGCGCGGACGGTCATGCCGTCTCGCGCGATCCGCCGTGCGAGGCGAATGCGATCACCGTCGTCGGGTAGCGCCAGGACCGCACGCCCATGGCCTTCGGTGATCTCGCCGCGGGCAAGCATCCACAGCACCGGCTCGGGCAGATCAAGCAGACGCACGCGATTCGACACAGCGGCCTTCGAACGCCCGACCCGCTCCGCGACGTCGCCGAGCGTGAGCTCGAACTCGTCTATCAGCGAGGCGTAGGCACGTGCTTCCTCGACGGGGGACAGGTCTTCCCGGGCGACGTTCTCGACGAGCCCGAGGAGCAGAGTGTCGCGGTCGTCGGCGTTCCGGACGAGCGCGGGCAGCGTTGGCAGACCGGCTTCGCGGGCGGCCCGCCAGCGGCGCTCTCCCGCAACCAGCTCGTAGCCGCCGTCGGGACGGGGGCGCACGACGATCGGCTGCAGCACTCCCTGGTGCCGTATCGACGCGGCGAGCCCGGAGGTCGCGGACGGCTCGAAGCGACGTCGCGGCTGGCGAGGGTTCGGGTGGATCGACTCGACCGGCAGGTGGAGCAGCTCTGGCTGTCCTGCGCCACCGATGAGGACCTCGAGTCCGCGGCCGAGTCCTCGGCGCGGTGTGACGCTAGCGTCGGTCGACAAGCTCCATCGCCACCTTCCAGTAGGCCTGCGCACCGGTTGAGCGACGGTCGTAGGCGATCGCGGGAAGCCCGTGGCTCGGCGCCTCTGCGAGGCGGACGGAGCGGGGCACTGACGTCGTGAAGACCAGCTCGCCGAAATGGCGACGTAGCTCCTCCTCGACCTGCGCAGCCAGCCGGGTGCGGCCGTCGACCATGGTCAGGAGGATGCCGGCCACGGCAAGGTTCGGGTTCAGCTGCGCCTTCACCAGGTTGATCGAGCCGAGCAGCTGCGAGAGCCCCTCGAGCGCGTAGTACTCGGCCTGCACCGGGACGATCACGCGGTGGGCAGCGGCGAGCGCGTTCACCGTCAGGGAGCCAAACGCCGGCGGGCAATCGAGGAAGACGAACGAGTACCCATCCGCAGCGTCTCCGCCGAGAGCGTCCGCAAGGTAGCGCTCGCCTCCTTCGAGGGCGGAAAGGTTGACCGCATCGGCTGCCAGTTCCGGCTTCGCAGGGACGAGATCCAGGTTCGCAAAGCTCGTCGGCTTCGCCAGATCGCGGAGGGGAATCCCGTCGAGCAGATCGCGCGTGGAGACGCCGTTTGCACGCTGCCCGAGCCCGGACGTCGCATTCGCCTGCGGATCGAGATCGACGAGCAGGCACCGTTCGCCCGCCTCCGCCAAGCACGCCGCGAGGTTGACGGCCGTCGTGGTCTTCCCGACACCGCCCTTCTGGTTGGCAAGCGCGTAGATCCGTGCAGGCATCACGTCGAGTGTAGAGAGCGCGTCGGCGCGTGCTCTCGAGCCGATCAGGCGAGCGGGCGCTTCTTCGCCATCCCCGCTCGACGCGGGAAGCCGGCCGGTGTCGGGCCGACTTTCCGGATCACGAGAAAGCCGCGTGGCGCGTCGGCCAGCTCGCCGCCGACCTGGGCGACGGTTGCTGCGACGCGTTCCACATCGGCCGTCGGTCCGACCCACAAGACGACGGCGCCGCCTTCCCGCACGAGGGGGAGACACCATTCGGCTGAGACATGGGGGGCGGCAAGCGCTTTCGCAACCGCGACGCCGAATGTCTCGAGCGGCTGCTCCTCTGCCCGGCCCCAGACCACCGCGAGGTTCGGTAGCTCAGCTACCCACTGCTCGAGAAAGTCGCACTTACGACGCTCTGCCTCCAAGAGCGTGACCTGTCGGTCGGGCAACGACACAGCAAGCGGAACCCCAGGCGTGCCGCCGCCCGAGCCAACGTCGACTATCGGCCCTTCGAGAGATCCGACGGCGTCCGAGCCACGGAGCGCATCGTCGAGGAGCGCGCGCCTGGCGTCGGCTGGATCTCGAATCGCCGTCAAGCCGGGGGTAGCGATGACCCGGGCGAGCCATCGTTCAAGGAGCTCAGTCAACCGCGCGGCGTGGCACCACGACGACATAGCGGTTCGGTTCACTGCCCTCGCTCGTCGTCTCGACCTCGGGATCATCCTTGAGGAACTCGTGCACGACCTTTCGCTCGACCGCGGTCATCGGCTCGAGCCCAACCGCAGAGCCCGTGGCCGTTGCCCGCTCGGCAGTGCGCTGAGCAATCGTGTGGAGAGCCGCCTCACGCCGGTCCCTGTAGCCCGCGGCGTCCACAACCACCCGACGCTCGGAGCCGCGGCGGTGCGCCAGTGCGTTCGCGAGGTACTGCAGCGCGTCGATCGTCTGGCCGTGGCGGCCTATGAGCAGGCCGAGATCAGCCCCGCCGAGCGTCGCCACAAGCTGGTCCTCCCGCGACGTGATCGTGACCGTGCAGCTCGCAGAGACCGCCGCGGCCACACGCTCGAGCAGCTCGCGGACCGCGGACTCGTCGTCACCCTGGCCCTCCGGGTCAGAATCCTGTGGGTCAGCAGCCCGAACCGTGGGCGCCGGTGCTTCGACGGCAGCCATGACGCGGGCGGGCATATACCCGACGCCGAGCAAGCCGCGTTCGCCCTCCGTGATTACCTCGAAGCGGACGGATTCCCGCTCCAGGCCAGGCACGAGGCGCTCGAGGTCTCGCAACGCCGCCCACTTCGCCTCGCCGACCGTCTCGCCAGTTCCTTCGACGACGACGTCGTTCACCGTTTCGAGCCACCCTTTTTGCGCTTCACGCGACGCGGTGGCCCTGCGACCGGCTTGCCGCCGTTGGCCTGCGGTTTGGGCTTAGCCGTCGGGCCTTCTACTGCAGCGGCCGGTGCGGCAGCAGGTGCCGTACGCGAGCTCCGCTTCGGCGGCGCCGCTGGCTTCGGCACCATCCGGCGCGTGATGACACCCTGGCCGGTCGTCCACAGGTTCGTGGTCAGCCAATAGATCATCAGCCCCGTTGGGAAGCGGATGAGGAACGGGACGAACGCGACCGGCAAGACCATCATGATCCACCGCTGAGCGCCCTGCATCGTCGTCGACATGAACCACGACGACGACAGCTGACTCAGGACGTAGATCACGAGCAGCAGCGGCCCCCAGCCGACGTTGACGTGGTGGGTGATATCGACAAGGTGCAGCCACTCCTTCGAGCCGCCGTATTGGTGAAGCAACGGCTTGAAGTGCTTCAAAACGAGGTATAGAGAGATGAACACGGGGAATTGCGCGACGAGAGGGAGGCACGACGCGGCCGGGTTGATCTTGTTCTCCTTGTAAAACTTCATCAGCTCTTCGTTTTGGCGCTGCTTGTCGTGCTTCCATTTCTGCTGGATCGCCTTCATCTCGGGGGCGTGGAGCTGCAGCCCCTGCATGGAATGGATCTGCCGCACTGTCAGCGGCACGAGGAGGATCCGCACGATCACGGTCAACGCGACGATCGACCACGCCCAGGAGAACCCGGCAGTCTCGTGAAGCCAGACGAGAACGTGCCGGAGAATGTTCTCCAGCGGGTCGAGGATGTTGGCGATGCCGGCGATCACCCTGACTGCGACTCCTCAGGCACGCCGGCGCGTGACGACTTGACGACATAGTCGACGCCGCCATGGCTCCAGGGATTGCAGCGCAGCAGCCGCCAGCCAGCGAGAGCTGCTCCCTTGAAGAGCCCGTGTGCGCGGAATGCGTCGATCGCGTACTGCGAGCACGATGGGTGGTACTTGCAGCTTCCTGCGGGCGTCAAGAGCCCGAAGCTGTAGCGCCACGCGTAGACGAAGCCGACTCCCACGTACTTCATGCCGCCGCCTTGCCCAGCACATCGGTGACCTGCTCGGCAAGCCACGTGTGGTCGCGCGCTTCGGCAGGCTCGGCCAGTCCCTGCCGGACGACGAGGACGTAGTCCCGACCGGGCTCGACCGCCGTTCCGAGCTCGTTCCACGTCTCACGCAGTTGCCGTTTCAGCCGGTTACGCGTGACGGCGTTGCCGACCGTCTTCGGGATCGCCAAGCCAAGCCTCGGTTCACTCGCTGGATCATCATCGCGAGGAAACCAGTGCAGTGTCAGATAGCGGGTCGACACCGACCGACCGCGTCTGTAGACCGCGTCGAAGTCACGGCTGCGAGAAAGGCGATGCCTGCGTTGCACAGAAGCGACCTCGCTCGGGCGATCCGGTCTGGTGAGCTCGTCAGGCAGAAAGCCGCTTGCGGCCCTTCGCGCGGCGCCGCTTGAGAATTGCCTGGCCTGCGCGGGTCGACATGCGCGCACGGAACCCGTGCTTGCGCTTGCGGCGGCGGACGTTTGGCTGGTAGGTGCGTTTCACAGTTCGTAGGTCGACGTTAGGTCGCAAGCGTGAGCGGCCCTGGAGGATGGCCCGTGCGCCACGCGCGAAGCGGCAGTATAACGATCACCTTCACCCACTGTCTTATCCACAGGTGAGGTGCGTGGCCTTGCGGACGAAAGGGCTGCACGTGGGGCGCGGCTGTTGCCCGTGCGAGCGGGGACGGAGACGATTTCCACAGGTGTGGAGAGTCGTGTGGAGAGACGATTTATCCCTGCAAATCGCGTATGTTTCCTCAATCGGACACGTTTGCAGAGGCCATTGAGAGCCTGTCTGGACGCTGCTATGCTCGCCCCTTCCCCCGGCCTCGCCACAGACAGACAGGAGCCCTGAGCCGGTTGCAGCCCGTTACGGAGTTGACCGCCGAGCGCCTCTGGAACGAGGTCTCAGGCAAGCTCAGGGATACGCTCAACGAGACGACGTACCACACGTGGTTCGGGCAGGCGGAGGCAGGTGAGCTCGGGGACGGCGTCTTCGCGATCGTCGTGCCGAACGACTTTACGCGGGAGTGGATCGAGGAGCATTTCCTCGGCTTCTTGCGCTCGACAGTGACCGAAGTCACCGGGCGGGAGTTCCGGATCGCTTTCAGCGTGCGGGACGAGCAGGCGGCACGTGAGGAGCGTGCCGACCAACTGGACGTCGGCGGTCTCGCCCCGGCAGCGGTGGCCGAGCCGGGCGAACGTGCCCATGGCGACGTTGTGGGAACGAACCCGAAGTACACCTTCGATCTGTTCGTCATCGGCTCGTCCAACAGGTTTGCCCACGCTGCCGCGCTCGCAGTCGCCGAAGCGCCGGCGCAGGCGTACAACCCGCTGTTCATCTACGGCGGCACCGGACTGGGCAAGACCCATCTTTTGCAGGCGATCGGCGCGTATGTCAGCCAGCATTCGCGGGGTCTCACAACCCGTTACGTCACGAGCGAGACATTCATGAACGATTTCATCAACTCGCTTCGTGACAAGCGCATCGAGGGTTTCAAGCAGCGGTACCGCACCTACGACGTGCTGCTCGTCGACGACATCCAGTTTTTCGAGGGAAAGGAGCGGATCCAAGAGGAGTTCTTCCACACCTTCAACTCGCTCTACGAGGCTGGTCGCCAGATCGTCATCTCGTCGGATCGTCCCCCAAAGGAGATCGCGACGTTGGAAGCGCGGCTTCGCTCGAGGTTTGAGTGGGGTCTGTTGACCGACATCCAGGCGCCCGATCTCGAGACACGGATTGCAATCCTGCGAAAGAAAGTGACGACGGACGGAATCGCCATCGGCGACCCTGAGATCCTCAGCTTCATCGCGAGCAGGGTCTCCACCAACATCCGGGAGCTCGAGGGTGCTCTGACGCGGGTCGTCGCATTCTCGTCGCTCACCGGCCTGCCGCTTACGGTGGAGTTGGCCGAGCAGGTCCTCCGTGACCTCTTCCCGGACGGAGGAGATGTCCCGGCGGTCACGATCTCGAAGATCCAAGAGACTGTGTCGGAGCGCTTCAGTTTGAGCGTCACGGAGCTCGTCAGCCCGCGACGCTCACAGGCCGTTGCCTACCCGAGACAGGTGGCGATGTATCTCTCCAGGGAGCTCACCGACTCGTCTCTGCCGAAGATCGGGAAAGAGTTCGGTGGTCGCGACCACACCACAGTGATCCACGCGACGACGAAGATCACCCGTCTCATCAACGAGGACCGAACTGTGTACAACCTTGTGCAAGAACTGACCGCGCGACTCAAACAAGTCAAATGATCGGTGGAAACACTGTCTCTTTCGCACATGGTGGTGTGGGACCTGTCCCAGTTGTCCACCAACGGGACCCACGGCGTAAACCGTTCTACCATCGGGGGAGAGCAACGTCTTCCTCATCATCCACACTACCTATAAGCACTACAAAGGATCTTCTATAAAGATGATGGAAACAGACGTAGAGACAACAACAACGGTTGCGAGCGATCTCAAGGTCGTGTGCGATAAGGACGAGCTCGCCTCACGGATTTCGGTGGTTAGCCGTGCTGTGTCGACGCGGAGTGCCGTACAGGTGCTGTCTGGTATCCGCCTCGGTTCAGCCGATGGCAATCTCGAGGTTGCGGCGACCGACATGGAGCTCTCGCTTCGAACAACCCTCCCGGGCAGCGCAACCGGGAATGGAGCCGTGGTGGTGCCGGCAAAGCTCCTTGCCGACATCGTCCGATTGCTACCTGCCGGCGAGGTCACCCTGGAAGAGCACGACGGCAGCCTAAGCGTGACGTCCGGCGCCTACTCATCCCGGTTGAATGTGTATGCAGCCGAGGACTTCCCGAAGCTCCCTGCCACCTCAGGCGCGCTCACGAGCCTCGACACTCCTGCGTTTCTCGACACGATCGAGCGCGTCTCGCGGGCTGCGTCGCGCGACGAGTCCCGGCCGGTCCTCACGGGGATTTTGGTGCGCTTCGAAGGCACCTCGTTGGTGATGGCTGCAACCGACTCCTACCGAATGTCCGTCAAGGAGACAACACTCAGCCAGCCAGGGCCGGAGTTGGAAGCCATCATCCCCGCGCGCGCGCTAGCGGAGCTCCAGCGGGTTGCTGCCGGCAGTACGGCGATCGAGGTAGCGGTCGAGGAGAATCACGTCGTGTTCCACGTCGGGGATGTGTGGCTGACGACGCGGCGGATCGACGGACAGTTCCCGGATGTGAAGAAGCTGCGGCCCGACGCGTTCGAGGCCGAGCTGTCGCTGCCACGGGTGGAGCTTCTCGAAGTCGTGCGCCGCGCCGCGGTGCTCGCGCAGCGAAACTCGCCGCTGCGGCTTCGTTTTGCAGAAGGCGAGCTGACTATCTCGGCCCAGGCGCAAGACATTGGCGAGACGCGCGAGACGCTGCCGATCTCCTATGCGGGAGAACCGCTGGAGATCGGCTTCAACGCCGATTTCCTGCGCGAAGGGCTTGAGTCGGTGACTACGGACGAGATCTCGTTCAAGCTGATCAACCCACTTCGCCCAGGCTTGATCACGGCCGACGGGGATGCGTTCTGGTACCTGATCATGCCGATCCGGCTCGCCGGCTGATCGTCGACCAAGTCACGCTCAGGGATTTCCGCTCGTACGAGTCGCTGGAGCTGAACCTGGCTGCAGGCCTGGTGCTCGTCGTTGGAGCGAACGGCGCAGGGAAGACGAACCTTCTCGAATCGCTCCACGTCGGGACACAAGGCTTCTCGCCGAGGACGCGCATGGACGCACAACTCGTGCGTACGGGTGCCGACCGATCGCGTATTTCTCTCGAGGGGCATCGCGGCCCTACGAGGACGACCGTCCACGTGACTCTCGGCCGCCGCGACACTAAACACGCCGACTTCAACGGCGCACGCCTCAAGTCGGTCGAGCAGCTGCGCCGGGAGTTGTCGACACTCGTCTTCACGCCGGATCGCCTTGCTCTCGTCAAGGGCCCGCCGGCGGTGCGGCGTGCATACCTCGATCGATCGCTGGCGCGGATCCTGCCAAGCCGAGCCGCAGTACCGGTCGACTACTTGACGGCGATCGGCCAGCGCAACGCAGCGCTCAGACGCATAGCGCTGGGGTTGGCAGGGAGGGATGCGGCAGATCCCTGGACGGCCCAGGTCGTCGAATACGCCGCTGCGCTCGTGGAGGCCCGCCGCGAGGCTGCTGCCTTGCTCGACGTGGGTTTCGCGGAGCACGCCTCCGAGTTGGGTCTGGCGGATGCACGGATCTCCTATGAGGGCATCCCGCCGTCCCATTCCGACCTCGAAGCGCGCTTCGATCGCGATCTCGAGCGCGGTACGACAGGTCTCGGGCCGCACCTCGACGACCTACCGATCACCGGGGCCGGCCGTGATCTGCGGATATTCGGCTCGCAGGGTGAGCAGCGAATCGCGGTTCTCTCGTTGCTCCTCGCAGAAGCGGAGGTGCTTCGGGACCGACGCGGCGTTCTGCCTCTGATCCTCCTCGACGACGTTCTCTCGGAGCTCGATGGCTCCCGACGTGCCCACCTCGCGCGACGGCTTTCTGGCTTCGGCCAAACGGTTGTCACGTCGACTGGCGCCGAAACTCTGCCGATCGCCCCGACACAGCTTCTCGAAGTGACACCCGGCCACGTCCGCGAAATCGTGTGATGGAGCGTCTCGGGGACTCCGCTCGGCGGTTGCTCGCCGCGTCAGGTGTGCCCGACCCGGGCCCGCTGAGTGCTGTCGCCGATATCTGGCCAGCGACTGTCGGTGACGCCATCTCGCGCGTCGCGTGGCCACAGCGGTTTGCGCGAGATGGGACTCTGCACGTGGCAACGGTCTCTGCGACGTGGGCGTTCGAACTCAGCCGTCTGGCACCCGAAATCCTCCCGCGGGTGACCTCGGCGCTTGGTGACCGAGCTCCAGCGGCGCTCAAATTCGCGGTAGGACCGGTCCCGGAGCCGTCGGCTGAAGCGGCTGCCGTACGCAATCCTCCCGGCCCCGAGATCTCGCCGGACGATCGTGAGCTCGGTGGTCGCATCGCCGCGGGTATCGCCGATCCGGAGCTCCGCGACCTTGTCGCGAGAGCTGCCTCGGCAAGCCTCGCAACAGCGCGCGCCGACCACCCTTTCTGCTAGACTGCCAGCAGCCGTTTTTTGCAGTATTTGCAGGGATTTTTACGTGACTGAAACAACCTATACCGCAAAAGACATCACTGTTCTGGAGGGCCTCGAGCCGGTCCGGTTGCGACCGGGTATGTACATCGGCTCGACGGGCTCTCGCGGACTCCATCATCTGGTCTACGAGGTTGTCGACAACGCCGTCGACGAAGCACTGGCCGGTCACAACGAGCGAGCCGACATCACGATTCACCCTGACGGCTCGATCACCGTGCGCGACGAGGGCCGTGGCATCCCGGTCGACATGATCGAGGATCAGTCTGCATTGACCGTCGTGCTTACCAAGCTGCATGCGGGCGGCAAGTTCGGAGGCGACGGGTACAAGGTGTCAGGCGGCCTCCACGGCGTCGGGCTGTCGGTCGTCAACGCGCTTTCGGCGTGGCTCATCGCCGAGGTACAGCGGGACGGCAAGATCTACCGCCAGTCCTTCGAGCGAGGGGTCCCGCAAGGTGACGTCGAGGTGGTCGGTGATACGGACTCGAACGGCACGACGATCTCGTTCCTTCCCGACCTCGACATCTTCGAGGACCTCGACTGGTCACGCGACACGCTTGCTCAGCGCCTTCGCGAAACAGCGTTCCTCACGCGGGGAATGCGGATCTCGCTGAGCGACGAGCGTGGCGCGGACTGGCGACAGGAGTTCCACTACGAGGGCGGGATCAAGGATTTCATCGCTCACGTCAACGCGGATCGCAACCCGGTGCACGCCCATACGATCTACTTCGAGATAGAAGACGAGGAAGAGCGCGGGACCGTCGAGATCGCGATGCAATGGAACGCGAGCTACGTCGAGTCGGTCTTCTCGTTTGCGAACAACATCAACACGCACGAAGGCGGCACGCACCTTTCCGGCTTCATAGGCGCGCTGACACGCACGCTCAACGTCTTCGCGAGATCCGAGGGACTCCTGAAGGAGAAGGACAGCTCGCTCGAGGGCGAGGACACGCGTGAGGGTCTCGCCGCGGTGATCTCCGTCAAACTCCGGGAGCCGCAGTTCGAGGGTCAAACGAAGACGAAGCTCGGCAACACGTGGGTGCGGGGCTTTATAGAGAAGGCTGTCAACCAGAAGCTGACTGAGTTCCTCGACGAGAACCCCGCCGACCGCCGTCGCATCCTGCAAAAGGCGGTCGAGGCGTCGCGTGCTCGCACCGCCGCCCGCAAGGCGCGTGAGGTCAGCCGGAAGGGCGCGCTCATCGGCGGCGGCCTCCCCGGCAAGCTTGCGGACTGCCAGTCGACGGACCCGGAGCGCAGCGAGCTGTACCTCGTCGAGGGCAACTCAGCCGGCGGGTCGGCCGTGGACGCGCGCGACAAAAACTTCCAGGCGATCCTGCCGCTGCGCGGCAAGGTGATCAACTCCGAGAAGAACCGCATCAGCAAGGTGCTCTCGAACACCGAGATCCAGTCGATGGTCACGGCAATCGGCTGCGGCATCGGAGCTGAGTTCGACATCGAGAAGCTGCGCTACCACCGCGTGATCGTGATGACGGACGCCGACGTCGACGGCTCGCACATCCGCACCCTGCTCCTCACGTTCTTCTACCGGCAGATGCAGCCGCTCGTCGAGGCGGGGCACGTCTACATCGCCGTCCCGCCGCTCTACCGGGTGAAGATCGGGAACCAGGAACGCTACGTCGAGAAGGAATCGCAGTTCGAGGAGATTCTGGTTCGCGAGCGAGCAAAGGACGTTGAGATCACTGACCGCCACGGCGAGTCGTTCCGCGTCACCGAAGCACGCCACCAGCGACTCGTCCGTGCGTTGACTGAGTTCGACGGCTGGCTCGCTCGCTTCCGCGCGGAGTTCGGATCGCCGCTCGCGTCGTTTGTGGTGTCGCATCGGCTCGTTGAGCTGGATACCAGCGCACCGGCCGAGATCGCAGAGGCTGTTGCGGCGCTGGGTGACGAGACCTACGCGCTCGAGCCGGTGAGTTCCAACGATCTCGGTGTGCAGATCAGGTTGATCGAGCGCGAGACGAGCGCCGCGACCAGCATCGATGTGCCGGTTGCCGCGCTCGAGTCATCGTCGTATCAGGGCCTGCGTCGTGCGTACGTGCGCCTTGCCGAGATCGCGGGTCAGCCACCGTTCAAGGTCACGCTCGGCAAGAAGGAGCGCACCGCTTCGACCTTCGAGGAGTTACGAGGCGCTGTACTCGACCTGGCGAAGGAAGGGATCCAGATCAGCCGCTTCAAGGGCCTCGGCGAGATGAACCCGGAAGAGCTCTGGGAGACGACGATGGATCCCGAGAACCGCGTGCTCGTGCAGGTCGGCGTCGAGGACGCGATCGTGGCCGACCGGATCTTCTCGATGCTGATGGGGGATCAGGTCGAGCCGCGGCGCGAGTTCATCGAGCAGAACGCGAAGTTTGCGAGGCTCGATGTCTAGCACCGACCCGCTCGGCGCCGGCCGGATCGAGCCACGCGAGCTCGAAGAGGAGATGCGGTCGAGCTTCCTCGACTACGCGATGAGCGTCATCGTCGCGCGTGCGCTCCCGGACGTGCGAGACGGCTTGAAGCCGGTGCACCGGCGCGTGCTGTTTGCGATGCACGAGTCGGGGCTGCAGCCGAACCGACCTCGGGTGAAGTGCTCGGCGGTGATCGGCGAGGTGATGAAGAGCTTCCACCCGCACGGCGACGCGTCGATCTACGACACGCTCGTCCGGATGGCGCAGAAGTTCTCGCTCCGTTACCCGCTCGTCGATCCGCAGGGGAACTTCGGCAACATCGACGGCTACTCCGCGGCAGCGCACCGCTACACGGAAGCGCGCCTTTCATTGATCGCGACCGAGTTGCTGCGCGATATCAACGCGGACACTGTCGACTTCGAGCCGAACTACGACGGGTCGCGTACGCAGCCGACGGTGCTGCCTTCGCGTTTCCCGAACCTGCTCGTCAACGGCTCTTCCGGGATCGCAGTCGGGATGGCGACGAACATGCCGCCGCACCAGCTCGGGGAGGTGGTTGACGCGATCGTTGCCATGATCGACGAGCCCACGATCGACGTCGACCGGCTCGCGCAGCACATCAAAGGGCCGGACTTCCCGACGGGCGCAATCATCCTGGGCCGAGAAGGGATTCGCGAGTCGTATCGCTCCGGCCGGGGTCGGATCATCATGCGCGCTCGCGCCCACATCGAGGAGATGCGCGGCGGCAAGACCGCCGTCATCGTGACCGAGCTCCCGTACGGGGTACGGAAGGGCGGCGACGAGGGTGTGATCTCGAAGATCGCCGACCTCGTCAAGGACAACGTCCTGACGGAGATCTCAGGCATCAAGGATCTGTCCGACAAGACGGGCATGCGGATCCAGATCGAGCTCAAGCGCGAAGCCGTCCCGCAGGTGCTTCTGAACAAGCTCTACAAGCGCACGCCGCTGCAGTCGACGTTCGGCTACAACGCGGTCGCGCTCGTCGACGGCGTCCCGCGGACTCTCTCCCTGCTGGAGCTCATCCGCTACTACCTCGCGCATCAGCGCGACGTCGTCACACGCCGCCTGAAGTACGAGCTGCGCAACGCAGTGCGCCGAGCGCATGTCCTCGAGGGCTACCTCATCGCGCTCGACAACATCGAAGAGCTGATCCTCCTGATTCGCGGCTCCGACTCGACCGAGTCTGCGCGGACAGGGCTGATGGAGCGCTTCGGGCTTTCGGAGATCCAGGCGCAGGCGATTCTCGACATGCGGCTGGCGCGGCTCACCGGGCTTGCGCGCAAGGAGATCGAAGACGAGTTCGCCGACCTCCAGGAGCGGATCTCGGAGCTGCGCACGACTCTTTCGGACGAGTCGAAGATCGACGCCGTAATCCGCGAGGAGCTGCTCGAGATCAAGCAGATCTACGGTCGGAACGACGATCGTCGCACCGAGATCCTCGCCGGCGAAGGCTCGCTCGAGCTCGAGGACATGATCGCGGAGGAGGACATGGTCATCGCGATCACTCGGTCGGGCTACATCAAGCGGCTTCCTGTCACGACCTATCGCGAGCAGCGCCGCGGTGGGATCGGCGTGATGGGCATGGACATGAAGGACGAGGACTACATCGAGCACCTCTTCGTAGCGTCGACGCACGACTACATCCTCTTCTTCACGAGCGTCGGCAAGGTCTACCGGCTCAAGGTGCACGAGCTGCCGCTCGGCTCGCGTCAGTCGAAGGGCCGCGCGATCGTCAACCTGCTGCCGTTCCGACAGGACGAGCTGGTGCGCGCGGTCATTGCGACACGCGACTTCAAGGAGTCGAAGTACCTCCTGTTCGCAACGAAGCGCGGGGTGGTCAAGAAAACGGAGTTCCTCGAGTACAACACCCCGCTCAAGGCGGACGGGATCATCGCGATCAGGTTGCGCGAGGACGACGAGCTGGTCGGCGTCCGGCTGTCGGAGGGGAACGACGACGTGCTGATGGTTTCGCGCGGCGGACAGGCGATTCGCTTCCACGAGCGCGACGTGAGGTCGATGGGTCGAGCCGCGTCCGGCGTGCAGGGCATGCGGCTGCGAGGAGACGACGAGGTGATCGAGGTCGACATCGCCGCGGACGACGCCGAGCTGCTCGTGGTGACCGAGAACGGCTGGGGCAAGCGCACCCGCGTCTCGGAGTATCCGGTCAAGGGCCGCGGCGGGCTCGGCGTGCAGACAGCGAAGCTCGTGGAGGGCAAGGGAAAGCTCGTTGGCGCGAGGATCGTCCGCGAGGGCTACCAGGTAATGCTGATCTCCGACGGCGGCACGGTGATCAAGATGTCAGCCGAGGACATCAAACGGTCAGGCCGGGCGACGCAGGGCGTGATCGTCATGCGTCTCCGCGAAGGCGAGCAGGTGTCGACACTCGCACCAGTGGTCGGCTCCGACGACGACCCGGACGACGACCCAGGCGACACCGTTACGAGCGACCCCGGCACCGCGACCGAGAACGGCGTGGTACCAGGGCCACCAGTCGCGGAGGTTGATCCCGATGACCCGAGCGACCCGGCTGACGACCCAGACGAGCCCGAAGACGAACTGGACGAGGACGAGCTCTAGGGCTTGTTTGAGCTGGCCGCTTTCTCGATGAACGGGGCGAGGAGGTCGACCGGAATCGGGAAGACGATCGTCGAGTTGTTCGACGAGCCGATCTCGAGCAGCGTCTGCAGGTAGCGGAGCTGGACGGTGATCGGCTCCTGCGCCATCACCGCGGCCGCGTCTTTGAGCCGTTCGGACGCCTGGTACTCGCCTTCGGCCGCGATCACCTTCGCCCGGCGCTCACGCTCAGCCTCGGCCTGCCGCGCCATCGCCCTCTGCATGTCCGCCGGGATCTCGACGTCTTTCACCTCGACGATCGAGACCTTGATCCCCCAGGGCGAGGTGGCTTCGTCGATGATCGTCTGCAGGATCGTGTTGATCTTGTCGCGCTCCGAGAGGAGCTCGTCGAGCATGTGCTGACCGAGCACCGAGCGGAGCGTCGTCTGCGCGATCTGCAGCGTCGCAGCCATGAAGTTTTCGACCTGCACGATCGCACTCTTCGGATCGACGATGCGGAAGTAGGCAACGGCGTTCACGCGCGCGGGCACGTTGTCCTTCGTGATCACCTCTTGCGGCGGCACGTTCAGCGTGATCGTCCGCAGATCGACCTTCACCATCCGGTCGACGATCGGGATCAGGATGAAGAGCCCTGGGCCCTTGGGCTCCGGGAGCAGGCGGCCGAGCCGGAAGATCACGCCACGCTCGTACTCACGCGCGACCTTCACCGATGCATAGAGGAACAGTAGGACGATGATGACGACTGCGGCGATCGCGATCAGAGCGGCGTTCACGGCGGATTCCTTCCGGAGGTGTTGACGGATCCTACGACGATCTCGAGGTCGTCCTCGAGCCTCTCCACGGTCACGGGCTCGCCAACCTGTAAGGGCGATCCGTCACCAGTTCGTGCGTGCCAGAGCTCGCCTGCGACGAGCACGTAGCCGCCCTGGCGTACAACACCCTGCTCACCGACGAGGTGGGAGACGCCAACGGCGACAGGGAGCCGGCGTGCGCGAACGACACGCGAGAGGGCAAAGCCGAGGAGAGCGGTAAGTGTCCCGGCGATCGCGATCACGACGGCAAGCGAGGCGCGGAAGAGCGGTCCTGCCGGATCGAAGAGGATCAGTGAGCCGATCACGAACAGCACTCCGCCGCCGACGGCGAGAGCGCCGTGGCTCATGACGAACGGCTCCGCGGCGAAGAACGCGAACGCGAGTGCGATCAGCGCGACGCCGGCCACCGACACCGGAAGCACCTGCAGACCGTAGAGGCCGAGGATGAGCGAGATCGCGCCGATCGTGCCGGGAAAGATCAGGCCTGGGTGCCACAGCTCGACGATGATCCCGATCAGCCCGATCGAGAGCATCAGCTCGATCAGGTTCGGGTCGATGAGCAGGTTCCGGGCACGCTGGAAGAACGACATCTCCGTGCGGTCGACGGTCGCGCCCGCGGTGTGGAGGACGAGCCCCTTCGGCGTTGTGCGACGCCCGTCGATCCTTGCGAGCAATACAGGGAGGGTCGGAGCGATCGCGTCGATCACGTTTAGCCGTAGCGCGTCGGTCGCGCCGTAGTTCGACGCGTTCCGGACCATCTGCTCGGCGACCTTCTGGCTCCGACCGTGCTCTCGCGCGAGCTCACCGATGTAGGCGGCTGCGTCGTTCACGATCTTGCGTCGGAGATCCTTCGAGAAGTCCTGGCCGTTCGTCGTGATCGGCGTGGACGAGCCGATGTTCGTCTGTGGCGCCAACGCAAGCACGTCGGCGGCCTCGCCGATCACGGCTCCGGCGGAGTCGGCGCTCGAGCCGGACGGTGACACATAGACGATTACCGGCACCTTCGCTGCGAGAATCGCCTTGACGATCGAGCGCATCGAGGAACCGAGCCCGCCCGGCGTGTCCATCTCGATCACGACCGCGGCATCGCCGTCGCGCTCTCCCCGGTGAATCGCGGCGACGAGGAAGTCGCGCGTCACAGGGTTTACGTCAGAATGAAACTCGGCGACGAGCACGTGGTGATTGGCGGCGGCGGCGCTGCCAGACATCAGCAGTCCGGCGGCCACAGCTGCGACAGACAGGAGAAATCCCCTCACGAGGGGCGCGTTCACTGTCAGCTGACTGTAGCTGCACCGATGCGCCGGCCGGAGATCAAGAGGGCGTAAGGATTCGGTCAAGCAAGGACGAAACGGCTTGTCGCCGAAGCCCAAGGGGATCACCCTGGTGCAGCCGCCTTGAAACTCCCGATCCCCATCGCCGCCCCTGTCCTCGTCGCCCTGATCGTCGGCGTGGTCGTCGTCTCGCCTGCGCCGGCGACGCCCGCCGGCCCGACGATGACCGTGGTCGATGTGCCGCTTCATGGGGAGCGGACGTTCGCCGCCACGAGGCCGCCGCGCCAGTTCGACCTCGTCGGGTTGCACTGGCAAGGACGCGGCAGCGTCTCGTTCCGTACCCGCGCGACCAGCGGTCGCTGGAGTCCATGGCACGCCGCGGCACCGGAGGCGGAGGAGCTGCCGAACGCGGGCTCGGCAGAAGCGGGCCGCGCCGGCGTTTGGCGTCTCGGCAACCCCTGGTGGGCGGGGCCTTCCGATGGGATCCGGTACAGGCTTCGTGGAGACGTCCGTCGGCTGCGGGCCTACTTCGTCCAGAGCCCTCGCGAAACCACTACGAGGCGGTCGCTCGCTGTTGCCGGGTCACCGCTTATCGTCTCGCGTGCGGGTTGGGGGGCGGATGAGTCGATCGTGCGGTCGGCGCCGCAGTACGCCGACGCGGTGCGCTTCGCGATCGTCCACCACACGGCGGGCTCGAACACGTACTCCCAGGCCGAGGCTCCGGCGGTCGTCCGCGGAATCGAGCTGTACCACGTGAAGGCGAACGGCTGGAACGATATCGGCTACAACCTGCTCGTCGACCGCTTCGGGACCGTCTACGAAGGACGTGCCGGCGGCGTCGACCGGAACGTCGTCGGCGCCCACGCCCTCGGTTTCAACACGGGCTCTGTCGGCGTCGCCGTTCTCGGCACGTACGGATCGACCGCTCCGTCGGCGGCTGCTCAGGATGCGCTTGCGAAGACACTCGCGTGGCGTCTCGATCTCGCCCACGTTGATCCGGTCTCGACCCTAACGGTCATCTCCGGCGGCAGCGAACGGTTCCCGGCGGGGATCCCCGTCATCCTGCGGGCGGTGTCGGGACACCGCGACACGGGCCTGACGGAGTGTCCGGGCAACGCGCTGTACGGCCTGCTCGACGGGATCGCCACTCGGGCCGAGGGGATCGGCGCGCCGAAGATCTACGCCCCAACGGTGACCGGCCAGGTTGGCGGGCAGGTCCGCATTCGCGCACGTCTCTCCACCTCACGTCCGTGGAGCGTCGCGTTGACCGACGCGACGGGTTTCCAGATCGCGAACGGAGTTGGTGCAGGGACGGCGGTCGATTGGACGTGGGATTCGACGGCGGCGCCTGCCGGCACGTATCGGTGGCAGATCACCGTCCCAGGAGCGACCCCGGCGAGCGGCTCGCTTGGAGCGACAACCGGTGGCACCGCGACACTCTCGATCACCGGTGCGGCCGCGGATCCGGAGACGATCTCACCGAACGGTGACGGGGTTGCGGACAGCACGACCATCACCTACACGACGACCGCACAGGCGCTCGTCACGGTCACGGTTCTCGATACGGGAAGCTCCCCGGTCGCGGTGCTGCAGAACGCCCTGTCGGAGCCAGTCGGCGTCCACACCGTGGCGTTCGACGGTGCCGGGCTTCCCGACGGAAGCTATGCCATCCGAATCGAGGCTGTCGACCTTTCGGGAAAGCTCGTCTCCGCGACGATCGACGTCCTCGTGACGAGGACACTCGGTGCCGCCAGCGTCTCGCCGGTGGTGTTCTCGCCGAACGGGGACGGAAGGAGCGATTCGCTGGCCGTACGCTTCGAGCTTGCTGCGGCTGCGGTCGTCCGCGTGCGCATCCTGCGGGCGGGGGCTTGGGTCGCGACGCCGTTCTCGGGCGAGCTCGCGGCGGGCCTGCGCATCGTTCGCTGGGATGGCTCCAAGCGCGTCGGCAAGCTACTCGACGGCTCGTACACCGCGGTCGTCGAGGCAACGGATGCGACGACGACAAGTGTGCTGTCGCTGCCGTTCGCATCGGATACACGGGCTCCGGTGGTCCGCATGCTTCCCGGCCGGCCACTCCGCGTCTGGGTGAGCAAAGCGGCAACGCTCACTCTCCGGGTCGACGGCAAGGCGTTCACCCAGGTCACGCTCGTACCAGGGATCGTGCGCATCCGTTGGCAGGGGCCCGCCTCGCATGTCCGGGTCGTGGCCTGGGACAGCGCGGGGAACGTCAGCCGTCCTGCTACGCGCTAGGCGCCCAGTAGACTCGCCGGGTGAGCTTCGAGGTGCCTTTCGGTCGCGAGCAGATCGAGCAAATCCTGCCCCATCGCGACCCGTTTCTGCTGATCGACGAGGTCGTAGAGCTCGATCCGGGTAAGCGGGTAGTCGCGCGACGGGCCGTCCGTGCCGAGGATCCGTGGTTCGCCGGTCACTTCCCGGGCAGGCCCGTGATGCCGGGCGTGCTGATCGTCGAGGCGATGGCCCAGACCGGCGCGATCGCCGTCCTGTTCGAGGAGGCGAACCGCGGCAAGATCGCGTTCTTCGCGGGCATCGACGACTGTCGGTTCAAGCGCGTCGTCGAGCCGGGAGATGTGCTGACGCTGACCTGCGAGATTGCGGAGATGCGCGGTCCGATCGGACGAGGAAAGGCCACCGCGTACGTCGGTGACATGCTTGCGGCGCGGGGAACTCTCACGTTCGCGGTGGAACGGTGATCGCGACCGCGACCGGCCCGCGGGTCGGGATTACGGGCCTCGGCACGTGCGTGCCGGAGCACGTCATGAAGAACGCCGATCTTGCATTGCTCGTCGACACGACCGACGAGTGGATCGTCGAGAGAACGGGCATCAAGGAGCGCAGGATCGCGTCGCAGGAGGAGGCACTGTCCGACATCGCGCTGCCTGCTGCTCGGGCGGCGCTGGCGGAGGCGGGCGTCGGCGGCGCCGACATCGACCTGCTGATCGTCGCGACCGTGACGCCGGACATGATGTTCCCGACCACATCGGCGATCCTGGCGGACGAGCTCGGAGCGACCTCGGCCGGCGCGTACGACCTGCTCGCCGGTTGCACCGGGTTCATGTACGCGATAGCCCAGGCTTACGGGATGCTCGCGAGCGGGCTGTCACAGAGGGCGCTCGTCGTCGGTGGCGACGTGCTCTCGAAACTGCTCGACTGGACCGATCGCTCGACCTGCGTGCTCTTCGGCGACGGGGCGGGCGCAGTTGTGATGGAGCGTGTCGAGCGCGGCGGCTTTCTGGGTTTCGAGCTCGGTGCCGACGGCGCCGGCGGGAAACATCTCTGGTATCCCGGCAGCGGTTCACGCCATTTCGACGATCCCGAGTCACAGCTGCGGATGAACGGCCGCGAGGTGTTCAAGTTCGCGACCAGGGTCATGGTGTCGTCCGCTCAGGCGATACTCGACGAGTGCGGGAAGACCGTCGACGACATCGACGTCTACGTCCCCCACCAGGCGAACAAGCGGATTATCGACCATGCGGTCGCTAAGCTCGGTATCGCCGCTGACAGGACTGTGGTCAACGTGCAGAAATATGGCAACACATCGTCGGGCTCGATTCCGCTCGCGCTTGCGGACGCGCGCACCGACGGCAGGCTGACCGACGGGAAGTTGGTGTTGATGACAGGCATGGGAGCAGGCCTCACGTGGGGATCGGCGCTCATCGAGTGGACGGAGGAAACACAATGAGCAAGGTCGCCTTCTGCTTCCCAGGCCAGGGGTCGCTTGCCGCGGGCATGGGGCGCGACGTGGCCGAAGCGGTCCCGAGCGCAATGGACGTCTACAAGGTCGGCAGCGAGGCATCGGGCCTCGATCTCGCATACCTCTGCTTCGACGCTCCGCTCGAGGACGTCATGGGCACGGATATCCAGCAGCCGGCGCTCGTCGCAACGAGCCTGGCGATCCTTGCGGCCGTGCGCGAGCGCGGCATCGAACCGGACATCGTCGTCGGCCATTCTGTTGGCGAGTTCGCAGCTTTGGCGTCGGTCGGCGCGCTCGGGACGGGCGAGGCGATCGGCCTCGTGCGCGAGCGCGGGCTCGCGATGGCCGAGGCAGCACGCCAGCATCCCGGCTCGATGGCGGCGATTCTCGGTCTCGAGGACGAGGCCGTCGAGACGCTCTGCCGCAAGATCCTCGGTGTCTGGCCGGCGAACTACAACTGCCCGGGCCAGATCGTCATCTCCGGTGAGGACGACGCAGTTGAGGAGTGCTGCGCCGAGGCCGAAAGCCTCGGCGCGCGACGAGCGATCAAGCTGAAAGTGTCCGGTGCGTTCCACAGCCCGCTGGTTGCCAGTGCCGCTCGCCGATTGCAGCCGGCCATCGAGAAGATCCGCTTCGTCGAGCCGATCGCGCCGTTCATGTCGACGGTGACGGCGCGTGTCGAGCCGGCGACGCGGCTTGCGACGCTGCTTGTCAACCAGCTGACCGCGCCGGTGAAGTTCACGCAGGCAGCGCATGCTCTGATTCGCGACGGTGTGACGACGTTCGTCGAAGTCGGCCCGGGAACAGTGCTGTCCGGTCTCATCAAGCGGATCGACAAGTCGGTGCGGGCGTTCTCGGTCAACGATCTCGCGAGCCTCGACGCGGTGCAGGAGTCGCTCGGCTCGTGAGCTTCGCGTCTCTCGAAGGCAAGACGGCGCTCGTCACCGGAGGGTCGCGAGGGATCGGGCGGGCGATCGCGTTGGAGCTGGGCCGGGCCGGCGCGTCGGTTGTCGTCGGCTACCGAGGCGGCCAGGCAGAGGCCGAGGAGGTTGTCGCCGAGATCGGGGGGCGGGCGGTTCAGGCGGACGTCGCCGACCCCGAGGCTGCGAAGGCGCTGGTCGAGGAGGCGGGCGACCTCGACATCCTCGTCAACAACGCGGGGATCACGCGCGACGGCCTGCTGGCACGTATGACCGACGAGGACTGGCGCGACGTGATCGAGACGAACCTGTCGGCGATGTTCTACACCTGCCGCGCCGTGGCAAGGCCGATGATGAAGAAGCGCAGTGGCTCGATCGTGAACATCTCGTCGATCGTGGGAGTCCATGGCAACCCCGGGCAGACGAACTACGCGGCAGCGAAGGCCGGGATCATCGGCTTCACGAAGTCGCTCGCACGGGAGCTCGGCTCTCGCGGGGTGCGCGCCAACGTCGTTGCGCCCGGCTACGTCTCGACGCAGCTCACGAATGTCTTGCCCGACGAAGCCCGGGACGCGATGCTGGCTGCGACGCCGCTCGGCCGGCTCGGCGACCCGGAGGACATCGCCGGCGCGGTGCGATTCCTTTGTTCCGACGCAGCCTCGTTCATCACCGGCGAGGTGCTGCTGGTCGACGGAGGGTTGGGGATGTGAGCACCGCGAGCCCCTACATCGACAAGAGACGCGTCGTGATCACCGGCATCGGCGCGTTGACGCCGCTCGGCAACGACATCGAGTCGACCTGGGCCGCGCTCGTCGCCGGAGAGTCCGGCGCAGGGCCGATCACCCAGTTCGACCCTACGGGCTTCCACTCGACGTTCGCGTGCGAGGTGAAGGACTTCGACCCGACCGTCTGGATCGATTACAAGGCGACCCGGCGCCAGGACAGGTTCATGCATCTGGCTATCGCAGCCGCGCGCATGGCGGAGGCGGACAGCGGGATCGACATCGCGGCAGCACCGGATCGGGTTGGCGCCGCAGTGGCGACGGGGATCGGCGGCCTGAAGTCGTTCGAGACCTGCGTCCAGACGCTCGATTCGCGCGGCGCGGACCGCGTGAACCCGTTCTCGATCGTCCAGATCATCCCGAATCTCGCTGCCGGGTGGGTCTCAATCGAGCTCGGCACGAAGGGTCCCTTGCTGTCGGAGTGCACGGCGTGCGCGGCGTCGAACATGGCGATCGGCGACGGCCTCGACGCGATCCGGCTCGGCCGCGCGGACGTGATGATCTGCGGCGGCGCCGAGTCGCCGGTTTCGCGCGTCGGCATCGCCGGTTTCGGTGCGATGCGGGCGATCTCGCGGCGCAATGACGATCCGAAGCGTGGCTCACGGCCGTTCGACGCCGAGCGCGATGGCTTCGTGATGGGCGAAGCTTCGGCGATGCTCGTCCTCGAGGAGCTCGGTCACGCCCAGGCCCGTGGCGCGAGGATCTACGCCGAGCTGCTCGGCTACGGGACGTCCTCCGACGCGCAGCACGTGTCTGACCCCGACCCGACCGGCGAAAGCCCGGCTCGAGCCATGCATATGGCGTTCGACGATGCAGGTGTCGAGCCGGAGGAGATCGGCTACGTCAACGCCCACGGGACCTCGACGCCGGTCGGCGATACCGCCGAGACGCGTGTGCTCAAGCTGGCACTCGGCGAGGACAAGGCATACCGCACGCCTGTCTCCTCGACGAAAGGGGCGACCGGCCACTGCCTCGGGGCCGCAGGTGCGGTGGAAGCGAGCTTCACGATTCTCGCGCTGCAACGCGGCGTGCTACCGCCGACGATTAACCAGGAAGTCCCCGATCCGACCTGTGATCTCGACTACATCCCGAACGTCGCGCGCGAACAGGAGATCGAAGTCGCCGTCTCCAACTCCTTCGGCTTCGGCGGCCACAACGCGTGCGTCGTGTTCCGCCGCTGGCGCGATTGACCTCCAGCTATGTGCGAATCACTGCCGGGACGAGCAGCGCTGTTGTTGCTGACGGTCGCCGGAGGCGACTCTCTGCACCGTAGTGTGGCTAACTCGCCGGGAAGGCAAGAGCCAGGGTGACCCACTCGCCACTCTCGACTCCCTCGGCATTGATCGTGCCCATAGCATCGACGAGGAATGCGTGTTGTTCAGGACATCGCGCAGCAAACTTGGTGCCCGGCTCGTCGAGATAGAGGATGAGGACGTCACCATTCTTCACGTCGACACCCACGTCCTCCGTGTCGGGGTACCGGAGAAGGTCGATGAAGGCGTCCATGTTGCGGCCGTAGTAATCCGCGAAGCGTAGAGCCGTCGCGAACACATCATGGAACGAGTCCCAATCCGCGATCCCGCTCGTGGGTACCCGTGCGACTGCCATGCGGCAAAGCCTATGCGTACCGCCAGCGCCCTAAGGCTCCGCGCGGCGCTCCAGCAGCACGGTGTCGCGCCAGATTCCGCCGAGCTGGGCGATCAGCTGGCGCCGACCCACGACTCTGAAGCCGACTCGTTGGTGCAGCGCGAGGCTCGCGTCGTTCTCCGGGAAGACGGTTGCCTGGAGCGTCCAGATGCCACCCGCGGTTGCGTCGTCCGCGAGCCGCCGCATCAGCGCGGTGCCGACTCCCTGGCCTCGCGCCGCCGTTGCGACATAGACGCTGACCTCCGCCACGCCGCGGTAGCAGGCACGACGCGAGATGGGTGCGAGCGCGGCCCAGCCCACGATCTCGCCGTCTGCCAGCGCGACGAGCCGGCCGAACGACAGGTGTGCGGCATCCCATTCGGCCCATGTCGGCGTTTCTGTCTCGAAGGTCGCGACGCCTGTCGCGATCCCCTCTGCGTAGATCTCGTCGACCCGCTCCCAGTGAGCAGCTTCCATGGCGACGATCTCGAGCATCTCGATGGAAGAGTACGGGTGGCCTCGGTACTGTCACGGCTGTGACCGACTTCCTTGTCCGCAAGCCATCTGAGGACGAAGCAGCTGCTGTCGCGGTGCTCGTCAACGCCCATTCGCTGGCGGTGCGCGGTGAGCCGAACATCACGGCTGAAACCGTCCGCGAGTGGCTTGTCGACCCGGCGATCGACATCCGCGTCGCGGAACGGGAGGAGCGATTCGCCTGCTACGGCGACATGATGGTCGCGCCCGACGGGACGCGCGTCCATCTCGACATCCGCGAGCATCCCGATCACCCGGGTGCCGCCGCGGTACTGCTGGATGAGTTCGAGACCGCCGCGGCCGAACGTGGCGCGACCGTCTGCCGCGCGTACAGCGATCGTGCCGAGACGTCGTACGTCGAGCAGCTCGAGGCGCGTGGGTACAAGCCGATCCGCTGCTCGTTCGAGATGCTGATCTCTCTCGACGACGCGCTCGAGCTCGCACCGATCCCAGCCGGCCTGGAGATCCGCTCTCGTGAAGAGGGCCAAGAGCGGCAGATGTACGACGCGAGCACGGAGTCGTTCGCCGACCACTGGGGCTTCGAACCGCGGCCGTACGAGGAGTGGTCGCGAAGACACGTCGAGAGCTCGTTGACAGATGCCACGCTCCAGTTCCTCGCCTGGGACGACAATGAGATCGCCGGTGTGTGCCTGTGCGCGCCGCACCAGTCGCTGCAGCCGGGCTTTGGCTGGGTGGATGTGCTCGGTGTCCGCCCGCCGTGGCGGCGGCGGGGCCTTGCGCTCGCGCTCCTCACATACGCCTTTGCCGAGTTCCACGCACGGGGCTTCGATCGAGTGGGTCTTGGAGTCGACGGCGAGAGCACGACGGGGGCCCTCGAGCTCTACGAGCGAGCCGGCATGCACGTCGCCAAGCAGGAGGACACGTTCGAGCGGACGCTCCCGCCCGCCGCCGAGTTCTAAGATGGCGGGGTGTCAACTCCGCAGGGCATCGACGTCTCGGTCGAGGACAAGCGAGTCGTAGACGACCAGCCGCCTGCGAAGGGTCATCCGAACACCTGCCCGGAGTGTGGGTCGCATTACCGGGACGACGAGCTCGTCAAGCATCTCCGGGTCTGCCCGCACTGCGGCCATCACTTCCCGGTGCGCGCGCTCGAGCGGATCTCGCAGCTCCTCGACCCAGGGACGTTCGCCGAAGAAGGCGGCGATCTACGCTCGGCCGACCCGCTCGGCTTCTTCGACCTGAGGCCCTACGTCGAGCGGCTCGCCGAGGCTGAGGCCTCCACGGGCCTGGGCGACGCCATGGTGATCGGAGCCGGCCGCATCGAAGGGTCGGCGTGCCGCATCGCGGTGATGGACTTCGCGTTCATGGGAGGCTCGATGGGCAGCGTCGTCGGCGAGAAGTTCGCCCGGGCGTGCGAGAGCGCGACCGCTGCGGGCCTGCCGCTTGTGTCGATCGCCGCCTCGGGCGGAGCGCGGATGCAGGAGGGGATCCTTGCGCTGATGCAGCTACCGAAGACCGTGTGTGCGGTCGACGAGCTGCACGACGCAGGGTGTGCACTCCTTTCCGTGATGACGCACCCGACGACCGGCGGGCTGCTCGCGAGCTTCGCGAGCCTCGGAGACGTGCTCCTCGCCGAGCCGGGTGCGTTGATGTCGTTCGCCGGCCCGCGGGTCGTGCAGCAGACGACGAAGGAGAAGCTGCCGGAGGACTTCGGCCGCTCCGAGCAGAACCTGCGCTTCGGCCATATCGACGCCATCGTTCCCCGAGCGGAGCTCCGGCCGACGCTCGCGCGGCTTCTCCGGCTGTTTGGATCCAGTGGCGAGCTCTGACGCCGAGCCTGGGCTCCGCGACCGCCTGAGCAAGCTCGCGGGCATCAAACTGCTGCGCGGATCGAAGCTGCCGGCGGAGCTCGAGCGGCTTCAGCGGCAGCTCGACCGTCTCACCGACGAGGAGACCGACGAGGAGGTCTGGGAGCGCGTCCTCCTCGCGCGCGACGAAGACAGGCCGTACACGCTCGACTACGTGGAGCGGATCTTCGGCGAGTTCTTCGAGCTGCACGGCGACCGTGGCCGCGACGACGACTCGGCCATCGTCGCCGGCCTGGGCGCTCTCGAAGGGCGGACCGTGGCGTTGATCGGTCAGCAGAAGGGCCGCGACCTCAAAGAGCGCGTCGCACGAAACTTTGGCATGGCGTACCCGGAGGGGTATCGCAAGGCGATGCGCGTCATGGAGCTCGCGGATCGGCACGGCTTCCCGTTGCTGACGCTCGTCGATACGCCGGGCGCATACCCGGGTGTCGCTGCGGAGCAGCACGGGCAGGGCGGCGCGATCGCTCGGTCTCAGGCGGTGATGGCACGACTCGGCGTCCCGACGGTGGCGGTCGTGATCGGCGAAGGTGGATCCGGCGGCGCGGTCGCACTTGCGCTGGCCGACAAGGTGCTGATGCAGGAGAACGCGATGTATTCGGTGATCTCGCCGGAAGGCTGTGCCTCGATCCTCTGGCGTGACGCCTCGCAGGCGCAGAAAGCGGCCGCGGCGTTCAAGCCGGACGCTGCGCATTGTCTGGAGCTCGAGGTGATCGACGGCATCGTCCCCGAGCCTGTAGGCGGGGCCCACACGAATCACGATCTCGCGGCGGAGCTCCTCCGTGAGGCCGTTTCTGGCGCTTTTGCAGAGCTGGAGCACGTTTCGCCGGACGATCTCCGGCGCTCGCGACGGGCGAAGTTCAGGGCGATGGGCGTTCTCGCGTAGCGCGCCGCGGACGCCTCCCGCCTACTCGTTCCACAGTTTCCACAGGCTTATCCCCGGTTGGAAAGCCACTCTTAGCAGGGCTTTCTCCTCTTTCGTGAATTCTTCGTGAAGGAACGGTATCGCCCGTCGCCGTCCTCGTCAAGGCGGGCCTCGTCGACGCGAACTGGAGCAGGCAGTCGTACAGGGGGATGGTCACCGACTCGGTCGCCGTTCTCGTTCTCCGCGACGGCAATCCGAAGCACATCAAGGGCTGGAATGATCTTCTACGGCCTGGGATCTCCGTTGTTACGCCGAACCCGTTCACATCCGGTGGCGCGCGCTGGAACGTGATGGCCGCCTACGGCGCCTGGAGGAAGCAGGGCAAGACGGCGAAGCAAGCCCAAGCCAATCTGCTGGCGTTGTTCAAGAACGTCACCGTCCAGGACAAGAGCGCCCGCGATGCGCTGAACACGTTCCTCTCCGGCAAGGGCGATGCGCTGATCACGTACGAGAGCGAAGCGATTGCCGCGCAACTCAAGGGCTCGAAGATCCAGTACGTGATCCCGTCCACGACGATCCTGATCGAAAACCCGATCGCCGTGCTCGAGGGAAGCTCGAACAAGGAGAAGGCGAGCCAGTTCCTGCGCTTCCTGCGGACGCGGGGCGCGCAGCAGATCTTCGCCGACTACGGCTACCGCCCGGTTGTGAAGAGCGTCCTGCGGGCGAACGCGAAGCGCTTCCCGCCCCGGCCGGGACTGTTCACCATCGACCAGCTTGGCCTTGGCGGCTGGAGCAAGGTGCAGCCTCAGTTCTTCGACCCGAACACGGGGATCCTGGCCGGGATCGAGCGGAAGGTGGGCGGGGTCACTGGCTAACACAGCGATAGCGGCCGCGCCGCGGCCGAGGGTAGGTGCCAGGAGGGACAGGGGCGGTGCTGCCCTGTCCCTCGGCATCGTCACCACCTTTCTGACGCTCATTGTGGTGCTGCCGCTGGCCGCTCTCGTCTGGGAGTCCAGGAAGGCCGGCTCGCACGGCTTCTGGGCCGCGATCTCGAGCCCTGAGGCGGTGGCCGCGCTCAAGTTGACGCTCGGGGCGTCGCTCGTGGTTGCGCTGCTGAACGCCGTGCTCGGCACGATCACGGCTTGGGTCTCGTCCGCGACGACTTCCGAGGCAAGGCGCTGGTCAACGCGGTCATCGACCTGCCGTTCGCGCTGCCCACGATCGTCGCCGGGCTGACGCTGCTCGCGCTCTACGGCTCGCGCTCCCCTGTCGGAATCAACGTCGCGTACACGCGCGCCGCGGTGGTGCTCGCGCTGCTGTTCGTGACGCTGCCCTTCGTCGTGCGCACCGTGCAGCCCGTGTTGCAGGAACTCGACCCCGAGATGGAGGCCGCAGCCGCGTCGCTCGGTGCCTCGGACGTTGCGGCGTTCCGCCGGATCGTCCTGCCGAACATCCTGCCGGGAATCCTCTCCGGCGTAGCTCTGGCGCTCGCGAAGGCGGTCGGCGAGTTCGGCTCGCTCGTGATCATCACCGGCAACCTGCCGTACAAGACAGAGGTCTCGTCCGTCTACATCTTCGGCCGCATCGAAAGCGGTGACACGCCTGCTGCCGCCGCAGTGGCGGTCGTACTACTCGCCCTCTCCTTCGTGCTCTTGCTCTCGATCGGCGTCATCCGGCACATCACGACGAGGCACGACCGTGCGTAGGTACTCGCTTCGGACGGTGGCACTTGCGTACCTGGCGGCCATTTTGGTCGGCCCGCTGGCCATTGTGTTCTGGCGAACCTTCCAGCACGGTTTCGCGCCAGCCTGGGATGCGCTCTCGGCGCCCGACACGATCCACGCCTTCAAGCTGACGTTGATCATCACGGCGATCGCCGTGCCGATCAACACGGTCTTCGGGATCGTCTGCGCACTGGCGATCGTGCGGCGGAGCTTCCCCGGTAAGGGTGTGCTCAACGCCTTCATCGACCTGCCGTTGGCGCTCTCGCCGGTCGTTGTGGGCCTCGCACTCTTCCTGCTCTACGGGCGTCAGGGCTGGTTCGGGCCGTGGTTCACGGAGCATGGGATCCGCGTGCTCTTCGCGCTGCCGTCGATGGTGATCGCGACGATCTTCGTCTCGCTCCCGTTCGTGGCGCGGGAGGTTGTGCCGACGTTGCGCGAGATCGGAGACGAGCAGGAGCAGGCCGCGCGGACGCTCGGTGCCGGCGGCTGGCAGACCTTCTGGCGGATCACTCTGCCGTCGATCCGCTGGGCGGTCGTGTACGGCGTGATCCTCACAACGGCTCGCTCGCTGGGTGAGTACGGCGCGGTAGCGGTCGTTTCGGGCCGGATTCAGGGCGTGACCGAGACGGCGACGCTCCGGGTGCAGCAGCGCTACGAGAGCTTCGATCTCGCCGGCGCATACGCGATCTCGATCGTGCTTGCGTTGGTTGCCGTTGTCGTGTTGCTCACAATGACCCTGTTCCGCCCCAGAGAGGAAACTGCGTAGATGTCGATCGAAGTTCGCAATGTCTCGAAGAGCTTCGGAACCTTCGCCGCACTCGACGACGTCTCGCTCGAGGTCGAGGGAGGCTCGTTGACGGCCCTCCTCGGACCGAGCGGCTCCGGCAAGTCCACCTTGCTCCGGATCATTGCCGGGCTCGAGACCCCGGACGCGGGCGACGTGCTGATCTCCGGCGAACTGGCGACGGCGCTACGACCGCAGAAGCGAAACGTCGGCTTCGTGTTTCAGCACTACGCCGCGTTCAAGCACATGACCGTGCGGGACAACGTTGCGTTCGGGCTGACGATCCGCAAGCGGCCGAAGGCCGAGATTCGGGAGCGCGTCGAGCGGCTGTTGCAGCTCGTCCAACTGGAGGCGTTCGGCCATCGCTATCCGGCGCAGCTCTCTGGCGGCCAGCGGCAGCGGATGGCTCTTGCGCGCGCGCTTGCGCCCGAGCCGCAGGTGCTGCTCCTCGACGAGCCGTTCGGGGCCCTCGACGCGCGTGTGCGGGCCGAGTTGCGCGATTGGCTTCGGCGTCTACACGAGGAGGTGCATGTGACGACGATCTTCGTCACGCATGACCAGGAGGAGGCGATGGACGTCGCCGATCAGATCGCGGTGATGAACGCCGGCCGGATCGAGCAGGTCGGAGCTCCGACAGAGCTGTACGACGTGCCTCACACCGAGTTCGTCATGCGCTTCGTGGGAGAGGCGAACCGGATCAGCGACAGCTGGGTGCGGCCCCACGACCTCGAAATCGCCCATGAGCCAGGGGAGCGCTCGGTGGAGGCGATGATCGAACGCATCAGCCGTCTCGGCTTCGAGGTGCGTGTGGAGCTCTCTGCTGCGGACGGCGAGTCGATCACGGTCCAGGTCACGCGCGATCGGTTGGAGGAACTCGAGCTCGAGCGCGGACAGATCGTGTGGGTCACGCCCGCACGGGAGCGTGCGTTCGCGGCGACCTACTGACTCCGGGCAACGAGGTCGGCGATCGTTGTCCGCTCGAGGACCCCGCGCATAGCCGTTCGTAGGTCGATCCAGACATCGCGGAGCCCGACTGCCGAGCCGGCGTAGATCACGTCCTCGGGTCGCGCCCCGCGGATCGTCGCGATTGGACCCTCCACCGCCCGGATGACGTCAGCGACAGCGATCTCGGTCGCGGGCCGGCCGAGCCGATACCCGCCGTCTGCGCCGCGCTGACTCGAGACGAGGCCTGCGTGGCGCAGCTCGAGCAGGATAGTCTCGAGGAACTTCGGCGGGATCGCCTGCGCCGTCGCAAGCTGCTCGGACTTGACGAGGCCATCGGTCTCTGCCGCGGCTAGCTCCACGATGGCGCGGAGCGCGTAGTCGACTTTCGCCGAGACTCGCACCGGTCCATTCTCACGCTTCGGAGCGGAGCTCGCGGACTCGTCGCTCCAGAAAGCGGCGTTCGGGATCGCTCGTGGTGAGCGCCAGGGCCGCAGCGTACGCCGCTACAGCCTCGTCGCTCTGTCCGAGACGACGCAGGAGAACGGCTCGCGCCGCGTGGTACGGCTGGTAGTCGCCGAGTGCCGAAAGCGCATCAATCTCGTTGAGCCCGGTCTCGACGTCCCCGCCGAGTGCGACGGCGACCGCGCGATTGAGGCGGATGACCGGCGAAGAATCGAGGAGCGAGAGCCGGTCGTAGGCCGCGACAATGGTCGGCCAGTCGGTGCCCTCCGCGTGGGATGCCGCGATCGCAGCCTGCAGTTGGTAGAGGCCCGGTCGCCGTAGCGCAGCGGCCCGATCCAGGACCCGCAGGCCCTCGCCGATTCGCCGCTCGTCCCACTACGCCCGGTCCTGCTCGTGCAAGAGCACGAGCTCACCGTCGGGCGATAGCCGTGCGTCGCGCCGCGAGTCGTGGAGCAGCATCAACGCCAGCAAGCCCAGCGCTTCCGGCTCGTCCGGCATCAGGACGGCAAGCAGCTTCCCAAGCCGGATTGCCTCATCGCAGAGCTCGCGGCGGACGTACTCGTCTCCCGCTGTCGCCGCGTACCCCTCGTTGAAGACGAGATAGAGCACGGCGAGCACCGACCGGACCCGGTCGGGGAGGAGATGGTCGGGTGGGATCCGAAACGGGATGCCGGCCGCACGGATCTTTCGCTTCGCGCGTACAAGTCGCTGGGCCATTGCCGGCTCGGCGACGAGGAATGCACGCGCGATCTCAGGCGTCGTCAGGCCGCCGACCTCGCGGAGCGTAAGTGCGATCTGCGAGTCGACGGCAAGCGCCGGGTGGCAGCACGTGAAGACCAGCGCCAAACGGTCGTCAGGAATCGTCGTCACGTCCTCGTCCTCTTCGTCCGGCAACTCGGCGAGCCGTCCGAGCAACTCCGCCTTCCTCTGGAACGTTCGCTCTCGCCTGATCCGGTCGATCGCGCGATTACGGGCCGTCGTGACGATCCAGGCGACTGGGTTAGTGGGCACGCCGTCTGTTGGCCAGCGCTCGAGGGCGCGTACGAACGCCTCCTGAACCGCGTCCTCGGCCAGCTCGAAATCGCCGAGAACGCGGATGAGGATCGAGACCGCACGGCTCCATTCCTCTCGGAATACTTTGGCGACCGGGTCTATACGGTGGTCTCCGATCCGCTGTGGTCGATGATCGGGCGGATCTCGAGTGACCCGTAGACGGCGGCGGGCACGAGAGCGGCGATGCGGATAGCCTCGTCGAGATCGGGCAGGTCGGTGATGAATGCACCGCCGATCAGCTCCTTCGTCTCGGCGAACGGGCCGTCGGTGACAACGGTCTGGCCGTCTCTCACACGGACGACCTTCGCCTCGGCTGCCGCCTCGAGTTCGAAGCCGTTCGCCGTGGCATCGACCTTTCCCAATTCCTCGAACAGCGAGTACCACTGTGGGAGCGACTCGGCACGAGCCGCAGCCGCTTCGTCAGGAGACATGTCCGCCCAGGCGGTCTGATCGGTGTAGATGAGCAGTGCGTACTTCATAGGTGTGCCTCCTCAGGGTCGCGGTGCACGGGGCGAACCTCGACCGCTCCGGTCTTCGCTCCAGGAATGCCCGCGGCCCACTCGCACGCCTCCTCGATCGACTCGCACTCGAAGAGGAAGTAGCCGCCAAGCGCTTCCTTGACCTCCGCGTACGGCCCGTCGACTACCAGTGGCTGCGCATCACGGACGCGGACGGTCGTCGCATCGCGCGTCGGCGCGAGCTCGTCGACGGCCACCATGACGCCGGCTGCACGCGCCTTGCCTACGAACTCGCCGTAGTCCTCGATCGTCGCTGCTCGCTCGCCGTCGTGGAGTCCGTCCCATTCGCTCTCGTCGGCGTAGATCAGTGCCAGGTACTGCACGTGACCTCCCTTTCGTGGTTTACGAGGCATTGACGAACAGGCTCACGCGGAATCGACAGCCCTTGCGTCGGTCGCCGGTTTCCGCGCTGATTTCTCGGAGTCTCTCGGTCCATGGCCCCGCAGTGGGGGGCAAGGCTCCCAAGAATCACGGTACCGGTCGATCTCGCGCGGGTCTGTGCCGATTGTGTGCCGATTCCCGCCTGAAACCGGCTGCCATTCGCTGGAGCAGCGCATGTGCTCCTGCCTTGTCGAGGTGCTCGTTCAGGTTCCCGCACTTGGGGCTCTGGACGCACGAAGGGCAGCCGTCGTTGCAAGGGCAGCCGGCGAGCATTCGGGCGGTGTCGGCGACCCAGCCCTCGAACTGCGCGAATCCGCGCTCGGTCAGCCCGACGCCGCCGGCGTGGCCGTCGTAGACGAAGATCGTCGGCAGCCCCGTCTGGAAGTGGATGTTGGTCGAGAGCCCGCCGATGTCCCAGCGGTCGCACATCGCCCACAGCGGCAGGAGCGCGATCAGCGAGTGCTCCGCCGCGTGGAGTGCCCCGATCAACTTCGGCATCTCCTCGTAGCCGCTGAGCAGACCCCCACCCGGACTGAACCACACCGCCTCGGTCTCGAATGTCGTCTGCGGCAGGTCGAGGGGCACCGTCTCGATCGTCGAGCCGTCCTTGATCGACTTGCGCTGATACGCGACCACCTGCTCAGTGACGGAGACCCGTCCGAAATACAGCTCGACGCCCGCCCGAGCGTCGCTGCGCAACGCCTCCTCGATCGCGGTCTCGGTCTCCTTCTTCACCTGGGTGTACCAGTCGACCGCCTGACGGTGCACGAGCGCGACACGAGCCTCGAAATCCAGCTCCGAGACGACGTACTGCTCCCCGAGATGGAGGTACACGGCGCCCTCGTGCACTGTCGAGTACGCTCGCTCACGTTCCACAAGCCCGAGCACCGAGCCGTTCTCCGTGTCGACGACGGTGAACGCCTCGCTATCGCCTGAGCGGAGGGAGATCCGGGCGGCCGGGTAGTCCCGGCCCTTGAAGACGTAGCCGGCAGGTGTTCGCTCGAGCTCGGGCAAGACCGCGGCGCGCTCCAGCGCTTCGGGCCCGAGCACTGCGGCGTCGACCTCGTCGAGCGGCGCTTCGTAGGCTGCCGCGATCACGTGCGGGTCGAGGATCCGCGGACTTGAGTGGTCGAGAATCGCGGCTTCGATCCGCCGCGAAAGCAGGGCCTCCGGCTCGCGGGCGAAGAACTGGTCAAGCGCGTCATCGCTTGCGATGAGGACGCCGAGCCCGCGGCCACGACGCCCGGCGCGGCCCCACTGCTGCCGGAGCGAGGCGACGGTGCCGGGGAACCCGACCGAGATCGCGCAGTCCAGCGAGCCGATGTCGATGCCGAGCTCGAGTGCGTCCGTTGCAGACACTCCGAGCAGCTCGCCCTCGGTCAGGCGTCTCTCGATCTCTCGCCGCTGCTCCCGCGTGTACCCCGCGCGGTAGGGAGCAAGCCTCTCTGCGATCACCGAATCCACCCGCTCGACGGTGAAGCGGTGGATGAGCTCCGCCGCCTTGCGGCTCTTCGCAAAACAGATCGTGCGCAACCCGCGTGACACGAGACCTGCCATGAGGAGGGATGCCTCGCCGAGCGCGCTCGCCCGCAACCCGAGCTCCGCGTCGACGAGCGGTGGATTCCAGATCACGATCTCGCGGCCGGCGTGGGGGGCACCGTCGGCGGTGACGACCGCCGCCGGCTCGCCTGTGAGTGCGAGCGCCAGCTCGGCCGGGTTCGCGATCGTCGCCGAGGTGAGAAGAAGCTGCGGGTAGCTGCCGTAGATCGCAGCGAGCCGCCGCAACCGCCGCAGGACGTTCCCGACCTGCGATCCGAACACACCCCGGTAGACATGTGCTTCGTCGACGACGACGTAGCGCAGGTTTGCGAGGACGTCGCCCCAGCGATCGTGATGGGGTAGCAGACCGACGTGGAGCATGTCGGGGTTCGTCAGGATCACGTTCGCCCACTTGCGGATCTGCCAGCGGCGCTCGGTCTCGGTGTCGCCGTCGTAGATCGCGGGCCGCAACCCCTTCAGCCGGAACGAGTCCAGCGCGCGTGCCTGATCCTGGGCAAGCGCCTTCGTCGGATAGAGGTAGAGCGCCCGTGTCTTCGGGTTGGCCGCGATCGCATCGAGGACCGGGAGGTTGAAGGCGAGCGACTTTCCCGAGGCGGTGCCGGTGGTCACGATCACGTTCTCGCCGCGAGCAGCCGCCTCCCACGCGTCGGCCTGGTGCGAGAACAGCTCGGTGATGCCGAGCCCGACCAGCGACGAGACGACGCGTGTGTCGAGCGCTTCGGGTAGCGGCTCCAGGCGGCCACTGCGTGGCGGCTCGGAGCCGAGGTACGCGAGCTCCTCTCCGGTGAAGAGGTCGTGCCAGTCTGCCGCGGCGCTCGTCAGACGATCGACGGTAGCAGCCGTCACACGTCGGTCCCGGCCAGAGTTAGGGGCGTGCGAGGTGGGGCTCGAAGACGCGTTCGAAGTGCTTCTTCGGCCTCGGCCCGACCACCGTCTCGCGCGGTTCGCCACCCGAGAACAGGATCACGGTCGGCAACGAGAGGACGCCGTAGCGGGAGCTGACGGCGAGGTTCTCGTCGACGTTCAGCTTCGCGAGCCGCACGCGTCCTTCCTGTTCGGCGGCGAGCTCGTCGAGCACCCGACCGACCGTCTTGCAGGGCCGGCACCAGGGCGCCCAGAAGTCGACGATCACCGGCAGGTCGGACTCGAGCACGTCGGTGGCGAAGCTGGCGTCCGTCACGTCCACGTTGGTCACGCTACAGGCGGCCCCTCAGAGCGCGCAGCCGCAGCAGCGGCACTTGGCGCATCGCCTCGAAAACGATCCCGCTCGACATCTTCGACTCCCCGACCCGCCTGTCGACGAACGTGATCGGTACTTCCACGACGCGAAACCCTGCGCGGAGCGCGCGATAGGTGCCCTCGATCTGGAAGCCGTAGCCACGGGTCGTGATCGCGTCGAGGTCGATCGTTTCCAAGACTTCCCGCCGAAAGCACTTGAAGCCGCCGGTGAGATCGCGGATCCCGACACCGAGCATGAGCCGAGCGTAAAGCGACCCACCGCGTGAGACGATGCGCCGCCCAAGCCCCCAGTTCACCGTTCCCCCGCCGTCGATCCAGCGAGAGCCGAGTGCGACGTCGGCGCCTTCGGCGCACGCCGCGAGCAGGCGCGGCACGTCCTGCGGGTCGTGCGAGAAGTCGCAGTCGACCTCCAGGACGAACGCGGCGCCGGACGAGAGGGCCACGGCGAAGCCTGCGAGGTACGCAGCGCCGATCCCCTCTTTGCGCTCGCGGTGCAGGACGGAGACCCAGGGAAGCTCAACGGCGAGGCGGTCGGCGATCTCCCCTGTCCCGTCGGGACTCGAGTCGTCGATCACCAGCACGCGGTCAGAGGCAGTGTCGAGAACCTCGCCGAGCGCCCGCACCAGGGACTCGACGTTGTCTCGTTCGTTGTAGGTGGGCACGCAGACCACCGCCCGTGTGTCGGACCGAGACGTCGAGCTGGCGTCGACCATCGGGTGATCTTGCCCGCTTGCGGCAGTGCGCGCGACGGCGACGGCGAAGCGGTTGCGCAGCGCCCTTCAAACCTGCGACCCTGGCTGCGGGTGATCCGCTATCTCGCCGGACGGTTGCTGTGGGCGGCGCTGCTCGTCGGCGCCGTCAGCATCGTGACGTACGTCATGTTCTTCGTCGCGCCCGGCCCCGATCTGTCGGCGTCGAACGGATACGCGTCCGCGTCGGTCGCGAACGCGGCCAGCAGCACGATCACACCGCGCGTGTCGGCTCTCGGCGAGTACTTCGGCTTCGTTCACCATGTTGTCCAGGGCGACTTGGGCCGGTCACGAAGCAACCATGCGCCTGTCGCCCAGCTCGTCGGCTCGGCCATTCCAGCGACCGCTTCGCTGGTGATAGGGGGTGTGGTGGCGTGGCTCGCGATAGCGCTCGCCATCGGCATCTGGTCCGCGTTGCGGCCCCGCTCGGTCGGCGACAAGGTTGGTACAGGATTCGTGTTGCTCGGCATTTCCGCCCACCCGCTCTGGCTGAGCCTCGTCGCCTCTTGGCTCTTCGGCTACGAGCTCGGCTGGCTGCCGCTTCAGGGGTACTGCGACATGTTCGAGCCGTCACTCGCGAGTGGCTGTGGCGGCCCCGTCCAGTGGACGTACCACTTGATCCTGCCGTGGCTCGTGTTCGGCGCGGGCCTCGGTGCCCTCTACGCGCGTATGACCCGTGGAACGCTGCTCGATGTGCTTCACGAGGACTACATCCGCACGGCGCGAGCGAAGGGTCTCTCCGAGCGCGCGATCCTGCGACGCCACGCGTTCCGGAACGCGCTCGTCCCGCTCGCCACGATGCTCACGATGGACCTCGGCCTCGCCTTCGCCAGCACGATGTTCGTGGAGACGGCATTCAACATCCCGGGACTCGGACGGCTGGCCTATCGCGCGCTCCCACGTCAAGATCTGCCGGTTCTTCTCGGCGTCCTGCTCGCGGTGTCGCTCGTGACCGTCGTGGCGGTGCTCCTGCTCGACATCGTGCTCTCGCTCGTCGATCCGGCGATCGCCGATGTCGGCCTCCACCGGACGGCTCGGCCGGCACAACCAGCTGCTATCGAGACGCGAGCTCCGCAGCCGGCGCCGCCTATCATCGGTGCGTGACGCCCGCGCTGCCCCGAAACGCCGAGCTCGCCGATCAACTCGACCTGCTTGCGGATCTCTCGGAGCTACTGGGCGAACAGGGCTTCCGCGTCCTCGCCTACCGTCGCGCTGCGACCCGCATCCGAGACACGGCTTCGTCCGTCGCCGAGATGGCGGTCGCCGGCACCGCAAAGGATCTCCCGGGCATCGGAAGGACGATCGAGGAGAAGCTCGTCGAGGTCGTCGAGAAGGGCGAGATGTCCGCAGTTGCCAAGCGGCGGGCGGAGGTTCCCGCAGAGCTCGTCACATTCCTGCGGCTGCCCGGCCTCGGCCCCAAGACGGCGGCGCGTATCTGGCGTGAGCTCGGGGTGTCGACGCTCGCGGGATTGAAGGAGGCGGCCGAGCAGCAGCAGCTACGGGGCCTGCCGGGCCTTGGCGCCAGATCGGAGGAGAAGATCCTCGACGCGCTGGCCAAGGGCATCGGCTCCGACGCGCCCACGCGGACGCCGCTCGGTGTTGGCCTGCCCGCGGTGCGAGCTGCCGTCGAGGCGTTGCTGGCGCATCCAGCGGCGATCCGCGTCTCCGAGGCAGGAAGCGTCCGTCGCCGCCGCGAGACCTTCCGCGACCTCGATCTCATCGCGACGGCCACAGATCCTGCGGCACTCACGGCGGCCTTTGTCGATCTCCCGTTCGTCGCCGAGGTCGTGGCGCACGGTGACACGAAGGCAACGGTGATCTCGGGCAACGGGCTGCGCTTCGACCTGCGAGTCGTGCCGCCCGAGAGCTACGGAAACCTGCTGCAGCACTTCACGGGCTCGAAGGATCACAACGTCGCGTTGCGCGAGGATGCCGTACGGCGCGGTCTCTCGGTCTCGGAGTACGGGATCACCACAGTGGAGACCGGCGCTGTATTCACCGCCGAGACCGAGGACGAGGTGTATCGGCACCTCGGCTACGACTTCATCCCACCCGAGCTGCGGGAGAACTCGGGCGAGCTCGAAGCGGCACGCGCCGGACGGCTGCCCGAGCTCGTCGAGGTCGGTGATCTTGTAGGGGACATGCACAGCCACTCGACCTGGTCGGCGGACGGCAAGGCGACGATGGAGGAGATGGCGCACGCCGCGAAGGCGCGTGGCTATCGCTATCTCGCGGTCACCGACCACTCGCACTACCTCCGCGACGTTCGGCTCGAGCAGCAGGCCGAGGAGATCGCCGCGCTCAACGCTCGCCTGAAGCCGTTCCGCCTCCTGCACGGCGTCGAGGTGAACATCAAGGCCGACGGGACCCTCGATGTGCCTGACGACGTGCTCGCGGGTCTCGACTGGGTTGTCGCGTCGCTCCACACGTCGTTCGACAAGAACCCGACCGAGCGCATTCTCGGTGCGGTCGACAACCCGCATGTCGATTGCATCGGCCATCTCTCGGGACGGCGGCTGTCGCGTCGTGTGGGCGCCGATGTCGACATCGAGAGGATCGTCGAGCGCGCCGTGGCAACGAAGACGGTGCTGGAGATCAACTCGCAGCCGGACCGGCTCGATCTGCGCGACACCCATGCCCGTCTCGCAGGTGAGGCAGGGGTGCTCATCTCGATCGACAGCGACGCGCATTCGACCTCGGCCCTCGACTACGTCGAGTACGGGATCTCGGTTGCGCGTAGAGCATGGCTGAGCAAGGAGCAGGTTCTCAACACGCGACCGTGGCGCGAGATCGAGAAGATCCGTAGTTGAGCACCTTCCGCGATGACGGAGCTGCCGCACTCGACTGGGTCGCGTCATACCTCGAGCGTGTGCGCGAGTACCCGGTGCTCTCTACGGTGAAGCCGGGTGAGATCCGCGCGGCGCTACCGGCGGCGCCTCCGCAGCGGGCGGAACCGTTCGCCGAGGTGCTGCGTGACCTCGACGCGGTGTTGATGCCAGGTATGACGCACTGGCAAAGCCCTCGGCACTTCGCCTACTTCGCCAACACCGGCTCGGAGCCGGGGATCCTCGCCGAGCTGCTGATCGCCGGCCTGAACCAGATCGGCATCCTCTGGCGCGCGTCGCCTGCGCTCCAGGAGTTGGAGGAAGTGTCCGTCGACTGGCTCCGACAGCTTGTCGGCTTGCCCGAGGCTCTCCACGGGCAGATCGAAGAGGCTGCGTCGATGAGCACGCTCACCGCGCTAGCCGCGGCACGGCACTCGCGACCCGGCCGTCGCGTGGTCGTCTGCTCGGAGCACGCTCATTCATCCGTAGACAAAGCGGCTCGTTTGCTCGAGCTCGAGCTGCGCAAGATCCCTGCGGACGAGCACTTCTCGCTTCGGCCCGAGCTCCTCGACCTGACGGATGCCTGCGCGGTCGTCGCGACGATCGGGACGACGAGCAGCGCGGCAGTCGACCCGGTCGCCGTTATCGCCGACCGCTGCGCCGCTGAAAGCGTCTGGCTCCACGTCGATGCCGCCTACGCCGGGTCGGCCGCCGTGTGCCCGGAGCTGCGCCACCACTTCGCCGGCTGGGAGCAGGCCGACTCGATCGTCGTCAACCCGCACAAATGGTTGCTCGTGCCGCAGGGTTGCTCGGTCTTCTGGACACGTCGCCCAGACGATGTGCGCGACGCGTTCAGCCTCGTTCCGGAGTACCTGCGCGTGTCCGACGACGTGGCGAGTCTGAGCCAGTACTCGCAGGTGCTCGGCCGAGGCTTCCGCGGCTTGAAGCTGTGGGCTGTTCTCCGCTGCTATGGACAGGAGGGACTGCAGGCATTCATCCGTGAGCACATCCGGCTCGCGGAGCTGTTCGAGAGCTGGGTGCGCGACGAACCGGGCTGGGAGGTGTGCGCGGAGCGGTTTTTCTCGCTCGTCTGCTTCCGCCGGGTGGGAACCGACGAGGAGAACGCCGAGATCATGCAGCGAGCCAACGCGACGGGCGAGGTCTTCCTGTCGCATACGAAGCTCGACGGAAGGTTCGTCCTGCGCCTCGCGGTCGGGAACGCACGCATTACCGAGGACGACGTCCGCCTCGCGTGGGACGTGCTCCGACGCGAAGCAGCCGCGCTCTAGTCGGCTGCGAGGAAGAACTGACTCGCGACGACGGTCCGACCACCGTCTGTGTCGCGGCGGACCGTCGCGGCGACGAGTAGACCTCCGGTTCTGAGCGCCAGCTGTGCCTTACCGGCGAGCGAGGGCGCTCGAACTAGCGAAAGATCGAGCCCCGATGCGGTTCCCTTTCGGACCGTGTTGACCGTCGAGGTCCGGAGTGAGAAGCACGGCGCGCGAACGCAGCGGATGCCGGTGTCGGTCACGAGCAACACGGTGCCGCTGGCCGGGACGCGTGTCGCCGCAAGCCAGGCCTGGCTTGCGACCAGACGGTCGAGCGGCCGGATCTCTCCACTGTCGCCATGGACGATCTTGCCGCGAGCGAGCATCTCGCCGCCCGACTTCGCCGCCCGCACCGGCAGGCTGATCCCTGCGACGTAGCACCACGGCCGTACCGCGCCGTCGCCGCAAATGGTGGTGGAGCGATTGACGCGGGTGACCGAGTAGCCGCCGCAGAGCGGACTTGGGCACAGCCGCAGGTCGGGTCGCACGCGGAACGTCTCCGCGGCCGTCGTGACGCGTGCAGACCCGGTCGCCGCAAGAGCCAGCGCGGTGGCGATCGCCAGCGTCGCGAGCCGTCCCAGAGTCATGTCGTCAGGCTAGCGCGCTTGGCGCCGGACTCAGCTGCGGGTGCGAGGGCTGCAACGAGCGAGTTCACCGCGCCCAGATCACCCTGGACCGTGACCCTGCCCAGGTCGCCCTCGACGACGAGGTGATAGAAGCTGGTCGCGTCGCCGCTGACAATCGCCTCAGCGTCATCGGCAACGCCGTCGACGACGCGACCGGCTGAGAGCGATGCCTCGTCCGGACCGATCCGGAAGGCGATGCGCGCCTCCGGCGCGAGACCGACGACTGCCGTGCGCAAGGCGTTGGCGAGCCAGCCGCGCTCGAACTCGACGTCCGGCCCAGGCGGGCCGAGCAGGCGTGCGCCCCAGTGTGCGAGTGCCGCGAGCACGGGTTTCAGGTCGTTGCCCGCGTCGGTCAACTCGTAGACCATGGAGGCCGCCGGCGGCGGTAGGCGACGGCGGCTCACGATCCCGCCCGCTTCGAGCGCACGAAGACGGGCAGCGAGGACATTCGTGCTGCATCCCGTCAGCCGGTCGTTCAGGTCGCTGTAGCGCAGAGGGCCGTGTGCGAGCTCACGGACGACGAGCAACGACCAGCGTTCGCCGACCAGATCGAGGGCATGCGCCACCGGGCAGTACTGGCGATACGTTCTGAGCACGCTCAGGAGTCTACAGCCGTTGCTTCGGGTTAGAAAGTGGCTACTTGCGTAGAGCAAGTGCGATCGGCTAGGGTCGGCACTCAACCACGAGAAGGGGATCCGCATGGTCGCATCGAGCAAGAAGAAGTGGTACGCGCTGGGGCTGCTCTGCATGACGCAGTTCCTCGTCGTCCTCGACATCGCCGTCGTCAATGTCGCGCTGCCTTCGATTCAGACGGATCTCCACTTCTCGCAGGAGAACCTGCAGTGGGTGATCAGCGCCTACGCGCTCGTCTTCGGCGGCTTCCTCTTGCTCGGTGGGCGAACGGCTGACCTGCTCGGCCGGCGGCGGATCTTCTTCGTCGGCCTGATTCTCTTCACGCTCGGCTCGCTGCTTTGCGGTCTCGCGTGGAGCGAGGGCTCGCTCATCGCCTTCCGGGCATTCCAGGGCCTCGGCGCCGCGACCATTTCCCCAGCGGCGCTCTCGATCCTGACGACATCGTTCGCGGAGGGGCGTGAGCGCAACATCGCGCTCGGCGCCTGGGGTGCAGTCGGCGGCGTCGGCGCAGCTGCGGGCGTCTTGCTCGGAGGTGTGCTCACCGATCTGCTCTCCTGGAGTTGGATCTTCTTCATCAACGTGCCTGTCGGTCTCTTCGCCCTTGTCTTCACGCCGGTGCTGCTGACCGAGAGCCGGGACGAGAAGACGAAGAGCTTCGACGCGCTCGGCGCCGTCCTCGTCACATCGGGGCTGATGGTGCTCGTGCTCGCGATCACAAAGGGGCACGACTGGGGTTGGGGCTCTGGGCGGACGATCGGCGTGTTTGCCGCCTCGGCTGTTCTCCTTGCCGCATTCCTGGTCTGGGAATCGCGTCACCACGAGCCGTTGATGCCGCTTTCGATCTTCAAGCTGCAGACGCTCACGGCTGCGAACATCTCCGGACTCATTCTCGGCACCGCGCTTTTCGCGATGTTCCTGATGCTGACGCTCTACATGCAGCAGGTGCTCGGCTACTCACCGCTGAAGACCGGACTCGCCTATCTCGCGGTTGCCGGGACGGCGATCATCTGGGCCAACGTCGCTGCGCAGGTGGTGAACCGCGTCGGCGTCAAGCCCGCGCTCATCTTCGGCATGGTGATGATGACCGTCGGGCTTCTCTACTTCACCCGGGTCTCGGTCGGCGGGTCGTATCTCGGCGATCTCCTGCCCGGGTTCCTGATCATCGGCTGCGGGATGCCGTTCTGCTTCATTCCGATCACGATCGCCTCTCTCGCGGGGACGAAGCCCGAAGAGGCGGGACTCGCGTCCGGGCTGATCAACACCTCGCAACAGATCGGCGGCGCGCTCGGCATCGCCGTGCTCTCGACCGTCGCGACTGCCGGTTTGCACGTTGGGGTGCCGCCGACATTCGCGCAGCTGACACACGGCTTCCAGAACGCGTTCTGGGTCGGCGCCGCGGTGTGCGCGGTCGGCGTTCTGGTCGCGGTGTTCGTCGTGCGCGGGAGCGATGTCGCGCAGGAGCTTGCGCCTGTGCTGGAGACCGCGCCGGAGCTTGCCTAGGCGCAAGGGCGCCCGGGAGGGCTGCGCCTAGACTGTCGGCGTGGCGCGTTCGCTGTCGGTCAGGCTCGTCGCGATCGGGCTTGTCGCGGGAGTGCTGAGCGCCCTATTCGGTGTCGGCGGAGGGATCGTGATCGTCCCGCTGCTGCTGCTCTTGTGCGCCTTCGCGCCACGCGAAGCCGCGGCGACGTCACTTGGCGCAGTCGCGATCACCGCTCTCGGCGGCGTAGCGCTCTATGCGGTGCGCGGTGAGGTTCGGGTAGGGCACGCGGCGCTCGTCGGGATTCCTGCGATCGGCGGAGCGCTCGCAGGAACGGCGCTTCAGCAACGTCTCTCCGGTTCTGTGCTCACGCTCGCCTTCGCAGCGCTGCTCGCCGGCGTCGCCATCTGGATGATCGTCGGATGAGCGCGGGCACCGTTGCGATCGGCCTCTCGCTCGGTCTCCTCGCCGGCGTGATGTCGGGTTTGTTCGGGGTCGGCGGCGGCATTCTCTTCGTCCCGGTCCTCGTCGCGCTCGGGCTCGGGCAGATCGAGGCGGCTGCGACATCGCTGCTCGCGATCGTCCCGACGGCCGGCGCCGGCATCTGGCGGCAAGCGCGTTACGGGAACCTGCGTGTTCGGTCGGCGCTCGTCCTCGGCATCGCATCGCTCGCGGGCGTCGAGGCTGGGGTAGTCATCGCGACGTCTCTCCCCGAGAGCACGCTGCGTAGGCTGTTCGGCGTGTTGCTCCTCTGTGTCGCAGTCCAGCTATCGGTGCGCGCTCTCCGTCCGAGTGACAAGGTCGCCCCGTGACGAGGCGTGCCGCTGTGGCGAGGCTGGCCGCCGCGATCGGTGCGCTGGGGCTTGTCGCAGCCGTCGGCGGCCTGGCTGGGGCCGCGCCAAAAGCACAGCAGACGACCGCCACCGCGGTAGCGGTTCGCATCACGGTCCCCGGAATGCCTGACGTCAAGGGCGGCGAGGTCGTCGGCCCGCCCGGGGCATCGACTGCGGTCGCCGGGTTCGCGTATCCGGACGATGCGTCGATCGTCCGGCTCGGCTCGGCGGCGGGAACGGTCGTCGCTCAACCCGGCGATCCGGCGAGCGCCCAGGCGACTGCCGATGCGATCGCCGTGTCGCTCTTCGGCGGCGAGATCACTGCGGACACGGTCTCGGCGCGCGCAACAAGCGCCGCGGGCGCGGTCTCGGCGTCCGCCGACACCTCGGCATCGCACGTCGATGGGCTCGTCGCCCTCGGCCAGCCGGTGACATCTGTCCAGAACGGACAGTTGCCACTCGCCGACTGGGGCACGCTGGAGTTGCTCGTCACCGAGTCGACGACTACACCGGCCGCGGGCTCACCGACCGGTGCGACGAAGAACAGCCCCAAGATCGGACACGCGTCGGTCGTGGGCCTGCGGATCAAGCTGCTTCTCGATCACGGGGGTCTCCCGGCCGGAAGCGAGATCGACCTCGGCACTGCAGATGCGACCGCGGCTGCGAGCGCCGTGGCTTCGACGACCCCGACCGTGACCGCGCCTCCGGCCAAGCCGAAGCCGCCGCCGACCAGGCACTTCGTCGAGCCGGGGACGTCGATCCCGGGCGCGCCGCCCGATCTCGTGCGCCCTCTTCCGCCAGGTGTCCAGAGCAAGCTGACGAACGGCGGTTACGTCTTCCCTGTCTACGGCCCTGCTAGCTTCGGCGATACGTTCGGCGCCTCACGTCCCGATGTGAAGGGCGGCTGGCACCACGGCGAGGACATCTTCGGCCCGCTCGGGACACCGCTGCTCGCGGTCGCCACCGGCACCGTCCACACTGTCGGCTGGAACCAGATCGGCGGCTGGCGGTTCTGGCTCCGCGACGAATCAGGCAACGAGTTCTACTACGCGCACCTTTCCGCCTACTCGCCGCTCGCCGTCGAAGGCAAGCACGTCCAGGCGGGCGACGTGATCGGCTTTCTCGGTAAGAGCGGTGACGCAGAGTTCAGTCTGCCGCATCTCCATTTCGAGATTCACCCAGCCGCGTTGCAGTCGCTCGGCTACGACGGAGTTGTCGCTCCGTACCCGTTCCTCGTGGCGTGGCGGCGCGCCCAGGACGCGTCCTTCGCGGATGGACGGACGTACGTGTCGGATGCCAATGGCCTACCGCGAGCCGTTGCACCACCGCCTGGCGCCGTGCTCTTGCAGTCGTCGGACATCTCCCGCTCGAGTGGTCTCGTACCAGGCGCCCTTCGCCGAGCGTGGAAATAGAACAGCGCTGGGGACAGGCTAGACCCTGTCCCCAGCGCTGTTCTCATTCGCTAGCGTCGGCTACGGCCACCGGCTCGGCGCCGTTGGCCTCCGCTGCGGCGGTCTCGTTGGCCGCGGCGGCCTCCGGCGTAGCGAGGTCGAGCGGTGCGAGATCGTCCTCCCCGGCGACCTTGTCGACGAGCCAGTCACGCGTGCTCTGCCCTGTCCACGGGTTGTAGAGCGCGCCGGCGACGACGCCCGCGAGCAGCAACGCCTTGCGCTTCTTGGCGCCCCGCTTGCCGCCCTTCTTTCCCTGGACACGCTCGACTGCGTCGGTCAACTCGGCGAGCGCCCGCTGCAGATTGCCGTGCACGTCCTTGTCGGTGGCGAGCTTCGTGGCCGACTTCGTCAGCCCGCTCTCCTTGGACAGATCGCCGTAGACGCCGCGTGCCGCGTCGATCGCCTCGCGCACATTCCCGCGAAACTCCTCGTCCTTGAGCGCCCGCTCGATGTACGGCCGCAGGCTCTCGACGGTGTCGCCGAGCCGCTCGTTCCCTTTCTTGGCCATCGGAGGCCGTCCTTTCCTCGAGTGCTTCCTACCCCCAAGTATGCCGCCCGCGCAACGTCCTGCGGGCTACTACGATGGATGCGTGCGCACGGTGAGGCGGATCTTGGCCGCGATAGGGCTGTTTTTCGGCGGGCTCGCGTACATCTGGTACGCCAGTGTTCGGGCTGTACCTGCGGTCAGGCGTCGCAAGGCCGCGCTGCGCGCCGGGGTCTCCCGGCGGCGTCGCTAGACGTTCGTGCACGGCGTTCCACCCGAGGTGCGCGGCGGGATCGTGGTCCGTTGGATGGCTCTCGTCTCCGGGCTTGCGTTCTTCGCGTTCGGGATCGTCCTCCTGTACGAGTCGCGGCTCGGACTCTCGCCGTGGGACGTCCTCTCGCAGGGCATCGCCAAACACAGCCCGCTGACCTTTGGGAACGCCAACATTGCGGCGGCGCTCGTCGTTTTGGTGAGTGCCTGGCGACTTGGCGCCCGGGTCGGACCCGGGACGGTTGCGAATGCCATCTTGATTGGCCTCTTCCTCGACGCGTTTCTCGGGCTGTCGCTCATCCGGCGGCTCGGCAATGCGCCTCTGGCTGTCCGCGTCGCGGAGCTCGTCGCCGGAATCCTCGTGATTGGCGCCGCATCCGCTCTGTACATCGGCGCGGCCCTCGGCGCCGGCCCTCGCGATTCGCTGATGCTCGTCGTGTCGTCGCGCTCCGGCGCGCGGGTGGGTGCCGTGAGGGCTGCGATCGAGAGTGCCGTCACCGTGGTCGGGTTCGCGCTCGGCGGCAAGGTCGGGATCGGAACGCTGGCGTTCGCACTCGGGATCGGCCCTGCTGTGGAGGCGTCGTTCTGGCTGCTAGCGCGGTCGCCGGCCTCAGTCCCTGCGACGCCGAGTACGATCGAGCCGGCATGAGAGGCCTGATCTGCGCGGGCGGCGAAGCGACCCGGCTCGGGGAGCTGACGCGTGCGACGAACAAGCATCTGCTTCCGGTCGGCAGCTGGCCGATGGTGTACTACCCGCTTCAGCTCCTGCAGCTGGCGGGCATCCACGAGGTGCTGGTCGTCACCGGGAAGCACCACGCGGGGCAGATGATCGACTTGCTCGGCGACGGCCGGCTTGCGTCCCGCGGCGGCGGCGGCCCGCTTCTCGAGCTCGATCTCACATATAAGGTGCAGACCGAGGCCGGCGGGATCGCCCAGGTCGTCGGCATGGCGCGGGAGTTTGCGGGCGACGAAGGGCTCGTGGTCGTTCTCGGCGACAACATCTTCGAGCGGTCGCAGAGCGAGTCGCTGCGCACCTGGGGTGAACGGCCCGACGTAGCCCAGATTTTCGTCAAGGCGGTGCCCGACCCGGAGGCATTCGGGGTCGTCGTCTACGACGACGAGGGCAACGTCGCCGACATCGTCGAGAAAGCCGGCTCCGTCGATCTGCGCTACGACGCGCCGCCTTCAGATCGAGCGGTTGTCGGCCTCTACTGCTACCCGCCGGACGTCTTCGACGCCATCGCTGACCTGGAACCGTCGAGTCGCGGCGAGCTCGAGATCACCGACGTGAACCGGTACTACGCGCGCGCCGAGCGTCTTGTCGTGCGCGAGGTCGAGGGCTGGTGGGAGGACGCTGGCAAGCACTGGCAGCACCTCGCCGAGATCGGGCAGCGCATCGAGCAGACGGGCGCGAATCGTCCGTGATCGACGGGCTGCTCCGGATCCCGCTGCGCCGCTTCGAGGACGAGCGTGGCTGGTTCTGCGAGCTGCGCCGCGAGAGTGCGCTACCGCGGCCAACCATGCAGACGAACGTCTCGTTCTCGCGGCAGGGAGTGCTGCGCGGATTGCACTACCACCTGCGCGGGCAGGACGATCTGTTCGTGTGCCTGCATGGGACGGCCCGCGTCGTGGTGCTCGATCGCGAGACGGGCGAGACGTTCACCGAGGACATCGGCGAGCTGAACCCGGTCGCGATCTACGTCCCGGGCCACCATGCGCACGGCTTCGAGGCCCTGACGGACCTGCTCTTCTGCTACCACGTCACCGAGGAGTACGACCCGGCCGACCCCGACGAGCACGGGCTCTGCTGGGCCGACCCACGCGTCAAGCACCTATGGAGCAGCCAAACACCGATCCTCTCGCCGCGCGACACCGCCGCCTGCTCGTAACGGGTGCCGGAGGCCAGCTGGGCCGGGCGCTCCAGCAGGCGTTTGCCGACGAGGACGTTGTCGCGCTCGGTCACGCCGAGTGGGACGTGGCATTGCCTGCGCCCGACCTGCCGCCGCTCGATCTCGTTCTCCATACCGCCGCGTGGACGGATGTCGACGCCGCCGAGACCGACCCTCAGAGTGCAGCCGCGGTCAACGTCGGCGGCACCCTCAACGTCGCGGAACTTGGCGTCCCGCTCGTCTCGTTCTCGAGTGACTATGTCTTCGACGGTCGAAAGGGGGCGCCGTACGTCGAGTCCGACGGCCCGAATCCGCTCTGTGTGTACGGCCGCTCGAAGCTCGGATCCGAAGGAGCGGCGGGCGAGGACGCCTGGATCGTCAGGAGCTCGTGGCTCTTCGCAGAGACGGGCCACAACTTCGTTCGCACGATGCTGCGGCTCGGCGGGGAGCGCGACGAGGTCGCGGTGGTCGACGATCAGCGTGGCTGCCCGACGTACGCCGGCCATCTTGCCGCCGCGACGCGCGAGCTCGTCGACAGCGGGCAGCCGCGCGGGGTCTGGCACCTGGCAGCGGGTGGCGACTGCACGTGGGCCGAGCTCGCCGAGGCGACTTTTGACCTCGCCGGCCTCGATTGCCGCGTGCGGCGGATCAGCTCGGCGGAGCTGGGGCGGCCGGCGCCGCGGCCAGCGTACTCCGTTCTCCGCAGCGAGCGCGACGGCGCCCCGGTGCTGCCGCACTGGCATGACGGCTTGCGCGAGTGTCTAGCCCGTTTGGCGGCGTCGGACGACGACGTCTAGCACTGCGAACGGCGCTATTGGCCCATGGCGCACGGTCCGTGGCTAGCCTGTCGGGCGCCATGCGTGTCCTCGTCACGGGCGGAGCCGGCTTCATCGGCTCGCATTTCGTCCGCCGTCTGCTCGCTTCGGGCCATGAGCCGGTCGTCCTCGACAAGCTGACCTACGCCGGCAACCCGGCGAACCTAGACGGGCTCGACGTCAAGCTCGTTGTCGGAGACATTGCCGATCCCGAGGCAGTCGCAGCCGCAGGAGCGGGGTGCGAGGCGGCTGTCAACTTCGCCGCCGAGACGCACGTTGACCGTTCGATCCTCGGTGCGAGGGAGTTTGCCCTCACGAATGTTGTCGGCGCCCAAACCATGCTCGAGTGGGCGCGGCGGACAGATGCGCGGCTCGTGCACGTCTCGACCGACGAGGTCTACGGCGATCTCGAACAGGGCGGCCGCTCGCGCGAGGACGACCCGCTACGGCCGTCAAGCCCGTATTCGGCGACGAAAGCGGCAGGCGATCTGCTCGTTCCCGCGTATGTCCGCACATACGGCGTCAACGCGTCCGTCACGCGTGGCGCGAACACGTACGGCGCGCGTCAGCATCCAGAGAAGCTGATCCCGCTCTTCGTGACGAATGCCCTCGACGGCGTGCCGCTACCGGTCTACGGGGACGGGCAGCAGGTGCGGGAGTGGCTGCATGCGGGGGATCACGCTGCGGCGATCGAGCTCGTCCTGAACAAGGGCGTGCCGGGCGAGATCTACAACGTCGGCGGCGAGGATCACGAGAACCTCGAGGTGACGCACCGCATCGTCGAGCTCACCGGAGCGGATCCGAGTCTCATCACCCACGTCGAGGATCGGGCCGGCCACGATCGCCGCTACTCGGTCGACGACAGCAAGCTGAGGGCGCTCGGCTGGGCGCCCGCGCACTCGTTCGGCGAGAGCGGCCTGCCCGACACGGTCGCCTGGTACCGCGAGAACCGAGCGTGGTGCGACGCAGTCAAAGCCGGTGAGTACCGCGTCTACTACGAGGAGCAGTATTCGGGCCGGCTCAAGGCTTGACGGGTTCGGTCGAGAACTGTCATAGACCGCTCGGAGCCGCCGCGGAAGGGTCGACCTCATGCGCTATCGCCTCGTAGTCATCGCAATCTTTGTCGCCACAGCCATCGCGTCCTCCGCCGCGGCCATGACGGTGAAGCCGGGTGGCGACGGCGGAGGGAATGCTCCTGTGTCCCTACCGGCAGCAGCTCCGGGCAGCGCCGTCTTCGTCCTCTCTGGTTCGGGCTACGGCCACGGTGTCGGCCTGAGCCAGTACGGCGCACGGGGGCAGGCGCTCGCGGGTCGCTCGGTCGCGGAGATCCTCGACTTCTACTACCCGGGGACTGTCCTCAAGCCGAGCCCGACAACGACCGTGCGTGTTCTTCTTGCTCCAGCCGCAAAGGCGGTCACTGTCTCGTCGGCTTCCCCGTTCTCTCTCAAGGACTCGACCGGCTCGTCTTACTCGCTACCTGCCGGAGACGTGCAGCTCGGGCCCGATCTGCAGCTGCTCGTCGACGGCGCTCCCGTGACGCTCGCTGCACCGCTGACATTCGTGCCTGCCGCCGGATCGCTGCTTTCTCTCGGTGGCAAGAGCTACCGGGGCCGCCTCGAGGTCTCGTCGACCGGTACGGCGCTGCAGGTGGTCGACATCGTGGCGCTCGAGGCATACGTTCAGGGAGTTGTTCCGGGAGAGATGCCGAGCACCTGGCCGGCCGCCGCCTTGGCCGCACAGGCGGTCGCAGCCCGCTCGTACGCGCTCGCGAGCGTCGTCAACGGCAAGCCGTGGGATCTCTATCCCGACGGCCGCAGCCAGCAGTACCTCGGTGCGGCCGCAGAGACGCCGCAGACGACAGCCGCGGTGAAGGCGACCGTGCGGCAGGTGCTCTACTTCGGCGGCAAAGTGGCGACGACGTTCTACTCCTCGTCCTCGGGCGGGCAGACCGCAAGCGCGCTCGACGCCTTCGGGCTCGATCTGCCGTACCTGCCATCCCAGCGGGATCCATGGGACGACGGCTCCCCGTTCCACGTCTGGAAGACGACGTCGTACACCGGCGCCCAACTGGCGAAGGCTCTGGGCCTGCGCTCGACCGTGACGGAGGTGCGCTCGCAAGTGTCAGCCTCGCTGCGGGTTGCGACGCTCGTAGCGTTAGCTGCCAACGGCAGCTCACTGGAGCTTTCGGGTAGCGAGATCCGGAAGCGACTGGCGCTGCGCTCGACGGCGTTTCGCCTCGGCACGTTGCGCTTCGTGACTGCTCCCTCACCGACAACGACGGGCACTCGCGTCAGGCTGGCCGGGCTAGCGCGGGATGTGCAGGCTGCAACGCTCGAACGGCTCGACGCGCCTGGGGCGTGGGTCCCGGTTGTGCAACGACTGACGGTTCAGGCCGACGGGTCGTTCGCGGCCGTTGTCCGACCGAAGCAGACGACGACGTACCGCCTCTCAGCCTCCGGGTTGCCGGGGCCCGAGCTGACGATTCCCGTCGTCACAGCGCCGGCTTGATCCGCCGACTCCTGGCGGGGCTCGGCCTGGCAGCCGCTCTTGCCGTGCCCGCTGCAGCCTTCACCCCGACCGACCCGTTCGTCCCGAGGCAGTGGTACCTCGCTGCGAATCACACCTACGACGCGTGGCCCGAGCTGCCGACGCTCGCACCGGTACGGATTGCGATCCTCGATTCCGGAGTCGATGGCGGCCATCCCGAGCTCGCGGGACGCATCGTCGCCGCGAAGAGCTTCGTCGGCGGCTCTCCTCGCGTTGATCTGGAGGGTCACGGGACGTTCGTCGCCGGGGTTATCGCCGCCGAGCTCGACGACGCCGTCGGGATTGCGGGGAGCTTTCCGTCGGCTGAGCTGCTGATCGCGAAGATCGGCACGGCACAGGGGACGATTCCCGAGGACGCCGAGGCGAAGGCGATCCGCTGGGCTGTCGACCAGCATGCGCGCGTCATCAACATGAGCCTCGGCGGCGTTCGCGATCCACTTCACCGCGCCCGTGACACGTACTCGCAGGCCGAGGCGGATGCGGTCGCCTATGCGGTCGCCCACGACGTCGTCGTCGTCGCAGCCGTCGGGAACGGCGACCAGTCGCCCGCCGAGCCGTGGGGGTACGCGAGCTACCCGGCCGCGCTGCCGCACGTGATCGGCGTCAGCGCGTACGGCCGGGACGGTTCCGTGCCCGACTTCTCGAACCGCGACGCCGTCCTGAACGACATCTCGGCGCCCGGCGAGGGCATCCTGTCGACCTTTCCTCGTGCGCTTACGGCCGAGCGCCCGGCCTGCGCGGAGCAGGGGTATTCGAGCTGCGGGCCGGACGAGTACCGGCTTGGGAACGGAACGTCGTTTGCGGCGCCTCAGGTGACCGCGGCGGCGGCGATGCTGCTGGCGCTCGATCCGAAGCTGGAGCCCGATCAGGTCAGCGCGATTCTCGAGCGTTCGGCGACGGATGCGACTGCGTTGAACGGATGCCGCCAATGTCCGGCGGGGCGCGACCAGTTCACTGGCTGGGGACGCCTCGACGTCGCTTCAGCCGTTGCGGCACTGTCCCGCCCGTTGCCGCCATCGGACTCGCTCGAGCCGAACGACGGCGCCAGCGGGCGCGCTGCGACGTTATGGGGCCGAACACGGGCGGTTTCCGCGACGGTCGATTTCTGGGACGACCCGGTGGATGTCTATCGCGTGGTGCTTCGCCGCGGGCAGAAGCTGTTTTCCGTCCTCTCGACGGCCAAGGCATCGGAGGCGACCCTCGAGCTGTGGGCTCCAGGGAGCAACCCGGCCGCCGGAAGCAAACCCGGTAACGGTCTGTTGGGGGAAGGGAAGGGAACCGGGCTGGTCCGGCGTCTCAGCTTCCGAGCGTCGACCGGCGGCGCGTACTACGTCGTTGTCAGGAGCGCGTCGCGCCGTGGTGGCGCATACCGGCTACAGCTCGCGAAGTCCTGACGCGCACGGTCTACTGGTTGTCGAGCAGCTCCGCCGCCGGCACCTCGCGCAGGAGGCGAGCGGGGTTCCCGACGACCACCATGCGAGCCGGCACGTCCTTCGTGACGACCGCTCCGGCTCCGACGAAGGCTTCCTCGCCGATCTCGACCTGCGGGCAGATGATCGCGCCGCCACCCACCCGGGCGCCGCGGCGGATGGTCGGGCCCTTCACATTCCCGTGTCGGGCGTCCGTACGCCCCATCCAGTTGTCGTTCGTCGTCACGACGCACGGCGCGATGAAGACGTGCTCCTCGAGCGTCGAGTAGGCAGTGATGTACGCGTTCGCCTGGATCTTCGTCATCGCGCCGACAGTCGTGTCGTTCTCGATCAGCGAACCACGCCCGACGACGACGTCGTCGCCGATCGTCACGCGCTCGCGCACGCACGACTGATCGCCGAGAATGACGCGTGCGCCGATCGTCGAGCCGGCGAAGAGAACCGCACCGCTCGAGATGATCGTTCCGTCGCCGACTACGGTGGGAGGAAGCGGCTCCCGCGGCGCCGTCGAGCGCGGCGAGAGCGTCGGCTGCTTGCCGACCACAGCGTTCTCTAGCACCCTGACGCCCTCCCCGAGCACCGTTCCGGGGTAGACAGTCGCGCTCGCGTGAATCTCGGCGCTCATCGGACGACCGAGCCGAAGGCGTAGGTGGTCATGCCGGGGAGCCGGTGCGGAGCGACGTCGTCAGCCGATCGAGTGTCCGTACCACCGCCAGGCCGTCGGTTGCCTCCCGGTAGTCGCCGGGCCCTTCTGCGACAAGGCGGAGGAAGTGCTGCAACTCCAGGCGAAGCGGCTCGTCGTTGGGGATCTTCGGGCTGAAGATGTCGCCGGTACGCGTGCGCCACTCGCCGTACGTCTCGGCGGGCTCCCACGGAGCCTTGTCGTACACGGTGACCTTTCGCTCGAGCTCCATGTCGTCGAAGACCACCATCTTCTCGCGGCCGACGACGGTCATCTTCCGCATCTTGTGCGGGTCGAGCCACGAGAGATGCATGTGCGCGACCCGTCCCGACGGGAAGCGGAGGAAGCAGAAGACGACGTCCTCGATGCCCTTTTGCAGGTAGTCGACACCGTGTGCGACGGCCTCACTCGGCTCCTCTCCGAGCAGCCACAGGATCACCGACAGGTCGTGCACGCCGAGCGACCAGAGCGCGTTCTCGTTGGAGCGGATCACGCCGAGGTTCTGCCGGTTGCCGTACACACAGGCAACTTCGCCGAGCTCACCGGAGTCGACGAGGTCCTTCACCTTGGCGAGGCCGGGGTGGTAGAGCAGGAGGTGGCCGGGCATGAGGATTTTGCCCGCGGCCTTCGCGAGAGACACGAGTTCCTCCATCTCTTCGCCGCGCATCGCCGGAGGTTTCTCGACGAAGACGTGCTTGCCCGCCCGGAGTGCCTTTCGTGCGAACTCGAAATGGGTGGGGACGGGTGTCGCGATCACGACTGCGTCCACGGTGTCGTCGCCGAGCAGGTCGTCGAACGACGCGGTCACCCGAGCCGCCGGATAGCGCTCGGCATACTCGGCCTGCCGTGCCGGGTCCGTGTCGCAGACCCACGCGAGCTCGGCGAGCTCGCCGACAACGCGAACGACGTTCTTGCCCCAACCGCCGACCCCAGCGTGGGCAACGCGGGTCACAGCTTCCAGACCTTGGGGCTGGAAACCCCATGGCGGCCGACGGCGTTCCGCAGATCGACGACGAGCTCCGCATCGTCGACCAGCTGGACGTAGTCGATCGCCGAGTGCGCGGTCGCGATCACGACCGCGTCGTAGTCGGCAGGCTCGAACGCGACCGATGAGAGCTCGACGTCGTTCTCCCTGAACGACGGCACGTGGGGATCGTGGTAGGCAACGTCCGCACCGGCGTTCTGCAGCAGGTGGATCAGCTTGACCGCGGGTGACTCGCGCATGTCCGAGATGTCGGCCTTGTAGGCGACGCCTAGCACGAGGATCCGCGAGCCCTTCAGCGACTTGCCGGCGCCGTGGTTCAGCGCCTGCGACACGCGCGAGCGGCAGTAGTACGGCATGTCTGCGTTGACCTTGCCGGCGAGCTCGATGAACTCGGTCGTGAAGTCGTACTCGCGCGCCTTCCACGTGAGATAGAACGGGTCGATCGGGATGCAGTGGCCGCCGAGACCCGGCCCCGGCTGGAACGGCATGAACCCGAAGGGCTTCGTCGCGGCGGCATCGACGACCTCCCAGACGTCGATTCCCATTCGGTCGCAGAGCTGTGCGAGCTCGTTGACGAGCGCGATGTTGACCGAGCGGAAGATGTTCTCGAGCAGCTTCGTCAGCTCGGCCGCCTCAGGCGAGGAGACGCGGTGGATCGTGTCGACGGCCGCCCCGTAGAGCGCCGCCGCCGCGTCGGTCGAGGCCTCGTTCACGCCGCCGACGACCTTTGGCACGTTCTTCGTGGTGAAGTCGAGGCGGCCGGGGTCGACACGCTCCGGCGAGAACGCGAGGTGGAAGTCCGTGCCCGCGGTGAGACCGCTGCCGGCTTCGAGGATCGGCTTGATGTCGTCGCGGGTCGTGCCCGGATAGGTCGTCGACTCGAGGACGACGAGGTGGCCCTTACGGAGCCGCTTCGCGATCTCACGCGTCGCGCCGAGGACGATCGAAAGATCCGGCTCACGCTGTCGCGAGAGCGGTGTCGGCAAAGCGATGAGGATCGCGTCGGTATCGCGCAGCACGTCGTAGTCGGTTGTCGCATCGATGAGCCCTGTCTCCACCATCTCTCTCAACCGGTCGGACGGGACGTCCTCGATGTAGCTCTCGCCGGCCAGGATGGCGGAGACGCGGTCAGCGCTGACGTCGACGAGGACGACCACCTTGCCCGCCTCCGCGAAGACCTGGGCGAGCGGTAGTCCGACGTAGCCGGCCCCGATGATCGCGACGTCGAAGCGCTGGGTCGTGTCTGCGGCGGGCTCGGTCATCGGGCGCGCATCGTATCGACCAGCACGTCCGCGATCCGCTCCGAAGCGGGCCCGTCGCCGTACAGCGTCGGACGGTCGGCAGGCATCGCTGCGGCTGCCACGGCAGCTGCGATCGCTGCCGGGTCGTCATCGACAAGCGTGTTCGCACCGACCTCGACGGTGTCGATCCATTCCGTCGACGGCCGCATCGTCACGCACGGCACGGCGTACCAGTACGCCTCCTTCTGCAGTCCGCCCGAGTCGGTGAGGATGACGCGGGCCTGCGACGCGAGCGAGATCATCTCGAGGTAACCGAGCGGCTCGACCATGCCTATGTGGGCGCCAAGCCTCAGACCCTCGCGGTCGATCGCCGCAGCTGTGCGGGGATGCGCGGGAAAGACGATCGGCTCGGGAATCCGGTTCAGGCCCTCGACAATCCGACCGAGTCGCGGTTGCACGACGTTCGCCTCGCGGTGGATGGTGGCGACGAGGTAGGAGCCAGGCTCGCGCTCGATCGGGTAGCGCTCGCGTGCGAGCGGCGCGAAGATCCTGGTTGCGTCCGCCATCACGTCGCCGACGACGACCACATCTCCCTCGACCGTTTCGGCCCGGAGGATTCCGGCGGAGCGGCCGTCGGGCGTGAGCAGGAGCGCCGATAGGCGATCGACCTCGATCCGGTTTCGCTCCTCGGGCATCGTAAGGTCGCCCGAGCGCAGTCCGGCCTCGACGTGCGCCACCGGGACAGCCGCGTCGACGCCGGCCAGCGCGCCGGCGAGCGTCGAGTTGGTGTCTCCGTACACGAGCACCCAGTCGGGACGTTCGCGGGCGATCGCAGCCGCGATACCGGGCCGCATCGCCCCAGGGTCGGCCGTGCGCAGGTCGAGCCGGTAGCGAGGCTCGGCGAGCCCGAGTTCGGCGTAGAAGACTGCCGATAAGGCGTCGTCGTAGTGCTGGCCGGTGTGGACGACGACCTCGTCGATCCCGGCGGCTTGCAGGGCGACAGAGAGCGGCGCGCTCTTGATGAACTGCGGCCGGTTCCCGACAACGGAGAGAACCTTCACGGCCTAGCCTGCGGTCGCGCGTGCGATGAACCCCTTGACGTCCGCAGCGAGCTTGTCGCGCGACGGCTTGTGCACGTACATCATGTGCCCGGCTTCGTAGTAACCGAACTCGATGTTCGAACGCAGGCTCGGGTCGAGCCCGAGATGGCTGAACGTGTACTCGGTCGCGAAGTGCGGGGTTGCGAGGTCGTAGTACCCGCTCGCGACGAAGACGCGCGTCGACGGGTTGCGCGAGATCGTCTCCCGCAACGCCTCGGACACATCGACGTGGGCGTTCTTGAAGTCGTCGTAGTCCCAGGCTTCGTGCACCTTCTCGCTCAGGATCTCGTACGGCAGCTCGCTCTCGTACCCAAGCTCCCGCCGCAGGTAGTCGTTCAGCGACGAGGTGTACGGCCCGGCGGTTGCGTCCATGCTCGGGTCGCCCTCGACGGTGTCCCCGTCGACGAAGCGGTCGATTCCGGTGTAGCGCGCGTCGATCCGTCCGATCGTGCGGCGTTGCTCGCGCAGCAGCTCCTTGCAGAAGCGGAGGATCTCGATCCGCAGGTCGTAGCGCTTGACGTACTCCACCGAGAGCCCGGTGTAGTCGGCTACCTGACTCGCGATCTTGTCGTAGCGCTTACGTTCGAGCGTGTCGCCGCGGAAGAGGGCCAGCGTGTAGTCACCGGCTGCAAAGGCCTCGACCTCGTCGAGGAGCTCACGCAGCGGTCGCTTCTGGTGCTTCGCCGGGAGACAGCCGTGGTACCACGCCGCTGCGGCGTAGGTGGGCAGGAAGAGGGGGTACGGCAGGTCGTTGCCTCGCTCGAACGTCCATGTCTGCCGGTCGAAGCCGGCGGTCTGGAAGTTGAGGATCGACGAGATGAGCAGCAAGCCGTTGAACGCGATCCCGTGGCGCTTGTAGAGGTGGGCTGCGAGGCCGGCGGAGCGAGTCGTCCCATAGCTCTCGCCCGCGAGGAACTTCGGTGAGCTCCACCGCTCGTGGCGGGTCAGGTAGATGCGGATGAACTCGCCAACGCTTTCGATGTCTCGCTTGAAGTGGGCGAACTGCTTCATCTCCTCGCCGGGAATCGCCCGCGAGTAGCCCGTGCCGACGGGGTCGATGAAGACGATGTCGGCGACGTCGAGGATCGCGTGCTCATTGTCGACGAGGCTGCCGGGGGGCGGGCCAGGCATCCCGTTCTCGTCGAGCAGGACGCGCCGTGGGCCGAAGGCGCCGAGGTGCAGCCACACGGAAGACGAGCCAGGGCCGCCGTTGAAGCAGAAGACGATGGGCCGTGTCGATGGGTCTTCGACCCCGTCACGCGTGTAGGCGACCGAGAAGAACGACGCCTGCTTCTTGCCCTCTTCCTCGCGCAGGATGGTGCGCCCGGCAGTCGCTGTGTACGCGACCTTCTTCCGGCCGATCGTGATCGTGTGGGAGGTCTCGGAGACGCCTTCCTCATGGTGCGGAGGAGGAGGCAGGTCGTCGGGCTTCTTGGCATCGCCGGTCGCGGTGTCCGGTTTGGCGGTCTCGTCGGTCATCGAGCGTCTCCTGATCGAGTCTATGCGGGCGGCGTCAGCCTACCCCCGGTAACTGCACGCAAATCTTCTTCTCTTGGCTTCTTTGAAGATGATTAGGTAGGTTGTCCGCGATGTCGCCGGGGTCGCGTCCCGTCCATGAGGTGAAGGCCCGTCTGTTCCGCGTGCTCGGCCACCCGGCGCGCGTGCGCATCCTCGAACTGCTGCGCGATGGCGAGCGCTCGGTCGGCTCGTTGCAAGCCGAGCTCGGGCTCGACTCGGGCGGCACCTCGCAGCACCTCGCCGCGTTGCGCGGGATCGGCGTCGTCGACTCACGTCGCGAAGGAACGAGTGTCTTCTACCGTGTCGGCGACGACCACGTCTTCGAGCTGCTCGAGGCAGGGCGTGCGATCAGCGCGCGGAGCCTGGCTCAGCAGCAGTCGATCCTCCAGGAGCTTCAGACGTGATCGGCGGCGTCCTCGCTGTCGGGCTGGCGGCTCTTGCGCTCGGCGGTGTGTTGACCGCCGCGCGACGCGGGTTCGCCGCCGGAATCGTCGCGCAGGCCGCCGGCATGGCGGCGGTGGGCGTGGCGGGATTCGTCGCGCTCGGCACGGGTCACGCGTCCGGTGCAACATTCACGAGCGCCTTCGAGCCGCAGTTCGGGATCGACGGCCTGAGCGGGCTGTTCCTCGGCACGCTCGGGCTGATCGCCGTTCCCGCCCTGATCTTCTCGTTGCGCTACCTGCAGCCGACCGCCGCCGGTCGCGCCGTCGCGTCGCTGACGGCCGCGTTCCTGCTTTCGCTCGCGCTCGTCCTGTGCGCACGCGATCCGCTGACCTTCCTGCTCGGCTGGGAGCTGATGACTCTGCTGCCGGCCGCGGTGATCCTCGTGGCGCGTGCCGCGGATCGTCAAGCCCGCCGAGCCGTGTTCGTCTACGTCACGATCACGCACCTCGGCGGCGCCGGAACGTGGATCGCAGTCCTGCTGCTCGCGCACGCCGGCGCGATCGGCCAGCCGGCAGCGATCGGCCAAGGGTCGGGCCTCCAGATCGCGATCGCGGTTGCCGCGCTCGTCGGCATGGGGACGAAGGCCGGTGTGATGCCGCTGCACGCGTGGTTACCACGCGCGCACCCGATCGCGCCGGCTCCGGTGTCCGCGCTGATGAGCGGCGTGATGATCAAGGTCGCGATCTACGCGCTCGTCCGCGTGCTGGTCGAATGGGCCGGCGTGCTGCCAGTGTGGTTCGGCGTGCTCGTCCTTGGCGTCGGCGCCCTCTCGGCGGTGGGTGGGGTCACGTATGCACTCTTCCAGCACGATCTGAAGCGGCTGCTGGCGCTGCATTCCGTCGAGAACATCGGGATCATCGTGCTCGGGATCGGTGCCTGCCTGATTCTGCGCGCCCGAGGCGCCGACCTCTGGGCTGCATTCGCGCTTGGCGCCGCGCTGCTCCACACCGTGAATCACGCGGTCTTCAAGGCTTTGCTCTTTCTTGCGGCCGGCAGCTTTGAGCGCGTGGTCGGCTCGCTGGAGCTCGACCGGCTCGGCGGCCTCCTGCGACGGATGCCGTGGACGGGCGGCGCGTTCCTCGTCGGCGCCATGGCCATCGCCGGGCTACCGCCGCTAAACGGGTTCGCGTCCGAGTGGCTGACCCTGCAGGCGCTGCTCCATGTTCCGGCCTACGGGCAGGTGGGAGACGGAGTGGCGGGGGCGATTGCTCTTGCTGCGCTGGCCGCGACGGCGGCGCTTGCTGTGTTTTGCTTCGTCAAGGTCGTCGGGCTCGTGCTGCTCGGGCCCGCCCGACGCGATGTCGTCGCAGGCGCGGGCGAGGCGCCGATCTCGATGCGAGCCGGGGTGCTATTCCTTGCAGGCGCTTGCGTCGTGCTTGGCGTTGCGCCCGGCGTGTTGTTCGGTGCGCTCGTGGGACTGGCGCCGTGGTCGCATCCGGCGGCAGCGCACATCGGGCTACACCTTCCGGAGACGGGCGCTCTTCCGACGGCGGGGATCGCGGCCCTACTCGTCGCCCTGACTGGCGGGCTCGTGCTGCTGCGCGGCCGGCGAACCGCCGCCCTCGCTCCCACCTGGGCTTCCGGCCAGCTGATCGAACCGCAGCTCAATTGGACGAGCGCCGGCTTCACGAAGCCGCTCAGGCTCGTGCTGGAAGCCGTCCTGCGCCCGCAGCGGAAGATCACCGCTCGCAGCACCGGTGGCGTCTTGCAGGAAGTGAGCTATCACGGGCATGTCCCGCACCTCATCGAGGAGCGGCTCTACGTCCCGGTTGCTCGATTGTCGCTTGCCGCGGCCAGCTGGGCGAGGCGGCTCCAGAGTGGCAGCCTTGGCATGTACGTCGCATATCTGATTGCCCTCGTCGTTGTTCTGCTGGCTGCGGCCCGACTCGGAGTGATCGGATGAGTGGCCCCACCGCTGCGGCCGGAGCGGTACAGCTCGTCGGCGGGCTGGCTCTCGCACCCTTGCTGCCGGGGCTCGTCCAGCACTGGAAAGCGCGACTGCAGGGCCGCCGAGGCCCGACGCCGCTGCAGCCGTACCGCGAGCTGCGCCGGCTCTGGGGGAAGAGCTCGGTCAGCGTGGAAGGGTCGACCGTCGTCTACCGGCTAACGCCCGCGGTCGTGGTCGCGAGCCTGATCACCGCGATTGCGCTCGTGCCGGTCGCAGCGCGCGCCCCCGGCTTCGGGGTCGGACACGACATTGTCGCCCTGATCGGGTTGCTGGCGCTTGCGCGTTTCGCCGTCGCCGCGGCGTCGTTCGATGGCGCGAACGGCTTCTCGCTGATGGGCGCGAGCCGCGATCTGACGCTCGCAGTTTTCGTGGACGGGGTGCTCGTCCTTGCGATCACCGTGGCCGCGCTCGTGTCCGGGACGACCGACCTGCGTGGGATCGTCGCCGCGACGGCCGGTCCGCATCCGTGGTCGAGCCCGGCGCTCGGGCTCGCCGCGATCGCCTTCGCACTCGTTGTTGTCGCAGAGACCGGGCGTCAGCCGGTCGACAACCCGGATACGCACCTCGAGCTGACGATGATCCACGAGGGACCGCTGCTCGAGTACGCGGGTCGCGATCTTGCCTATCTCCAGTGGGCGTCCGCCGCGCGCCACTGGCTCGTGCTCGTGCTCGCGGCGCAGGTCTTCCTGCCGCACGCGACGAGCGTCTGGCTGCAGCTCGGCCTCCTCCCGGTTGCGTTGACGGTGCTCTGCGCCACGCTCGCTGTGGTCGAGACGCTGAACGCGAAGATGCGCGTGCTGCTTGTCCCCAGGCTGCTCGCGGTCGGCTCGGTCGTGGCGCTGCTCGGTGTCGCTGCCCGTCTGGTGGGGATGATGTGAGCGGGACGGCCGCCTGGCTGCTCGTCGCGCTCGGCCTGCTCGTCGTGACGGTTCGACGCCGCTCGGTAGCGGTCGGCGTCGTGACGACGCAGGCGTTGATCCTGTTCGGATCGGCGCTGAGTCACGCGACCACCGGCGCTGACGTTGTAGCGGCTGTGGCGCTAGCGGTACGCGGAGTCGGTCTGGCAGTAGTCGTCCTCTGGTTGGTCGCTCGCACACGCGAGAGCCGCGCCGTGCGCGCGAGCGTCGCGCCGCTTGCGCGAGCCGGCCTGGCCGTCGCGCTCGCACTGCTCCTCACCTGGCTCGTGCCTCGGATCGGTCTCGACTCGCGCACCGACGAGCGGGCGGTGATCGCACTTGTCGCATTCGGCCTCGTTGCGGTGGCGACACGCCGCCCGACCCTGTTCCAGATCCTCGGCATCGTGCTCGTCGAGAACGGCCTGGCTTTGGCGGCGCTCTCGCTGCCGCGTGCGTCGTCTCTGGCGATCGAGTTGGGTGTCGTCTTCGATCTCGGCCTCGTCGTCCTCGCTGCCGCGGTCTTCCACGACCGGATCTTTGCCGAGTTCGGCTCCGGCGACAGTGCCTCTCTGAGGAGCCTGCGTGACTAACGCCCAGGCGCTTTCGGCGGCGCTGATCGCTGTGCCGGCACTGACGGCGTGCGTCGTCGCACTCGCGCCGGGCCGGGTTGTGCGGCGTGCCGCTCTCGCCGTCGCCGTGCCGACCGGAGCGGTCGCGGTCGCATTAGCCGGCGTCGCGCTCCACGATCTCGATCACCCGACCGTCGGCACATGGCTCGTCGTCGACCCGGCCGGCGGGTTGCTCGTCGCAGTGATCGGCGTCGTCGGGCTCGTCAGCGTCCTCGTGTCGCCGGCCTATCTCGACTCGAGCCAGGGAGCAGTCGTCAGAGAGGAGCGCCGGGAGCGGACGTACTTCGCCGTGCTCTACGCGTTCTGGACCGTCCTCCTTGCGGTGCCGTTGGCGGGAAACGTCGGCGCGGCCTGGTTGCTGATCGAGGCGACGACCGCTGCGTCCGCGCTGCTGGTCGGCTTCAGCGGGAAGGGCCGTGCGCTCGAAGCCGCGTGGAAGTACCTCGTCCTCACCTCGCTCGGGCTCGGAGTCGCTCTGCTCGGAATCGCGCTGCTCTCGGCGGGCGTCCCACGGAGCGGCGTGGGCGCGCTCTCGTGGCAGGCGCTGGCAACGGTCTCGTCCGGCCGCGATACGGCTCTCGTCGCGTACCTGCTGTTGCTGGTGGGCCTCGCCGCGAAGATCGGTTGGGCGCCCGTGCACAACTGGCTTCCGGATGCTCACTGTGAGGCTCCGGCTCCGGTTTCCGCGTTGCTGTCAGCGGCGCTCCTGCCGGCGGTCTTGCTGGTCGCGTGGCGGTCGCAACTCGCGCTGGCGCCGGCCGTCGGGTTGAGGACAACGCAGACGGTACTCGTCGGCTTCGGGCTCGCATCGCTTGTCGTCGCAGTGCCGTTCCTGTGGCGACCGATGGCGTGGAAGCGCCTGCTCGCGTACTCAAGCCTGGAGCATATGGGTGTGCTCGCGCTCGGGATCGGCTTCGCGACACCGCTGGCCATTGCGGGGGTCGTCGTCCATCTGGGAGCGCACGCAGTCGCGAAGGCGCTCGGGTTTTACGCTGCGACACCGCTTCTCGCACACGATCCGCGCGCCGCTGGCCACGCCGTGACGGGCATCGGCCGGACGGAGCCTCGGCTGGGCGCTGCGGTGGGGCTCTCGCTCGGCACGCTTGCCGGCCTACCGCCGTTCCCGTTGTTCGTCAGCGAAGTGCTCGTTCTCGCCGGTGGCTTCCAGGCGGACCGACCGTGGGCTGCGGCGATCGCGACCGTGCTGCTCGCGCTCGGTTTCCTCGGGTTGGCGCACACGTTGATCGAGACGACTGTCGGTAAGCGCCGCAGTGGGCGGGCGGTCGCGGCAGCCGGCCTGCGCGGCGTCACGCTTCTGACTGCCGGGTCGGCCGTCGTGCTCCTCGCGCTTGCTGCCGTCGGCCCGTGGCTGTCGCGGACAGATCTCGTGGACGCGTTGATCCGGGGGCTCCCGTGACGTATCGCGACGGCGTCGCCGAAGCGCTCGACTCCGGGTGGCGCTTTGGCGCGCTGTACGCGACGGCCGGTGGCATCGTGCGCACGCTGCTTGTCTCCGCGGGCGGCGAGGTACGACTGGAGTCCGCCGAGAGGGCGACGCCTTCGATCGTCGATCTTGCGCCCGCAGCCGGTTGGGACGAGCGCGAGGCGCACGATCTCTACGGAGTCGACTTCGCCGGTCACGAGCCAATGCGACCGCTTGTCGACCACGATCTCGATCTCGGCCGCTGGACGGTTCCGATCCAGGGTCGTGACGCCTATCAGGTCGCGGTCGGGCCGATCCACGCCGGGGTGATCGAGTCGGGCCACTTCCGTTTCCATGTCGTCGGCGACAGAATCCTCCACGTTGACGCGCGGCTCTTCTACAAGCACCGCGGTCTCGAGAAGGCGGCCGAGGGCGCAACGCTCGAGTCGGGGATCGTGTTCGCAGGTCGCGCCTGCGGTGCGTGCGCGGTGGCGAACGGCGTGGCCTACGCGCTCGCGTGCGAGGCCGCGCTCGGGCTGCACGCTGGCGCGGAGCTAGCTCGCGTGCGAACGATCCTGCTGGAGCTCGAACGCGTCTGGAGCCACCTCAACGACATCGCCGCCGCCTGCTCGGGAACCGGGCTCGCGGCCGGGAACAACCGCTTCGCCGGGCTCACCGAACGCGCTCGGAGGCTGAACGCAACGCTCACCGGGCACCGCTTCCTCTTCGGCACGGTGCGGGTCGGCGGTAGCGACGTGGCTCTCGATGACGAGGCCGTTCGCACCGCGCGGACCGAGCTCGCGCTCGTGCGCGACGCTGCGGCCAGTGGCTGGCGCGAGCTCGCGTTCAACTCCTCGTTCCAGGATCGGCTGCCCGATATCGGAATCCTCGATGCCGACGACGTGCACCGTCTGGGCACGGTCGGCCCGGCTGCGCGCGCGGCCGGAGTCGCCGAGGACGTGCGAGTGCACGCGCCAGATCTTGCGTACGACGACTTCGTGCCCGTGGTAACGACTCGTGCGGTCGGCGATGCCAGGCTCGGGTCGAGCAGAGGGCTCTCGAGTGGTGGCAGTCGCTCGACATCCTCGAACGGCTTCTCGACCGATTCGTTGCGCCGGCCGCAGCCGAGCGTGGCGGCCTCGAGAGCGGGATTGGCGTCGGCCGCGTCGAGAGCCCGCGCGGCGCGACGGCATGCATCGTCGAGCGAGCGGGCGACCGCGTCGCGCGACTGCATCTGCGAACCGGTTCGTATGCCAACTGGCCGTCCGTTGCGCACGCTGCGACCGACGACCTGTTCCCCGACTTCCCGCTGATCAACAAGAGCTTCGAGCTCTGCTACGCCTGCGCCGACCGCTGATGCTCACTCTGCTCCGAGACCTCCGGCGAACCAGGCGCTCTGTCGCGCTCGCTCCTCCGGACCGTGGTCGCAGCCTCGCGATCAGGCATGTGGACGCGGGCTCGTGCAACGCGTGCGAGCACGAGCTGACGCTTACGTCGAGCCCGTACTACGACCTGCAGCGCTTCGGCCTCGGGATCGTCGCGTCGCCGCGCCACGCGGACGTGCTGCTCGTCACGGGTCCGGTCACGACGCGCATGCGCGAGCCGCTGCTTGTCGCGTACAACGCGATGCCGGAGCCGCGGCGCGTTGCGGCGCTCGGCGACTGCGCCCTCGGTTGCAACGTCCTCGGCCTGGCCACCGAGTTCGTCGGCCCGGTCGAGGCCGTGTTGCCGGTCGACCTTCGCATCCCAGGCTGCCCGCCGACGCCAGACGCGATCGCCGAGGCGCTCCTCGGCCTGATCGACGCCGCACACGACGGTCAGACGCCCCCTTGACGTCGGTGCTAGGTCGCGGGGTAGTGGCCCTCGCCGGGCCAGGAGGAGAGGATCATGACGATGCGGGCGCCGCCCGCGCTTGTGACGCTGTGCCGCTCGCCGGGCTCGAACGTGAGCAGGGTCGCGGGCCCGGCCTCGACGGAGTCGCCGCCCGCCTCGATGCGCGCCGTTCCTTCGACCACGGTGAGCCACGTACGCTCGCGAACCTGGTGGTCGCCGAGCTCCTCGCCAGGCCGGAGGCGGATGACGATCGCACGCGCCCCGTCCACGGTCTCGAGCGCTGCCGCCAGGCGAGTCCCTTCAGGTGCCTCGATTTCGGTCAGGTCCCAGGACTGCACGCCGCGGATCCTAGTGAACGAGCGCAACGGCCGACGCAAACATGCCGGCGGCCGCGAGAGTGGGCTCGGGCCTTGCGCGACAAGCATGGGCCGTGAAGGATTCGAACCTTCGACCTTGGGATTAAGAGTCCCCTGCTCTACCAACTGAGCTAACGGCCCGGGCGGCTCGCAAGTCTAGCGCGCCTCCGAATTTCCGCTTGCTCGTACGCGCGGTAGAGGTGGCTCGCCAGCGCGGGAGTGCTGTAGGCTCGCGTCGGTGCGCAGGGGTTCCATCGTCCGCATTCTGGGGCTCACCGCGGTGTTCGTGGTCATCCAGGCGATCGTCGCGGTCGCCTTCAAGTGGCTGCCGACCTCTGCATCCCGCCAGATGGACCGGATCACCTTCGTCTACTGGTTCGCGACGGTGATCTGCATTGGGATCTTCGCCGTCGTGATGGCGGTGATCGTCTACTCGGTCTGGCAGTTCCGAGCCCAGACCGACGACGAGACCGACGGCCCGCCGATCCACGGGCACACCGGTCTCGAGATCGGCTGGACGGTCGTGCCGGCGCTGCTCGTGATCGCGATCGGCGTCGTGAGTGCGATCGTGCTCTCGCAGAACGGACGGGCCGGGACGAACCCGCTTCACGTGAACGTGACGGCGCAGCAGTTCGAGTGGAGCTTCGCCTATCCAGATCGGAAGAATCTGAAGTCGCACGTGCTCGTCCTGCCCGTGAACCGTGCGACCCGGCTCGACTTCCAGGCACTCGACGTGATCCACTCGTTCTGGGTGCCGGAGTTCGGCCAGAAGCAGGATGCCGTCCCGGGCATTCACACCCATCTCGTGGTGACACCGACGCGCACAGGCACGTTCACGCTGATTTGCACCGAGCTCTGCGGGCTCGGCCACGCGACGATGCGCGCCGCTGTGAACGTCGTCGACGACGCCGGCTTCGCAGCCTGGGTCAAGAAGCAGCAGTCCGGTGGCACCACCGGCGACCCGGGTGCCGCAGCGTTCGCGAGCGGCGGCTGCGGCGGCTGTCACACGTTCAGGCCGGCTGGGTCCGGCGGCCAGATCGGGCCGAGCCTGAACAATCTGGCGGTGGACGCGAAGAAGGCCGGGCAGCCGCTCGCCGATTACGTGAAAAAGTCGATCGTCGATCCGAACGCGTATGTCGTCCCCGGGTACCAGAAGGGCGTGATGCCGACGACATTCGGCCAATCCTTCTCGGCGCGGCAGATCGACGCTCTGGTGAAGTACCTGACAGGAACGACGTAGGAAAGGGAGCACCGAGTGACGACCGTCGTCCACCATGACCCTGAAACGCCCCAGGCGTTCGAGCCGTTCGGGCCGCGTACCCGCGGGTTCCTGCTGCGCTCCGGTTGGGTTCGGGCGACCTGGTGTACCGGCCTGTTCTTCCTCGTCGGGATGTATCTCGTCGTCGGCTCGCGCTGGCTCTTCGACATGCATCCGGCGTACAACTGGACGATCATTACGCTCGTCGGCGGGCTCACGATGGCGCCGATCGGTTTCCTGACCGGCCTCGGTGCGTTCGAGTACTGGCTCTACTGGATTTCGGGTCGGCCGACGCGTGAGGAAGACCATTCCGGGCATGGAGCGAAGCGCTGGCCCGACTACTTCCGGATCAACACCGACCACAAGGTGATCGGCGTCCAGTACACGGTCACCGTGTTCTTCTTCTTCGTCATCGGTGGCCTGATGGCGATGCTCTTCCGGGCCGAGCTCGCCCAGCCGGGTCTGCAGTTCTTCAGCTCGCAGACGTACAACGGGCTCGTCTCGATGCACGCCGTGCTGATGATCTTCCTGTTCATCATCCCGGCGTTCGCCGGGCTCGCGAACTTCGTCGTCCCGCTGATGCTCGGTGCGCCCGACATGGCGTTCCCGCGCCTGAATGCGCTGTCCTTCTGGCTGCTGCCGATCGCGGGCGTTATGTTCATGTCGAGCTTCCTGGCGCCGGGAGGCCCGTTTGCCGCGGGCTGGACGGGCTATGCGCCGCTCTCGGTCGACTCACCCGTCGGCTCGATGTTCTTCAACATGGGCGTCCAGTGGGCCGGCGCCTCGTCGATCCTCACCGCGCTCAACTTCCTGGTCACGATCATCACGATGCGCGCGCCGGGCATGACGTTCTGGCGGATGCCGCTGCTCGTGTGGGCGAACTTCACGACTTCGCTGCTCGTCGTGATCGCGACACCGTTCATTGCCGGCTCGCAGTTCTTCGTCATGTTCGACCGGGTGCTGCACACGAGCTTCTTCATCCCGGCCCATGGTGGCTACGTGCTCGGGTACCAGCACATCTTCTGGTTCTACAGCCATCCGGCCGTCTACATCATGATGCTGCCCGGCTTCGGAATCGTCTCGGAGGTGATCTCGACGATGTCGCGCAAGCCGATCTTCGGCTACCGGCTGATGGCCCTGTCGTTCATCGGGATCCTGGTCCTCGGCTTCTCGGTCTGGGCCCATCACATGTTTGTCGCAGGCATGGCCGACTGGCTGCGTGTGCCGATGATGATCACGACGCTGCTGATCGCTGTGCCGACCGGGATCAAGGTCTTCTCCTGGCTGGCGACGCTATGGGAGGGGAAGATCCGCCTGACGACGCCGATGCTGTGGGCGCTCGGGTTCATTTCGATGTTCGTGATCGGCGGCCTCTCCGGCATCTTCCTCGGCTCGGTGCCGATCGACATCCACGCGTCGGACACGTACTTCATCGTCGCGCACATCCACTACGTGCTCTTCGGCGGCTCCGTGTTCACGATCTTCGCCGGGGTCTACTACTGGTTCCCGAAGGTGACGGGGCGGATGTACAACGAGCGCCTCGGCAAGCTGCATTTCTGGCTCACCTTCATCAGTTTCAACGTGACGTTCTTCCCGATGCACTACATCGGCCTGCGCGGGATGCCGCGCCGCGTCTTCGACTACTCGAGCGCTTTCGGCGATTTGAACATGATCATCTCCGTCGCGTCGTTCGTGCTCGGCGTGTCGACGGTGATCTTCTTTTACAACATGACCACGAGCTGGGTTCGCGGCCCGCTCGCGGGCGACAACCCATGGCGCGCGAATACGCTCGAGTGGCAGGTCACCTCGCCGCCGCCGGTCTTCAACTTCGACGAGATTCCTGTGGTCGTCGGCGGCCCATACGAGTACGGCGTCCCCGGCGCGAAGCACGCGATTCTGCACGGCGCACCGGTGGCCGAGGAGGTTCATGCGTGAGTGAGGAGCACGCCAACGTTCTCGTCGTCGCGAACGAGACGCTCTCCGGCCGTGAGCTGATCGCCGCTGTCGAGCGGCGTGCGAAGCAGAGCCCGATCCGCGCGCTCGTCGTCGCGCCGGTGAACGATCCCGTTGCCGGCTACGTCGTCTACCAGGGGACGCGACGTGCGGCCGCGGGGCGCCGGCTCGAAAGAACCCTTCAGGCGCTCCGCGAGCTGGGTGTTCCTGCGTACGGCTACGTCTCGGGCGAAGGGCCTCTCGATGCGGTGAAGGATGCGCTCGCGCAGGAGGACATCGACGAGCTGATCGTGTCGACTCATCCCGCAGCGCGCTCCGGCTGGCTCCGTCGAGATCTGCTGACCGAGATCAGGCGCGCAGCAGGGAACCGTCCGCTGGAGCACGTCGTGGCGGACGTCGCGTTGGAGTCGGGCGCGGTGAACGTCCTTGTCGTCGCCAACGAGACCGTCCTCGGCGAGCCGTTGCTCAACGCGATCCGCCAGCGTGCAGCCAAGGACACGGTCAGCTTCCTGATCGTCAGCCCGCAGAGTGACTCGATCGAGACGATCGCTGCGGGGCATCCGGATGCCGAGCGGCGCCTGCGTGGAGCCGTCGCCGAGCTGCAGTCGGAGGGAATCGACGTGCACGGCCAGATTGCACATCCCGATCCGTACACCGCTGCCATCGAGACGATCCACGACGAGCGCATCGACGAGGTGATCGTCTCGACCTTCCCCGGTGAGCGCTCCGGCTGGCTGCGCCGTGATCTGGTCGGACGGCTGCGAAGTGACTCCGGCCTGCCGGTTCAGCATGTCGTCGTCGAGTCGAGGGTGGAGACAACAGCGTGACGGCGCACGCCGAATCACCCGCACATTCGCCGGGCCACCACCATGGCCCACCGATCGCGAACAAGAGCTCGCGTATCGAGGCGATCACCCTCGGCATGCTTCTCTTCATCGCGTCGGAGGCGATGCTCTTCGGATCGTTCTTCGCCGCCTACTTCTTCGTTCGCGTCGCCAACCCGAGTGCTCCTTCCCACTGGCCACCAGCACCGTTCCAGTTCCCGGTCTTCGTCGCCGGGGTCAACACGGTGATCCTCGTGACCTCGAGCTTCACCATGCACTGGGCGTTGCAGTCGATCAAGCGCGGCAACCGGGCTGGGTTGAAGGCGGGTCTCGTCTCGACGATCGCGCTCGGTCTCGCGTTCCTCCTGACGCAGGGAATCGAGTACGCACATGTCGGGTTCAACACGGGAGACGGTGCTTTCGCCTCGGCGTTCTTCGGCCTCACCGGCCTGCACGGCGCGCACGTCTTCATCGGCCTGACATTGCTGACCGTCGCGGCCGTGCGGGCGTTTCGCGGCCACTACACGCCCGAGCATCACCACGGCGTCGAGCTCCCTGGTATCTACTGGCACTTCGTGGACATCATGTGGATCGTCGTGTACGTGACCGTGTACCTGCTCTGACCTGGAATCCGCTCAGGGACGAAGGCGCGGCCTTCCAGCTGGTCCTCATCGCGATCGGCGTTGGCGGTCTTATCGTTCTCGGCTCGTGGATCTCGACCTGGGTCGGGATCGGCGTCGTCGCCGCGCTGCTCGCGGCTGGGAGTGGCCTGTTGCTTGGTCGTCGCCGGCGTCGCACGGCGGTTGTCGCTGGACAGCGCATCATGTTCGTCGGCGAGCCGAGCCAGCAGCTTTTGGCATCCCTACGCGCTCTCGCGGTTGTCAGCGTCGTGACCGATGCCGCCGCAGTTGAGGACGCTTTGCGGGAGTTCCCTGCAGACGAGATCGTCGTGCTCGATCCCGCGCTCGCCGACGCCTTACGAGCCCGTTTCGTCCTGCCCGTGGGGCTCGCGCGAGCGGAGGGTTACTTGCCGGAGACGGCGAGCAGGTAGGCGATCAGGCCGTTGAGCTGCGGCGCGGTTAGCGTCTGGCCGAATGTCCCGGGCATCACATTCGGTGAAAAGCCCTTCACGATGTACGCGTTCGGCTTCACGATCGACTCGCGCACATAGGCGTCCAGCAGCTGGCCGGCTGTCTTTGCGTCGGTCGCGAGCTTGTCGAGATTCGGCCCGACGTTCCCACCTGAGCCTGCGGCTTTCAGCGTGTGGCAGCCGCCGCAGCCGTTCGCCGCGAACGCCTGCTTGCCCATTGCGATTGCCGCTACATCCCCAGCACCGGAGCTTGACCCACCCGCCGCCGTTGTCGTCGAAGTCGAGGCGGACGCAGGTGCTGGCGCGGGACCTGGCGCAGGTGCGGCGACAGCGGCAACGTCTCGGCCGGCGACGCTCGCGACATAGGCGGCGACGTCCTTTGCGTCGCTTCCGGTAACGAGGTTTTTCGGCATCCCGGGCGCGCCCGTGGACGTCTCCGTGATGGCGTAGGCGATCTGGGCGCGAACGACCTGGCGAATCGTGCCCTCGGTCATGCCGACCGCGAGATCCTGTTTGAAGGCGTAGTCGAGGTCGGGCCCGATATTGCCGGCCGTCCCTGCGTCTGCGAGCGTGTGGCACGAGCCGCACTTTGCCGAGAACAGCTTCTTCCCGTTGGCCTTGTCGGCCTTGGCACTTGTGTAGCCGAGCGCACCACAGCCCGCGACGACCGAGGCGAGTGCGCAGAGCGCGACCGCGAGAAGAGCGGTTCGACGACGTGCCCGCGCGCTGACGATCGGTGGCTCCACTCGGTGCCGAGTCTAACCCGACTTCGCTTTGGTCGTCTTGGCCTTCGGCGTGGTCTTGGCGGAGTTCGTGAGCAGCTTCAGCTGCCGGCGGACGAGCGGCGCATTTGCGTCGTCGGGTGCAAGCACGAGGAACCGGCGGTAGGCGGCGATCTGCGCTGACGTGGAACCGATGTCGCGCGCGGCGTTTGCGATCGCGAGCTGCGCATTCGGATCCTTCGGCGACTTGCGCGCGACTTTCTGATACGTCGCAAGCTGGTTCTGGAGTGCCTGCTGCTCGACCTGCAGCGCCTGTTGATACGTGGCCGACGCTTGGCTGGTGAGCGGCGCCGCGAGCGGGTCGGTGAAGATCGGGTTGCCTTTCACCAGCAGACCGTTGCCGGCCGGCGAGATGGTGCCGGAGTACGCGACGGCGGTCTGCGCATCTTGCGCGGTCGTCGCGCTCTTCTGCGCCGAAGCGCGGTACAGGCCGGCGAGCTGATTCAGGCCGTCGAGATCCGTCGGGGCGAGCTGCGTGTACTGATCCTGCGCGTTGATCGCGAGATCGATGTCGCCCTGGAGCTGGTAGGCGGTGGCGAGGTTCTGCCAGGCCTTCGCGTTCTTCGGGTTCTTTTCGGTCGCCTTCAGAGCTGACTCGACGGACCCGCTGTTCCCGCCGCCCTGGTGGTTCCGGAAGAGGTCGCCTAGCCCCGTGCCGCTCGCGCCCACACCGAAGAGCACGAAGCCGAGGCCGAAGACTAGGGCGAGGACGAGGAACATCCATTTCGAATGGTGTCGGAGCCGCGGGAAGAACATCGTGTCCTCGATCGAACTGGAACGTTTCTTCGGGGGCGACTTAGCGGCTGGTGTGCTCACACCTCGAGCATTCGAGCCCGAGCCTGCTGTGCGTTGCTTGTTGATCCGTGCCATGTCGTCCCTCCCTTCCGGTAGCGCTCCTCGCCGGCTACGAGAGTAGCGAGGACGCGCTCGGGGGAACCGCCGAGAACCACCGCGCTCGTCGGATCCTCCCAGGGAAGGAACGGGGAGTCGGTGAATGAGACGACCGTGAGGTCAGCGTATTTGCCTTCCTCGAGTGTGCCGATCGAGCTGTCGAGTCCGAGCGCGCGAGCTCCGCCGAGTGTCGCAAGCTCGAGGGCGTCGGCGGTGGTGAGCGCGTCGGGACGCTGCTCGTGGGCGCGCGCCGCCATCACGGCGCTGCGCAGCTCGTCGAACATGTCGAAGGACGGCGTCGACGCCGGGCTGTCGGTGGCGATGCAAACGTGCACTCCTGCCGCCCGCAGCGCGGCGAGAGGCGCGACGCCGCAGCCGAGCAAGGCGTTCGAGCGCGGACAGTGTGCCACGGCGGTGCCGGTCTCCGCGAGCAGCGAAATCTCCTTGTCCGTCACGTGGACGCAGTGCGCCGCGACAACGGTCGGGCCGAGAACTCCCGCCTCGGCCAGCGCCTCTATCGCGCGGCCTCCGAGCGGTGGCACGAGGTAGTCGGCGAGCGATTCCCACGGCCCTCGGCCACTGCGCAGATACTCGAGTTCGGCCTCGCTCTCCGAGAGATGTGTGGCCATCGGCAGGCCCAACGCCGCGCAGGCCTCGTAGAGCGAGACGGTGCAGGTGTACGGCGCGTGCGGGGAGATTCCCAGCTGAACACGGCCGGAGAGCGAGTCGGCAATCCCGTCACGGAGCTCGTCGAAGCGAGCGAGCGCCGATTCGTCTTCGCCGAACACTTCGAGGTAGACGATTGCCCGCAGGCCGAGCTCGTCGCAGGCCAGGGCTGTCGCCCCGGCGAAGCTGCAGTCACCGACCGTCGTGATTCCCGAGCGCAGGCACTCGGCGGCGCCGAGCCGTGCCATGGCCTCCATGTCCGCTTGATCGAGCCGGCGCTTGCGTGCCACGTGCAGCCCGATCCACGGCGGGAACGACAGTCCGTCGCCGAAGCCGGCATAGGCCGCGTACTCGAGGTGGGAGTGCGCGTTGACGAAGCCGGGGAAGATGACGGAGTCCTCGAACCGCTCTCCTGTCCCGAGTTCGGCCGCCGGCCCGACTGCCGTGATACGCCCTTCCTCGAACACGACTGCGCCGTCCGGTATCGGTGGGGCGCTTACGGAAAGGACCCAGTCCGCGCTCAGGACGGTCATTCGTCCTCAGCCCACTCGTACGCCGGTTCGGCGTCGCGGTTCCAGTACCGCTCCAGGACGACCGAGAGCCAGATCGAGCCCTCATACAGCGCCATGAGCGGGATCGCCTCCAGCGTTGTCGTCACGGGGTCGATCCCAGGCAGGAGAACGGCGATGACAGCGACGATGAAGTACCCCAACCGACGCGTGTGCCGCAGCCGGTGCGACGTGAGTACTCCGAGTCGCACGAGCGCCAACACGAAGATCGGTAACTCGAACACCACTCCGACGCCAACGAGCGTTAGCAAGACGAAGCTGAAGTAGTCGCTGGCGCGGATCTGGATGTTGAACGACTGGTCGTTGTACGAGGTCAGGAACTTGAGCGCAGCCGGCAACACGACGTAGTAGGCGAAGACGACCCCGCAGGCGAGGAGACCCGACGCGAACGCCACAAACACGGCCACCATGCGCTGCGACCGCTCCTGGACAGCCGGAGCAAAAAACCCCCAGATCTGCCAGAGGACTACGGGAAACGCGAGCGCGAGCCCGGCCCAAATGCAGATCTTGAAGGTGACGAGGAACGGCTCCGCGACACCTAGCGTCAACAACCCCTGTTTCTGCTTGGCCGGTGGCAGCGGCTGGCTCAGCCAGTGGAGGAGCTCGTGCTGGAAGGCGAAGGCGATGATCGTACCGATGACGAGAGCGATCAGGGAGATGAAAATGCGTGACCGGAGCTCGTCGAGGTGCTCGACGAGGGTGGCCTCTTCGCCGTGGCTCAGACGCCGCGGCGGTTTCACGAGGGCTTGCTCTGATTCGAGTTGTGATGACTCATCTCAAAATTGAAGGCTGTGCCATCGCGACGTGCTTTACACGCCCCTGAACAGCGAAGTGCCCCCTTGAAATGAGCCTCTGCTAGACCGTGTCGTGCTCGCGCGAAGTTGCCGTCGGGGTCGTTTCATCGTGGAGCGAGGACTCGAGCTCGGCGCGGACGTCATCAACTTCCTTCGTGACGCCCGTAACCGAGTTCTTGAACTCACGCATTCCTTGCCCCATCGAACGACCGATCTCCGGCAAACGCTTCGCACCGAAGAGCAGCAGAGCCACAATCAGAAGACCCACTATCTCCAAACCGCCGATGTTTCCCATGGCGCGAGGATAGCACCGAGCCGGAGTTGCGCTAGGGACCGGCTACCATGTGGTGCAGCGGGTGTTGCCCGCACGCACTTCTACGGGAGCGAGGACGTCTCAACGTGGCATTGCTCGAGATCAGGAATCTACACGTCTCCTTGGAGGACGGCACCGAGATCGTCAAGGGTGTCGATCTCGCGGTCGGACTGAACGAGAAGCACGCGATCATGGGCCCGAACGGCTCTGGCAAGTCGACGCTCGCGTACGCGTTGATGGGTCATCCGTCCTACGAGATCACCGAGGGCGAGATCCTGCTCGACGGTGAGAACGTCGTCGAGATGGGCGCCGACGAGCGCGCCCAGCGCGGCCTCTTTCTCGCGTTTCAGTACCCGCATGCCATCCCCGGCGTCACCGTGACGAACTTCCTGCGGCAGGCGATCAACGCCGTGCGCAAGTCGAGGAACGGCGGCGAGGACGACCCGGTCCATGTGAAGGAGTTCCGCACCGAGCTGCTCGCTGCGATGGAGCGCCTGAAGGTGCCGCGCGAGCTCGCCTCGCGCTACCTGAACGATGGTTTCTCGGGTGGCGAGAAGAAGCGGGTCGAGATCCTGCAGATGGCGATGCTCAAGCCGCGGATCGCGATCCTCGACGAGACGGACTCGGGCCTCGATATCGACGCGCTGCGCATCGTCGCGAACGGCGTCAACGACCTTGTGGGCGCGGACATGGGCGCACTCGTGATCACGCACTACCAACGCATCCTGGACTACATCACACCCGATTTCGTCCACGTCTTCGTCGACGGCCGCATCGTTGCCGAGGGTGGCGGCGAGCTCGCGCTTCAGCTCGAGAAGGACGGCTACGAGGCATTCATCCCGGCCGGAGTTGGTACGGGGACGGCATCATGATACCCCGCGTAGGCTCGACGGAGCGGGGAATGAGCGGAGCGCCGGCTTTGCCGGCGAGAGAGCGGGAAATATGAGCACTGCCGAGAACGAGCTCGTCAAGGAGATCCGTAGCGAGTACAAGTACGGCTTCTCGAACCCGGACGAGGCCAAGGACTACTTCTTCAAGTCGGGCCGTGGCCTGTCGCACGAGGTCGTCGAGGCGATCGCCGAGCACAAGAACGAGCCGGACTGGATGCGCAAGTTCCGCCACAAGTCGCTCGACTACTTCTATGCACGCCCGATGCCGACGTGGGGCGGGGCCGTCGACGAGATCGACTTCGAGAACATCTACTACTACATCAAGCCCACCGAGAAGCAGGTCGACAAGTGGGAGGACCTGCCAGCCGAGATCCTCGATACGTGGGACAAGCTCGGCATCCCGGAGGCGGAGAAGAAGTACCTCGCAGGCGTCGGCGCCCAGTACGAGTCCGAGGTCGTCTACCACAAGCTCCAGGCGGATCTCGAAGCGAAGGGCGTGATCTTCCTGGACATGGACTCGGCTCTGCGCGAGCACGAGGACATCGTCAAGCAGTACATGGGCACGATCATCCCGCAGAACGACAACAAGTTCGCGGCGCTGAACTCGGCCGTGTGGTCGGGCGGCTCGTTCATCTACGTGCCGCCGGGTGTGCGCATCGAGATGCCGCTGCAGGCCTACTTCCGCATCAACGCGGAGAACATGGGCCAGTTCGAGCGGACGCTGATCATCGTCGACGAGGACGCCTACGTACACTACGTCGAGGGCTGCACCGCGCCGATCTACTCCTCCGACTCGCTGCACTCTGCGGTCGTCGAGATCATCGTCAAGCCACGTGGCCGCTGTCGCTACACGACGATCCAGAACTGGTCGAACAACGTCTACAACCTCGTCACGAAGCGCGCTATTGCTCACGAGGACGCGACGATGGAGTGGGTCGACGGCAACCTCGGCTCGAAGCTGACGATGAAGTACCCCGCGATCTGGCTGATGGGCGAACGGGCTCACGGCGAAGTGCTCTCGATCGCGTTCGCCGGCAAGGGCCAGCATCAGGACGCCGGCGGCAAGGTCGTCCACGTTGCGCCACACACCACGTCGGTGATCACGTCGAAGTCGATCTCCAAGAACGGCGGCCGTGCCGGCTACCGCGGCCTGCTACAGGTGGCGAAGGGCGCTGTGGGCTCCAAGTCGAAGGTCGTCTGCGACGCGCTGATCCTCGACGACGAGTCCCGCTCCGACACCTACCCGTACATCCAGGTCGACGAGAGCGAGGTCGAGCTCGGGCATGAGGCAACGGTCTCCAAGATCGGCGAGGAGCAGCTCTTCTACCTCATGTCGCGCGGGCTGAACGAGGCCGAGGCGTCGGCGATGATCGTGTCCGGCTTCGTCGAGCCGATCACGAAGGAGCTGCCGCTCGAGTACGCGGTCGAGATGAACCGGCTGATCCAGCTGCAGATGGAAGGCTCTGTCGGGTGATCGTCGAGCGCGTGGACTTCGTCTCGGTTCCGGTCACGGATCTCGAGCGCTCTACGGTGTTCTACCGAGACACCTTGGGGTTGGAGCAGATCGGCGAGGGCGCGTGGCCGGAGTTCCAGCTGGGCGAGAACGTGAGCCTCTACCTGCTCGACCCGACCAACATCGGGCAGGAGTTCAGAGGCCCGCACACTTCGTCGATAGCCCTGCGCGTTGCCGATGTCGAGGAAGCACGCCGCGAGCTGGAAGGCAGGGGCGTGACTTTCGCAGGCGATGTCTTCGACTCGGGTGTCTGCCACATGGCGCACTTCACCGATCCCGACGGCAACGTCCTCATGCTCCACCGGCATTACGCACCGCATGCGGACTGAGCTGCTCGAGCGCTATCGCGCGCTTGCGCTGCCGACGAAATCCGACGAACACTGGCGGTTCACCGATCTCGCCGGCTTCGATCCGGACTCGTTCACCGCGAACGGTGCAACCGAGATCGCCGCGCCCGAAACGTTGCTCGACATCGACGCGGCCGGGATCGCGGTCGTCAGCGAAGCGGGCATCCGGATCGAGCGCGCTGCCGATGGCATCCGCTTCGAGCCGCTGACCGGCGATCACCCGCTGCTCTACTCGCTCGTTGGCTCCGACGAGAAGTTCGCCGCGCACAACGCGGCGCTCTGGCAGCACGGCCTGCTCGTGCACGTCCCGAAGGGCTTCGTGGTCGAAAAGCCGCTTTACATCCGGATTGCGAACGCCGTCGAGGGTGGGTCGCTCTTCTGGCGGCTGCTGATCGTCGCCGAGCCGGAGAGCCGCTTCACGGTGATCGAGGAGTACGCCTCGATGTCGCCCGAGCTCTCTGGCTACTCGAACGCTGCGGTCGAGATCGTCGTCGAGCAGGGCGCGAAGGTCGAGTACGTCTCGCTGCAGAACCTCTCGCAGAGCACGTTCCACTTTGCCTCGCAGCACGGGAAGGTCGGCCGCGATGCCGAGCTCGATTGGGTCACCGGTGGCTTCGGCTCGGGCAAAGGGAAGGTGCGGATCCAGAACGACCTCGCCGGCCCCGGTGCGACCTCGCGCGTGACGGGCGCGTACTTCGCCGACGCGAAGCAGCATCTCGATTTCGACACGTTCCAGGAGCACATCGCGCCGAATACGACCTCGGACTTCGCGTTCAAGGGTGCGCTACGCGACGAGGCGACCGCGGTGTGGCGCGGCATGATCCGGGTCGAGGAAGGCGCGCAGAAGACGAACGCCTACCAGGAGAACCGCAATCTGCTGCTCTCCAAGAACGCGCACGCGGATTCGATTCCCGGCCTCGAGATCCTCGCCAACGACGTGCGCTGCACGCACGGCGCGACGCTCGGCCAGGTCGACCGGGAGCAGCTCTTCTACCTCATGGCCCGCGGCCTGTCGCGCCAGGAGGCCGAGCGCATGATCGTTCGGGGCTTCTTCCAGGACGTGCTCGACAGAGTCGAGATCGAGTCGGTGCGTGACGCGCTCGGCGCAGCGCTCGAAGCCCGCATCCCACAGGCATAGCCCGTGGCCGCTGTGGTCGTCGCGTGAGCTGCTGCGGCGGCAACGCCTGCGACAGCTTCTTCACAGCGAAGACTGCGCGGCGAGACATGCGCGCCTACCTCAGGCACGGGCTCCGCGGCGACGCGACACGGCTAGCCGGCTGGGCGGCGGAGATCGGACTGCCGGGCATGAGCGTGCTCGAGATCGGTGGGGGAGTTGGTGTGATCCAGGCGCATCTCCTCCGCGAAGGCGCGGCCGGCGGAACGGTGGTGGACGTCGTTCCGGCGTACGAGCGGTACGCGCAAGAGTTGGCCGGACAGATCGGAGTCGAAGAGCGCACGCGATTCGTCGTAGCCGACCTAACCGAGCGGGCCGACGCCGTCGACCCAGCCGACGTGGTTGCACTTCGCCGGGTGGTCTGTTGCTCGCCCGAGGGGCCACGCCTGCTCGGCATCGGCGCGGCTCTCACGCGGCGTGTGCTCGTGGCGAGTTATCCGAGGCGTACGGCGCCCAGCCGTGCCGTCGCCTGGTTACAGAACCACATCTTCGCGCTCGTTCGACGTGACTTCCGCGTCTACGTCCACGACCCCGCTGCGCTCGACGCCGCCGTTCGTGAGCACGGGCTGCACCGCAAGGCGTTTCACCGAGGGCTGGTCTGGGAGTCGGTCGCTTTCGAGCGTCCGACGCCTCGGCGTAGACGTCAGGCGCGAACGAGCGGCTTGTAGCGGATGCGGTGGGGCTCGAGGGCGTCCGCTCCGCGTGTCTCGCGCACCCAGTCTTCGTACTCGGTGAAGCCGCCTTCGAACCAGTCGGCTTGCGAGTCGCCGACGAACGAGAGCACATGGGTTGCGATGCGGTCGAGGAACCAGCGGTCGTGCGAGATCACGACGGCACAGCCTGCGAAGTCGAGCAGCGCATCCTCGAGTGCGCGCAGCGTGTCGACGTCGAGGTCGTTCGTCGGCTCGTCGAGGAGCAGCACGTTGCCCCCTGAGCGCAACAGCTTCGCGAGATGCACGCGATTTCGCTCGCCACCCGAGAGGTCGGCGACGCGCTTCTGCTGATCCCCACCGCGGAAGTTGAACCACGAGACGTACTGCCGCGAGTTCACCTCGCGCGTCCCGAGCTCGATCGTGTCGAGGTTGCCCGAGATCTCCTTCCACACGGTGCTCGCAGGATCGAGGTCGGCTCGCGCCTGGTCGACGTAGGCGAGCTGCACCGTCTCGCCGACGCGCAGCTCACCTCCGTCCGGCGACTCCTCGCCGGCGATCATGCGGAAGAGTGTGGTCTTGCCCGCGCCGTTCGGTCCGACGACGCCGACGATGCCGCCCGGTGGGAGCGAGAAGCTCAGATCCTCGATGAGTAGCTGGTCGCCGAAGCCTTTCGACAGGTTCTCGGCCTGAACGACGATGTCGCCGAGGCGCGGTCCAGCCGGGATGTGGATCTCGACCTTGTCCAGCTTCACGTCGCGATCCTCGGCCAGCAGCCGTTCGTAGGCGCCGAGACGCGCCTTCGACTTCGCGTGCCGCGCCTTGGGGCTCGCGCGTACCCATTCCAGCTCGCGCGCGAGAGCGCGGCGGCGGGCCGATTCGGTCTTCTCCTCCGTGGCCAGCCGCGCCTGCTTCTGTTCCAGCCACGACGTGTAGTTGCCCTCGAACGGGAGCCCGCGCCCGCGGTCGAGCTCGAGGATCCAGCCGGCGACGTTGTCGAGGAAGTAGCGGTCGTGGGTAACCGCCATCACCGTGCCCTTGTAGTCGGCGAGGAAGCGCTCGAGCCAGGCGACGGATTCGGCGTCGAGGTGGTTCGTCGGCTCGTCGAGGAGCAGCAGGTCGGGCGACGAGAGCAGGAGCCGGCACAGCGCGACTCTGCGGCGCTCACCGCCGGAAAGCGTTGTGACCTCGCGGTCTCCCTCGGGGAGACGCAGAGCGTCCATCGCGCGGTCGAGCGTCGCGTCGAGCGACCAGATGTCGTGCCGGTCGATCTGATCCTGAACGACCGCCTGCTCGGCGAGCAGCGTGTCGAAGTCGGCATCCGGCTCTGCGAAGGCTGCGGAGACCGCGTTGAAGCGGTCGAGGAGATCGCGCAGCGGCCGCACGCCGTCCTCGACGTTGCCGCGCACGTCCTTCGTCTCGTCCAGCGTCGGCTCCTGCTGAAGGAAGCCGACCGATGCACCAGGGGCAAGCTCGGCCGAGCCGCTGGAAGGTTCCTCGAGCCCGGCCATGATCCGCAGGAGCGTCGACTTGCCTGCCCCGTTCGGGCCGAGCACGCCGATCTTCGCGCCCGGCAGGAACGACAGCGAGATGCCGGCGAGCACCTGCCGATCCGGACCGTAGAACTTGTCGACCCGAAACATCGAATAGACGTAAGCCGCGGACATCGCGCGGAGGGTAGCGGTGCGGGGTGGGGCGCGGCGAAGCCAAGGTGCGCCCGGGTGACGGACGTTCTCGGCGTAGTCTTCCGCCGTGGACGAGATCGGTGTGTTCCCACTGGGACTTGTCCTGCTGCCCACGGAGCGGGTTCCGCTGCACATCTTCGAGCCCAGATATCGCGAGCTGATCGGCGAGTGCCTCGAGGACGACAAGGAGTTCGGCTTCCTGCTCGGCGACGAAGGCGACATGCAGCGTGTCGGGACGCGCGCCGCCGTCACCGAAGTGCTGAACCGGTTCTCGGATGGTCGGGTCGACGTCGTCGTTGAAGGCGGTGAGCGCTTCAGGATCGTCGAGGCGACCGAAGGTCGGAGCTTCAGAACGGCGTTGATCGAGCCGTACGAGGATCTGGCAGATGCGGCGGACGCGGCGACCATCGAGCGTGCCCTGGGGCTCTTTGCGCGGCTCGTCGAGCTGACCGGGAGTGACGTCGACGTCCCGGACTCAGAGTCGGCGCAGCTCTCGTTCGAGCTTGCTGCACGGTTCGACTTCGCACCGCCGCTCAAGCAGGAACTGCTCGGAGAGCAATCCGAGCGGGCGCGGCTCGATCGCGTCTGCGAGATACTCGAGGCGGCGGCCGAGGTCGTCGCGCGTCAGCGCGAGATCGCGGAGATCGCGTCGACAAACGGCTACGCCAAGCCGGGTGAGCCGTAGCGGTCGACATCTCTACTGCCGGACTCACCGCGGTCGAGGCTGCTGCGCGCTTGCAGGCGCGCGGAGTGGTCGAGTCGCAAGCGTCGAGTCGCTCGACCGCGAGCATCGTCCGCGCCAACATCGTCACGCCGTTCAACGCGATCCTGCTTTCGCTCGGCGTCGTGACGCTGATCTTCGGTGACGCGCGGGACGCGCTCTTCGTCGGCATCGTCGTCGCCAATGCCGGGATCGGGATCGGCCAGGAGCTGCGTGCGAAGAGGAAGCTCGACGCGTTGGCGGCGCTCGTCGCGCCGTTCGCGACGGTGGTTCGCGACGGAACGGAGCTGCGACTGCGCGTCGCCGAGGTGGTGGAGGGTGACCTTGTGCGCTTGGCGGCCGGCGACCAGGTGATCGCCGATGGCGAGATCGTGTCGGCCGAGGGGTTGGAGCTCGACGAGTCGATCCTGACCGGCGAGTCCCGACCTGTTAGGGCGGTGGTCGGCGACAGCGTTCAGTCGGGCTCGTTCGCGGTCGAAGGTTCTGGGTCGTTCATGGTCTCGGCCGCGGGCCGAGACAGCTATGCGGAGCGGCTCGTCGGCGAGGCGCGCGAGTTCCGGCATCCGCGGTCGCCGCTCGAACGGGCGATCAACAAGCTGCTGTACGTCTTGGTAGCTGCGATGGTGCCGCTCGGGATCCTCTTGGTCACGGTGCTCTGGAAGCAGCACGTCGGCACACGGCATGCCGTCAATACGGCCGTTGCCGGCATGGTCACGCTCGTTCCGGAAGGGCTCGTGCTGCTCGTCTCGATGACGTACGCGGTCGCCGCCCTCGGGCTCGCGCGACGGGGCGCGTTGCTGCAGCAGCTCAATGCCATCGAGTCGCTCGCTGCTGTCGACACGCTCTGTGTCGACAAGACGGGCACGTTGACGGCTCCAGGCCTGCGGGTGGTCGAGATCGTTCCGGCGAGCGGCGTCGAGCTCGCGGAAGCCCAGCGTGCCCTCGCTCGCTTCGCTGCGGCGATGCCCGCCAGGAACGGCACTCTCCAAGCAGTCGCCGTCGCCTTCCCGGCCACGCACGAGGATCCGGACGAGGTCGTCGCTTTCTCGTCGCGACGGCGCTGGAGCGGGCTCAGCCTTGGCGGTGCCCGATACGTGCTCGGAGCGCCCGAGCTCTTTGCGCTCGGCCCGCTCGCCGACGAGGTCGACGAGCTTCAGGGCGCAGGCCGACGCGTCGTCGCAATCGGCACGACAACGGCTCACTTCCCTGTTGGTCCCGACGGCGGTCCCGACGGCGATCCACCGCCGACGGTGCCGCTAGGACTGGTTGTGCTCGCAGAGGACCTCCGCAAAGACATCCGAGAGACGATCGCGTTCCTCCTCGCCGAGGGTGTCGACGTCAAGGTGCTCTCGGGGGACGCCCCGGAGACGGTCGCCTCGATCGCTGCCGACGCCGGCATTCCGGTCGGCGTCACACACGACGGCCGGGAGCTGCCGACTGAGAGCGCCCAGCTCGCCGCCTTTGCCCGCGAGGCATCGACGGTCGGCAGGATCACGCCGGAAGGCAAACGCGCCGTTATCGAAGCGCTGCAGCGAGACGGCCGCTACGTGGCGATGGTCGGCGACGGTGTCAACGACGCCCCGGCGTTGAAGGCGGCTCAGCTCGGGATTGCGCAGGGCTCCGGAGCGCAGCTGACGAAGGCGATCGCCGACGTGATCCTGGTCTCCGGCGACTTCTCCGCGGTGCCACGGATGATTGTGTCTGGCCGCCAGATCCTGCGCAACATCAGGCGCGTTACGACCCTGTTCGTCGCCAAATCGGTGTTCGCCGCGTTCCTGATCCTGTCGATTGGTCTCACACCGACGGCGTATCCGCTGCTGCCCCGGCACCTCACGATTGCCGCAACGCTGACGGTCGGGCTTCCGGCGTTCTTCATCGCGCTTGCCCCCAGCCAAGGGCCGTGGACGACCCGTGGCTTCCTGCGCGAGGTCGGTCGCTTCTCGGTTCCGGCAGGCGTGGCAGCGGGTTTAGGCGTGCTTGCGAGCTACCTGGTCACGCTCAACGTGCTCGACACTGGCCTGCGCGAGGCGCGAACCGCGGCACTGACGACACTGATCGTTGTGGGGCTCTATCTCGTCCTCGCCCTCGAGGCTACGGAGCTCCGGCGTGCGTTCTGGCTCGGCATGCTCTGCCTTTCACTCGGAGCCGCGTACGTCGCCATCCTCGCCGTTCCGGGTCTGCGCTCGTTCTTCGACCTCGTCGTGCCTGGCCCGGCCGCGGTGCTCGTCGCTCTGGTCGGAGCCGGGCTGTCGATCGGCTTCCTCTGGCTGACCGACGACCGCTTCGTGCCGCTCCGCAAACCCGCCTGACGCACCCTCGCGGGTACCATGAGGCCATGGCCTTGACGACTCCGCTGAAGCTCGATGCGCACGCTCTTCGTGCGGACTTCGCGGTGTTCGAGGAGCTCGTCAACGGCTTGCCGCTCGCGTATCTCGACTCGGCGTCGTCGACGCAGAAGCCGCGGCAGGTGCTCGATGCGATGCGCGACTTCTACGAGCACTCGTACGCCAACGTGCATCGTGGCCTCTACCGGCTGGCCGAGCGGGCCACGGAGGGCTACGAGGGCGCACGCCGTAAGGTGGCCGCCTACGTCAACGCGTCCGCGGCGCGCGAGGTGGTCTTCACCCGCAGCGCGACCGAGGCGATCAACCTCGTGGCGTATGCGTGGGGGCTCGACAATCTCGGGCCTGGCGACGTCGTCGTGGTGAGCGAGTTGGAGCACCACGCGAACTTCGTCCCCTGGCAGTTCATTGCGAGCCGCACCGGCGCCAGCTTCCGCCACATCCCGATCGATGATCTTGGCGAGCTGCAGTTGGAGGCGCTCGATGCGCTGGCGGCTGAGGGGAACATCAAGGTCGTCGCGATCGGCCTCGTGTCCAACTCGCTCGGCACGATCAACCCGGTCGAGCGGCTGGTCGAGTGGGCGCACGCGCAGGGCGCGATCATGGTGGTCGACGCCGCGCAGGCAGCACCGCACCGCGTGATCGACGTGCAGGCGCTCGGCTGTGACTTCCTCGCGCTGTCGTCGCACAAGCTCTGCGGCCCGAGCGGTGTTGGCGCGCTCTGGGGCCGGGCGGAGCTGCTCGAGGCGATGAGCCCGTTCAACCTCGGCGGCGAGATGATCCGTTCCGTTGCTCTCGAGAAGACAACGTTCAACGAGCTGCCGTACAAGTTCGAGGCAGGAACGCCTGCGATCGCCGAGGCGTACGGCTTCGGGATCGCGATCGACTACGTCTCCGAGATCGGCTTGCCGGCAATCGAGGCGCACGAGCACGAGTTGACGGTCTACGCGCTGGACCGGCTCGCCGAGCTCGATTTCATCCGCGTGTTCGGCCCGCCGCCCGACCGTCGCGCGGGAATCGTCTCGTTCGAGGTCGCCGGAGTCCACCCGCACGACGTCGCGCAGATCCTCGACTGGGAAGGGATCGCAGTTCGCGCCGGCCACCACTGCACGCAGCCGCTGATGACGCGCCTCGGCGTCGCGGCGACGACGCGCGCGAGCTTCTACCTCTACTCACTCCCTGATGAGATCGATCGGCTCGTCGCCGGCCTGCTCAAGGTGAAGAAGAGCCTCGGCTGATGAGTGAGTTCGAGCAGCTCTATCGAGAAGTCATTCTCGATCACTACCGCAGTCCCAGGAATCACGGGCTACTGGAGCCGCGCGACGCGTACGCCGAGGGGCAGAACCCGCTCTGCGGCGACGAGATCTCGGTCACCGTCCGCTTCGGCGAGGGCGATGTGATCGAGAAGGTCGGCTTTGAGGGGCAGGGCTGCGCGATCAGCCAGGCGGCGACGTCGATGCTCAGCGACCTCGTCACCGGGCGCACGGCCCAGGAGGTCGCGGCGATGCCGAAGGACGAGCTGCTGGAAGAGATCGGTATCCCGCTCACTCCGGTGCGCCTGAAGTGTGCGCTGCTCGGCCTCGGTGTCCTCAAGGTTGCGCTCCACAAGGCCAAGGGCACGCCGCTGCCCGAGGAGTGGGGCACCTCGGCCGGCGACATCACGCTCAACTAGTGCCCCTCCAGGCAATGCCCCCCAGGTCCCTCGCGTGCGATGAGCGGCGCCATGCGTCGTCCTCAGTCGCCTCGATACCTTCTGGTATCGAGGCTCCCTGCGTCCTAGCCTGGCTTGCTCCTCGCACCCGAGGAACGAGGCAGCATCACCTGAAGGGGCACTAGTGCCCGAGTACGAGGTTTGTCAGCTCGAAGAACTGCCGCCGGGAACGGTGCGCATCGTCAAGACGGGCGCCATCACCGTCGGCGTCTACAACTGCGACGGCGAGCTGTACGCGCTCGAGGATCGCTGCACGCACGACGACGGGCCGCTCTGCGAGGGCGACTTCGACTGCGAAGAGAAGGTCGCCGTCTGCCCGCGCCACGGCGCGCGTTTCGACATCACGACCGGCCGCGCGCTCACCTTGCCGGCCTACATCCCGGTGGACACGTTTCCGGTTGCTGTGCGAGGTGACGGAGTCGTCGTCGTCGAAGTCTGAGCCCTCCGCTTGCCGTCGTCCTGTCCCGTCGATATACACTCGGGCTACCGCGGAAAGGAGGTGGTCCGGTCGTGACAGACCCCAGCAGTACCGGCAGTGGAGGTACCAGCGGGTAGAGGCGTGTCCCCGAGACCCACTGGGGAATCGCCATAGCCACGCGTAGGGGACTCGCGCTTCGCGCCGCCAGGTCACCGGATCTGGCAGGAAGCGCCTCTACCAATACGACGCTGGCTACCGGGTTCGAGGGCCGCCGAAAGGCGGCCCTCGCCTTTTCGCTCCCGTCTCTTCGCGGTTCGGCGGGCGAGGCAAGCCTCGCCCCTACGAGCGCTCGAGCAGGACGATTGGGATCTCGCGGTCCGTCTTCTCCTGATATCCGGCGTAGCCCGGGTACATCTCGACGAGCCTCGGCCAGAGTCGCGCGCGTTCCTCGACGCCTGCCGTGCGCGCCGTCGCCTTGAATTGCTCGCGGCCCACCTGCACGTGAACCTCGGGATTCGCGGTCAGGTTGAGGTACCAGATCGGGTGCTTTGGCTGCCCGCCGAACGAGGCGACGATCGCGAGCCGGTCACCGTCCTTCAAGTACAGAAGCGGTGCCGTGCGAGGCTCGCCACTCCGCCTGCCGATTGTGGTCAGAAGCAAGATCGGCGCCTTGCCGACCCGTCCCACGAAGCGGCCGCCGGTCAGCCGGTAGAGACGAACGTGAAACCGGCCGAGCGGGCGGACCAAGCGCACGAGGCTCATGCAGACACCCTAGTCCGAGAAGACGAGCTTCTCGGCGTGCTCGACCACCTCGGCCGGCGCAGGCGGCTGTTCGAGCATCTCCACCATGCGCTCGACCGCGGGGTCGTCAGTCTCGCGGTACGCGGCGATCGTCTCGGCGAGGTCGTACTCCGTCCGGCGCAGCTCGACATCCGGGCCAAGAAGCGCCCAGTAGGCTCCCGGCCGTCCTTCGTAGGGCAGGCCGACGCTGCCGGGATTGAGTGAGCGCACGCCGGCGACGTGCCGATCGAACTGCACATGCGTGTGCGCCGTGGCGACGACCTGCTCGGCGACGCCAGCTATGAACTCGCGGACGCGTGACTCCGGTGTCTCGCTCGTCACGCATTCGGTGTCGCCACGCGGCGAGCCGTGGCAGATCCTGACCGCGCCCAGGCCGGCAACCTCCACCACGACGCTTTCCGAGAAGGTGCGGAGAAAGCCCACGGCGTCGGCGTCGTGGTGGGCGGTCATCCAGTCGTCCCTCTCCGTCTGGTCGTCCCTGGGTGTGCCGTCGGCCAGTTCGAGCACCGCACGGTCGGCGTTGCCCCGGCCGAACGCTGTGGGGCCGTGGTAGCTGCGGATCAGCACCAGCGTTTCCTTGACGAGCGGCCCCCAAGTGAGATCGCCTGCGTGGACTAGGAGGTCGACGTCCTCGGCCTCCACTTCACGCAGGACGGCGGCGAGTGCCGGTGCGTTGCCGTGGACATCCGCGAGCAACGCGACCCGGAGAGCCTTCATTCGTCCGTGAAGTTCTTCCAATAACGGCTCGGCGTCGGGCCGCGCTGCCCCTGGTACTTCGAGCCGAGCCCGCCGGAGCCGTACGGCTTCTCGGCCGCCTCGGACATTTGCACGAACGAGAGCTGGCCGATCTTCATCTCCGGGTAGATCGTGATCGGGAGATTGGCGACGTTTGACAGCTCGAGCGTCACGTGGCCGTCCCACCCGGGGTCGATGAAGCCCGCCGTCGAATGGATCAGCAGCCCGAGCCGTCCGAGGCTCGATTTCCCTTCTAATCTGGCGACCAGATCGTGGGGCAGCGTGACGCGCTCGAGCGTCGAGCCGAGGACGAACTCGCCCGGGTGGAGGATGAACGGCTCGGCGCCTTCCACCTCGACGAGCTCGGTCAGATCCTCCTGCGCCTGCTTGACGTCGATGTACGGGTGGCGTGAGTTGCGAAACACGCGAAACAGGCGGTCGACACGCACATCGAGCGACGACGGCTGCAGCAACCCGGGGTCGTACGGGTCGATCCCGATGCTCCCCGCCTCGATGAGCCGCCTGATTGCGCCGTCCGAAAGAACCACGTTCCTATCGTACGACGCTGACAATCACCTCGCGGAAGGGTCCAAGACCGCGAAACGGTGCTAAGGTCCGCGACCCCGTGTCCATGCTCTACGGATCGATGGACCCGAACGAGCGGTTTCGTGCTCGCAGGGACCACACTCGGCGGCGCAAGCGCAGACGCAGGGCGGCGCTACTCGGCGTGCCGCTGCTCGCGGTCGTGGCGCTCGGCGCCGGCTGGCAGCTACGTACCGTTCGCGCGCACACGAAGGCGCAGCAGAAAGCCCCGGCCGTCGTAGCCACGTCGTCGGCCGCGACGCTTCGTCCCCGACCGTTGCCGATCGAGATCCGGGGGATCCACGTCACTGGAGCGCTCGCGTCGTTGCCCGGGAAGCTCGCCGAGTACGCAAAGCTGAAGAACCAGGGTCTGAACACGATCGAGCTCGACATCAAGGACGAAGGCGGCGAGGTGTCGTTCGCGCCGAAGTCGGTACCACTCGTGCAGTCAATCGGCGCGGCGCGCGGGTACTACAACCCGAAGGCGGTAGCCCGACAGCTGCACGCGAAGGGCATCTACCTGATCGGCCGCGTCGTCGTCTTCCAGGATCCGCGACTTGCCGCTGCGAGGCCACAGCTTGCGATCCATCGCGGCAACGGCTCCGTGTGGACGACCTCGGCCGGGCTCGGCTGGGTTGATCCGTACGACAAGCGCGTCTGGGCGTACAACGTCGGGATAGCGTCCGCCGCGGCCAGGGCCGGTTTCGACGAGATCATGTTCGACTACGTGCGGTTCCCGTCCGACGGGAACGTCGGCGACACGATCTATCCAGCGCGGACCGCCGAGACGCGAGGTCGTGTCATCGCGGATTTCGCTGCCTACGCGGACGCGCATCTGCGCGCGCTTGGCGCGCGCGTGTCGACGGCGGTCTTCGGCCTGTCGGCGACCCGTGATTTGCGGATCGGCCAGGTGCCTCGGTGGATTGCGACGCACGTCGACACCGTGAGCCCGATGTCGTACCCGGCCCTGTACGGTGCCGGCGAACTCGGCATCGAGCATCCGAGCGACCAGCCCGGCGAGACCGTGTTCCGCACGCTCGGCGACTTCCACCGCCAGCTCCGTGGTTCCGGCGCGCACCTCGTGCCGTGGATCCAGGACTGGGGCTACGACCTGCAGCAGGTGCGTGCCCAGATCGAGTCGGCGCGCCTCCAGGGTGCGAAGGGCTACCTGCTCTGGAACGCCGAGGGTCTCTATACGTCGGGCGCCCTGGCTGCCGCGAACTAGTCGGCTGGCATGACCGCAGCGATGTTCCTCACGCCTATCGGTGCGTAGGGGCGACCCTTGGGTCGCCTCCCCGGCGAGAGGGCGAGGGCGAGGGCGAGGGCGAGGGCGAGGGCGAGGCTCGACCCTACGGCGCGAGGCGCGTTCTCGTCCAACCTGCGGCGCCGCGCTCGTAGCGAACGCGGTCGTGGAAGCGGTTTTCGCGGCCTTGCCAGAACTCGATCGCTTCGGGGACGATGCGGTAGCCGCCCCAGAACGGCGGCAGCGGGACCTCGCCGTCGGCGTAGCGCGCCTCGATCTCACCGTACCGCTGGTCGAGGTCCTTTCGCTCGATCGGTCGAGACTGCGGTGACGCCCAGGCGGCGATCCGGCTGCCGGGTGGGCGCGTCGCGAAGTACGCCTCCGACTCGGCGTCTGTGAGCTGCTCGACAGAACCTTCGATGCGTACCTGACGGTTCGCCGGCTGCCAGTAGACGACGAGCGCGGCGTGCGGATTCGAAGCGATCTCGATGCCCTTTCGGCTCCCGCGGTTTGTGAAGAACGTGAAGCCCCGCTCGTCGTGGCCTTTCAGAAGAACCATGCGCGCAGATGGCCGTCCGTCCGGTGTCGACGTCGCGAGCGTCATTGCTTCGGCCTGCGCGACGCCGGCTCCGACAGCCTCGGCAAACCACCGTTCAAACGCCAGGATCGGATCCGGATCGAGGTCGCGCTCGTCCACGCCGCCACGGTAGCCGACCGCTAGGCTGCCCGGCTGTGGCCGTGACGCGTGTCATCGACATCCGCACCGAGATCCCGGGGCCGCGCTCGCGAGAGCTCGTGGCGCGCGAGGAAAGCTCGGTCGCACGAGCGTTGCAGGTTCACCTGCCGATCTTCGCCGCTCACGCCGAGGGCGCGACGATCACCGACGTCGACGGGAATCGCTTCATCGACTTCGCCGGCGGTGTCGGCGTGCAGAACGTCGGCTACGGCCACCCGCGGATCGTCGAGGCGGCGCAGGAGCAGGTCGCGCGCTTCATCCACACCGACTTCACCGTCATCCCGTACGAGGGGTACATCGAGCTCGCGGAACGGCTCGGCGCGCTTGCCCCGTTCGCCGGCCCGACGCGCGCGGCATTCTTCAACTCCGGCGCCGAAGCCGTCGAGAACGCGGTCAAGTTCGCGCGCCTCTTCACCGGCCGCCCGGCGGTCATCGCATTCGACGGCGCGTTCCACGGCCGCACGTTGCTCGCGATGACGATGACTGCGAAGGAGAAGCCGTACAAGCTCGGTCTCGGTCCCTTCGCGCCCGAGGTCTACCGCGCGCCGTACCCGAACTCCTATCGGGGGCCGGACGCGGAAACGGCAGTAGCGAGGGTCGAGGAGCTCGCTCGAGCGAACCACGTTGCCGCGATCGTCTTCGAGCCGGAGCAGGGCGAGGGAGGCTTCGTGCCTGCGCCGCGCGAGTTCGTCGTCGGGCTGCGCGAGCTCTGCGACCGGCACGGGAGCGTGCTCGTCGCCGACGAGGTGCAAACGGGCTTCGGGCGCACCGGCCGCATGTTCGCCATGGAGCACTACGACGTCGAGGTCGACCTGATCACCGTTGGCAAGTCGATCGCTGCCGGGTTCCCGCTGTCGGGTGTGATCGGGAAGGCCGAGATCATGGATCACGCGCATCTGGGCGCTGTGGGCGGCACGTACGTTGGCAACCCGGTGGCGCTCGCGACAGCGCTGGCCGTTCTCGACGTCTTCGAAGAGGAGGACATCGTGGCGCAGGCGCAGGCGCTCGGCGAAACGGTCCGCGCCCGGATGCTCGCCTGGCAGGCGCGACACCCGCAGATCGGCGATGTCAGGGGCCTGGGGGCGATGCTCGCGATCGAGATCGTCCGCGATCCTGCGACGAAGGAGCCGGCGCCCGAGCTTGCCGAGGCAGTGATCGCCGCATCGTTGAAGCGAGGTCTGATCCTGCTGAAAGCGGGCATGGAAGGGAACTGCATCCGCGTCCTGGCCCCGCTCACGATCTCGGACGCGGAGCTGGACGAGGCGCTCGCCGTCTGGGACGACGCACTTGCCGCCGTTCTGAGCTAAGAGCTAGAGCGCCCCGTTAGATAGCAGAGTCGAGCAGCTCGCCGCCGTGATCGGGCGGAGAGCCGTAGGCGTAGACCACCAGATCCACATCGCCGTGGTTCACCGTTTGGAGTGCCGTGCCGGGCTCGACGTGCATGACGCCTCCGGTGGGGACGTCCTGGCGCTCTGGCGGCTCGCCGAAGTACATCGAGAGCGTCCCGGCCAGGACGACGAACGTCTCCTCCTGCAGCCCGTGCCTGTGACGGCGCCCTTTCGCGCCCGGCTCGAAGCGCCATACGTTCGCGCGGCTGTGGGCGAAGCCCGCGAGGTCGCTCAGCTCGGCGACGTGGCGAGCCGGCTCGTCTGGCTCGTGCGGTCGCGTCGTCCAGCTCAGCTCATCGGGGCGAATCGCGCGAAAGGCCACAACGTCAGCCTACCCGGCGATCAGAACTCGAGACTGGATCGCCGCTCGTGGCGCTCCAGGGCGAGCTCGATCAGCCGGTCGACGAGCGCGGAGTACGTGTACCCCGAAGCTTCGAACAGGCGCGTGTAGAAGCTCGTCGACGTGAACCCCGGGATCGTGTTCAGCTCGTTCAGCACGATTTCGCCGTCGGTTTCCCGCACGAAGAAGTCGGCACGGGCCATGCCTTCGCATTCCGTTGCGACGAACGCCTGTACCGCGAGCTGCTGCGCCCGCTCGATGCGCTGCTCGGAGAGTCCCGGCGGCGGAATGACGAGGTCGGAGCCTCCGTCGTCGTACTTCGACGACGTGTCGTACCAGTCGGCGAAGTTTGACACGACCTGGCCGGGGAGCGACGCGACGGGCGAGGTCAGGTTGCCGAGCACCGCGACCTCGATCTCCATCCCGGGGACGAACTCCTCAACCAGCACCTTTTCATCGTGGCGTCGCGCCAGCGCGACAGCCGGTTCGAGCTCCACCTCCTCGCGCACCTTCGAAATCCCCACGGAAGATCCGAGCCTTGCGGGCTTGACGAAGACCGGGTAGCCGAACGGGTTCGAGACGGGATCTCCCAGACGGAGCGCGACGTGGGCAGCGACGGGGACGCCCTGGTCGCGCATCACGCGCTTGAAGACGTCTTTGTCCATACAGAGCGCGGACGCGAGCACGCCGGAGCCGACGTACGCGACACCGGCGAGCTCGCACAGCCCCTGCACTGTCCCGTCCTCGCCGAACGGCCCGTGCAGGATCGGCAGGACGACATCCACGGCACCGAGAGTGGCGGGCGCCGAATCGGCCGGAATCGGCAGTGTCTCGGCGACGGACGCCGGCAGCGCGTCGACCGCGTTCCCGGAGGGCAGGGCCCAGCGGCCGTCGCGGCCGATCTCGATGGCGACGACGTCGTAGCGCTCCGGGTCGAGCGCGCCGACCACCGACGCGGCCGACGCGCGCGAGATCTCGTGCTCGCTCGAGCGTCCGCCCGAGAGCACCGCGACCCGGACCTTCCGGCTCACTGGGTCGGCGTCGTCGTGGGGGTGGTCGTCGTGTCCGGCGACGTCGGTGGCGGCACGGTGAGGTGCGCGACGGTGATCGTCACGACGCTCCCCGGCTTCGCATCGGTAAGTCCCCCCGGATCCTGCGCGACGACGTGGAGATCCTGCGTCGGATCCGACGTGTCGGTGGAGAGCAGCTTGACCTTGAATCCGGCGGCGATGAGCGTCGCCTTCGCGGTGTCCACGTCCTGGTTGACGACGTCCGGAACCTGGACGGTCGGCGGCCCCTTGGAGACGGTGAGCAACACGGTCGTCCCCTGCGTGACGAGCGCGTTGCCGGTGGGCGACTGGTCGATGACCTTGTTCGCCGGCTCCTTGGAGTCGACGTCGTTGCGCTTCACGCCGAAGCCCGCCGACTGCAGCTGGGCCGCCGCCTGGTCGTACAGGAGGCCGACGACGGACGGCAGCACAACCTGCTTCGGCCCCTTCGAGATGTTGATCCGCACACGCGAGCCGGCGACTATGACGACGCCCGCACGCGGATCCTGCGCGGTGACGGTGTCCGCCGGCGAGTCGGACGGGACCAACTGCGGGTTAGGCTCCAGCCCGGCCTTGACAAGGATTGCGATTGCGTCGTCGCGCGATTTACCGATCAGATTGGGGACGGGCACCTTCGGCTTGCCGGTCGAGACCGTCAGCACCACGATGTTGCCGCGAGGCAGCTTCGACCCCTCGACTGGATCCTGGGCGAAGACCTGGCCGATTGGCACGTCCGCGTTGGCGGCCTTCTTGACGCTCGGCTCGAAACCGTCCTTCCTGACGAGCGCGACCGCCTGCGCTTGGAGGATCCCGGTGTACAGCCCCACGGGAATCGGCTTCGAGGTGTCGATCTGCCGCTGCACCTTGTTGTAGAGGAAGTACCCACCGGCGCCGAGCGCGCAGGCAACAGCGAGTGCGATGAGCACCCAAGGCCACGGTGAGCGTGAACGGCGGACGTCGGAGTCGTAGGCGCGGTACCGTCCGTCGCCCGAGGCGACCGGTGGACGACGGCCGGCGACCTGGGTGACGGCTGTCGCCACAGAGGCGCCGGCGAGAACCGTGGTCGCAGCGTCCTCGGTCTCCTGCCCGACCTCTTCACCGCGCGCGACGAGCTCGAGGTCGCGATCCATGTCCTGCGCGGAGCGGTAGCGGTCCTCGGGGTTCTTCGCGAGCGCGCGCAGGACAACGAGGTCGAGGTCGTGCGGAAGTTCCGGCCGGATCGTCGACGGCGCGGCAGGAATGTGTGAGAGGTGCTTCATCGCGATCTCCACCGCCGTCTCGCCGGTGAACGGCACGGCGCCGGTCAGCAGCTCGTAGAGAACGACCCCGGTCGAGTAGAGGTCGGAGCTCTCGTCCACCGGTGCGCCGCGCGCCTGCTCCGGCGACAAGTACTGAGCGGTGCCGATGATCGAGCCGGCCTCGGTCATCTGGCTGGTTCCGGCGCGCGCGATCCCGAAGTCTGCGACCTGGATCCGTCCTTCGCGGTCGACGATCACGTTGTGCGGCTTGATGTCGCGGTGGATGATCCCGTTGCGGTGCGCGTAGCGGAGCGCCGCGAGGATCTGGCGCGCGTAGGCGATCGCGACTGGAATGGGGCATGGGCCGCGGTTGACGAGCAGCTCCTTCAGCGTCCGGCCCTCGACGTACTCCATGACGATGAAGTACGAGCCGTCCGCGGAGCCACGGTCGTAGATCGAGACGATGTTCTGGTGGGACAGTCCTGCGGCGTGGGTTGCCTCGCGGCGGAATCGTTCTACGAACTGCTCATCGTTTGCGTAGCGCTCGTGCAGGATCTTGACCGCGACGCGCCGGCCGAGTTCCTGATCCTCGGCGAGCCAGACGTCGGCCATGCCCCCCGCGCCGAGCTTGCGCTCGAGGCGGTAGCGGCCGGCGAAGATCGTGCCTGTCATGGAGTCGGAGGTTGCCATCGGGTTGTACGGATCGTCTAAAGGGTAGGTGCGCTAGGGATTCGAGGCGGAGGTCAGGAGTGCCTGCATGACCTGGCGGGCGATCGGCGCGGCGGTGACACCGCCGGTGCGCGTCTGGCCTTCCAGGACAACTGCGACGGCGATGGTGGGCGGCGAGCCGTCGTTCGGGCCGGCGAAGCAGATGAACCAGGTCGTGTTCCGGCCCGTGACCGACGTTTCAGCGGTTCCGGTCTTCCCCGCGACCGTGTAGCCAGGGATTGCCGCCGCCGTTCCGGTGCCGCGTTGGACGACGCCGAGCATCATCTCGCTGATCTGTGTCGCAGAGTTCTTCGAAACGGCGCGGCCGAGGCTCGTGGGTGTCGTCTGCTGGATCGTGCCGCCGCCGGGTGCGACGATGCGCGAGACGACGTACGGCTGCATCAAGACGCCGCCGTTCCCGATCGCGCCTGCCACCATCACCATCTGCAGCGGCGTGACGAGCATCCGCTCCTGGCCGAAGGCGAGACGTCCCGGGTCGACGTTGCTGTCGATCCGCGGGTCGTAGAGCTTCCGGTGGCTGTACAACCCGCTAGGCGTGCGCTCGCCGACGGGCGTCTCGAGCGGCGGCGGCGCATAGAAGCCAAAGCGCTTGGCTTGAGCGAGGATCGCGCGTGCGCCGAGCGCTTTGCCGATGTTGCAGAAGACCGAGTTGACGGAGTGCACGAGCGCGTCCTTGAGCGCGATCCGCCCGAACACCTCGGGCCCGTTCTGGTCGGCGAAGTTGTGCACCTGCTTGCCGTACTCGATGCAGTAGCCGGGGTCGGTGAACAGCGAGTCCGGTGTGAACTTCTTCGACTCGAGCGCGGCGGCGGTCGTCACGACCTTGAACGTCGAGCCGGGCGGATAGAGACCTGCGGTCGCGCGGTTGACGAGCGGCGACGCAGGTACACAGTCGGCCTTGATCCGGCTGATCGAGCCGAAGTTGTTCTCGACGGCGTTCGGGTTGAAGCTCGGCGCGGAAGCGAGCACCCGGACGGCACCCGTCCTCGGGTCGAACGCGGCGACTGCGCCACATTGCGTTCCGAGTGCGTCCAGCGCGACCTTCTGTGCAGCAAGGTCGATCGTCAACTCGACGTTGTTGCCCTTTATCGGCTTGCCGCGGAACTGATTGAGCGAGTTGTCGACGATCGTGGAGAGTCGCGAGTTCGAAGCCGTGAGGAAGTCGTTCAGTGAGCTTTCGAGGCCGGTGCGTGCGCGTGAGGCTGTCGAGTAGCCGACAACATGTGCTGTCAGCGCACCTTGCGGGTAACGGCGGAAGAAGAGCGGGCGGCCGTCCACGATCTTCTTGCGGTTCGCTGCGAGCAGGCGGCCGCTCGTAGCGATCTTGCCGCGCTGGATCGAGAACTGGGCGACCCGCTGGATCGCATTGTCCTGACGCTCCGCAAGCGCTGGACGGGCCCATGTCTGCCAGTAGGTCGTCGCGGCGATGAGCACGGTGAGGAGGACCATCGCGACCGTAGAGAGCCTGATGATCTGCCGGTTCACCGCTCACCCGTCGCTGCATGGGCGCGTTGCGAGACCAACAGCAGGAGTGCGACGACAGCGAAGTTCGCGAGGATGCTCGAGCCGCCGTAGGAGACGAAGGGCATCGTGATCCCGGTCAGCGGCATGACGCGGAGCACGCCGCCGAGGATGATGAACGTCTGCAAGGCGAGCCCGAACGTGAGCCCGGCTGCGAGGAGCTTCGAGAACCCGTCCTGCGAGATCAAGGCGATCCGCATGCCGCGTGCGACGAAGACCATGAAGACGAGCAGGACGGCAGAGGCGCCGATCAGCCCGAGCTCCTGGGCGATCGCGGAGTAGATGAAGTCGGTGTTCAGCGCCGGGATCAGCTGGATGCCATCCACGGTCGTGAAAGTGCCACGCGAGATTCCCGTGCCGCCGAAGCCGCCGTGGGCGATCGAGTAGAAGCTCTTCACGAGCTGGTAGGACTGGCAGTTCTGCCGGTAGTCGAAGGTGCCGTTGACCGGGCAGAAGACCTTGACGTCGGTCCAGGGATGGAGCCAGATCGTCACTCGCTCCTGCACCCGCGCGAGCGCGGTGTACAGCACCGCCGCACCACCGAGGAAGAGCGTCAGCCCTGCGAAGACATACGAGACGCGGCCGGTGGCAACGTAGAGCATGCCGAGGAAGATCCCGAAGTTGAGGAGCGCACTCCCGAGGTCGTTCGTCTCGACGATCACGAGCATCGCAGCACCCCAGATCGCGAGCAGCGGCCCGAAGTCCTTCAGGCGGCCTTGCGCCAGCGCCTCGCGCTTGTCCCGCAGGTAGCCGGCGAGGAAGAGGACGAGGAAGATCTTCGCGATCTCGCCCGGCTGGAACTGGTAGCTGCCGACCCGAATCCAGAGCCGCACGCCGTTGACGCGCGTGCCGAGATGCGGCACCGACGGCAGCAGGAGGAGCACGATCGCCGAGACGCCGAAGAGGTACTTGTAGCGCTCCAGAATGCGGTAGTCGAAACGCAGCGCAACGAGGATGACGGCGTAGGCCAGGACGCCGAGTGCGACCCACGTTGCCTGGCGTCGCCCATCGGCCGGGTCGAGCCGATAGTTCACCGTCAGGCCGACGGCGGTCAGAAGAGCAGCAAGCGGGAGCAGGGTCGGGTCTGCGAGCGGCACCGCGAAGCGTGTGACGAGATGGGCCACGACGTAGATCCCAGCGACGATCGCGACGCCGACGAGCGCGCGCGGCGACACCGTGTTGTGACGCCCGATCCAGGCGCTGCCGAACGCCGCAGTCCCGAGGATTGCGACGAGGACGAGGTTCGCAAGCTCCCTGTTGCGCGAGCTCATCCGCGGGTCACCTGGCCTCACCGGGAGATGCCCCACCAGAGCAGGAGTGCACCGGCTGCGAGGGTGAGGAGGATCGCCGCGATCGCGAACGCCCGTCCGCCCGCGCCGGCGCCGTGGCGGCTCACCGCTGGGATCGCGTCTGGAGCGGCGGTCTCCGCCGCTTCGGCTGTCGTCTCATCGGGCTCGGCTGGGGCGGGCAGCGGGTCGCCTTCCTCGATCTCGAACACGATGACGGTGATGTTGTCGATCCCGCCTGCCGCATTCGCTGCAGCGACGAGCGCCGCTGCGATCCCCGCGGGATCGCCCTGCGCGTTCGTAACTGCCACGGCGAGCTGCGCGTCGGGCAGCATGTCGGTGAGCCCGTCAGAACAGAGGACGTAGATGTCGCCCGGTTCGGGGCGGAGGGTCTCGACGTCGACGTCGACGGTGGCTTCCGTGCCGACAACCCGCGTGATCACCGACCTGTGGGGGTGTTGCTCGGCGTCCTCGGGTGTGAGCCGGCCCGACCGGACGAGCTCGCCGACGAGAGAGTGGTCGTCGGTCAGCTGGCTCAGCTCGCCGCGACGGAACACATAGGCGCGCGAGTCGCCGACGTGGCCGAGCGCCATCGTGCCAGCCGCTTCATCAACGAGGAGGGTGGTAATGGTCGTTCCCATGCCGGCAGCTTCCGGATCTTCGAGCGACCGTTCGTAGATTCGCCGGTTGGCCTCGCCAATCAGTTCGACGAGCACATCCTCGCCCTGGCCGTTCGACCGTCGTTCTCCGAGCGCAGCAGCGGCCAGACGCGATGCGACCTCGCCAGCCTGAGCGCCCCCCACACCGTCGGCGATCGCGAACAGCGGCGGATCGCAGACGTACGAATCCTCGTTGTTGAACCGGCGGCGTCCCGTATCCGAGAGCGCCGCAGTACGGCCGATCCTCATGCTTCGACTCTCATGCTTCCACCCGTAATTCCGTCTCGCCGACCTTGACGAGGTCTCCGGGAAGTAGTTGGCGCGACGTCGTGACCCGCGCCGCGTTCACGAATGTACCGTTGGTCGAGCCGAGATCCTCGATCCACAGGCCGTTGTCGGCCGGGCTGATGCGCGCATGCTGACTCGAAGCGAACTCGTCGTCGTCGAGCCGCAGGCCCGAGTCCGGCGCGCGACCCACGACAACTGGCTCGCGGAACACGAGCAGCTCGCCGCGTGCGAGCGTCGGACTCGTCTCGACGCGAAGCTTTGCAGGCGCAACCGGCTTCGCGCGCGCAAGTGCGCGCAACTCGTCGGCCTGGGCGGCGCCGATCACGATGCTCTCCTGTGGCGCTGACCGAACGTCTCGGGTCGCGCTCCGCACGATCATCCAGATGAACAGGTAGAGCAGGACGAGGAAGCCGACTTTCAGCGCGAGGAGCGCGGTATCGACGGCGATCGACCCGGTCACGGCAGCGAGCGGGAGAAGATCAACTCGGTCGAGCCGATCGTGATCGCGTCGCCGTCGGAGATCTTCTCCCGCTCGACGCGCCGCCCGTTGAGCTCCGTGCCGTTCGTCGAGCCGAGATCGACGAGCCAGTAGGTCGCGCCGTCCTGCCGCAGCTCGGCATGGCGCCGCGAGACGTTCGTGTCCGCGAGCTGAACGTCGCATTCGCGAGAGCGCCCGATCACGACGACGCGTGAGGTCACAGGGTGGACGCGGCCGTCGACTGTCAGCGTCACGACCTCACGCTCGAAAGCGGGTGGCGGGTCCGTCTCCTCCAGCTCGACAGGCTCGCGCGCCTTGTAGATCATCGTGGCGGATGCCGCAGGCGGGACGAGCGGCGGGCCGGCCGGCGCCAGGGGCTGCGCGTTGGCGACAGGAGACGCGACGACGGGCTGGACCACGCTCGTTGCGATCCCGAACTCGCCGATCGCGAGGTCCTCGTCGGTCGCCACGACAACGCGCGGAGGCGTAAGCAGCGCATATGCCTCGCGGCGCGCGTGCTCGGCGAGGTACTCCTGCAGCTCGCCGACGAGCGACCCCTCGTACGACGCGAACTGCTCGCGGTCGCCGGCCGACAGGTAGACGGTGTACTCGTTCGGGACGTAGACCCGCGAGACCGACACCGAACGGTGCTCGTCCATCTCCTTCGCAAGCTTGCGCGCCAGCTCGACAGGCTGGACATGGGTGCGGAAAGCTCGGCCGAAAACCCCCTCGAATAGGCCCTCGATCTTGCCTTCAATGCTCCGCAAGACACTCATGCATATCTCCTGCCCGCTTCGGTACCGGCAAAGCTGGCACCTGCGCGCTCGAGCGGCTCCGTCGAGCCTACGCCGCAGTTCCCCGCTTCGGTACCGGCGGAGCCGCCACCTGCGCTCCCGAGCGGCTCCGTCGAGCCTACGCCGCTGCCGGCGGGGTCTGCTCTGTCGGAGCCTGACGCCGCTCGCGGCACCCGGCTAACGCGCATGAGAGTTGGGATTGACACTGGGTGTCTCAGCTCTGAACGGGCTCGGCGGGTTCCGAGTCTACCGGGCAGGTCGCAGGACGAGCAGGCCGCCGAGGATCCAGCTGCCGAGGACGATCGGCGTCGCAGCGACCGCCGGTGCTGCCAGCACGATCACGAGCGCCTGTCCGACGCACAGGCTCCCCACGCCGACGCGGCCACGGCGGCGAGCGAATGGCAGCAGTGCGGCCGACACGCCGAAGACGAGCGCGCAGATCAGGATCGCCGGGTTGTCGAGGAGCGCGGTCGCAAGTGCCTGCACGACGGTCGCCGGGTGGGGAGTCGCCACAAGGCCGAGATCTTCGACGCGTGTCCGTGTCAACGGCAGGGGCCAGCCGCGCAGGCCGGCGTACAGAGCCGCGGCGAGGACGGCCAGGATCGCCTGTGCGGAGCGCCGAACGAATCCACGAGCCGGCTGGACTGCGAGGGGCACAAGAGCGAGGCCGCCGACGAGAGCGAGCAGCGGACCGCTGACGAAGATGAGCCCAGCGCGGGCGTCGCCCCAGCCGAGCGCGAGGAGGGCTACCGCGATCACCCCGTAGGCGACTGCGGCGCCCGACGAGAGATTCCCGAGCGGGAAGAGCGGCGCGAACAGCGCGAGCGCGAGGCCGAGGCGCGGCGTGCGGATCGTCGCGAGTGCTCCGCAGACGGTGAGCAACGCGAGCAAGCCAGGAGTCCAGAACGGGAGAATCGAGCCTCCTGCCATCGTCGCGACTGCGGCCAATCCTGCGGGCAGGAGCTTCGCCTCGAGCGCAACCGGCGTAACGGTGATGGCGGGGGCCGTCGGGCGCGATACATGGAGCCGTCTGACGGTTCGAGGGGTGCGGCGCACCGCGCGGTCGCGGCGGGGCGCGTCGATCGCTTCGCGCAGTTCTGCCGCCAGAACGGCGGCGCGGGGACGCTTCGACGGCTCGATGGCGAGCGCGCTGCCGATGACTGCGAGCAATCGCGGCGGCAGATCGGGCCGCTCGGTCTCGAGCGGCGCCGCACCAGCCTCGATCGTGGTTGCGACCTGCGGCAGAGGAACGCCCCAGAACGGGTGCTGTCCTGCGAGGGCTTCCCAGACCATCACACCGACAGCCCACACATCGCTGGCGGGCGTGGCGTCCTCGCCCCGGAGGCGCTCGGGCGAGATGTAGGCGAGCGTTCCCGGGACGTCACCGACGTTCGTCAGGGTGTCCGCCTCGTCGAACTGGGCGAGCCCGAAGTCGAGCAGCTTGACCGAGATGGCCGCCGTGTCTTCGACTAGGACGTTAGACGGCTTCACGTCGCGGTGGACGATGCCGCGGGCATGGGCGTGGGCGAGCCCGTCCAGCACCTGTGCGGCGGCCTCGATCGCGTCGCGGTCGTTGATTGCTCCATGCCGTAGCGCATCGCGGAAGGTTCTGCCGGGCACGTACTCGTAGGCGATGTAGACATGTCCCTCGTCACCGCCGAAGTCGTAGGAGCGGACGCAGCGCTCGTGCCGCAGCCGGGAGGCGGCCTCCGCCTCGCGCGCGGCCCGTGGTGCGCGTTTTCCCTCCCGTGCGACGATCTTGAGTGCGATCTCGAGCCCGGTTCGCTCGTCGCGCGCGAGCCACACCGAGCCGGAACCGCCGCGGCCGAGCGGCCGGAGCGGCCGGTAGCGGTCGAGGACGAGCTCTTGCTGTGGAAGGGCGAACGCAGGCGACGACACGGTTCCGGTCTCTTCGCCACGGCCAGGGAACGTCCTCCGGCTGGTGGTTGACGTAAAGTGCCGTGACCTCAAAGGCCGTGACCTCAAAGGTAAGAGCCGCATGAGCACACACGACGACGACGACATCCTCGACTTCGACTTTCTCGACGAGGGTGCGACGAGTGAGACCCAGTCTCGCGATCCGCGCCCCGCAGAGCGCCGTCCCTCTGGGCGCGGTTCTCGTGGGTCGGGTGGAGGATCAGGTGGAGGACCGGGGCGGCAGTTCTTCCGCGGCGGGGGCGGCTTCACACCGCTAGTGCGGCTCGTCGGCCTGATCGCGTTTGCGATCCTGCTCGTGGTCCTCCTCGTCTTCTGGGTTCAGGGCTGCAATGACCATCAGCGCGGCGCGTACCAGTCGTACACGCGCGATATCGGTACAGCCGGGAGCGACTCCGCCAAGATCGGCGGTCAGCTCGCAGAGTTGCTCACGACGCCAGGCTTGAAGGAGACGGACATGGTCTCGCGGCTCGACGGGCTGATCCAGCAGCAGAAGCAAGACGTTGCGCAGGCGCAGAAGCTCCATCCGCCAGGGCCGGTCCGCGCCGAGCACGAGCATGCCGTCGAGGCGCTGCAGTTCCGCGTCAGCGGCATGCAGGGGCTTCGCAAGGTGTTCGTGGCGACCGCCAAGTCGACCGACGCCGTCGCGGCGGGGGCACTCCTCTCCGCGCAAGCGCAGCGCCTGTTGGCGGGCGACGTGATCTGGAGCGATCTCTTCAAGGCTCCGGCCGAACAGGAGCTCAAGGCTAGAGGCGTCTCGGCGGTTCTGGTGCCAGCGTCGGTGTTCGTTACGAATCCGGATCTCTACACGGCGAAGTCGTTGACGCTCGTCTCACAACGCGTCCACGGTGCGTCGACCGGCGGCACGACTACTGGCCTCCACGGCACGAATCTCGAGTCGGTGAAGGTCGTTCCGTCCGGCCAGGTTCTCAGTACGACGACGGAGACGACGATCAAGTCGTCGACCGCGCTCGGCTTCGAGGTCGCCGTCAAGAACGGCGGCGGGTCGCAGGAGGTCCAGGTGCAGGTCACATTGACGATCCCGGCGTCGCCGACCCGGATCGTCAAGACCGCGACGATTCCGGTGATCGATCCAGGTGAGACCAAGACCGTCACGTTCAAGGACTTTCCGACGATCCCGATCGGCAGCCCGACGTCGGTGAAGGTCGACGTCAAGCCTGTGAAGGGCGAGTCCAACACCGCGAACAACTCGGCCGAGTTCAAGATCATCGTCTCGCTCGTCTAGCGAACATGTCGCTCGCGCTCTTCGTCGCAATCGTTGCGGGCGCGGTTGCGGCGCTCTCGCTCGCGGTGACGACCCTGGCCTGGCGGCGGTTGAGCCGCCTCCGCTCCGCTCAGAGCGTCCTCCTTGGCGGGGAGCGCAAGGACCTCGTCGATTTCGCCGTGTCGCTGCAGGGCCGGATCGACGACCTCCACCGGGCTGTTGACGAGGTCGCCGCCGGGCTGTCACGGGTCGATCGGCGCGTAGACGGCGCGATCATGAACACGGCGGTCGTCCGCTACGACGCCTACGAGGACACGGGGGGCCAGCAGTCGGCCTCGTTCGCCTTCCTCGACTCGACCCGGACGGGGACGGTGGTGACCGCAATCCAGGGGCGCGATTACGCGCGCATCTACGTGAAGGATCTCGACCGTGGGAAGGCTGCCGTGGCGCTGTCGCCGGAGGAGCAACAGGCGGTGGAGCGCGCAATGGCGAGGTAGGGCTCCGCTGGTACGCTGACCGCGAAATGCAGCAGGTTCTCGTCCTGAACGCGGGCTACGAGCCGCTGAATGTGTGCTCGCTTCGGCGCGCGCACGTCCTTGTGTGGAAAGGGAAGGCCGAGGTCATCGAGAGCCTCGACAAGCCGCTCCGCTCGGCCGAAAGCTCGTTTATCTGGCCGCACGTCATTCGGCTGCTCCAGTACGTCCGTGTCCCGCAGGCGGTCAAGCGCCGCATCTCCCGTCGAGCGCTCTTCGCGCGGGACGGCTGGCGCTGTGTCTACTGCGGTACGCACGCCGGACGGTTGACGCTCGACCACGTCGTGCCCCGCTCGCGCGGCGGCGATTCGGTGTGGGAGAACGTCGTGACCGCGTGTGCGCCGTGCAACCTGCGCAAGGGCGACAGGACGCTCGAGGAGGCGAAGCTGGCCCTCCCTCGGCCACCGCGCGCCCCGGCGCCGGTGCTCTTCATCCGGCTCGCCGCGGCGCGCGTCCCGGACAGCTGGCGGCAGTACCTGCCGCTGCTCGACCAGGTCGAGCGCGCAGCGCACGCCGCTTAGGGTAGGACACGTAGGGGCGAGGCTTGCCTCGCCCTCCGACCCAGGCGACCGAACATCGAGGGCGACGCAGCGTCGCCCCTACAGGCCGGAGCGATAGACGCGGCCCGGTAGCGGACGTCCCAGCACGCCTTCGAGCCACTCGGCAACCGTGATCAGCTTGTCGAGATCGACTCCGGTGTCCACACCTTCGCGCTCCAGCAGGTAGACGACGTCCTCCATTGCCACGTTCCCGGTCGAGTTCGGCGCGAACGGGCAGCCGCCGATGCCGCCGACGGACGCATCCAGGATGGTCGCGCCAGCCCCTACCGCGGCCCAGGCACAGGCGATCGCAGTGTTGCGTGTGTCGTGGAGATGCACGCCGACCGGTGGGCCGAGAGCGACCACGCGCTCGACCAGCCGTTGTGTCTGTGTCGGCACGGCGACGCCGATCGTGTCGGCGAGGAGGATCTCGTCTGCACCGGACGCGACGACCTGCGCGAGGAGGTCGGCGACGCGGCCTTCGTCTACGTAACCCTCGAAGGGACAACCGAAGGCGGTGGACAGCGTGACCGACACGCGCCGGCCGTCTTCGTGTGCCGCGGCGACGATGGCTGTCGAATCCGCCAGGCCTTGTTGAACCGAGCTGCCCGCGTTCCGCTCCTGGAACGTCTCGCTGGCGGCGAAGGAGACGTGAACCTCTCCTAGAGACGTCTCGCGTAGCCGCTCGTAGCCGCGCGCGTTGAGCACGAGCCCGGCGTAGGTGACGTCGTCATGCGGGCTGAGTGCCGCCACCAAGGCTTCGGCTTCGGCCATCTGCGGCACGAGGTCGTCGCGGACGAAGCTCGCGACCTCGATCCGCGGCAGCCCGGTGGTCGCGAGCCGCTCCACGAGTTCGGCGCGGATGGCGGCCGGCAACGTCTCCGGTTCGTTCTGGAGGCCGTCCCGCGGCCCGACGTCGCAGAGCTCGACTCGCACAGCCGTATCGTGCCGGTTCGTGCGCTCAGGCGGCGACCGTGGTCGCGCCTTCGTCTTCGAGGTCGGCGCGATACGAGCCGAAGACGCGCAGGCGCGCCGTCTCATCCCGCATCTCGGCCAGCGCGCCAGCCAGCTCCGGATCCAGCGGATGGCCGCCGAGGACGCAGTCGAAGCGATAGTCGAACGGGCGCGACGGGATCGGCCGAGAGACGAGCTGCACCATGTCGATGCCGCGTTCCGCGAGAGGAGCTATTGCGGAGTGGAGCGCTCCCGGTTTGTGGTGCGTCTCGAAGGTGAGTGCGGTGCGCCAGACGCCGTGCCGCCGGTCGAGCCGTGTGTACGGCGCGAGCGCGGCGAAGCGCGTGTAGGCGGCGTGGTCACCGATGTCGTCCTCGAGCACCTGCAGCGAATGGAGCCGCGCCGCCCGCGCGCTTGCGATCGCCGCCACTGTTGGATCACCGAGCTCGGCCACGCTCGCCGCCGCGGAGTCGGTCATCGGCGCCACGGTTGCGGTCGCACCGGTCAAGCGGGTGAGGAGCTCACGGCACTGGTCGAGCGCCATCGGGTGCGACCGGATCTCGCGGAGGTCCTCGACGCGTGCTCCCGGGATCCCGACGAGGCAGTGGTTGATGGGGAGGATCGCCTCGGCGACGATCGAGAGGGGTGAGTCGTAGAGCAGGTCGTGCGTCTCGTTCACCGGGCCGGCGAGCGAGCTCTCGATCGGAAGTACGCCGTACCTGCAGTCCTGCCGGATGACGGCCTCGACGACCTCGACGAAGTTCTGGTGCGGGATGAGGCGCGCAGCTGGAAACAGTCGATCGCAGGCAGCGGCGCTGTGGGCGCCTTCGCGGCCGGGGTAGGCGACGGTCTGTTCGTTGGACGTCATGTGGGCCTTTCGCGGTAAGGGGCGTTCGCCGGGGCTTTGTCAGCTAGCCGGCGCAACGGCGGGAACGAAAAGCGCCGGCTAGCCGGTAAAGGCGAAGCCGAAGAACGTGCCGAAGAAACATGAAGGTGTCGGCGCGTTCCACATGGCGTCGTCAGAGGCTAGGCGAACGGTCGAGCGCGCGCAAGACGGCATCGCCGAAGTCGCTGGTCGTGGCGGTGCCGCCGAGGTCAGGAGTCGGTGCCACGTCGAGCGCGCGGCTCACGGCCGCCTCGAGTGCTATGCCGTCGTCTGTGCGGCCGAGGCCGTGTGCGAGGAGCATCGCAGTCGAGCGGAGCATCGCCGCAGGGTTGGCGATTCCCTGTCCAGCGATTAGCGGCGCCGAGCCGTGCACCGGCTCGAAGATTCCAGGCCCGTCGTCGCCGAGTGAGGCCGACGCGGCCAGCCCGAGTCCACCTGTGACGGCCGCCGCGACGTCGGAGAGGATGTCGCCGAAGGTGTTCTCGGTCAGAACGACGTCGATCGTCTCGGGCGCCTGCACGATCGTCATCGCGAAGCTGTCGACGAGGGCGTGCGAGAGGGGGACGTCGGGATAGGTCTCGCGGCCCATCTCGGTGACGACGTCGCGCCAGAGCCGCGAGGTGTGCATCACGTTCACCTTGTCGACCGAGGTCAGCTTGCCGCCGCGCTCGCGAGCCAGCTCGAAGCCGCGTACGGCGATCCGCTCCACCTCGGGCCGTGAGTACTCGCACGTGTCGAACCATGTCCCGTCTTCGCGGGTGCCCTTCTCACCGAAATAGAGACCGCCGACGAGCTCACGGACGATCAGCATGTCGATTTCATCAGCTTGCGCCGGCCGGAGGTTCGCGTAGACCCCGAGTTCCTTGCGCAGCCCGAGCAGCCCTTGCTCCGGGCGAACAGGTTGGCCTTCGAGCTCGGGCAGGCCCACAGCGGCGAGCAGCACCGCATCGGCTGCGAGGCACGCAGCGAGCGTCTCGTCGGGCAACGGGGTTCCCTGCGCCAGGATGGCGTTGCCGCCGAACGCGTGCTCGGAGTGCTCGATCCCGAGCGCGTCGAGTACCCGAATCGCCTGTGCCGTGACCTCGGGCCCGATCCCGTCGCCGGGAAGAACAGCAACATGCGTCATGCGATGCCGCGCGAGAGCTCGTACGCGGCGATCTCGTGCGATAGCCGCAAGGTCACCCCGATGTCGTCAAGTCCTTCGAGCAGACGGTGACGCGTCGTCTCGTCGAAGGCGAATTCGACCGTGTCCCCGTCAGCCGCTGTGATTGTTCCTGCTGCCAGATCGACGGTCAGCTCGGAGCCGCGGTCGAGGTCGACACCCTCCATCAGCGCCTTCACCTCGTGCTCGGGAAGCTGGATGACAACCATCCCGATCTTCGACGCGTTGGAGCGGAAGATGTCCCCGAACGATGGCGCGATGACAACCTCGAAGCCGTAGTCCTGCAGCGCCCAGGCGGCGTGCTCGCGGGATGAGCCGCACCCGAAGTTGCGCCCGGCGAGCAGCACCTTGGCGCCCGCGAACTCCGGCCGGTTCAGCTCGAAGCCGGGCAGCGGCGAGCCGTCGGCGTCGTAGCGCCAGTCGAAGAAGGCGAACTCGCCGTACCCGGTTCGCTCGATGCGCTTCAGGAACTGCTTCGGGATGATCTGGTCGGTGTCGACGTCGGGCCGATCGAGGATCGCGACCCGGCCGACGGTGGAACGGAACGGTTTCATGCGGGGACCGCTTCGAGCGTGCGGACATCGACGAAGTGGCCTGCGAGCGCGGCAGCGGCGGCCATCTGCGGGCTCACGAGATGGGTTCTGCCTCCGCGACCTTGCCGACCTTCGAAGTTTCGGTTCGAGGTCGATGCACAGCGCTCGCCCGGCTGGAGGACGTCGGCGTTCATCGCGAGGCACATCGAGCAGCCGGCGAGGCGCCACTCGAAGCCCGCATCGGTGAAGATCTTGTCGAGTCCTTCCTCCTGTGCCTGGAGCCTGACCTTCGCGGAGCCGGGAACGACCAACGCGACGACACCGGGAGCGACATGGCCGCCGCCGGCGACGACGGCTGCTGCGGCACGCAGATCCTCGATACGCGAGTTCGTGCACGAGCCGATGAAGATCTTGTCGATGCTGATCTCCTCGATCGGTGTGCCCGCTTGGAGGCCCATGTAGAGGAGCGCGCGCTCGGTCGCCTCACGGTCGTCGGGGTCGTCGAAATCCGCCGGCGACGGGACGACGCCGGTGACCGGCACGACCATGCCGGGGTTCGTTCCCCACGTTACCTGCGGCGCGAGGTCGCTGACCCCGATCGTCACGTGCCTGTCGTACGTCGCGCCTTCGTCGGACGTCAGCAAGCGCCAACGGTCGAGCGCCTGCTCCCAGTCGACGCCTTTCGGTGCCAGCTCGCGGCCCTCGAGGTAGGCGAACGTCGTGTCGTCGGGCGCGATCATGCCGGCGCGGGCGCCCCACTCGATCGTCATGTTGCAGACCGTCATCCTGTTCTCCATCGAAAGGGCACGGATCGCAGCCCCGGCATACTCGACGACGTAGCCGACACCGCCGGCGACCCCGACCTCGCCGATCGCGCCGAGGATCAGATCCTTGGCTGTCAGATACGGCGGCAGGTCGCCGACGAACTCGAGCAGCATCCTCTTCGGTCGGCGCTGCCAGAGGGTCTGCGTTGCGAGCACGTGCTCCACCTCGGAGGTGCCGATACCGAACGCCAGCGCGCCGAAAGCGCCGTGCGTCGACGTGTGGCTGTCGCCGCAGACGATCGTCTTTCCCGGCTGCGTCAGCCCGAGCTCCGGGCCGATGACATGGACGATCCCCTCGCTTCCCGTCCCTGTGGCATGGAGCCGGATGCCGAACTCCTCGCAGTTCATGCGCAACGCGTCGAGCTGGGCCTTTGCGAGCGGATCGGCGATTGGGCCGGGCAGTGTCGGCACGTTGTGATCCATCGTCGCGACCGTGAGCTCGGGCCGCCTGACCGTCCGGCCCGAGAGCCGCAACCCTTCGAACGCCTGCGGCGAGGTGACCTCGTGTACTAGGTGCAGATCGACGTACAGGAGCGCCGGCTCGCCGGGCGTCTCATGCACGACGTGGGTCTCCCACACCTTCTCGAACAGCGTCTTGGTCATCGGTTCGATGATACGGAAGGCGCCCGTATCCGCCCGACACCAGTCACGAAGACGCCGGCGACGAGACCCCAGAAGGCCGAGCCGATCGACAACAACGTTACGCCCGAGGCGGTGACGACGAAGGTGACGAGCGCTGCCTCGCGCTGCCGCTCGTCCTGAAGCGCCTGGGCGAGCCCGTTCCCGATCGTGCCGAGCAGCGCGAGCCCGGCGATGCCGATCACGAGCTCGGGTGGGAACGCGCCGAGCACGCCGGCGACGGCTGCGCCGAAGAGACCGACAGCCGCGTAGAAGCCACCGGCCGCCACGGCGGCCGTATAGCGTCGGCGCGGATCGGGGTGCGCCTCTCGGCCGAGGCAGATCGCGGCTGTGATCGCAGCGAGGTTGAAGGTGAAACCGCCGAACGATGCGAGGACGGTTGTCGCCACACCGGTTGTCGTGATGATCGGCGAGATCGGCGGCCGGTAGCCGTGGGCGTGCAGCGCAGCGACGCCGGGGACGTTCTGTGACGCCATCGTCACGATGAACAGCGGGAGCGCGACGCCAATTGCAGCGCTCAGCGAGAAGTGCGGCGTGACCCACTCTGGTCGCGTCAGTCCGGATGGCAGATCAAGTGGGCCGTAGAGGCCTTGAACCCAGGCAACGAGCAGACCGCCGCCGAGTGCTGCCAGCACCGCGTAGCGAGCGGCGACCTGCCTCACGACGACGTAGGCACCCGCCATCGAGAGGACGAGCGCCGGTCGCGTCTCTGCCGCCGCGAACGCGTCGAGCGCGAAGCGGATCAGTACGCCTGCGAGCAACGCCGCCGCGAGTGCGCCGGGAATCCGGTCGATCAAGCGCTCGAACACGCCGCTGACGCCCACGGCGACGATCAGCAGGCCCGTGAGCACGAATGCGCCTGTCGCCTCCGCGAGGGTGATTCCGGCGACGCTCGTGATCAGGAGCGCCGCACCCGGCGTCGACCAGGCAATGAGGATGGGCGCCTTGTAGCGCAGCGAGAGGCCGATTGTCGTCGCCGCCATCCCGAGCCCTAGCGCCCAGATCCACGACCCAGCCTGGGCGGGCGTTGCTCCCGCAGCCTGCGCCGCTTTGAAGACGATCACCACCGAACTCGTCAGGCCGACGAGCACTGCCACGAACCCGGCGGCGACCGAGGAGACGGAGAAGTCCCGGAGTAGCTTCACCAGGGATTCTCCTCGATAAATGGGTTGGCTAGCGGGTTGACGGAGTTGGGGACAGGCTAGACCCTGTCCCCAACACTGTTTCTAGGAAAGCGTCAGCGTCGGCTTCGATCGCGACCGGGTTGTATGTGTGCGCGACCGCCTGCGGTGTCTTCAGCCCGTCCCCGGTGACAAGGAGCACGACCCGCGACTCCGGCCCGAGCTCTCCCGCGTCGACCGCCGCTCGCAACGCGCCGAGGGTGACGCCCGCCGCCGTCTCGCCGAAGACGCCTGTCGTTGTGGCGAGCAGCGCCATGTTCTCGCCCACCGCGTTCTCCTCGACCGTGTAGATCGCACCGCCGGTCTCGTGCGCGGTCGCGACTGCGAAGTTGCCATCGGCTGGATTCCCGATTGCAAGCGAGCGGGCGATCGAGTTCGGACGGACCGGCTGCACGACACTGCCTTCGCGGAATGCCGTTGCGACCGGCTGACACCCCGCGGCCTGCCCACCGAAGAGGCGTGGCGACCGCTGGTCGATGAGCCTGAGAGCGCGAAGCTCCGAGAAGCCCTGGCCGACCTTGTGGTACAGCGCGCCGGAGGCGATCGGGATGGCGATTGCGTCGGGAGCCTCCCAGCCGAGCTGCTCGGCGATCTCGTAGGCGATCGTCTTCGAGCCCTCCGCGTAGTACGAGCGGAGATTGACGTTGACGAAGCCCCACGGCAGCTCGAACGACAGCTCGATCGTCAGACGCGAGCAATGGTCGTAGGTGCCGTTCACCGCATAGACCGTCGGCCCGTAGACAGCAGCAGCCGCGAGCTTCTCGGGCTCGAGATCAGACGGGACGAAGACTGCTGCGTCGAGACCCTCTGCCGCAGCCCGTGCGGCAACTGCCCCGGCGAGGTTCCCGGTCGAGGAGCACGAGAGCGTGTCGAAGCCGAGCTCCTGTGCCTTCCGGGCTGCGACTGCCACGACGCGGTCTTTGAACGAGTGCGTCGGGTTCGCCGTGTCGAGCTTCAGCCACAGCTCGCCGATTCCGAGCTCGTCTGCAAGCCGCGGTGCCGGAACGAGAGGCGTAAAGCCGGGCGCGAGGCGGGCGTCTTCGGGCGCCTCGACCGGCAGCAGGGCGGCGTAGCGCCACAAGGACAGCGGCCCGGCTGCGATCGACTCGCGGGTTACCGTCGTTCGGAGATGATCCCAGTCGTAGACCGGGTCTAGGGGGCCGAAACAGCGGGTGCACGAACCCGTCGCTTCGAGAGGATGCTCAGTCGCACAGACGCGACACGAAAGAGATAGAGCAGGCATTGGGGGACCTCCTGGTTGTCGCTCGACACATCCGTCCGGGTTTGGCACCGCACTCGCGCTGGTAGGCGCTTGCCGGTTGCCGAGGCGTCACAGGGCCGGTCCCTCAGCCTCTCTCGATGCGGAGCGGGGGTCTGCCCGCTTCCGGGTCGGACTCTAGCTGCTCAAACGCGGGTCGTCACGCCCAAGGGCGTGTCACCGCGCCTTCCGAGGCTGACGAGACCATCGCGGCGTACTTGGCGAAGACGCCTGTGGTGTGGCGTGGCGGCGGCGCGACCCAGTCGTGGAGGCGTGCCTCGAGCTCGTCGTCGGACAGCTCGACGTGCAGCTCCTTCGCGTCGACGTCGATCACGATGAGGTCGCCCTCGCGCAGCGCAGCGAGCGGGCCGCCTTTCGACGCCTCCGGCGCGACGTGGCCGACCATGAAGCCGTGCGTCGCGCCCGAGAAGCGGCCGTCGGTGACGAGCGCAACCTCGTCGCTGAGCCCTTCGCCGACGAGTGCGGCGGTGACGTGCAGCATCTCGCGCATCCCCGGTCCGCCGTGCGGCCCTTCGTAGCGGATCACGACGACGTCGCCGGCCTTGATCTCGCCCGCCTTGACCGCTGCGAAGCAGACTTCCTCGCCGTCGTAGACCCGCGCCGGCCCGCGATGGCTGCGCCGGTCCTGCCCGGATAGCTTGACCACGCAGCCTTCTGGCGCAAGGTTGCCGCGCAGGATCCGCAGTGAGCCGGATGTCTTGATCGGCTGCTCGATCGGCCGGATGACGTCCTGGCCCTCGGTCTCGACGGCTGCGTCGGCGATCTCGCCGAGCGTTTGCCCGCCGACCGTGGCTGTCCCTGCGTGAACGAGCTCCCGTTTCTTCAGCTCGCGCGCGACGAGCGCCACGCCGCCTGCGCGAAAGACATCGGTCGCGTGATAGCGGCCCCACGGCTTCATGTCGGCGAGAACGGGTGTCCGCGCGGCGATCTCGTCGAAATCGTCGATCGTGAACGGGATGCCGAACTCCCAGGCGATTGCGAGGAGGTGCAGGACGCCGTTCGTCGAGCCGCCCGTCGCGACGACTGACGCAGCGGCGTTCTCGATCGCTTCGCGGGTCATGATCTGCGACGGTCGGATGTCACGCCGGACGAGATCCATCACGAGGCGGCCGCATTCCGCGGCGGCTTCGACTTTCTTGGGTGAGAGCGCCGGGATGCCGTTGAGCCCGGCCGGGCTGAGTCCGGCGAACTCGAGAATCGTCGACATCGTGTTGGCTGTGAACTGGCCGCCACACGCGCCGGCGCCGGGGCACGCGGCCGACTCGAGCTCGTGGAGTTCCTCCTTGCTCATCTTCCCGGCGGCGTGCGCGCCGATCCCCTCGTAGACGTCTGCAACCGAGACGTCCCGGCCGCGGAAGAGACCCGGCGCGATCGATCCCGTGTAGAGGATGACGCCCGGGATGTCGAGGCGCCCGAGTGCCATCATCGCGGCCGGGTTCGTCTTGTCGCAGGCGACCAGGCAGACGAGGCCGTCGAAGAGGTGGCCCCGGGCGACGGTCTCGATCGAGTCGGCGATCACCTCGCGCGACACGAGCGACGCACGCATGCCCGAGGTTCCCATCGACGTGCCGTCCGAGACGGCGATCGTGTTGAACTCCATCGGCGTCCCGCCCGCCTCGCGGATGCCGCGCTTCACGTCCTGCGCGAGCTCCCGCTGGTTCAGGTTGCACGGCATCGTCTCGATCCAGGTTGTCGCGACGCCGACGATCGGCTTCGCGAGATCCTCGTCCGTGAAGCCGGTGCCCTTCAGCATCGACCGCGCACCCGCTCGATCCGGGCCTTCGGTCAGCTCGGCGCTGTGGCGCTTGGCGGGATCGGTCGGCTGGTCGTAGGGAGTCGTCATGGGGCACCTTTCTCGATCGGATAACCGGTTTCAATTGGATAACCGGGGCGGCGGCACCACTCGCTGAAAGAGCCAGGGTAGAGGCGGATGTCGTCGCGGCCGGCCAAAACGGCTCGCTGGACGGCGACCGCCGCGGTGACGCCGGAGCCGCAGTACGCGGCGAGCTCGGACGAGTCGAGCGCCGTCGCAGGGAGCGGCTGCTCGAAGAACGCGTTGCGAGCACCGGGAATACGACCGGCGACCGGGTCAAGTGGCTCGGCGTCGCCGCGCCACCGTTCGGGCGAGCGCGCGTCGAGCAGGACGAGCGACAGGTCATCGAGGCGCTCGAGGATCTCCTCCGCCTCGATCGTGTCGTCGAAGCGTTCGCGTGCGACGAACTGCACGGGCTCAACGGCCGTTTCACCGGTTTCTCGCGGCCCTGCGTACGCGCGGCAGTCGAACGTGCCGGCGGGGTCGTGGCCGAGGTGCCGCAGCAGCCACCAGCAGCGAGCCGCCCAGCCCGTCCCTTCGTCGTAGGCGAGGACGAACGTGTCGGCGCCGATCCCGGCCCGGCCAAACGCTACGGCAAGTGCAGCGGTGTCAGGGAGCGGATGCCGGCCGCGGCTCACGTCCGCGATCTCGCCGGTGAGGTCGTTCTCGGGATCGAGGTTCACTGCGCCTGGGAGATGGCCCACCAGGAACATCTCGCGTGGCCGGCAGTCGACGAGCCTGACGCTCACAGCGCTCCGCGTTGCGCGACCGAGAGCGGGAGCACGCGATGGTCGGGGTAGCGCTCCGTGAGCACGTCCGCGCAGAGCGTCTGGTCGCGGGCCCAGACGACAACGGTCGGTCCGGAGCCGGAGAGTGTCGCGCCGGCGGCACCCGCGGGCATCTCGGCGCGGATCTCGGTTAACAGCTGTGACGGTCGGTACGGCTCGTGCAACCGGTCGGAGAGCGCCGAGGCGAGCCATTCGGCGCTACCTGCGGCGAGTCCCGCGCCGAGAAGTGCCGCGTGCGCGGCGGTGAAGGCCGCGTCCTCGTGGGAGACCGTGGCAGGCAGCGCTCCGCGCGCTGCCTTTGTGGCGACCCGCGTCTCCGGGATGACCGCGATCGGTTGCAGAGGCAGCGTCTGTGCGACCTTCGCGATTCGGCCGCGCCACGTGATGCACGCTCCTCCGGCGAGTGCGGCGCCGAGGTTGTCCTCGTGGCTTTCGAGCACGTGGCCGAGAGCGAGGAGCTCGGCCGCAGGTCGCCCGGAGCCGGCCGCGACCAGGCCGAGAGCGATCGCAGCCGCGCTCGACCCGAGGCCGCGTTCGAGTGGGATCCGGTTGAGGAAACGGAAGTGCTTCCCGGTGGTCGGCGCCAAGAGCGCGTACGCCTTGAGCGCGAGATTCGTGTCGTCCTCGGGCAGTTCACCGGCGCCCTCACCTTCGACGACGACGCCTGCGCCGTTGCTGACCTCGAGCTCGTTCCAGAGATCGAGCGCGACCGCGGCGCAGTCGAAGCCGGGACCGAGGTTCGCCGAGGTCGCCGGCGCGCGGACCTTCATCGCGTCGCCTGGAGGATCGCGTCGGGATCGGCCGCGACACGTAAAGGCGGCGGCGCGTGGGTCTCGGCACTCGTCGGGTCCTTGAGCCCGTGGCCCGTGATGACAGCGACGACGGTCTCCCCGGCGGCAGGTCGAGCATGCGCGAGCGCCGCGAGACCCGCCGCGGACGACGGTTCGCAGAAGAGGCCCTCCGTTCTCGCCAGATCGGCCCAGGCGGCGAGGATCTCGTCGTCGGCGAGCGTCACGAGCCCACCGTGCGTGTCAGCGACCGCCGCAGTGGCGGTCGCTGCGTGGACCGGCTCGGCGATCCGGATCGCAGTCGCGATCGTGTGTGAACGATCTGCGGACTGGGCTGCGACGAGACGCGACGGCGTCCCACCGAGCTCTGCAAACCCCTGCGCATATGCGGTCGTGTTGCCGCCACCGCCGTACGGGAGATAGATCGCGTCGGGCACGCGCCCCAACTCCTCGACGATCTCGAATACGGCGGTCTTCTGCCCTTCGCGCCGGTACGGGTTGATCGAGTTGACGAGCGCGTGGGAGCCGCGCGAGGCCAGTTCGCGCGCGGCTGCGAGCGCCTCGTCGAAGCTGCCGGCGACTTCCATCACGAGCGCGCCGTACATCCGCGACTGCGCGACCTTTCCGGATGCCACCGTCCCCTGAGGTAGGAGCACGATCGCCGAGATACCGGCGCGGGCCGCGTACGCGGCGGCTGACGAAGCGGTGTTTCCTGTCGAAGCGACGATCACCGCCTCGGCGCCCTCCTCGACGGCTTTCGAGACGGCTACGGTCATGCCGCGGTCCTTGTAGCTGCCCGTCGGGTTCGACGCCTCCCATTTCAACCACAGGTCGATCCCGTAGCGCTCCGAAAGCCGAGGCGCGTTCAGCAACGGGGTCGAGCCTTCGCCGAGCGAGATCACAGGCGTCGAGCTACTGACCGGCAAGCGGTCGCGATACCTATCGATCAGCGTCACGGTCACGGTTTCCTAGCGATTCTCGCAGAGCGAGAATCGCAGTTAAGCCCAGCCGAGCTCTTCGACGCCGCGATCGGACACGACCGGGAGAGCTCGTGCGTCACCGCGCGACTCCGGTAGCCCGCCGATTGCAGCGAGCGCAGCGGCGACCTGCCCGGCGGGCGTCTCGTGGGTGACCACGTGGAGGACGGCGTGTTCGTCGCCGGGTTGCTGGACGAGACGGGCAACCGACACATTGGCCGCCGCTAGCTCGTGGGCGATCCGGGCGAGGACGCCCGCCTTGTCTTCGACCTCGAGACGGAGGTAGTACGGCGACGGCAGCTCACCTGCCGGCAGCTGTTCGAGAGTGCGCCAGACCGGGTCACTCTGGAGGAAGCCGGTGCCGGTCGTGCCGACGACGGAGACCATGTCTGCGACGACGGCAGACGCCGTCTCGATGCCGCCCGCGCCAGGCCCTTCGAGCGTGATCTCGCGGATCGCATCGCCTTGCAGCATCACCGCGTTGAACGCTCCGTCGACTGCGGCGAGCGGGTGGCGCTCGTCGACGAACGCCGGCCCGACGCGGACGTCGACTCGACCGTCCAGCAGTGTCGCTCGCCCGATCAGCTTCACCCGCATGTCGAGCGCGCGGGCCGCCGTGACGAGATCGCCCGTGACACCACGGATTCCCTCGGCCGAAACCGCGTCGAGCGGCACGCGCGACCCGAACGCGACCGTGGCGAGGATGGCCATCTTGGCCGCCGCGTCAATGCCCTCGACGTCGTCGGTCGGATCGGCTTCCGCGTAACCCAGTCGTTGTGCCTCTGCGAGCGCCTCCGCGTAGCTACGGCCGGCCTCCATCTCGCTGAGGATGAAGTTCGTGGTGCCGTTGACGATCCCGAGCACGCGATGAACGTTGGTCACGACGAGCGACTCGCGCAGCACCTTGATCACGGGAATCGCCGCGCAGACGGACGCCTCGAAGCGGAGCTGGACGCCACCAGCTGCCGCCGCCTCGAACAGCTCCGCGCCACGTCGTGCGACGAGCTGCTTGTTTGCGGTGACGACGGGCCTGCCGGCGCGCAGCAACTCGAGGACGTACGAGCCTGCCGGCTCGACACCGCCCATCACCTCGGCGACGACTGCGATCGACGGGTCGTCGCGGATCGCGGCGAAGTCGTCCGTGAGCACACCGTCTGCCGCGTCGAAACCGCGCTCCTCCGTCGTGTCGCGCACGAGCGCGCGGGTGACGCGGAGGCGATGCCCGGTCGAGCGCTCGATCTCGTCGGCACTTTCCTCGAGCAGACGATGGACGGCCGCTCCGACAGTGCCGTAGCCGAGCAGTGCTACGGGAACGTCGACCGAGGACACGTGACCTACCTCTCCGCGCCGGTGGTGCGATGCATGAGGGAGCGCAGCTCCTTGCCGACGGTCTCGAGCTGGCTCGTGGCGGCCTCGGCCCGCATCGTCTTCAACCGAGTTTCGCCCGCATCCATGTCGGCGACCCATTCACGAGCGAACGCGCCGGACTGGATGTCGGTGAGGATGCTCCGCATCTCGTCGCGCACGCGTCCGTCGATCACCCGCGGGCCGCTCACGTAGTCGCCGAACTCGGCCGTATCGGAAACGACCGAGCGCATGTGCGCCAGGCCACCTTCGTAGATCAGATCGACGATCAGCTTCACCTCGTGCAGGCACTCGTAGTACGCGCACTCCGGCTGGTAGCCGGCCGCCACGAGCGTCTCGAAGCCCGCCCGGATCAGCTCGGCCGTGCCGCCGCAGAGGACAGCCTGCTCGCCGAAGAGGTCGGTTTCCGTCTCCTCCCGGAACGTCGTCTCGAGGATGCCTGCACGCGCTGCCCCGATTCCTACCGCGTAGGCAAGAGCCAGGTCGCGCGCTCGGCCGCTCGGATCCTGCTCGACGGCGATCAGCGCCGGCGTGCCGTAACCCTCCGTGAAAAGGCGTCGCACAACGTCGCCAGGCCCCTTCGGCGCGACCATGATCACATCATGGTTCTCGCTCGGGCGGACGCGCTCGTACAGGATGTTGAAGCCGTGTGCGAAGAGGACGGCGGCGTCAGGCTCGAGGTTCGGCGCGACGTCTCGGTCGTAGACCTCGGGCTGCACCTGATCGGGGATGAGAATCGCGACCAGCTGTGCGCCTCGGACGGCATCGGCGACTGGCGCCACCGCGAGACCGGCGGCTTCTACTTTGGGCCAGGAGGCGCCACCTTCGCGCAGCCCGACGACGACGTCGACCCCGGAGTCGCGCAGGTTGAGGGCGTGCGCGTGCCCCTGTGCGCCGTAGCCGATCACGGCGACCTTGCCGGAGAGCAGGCTCAGGTCGCCGTCGCGAAGGATGGTTGCCATGCGGTTCGGTTCCTTCCTCTAGTTGATTGCGGAGAGCCGGCGTGACGTGCGGCGTGTTGAAGGCCGTGACATACCGATCCGGCCGGTGCGGATGAGCTCCTGGATGCCGTGCGGCCGGGCGAGCTCCTGGAACGAGTCGAGCTCCTCAGGTGTCCCGGTCAGCTCGAAGACGATCGCCTCCTGGCCGAGATCGATCGCCCTGCCGCCAAGCGCTGCCGCGGTGGCGACGAGCTCGGCACGCCGATCGGCGGCTGCAGCGACCTTGAGCAGCAGCAGCTCACGCTCCACTGCTTCTCCTGGGACGAGCTCAGTCACGCGCAGCACATTGACGAGCTTGTGGATCTGCTTCTCGATCTGCTCGAGCGAGTGCTGTTCGCAGTCGACGCGCAAGGTGATGCACGAGACGCCCGAACGTTCTGTCGGGCCGACGGCGAGCGAGTCGATATTGAAGCCGCGGCGGGCGAACATCGTCGAGATCCGCGCGAGCGCGCCTGGCTTGTCCTCCACCTGAACCGAGATCGTGTGCTTCATGCTGTCATTCCTACTTGGCCTCGACTGACTCGCCGTACTCGACCATGTCGAGCGCGGCGGCGCCTGCGGGGATCATCGGGAAGCACTGTTCCGACTGGGCGACGCGACAGTCGACAACTGCGGTGCGGCCGCAGGCGAGCGCCTCCTCGAGCGCCGGCCCGAGCTCGTCCTCCGACTCGACTGTCAACCCGAGTGCTCCATAGGCCTGGGCGAGCATGGCGTAGTCGGGCACCTGATGCGTGAGGTGCACCTGCGAGCGCCGTTCCGCGAAGAACATGTCCTGCCACTGCTGCACCATGCCGAGGTAGCCGTTGTTGACGACGACGACGACGATCGGGAGGTTCTCGAGCACGGCGGTCGCGAGCTCCTGCTGCGTCATCTGGAAGCAGCCGTCGCCGTCGACGCAGACGACGGTCGCCTCCGGCCGTGCAGCCTTCGCGCCTATCGCGGCAGGGATCCCGTAGCCCATCGTCCCGAGCCCACCTGATGTGATGAACGTCCGTGGCCGCTCGCTGACGATGTACTGCATCGCCCACATCTGGTGCTGGCCGACGCCGGTCGTGAAGATCGTGTCGTCGCCGGCGGTGAGCGCCTGCAGCTTCTCGATCACCGTCTGCGGCTTGAGCTCGTCGCTCCGGTCGTAGCGGAGCGGGAACTCCCCGCGCCACTCGACGATCTTTCGCAGCCAGGCTTCGGGCGCGGGGACGCCGTCAGCGCGGTGCTGCTCGATTTCGCTCGCGAGCTCTGTAAGTGCTTTCTTCAGCGGGCCGACGACGGGCACGTCGGCCGTGCGGAGCTTTCCGATCTCGGCCGGGTCGATGTCGAGGTGAACGACCGTGGCGCCGGGAGCGAACGCCGCGAGCTTCCCGGTGACGCGGTCGTCGAAGCGCGCGCCGATCGCGACGAGCACGTCGCAGGTGTTCATCGCCAGGTTCGACCACTTCGGCCCGTGCATGCCGGGCCAGCCGAAATGCAGCTCGTGGCTCTCAGGGAATGCCCCTTTGGCCATCAGCGTCGTGATCACCGGCAGCCGGCCGACCTCTGCGAGGTGAAGTAGCTCCTCACAGGCGTCGCCGTTGAGCGTGCCGCCGCCGACGTAGAGGACGGGCTTCTCAGCCAGCGCGACGACTCGTGCGGCTTCGCGGATCTGCAGTGGGTGGACCTTGCTCGGCGGGCGCCAGCCGGGAAGGTCGACCTCGTCCGGATACGAGAACTCGAGCTCTGCCTCCTGGATGTCGCGCGGGATGTCGACCAACACAGGCCCGCTGCGGCCCGTCGTCGCGATATGGAACGCCGCCTTGAGAACGGCCGGGATCTCCTTCACGTCCTGCACGAGCCACGAGTGCTTGACGATCGGCATCGTGATGCCCGTGATGTCGCACTCCTGGAAGGCGTCCGTTCCGATCAGCGTCGAGCGCACCTGACCGGTGATGCAGACGAGCGGCGTCGAGTCCATCCAGGCATCGGCGATCGGTGTCACGAGATTCGTCGCTCCCGGCCCGGATGTGGCAAGGGCGACGCCCGGCCGGCCCGAGGCTCGCGCGTATCCCTCGGCCATGTGACCGGCGCCCTGCTCGTGCCGAGCGAGGACGTGGCGGACGGTGGTGCCGCGCGCGATGGCGTCGTAGAGCGGCAGGATGGCGCCGCCGGGAAGGCCGAACATGACGTCGACGCCTTCCGCTTCGAGCGAGCGGAGGACGGCATCTGCTCCGGTCATCCTGGTGGATTCCGTCATGGCTGACCTCCGAGGCTACCTCTGCCGCAGCTCGGGGGAGGTGTCGCTTGTCTCGGTCGTGCTGTCACGTTGCCTCGATCCTCTTCGATTGATTCGCGAGTGTGCTGGCCGCGCCGACACTTCGGCTGCCGTTCGGTCGGCGTGTGCGCCTCTGTGGCGCGTAGGCGACATCTCCCCTAGACGGGGAGAATGAGCGTGAGCTCGATGCCGGTGCCGTGTGACGCCGCTACCGAATCGGCAGTGAGGCGTACGGGTACAGGCCGGCAGAGCATCTAGGCCAGTGTGCCCGCCCGTCGTGCGCTCTGTCAAGCAGAAGGAAATTGCGATGGGGACAGGGTCTAGCCTGTCCCCAGCTCCGTAGTTGGTTGCGACGGGCCGCCTATTGCTTTACTCTGCAAAGCCAGATGCACCTCGTGGCCACGAACGGTAAAGCTGCTCCGGCGATTTTCGCCCCGTTCGCGCCGCCGCGTACTCGCTAGCCGGCTTCGTTCTCCCGCACCGCCGGACTAGCCCACATACAGCGCGGGAGACCGATTCTCCGTTGCTCTCTTCCTCGACCGAGGTGACCGGTGCTGTGACCTGTACGCGTATCCCCAATCTGCTCGACGACCTCTCGCGGGAGCGCGATGCGTGCGGCATCGGCCTGGTAGTCGATGCGAAGGGCCGCGCTTCACGTGAGCTTCTCGATCGCGCGTTGGCCGGTCTCGCAGCGGTGTCGCATCGAGGAGCTTGGGCGGCTGACGGTGTGACGGGGGACGGCGCCGGCGTCTTGATTCCGCTGACGGCGGCGCTGACCGGCGCACCGGGTGCCGGTCTCGCCATGGTGTTCGCCCGCGAGCCTGCGACGCGTGTGCTGGTCGAGAACGCGTGTCGCGCAGAAGGTCTCGAGCCCACTGAGTGGCGCGACGTCCCTGTTTCCCCAGCTGCCCTGGGCTCGTCAGCTGTCGCGAGCATGCCGCGGATCGGGCAGCTGCGCCTTGCGCCCTCGATGCACCCCGACGCAGAGTTACGAGCGCATCGCGCCCGCCGGCGTCTGGAGCAGTTTCGCGACGTCCTCTACGTGGCATCGCTGTCGTTCCGCACCGTCACCTACAAGGCGCTGTGCGCTGCGACGCAGCTCGGGGCGTTCTACCCGGATCTGCGCGATCCCGAGATCGCCGTCCCGTTCGCGATCTTCCACCAGCGGTTCTCGACGAATACCGAGCCGAGCTGGGAGCGTGCACAGCCGTTCCGGCTGCTCTGTCACAACGGCGAGATCAACACGATCGAGGGGAACATCGCCTGGATGGAGGCGCGTGAGCGGGCGCGTGGCGAGGCGGAGGAGATCGGGCCGGCGATCGACCACACCGGCTCGGACTCGGCGATCCTCGACAACGCGCTCGAGCTGCTCGTCCGTCAAGGGCGCGACGTCAACGAAGCCTTGACGATGCTCGCGCCGCCGGCCTGGCAGAACGATCCACGGATCGAGGAGGCCGAGCGGGCGATGCACCGCTACCACGCGCTGCTCGTCGAGCCGTGGGACGGCCCTGCAGGCCTCGTCTACACCGATGGCCATGTCGTCGGCGCGACGCTCGATCGCAACGGGCTGCGGCCACTGCGCGTCGCGGTGACAGACGATGGCCTGGTCGCGGTGTCGTCCGAAGCGGGCGCGATTCCGCTGCCGGAGGGTGTGGGCGTGCGGCGCGCGCGCCTCGGGCCCGGCCAACTCCTGACCGTCGATGCCACCCATGGGCTTCGGCTCGACGCGGCACTCAAGCGGGATCTCGCGCGGCGGCGGCCTTACGCCGAGTGGGTCGCTGCGAGCGTCGACCGGCGCGACGCCGGTTCACCGCTTGTGGTGACGGAGCCGGCGGACCTCACGGCGCGTCATGCGCTCCATGGCTACACGCGCGAGGAGCTCAGCCTGATGCTCCGGCCGATCGCACAGACCGGCCATGACCCGGTGTACTCGATGGGCGACGACGCGCCACTCGCGCCGTTGGCTGGCCGCGGTCGCCCGCTCGCGTCTTTCTTTCGGCAGCGGTTTGCGCAGGTGACGAATCCAGCCATCGACCATCTGCGTGAGCGAACGGTGATGTCCGTTTCCACGATGCTCGGTCCGCGTGCGCCGCTCGACGCGGAGGGGCCGTTGCCGACATTGACCGTCCTTCCTGGGCTCCTGCTTTACCCGAGCGGTCTCGAGGCGCTCTCTCCCGACCGCGTCGATGCGTCGTTCGAGGCAATCGAAGGTCTTGCTGCGGCGCTCGACCGCATCGCTGCGGAGGCAGAAGCGCACGTCCGCGCCGGTTCCAGGCTTGTATGCGTGTCGGATGCCGCAGCCGGAGGCGTCCGTGCCGCAATCCCCTCGTTGCTCGCGCTCGCCGCCACCCACACCCATCTCGTCGAGGCCGGGCTGCGGACGCAGTGCGCACTCGTCGTCGAGAGCGACGAACCGCGCGATACCCATATGGTCGCAACTCTCCTCGGCTACGGGGCCGACGCGATCTGCCCGCGCCTGGCGCTCGAAACAGTGGGTTCGCTGGCCGCGAACGACAAAGTCGGTGGCGACCGGCCGACGCCCGAAGAGGCGCAGAAGCGGCTGCTCGCCGCGCTCGAAGAGGGCGTGCTCAAGGTCATGTCCAAGATGGGCATCGCCGACGTCGCGAGCTACCGCGGCTCGAGGCTCTTCGACGTCATCGGGCTCGACCGCCTGCTCTGCGACAGGTTCTTCGGCGGCACACCTTCGGCAGTCGGAGGGATCGGGCTCGACCGGCTCGAACGTCAGGCGCTTGGCCGCCTGGTCGCGTCCCTGGGCCCGAAGCCGGAGCTCGAGAACCCCGGGTTCTACAAGTTCCGCAAGGGCGGCGAGCCGCACGCCACGAGCCCCGAGGTCGTCGAGGCGCTGCAGGAGAGCGTTGCAGCAGCACATGCGTTGCGCGGGGCGGCCAAGACCGGGCGTTCGGAGCTCTACGACCGCTTCGCGGCTCTCGTCAACGAGCGTCAGCCGATCGAGCTGCGCGACTTGCTCGAGCTCGTCCCCGCTGGTCCGGCAGTCCCACTGGAGGAGGTCGAGCCCGCCGAGGCCATCTTCCACCGTTTCTCGAGCGGCGCGATGTCGCACGGTTCGCTCTCACGCGAGGCGCACGAGACCCTCGCGATCGCGCTCAACAGGCTTGGGGGGAAGTCGAACTGCGGCGAGGGCGGCGAGGATCCGGAGCGCTACGGCGACGAGCGGAACTCCTCGATCAAGCAGATCGCGTCGGGCAGGTTCGGTGTGACGGCGGAGTACGCATCGTCGGCCAGCGAGCTCCAGATCAAGGTTGCACAGGGCTCGAAACCGGGCGAGGGCGGGCAGATCCCGGCGCACAAGGTGACCGACGAGATCGCCCGCATCCGGAACACGCAAGCCGGCGTCTCGCTGATCTCGCCGCCACCGCACCACGACATCTACTCGATCGAGGATCTCGCGCAGCTGATCTTCGACCTCCACGAGGTGAACCCCGAAGCCGACATCTCGGTGAAGCTGGTTGCCGAGCGTGGAGTCGGCCTGGTTGCCGTCGGCGTCGCGAAAGCCCATGCGGACGTGATCCATATCGCGGGGGCGGACGGTGGCACCGGCGCGAGCCCGCTGCCGTCGATCAAGCATGCGGGAGCCCCGTGGGAGCTCGGCGTCGCCGAGACCCAGCAGGCGCTCGTTACCTCCGGCTTGCGAGGGCGCGTCCGCCTCCGCGTCGACGGCGGCATGAAGACCGGTCGCGACGTCGTCGTCGCCGCGCTGCTCGGGGCTGACGAGTTCTCGTTCGGCACTGCGCTGCTGCTCGCCGAGGGCTGTCTCATGGTGCGCTCCTGCCACCTCGACACGTGCCCGGTCGGGATCGCGACGCAGAAGCCCGAGCTGCGTGCGAAGTACGCAGGGACGCCTGAGATGGTCGAGGCGTACCTGCGCTTCGTCGCCGAGGAGGCGCGGCAGCTGCTCGCGTCGCTCGGATTGCGCTCGTTCGACGAGGCGATCGGGCATGTGGAGTGCCTCCGCCAGCGCCGCACGGGCGACCAGTGCGCCGACTCGCTCGATCTGCGCTCGCTTCTGTTCCGCGCCGGCTCGGGCGCACACCGGTATGCCGGAGAACATGTCGATCGCCCCGGCGACCGGCTCGGCGCGTTGCTAGCCGCGACGGGTCGCGTGGCCGTGGACGAGACGCGTCTCGTCGATCTCGGCTACGCGATCACCAGCGCGGATCGTGCGGTTGGCGCGCGGCTCGGCGGCGTCATCGCCCGTGCGCACGGATCGCAGCCACCCGAAGGTCGAGTGCGGGCGCGGTTCGAGGGTTCGGCCGGCCAGAGCTTCGGCGCCTTCCTCACCGCAGGCGTCGAGCTTGATCTCACGGGCGAGGCGAACGACTATGTCGGCAAGTCCATGAGTGGGGGGCGTATCGTGATCTCGCCACCGCACGGCGACGCCGGCGACCCGTGCCTTGCTGGCAACACCCTGCTCTACGGCGCGACCGGAGGCGAGCTGTTCTGCGCCGGCTCCGCGGGAGAACGGTTTGCGGTTCGCAATTCCGGCGCTGTCGCTGTTGTCGAAGGCGTCGGCGACCACGCCTGCGAGTACATGACGCGCGGGACCGTGGTCGTTCTCGGCCCGCACGGCCGGAATGTGGGAGCCGGAATGACCGGGGGCGAATGCTTCCTACTCGACCCGGACGAGCGCCTCGTGAACCCGGAGCTCGTGGAGCTCGTCGAGCTGGAGCAGGAGGACGAGGAGTTGCTCCTCAGGCTGCTGGAGCGGCATCAACGTGCGACCGGGTCGGCTCGGGCCGCGGCGTTGCTCGCCGATCCCCCAGCCGCCCTGCGGCGGTTCCGCTGCCTTCTGCCGAAGTCGGCGACGACCGACTCACGCATAAGAGTACGGAAAACAGCATAATATGCGTAAGATGGCTTACGTCTCGATCATCGGCGCCTCCGGCTATACCGGGCAGGAAGTGCTCGACAGGGTGCTTGCGCACCGCGAGCTCGAGTTGCACGCGGTCGGCTCCGACTCGCTGGCCGGCCAAGACGCGGTGGCACTTGATCCGCGCTTGAACCGGAACGGCGGCCGTCGCGTGCCGCAATTCATCACCAACGAAGCGGCGCTGGCCTCCGGCGCGGACATCGTTCTCCTCTGCCAGCCGCACGAGGATGCAGCTGCTCTCGTGCCTCCCGCCAAGGGTGTCGTAATCGACCTCTCGGGGGCGCACCGCCTGACGGATTCGTCCCTCTACGAGCGCTGGTACGGGTTTTCCCATCCCCGCCCTGAGGAGCTCTCCGAGTGGAGCTATGGCCTGCCCGAGCTTGTCCCGCCCGTTGGCCGCCTCATAGCGAACCCCGGCTGTTACGCAACGGCTGCCTTGCTCGCGCTCGGTCCGTTGAAACACGCGATCGACCCTTCCGGCGTCGTCGTCGATGCCAAATCGGGAATGACCGGAGCCGGCCGATCGCTGAAAGCAATCACGCACGCGGGATCGGTTCTCGAGAACGTCTCTCCCTACAAGGTCGGCTCGCACCAGCATGTGCCCGAGATCGCACAAGCGCTCGGGTTCGCCGTTTCACTGACTCCCCACGTGCTGCCGGTGCGACGCGGCCTGATCGCCACCTGCTACGTCCGCTCGACCGGCCCCGATCTTCGCGAATTGCTCACCGACTTCTACGCGTCGAGCCACGTCGTCTCGGTGCTGCCCGATGGCGCTGCTCCCGACCTCTCGCGTGTCCAGAACACGGACACGGCCGAGATCGGGATCTTCGAGGACGCGTTCACGAACCTGACGATCGTCATCTGTGCGCTCGACAACCTCGGCAAGGGCGCAGCTGGTCAGGCAATCCAGAACGTCAACCTGCTCTTCGGCTTCGCCGAGACGGAAGGCCTGCGGCTCCCCGGAGTTCTTGTATGAGCGTGACCTCTGCCAAAGGGTTCGTTGCCTCGGGCGTCAGCGCGGGGATCCGGCCGTCGGGCAAGGCCGATGTCTCGCTCGTGCACTCGACCGAACCGTGTGTGGGCGCCGGCATGCTGAGCCGGAACAAGGTGCAGGCTGCATGCCTCACGTTGAATCGGGAGCACCTCGCGGTGTCCGAGCCGCGGGCAGTCGTAGTCAACTCCGGTGTCGCGAATTCGGCGACCGGCGAGGGCGGGCTTGCGGATGCGCGCGCCACCGCCTCGCACACGGCCGCACTCCTTGGTCTCGCGTCCGAGGAGGTTCTCGTGCTGTCGACGGGCGTGATCGGCGTCCGGTTGCCGATGGAGAAGCTGCTCGCTGGAATTGCCGATGCCGTGCCGCTGCTCTCGGCGAAGGGTGGCGAGGCGGCAGCTGAGGCGATCATGACCACCGACACCCGCCCGAAGACGGCTGCCGTCACGACGCACGGCTTTACCGTCGGCGGCATGGCGAAGGGGGCGGGAATGATCCATCCCGACCTTGCGACGATGCTCGCGGTCGTGACGACCGACTACCCGCTCGTGGCCGGCGAGCCGATCGAGTTCCTCCGGCCGGCGGTCGACGAGACGTTCAATGCGATCTCTATTGACGGCGAGTGCTCGACGAACGACAGCGTGCTGCTGCTCGCGAATGGCGCGAGTGGCGTCGAGCGCAGCGCCGAGACCGAGACTGCGTTCGCCGGGGCGCTGCTCGAGGTGTGCCGCGATCTCTCGCGTCAGATCGTGGCGGACGGCGAGGGCGTCACGGTGCTGGCACAGATCGACGTCTCGGGCGCTGTCGACGACCTCCAAGCAAGAGCCATTGCGCGCCGGATCGCGACCTCGCCGCTCGTCAAGACCGCGCTCTTCGGGCACGACGCGAACTGGGGCCGCGTGCTGATGGCCGCCGGCTCCGCGCCGCACAACGGCAGCTACGCCGACATCGACGCAAGTCGCGTCAACCTCTCGTACAACGGGAGCGTCGTCCTACGCGCGGGTGCTCCGCAGGACGTCGAGCCGGACGTGTCGGGAACGACTTGCACGATCGAGCTCGATCTCGGGCTCGGCTCCGGCCGCGCCAGCTACCTGACGAGCGACCTGTCGTACGAGTACGTCCGGATCAACGCGGAGTACACGACGTGAGTGGCCGCATCGTCCTGAAGGTCGGTGGGCGGGTGGCCGCTGATGCAGCGGCGAACGCGCTTGCGCTCGCGGCCGCCGGACACGAGGTGATCGTCGTGCACGGGGCAGGGCCGCAGATCTCGGCAGAGATGGAACGGCGCGGCTTAACGGTGGAGTTCATCGGGGGCCGACGCGTGACGAGCGCCGCCGGCCTCGAGGTCGTCCGCGAGGCGATGCTTCGCGTCAACGCGGAGATCTGCGCGGCGATCGGCCCGGCTGCTGTCGGCCTCGCCGGCGACGAGATCGGGCTTCGCGCCACACGGGTCGTGGCGCTCGGCCTTGTCGGCGACCCCTTGCCGTCCGCGCCGACGCAGGTCGTTGAGGCGCTTGCCGCGGGCAAGATCCCGGTGGTCGCACCGCTCGCGATCGGCCCGCTCAACGTCAACGCCGACGAGGCTGCTGCCTCGCTGGCCATCGGGCTCGGAGCCGATCGGATCAGTTTCATCACCGACGTGCGCGGTGTGCTTGTCGACGGCGGCGTCGTCACGGCGCTGCCCGCGGACGACGCCGACCGGATGCTCGACCGCGGCGCGTTCGATGGGGGGATCGTCCCCAAGCTGATCGCGGCAATCCGCGCTGCCCGCCACGGCGTTCGAGCGACGATCGGCGTGACCGAGGTGACCGTGTGACGGCCCAGTTGCACACGACGGACGCGCCGCTTCTCCCGACCTACGCTCGCGCACCTGTCACGTTCGTCCGGGGCGAGGGCTGCCGGCTCTGGGACGACACGGGCCGGAGCTATCTGGACTTCGTCGCCGGCGTGGCTGTTGTGGGCCTCGGGCATCGTCACCCCGCGCCTCTCGCGGCGGCTCACGGGCAACTCGACCGCCTCTGGCATGCGTCGAACCTCTACTTCACGGAGCCAATGGCCCGGCTAGCTGGCCTGCTGTCGGGAAGGGTCGGAGGGGCGCAGGCGTTCTTCTGCAATTCCGGCGCGGAGGCAGTCGAAGCTGCCTTGAAATATGCGAGGAAAGCAACAGGGCGGACGCGGGTCGTCGCACTCGAAGGCGGCTTCCACGGCCGGACCTATGGCGCGCTCTCCGCGACGGGGCAGCCGGCGAAGTGGGAGGGATTCGGTCCGCTCGTGCCTGGTGTCTCGTTCGCACCGCCGAACGACATCGAGGCGCTGGAGGCGACGATCGCGCCCTCTGCTGATGTGGCTCTCGTTCTCCTCGAGCCGATTCTCGGCGAGGGCGGGGTCATCCCGCTCGAGCCGGAGTTCGTCGCGGCGGCAGCAGAGATCGCCGCCGAGTCCGGTGCGTTGCTGTGCGCGGACGAGATCCAGACCGGCGTCGGTCGCACCGGGACGTTCCTCGCGAGTGAGCGGTTCGACCTCCAACCGGATCTCGTCACGCTTGCCAAGGGCCTCGGGAACGGCTTGCCGATCGGTGCGCTGCTCGTAGCCGACAGTGCCCCCCGCGGGTTCGCCCCCGGCGATCACGGCTCGACCTTCGGCGGCAACCCTGTGTGCTGCGCGGCAGCGTGCGCAGTCGTGGATGCGATTGACGACGATCTTCTCTCGAATGTGCGTGACCGCGGCGCGGAGTTGGCCGCTGGGCTCGCAGCGATGCCGGGCGTGACCGGGGTGCGAGGCGAAGGCCTTCTGCTCGGAGTGACGCTCGACAGACCCGTGGCAGCGGTGGTGGACTCCTGCCGTGACCACGGCCTCCTCGTCCTTTCCGCGGGCCCAGACGTATTGCGGCTAACCCCCCCGCTCGTCGTGGGCCCCGCGGAGGTCGAGGAAGCACTCGGCGTTGTCGGCGCGGTGCTGGCGTCGTAGTTTGCTTGGTGTTCCGAGCACGAATTTCGCACCGAGTAGCACGCGTGCTACACTAGGCTAGCATGAGGGAACTGACCCAGCGCGAGCTGCGGAACGAGAGCGGGGACGTGATGCGCGCTCTCGACCGGGGCGAATCGTTCCTCGTGACGCGCAACGGCGTGCCGGTAGGCGAGTTGATCCCGCTCCGAGAGCGGGCGTTCGTCCCGGTCGATGCCGTGAGCGCCGCTTTCCGGGGCGCTCCGAGGGTCGATCGCGATCGGTTCCGGAGCGACGTCGACGCCATCGTCGATCAGAGTCCGCTGCCGGATGCCTGAGACGAGACACGCGCGGGGACTCGTCGACACCTCCGTTGTCATCGATCTCGAGCGGATCGACCCCGCAAGCTTGCCGCTCGAACTCGCGATCTCGGCCGTGACGCTCGCCGAGCTCGCTGCCGGCCCTCATGCAACGCCCGACCCTGACGAGAGGGCGCGCCGGCAAGACCGGCTCCAACGCGTCGAGGCCACGTTCGAACCGATTCCGATCGACGCGGGAACAGCGCGGGCATACGGGCGGATCTACGCTGCGGTCGTGTCGGCCGGTCGCAAAGCACCCGGCAGACGGGCATTCGACCTGCTGATTGCGGCGACCGCTCTCAGCGCGGAGTTGCCGCTCTACACCTGCAACTCGGCCGACTTCGCCGGGATCCCAGCCGTGCTCGAGATCGTGGCCGTTCAGCCGACAGCATGAGGACATCAATGCATATTTCGCTAGACTCCCGCATAGTATGAACCGACGGGAGCGACAGGCCGCGATCCTCCAGCTCGTCCAGGCGCATGCGATCTCGACGCAGAGCGAGCTCGCCGCGGCGCTTCGCGAGGCGGGACACGACGTGGTGCAGACGACCGTGTCGCGGGACGTTTCGGAGCTCGGTCTCATGAAGGTTCGAGCGCCGAGCGGCAGGCTGATCTATGCACCGCCGGGCAGCGAGGATCTCGATCGCCTGCACGCGATCCACGCCGCGATGCGGCGCTATGCGATCTCGACCGAGGCCACCGGAGGGCTTGTCATCGTCACGACGCCGTCGGGCTACGCGAACGCGCTTGCGCAGGCGATCGACGAAGGCGGGCACCCGAGGATCGCCGGTACGCTCGCGGGCGACAACTCGATCTTCATCGCCGTCAGGGAGGGGACGTCCGCAGCGAGCCTGCGGGACGAGCTGACGGGTCATCTTGTGGAAGGAGCCGCGTAGCCGTGCCTCGGATCGCTGTCGTTGCATATTCAGGGGGCCTCGACACGAGTTGCATCGTGGCCTGGCTGAAGGAGGAGTGGTACGGGTTCGACGAGGTCGTCGCCGTGATCGTGGATGTCGGCCAGGAGTTCGATCTCGAGGAGTCCGTCGCGCGCGGCAAGGCCGCCGGCGCCGACGACGTCGTCCTGATCGATCGCAAGCACGCGTTCGCAAACGACCAGTGCGCGAGGGCGATCAAGACGAACGCGCTCTACGAAGGCAAGTACCCGCTCGTCTCCGCGCTCTCCCGACCCGTAATTGCGCAGGCGGTTGCCGAGATCGCGCTCGAGCTCGGTGCCGAGGCTGTCGTGCACGGCTGCACCGGGAAGGGCAACGACCAGCTTCGCTTCGAGCTCGCCTTCAAGGCGCACTACCCGGGCGTCCGGGTCATCGCACCGCTGCGCGACAAGGTCTGGACGCGCGACGAGGAAATCGACTATGCGATCGCCAAGGGGATCCCGGTCGTGCAGACGCAGGCCTCGCCGTTCTCGATCGACGAGAACCTCTTTGGCCGTGCGATCGAGGCCGGCGCGCTCGAGGATCCGTGGAACGCGCCGCCGGACGAGCCGTACGCCCTCACGTCGGATCCGCTTTCCGCGCCGGAGCCGGCCGAGATCGTGGTCGGCTTCGAGCACGGTGTTCCCGTGACGCTGGACGGTGAGGACCTGCCGCTCGCGGGGCTGATCTCGAAGCTGAATGGGCTCGCTGGCGCCTACGGGATCGGCCGGATCGACATGATCGAGAACCGCGCCGTCGGCATCAAAAGCCGCGAGGTGTACGAGTCGCCGGCCGGGATCGCGCTCATCACCGCGCACTCCGCGCTCGAAGACATCGTGCTGACAAAGGACGAGGCGCGGATCAAGCGCGGCCTCGAACAGCGCTGGACGGAGCTCGTCTACGAGGGGTTGTGGTTCAGCCCGGCACGTGAGGCGATCGACGCGTTCGTCGACAAGACGCAGGAGCTCGTCACCGGCGAGGTGCGGCTGTCGCTGCAGCCGAATGCGGCCATCGTCACCGGGCGCCGCTCCGAGCACATGCTCTACGCCGAGAAGCTTGCCTCGTATGGCACCGGCGAGACCTTCCCGCACGACGCAGCGGAGGGCTTCATCCGCATCTCGTCGCTGGAGACGGAGCTCGCGGCAGCCCGCACTCGGGCGCGTGGAGCGACGCATGCCAGCGAGGGCGAGGCAAGCCTCGCCCCTACGGGGTCGAGGACCATATGAGTCTCTGGGCAGGTCGGGTGGAGGGCGCGCTCGACCCGGCGGTGTGGGAGTTCTTGCGCGCCGACGACGCGGAGCTGCTCCCGTACGACTGCGAGGCGACCGCTGAGCACGCGGGTCGCTTGCACGCAGCCGGGTTGCTCTCCGATGACGAACTGGACGAGGTGGAGGGCAGGCTCGCCGAGATCGCCCAGGATCCGGCCTTGTATCTCGACTCCGACGAGGACGTCCATTCCGCGATCGAGCGGCTGCTCGGCGAGGTAGGACGGAAGATTCACGCCGGCCGCTCGCGCAACGATCAGGTGGCCGCGGCCTTCCGGCTCTACGCGCTCGATGCCTGCGCCGAGGCGCGGGAGGAGATCGACGCGCTCGCGCTCGTAGTCCTCTCGTTTGCCGAGACGGAGGCAGACACGGTGATGCCTGGCTACACGCACATGCAGCGTGGCCAGCCGGTGACGCTCGGCCACCATCTGCTTGCGTGGGTCGAGATGCTCGATCGCGACCGAACCCGGTTCGCCTATGCCGCCGAAGCTGCGGCCGAGAGCCCGCTCGGCGCGGGCGCGCTTGCCGGCTCGACACTCGCGTTGCCGCCACCGTCAGGCCAGATGCGCAACTCAGTCGATGCCGTCGCCGATCGCGATTTCGCGCTCGACTACCTGTACGCAGCCGCCGTGCTCTTCACGCATCTGTCGCGCATCGGCGAGGAGATCGTGATCTGGGCGACATCGGAGTTCGGCTTCGTTCGGCTGCCGGAGACTGCCGCGACGGGGTCGTCGATGATGCCGCAGAAGTTGAACCCGGACGTCGCCGAGCTCGTGCGCGGCAAGGCTGGGATGGCGATAGGCCGGCTCACGGGCCTCCTCGCAACGGTGAAGGGCTTACCGCTCGCCTACGACCGCGATCTGCAGGAGGACAAGGGGCCGGTCTTCGCCTCCCGCCGCGAGGTGCGAGGCGCGTTGCAGGCGCTGATGGTGCTCGTCAGCGGTCTCGAGGTGAACCGCGAGCGGCTCGCCGAGGCTGCATCCGATCCGCTGCTCCTCGCGACCGATGCAGCCGAGGCGCTGGTGGTCGTGGGCGTTCCGTTCCGCGACGCCCACGAGCAGGTGGCCGAGCAGGTGCGGGACGGGAGCTTCGTGGCTCCCGCGATGCCGGCTCACCGGCCGGCGCCGGGGCCCGGCGGCGTGCGCGAGGCGCTGGCCGAAGCCCGGCAGCGCTTCGGTGACAACCTCTAGGCGATGTGACGCGACGCCGGGCTGCGGCGTAGATGGAGCACACCGACCCTCGGAGGCTCCCACATGAAACGTCTCGCAGCTGTCGCTCTCCTCCTTCTTGCCGCCGCGGCCATCGCCGGCGTCGCCCGACCGGACGGCTCGCACGCCGCAGGTACGCCGACCGCCGCTGACACACCGCGCACGATCACGGTCTCGGGAACGGGCACCGCGACCTCGATCCCGACGAAGGCGACCGTCTCCTTCGGCGTACAGATCCAGAATCCGTCTGCGAAAGCGGCTCTGGCGCAGAACGCGCGCGAGATGCAGCAGGTCATCGATGCCCTCGAGAAGGCAGGCGCGCGGGAGATCACGACCCAATCCGTGTCGCTTTCTCCGACCTATGGCGACAACGGCCAGTTGACCGGCTATGCCGCGTCGAACACGGTGTCGGCGACTGTGACGTTCGCGGCCGCCGGTGCGACGATCGACGCAGCGGTCGGCGCCGGGGCGAATCAGATCTACGGGCCGTCGCCGCTGCTCGGCGATCTCGAGACGCAGTACCAGAAGGCCCTTGCGGAGGCGGTCGCGAACGCGCGGGCGCGTGGCGAGGTGCTGGCGAAGGCTGCGGGTCAGACACTCGGTGCGGTGGCGTCGGTCGTCGAGGGGGGCAACGTCTCGGTGCCACAGCCGTACGCGAAGGCCGCAGCGGCCGACTCTGCGACGCCCGTTGTCAGTGGTCCGCAAGACACGACCGCGTCGGTGACCGTCACGTTCCTGCTCGCGTAGAGGCGAGGCTGGCCGCGCCCTCGCCTCCCGAGGGCGACCCAACGGCCGCCCTTTCATGATGAGACGCCCACCGCCGGATAGGCTCGGCGGCGGTGGGCGCTCTTCGGTATCGCGACTTTCGGCTGCTGTTTGTCGGCCAGTTCGTTTCGCTCTTCGGGGACGGCCTGTTCGCGGTGGCACTCTCGTTCGCTGTTCTCGAGACCACCAACTCCCGCGCCGACCTGGGGATCGTGCTGGCGGCCGGGGCGCTGCCGCTCGTCGCGCTTGTCCTGATCGGCGGTGTGTGGGCCGACAGACTGTCACGGCGGAGGCTGATGCTCGCCGCCGACGGCGTACGAATGGCGATCCAGGCAACACTCGCCGTCCTGATTGGCACCGGGCACGCGACGCTCTGGGTGTTCATCGGACTGAGCGTGATCTACGGCGCTGCGATGGCCTTCTTCTCGCCGGCGTCGACTGGGCTGATCCCGGAGTTGTTGCCGGCCGACGAGTTGCGACGCGCGAACGGCCTGCTCGGGATCACGCGGAGCATCACGGCGATTGGCGGCGCAGCTGTCGGCGGCGTACTCGTCCTATCGGGCCGGGAACAGCGATCGGCCTCGACAGCGCCACGTTCGCGGTCAGCGCGGCTGCGTTGGCGTTGATGCACACCAACAGCGTTTCGAGCGATGCGCGGGCAGCGTTCTTGCATGAACTGGCCATCGGGTGGAGAGAGGTCCGGAGCCGTCCCTGGGTATGGATGACGATCCTCAACATCTCGCTGTTTCTGATGCTCTACGTCGCGCCGTTCGACGTGATCGGCCCGATCGTCGCTCGCGAGTCGCTTGGCGGCGCAACGGCCTGGGGGTTGATCAGCGCCAGCTTTGCTGTCGGCATGGCGCTCGGCGGTGCCGTGGTCATCGTCGTCCGCTTGAAACGGCCGGTGCTCGTCGCGGCGATCCTGTTCACCATTACGAGCTTCTCGCCCTTGCTGCTCGCGTTCACCGCGCCGCTCGGGTTGATCTGCAGCTCGTACGCAGTGGAAGGAATCGGCGTCGGGATCTTCGTGACAACGTGGGACACGGTCATGCAGCGCGAGATCCCGGAGGAGGTGCTCTCGCGCGTGAGCGCGTGGGACTGGATGGGGTCGCTGGCCGGGATGCCGCTCGGGTTTGCGCTCACCGGGCCGCTGATCGCCGTCGCCGGGGAGCGGCACGTGCTGTACGGCATGACGGCCTGCGCGCTCGCCCTTTCGATCTGGATGCTGCTCGCGCCCGACATCAGGCGGATCGGGGCCGTGACCAACCGACCCCAATCCGCCTGAGCTCGCCTAACCGCTCGCCGGCGCGGGCGTAGCGCTTGTCACCGGCCGCGGCCCGTGGGAGCCGAGCTGCCCGTGCGACTCGGTGCCGTAGCCACCCGGAACCGGAATGTAGAACTCGGGGTAGCCCCACATGCCGTGCTCCGACACGTCGAGACCTGCGGACTCGATCTCCGGCTCGGTGCGGATGCCAACTGTCACCTTCATCAGCCAGAGGACGACGAAGGAGGCTGCGAATGTGAAGGCGCCGACCGCGGCCAGACCAAGCGCCTGCACGCCGAGCTGGTGGAAGCCACCGCCGTAGAACAGGCCGCCGCTGCCGGTGGCCAGGTTTTTGGCGAGGCTCGGCATCGTGAGGAACCCGAGTGAGAGCGTTCCCCAAAGCCCCGACATGCCATGTGCGGCGACCGCACCGACAGGGTCGTCAAGGCCGATCTTCTCCACGAAGAGGACGCCGAAGACGACGATCACACCGGCACCGAAGCCGATCACGATCGCAGCCCACGGGGCGACGAACGCACAGGCCGCCGTGATCGCCACGAGCGCGGCGATCGCGCCGTTCAGCATCATCGACAGATCGGGCTTCTTGATCACGATCCACGACGTGACGACCGCTCCGAGCACGCCTGCTGCCGCCGCGAGGTTCGTGTTCAGTGCGACGTACGAGAAGAAGCCGACACCGCCGAAGCGGACGCTGAGCGTCGACCCGGGGTTGAAGCCGAACCAGCCGAACCAGAGGATGATCACACCAAGCGTCGTGTACGCCATGTTGTGCCCCGGGATCGCGTTCGGCTTCTTGTCAGGGCCGAACTTCCCGATCCTCGGCCCGAGCAGGATCGCTCCCGCGAGCCCTGCCAGAGCCCCCTGGTAGTGGACGACTGTCGAGCCGGCGAAGTCCTGCATGCCTCTCTTAAACAGCCACCCGTCCGGGCTCCAGATCCAGTGCGAGACGACGGAGTAGATAACCGTGAACACGACGCCGAACACGAAGTAGACCCAGAGCCGAGTCCGCTCGGCCATCGCTCCCCAGACGATTGCGAGCGACACACCGGCGAACGCCACCTCGAACAGGTATCCCGCGGCTCCGGGGATCTCACTGAACCAGGAGAACGGTGACTTGCCGATGGAGAGCAGCTCGTTCACCGACGGTAGGAAGCCCGACCCGCCGACGAAGCTCGAGCCACCGTCGCCGAACGCCAATCCGAAGCCGACGAGGTAGTAGACGATGGAGGCGATCGCGAAGATCAGGACGTTCTTGGCCGCGATGTGGCCGACGTTCTTCATCCGCGTCAGCCCGGCTTCGAGGAAGGCGAAGCCCGCCTGCATGAAGATCACGAGCACGCCGGTGATCACGACCCAGATCGTGCTCGTGGCGTACAGCAGCTCTTTGTTTGTCATACCAGCTCCACCTCCTCGATCGGCTTTCCGGTCCTGTTGTGGATGACGTCGGCGACGGGTGATGCCCAGCAGATGCCGTCGCCGTTCTCGTGGCCCGTCCGGGCCGCGTCGACGATGGCGTGTTGGACGGCGCCTGCGATCTCGTCGCGCACGACGAAGATCAGGTACGCCTTCGGCAGGAAGCGCGACTCGAAGACGCGCCCCCGGTACTCGTGTGTGATGCCGCGCTGCCGGCCGTGACCGACCGCCTCGATGACCGTGACGCCGACGTGGCCGGTCTGCTCCTCGACGGCGTCCATGACGGTCTCGACCCGGTCGCGGACGACCACTGCCTCGATCTTCGTCATACCTCTCTCCTCGCTTTGGACCAACAAAAAAGCCCCAGGTCTCCCAATGGAGTCCTGAGGCGACACAGCCCCGGCGCGGGTCTTCGACGACCCGGCCTACCACAACCGTAGCGTCTCGTTCGGCTCGCTGCAAACGCGAACCGCCCAAATCGTCCCGCGCGTCTGGTAGCCTCCCCCACCTGATGCAGCTCCACGTCTAGGTCACCCGTTGCCGAGGCCTGCCTTGCGGAGCCTCTTCTTTTCACGGTCCTAGTCACGTTTTCGAAGGAGCACTCAGATGAAGGAAGGTCAGCCCGCCGTCGAGGTGCGGGAGCTTCGCAAGGAGTTCCGCCGCAAGGACAAGAAAGCCGGCCGGTTCGCGCACCGCCGCGTGCCGGCACTCGACGGCGTCACGTTCACGATCGCGCGTGGCGAGTGCGTTGCGATCCTCGGCCAGAACGGCTCGGGCAAGTCGACGCTCGTCAGACTCTTGTCGACGCTCCTGCTCGGAGACGGGGGAACGGCGCACGTCTTCGGCCATGACGTCTTCGCTGAGCCGAAGGCCGTGCAGCGGCTGGTGACGCGTGTCTCGGTCGAGGCGTCGTTCTTCAAGAAGATGTCGTCGGCCGAGAACCTCGGCTACGCCGCCCGCTTCTACGGGCTGACGGCGAGCGACACCCGCGACAAGATCCCCGAGATCCTCGCGCGGGTCGGCTTCCCGGCAGAGCGTCGAGGCGAGCCGATGGAGGCGCTGTCGCGTGGGATGCAGCAGAAGGTTGCGCTTGCGCGGGCGCTCCTCACGTCGCCGGTGCTGCTCCTGCTCGATGAGCCGACCACCGGCCTCGATCCTCGCTCGAAGCTCGAGGTGCAGGCGTTCATCCGCGAGGTGCGGGAAGTGCACGACGCGACGATCCTGCTCTGCACGCACGATCTGGCGGAGGCCGAGGTGCTGGCGGAAAGAATCGGAATCCTCGACCGTGGCCGCTTGCTCGCGCTCGAGCCGGCGGACGAGCTCCGCCATCGCTACGGCGCGGAGACGCTCGAGGAGGCGTTTCTCGCGGCGACCGGGCGGACGTTCGAGGACGAGGTCGACGACCAAGACGACGACAGGGAGGTGTTCGCATGAGCGCGATCGAGAAGCCGCGACTGACAGGAGTTCGCCACGAATTGATCGGTCTGGGCGGGATCGTCGAACGGAACTTCTATCTCACCCGGCGCTACATCTGGTGGGATCTCGCGTTCTTCGTCTGGACGATCGCGAACACTCTGACGATCGTCTTCATCGCGAAAGGGATCAAGGCGTCCGGTGGGACGATCGACGTCAACCGGGCGACGACGACGCTGCTGATCGGCGCAGTCGTGTGGGCGTACCTCGGGATCATCTTCGAGTTCATCACCGAAACGGTGGCCTGGGAGCGGTGGGAGGGGACGATCGAGTACACATTCATGGCGCCGCTCTCGCGGGCGATGCACCTCGGCGGCAGCGGGCTGTTCGCGGTGCTCTACGGGCTTGTCCGCGCGGTGCTCCTGTTCGCGGTCGTCGCGTTGTTCTTCAGCCTCTCGTTTAGCTCGGCGAACTTTGCCGCGGCACTCTTGCTGCTCCTCGTTGCGTCGATCTCGTTCTTCGGGATCGGGATGATGACCGCCGTCCTGCCGCTCATCTCGCCGGAGAAGGGAGCCCAGCTCGGTTTCGTGGCGCAGGGGATGCTGCTCGTCGTCTCGGGCGTCTACTACCCGGTGTCGGTGCTGCCGCAGTGGATGCAGTGGATCGCGAAGATCTCGCCCGCGACCTACGCGCTACGTGGGATCCGGCGGTCGATCCTCGACGGTGTCGGCATCGCGTGGGCGGACGTGTGGCCGTTGCTCGTGATCGGAGCGGTCTGCATCCCGCTCGGACACTGGGTGTTCTCGCGTGGCGAGATCTACGCCAAGCGGCACGGCAAGCTGAAGAGGTCGGGATGATCCGCCGCGCGGAGACCGACGCCGACTTCGCGCTCTGCGCGTCGATCAAGAACGCCGTCCAGCCCGGGGAGCCCGTCACCGCCACCGAGTTGCGCGACGACCCGAGCGGCCGCCTCTTCCTCTCGGGGGAGGCTGGATACGCCGTCGTGAAGGAGTCGAGCCTCGCGGGGTGTGCGTTCACGATGGTGCGCGTGCTCCCGGGCGCGCGGCGGCGCGGGATCGGCTCGGGGTTGCTGGCGGTGTGTTCGGACGAGGCGCCGAGCGCTCGGGCTCGAGGCGCTCTATGGCCGGGTCGACGGCGACGACGACGCGTCCCTGGCCTTCGTCCAGCATCGCGGCTTCGTCGAGATCGGACGCGAGGTCGAGCAGATCCGTGAGCTCGGCGCCGAGGAGCCGCCCGACCCACCTTCCGGGATCGTGCTGGAGGAGCTCGCGCCGGAGCGTCTTGCAGGCGTGTACGCCGTCGCCGTCGACGCAACACCGGACATGGCGCTCGATGCCGAGATCGAGGCGGCCCCGTACGAGCGCTGGCTCGCCGAGATGGAGGGCCGGACGATCCACGTCGCTCTGGAGGGCGAGCAGGTCGTCGGTTTCGCGACGCTCGCGCCGCTCGCCGCGCTACCCGATGTCCTCGAGCACGAGCTGACCGGCGTTCTCCGGACTCACCGGCGACGCGGGGTTGCCGAGGCGCTCAAGCGTCAGCAGCTCGCGTGGGCAGCCGCTGCCGGCTATCAGCGGCTCGTGACCTACACGCAGGAGGGAAACGACGCGATGCGAGCCTTGAACCTCAAGCTCGGCTATCGCGAGCGGCTGGCGTCGATCGCGGTCAAAGGCCCGCTGCAGTGAAGCTTGCGAGCTTCAGAAGATCCGGAGCCGGGTGGGCGGCCAGTAGGTCAGTGCTATTGGAGGGTCGTCTCCATCGAGGCCGACGGAATGCGATACGGCTTCGCAACCTCCGCCTCGAACGTCAGGACAAAGCCGATCGCAAGGCCGATCGTCAACAGCCAATCGGCGATCGTCCGCCAGGGCCGCGGAAGTCGGCTTGTTGTTCGATCCAGCAGTCCCACTCTCGCGAATTGTACGAACGGGTCAGCGCGTTCCGTGCAGTGTGTGCACTGCTGGGCACAGCCGCGCTACGCAGCGAGGACGGCGACCTGATAGCGGGCGATTGCAGGATCGCGTGTCACGATCGTCAGGCCCTCGAGTTGCGCCTGTGCCACTAGCAGGCGGTCGAACGGATCGCGGTGATGGAGCGGTAGAGCACCTGCTGCCCATCCGTGCTCGCCGGTGACCGCGAGTTGTGCGAACTGCGACCGCTCGATCGCGTCCGGGATGTCCGCGTCGACCTGCAGCTTGCCGGTCTTGATCTTGATCGAGATCTCCCAGACTGAGGCCGCGCTCACGATCGCTTCGTGTTCCGGGTCAGCGATCGCGGCACGCACGTCATCTCGGAGCGGTCTCGTGTCGTCGAGCCACCAGATCAGGACGTTCGTGTCGAGTAGGAGCCTCACTCGTCGTCCTTTTCGAGTGCCTCGTAGAACGTGTCGGCGATCTCCCGGTTGGTCTCGTCGCTGTCCCAGTCTTCCGCCAACCAGATTCCGCCGCGCAGGAAGCCGCTCTCGCGATGAGGTTTCGGCGCTGGCTCGGCGGCAATCAGGCGCGCCACCGGCTTGCCGGCGCGGGCGATCACGACCTCCTCGCCGGCCTCGACCCGCTCCAGCAGCCGCGAGAGGTGTGTCTTCGCCTCGTGGACGTTCACCTGCATGACTTAGCTAAGTCTAGTCCGGTACGCTGAGAGCGTCAATCCTAGTTCCCACGAGGCCTTGCTCGCGCATCGCGCGGCGGTACCCGACGGCCACGGCGTCGAACTTGAGGTGCAGCTCGTCCGCGAGGTCGAAAGGCACGATTTCCGGGCGCTGCGACTCGACGACGACCTGGTCCTGGCCGAAGATCACATCCTCGAACTCCTGCAGGACAGACGCGGGCTGGTCGAGGTTGTAATTGCGTCCGATCACCACGTAGCCGATCGACTTCTCCTGCCCGACGGGTTGCGAGGCGAAGAGGTAGACCATGCCTTCGTCCGCGCCCCAGCCGACGCGGAGGGCGATCGTGTAGGGGAGGTGCAGCTCGTAGCGACTGCGGCGCAGCGGCTGTTCGAGCTCCTTGTTGGCAAAGATCGGGAAGTCGTCGCTGTTCGGCGCCTCCGGCCGGACGACCTCGTAGCGGAGGACGTGGCCCTCGGTTCGAACTGTGTGCTCCGGCACGACCGGGCGTTCGGGATCGCCGAGCAGCCCGGGGTGCACCCAGGGGAAGTGGCCGAAGTCCGTGAAGTTCTCGACCTGGCGCGACGAGTCCGCCTGCCAGACGTACGGGCCGCACGGCACGAGCTCCCAGCCGTCCGACTCCAGCTCGGGCAGCGCGGGTAGGTCCCAGCGCGGTTGGGCAAGCGCGACCCAGACCAGGCCGTAGCGCTCCTGGCTCGTGAACCGCGTGATGCGCGCCTTCGCCGGCACCTTCGTCGGATCCGCAAGCTGCGGGATCGCGACACACGCACCGCCTTTCTCGTAGCGCCAGGCGTGGTAGGGGCAGACCAGCTCGTCCCCTTCCACACGCCCGAGCGACAGGGCTGTGCCACGGTGGATGCAGAGATCGGAGTGGACGTTGGCGGCACCCGAGCTGTCGCGCCAGACGACCAGCCGCTCGCCGAGGAGGTCAGCGGCAACCGGCCGATCGGAGACGGCCGAGGAGAACGAGACCGGGTGCCAGCACGCTCGAAGAGCAGTCGGGTCGGCGGCTGCGCTCGGCGACGGCATCGTCGGCCCAGCGTAACCGCTGCGAAGAGAGACGTCCGGTCTCGTCACACGTCCGTGCGCGTGCCTGGCATGTGCCTGTCACGTGACGGGCGAGGGTGGTATCGTCCTCGCGTCAGTTCGGAGGCGACGTTGCCTCAGGCGCTCCGTACGCCTGGGGCTTTTGCGTTTTCAAGGAGGAGAACAGATGGCCAGACCACGGACACCGGCGACTTCGACGCGGGTTGCGGCGCCGAGGCGGGCGGCATCCGCCCAGGTGAAGAGCAAGGATCGGGCGACGTCGAGCGTGGCCGCGAGACGGGCTGTGCTGAAACGGATCAAGGACGAGAAGGTCGAGCACGTTCTCTTTTGGTTCACCGATCTCGAAGGTCACCTGAAGTCGTTTGCGATCACGCCGCAGGAGATGGCGGGCGCGCTCGACGACGGCATGGGCTTCGACGGCTCGTCGATCACCGGCTTCAACGCGATCGAGGAGTCGGACATGGTCGCGATTCCCGACCCGCTCACGTTCGAGGTCATGCCACGTCCGCTCGACGAGACCGGGCGGCCGGTCGGCGCGAAGGTCGCCCGGATGATCTGCGACGTGGTCAAGCCCGACGGTGTCCCGTACGAAGGTGACCCGCGGTACATCCTCAAGCTCGCGCTCGAGCGGATGCACAAGCTTGGCTTCGACACGTTCAACGTCGGCCCCGAGCTCGAGTACTTCCTCTTCGAGGACGAGGGCGGCACCGAGACGATCGACGAGGGCGGCTACTTCGCGATGACCGTCCAGGACGCCGCGACCGAGGTGCGGAACGACACGATCCAGGCACTCGAGTCGGTGGGCATCCAGATCGAGTACCACCACCATGAGGTCGCCCCGTCCCAGCACGAGATCGACATGCGCTACGACAACGCGCTCGCCATGGCGGACAAGACGATGACATACCGCATCGTGGTGAAGGAGGTCGCGACGTGGCACGGCTACTACGCGACCTTCATGCCGAAGCCGCTGTTCGGCGAGAACGGCTCGGGGATGCACACCCACATGTCGCTCTTCAAGGGCGGTCGCAACATGTTCTTCGACGCGAAGGACCCGAACCACCTCTCCAAGACGGCCAAGTCATTTATCGCCGGGCTGCTTGTTCATGCCCGCGAGATGTCATCGGTGCTCGCGCAGTGGGTCAACTCGTACAAGCGGCTCGTGCCCGGCTACGAGGCTCCCGTCTATGTCGCGTGGTCGCAGCGGAACCGCTCCGCGTTGATCCGGATCCCGCTCTACAAGCCGGGTGCCGAGCAGGCGACCCGCGCCGAGATCCGCTGTCCGGATCCGGCCTGCAACCCATACCTCGCGTTCGCAGCGCTCCTCCACGCCGGCCTCGAGGGGATCGAGCGCGGCTATGAGCTGCCGGACGAGATGACGACGAACCTCTACCGGCTGACACCGGAGGAGCGGGTCGAGCGCGGCATCGTCGCGCTTCCTGGCTCGCTCGGGGAGGCGACCGAGGAGCTCGCCGGCTCCGACCTGATGAAGAAGGCGCTCGGCGACCACATCTTCCCGCGTTACGTGGAGATCAAGCGCAAGGAGTGGGACGAGTACCGCGTCCAGGTCTCCCAATGGGAGCTCGACAAGTACCTCGGAGCGCTCTAACCCTGTAGCAGCAGCCCACGGTGGCGGCCCCGTCTTTAGAGGGGCGGTCGTCATCGTGGGTGATCTTTCGACACGATCCCTTTCCGGGGGACGCGCGATCCCTCATTCGGGCTATAGGAAAGAGCATGCCGCCGTTGCGCCTGGTTCGCTCTCCTGTTCGAATCACGCCGCCCATGTCTGCGGCTACACAGGTTGCGGAGCCGCAGCAGGGCACGGCGCTGGCCGCCGGCTACGCAGCGTTTGCGTTCGGGCTCGCCATCTGGTGGTCGCACACCCATGGATTCGCGATCGGGTTGGCGGTCCCCGAGCTCTTTGCGCTTGGCGTCCTCACTGCGTGCGCGGGTCGGATTGCGATCCTGATCGGGCCGCGGACGTGGTACTCCCCAACGACGCCGCTGATGATCTTCGCCGGACTCGTCGGCGGGCCGCTCGCCGGTGCGTTGGCGGGTGCTGCCACCGAGGGCCTCACGACCGACCGCGTCTGGCGCCATCGTCTGTTCGGATCCGCCAGATCCTCGACCGAGGGCTTCGCGGCTGGGCTGGCCGGGTTGCTTCCGGGAGTCGGCATCGGTGGAGAGGCCGCTCGCGTCGGGCTTGCGTTTGGTGCTGCGGTTCTCCTCGCACAGGTGGCGCGGGCTCTGGTGATCTCGGTTCGCGGGATCCAGCCTGCCGGCCACGCGCTCCGGGTCGGCGCGACGACGGATGTCGTCGAGGCCGCACTGTCGATACCGGTCCTAACGGTCTTCATCGCGGCACGGCACGAGTCACCACTCGTTGCGGTCTTGGGCCTCTCCATGCTCCTCCTCGGCCTTGCGCTCGCAGAGCGCGCTCATGTCGTTCAGGGGCGGCTCCTGGAGCGCGAGCGCGAAGTCGCCCGCACTGACGCGGTCACCGGCGCACCGAATCGCCTCGCATTCGAGGAGGCTCTGGCCCACGAGCACGCGCGGATCGTCCGCGGTGGTCGGCCGGCAGGGCTCTTCCTCGTCGACATCGATCGTTTCAAGCAGGTGAACGACCTCCACGGACACGACGTCGGCGACCGGGTACTCGCCGAGGCGGTCGAAAGGCTCATCGGCGGGCTGCGCGGAATGGATGTCGTTGCCCGTTGGGGTGGCGACGAGCTGATCGTCCTCGCCCCCGACATCGACGGCGCATCGGCGCTCGAAGAGTTCGGCGAAAGGCTGCGGAGCGTGATCTCAGACCAGGCGTTCGTCTTCGACGGGCTGTGCTCCGTCGATGCGACGGCGTCAGTCGGAGGGACGCTCATCGACGGCAGCACGACTCCTGAGCTCGCATTGAAGCGGGCGGACATCGCTGTCTACCGTGCGAAAGAACAGCGGAATGCGAGCATCATCGAGGTTCCTGCGAACCCCCGCGTCGAGCTCGGAAGGCTCGTGCCGGTGCGTGTCGAGCACCGTTGACGCAGCGGGCTGGACAACGTCCTCCCGATGCCTCATTATCCGCGCAGCAGGGCAAGCCGCAAGGCGAGCGGCAACCCTTGCTTCTGACGGCCGATCGCGGGCTCCTGGTAAGGGAGCCCGTGGTCGTTGTGGAACGCCTACTACCCGTTTGTCTAGCTCGGCTTGGCGCCCATCGTCCAGATCGCGACGAGCGAGCCGACGAGTGTGATCGCCGCAAGGATGCCCGCAGCCTTGCTGAGCCCGCTACTCGACCGCCGCGAAGCGACGCCAGCGAGGATCAGCGAGATGAGGAAGACGAGACCGCCGACGTCCGCGACGCCGCGACCGATGCCGATCCATGCCGGATCGCTCGAGGAGCCCTTGAACTCCTTCGAGTACAGCCACTCCGCGCCGACGCGCATCACGATGTACGCCGGCAGCGCGGCGAGCAAGAGGATGCGGAACGCCAGACGCCGGAGGTACGCGGGCTCGTCCGCCCGGGTCGATGCGAACTCCACGACGACACCTGCGGCAACGGCGCCTACCAGCACGGTGGCCCCCAGAACGTGCAGCAGGAGCGGGAAGTTCCAGCTGTCCGGTCGGATCGAAGCCAGCATCAGGCGCCCGGCTTCCAGATCATGTCGAGCAGGATGAGCACGACGGCTGCCGACGAGACGATGTGAAGTAGCAACCCGGTTCGAGGGCGACACAGGGCGGCGAGCTCGGCGCTAGGCCCGTTCTCGCCTGCGGCGGCAAGCTCGCCGGCACGGGTAAAGGCGCGGCCGAACTCGGGGTCTGCGCGCCTCCCCGTCTCGGTTCCGATTGCCCACAACACGATTGCCGCGATCACCCAGCCGTCCCACGGGTGGTAGGCATCGAGCGCAATCGCAAGCCAGATACCGAAGACGACGGTTCCCAGCGTGCCGGCGATCACGGCGACGGTGCCGACTCGCAGCAGCGGCTTGAGGGCGAGCACCTGCCGCGGCGTGTCAGAGCCGCGGACAGCGATGACGAGGATCCAGAAGATCGTGAGGGCGCCGACCAGCGCGGCGGCGAACAGCAGGTGCAGCGCGAGCAGCCAGCTGTCGAAGGTCATGTGGCGATCGTAGTACGCCTGCGGGACAGACGAAAAGCTCTAGCCTGAGCGCATGACCACGGTGCTGCGGATCGTCCATCTGCTGTCGGCCGCGGTCTGGCTCGGTGGCACGGTCGCCCTCGTCTTCGCGGGAGTCCCCGCGATTCGCTTGCTCGAAGGAGAAGCGCGTGCGATGGCCCTGCGCAAGCTCGGGCAGCGGTGGCGTCCACTCGGCTGGAGTGCGATGGCGCTTGCGATCCTCTCCGGTCTCTGGCTGACGGATCGCCATGGCGGATTCAACCGTGGCGCACTCCACACGGGGTTCGACCGCTGGCTGATCGTCAAGTCCGTGCTCGTCGTCCTGCTGTGCATCGGCGCGCTCTTTCACGACTTCGTGCTCGGCCCGAGGTTGCAGCGGGAGATGCGCGAGAGCTCCGAGCAGGCGCCGGCCACGCGGCGGAGGCTGGTCCTCGTCGGCTGGTTCACGTTCGCGCTGACCGTCGCCGTGCCGATCGTCGGCGTCATCGTCCTCTCCTATCTCACCTGATGGACCAATCCGCGCGCCATCTGCGTCTGCTCACCGAGACGATCGCGGCGGTCAACTCGTCGCTCGACCTGCAGGAGGTGCTCGAGCTGGTCGCGGACAAGGTCGCCGAAGCGCTCGGGACGGACGCGTGCTTCGTCTACCTCTACGACGAGCGAGCGGGCGAGTTGGTGTTGCGTGCGACGCATGGCACCGCGGTCGCGGAGTTGACCAGGCGCCCGCGGATGCGCCCCGGTGAGGGCATCACCGGCGTCGCGGCTGCAGAGCGGTCCCCCGTCATGATCCCGTCGAAAGCCCATCTCGATCCGCGGTTCAAGGAGTTCCCGAACCTGCGCGAATCAGAGTACGAGTCGATCCTCGCCGTCCCGATTCTCGCGCGCGAGAAGCTGGAAGGAGCGCTCAACGTCCGCACGATCGAGCCGCGGGAGTTCACGGAAGCGGAGATCGACCTGCTCGTTGCGATTGCCTCCCAGGTGGCGCAGACGATCGAGCACGCCAAGTTGTATGCGGACGCGCAGCGCCGTGTCCACGAGCTCGAGGCACTCGCGCGGATCTCGGAAGCGGTGTCCGAGTCGCTCTATCTGGAGGAGTCGCTCGAAGCCATCGTCAAGACGACCGTCGACTCGCTTGGTGCGACGGGCGCGGCGCTCGTGCTCGACGACGGCCGGATCGCGTGGCCCGAGGGACGCGCCGGGGCGCACGCCGTCCGTACGCCGATGCGCTGGAAGGGACGGCGCATCGGCGAGCTCGTCTGCGATCGCGATACCCCGTTCACCGCGGACGACAGAGCGCTGCTGCAAGCGATCGCCCACCATGCGGCGGTCGCGCTCGAACACGGGCGGATGGCGCTTCGCGGCGTGCTCGCGCAAGAGATCCACCACCGGGTGAAGAACAACCTCCAGACGGTTGCGTCTCTGTTGCGGCTCCAGGCTCGCGTTGACGGAGTCGATCCGCGCAAGGCGCTCGGCGACTCGGTGAACCGGATCCTCGCGATTGCAGCCGTCCACGAGGTGCTCACGGAGCATCGCGAGGACACCGTCGACCTGGCCGAGCTGCTCGAGCGGCTGCGCGCCACGCTCGTGCAGGGGCTCGTGTCCGGGACCGAGGTGAGCGCCGAGCTCGAGAGCGTCGAGCTGGAAGGCCAACGCGCGACCGCAGTCGCCCTCGTCTTCAGCGAGCTGCTCGGCAACGCGCTCGAGCACGGCGGGCGGCATGTCGTGATCCGTCTGGAGGAACGCGACGGCTCGGCCGTGCTCTCGATCTCGGACGACGGCAGCGGGCTCGACGGCTCGCCTGAGGGCACGGGCCTCTCGATCGTCCGGGCGCTCGTCGGCGACGAGTTGCGCGGCTCGCTCTCGCTGATCGACGACGCAGGGTTGCGCGTCGAGGTCGTCTTCCCGGCTGGCGGGTCCGGGGAGAGCGAGACAGGCGTCGCCCCTACAATCTCGGAGTGAGCACTACCCGCATCCTCGTTGCCGAGGACGAGACGATCATCCGGCTCGACCTTCGCGAGATGCTCGAACGCGCCGGCTTCGAGGTCTGTGCCGAGGCGCGTGACGGTGACGAGGCGGTCGCCCTCGCTCGCAGCGCTGAGCCGGATCTCGCGCTGCTCGACGTCAAGATGCCGAAGCTCGACGGGATCGAAGCGGCGCGTCAAATCCTGAACGAGCGACCGATCCCGATCGTGATGGTCACCGCCTATGGCGAGCAGGAGCTAGTGTCGCGAGCGGTCGAGGCGGGAGTCTTCGGCTACCTCGTGAAGCCGTTTCGAGAGACCGATCTGCTGCCGGCGATCGAGACCGCCCGGGCGCGGCACGCCGAGCTGGTGGAGCTGCGGCAAGAGGCGGATTCGCTCGCGGACGCGCTTGCCGCCCGCAAGGCGATCGAGCGTGCGAAGGGCCTGCTGATGGAGCGCGACGGTCTCAGCGAGCAGGATGCGTACGCGCGCTTGCGCAAGGCGAGCCAGGTTTCCGGCCGGCCGTTGCGCGTCGTGGCTGAGGCGTTGATCGCCACGCTCGCGCCTCCCTCGTGATTCTCCGCGTTGCCCAGGTGGTCGCGGTCGGGCTTGTCGTTGCTCTGCTCGGGCTGTTGATCTGGCGCGTCGTTCGCCACGACACCGGCGCGACGCTCGTGCGGGATGTCGCCGCCGGTAAGCGGCCGGCTGCGCCCGACTTCCGGCTACGTCCGATCTGGTCGAGGACCTTGGGCGTGACAGATCGCCTGCACGCGGCGATCGCCCGCGGGCAGGTCGCGGTGGCGGATCTTGGTGGACGCCCGACGATCGTCAACGTCTTCGCATCGTGGTGCGGCCCGTGTAAGGACGAGGCGCCGCTGTTCTCCGCCGCTTCACGCAAGTACGCAGGACGGATCCAGTTCGTTGCGCTCGACTACCAGGACTTCGACGCCGACGGCCGCGCGTTCCTGCGGCGCTACGGGAGTGGCTTCCCTGCGCTCCACGACGGCAACGGCCATGCGTCGAACCGCTGGGGTGTGACCGGTGTGCCCGAGACGTATGTCCTCGACCGGGCTGGGCACGTCATCCGTCATGTGCCGGGCGCGGTCGGAAAGCGCGAGCTCCAACCCCTGCTCGCGGCTGCACTGGCATCCGGCTAGCTGCGCGCCAGTAGGCGGGTTTCCTGGCCGCGCCGTCGTGCTCGCGCGGTGAAGCCGAACGCCGCCGCGACGAGTACGAACGGACCGGCGATCACGAGGATGTACAGCAACGCAGCTCCTTCCCAGGCGAGGATCCGACCCGCCTGGTGGAGGATGCGATTCGCACGTGACGGCGGCGGCGCAACGGCTTTCGCGGCCGTCTGGAGTTGGAGCTGGATCGTCGCGTAGCGCGCGTCCTGCGAGGTGCTCTCGTGGCTCTGTCGCGTCGAGCGCAGCGCATTCTGCAGGGCCGCGCGCTGTGACTCGAGGTCGGCGCGCTTGACGCTGGTCAAGGTCGTGTCGGTGAGGAGCGCCGTGATATGGGTGATGCGGGCACGGAGCACGATGGCATGACGGGCGAGCTGATCGAGCGTCGCCTGGAGATCCTCGATCTGGGCCTGCTGCGCGACGACGCGACCCAGCGCTGCAAGACGCGTCAAGGCATCCTGTACGCGGGCGGTCGGCACGCGCAGCGTGAGCGAGGCGTTGCCGGACTCCGCTGAGGCGAACGAGACGTTGACGACGTAGCCGCCGAGGTCGCGCACGATCGTCTGGGCACGGGTGGTCGCATCGGAGAGCGCGTTGCCGTTCTTGACCGAGATCGTCAGCTGCGCGGCGTAGCGGGTTGGGCGACCGGCGGCTGGGGCAGGCACGGTCGCGGCCTTAAACGACTGGGTAGCGGAATCGGTCGCCGACGGTGTCGTGTCGACGCCAAGGCTCTGTTTTGAGCGCTCGGTTGCGGGCGGCTTGGCAGCGGACAAGACGTTCTGCTGACGATCTCCCGGGTGGATAAAGGCAACGGCCGCAGCGGCGGCCACCGCCGTCGCGGCTGCAACGGGCAGAAGAATCCGGAGGCGTGGAACGCGCCAGCTCGGCACGCGGAGTCGCGCCCGGAAGGCAGGCGCCGGCTCAGCCGAAGCGATTGCCCGCACTCGGTTGCGGAGCCCGTCGGGAGCGATCGGCTTCGCGGCGCAGATCTGCGCGGTGAGCTCAGCGGCTGTCATCGGTCATCCTCTCCTCGAGTCGCTTCAGGGCCCGGCTGAGCCGGGTCGAGCACGCTGTCGGGCTGATCCCGAGCACGCGTGCGGCCGTGTCGCCGTCCAGGTCGAGCAGGACGCGGAGCGCGATCACTTCGCGCTCGCCTGCGGTGAGGGTTGCGAGCGCGGCCTCGAGCTCGGGGGAGAGCCCTTCGCCGATCGCGTCTTCGTGGAGGTCGGGCACTGCGGTGCGCTCCTCACGCCGGCGCCGCCGCTCATCTGCCCTGAACCAGTCCAGGGCTGTGGTGCGCGCGATGCTGAGCAGCCACGACTTTGCGTTCCCGCGGCGAGGGTCGAAGCGGCGCCAGAGCTTGAACGCCTTCTCGAACGTCTCCCCGGTCAGGTCCTCGGCGAGTGTCGCATTGCGGCTCAGGTAGAGCAGGTAGCCGTAGACGTCGTCGAGGTGCGCCTCGGCCGCCGCGGCGAAACTCGGTGCCGAGTCGAGGTGCGTGCGGGGAGCGTCGAGCGTCAAGGTCTGCACGTCCTCCTTACGCCGCAGCGCAGGCGGGCGTCACACCGGTGCTTGTCACGTAACAGGCACGTGGCAGGCATGTGCACGAGAATCACGCGTCTTTGTGAACGGTTTCGAACAGCTCCTCCCACTGCGCGAGCGCTTCGCGAAGCTCGTCGCGCGCGGTGCGGTGCGCGGTGAGCACGTCCATGTCCGTCCAATCATCGGCCAGCTTCGCCTCCAAGCCGGCGACACGGCGCTCGAGCTCCGCGACGCGCGCTTCGACACGCTCGAGCTCGCTGGGCCGCTGGCGCTCCTTCTTCGGCCGCTCCACCTTCGGCTTGGGTAACACGACGACCGGCGCCACCTCAGGCTTCGTCTCCGCCCGCGAGCGGACGAGATCGGCCCAGCCGCCGTCATAGGACACGAGGGTTTGTTCCTCGATCGCGACCGTTCGCTCGGCGATGGCGTCGAGCAGCGCGCGGTCGTGCGAGACGAGCAGCACCGTCCCCGGGAACGCCTCGAGCGCGGCTTCCAGCGCCTCGCGACTCTCTAGGTCGAGGTGGTTCGTCGGCTCGTCGAGCACCAGCAGATTGGCGCCCGACGCGACGACCGTCGCGAGGGCGAGCCGCCGCCGCTCGCCGCCCGAAAGCGACGTCACCTGCTTCTCGTGCTCGGACCAACCGGAGAAGAGAAACCGCCCGAGCAACGACTGCGCCTGAGGCCGCTGCAGCCCTGTCATCGTCATCGCGCATTCGAGCACAGTGCCGCGCTCGTCGAGCTCCACCTCGTGCTGGGAGAAATACGCGGGCTCGACGCCATGCCCGAGCTTGATCGAGCCACCGTCCGCCACGAGGTTGCCGAGGATCGTCTCGAGCAGCGTCGTCTTGCCGGAGCCGTTCGGGCCGACGAGCGCGACGTGCTCACCGCGTTCCAGGACCAGCGTGCCGTCGGCTACCAGGTGCTTTTCGCCAGCCGAGATCGACAAGTGTTCTGCGTCGAGCACGATCCGCCCCGTCCGCGCCGGCTTCAGGAACTCGAAGCCAAGTGTTCGGCGACGCTTCGTCAGGCTCGCGAGCTCGCCGGCAGCCTTCTTCCGTTCCTGCTCCAACCGTCCGATCTGCGTCAGCTTCGCTTGGGCTTGCTTGGCCTTCGACTTCTTGTAACGGAATCGCTCGACGAATCGCTCGAGCCGTTCGATGTCCTCGCCGACGCGCTCGGCGGTCTTCGCAGCGGCCATCGCCCGCGCTGCGCGCTCACGGCGCCACGCGTGCCATGGCCCGGCGAAGAAGAACGAGCGACCGCCGTCGAGTTCGAGCACGGCGGTCGTGACGGCTTCGAGGAACCAGCGGTCGTGCGCCACGATGACGATGGCCGCGTCGAGCGACGAAAGCTCGTTCTCCAGCCACTCGAGCGAATCGACGTCGAGGTGGTTCGTCGGCTCGTCGAGGAGGAGCAGGTCGGGGTCGCCCGCGAGCGCCCGCGCCAGCGATGCGCGCGTCAGCTCACCGCCGGAAAACGTCGCGAGCGAGCGATCGAGGTCGGCGTCGCGGAAGCCGAGCCCGCGCAGTGTGGAGGCGGCCTTCTCGCGCCATGTCCAGCCGCCGGCGTGCTCCAACCGCGCCTGCGCCTCCGAGTAGCGGCGCATCGTCTGCGGCCCGTGGTCGCCGTCGGCCATAGCCCGCTCCAGCCGGCGCAGCTCCTCCTCGATTGCCACGAGATCGGCTGCTCCCGACAGCGCGTACTCGCGCAGCGTGAGCTTCTGCTGGCGCGGTGGCCGCTGGTCGTGCAGCGCGACGCGCGTCCCCTTTGCAAATGCCAGTTCTCCGCCTTGCAGAGAGGTCTCGCCGATGAGCGCCCGCAGGAGTGTCGTCTTTCCTGCGCCGTTCGAACCCGCGAGCGCCAGCCGGTCCCGCCGGTTGAGCGTGAACGAGACGCCGTCGAACAGTGGCGATCCGGAGAACTCCTTGCGGAGATTTGACGCAATCAGCACGGCCATTGCGCTCACAGGGTAGGTGGAGTCATGCTTCTGTCGCCCGGGACCGGGGGTAAGCGCATATCGTTCGAGTCCGATGGCTGTTGCGACCGACACCACGACGCTGACGATCAACACCATTCGGGCGCTCGCGATGGACGCCGTGCAGAAGGCGAATATCGGTCACCCGGGTACGGCGATGGCGCTCGCGCCGGCCGCCTATGTGCTCTACGCGGAGCGGATGCGCCACAACCCCGCGAACCCGGAGTGGGCCGACCGTGACCGGTTCGTGCTCTCGGCCGGACACGCCTGCATCCTCCAGTACGCGGCGCTCCACCTCTCGGGCTACGACCTGACGATCGAGGATCTCGAGCAGTTCCGGCAGTGGGGCTCGCGGACACCCGGTCACCCGGAATGGGGTCACACCGTCGGCGTCGAGACCACCACGGGTCCGCTCGGCCAGGGCTTTGCGAACGGCGTCGGGATGGCGATTGCGCAGCGCTTCCTCGCAGAGCGCTACAACCGCCCGCAGCACAACGTCCTCTCGCACCGCATCTACGCGATCTGCTCCGACGGCGATCTGATGGAGGGCGTTTCCGCGGAAGCCGCATCGATCGCGGGCCACCTCGGCCTTGGCTCGCTCGTCTACCTCTACGACGACAACCACATCACGATCGACGGTACGACGGCGCTTACTTTCACGACGGAGGACAAGGGCGCGCGCTTCGAGGCGTACGGCTGGCACGTCCAGCACGTCGACGACGCGAACGATCTCGATGCGTTGCGCGCAGCGTTCGCGGCGGCCGAGGACGAGACGACCCGGCCGTCGCTGATCGTTCTCCGCTCGCACATTGGCTACCCCGCGCCGCACGCAGTCGACACGGGCAAGGCGCACGGCAACCCGCTCGGCGAGCCGGAGGTGCGCGCGACGAAAGAGATCATGGGCTTCGACCCGGATGCCCATTTCGCTGTCGCGGACGAGGTGCGCGAGCACATGCGCGGGGTGGGCGAGCGGGGTGCAGCGGTCGAGGCCGAGTGGGACGGGCGCTTCGCGGGGTGGGCGGCCGCGTATCCGGATCTCGCGCACGACTGGGAGCTCGACCGCCGCGGCGAGCCGCGCGACGGATGGCTCGATGCGCTGCCGGTGTTCCCGGCCGGCGAGGACGTGGCCACGCGCGACGCGAGCAAGGCGGTCATGCAGGCGCTCAAGCCGTTCACGCCGACGATGATCGGCGGCAATGCGGATCTGGTCGAGTCGACCAAGGCCGAGCTCACGGGTGCGGGAATCTTCTCCGCGACACACGCCGGTCGGAACATCGCCTTCGGTATCCGCGAGCACGCGATGGGCTCGATCGTGAACGCGATCGCCCTCGACCCGGCGATGCTCAAGCCGTTTGGGTCGACCTTCCTGATCTTCTCCGACTACATGCGTCCGGCCGTGCGGCTCTCGGCGCTCATGGGGGTCGAGACGCTGTGGCTCTGGAGCCACGATTCCGTCGGCGTCGGCGAGGACGGCCCGACACACCAGCCGGTTGAGCACCACATGGCGCTGCGCGCGATCCCAAACCTCTGGTACGTGCGGCCCGGAGACGCGAACGAGACGGCGCTGGCCTGGCGGCTCGCCTTGGAGCGGAAGGGCGGGCCGGTCGCCTTCGCGCTCAGCCGCCAGAAGCTACCGACGTTCGATCGCACCGAGGTTGCGTCGGCCGACGGCGTCCTGCGCGGCGGCTACACGCTCTGGCAGTCCGGCGACGGCGAGCCGGACCTCCTGCTGCTTGCGACCGGCTCCGAGGTGAGCACGGCGTTCGCGGCGGCGAAGTCGATCGACGCCAACGTCCGGGTCGTGTCGCTGCCCTGTTGGGAGCTGTTCGCCGAGCAGTCGCAGGAGTATCGCGACGAGGTCATTCCGCCAGCGGTACGCGCACGCGTCTCGGTCGAGGCCGGGATTACCCACGGCTGGGAGCGCTGGATCGGCGACGGCGGCGCGTCGGTGGGGATCGACCGCTTCGGCGCCTCGGCTCCAGGGCCGACCGTTCTCGCTGAGCTCGGCATCACGCCGGAGCACGTCGCGTCGGTGGCGACGGCGTTACTGCGATGAGGGTCGCTGCGTCCTTCGACCACCGTGGCGTGAAGCTGCGCGACGCGGTGCTCGGGGCGGTGGCGGCGGCCGGGTATCAGGCGCTCGACCTCGGCGTCGAGACCGACGCGGTGCGCGTCGACTACCCGGACCGGGCACGCGCAGTCGGCGAGGCGATCCGCGCCGGCGACGCCGACCGGGGCGTTCTCGTCTGCGGCTCGGGTGTCGGCGCCTCTGTGGCCGCCTGCAAGATCGACGGCATACGTGCTGCGATCTGCCACGATTCGTATTCCGCACACCAGGGTGTCGAGCACGACGACATGAACGTGCTCTGCCTCGGCTCGGAGATCGTCGGCGACGCGCTTGCCGCGGAGCTCGTCGCTACGTTCCTGCGGGCAGCATTCATAGGCGAGGGTCGGTATCTCGCCCGTCTCGAGAAAGTCGATGCCCTGGAAAGGGAGGTCTGGAATGGCTAAGTCTCCACTGCACGAGCTCTCGGAGCACGGCGTGAGCGTCTGGTTCGACACGCTCTCGCGCGAGATCCTCGAAACGGGGAAGCTGGAGCGCATGACGGTCGAGGACGCGGTCGTCGGCGTGACGTCCAACCCGACGATCTTCCAGAAGGCGCTCTCCGAAGGAGGCTGGTACGACGCGCAGCTACGCGAGGTCGCGGCCTACGAGGACGATCTCAAGGAGATCTTCATCGCGCTTGCGGTAGAGGACATCAAGCAAGCGTGCGACGTCCTGCATCCAGCCTGGGAGCGGACGAGCGGGGTTGACGGCTACGTCTCGATCGAGGTCGACCCGACGCTCGCCTACGACAGGGAGGCGACCTTCGCGCAGGCCAAGCGCCTTCACGATCTGGTCAACCGCGACAACGTCTACGTCAAGATCCCCGCGACGAAGCCAGGGCTCGGCGCCATCGAAGACTCGATCGCGCAGGGCACGTCGATCAACATCACGCTGATCTTCTCGCTCCAGCGCTATGCCGACGTGGCGGAGGCGTATCTGCGGGGGCTCGAGCGGCTCGTTGCATCAGGTGGCGACCCCGCGAAGGTGATCTCGGTCGCGAGCTTCTTCGTCTCCCGGGTCGATTCCGAGACGGACAAGCGATTGGAGGCGCTCGGCAACACCGAGCTCCAGGGAAAGCTCGCCGTCGCGAATGCGAAACTCGCCTACGAGCACTACTCGGAGACGTTCTCCGGCGCGCGCTGGGAGTTCCTCGCTGGGAAGGGCGCGAGGCCGCAGCGCTGCCTGTGGGCGTCGACGTCGACCAAGAATCCTGCGTATTCGGACACGCTCTACGTCGCCGACCTCGTCGGCCCGGACACTGTGAACACGATGCCGCTCGACACGATCGAGGCCTTTCAGGATCACGGCGTCGTCGTTCCGGACACGCTCACGCAGGGCGTCGCCGATGCGCGGCAGCTGCTCGTCGACCTTGCCGCTGCCGGCGTCGACTACGACGACGTGACGGCGGTGCTCGAGAACGAGGGCGTGCAGAAGTTCGAAGACTCGTTCGCCGACCTGCTCGCTGGGATCGAGGCCAAGCGGGGCGCGCTCGTGGCGGCTGGATGACGCCGCTCAACCCGCTCTCCGAAGGGCTGCGGCTGCGTCGGCGGCCCGACCCGTGTGCGCTCGCGATCTTCGGCGCGTCCGGCGACCTGACGAAGCGCAAGCTGTTCCCCGCGCTGTACTCGCTCGCCTATCGACACCTGCTCCCGGAGAACTTCGCCGTCATCGGGGTCGCCCGCACGCCCCAGACGACCACCCAGTTCGCAGCTGCGATGAAGCAGGCGGTGAAGGACTTCGCCCGCGATCCGTTCCGTCAGGACGTCTGGGATTCGCTCGCCAAGGGGTTGCGCTACATCGGCACCGAGTTCGACAGCGCGACCGGCGAGGACAGCGTCGCCGAGCTGCTCGACGCCTGCGACGAGAAGGACGGGACGCTCGGAAACCGGGTCTTCTACCTCGCGGTGCCTCCACAGGCCTTCGAGACTGTCGTCAACGAGATCGGCGCGCGACGCGAGCGCAAGGGTTGGACACGCGTGATCGTCGAGAAGCCGTTCGGGCACGACGCCGCCTCGGCGCGCGAGCTGACGGGGATGCTGAAGCAGTGGTACTCGGAGGACGAGGTCTTCCGGATCGACCACTACCTCGGCAAGGAAACGGTCCAGAACATGCTGGCTTTGCGCTTCGCGAACGGCATCTTCGAGCCGATCTGGAACCGGCAGTTCGTCGACCACGTTCAGATCACGGTTGCCGAGACGCTGGGCGTCGAAGGTCGGGCGGGCTTCTACGAGCGGGCGGGCGCGATCCGAGACATCTTCCAGAACCACCTTCTGCAGTTGCTCGCGCTGACTGCGATGGAGCCGCCGATCGACTTCACCGCCGACTCGGTCCGGAACGAGAAGGTGAAGGTGCTGCGCTCGCTCCACACCCCAGGCCCGAAGTCGGTGATCCGGGGCCAGTACGGCGCAGGGTTCGTCGAGGGCGAAGATGTTCTCTCGTATCGCGAAGAGGATGGCGTAGCGCACGACTCGATGACCGAGACCTATGTCGCCGCGAAGCTGTTCGTCGACAACTGGCGTTGGGCGGACACCCCGTTCTACGTGCGGATGGGCAAGCGGCTCGCCCGGCGCGAGACGACGATCGCGATCCAGTTCAAGAGCGCGCCGCACCCGCCGTTCGCCGAGATCGCCGGCGACGGGCTGCGGCCGAACGTCTTGCTCATACATGTTCAGCCCGATGAAGGCGTGTCTCTTGCGGTTGGCGCCAAGGTCCCGGGCCAGGGGATGACGATCCGCACGGTCCACATGGACTTCCTCTACGGCGGTGCGTTCCGCACGGGACTGCCGGAGGCGTACGAGCGGCTCATTCTCGACGCGATGCTCGGCGACGCGACGCTGTTCACGCGCGAGGACGAGGTCGACGAGCAGTGGAAGCTCGTCGACGCGATGGTCGCCGGCTGGCAGCGCGACCGGCCGAGCTTTCCGAACTACGAGGCAGGCACCTGGGGGCCGAAATCGGCGGACGATCTGATCCACCGTGACGGCCGCTCCTGGCGCCGTCACTAGGGGCCGAGGGCGATGGGCATCGTCGGCGAGATCGAGCATGAGCTGGCCCGACTGCGCGAGAAGGAGTCCCGTGACGACGCGCCTGTTCTGCGCGCGAGCACGATGACGCATCTCGTTTGGGCGCCGCCTCGCTGGCTGCCGCGCGCCCAGGCGACGCTCGCCGGTCTGCAGGAGAGCCACCCCGCTCGCACCATCTTTCTCGTGCCGGAGCCTGGGCGTGCGAAAGGCATCACGTTCCATGTCTCGCTGCACGCGGTGCAGGTCGACGGGTCGCGCGAGGCGTTCGCCGAGGTGATCGAGATCCATCTTGGCGGCGCGGCGGTCGAGCATCCTGCGTCGATGGTCTTGCCGCTGCTGATCTCCGACCTGCCCGTCTTCTGCCGCTGGCGCGGCGAGCCGGACTGGGGCTCGACGCAGCTCGAGCAGCTCGTCGAGATCACCGACCGGTTCGTCGTCAACTCGTCGGAGTGGCCAGGCGTGCCGAGGCAGTATCCGCTCCTGGCGGAGCTCTTCGACCGCACCGCGGTGTCGGACATCGCGTTCTCGCGCACGCTTCAGTGGCGCGCGCGGCTGGCCCACCGGTGGCCGGGGATCAAGACGATCGAGCGGTTGCGAGTCGAAGGGCCACACGCCGACGCGCTGCTCGTCGTCGGCTGGCTGCGCTCCCGGCTGAAGCGGGAGATCACGCTCGTTCGCCGGCCAGCCGACGAGATCACCTCGATCCGCGTCGGCGGCGACGAAGTGCTCCAGCCGGTCAGCCAGCCGGGCGGCGCGGCCGATCTGCTCTCGGCGGAGCTCGACGTTTATGGCCGCGACCCGATCTACGAAGCCGCGACGAAGGCCACCGTCTAAGCCAACAGCGTGTCGTGCAGGAGGCCGTTCGACGAGACGGCGCTGCCGCCGTCGATCCGAGCTACGCCCGCGCGATCCGTGAATCGCCCGCCGGCTTCCTCGACAATGATCCGCACGGCCGCGAGGTCCCAGACCTTGACGCCGAGAGCGTCGATGGCACCGTCGGCCGCTCCCTCGGCGACGAGCATGTGCGCCCAGAAGTCCCCGAAGCCACGTGCTAGCCAGGCGCGGCTCGCGATCTCGGGCAGCGGCCCGTCGAGCGCGAAGCAGAGGATCGCGTCCTCGACGCGTCCGACGGCCGACACGCGAATCGGCTCGCCGTTGGCAAACGCCCCTGCGCCGCGCTCGGCCCACCAGCGCCGCCCGAGGGCGGGCGCCGACACGACGCCGATCTGCAGCACGCCTTCTTCCTCGAGTGCGATCAGCGTCGCCCAGACCGGGACACCGCGCGAGTAGTTGCGCGTCCCGTCGATCGGGTCGACGATCCAGCGCCGCCCGCCCTTAAGCGTGGGAACGACGGCGAACTCCTCGCCGAGGATCCCATCCCCCGGCCGCTCGGCTGCGAGTCGGTCGCGCGTCGCTTGCTCGACCGCCGTGTCGGCCTCGGTGACGGGCGAGAGATCAGGCTTCGTCTCGACGACCAGATCCAGCGCGCGAAACCGAGAGAGCGAGATGTCGTCCGCGAGATCAGCGAGCGCGAGCGCAAGAGAAAGGTCGGGGCTCACGCCCCGACCTTATCGTTCGACGGCTATTTCGACCTTCGGTATTCAGCCAGAGACGAGGCTGAACTTCGGGTGTGCGACGACGACGCGTACCGGGGCCGACCAGGACATGTACGGGTTGCGCAGCTGCCCCAGGTTGAGCCCGCGGATCCGGTAGAACCAGACGCCCGGCTTGAGGTTCAGAAGTGTCGAGGTCGAGTACGTGACCTTCGAGCCGGCGGCGTTGAACGGGTATGGGTGCTTCGCCCACTGCACTTCGTAGGCGCTGGCGGCGATCGTCGGCTGCCAGGCCACGAGCGGCGTCCCGTAGACGACCGGCCGCTTACCGGCCACCGCGAGGAGCCGTCCCTTCGGCGTGAGGCCCGCGATGTACGGCGTGCGACCCGACGTCACGACCGGCTTGCTCTCCTTGCCGAACGAGAGCACGCGACCAGACTGGCAGGCGTCCTGCGGAACCTGCGCGTCGACGTACTTCCAGCTGTTCGTGGCCGGGTCGACGAAGATCACGACCGGCACGATCGTCCAGTAATACCGCGTCGTCGGGAAGTTCAGGTCAGGTAGGTCGACCTTCGCGCCGGTGACGAGCTGATTCGGATCGCTGGTTCCGGCGGAGCCAGAGGTGGCCGCCGTCGTGCCGGCAGCGCCAGCGCTCGAGGCGACCTCGTTGGTCGTCAGTGCCGTTCCGTCGGCGGCGAACGTCGGACCCTCGCCGCTCGGGGAATCGGGCAGGAAGCTGGTCTGGGCCGCCGAGAAGCTCGTGTCGTCGGTCGGTAGCTTGAGCGGGCCGGTCGTCCGTGGTGCGTAGGCCGGGCTGCCGATGACCGCGCCGCGGAAGACGACGTTCACGCAGTCACGGTCGGTCGAGGCGTACGCGCGGAAGAGGGCGTAGGCGCGACCGCCGACGCTCGTGCCGGTGAATGTGAGCGCCGGCTGAAGCTCGTGGGCGGACTGCTTGGCGGCGCTGCTGATCTGGTCGGAGATCGCCTGACGCAAGACGAGCGGTCCCGTGTCGAGGGTGGGGTTGGACGCGGTGTAGACCGTGCTCCAGGGTCCGTAGGAGACTGCCGGCAATCCGTTTGGAATGTCTCCGAAGACGCGGCGTACCGCTCGGATCCGCCAGTGCACGGTTCCCGTCCAGCTTGCATCCGGGTGGAAGGTGTAGAACTCGCGCTCGTCGGCGACGTTCGTGTGCGTCGCGAAGACCTTGCTGACGTCCGTGTACCACACCTGGTAGCCGGTCGCGCCCTCGACAGGACTCCAGCGGATGAGGCCCGGGCGGGACGAGATCGGCTTTGCGACATCCTCCCACCGCATGTTGAAGCCGAACGCTTGGCTCCAGGTCGTCGCACCAGTCGCCGTGATGGCGCGGACGTGCGCGAAGAGGGCGTACGGGACGCCGGTGAACCAGGGCAGCGCGACGTCGATCGAGACAGCCGGAACTCGCAGGGGCGGAATGACCGACTGAACCGCGGGGTCGGCAGGGCTTGCAGCGGGCGAGCTCGAGCCGCTGCCGCCGCTCCCTGACGAGCCGGAGCCGGAGCCGGAGCCCGAGCTGGATGTGGTCGTCGGGGCGGGCGCGCTCGCGGGAACGGAAGCGCAGACGCTGTGGCGGCCGACCGTGTACTGGACGTTCGACCAGATCAGCGAGCTCTGCGAGAAGGCCTTGCTCGTCGCGAGCTCGAACTCGTAACAGCGGGCGCCGCGCACCGGGGACCAGGCGAACGCGGGGGTGCGCGAGAAGACATGGATGCCAGACTCGTCGGGGCGGAGGAGGAAGCCGCGAAGGTTGGTCGGGGCATGTGAGCGGGTCGCTGCGGCCCCGGCAAGAGTGGCACCGGCGGCGGCGATGACGGCGAGCGCGAGGGTGGCGGAGCGGAGATGTCTCATGGCAAGTCTCTTTTCGGCACCCGGAGCGCCCTGACCGTCCCTCGATCGGGGGATGCCTTGCGCGATGGCTGCGCCTGCGTCTTGCGGTCTGAGTATCGGAAGGAAGCCCTAGACGAGCGATGCGCGGGCCATGTCGTCTGGCGCAACTCCGGCACGGGCGATCGGGCTGCCGTCGGCCGACCAGATCGTCGACAGGCCGAGCGTCTGCTCGTACCCGCCTCCGGTGGGACCGGCGAAGCTGGCGAAGGCGACATACGTGTCGCAGGCGCGGGCGATCTTGATGCCGCGCTGTTCGTGGATATCTCGCTCCTCCGGTAGGTGCACGAGGCCGGCGACATAGAGATCCACGTCCAGGGCTGCTGTGTCGGCGATGTGTCGGTCGGCGCCGGTGTCTTTGCAGATCCCGAGCCCGATACGCCAACGGTCGACGTCGATCGCCACCGCTCCGTCCCCCGGCGAGAACCGCGTCGGCTCATCGCCACCCAAGTGGGACTTGCGGTAGACGACATCCGTGCCGGCGGAGCTCACGCGCAAGGTGCCAATGTGAGCCTTTCCGGCGGCGCCTACGACCGGGGCGCCTACGAGTGCGATCGTGTCCGTCTCGGCGCAGGCCTCGACGATTGCGGTCAACGCACCGTCAGCGGGTGAGACACATTCCGCGTCGAGCTCGTATCCCGTCAGCGACAACTCCGGGAAGACGACGACGCGGGCCTCCGCGTTGCGGATCAAGCGCGCGTGCTCACGCGCGTTCGAGGCCACATCCTTGGGGATGCAAACCGGCTGTACCGCGGCGATCGTCAGCGGAGCTCGCACTCTCCGAGGTTACGCGACGGCACACGGTCTAGCCATGGGCCAGAATCTTGATCAGGATGCGTCGGGCGCGCAGTTCTTGACGGTCTGCGCGCCCACTCTCCCCGCTCAGCGGGACAGAGCGATGTAGATTAGCGCGACGACGAACGTGCCGGCGAACAGGAGCACGAAGAGGCCGAACAGCGCCCAGCCGAGCTTCATGTTCTTGCGCGCGAGCTCCGGATCGAGCATCAGATCACCAGCGGGTCGATCGCCGCCGCGACGAACAGCAGCGCGAGGTAGAGGAGCGAGTAGTGGAACAGTACGGCTGCTCTGCGGCGGCTTGTGTCGCGGCGGAGCTGCCAGGCGAGGACGAGGAACACCACCCCGAGAAGCGCGGCGGCAATGGTGTACAGCGGGCCGAGCCAGAAGCCGACGACGACCGTGAACGCGACGAGTGCGAGCGAGTAGAGCAGGATCTGGCGCGTCGTCTCTCGGTCACCGCGCACGACCGGCAGCATCGGAATGTTCGCGCGCTGGTAGTGCTCCTTGATCATCAGCGCGAGCGCCCAGAAGTGCGGCGGTGTCCACAGGAACACGATCAGGAACAGCCACAGCGCGGGTAGCGTGAGGTTGCCGGTCGCGGCGGCGAAGCCGACGAGTGGCGGCACGGCGCCCGCGGCCCCGCCGATCACGATGTTCTGCACCGTCGAGCGCTTGAGGTAGCGCGTGTAGACGACGACGTAGAAGAGGTTTCCCACGAGCGCCAGCACTGCCGTGAGCACGTTCACCGCCGAGGCGAGCAGCGCGAACGAGAGCGCCGAGAGCACCAGCCCGAACTCGAGCGCGCGTGGAACCGGCACGCGGCCCGACGCCACCGGGCGCTTCTCGGTGCGTAGCCCCATCAGCTTGTCGATGTCCGCGTCGAGGACGTGGTTCATCGCGCTCGCGCCGCCGCAGGCGAGCGCGAGGCCGACCATTGCGATCACGAACTGACCGGGGTTTGGCCAACCTTCGGCGCCGACGAACATCCCTCCGGCGCCGGTGACGAGCAGCAGCGACATGATCCGTGGCTTGGTCAGCGTCACGTAGTCGCGCCACGGGCCGAGCGGGAGCGGGTCGCCGCGGAAGCAGACCGCAACCGAGACGAGCGCTGCGCCGAGCGCGGCACCGGCGACACCGATATGGAGCCAGCGTGTCCAGGCGGCGCTGTCACTGAGCGCGACCAGCCCGCCGGACCCGGCAGCTGCGAGCATCAGAGCGACCGCGCAGATCGCTGCCGCCAACAGGCGCGGGTACGCGAGCCTCGCCGCGACTGCGACTCCGATCAGCAATGGCAGTGCGATCAGGACGATGCCACGGTGAGCCTCGCCCATCGCCATCGCGGCGCTCGCCACGACGGCGGCCGCGGCCGCCGCGCCGCCGATCGCGGCCAGCCGCAGTACAGGTCCGGGGGCGGGGCTAGAGGGCACCGCGCTCCTTCAACGCACGCCGCAGGTCGTACAGCGGCCGAGCGCTCGTCACATACGGGACGGAGTCGAAGTTGTGCGGCGGCGGCGGCGAGGTCGTGTACCACTCGAGGGTGTTCGCGAGCCACGGGTCGTTGCCGGCGCGGCGACCGTTGATCCCTTTGACGACCGCCGTGAGATAGACGAGGACGGCGACGGCCATGACGAACGAGCCGATCGTGGAGGTCAGGTTGTACGCGGCCCACAGCCCGTGCTCCTGGTAGGTGTAGATCCGCCGCACCATCCCCATGTTCCCGAGCAGGTGCTGCGGGAAGAAGGCGACGTTGAAGCCGACGAACATCAGCCAGAAGCTCGTCTTCCCGAGCCGCTCGTCGAGCATCCGCCCGAACATCTTCGGCCACCAGTAGTAGAGGCCGCCGAGGATCGCGAACACGACGCCGCCGAACAGCACGTAGTGGAAGTGCGCGACGACGAAGTACGAGTCGTGTAGCTGTGTGTCGACCGGGAACGCCGCCAGGTAGATGCCGGTCAGCCCGCCGAAGGTGAAGATCGAGAGGAAGCCGACTGCGTAGAGCATCGGCGTGTCGAGGCTGATGTTGCCGCGCCAGAGCGTGGCCAGCCAGTTGAAGATCTTGACCCCGGTGGGCACGGCGATGACCATCGAGCTGATCATGAAGAAGCCGTTGAGGTAGTTCGGCAGCCCGACCGTGAACATGTGGTGCGCCCAGACGAGCATCGAGAAGAAGCCGATCGCGACCGTCGAGTACGCAACCGCCTTGTAACCGAAGATCGGCTTTCGCGCGAAGACGGGCAGGATCTCGGAGATGATCCCCATCGCCGGCAGCACCATGATGTAGACCTCGGGGTGCCCGAAAAACCAGAACGCGTGCTGGTAGAGGATCGGGCCGCCGTGCGACGGTGCGAAGAAGTGCGTTCCCGCCTGACGATCCAGGAGCAGCATCGTGAGCCCGGCGGAGAGCGCCGGCAGCACGAGCAGCAGCATGAACGAGAAAACCTCGATCGACCAGACGAACAGCGGGATCCGCATCCAGGTCATGCCAGCCGTGCGCATGTTGTGGATCGTGACGATGAAGTTGATCGCGCCCACCAGCGACGAGATCGTGAGGATGTGGAGCGAGAGGATCCAGAGGTCTTGACCATGTCCCGGGCTCTGAATCGATAAGGGCACGTAGCTCGTCCAGCCGGCCCGCGCGGCGCCACCGCTCGAGAAGAACGACAGCATCAGCACGCCGCCGGCGAACGCATAGAGCCAATACGAGAGCGCGTTCAGGCGGGGGAAGGCCATGTCCTGTGCGCCGATCATCAGTGGCACGAGGAAGTTCGCGAGCCCTGTGAGGATCGGGACGACGAAGAGGAAGATCATCGTCGTGCCGTGGATCGTGATGAGCTCGTTGTAGGAGTCGCGGGTGACGACGTGGAGATCGGGTTGGGCGAGCTGCGTGCGGATCAGCAGCGCCATGATCCCGGCGGCGCCGAAGAAGAAGCCGGCCGTCCCGATGTAGAGGATCCCGATCCGCTTGTGGTCGACGGTGACGAGCCAGCTTGCGACCCTGCCGCGCTGCCAGGCGGGGACAGGCGCTTGGGTCGGGTGCTGCGCGGCGCTAGCTTCCACTGCCGAAGCGTCCCTTCAGGTAGGCGGCGAGCGCGTCGAGTTGGGCGCTGTCCCACCCGCGGCCGACGGGCGGCATCAATCCTTTGCCGTCCTGGAGCAGCGTCGCGAGCTTCGCCTTGTCGAGAAGCGTCGGCGAGGTAGAGATCACCGGCCCGACGAGGCCCTGGCCGGCGAGGCCGTGGCACTTGGCGCACGAGCCGACCCACTCCTCTTTCCCGAGCGTCGAGGTACCCGCCGCCTGCTGAGCGGCCCGCTGCGTGAGCCAGGCGTCGAACGTCGCCTTCGGCATGACGTCCACCGAGTCCAGCATGGCCGCATGCTGTACCCCGCACAGCTCGGCGCAGCGTCCCACGTAGACGCCAGGCGTGTCCGCGACGAAGCCTGTGTGGTTCAGCCGTCCTGGAATCGCGTCGATCTTGCCGCCGAGAGCCGGGATCCACCAGGAGTGGATGACGTCCCAGTCGGGCGCGGTCACGGTCAGGCGCACCGGCTGGCCCGCGGGCGCACGGAGGCGGTCGATGGTGACAACCCCGTTCGGATAGCGAAACTCCCAGTAGAACTGATGGCCGGTCACCGTCACCTCGAGGCGCGGCCCGGCGGCGCTTGCGGCGGGGACGTGACTGATGCCTGGAAGCTTGACGAAGACGAAAGCGGCGATCGCGACGAGGATCAAGACGGGCGCGCCGGTCCAGAGCATCTCGATTCGGCTCGAGCCGTGGATCTGCAGGCCGTCTGCGTCGCGGGCGCGGCTTCGTCGTCGATAGCGGATGACGAACGCAACGAGCAGCCCTTCGACCAAGACGAAGACGATTGCCGCGAAGATGGTGATGAACCAGTACGTGTCGGTGATCCCGCGCGCGCCGGGGGTATTCGGTGTGACGGGAGAGAGGCCGCCATCGCCTGCAAGAGCCGGCGCCGCTGCGACCAGTGCTGCGGCCAGCGCGACGAGGGTAGTGAGCGACTTTCGCACGGGCGGTGTCATTCTATGAAGGTGACCGAGCCGCTGCAGCAGCGAACGCGCGCGCTTCTCCCGCGTGACGTGACGAGGCCGTTCGAGGTTTTCGTCAACGGCGTCCCGCAGAAGGAAGGCACGGACTACACGGTGGACGGGCCGTCGCTCGTCTTCGAGCGCGACCTGCGAACGGAGGGCCGGCTCGGAATGTGGAGGTGGGCTGCGATCATGATCGGCGTCGTCGGGACGTACCGCCAGAACGACTCGGTCGACGTGGCGTACACGCGGCGCGGGCAGAAGGTCGCCGCGTCGAAGCTCCCGCTCGAACCGGTGGACTAGCCGATTTGAAGAGTTCGGACGTGATCGGTCGCGTGAACGCCGCTCTCGCCATGCTCGTCGATCAGTCAACGTTCGACCGCGGCGAGCCCGTCGACGAGTCGCTGATCCGTGAAGCAGAGTTGGAGCTTGGGAGGCTTCCCCGGATCTACCGCGAGTTCATTGCCGAGTTCGGATACCTCAGGACGCCTGACGTGCTGATATTCGGCCTGGGCGGTGGCCTGCCAGAGGACTTGGACCTCCAGACGATCACTCGGCGGGAGCGTTGTTCCGGCGAGCCGAGACTCCCCCGACAGTTCGTCGCGTTCTCCCATGATCGCGAGGACAGCTTCTACTGCCTCAAAGTCGATCCCACGGAGGACATCCCGCGTGTCTACCTCCTCGATCGCGAGTTCGGCTCGCTGCGGCCGTATCCGCAGACGTTCGTGGAGTGGCTTCTAGAGCAGATCGAGATCTGTCCCCAGTTCTGGTCAGGCTTCGGTTGGGGCGTGAGCGTTGATCGGGCGGCTTACGAAGAGTCGGAGTAAGCGAGATGGGTGCCGCAGTGGCGGCAGCGGAACAGGTAAGCGGTCGCTTCTCCGAAGGAGTCGAGCTCGTCGAGGTAGCCCTCGATTTGCTCACTTGTCCAGCTGTGCTCAGCACGCTCTTGCCGAAGCATCTCCAGTGCCTCGGGGAAGTCGGCTAGCTCGGCGCGGCCAGCGGGGCCGAGGAACGCAGCTCCATCGTTGCAGTGGTAAAGCCAGTGGTCTTGCTGCCACCCGGAGACGCTGGGTGTGCGCTGGCCGATCGCTTCGGTGACGGACGCTGGCACTTCCTCCGGAACACCCCAACCGACATCGGTGAACTCAGCGTCGAACTTCTCGGCTGCCTTGCCGTCGGCGATGCACCATGGGCAGAACGCGTCGATCAGCTCCTCGGTTGCGTAGACCGGCCCGATATAGATGTAGCCGCGCGACCGTCCGCACACCACACAGGTCCCGTTCGATATCTCGACGAACCCGGTACCGAGCGGGTCGGGATGGTACGGGAACTCGGGGAGCGCTTCGGGCTGGGCGGGCTCGGAGTTCACGTCGCAGACACTAACGGCGCCTTCGACTCCAGGGTTGCCGGTCACGGGTAACGTCAGACCATGGCCGTGACGGACAACAGCATCGTTGTCGAGGGGCTCGTTCGGGACTTCAAGATACTCCGGGCGGTCGACGGGATCGACCTTCACGTCGACGGCGGCGAGATCTACGGCTTCCTCGGTCCGAACGGCGCCGGCAAGTCGACGACCGTCCTGATGCTGACCACGCTGCTGCCGCCGTCGGCCGGCTCCGCGCGGGTTGCCGGCTTCGACGTCGTCCACGACGGGCCGAAGGTGCGCGCTGCGATCGGCGCCGCTCTTCAGGAGGCCGCGCTCGACCCGCTTCTCACCGGTCGCGATCACTTGCGCCTCCAGGCAACGCTCCAGGGAATCCCTCGCGGCGAGCGGCCGGCACGGACAAAGGAACTGCTCGAGCGGGTCGGCCTCTCTGACGCTGCCGACCGCAAGGTCAGGGGCTACTCCGGTGGCATGAAGCGGCGTCTCGACCTTGCGCTGGCGCTCGTCCACCGGCCGCGGATCATCTTCCTCGACGAGCCGACGACCGGCCTCGACATCCAGAGCCGGACGGCTCTCTGGACCGAGGTCGCACGGCTCGCGAGAGAGGACGGCGTCACGATCTTTCTCACCACCCAGTACCTGGAGGAAGCCGATGTTCTTGCGGACAGGGTCGGGATCATCGACCACGGGAAGATCGTCGCTGAAGGCACGCCCGGCGAGCTGAAGGACGAGATCGGGCGGCCGAGCGTGCACGCGACACCGCTGCGCGACGACGAGACGACGCGCGTCACTGAGGTACTCGCACGCTTCGGCGAGCCGGTCGCCGGCGCGGTGCGCGACATCGCGGTGCGCTTGCGGGACGGGACGTCGGGTCTTGCGGACGTCGTGCGCGCACTCGATCAGGAGGGGCTTGTCGTGGCGAATCTCGAACTGCAACAGCCGACGCTCGACGACGTGTTCCTCGCCAAGACCGGCCGCTCGCTCGAAGGCGCCGGCGCCGACGAGGAACCGCCCCCCACTGCTGCCCGTCGTCCCGACGCTCAAGGAGCGCGAAGCTGAGCGCGACGTTGACGGAGCAGGTCGGGGCGGTCGCGCGACGTTCCATGACCCGCACGCTGCGCCAGCCGGCCAGCGCGATCCCGCCGCTCGTCTTCCCGACCGCCCTTTTGCTCGTCAACGCCGGCGGCCTCAAGGCGTCGACTGCGCTGCCGGGGTTCCCGACGGACTCGTTCCTCGCGTTTGCGCTTGCCGTCCCGTTCATCCAGGGTGCGCTCTTCTCAACGATGAACGCCGGCACCGACCTGGCGCGTGACATCCAGACCGGGTTCCTGACGCGGCTCTCGCTGACGTCGCTGCGCGGCTCGGCGCTGCTCACCGGGCAACTCGCCGGGATCGTCGTGCTCGGCCTCGTGCAGGCGATCTTCTACATCGTCGTCGGACTGGTGGTCGGGGTGCACTTCGCCTCGGGCGTCGCCGGGGTCCTCGTGCTGCTGGTCTTTGCAGCCGTCGTGTCGCTCGGCTTCGGGGCGCTCGGCTCGTTCCTGGCACTGCGGACGGGGTCCGGCGAGTCGATCCAGGGAATCTTCCCGTTGCTGTTCGTCTTCCTCTTCATCTCGTCGATGAACACGCCGCGCAACCTGATCGGTGTCCAGTGGTTCAAGATCGCAGCGACGGTCAACCCGGTCTCGTACCTGATCGAGTGTGTACGCAGCCTGATCATCACCGGCTGGGACGGCCAGGCGCTCGCGCTCGGCTTCGCCGTCGCGGTCGTGATCTCTGCGATCTCGCTCGTGCTTGCCACCCGAGCGCTACGCGGGAGACTCGTGCGATGAGGATCTGGCCGGTTGCCCAGGGAGTTGCCTGGCGGACGCTGAAGATCGTGCTGACGACGCCGTCGCTGTTCCTCCCGTCGCTCATCTTCCCGCTGTTCTTCTTCACCGCCTTCGCGGGAGGCCTCTCACAGATCAGCCACGTGCCGGGATTCAACTACCCGCTCGGGTACACGGCCTTCCAGTTCGTCTTCGTCCTGCTGCAGTCGGCTGCGTTCGGCGGCGTGTTCACGGGCTTCGGCGTCGCGCGTGACTTCGAGGGCGGATTCGCTCGCCGGCTGCTGCTCGCGTCGCCGAACCGCAGCGGGATCGTGCTTGGCTACGGCCTGGCAGCACTCGTGCGCTGGGCGATCACGGCGACGATGCTCACGATCATCGCGCTCGCGGTTGGGATGGACGTCGGCGGCGGCGGCGTCGACATCGTCGGCCTGTACCTCCTCGCTGTGCTCGTGAACATGGCTGGGTTCCTCTGGGCCTGCGGGATCGGGATGCGGCTCCGCACGATCCAGGCAGGGCCGCTGATGCAGATGCCGGTCTTCCTCATGCTCTTCCTCGCACCCGTCTACGTGCCGCTGGAGCTCCTCCACGGGTGGATTCACGCGGTTGCGCGCGCGAATCCCGTGACGTACGTGCTCGAGACCGGCCGCGGCTTTCTCGCAGGCGACCCACCGCACATCGCACTCGCCTTCGGGCTCGGGATCGCGACGGCCGCGGTGCTCGCCCTGTGGGCGTTCGGCGGTCTGCGGCGCGCCGAAGCCGCGGGATAGACCTACGCGCGGTGATCTACGTGGGGAGGATCCCCTCGGTACGGAGTGCGCGGAGCACTGCCTCCACAACCCGGGGATCGAACTGTGAGCCGGCTGCCTCCTGCATCCGGCGCTCCGCCTCGTCGACGGGCAGTCGCTCGCGGTAGGGCCGATCGGTCGTCATCGCGTGGAAGGCGTCGCACGCGAAGATGATTCGTGCCTCGATCGGGATCGCCTCGCCGGTGAGCCCGTCGGGGTAGCCCGTTCCGTCCCAGCTCTCGTGGCAGGCGCGGACGATGGGCCGCACTTCCGCCAGCTGCTCGATCGGGGCAAGGATCCGCTCGCCAAGCTCCGGATGCCGTTCCACGACAGCGCGTTCGTTCGGCGTGAGCGGGCCCGGCTTGAGCAGGATGTCCGCGGAGATCCCGATCTTTCCGATGTCGTGGAACAGAGCGCCAAGCTCGAGCCGTTTCAGCGCCGCCTCGTTTAGGCCTAACTCGCGGCCGACGCGGACCGACAGATCGGTGATCCAGCGTGCGTGGGAGTGGGTGTACTCGTCCTTCGCCTCGAGCGCGTTCGCGAGCGCCTCGACGGTCGACAGGAACGTCCGCTCGAGCTCGTTGAAGGCGAGGGCATTCGAGATCGCGAGCTTCGCCTGGCTGGCAATGCCTCCGAGGAGCTCGAGCGACCGCTCACTGAAGTCGTTCCCGCCCACGCCCTCGACCGCGATGCAGCCGCGGTAGCTGTCGAGCTGGAATGGAGCGATCGCGAAGGTCCCCGCCTCCTCGCCGTGAGGAATTGCTTTCTGCGTCGTAGGGTCGATCATGTACGGGGCTGTTGCCGTCATCAGGCGCTGTGCCACCGAGATGTCAAGCCTGACCCCCAACGTCTTTGCTCGACGCTCTTCGTCGGTTGCGTTCCAACATGCGATGCACTCGATCTCGGTGCCCGACGTCGGCAGCCACACTGTGGCGTGCGCCGAGCCGAGGATCTGGGCGGCGCGCTCGGCGACGCGCTCGGTGACTTCTACCAGCTCGGTCAGCGTCGAAAGCTCCTGCGAGAGCGTGAGCAGCGCTTTGGCACTCTCCGCCTCGCGACGCTGTGCCTCGAACAGCTGGGCGTTGACGACGGCCACCGAGGCGTGGGCCGCCAGCACCTCGAGCAGCCTGAGGTCGTCCGCGTCGAACTGGTCGAGGCCGAGCTTGGAGATCACGATGACGCCGACGACGCGGGAGCCGTATTTCAGCGGGACCGCGAGCAGCGACTCCTCGATGGAGTCCGTGCCGGGGATCGGCACGCCGTACTCGCAGTTGGCGGCGTCGCCCGTAAGCAGCGGCTCGCCGGTGGCTGCGACATGACCGGTAATCCCCTCGCCGACCTCGCGGACGAGAGCCTGTGGGCCGCTGGCGCCGGGGGTGCCCGAGAGCTCGCCGCGGAAGGTCACGAGCGTCAGCTTGTCGTCCTCGAGCGTGAAGACGCGGCAGTTGTGGTAATCGATCAGCTGCCTGAGCTCGTCGGCGACGGTGTCGCCGATCTCGCGCGTGTCGTTGAGCCGACCGAGCTTCCCGGAGGCGCTCTGCAGCATCTTCAGGTGTGCGATCGACCGGACATCCTCACGTCGCGTCAACGATTCGCCGGGGCGCTCGGTCGTGTGCTCGTCGAAGACGACGATCTCGTGCTTTCCCCGTGACTTAGCGGTCATCATCGCCGCCTCCGCGCATGCAACGAGCTCGCGCGGGTTGGCGGCGTGATCCGGGCCGATCGCGATCCCGACCGAGACGGTGATCGTGCCTACCGTCTCGAACTCCGTCGTAGCGACGTCGCCGGCGAGCCTCCGCGCCAGTCTTTCAGCGGTCGACAGGTCGACGGAGGGCGCGATGATCGCAAACTCCTCGCCGCCGATGCGGAACACGGCATCTCCCTCGCGGATGCCCGCGCGCAGGACGTTCGCAACTTCGGCCAGGACATGGTCACCGAGTGCGTGGCCGTGGATGTCGTTGACCCGCTTGAAGTCATCGAGGTCGAGCATTACGAGCGAGACGGTGTCATGCGCCGACGAGGCGCGAAGGAGCTCTTTGCGCAGAAGCTCGTGGAATGCGCGGTGGTTGTAGAGGCCTGTGAGCGGGTCGGTCTGCGCCTGGTGCTCGAGGCTCGCGCGGATGTGCGCGTTGTCGAGCGCCAGCGCTGCGGCGTCCCCGAAGCGCGTGGCGAGCTTGAACTCCTCTTCGGTGAAGAAGGTGTCCTCACCCTCGCGATAGATGTTCAGTGTCCCTTTCAGGTTGCCGCGCGCGATGAGTGGCACCACGATCAGTGACTCCGGCTCGATGGGTGTTCCCGCGACGAACCGGACGCGTGGGTCGAGGTGCGCCTGATTGGCGAGCACCGCCTCACGATGCTCGACCGCCCAGCCGGTGATCCCCTCGCCGAACGGGAACCGCTCGGCGAGGATCTCGGCTGCCCAGCGGGAGCGCGCGAGGCGCGGGATCATCTCCCGCTTGGCCATGTCCACCTCGTAGATGTGCATGTCGTCGTACGGGATCAGCGGCGTCAGAGCCTCCGCGATGCGGTCGAGGAGCCCGTCGAGGCTCTGTTCCGAGAGGACGTCGTGGAAGACGTCGGCAAGCCGCTGGTACGACTCGACGAGGCTGTCGGCGGTCGCCGAGACAGGGGCGGAGACAGGCGGGGAGGTGGGCGGCGTGACGCCGTCCGCGTCGGGAAGCAGCCGGATGTGGGCCGCGGAAGTGTTCTGCCGAGGATTCATGCCGCTCGTCGCCTCATCGGCTCTTGGCGGCGCGCCCTTGAGAGTCGGCGTTTCTACAGTGAGCTGAGATCGAGCCGCAGCAGGTCGGCGATCGTGTCGACTGCGACGTCCGCGAACTGTGCCTCCGGGTACTCGACGAGCGTCGCCGGGTCGTGGGCGTAGTGGCCCTGGCGCGGGAAGATGGTCGTGACGCGCTCGCCCCACACCCCCTTGACGGCGGCGAGGATCCGCAGCTTGTCGTCGAAGAGCACGTAGCGGCCTGCCGGAAACCGCCGCTCGACGTCGGCGAGCTCTCGCTCCTTGTGGACGTAGACGAGAACGCGACCGTCGACTGCAGCGAGGATTCCCGAGCGCTCGATCTTCCGCGGCTGGAAGACGACATCCCCGTCAGTGAAGATCACAGTCGGACCGAAGTCGTCGAGTTGGGCGATGACATCGAGCGCCCCAGGGAACAGCCGGTCTGCGAACGGGTAGTCGACGAGCCACGACGAGATCCCCACCAGATGCGGCTCGTGAGGATGTTCGATCCTGAACCGCTGCAACGCTCCGAGGTAGTCGGCGTAACCGAGCTCCCGGCGGAGCTCCTCGAAGAGCACGAAGTACTCGCGGGCTTGATCGGTCCCGATCTCGCGCTCGAGATACGCGTGGAGGTCCTGCGTGACGCGGTCGTGGTCGAGCAGCGTGTTGTCGACGTCGAACAGGAAAACGACGTCGTGCGTCACCCGGTCTTCACTCGCCCTTCTCGAGGTGGCCGCCGAAGCCGTGCCTCATTGCGGAAAGCACCTTGTTCGCGAAGTCGCCCTCGCCGCGGGACGAGAACCGTTCGAAAAGGGCGGTCGCGAGTACCGGCGCCGGGACGGACTCGTCGATCGCGGCGAGCACAGTCCACCGTCCTTCCCCGGAATCGGAGACACGCCCGGCGTAGTCGCCGAGATCCGGGCTCTGGCGGAGGGCCTGCGCTGTGAGGTCGAGCAGCCAGGACTGGACGACACTGCCGCGCCGCCAAACCTCGGCAATTGCAGGGAGATCTAGCTCGTAGCGGTACAGGTCGGGATCGCGCAGTGGAGTCGTCTCGGCATCGACTGCGCGCTCGGTCGCGCCTGCGTTCGTGTGCTGGAGGATGTTGAGCCCTTCGGCGTAGGCGGCCATCAGGCCGTACTCGATCCCGTTGTGCACCATCTTCACGAAGTGGCCGGCGCCGCTCGGGCCGCAGTGGAGGTAGCCCTGCTCTTCCGAGGACGGATCGCCGTCGCGGCCGGGGGTCCGCGGCGCGCCTGCGACGCCCGGCGCGAGCGCGAGGAAGATCGGGTCGAGGAGCGCCGCCGCTTCGTCAGGCCCGCCGACCATCAGGCAGAAGCCACGCTCGAGCCCGAAGATGCCGCCGCTCACGCCGACGTCGACGTACTGGATGCCGCGGCCGGCAAGATCCTTGGACCGCCGCAGATCGTCGTGGTACCACGAGTTGCCGCCGTCGACGACAACGTCCTTCGCCTCGAGGTGAGGTGCGAGCTCCGCGAGCACGCGGTCGACGATCGCGACCGGGAGCATCAGCCATACAGCTCTTGGCGGCGTGAGCTTGGCTGCGAGATCCTTGAGCGACGAGGCGCCGATGGCGCCGTCGGCTTCCGCGGCCTTGACGGCAGCCTCGTCGAGATCGAAGACGACGATCTCGTGCCCGGCGCGAAGCAGCCGGCGCGTCATGTTCGCCCCCATCCGGCCGAGTCCGATCATCCCGAGCTGCATACGGTGGCTCCCTTCTCTGCTGGCGAGGATTTCAGGCGAGCCTAGTCTGCCCGCCGCTGGGTCTCTAGCGCTTCGGCTTCGGTGCGACGTAGACGAACGTGCGCGAGCCGAGGAGCGAGCCGTACTTCGCATCGGCGCGCGGGCCGAGGCCGGGCCAGACGTACCACGTGTACAACCCGGGGCTTAGCTTCCGCGCCTTGCCGGCGTACGTCCATTTCGCCGCAAGCTGGACATGCGTGGCGGTCGGCCATGTCGAGAGCACCTTGGTGGAGTCGCGCCAGAGCTGGACGTTGTAGTACGTCGCAGCCGGGACGGTGACCCACCGCAGGAGCGGCGGTTTGGTCAGGTGTTGACCCTTGGTCGGGCTGGTCAATGCTTTCGACTTCGGAGTCGCGAGGAGGATGACGCCCTTCGAGCGGTTGCCCGACTTGTCGAAGGCGACGATCAGGAAGCGGTAGCTCGTTCCGTTGACGAGACCCTTCGCGGTCACCGTGGTGCCGAGACCGCTGTAGATCTCCCGTCCGACGGCGGGCTCGCCTGCAACCGACCGGGTCACGACGATGGACCCGAGGTCCTTCGCCGAAGGCGGCTTCCAGGAGAGCGTCACGAGCCGGTCGCCGGGTTTTGCTACCGCGCTTAGCACCTCTCCTGGGGGAGTGAAGTCGGGTGGGGGAGCCTTCTGGCCGACGGCGAGCACGGTGACCGTGACCGACTTCTTCGCTGTGTTGCCGGCTTCGTCCTTGGCTGTGAAGACGACAGTCGTCGGCCCGATCGGGAGGACGTTCGGCATGTTGTTGCTGATGGTCGGCGTCGAGACGAGATCCGTGGCTGACACGCCCGCGAGGTAGGCCACGACCTCGGGATCGGTCTTGAGGGTGCCGCTCGCGCTCGTGGCGGTGAAGCTGACGTTAGGCGCGTTGATCGCCGGCGGCGTGGTGTCCTGCACAACCACGAGGAACGTGCCGGACGCAGTGTTGCCGGCGGAATCGGCGACTCGGCAGCTGACGGTCGTCTCGCCGATCGGGAACAGCGAGCCGCTCCCAGGATTGCAGGTGATCGCGGAGGGCAGGAGCGCTCCACCCGAGTCGGCGGCGCTGACCGTAAAGCTCGCGATAGCTCCTTGCGGGCCGTTCGCCTCGTTGTACCGGGTCGACGGCAGCGAGAGGACCGGTGGAGTCGCGTCGATCGACCAGGTTCGTGTCGCCGTCGCGGAGTTGCTCGCGGCGTCGGTCGCTTTCACCGTGAAGGTGTGAGAGCCGTCGGCCAGGCCGCTGTAGACAGCCGGCGAGGTGCACGGTGCGAAACCGCCGCCGTCGAGCTGGCACGTCGTTGTGCCTTCTGATGTCGTGAAGTCGAGGGACGCTGTGCGGAGGTTCGTCAGCGCGGGAGGGCCGCCTGTTACTGCAACGGCCGGCGGTGTGGTGTCTGCAACCGTGATCGTGAAGCTGTTGGTGCCGGTGTTTCCGGCGGCGTCGGTGGCTGAGCATGTCACCGTGTTCGGACCGAGGTTGAAGCTCGCCGAGCCAGACGCTGGGTTGCACGTCGGTGTGAGCGAGATGCCCGGGCCAGAGCCGTCGAGGGCCGACACGCCGCTGTAGCTGAGCGAGGTCGGGAAGGTGACGTTGTTGACGTTCACCGTCGAGTTGGCCGGAACCGTGACAACCGGCTTGGTGGTGTCGGAGAGGGTGACGGTGAAGTTCTTCGGCGCTGACGTATTGCCCGCTGCGTCCGTCGCCGTGCATGTCACCACCGTCGGGCCGAGTGGGAAGCTGGATCCTGATGCGTGGTTGCAGCTCGGGACAGCGCTCTCGGTCGCGGTCGCGCTGAAGGTGACCGGCGCCGACAGGACGCCGTTGACGGAGACCGAGAACGACGCCGGAACAGTGAGGGTCGGCGCGATCGTGTCATGGACGAGGACCGTGAAGCTTCCGGCCCGCGTGTTCCCACGACTGTCCGTCGCCGTGCAGTTCACGGTGCTCGAGCCGTACGGGAAGCTCGAACCCGAGCTCGGGCTGCAGTCGGCCGTCGAGACCGTACCGGCGTCGTTCGCGGTCACGGTGTAGCTGACTGTCGCCGATACCAGCCCCACGACTTCGACGACAGGGGAAGGGAAGGCTGAGAATGTCGGCGCGGTCACGTCGCTGACCGTGACCGTGAAGCTGTCAGACGTGATCGTCAGGTCACTCGGATCCGTCGCCGAGCAATTGACGGTCGTGCCGCCGTACGGGAAATCGTCTCCAGAGTTGTGGTCGCAGGTGACCGGAACTGGTCCGGCCTCGGTGTCGGTTGCGCTCGTCGAAAAGGTGACGGGGTACGGTCCTGAGCCGTCGACTAGGACGGTGAAGGAGGAGGGGAGGCTCAGGGTCGGGGGATCGGCGATCGCGCTCGGGACGACGAGCAACGCGACGGCGACCCCGGCGGCGACGAGAAGCTGGCGCCTGCTCACGCGGACTTGCTCAGCAGCATCGTGATCAGGAACCCGGCGCCGATCGACAGGCCCGCGAATGCCAGGCCCATCTTCACAGCCGCCGTCTTCGCAGGCTCGAGGCGGGAGTAGCTGACGACGACACGCGTCGGAACGAGCGAGAGCGCGAGCAGCGTCAACGCTGCGATGACGAGGAGCATCCGCTCGAGGCGTTGGCTGTCGTTGCCTCGGGAGCTCGTCACCCCAGCCGTCGCGGAGACGGCTACCGCGGGTGCGGCTTGCGGCGCGGCCGGCGTCGTGGCTGTCTTAGGTGGTCCGGGCAGGATGGAAACGGGTTTGTGCGCGGTTGTCGGCTGCGGCCTGAGCTTGGGCTGCTTCACGGTGTGCACGATCTTCGTCACCGACTTGTGCGTCACTGGCTGTGTCTTCCTCGTGGTGGTTCTCGGGGTCGAATGCGTCTGCGTGTGGGTGACGGTCTGGGTTGTCGTCCGCGTTCGAGTCGGAACGGGGGCTGTCCGCTGGCGGGTTGTCGTGACCCGCGTCGTCGTGGTCTTCGTGGTTGTCGTCTGAACGGGTGCCGGATCTGGCGCCGGGCTCGGCGAGCCGGCGTAGGCGATTCCCCCCGTCGGCGCTATCGCGAGGACGGCCCCAACCACCACGAGGACATGCCGAATCGGCAGGTCGACTTCCCCTAACTTCCCCATGCTCACCCCACCACCTGGTTCACCCGAAGCTAGTCCCATCGTACTTCGCGCGCGCCATTCGTCTAGGCCATAGGCATGCTTCCGAGCAAAACCGCTCTACGCAGGAGGCTGCAGATGACAGAGATCGAGGTGCGGCCAGGGCGCCGCGTCGTCAACGTTCACGACACACCGTTCCAGGAGTACGACCTCGAAGGGCCAGTCCAGCCGGAGATGAGCTGGCTCCCTGTCAGCTACGACCGCCGGACAGGGGAGGGCTGCTACCTGATGCGGATGGAGCCCAGGGCGGTGACGATCGCCCACGACCACGCCGGCATGGAGGAGTTCCTGATCCTCGAAGGAGAGCTCGTCGACGACGACGGCGCGGTTTTCGTAGCGGGCGACTTCGTCAGCTACGAGGCGGACACGCACCACAACTCGCGCACCGAGACGGGCTGCACGATTGCCGTCTTCGAATGGCGGCGGCCGGCGTAGGAGCGAGGCTTCGGGTTCACTGTGTCACCGAGGGCGAGGCAAGCCTCGGGCCTACGGGGAACTCTCGCCGGACTCGATGCGCCGGATCCGCCAATCGATCGAGGACGCCATCCGCTCGAGCTGTGTGAGGAACTTCTCACGGTCGGCTTTGGACGAGTCCTCCAGCTCGGTGACCTGACGCGCGAGCGATCGCAGCTCACCGCGTAGGTCGCGCGTGTCGGCCATCGAGACGAGTGCGGGCGTGCCGTCAGCTCCCTCGCTTCCGACGACGGCTCCCGTTGCGACGCCATAGGTTTCGAGCTCGTCGACACGCGCGGCGAGCTCCTCCACCTTCGACGAGCCGCGTCGGCTCATCAGCTCGGCCAGCGCTCTGTCGTGCTCGCTGAGGTGGAGCCCAAGCCGCTCGACGGCCATGAGGACGCGCTCGACCTCCTGCTCGAAGACGTGGGGGACGAGTTTCTCGGTATTGCCGGGAGTGGCCACGGCCGGCGCGGGCCGCGCCGCGATCCGCGCCTCGAGGCCTTCGAGTCGGGCTTCGAGCGCCGCACGTCCTGCGTACCAGAGCTCCGCATTGCGGGCGAGATCGGCGGCGAGGCTCTCGGTGGCGGGATCCGCGTCGAGGGGACGCTCGGCCATTCGTTCCTCGAGCCGAGCCTCCAGCCGTGCCTCGATCTCGGCGGAGACGGCCTTGATGTCGACGTGGGCCGGCTCGTGCGCGGGGAGTTCGGCGAGTTGTCGCGTGAGGTCGTCGAGCCTTTCCTCGATCTCGGTGATCAGCTCCGGCGAGGCAGCCGGGGACGGTGCCGCCGCCAGCGAGAGGACCGAACGCGAGAGATCGTCGATCTGGCGTCCCACATCGTCGAGGCGCACGCCAACCCAATCGAGCCGGTCGGGATCACCGGCGGGACGTGACGCCAGCGCCTCGACGGTCTTGCGAAGCTCGGCGATGTCGGACGCCTGGCCGTGGTCGGTCGAGGCAACTGCCATCGCGTCCGCGAGCTCGTCGATGCGCTCCGCGAGACGCCATACGCGGTCCCCGAGTCCGGCTTCGACCACGGGGCGGCTCGACAGTTCCTCGACGGCTTGTGTCAGTCCGCGAAAGTCGTTGTTGCGCTCCAACTCGGCTAGCCGGCCGGCAAGCATCTCCAGTCCGGTCGTCAGCTCGGCGGTCGCGGCGAACTGCGAGTCGTCGGGTTCGGTGCGTTCCGTCGGGAGCTCGGCGAGCCTCTGAGCGAGCTCCTCGACGCGTGCGGCGAGAGCGGCGTCGACCGGAGGGCGTGTTGCGAGCTCCTCCAGCGCGGCTCGCAGTTCGTCCGGGACGTCGCCACCGACGCGCGCTCCGGCGTCGGCGACAAGCGCGTCGATCCGGCGGGAGACGTCGTCGAGTCTTCCCACGAGCTCGGGACTCTCGACCGGACGGGCCGCCAGCTCGGCGACACGCGACTGGAGGCTCTCGACGCGCGAATCCTGCGTGAGCACCGCCACCAGCTTGCTCAAGCGTTCGACGCGATCCACGAGCTCGGGGTCGCCGGTCGGCCGCGCTGTGACCTCGTCGATCCGTGCGCTGAGGTCTTCCAGCCGAGCCTGAAGCTCGGGGGCGCCGGTCGGTCGGCTCGCCAGCTCCGCGAGACGGATGCGGATCTCTGCCATCTCGCTTGTGGTGACGCCCGCCTCGTTCCGCCTCGTTTCCGTCTCCAGCGTTCGCTTGACCGCCTCGATCGCCATTCCCAGCCGTGCGAGCTCCGCCGACGCAGCGGACGCAGCCATGTCGCCGTCGTCGCGGGTGTGGCTGATCGCCCGCTGCAGCTCGTCGAACCGCGATCCGAAGTCGGACAACGCTTCGGCGGTGGCGTCGCTACGGCGCAGAGCGTCCTCGATCGTCTCGGCGAACTCGCCCAGCTGCGCCTCGAGCGCGTCGGTATCGATCGCGGCGTCTGTCCGCCGTTCGAGCTCGGCGAGCGTCGGCTCCCACGTCGTAACGCGGCGGGCGAGATCGGCGACCGCGTGCTCGAGCGGTTCCGTCGAAGGCTCGCTTCGTAAGACGTCCTGCAGGGCGGCCTCGACCGCACTCAGGCGTGACGCGAGAACCCCGTCGTCAGGAGCGTGTCGCGGCGGGCCTAGGCCGATCGTCGCACTCGAGCGGCCGGCTACGCCCGAGTCTGCCGCGCTGTCCTGTGTGTGCATCCACTCGCTGGAATCCGACCACTGCTCGGCTAGCGCGCTCGCAAGCTCGAGCCGTGTGATGGTTCCTGCCTCGACGAGCACCTGGCCGAGAGGCTTCCCGGTTCGTGCCTGGATCTGCGCCGCATCGTCGAGCTGGGCGTCGGTGACATACCCGTGCGAACGAAGGATGGCGCCAATCGTGCGGCGGTCGGTTCCCGTCGAAGCGATGGCCGGCTGGCTCACCGTAGGCCCGATTCCGGCCGCGGGCCAGTGCGCCGCGGGCCGCGGGCCGTGGCAGGCGAGGCGAGAGCCGCATGTGGGGCCACGTCCCGGGTATCGGATCGTCCCTCGTTCTAGCTACTCACTCGTCTCAGGGACACCCATCGGAATCGCCCGCAATGGGCTAGTGGGGCGACCCGTCGCGGGGAGGTCGGCGTTCGTTCGATAGACGGCGCCCACCGCCTTCGATCGTGCGAGCCCCACCATTCCTGCGACCACGAGCAGCAGGGAGCCGACAAGCACGATCCGGATGCCTGTCGACTGCCCCCACCTCTCGTGTGCGAGGACGGGAGCGAGCGCGACCGGGACCAGGACGTTGAGGCCGAAGACGATCGGTGTGACCTGAGTCACAGGGCGTTGCTGGAGGGCGGACATCTCGTTCAGCTGGCCGACGACCGAGACTGCGGTGAGCACACCGAGCCAGATGAACACTCCGAGCCAGGCCGAGCGGTGCATCTCGTCCGTCGCGAACTTCGTGCCGAGGCCAGCGAACGCGTACGCAACTCCGGCGCTCGCGGCGACGAGCAGGACGGGCGCGTGCCGCCGCAGCCCAATGACATATGGGGCGATGGTGACCGCTACCAGGATTGCGAGGATGACCGCGAAGGTGGCTCCCCCCGCGTGGTGTGGCGAGTGTGACGGTGCCGCCCAGCCGAGGCCGGCGACCCCGAGCGAGATGGCGAGCACGCCCACGATCTCTTTCCGCCCGACATGCTCACCGAGAGCCCGCGCGCCGAACAGCAGGAGGAAGACGAGAGATGCCGCGAGCGTCGGCTCGACGAGGGTCAGCGGAGCGAACGACAGCGCGACCGCCTGCAAGACCCAGCCGAGGACGCCTGTGGCGGCACCGGCGAGCCACAGCGGCCTCCGGATGAGCCGGCCGAGGAGCGCGAAGCGGAGCGTCTCCTTTCTAGGAGCCTGTCGTGCTTCGACCGCCTGCAGACCGACAGCGACGCTGTAGAGCGCCGCGGCCACGAGTGCAACCAGCACCCCGGCGAGATGCTGGTTCATCGTCTGCTGAGACCTGCGGCGACGGCGCTCGCGGACTGCTCGGCAAGTCGCCGTCGGAGCAGCTCGGCCACGCTGTCGCAGGCGCGGCGGGTCGCGGCGATCGGGTCGGCCCCGTCCTCGGCGGCGGCAGCCATGAGGGCGAGGAACGAGTCGCCCGCGCCAACCGTGTCGGCAAGCCCGAGAACCGGGTCGACGCGAATCTCCGTCGCCTCTCCGTCAGCAAGAACGATCGCACCCCGCTCGCCGCGTGTCACGACGACAACAGGAACGCCGGTTGCCAGCGCGGCTGCGGCATCGATGCCGCCGATCAGCGTGTCCGCCTCCTCCTCCCCGAGCTTGAGGACGCTGACGCTGCGCAAGGACTCCGGATCGAGGAGGCCCTTGAGCCTGATCGGGCCGAGCCTGCGTGGCCGCGCCGGCCCCTGGCCGTCGAGATAGACAGGCCGTCCACCCTGTCCGAGAGCCGCGAGCGTCTCTGCGGTGAAGTCTCCCCGGAGCTGGGTGCCACAGACGATGCTGCTGCACGCGGCGAGATCCTTGGCCATCCAGGTCTCGAGGTCGCGTTCCGTGAAGGGGTCGCCGATCGCCGTGACGTCTTCGGACCATGTGCCGTCGCCGTACAGCGAGACGTCGAAGACGGTGGTCAGCGCCGAAGGGCCTTCGACGATGCGCAGCCCGAGGTCGTGGAGCGGGCGGCGCAGTTCGGCGCTGCCACCATGAGTGAGGACGACCGCCGGCCAGACATCTGCGACGGCTCGCGCCGCGAAGACGGGCGCGCCGCCCAGCCGCGCCTCGATCCGGCCGTCGGGCCAGTGCGTCCGGTCGAGAACGCTCTGCCCGATCAGGCCGATCGTTCCGGGCGCCACTACGTCGTCTCGCGTTCGACGGTGAGCCAGGCAGCCCGACCGGGCCGGTGCGACGCGAACCAATCCGCCGCCCGGTCGACGAGCGGCGTGGCGGCAAGTGCTGCTCCTCCGGCGACGACATCAAGCACGTAGTGGTTCCCGGTCGCAATCACCGAGTACGTGACAAGCAGCGGGTAGAGCGCCCAGAGCGTTCGCACTGCGATGTTGCGGGTGAGCATGAAGCCAGCGATTCCGAGCACGATCGCGTACGACGCGTGCAGGCTCGGCATTGCGGAGTTCGGGTTGTTGAGCGTGGAGATCAGAGAGGTGTTCAGGTTGACGGCGTTGGCGTTGAGCGTGTCCACAAAACCGGCGCCTGGGATGGCTCGCGGCGGCGCGAGCGGGTACAGGAACATGACGATCACCGAGACGTAGTTCGCCGCCAGCAGAGCGTTCCTCACGCGAGCGAACCGCTCCTGCCGGCGCGCGTACACCCAGAGCAGGAACAGCGTCGAGATCGTGAACTGCGAGATGAAGTAGGTCCTGTTCGCGATGGCGAGGAAGACGTGCGGCGCTTGGAGAGCCCAGTTCTGGATGCCGTGCTCCCAGTTGATCCCGAGCGTTCCTTCCAGCCGGAGCAGCCCGCGGGCGTTCGCGATGGCATCTACCTCGTGGCGCCGGCCGTAGATCCCGGAGAGGGCGTAGACGACCTCGAAGCTGCCGAGCAGGGCAAGCTGGAACAGCAGGTGGCGCCAGCCACGCGGCGCCATCGTCCGGAGCCACGCCGCAGCCCGCGAGCGATTCGACCGAGCGGAAGCCTGCTGACCCCTCGACACGCGCCCAGTCTACGAGACCTGGCCTACGAGGCCAGGGCGTCCGTCAACTGGCTCTGGAAGTCGGCGATCAGCCGCTCCGAGCGCGCGAGGAGCACGCCGTGCTCGACCGCACCGGCTCCCACCCCGAGCTGCACCCGCTCGACAAGAACGCGATCCTCGGCGCCGACCTGGTTGTCAAGGGCGATGTAGTCGGCGATCCACTCGTCGTCGGCGTCCGCACCGAAAAAGTAGTCGAGGTAGCGACGTGTCCTCCCGGGGGCGAGAGGAACGACGGGGCCGATCGTCAGGTTCGGCTTGCCCGGCATCACGTTGACCACCGTGTTCGGGAAGAGAAGGTGGAACTGACCCCGGGCGATCTCACCGGTCGCGTCGTACACGCCACCGCCACCGTTTCGCGGCGGGCCGAACTGGGTCAGGAGCCCCGGCCGGGTCTCGAGCGCGTACGAATCGGGCGCCACATCGATTGCCTTCGAGAAGCTGGGGTGGGCGACGGCGCAGTGGTAGCACTCGAGGAAGTTCTCGGTGCACACCTTCCAGTTCGCGTCGTACTCGCCTTCGGCGCGGCGGTTGAAGACGAGCGCGTCGATATCGAGGCCGTCGGCTTTGAGGAGATCGGGCAGCTCGCCGAGGTGATCTGCGAGCGAAGCGGCCTCGCGATCGGGGTTCGCGAAGACGAACGGCCCCCACGCTTCGACCTGGATCGGGAGGAGGCCGAGTTTCGACGCGTCGAAGCCCGGCTCGTGGTCCGAGCGCGGCGCATTGAGGAGGGAGCCGTCGAGGCCGTAGGTCCACGCGTGGTAAGGGCATTGCAGCGTCTCGCGCCGGCCCTCGCCGACGCAGATCACCGAGCCGCGATGGCGGCAGACGTTGACGAAGCCGCGGAGGTCGCCCGCGCGGTCACGCACGACGACGATCGGCAGGTTGCCTGCGTGAGTTGCGAGGAACGAGCCTGGTTCCTCGAGCTGGCCGGTGTGGCCGGCGTACTGCCACGAGCCCGCGAAGATGCGCTCCTGCTCGAGCGTGAGGACGGCTGGATCGCTGTACCAGCTCCACGGCAGGGTGCGGTTGTCGGCGAGCGTGGTCACGCCGGAGACTGTAGTCGGCCGCTTCGCTCGAGCAGCTCGAGCACCGCTTCGTGGGGAAGCGCGGGGCCGAACCGGGCATCGCGACCGGTCGTGGCAGGCGCTGCCCAGAGCGAGTTGACGACGGCTTCCTCGGTTGCCTCGACTGTTGCCTCGAAGAGTTGGTTGAGCTGGTGGTTCGGCACGAGTTCTGCCGTCATGCCTTTGGCCGCCGGACGACGCGGGTAGCGGTGTGTCGAGAAGGCCACGAAGATCTCGCCGCTGCCGTGGTGTGCCACCGAGCCGGTGCGGGCGAGTCCCAGTCCTGCGCGTCGGGCGACTCGCTCGAGCTGCGCCGCAGCGAGCGGCGCGTCGGTTGCGATCACGACGATGCAGCTACCGCCGGGGTGCGCGCGCGTGTGGGTCGCAGGGTCGAGGGCGCGCCCGACAGGGACGCCGTCCACCCGAAGTTGGTCGGCAGCACCAAAGTTCGCGAGAACGAGCACGCCGAGTGTCGCATCGAGGTCTGCCAGCGTTCGGCTGGCGGTGCCGATTCCGGCCTTCCAGTCGAACGACATCATCCCAGCGCCTGCGCCAACGCATCCTTCAGCGACAGCGCCCTGAGCCGCCCGTTGGAGAGCGCGGTCGACGTCGTCCCGTTCGACCTGGACGGTGCGTGGGTCGTTCAGCCAGCTGTCGTCGCACTCGCCGACGACGGGGATCACGACGTCGTCGACTCCGACGCGAGGGTCGGCGGCGCACGCCGCGGTGACCGCTCCGTCGAAGACGCGGCCGACCGCCATCGTCGACGTGAGGTAGATGGGCGTCTCGAGCACACCCCACTCGGAGATCTGCAGGAATCCCGTCAGCTCGCCCGCGCCGTTCAGCGCCGCGGCGCCCGCCGGCACTGGCCTGTCGAAGAGGGTGTCCACCGGGCCGGGAAGGATCGCGGTGACGCCGGTTCGCGCTATGCCGCGGCCAGCGGGCGGCTCGGGCTCGTCGCGCCAGACGGTGACGTGCCCGACAGCGACCCCGGGGACGTCGGTAATCGCGTTCTCTGCACCAGGCTCGAGTGTGCCGATACGGATGCCGCAGGCTCTCGGCCGTGGGTCGCGCGGTGACGGAACAGGCTTGTCCATTTCCGCGAGCGTACTAGGGTCCTGCGGTGTCGTTGAGCGTGCCTGTCGTCTCGAGCGAGGCCCATCGGCGTCACGAGCCGGACGGGGAGATCTGGGTCGGTGTCCGAATGCCGGGGACCGAGGTCGCTGAGCGGGCGGAGGCGATCCGCGATGCCCTCGCCGCCGGGGGCGCAACCTTCGCTGAGGCCGTCCCGCACGACGACTCGGCGGTGCTGGCCGTCCACAGCCCCGACCTTGTCGACTTCCTCGCCGGCGCTTGGGCAGCCTGGGAGGCGGCTGGACTTCCGGAAGATCCAGGCCAGAATCGCGTCGTCCCCTACATCTTCCCGGCCGATGGACTCGTTCCCGACGGCGTGTCGCCGCTCGAACCGGCGGCTGTGTGGGCGAGGACAGGATTCTTCTGCTTCGACACGATGACGCTGATCGGGCCCGGGACGTGGGGAGCCGCTCGCGCGGCTGCGGACGTCGCATTGACAGCGGCCGACCTCGTTCTTGCGGGGACAGTCCGGAGTGCGTATGCCTGCTGCCGTCCGCCTGGGCACCATGCCACCCGGTCGCTCTACGGCGGCTCGTGCTACCTCAACAACGCTGCGATCGCCGCGCAGCACCTGCGCGATCGCGGAGTCGAGCGGGTGGCGCTGATCGACATCGACGCCCACCACGGGAACGGGGCACAGTCGATCTTCTGGGAGCGTGACGATGTGTTCACGGCGTCGGTGCACGTGGATCCGGCAACCGGCTGGTTTCCGCACTTTCTCGGGCTCGCTCGTGAACGTGGCACAGGAGACGGTGAGGGTGCCAACCTGAACCTGCCGCTGCCGCCAGGCACTGGCGATGAGCTCTGGCTCGAGGCCGTCTACGAGGCGGCGCGCGCCGCGCACAACCGCGGCGCCGAGGCGCTCGTGATTGCGCTCGGGGTCGACGCGGCGGCGACCGACCCGGAGAGCCCGCTGCAGGTCACGGGCCACGGCTACCGCGAAGCGGGACGCATTCTCGGCGCGTATGGCCTGGCAACGGTCGTCGTGCAGGAGGGCGGCTACGATCTCGCGGCGATCGGCGGGCTCGTGCTCGCAGCACTCGAGGGTTTGGAGGAGGGCCTGGCCCATGCCTGAGCCGTTGCGGTTGTGGATCGGCAAGGAGGAGTACGGCGGCGTGCCGACACCTCGGCGTCGTGGCGACCCGAACCCACCGCACTGGCGGCTCGACGCAATCGCGGCGACGGAGCGGCCACGGTCGATCTCGCTTGCCGCTGACCGCCGAAGCCTGGCGTTCATCCAGGATCGCGACACCTCTGACGTCTGGCTTCTGGACCTCGAGGGCGGTGCGCCGCGCCGGCTGACGACCGGCCGCGACCCGATGCCGTACTGGGAGGACACCACGCCTATGATCTCGCCCGACGGCAAGTCAGTTGCATTCGCCGATCAGGGGTGGGTCTGGCTCGTCCCGACTGCAGGAGGCCCGCCGCGCAAGCTCGTCGAAGCAGGATCGCCCGTTTGGCTCGACGCCGGGAGATTGCTCGTCGGCGTCGAGCGCGACGACTGCTCGAAGCTCGCGATCGTCTCCGCCGACGACGCCTGGCCGCAGCCGTTGGTTCGGTCTCCGGGAGGACTCGACGAGCGCGGCGACGAGGGAGCGGCTGCGGTTTCCCCTGACGGCAGCCATGTGGCGTACTCGTTCCACCCCCGTGCCGACCTCAACCGCACCGAGATCCGCTTGGTCGACGTGGAGACCGGCACCGTGCGTGCGCTCACCGGCGCTCCGGCTACGCATGATCGCGAGCCCGTCTGGTCGCCCGATGGGCGAGAGGTCGCGTTTGTCGCCCAGCGCGGCGAGTGGTACGAGCTCCGCACGATCGACGTCGAGAGCGGTGCCGAGCAGGCGCTCGCTGCCGCCGACGCCGACTTCTCGGAGCCGAGCTGGCATCCGGACGGTACGCGGCTCGTCGCGGTCCGTTCGGCGCGCTTCACCCACGACGTCGCCACTGTGGCGGCGGACACCGGCGAGGTGACGGTCGTCGCGACGGGCGGCTTGTACGGAACTCCGCTCTGGACTGCTTCTGGAGCGATTGTCGCCACCTACGACGACCATGCGACAGCGCCCGAGCTGCGACTCCTCCAGGAGGACCGCGGCCGGCGAGAGATCCTCGCGCCGGCGTCGCAAGCCGTTCGCGCCGCGCCGCACATCCGGCCGGAGGAGGTTTCCTTCCGCTCCGCGGACGGTTTCGAGATCGAGGCACTGCTGTTCCGTCCGTCCGTCAGCACGCGTGTGGCACCGGCGGTCGTGTATCCCCATGGCGGCCCAACCGACCTCTACGGCGACGACTGGGATGGGCATGCGCAGTACTTCGTCGACAAGGGCTACGCCTGGCTGGCGCTGAACTTCCGCGGCTCGACCGGTCGCGGCAAGACCTTCGAACGGGCGAACTTCGGCGACTGGGGCGGCGGTGACATGCGCGACTGCCTCGCCGCGGCCGACTTTCTGCGCACGGTGGACTGGATCGACGGTAACCGGCTCGGAATCTTCGGCGCGAGCTACGGCTCCTACATGTCGCTCTGCGCCGCCGTTGAGGATGCCGGCGAGCGCTTCCGCTGCGCGGTGTGCAAGTACGGCGACTGCAACCTCATGACGACGTGGACGCAGGGCGATCGTGACGGCGTCCTCTTTACCGGCGAGAACATGCTCGGTCACCCGTCCGAGAACCGCGACGTCTGGCTACGCGGCTCCCCTATCCACCGGCTCGAACGGCTTGCGGTTCCACTCCTGATCGCGCACGGCGAACTCGACGCCCGCGTCCACCCGAAGCAGTCCGAGGAGCTCGTCGCGGAGCTCAAGCGGCTCGGCAAGACCTTCGAGTATGTGACCTACCCGACCGAGGCGCACGGCTTCCTCCGCACCGGGCCGCAGCTCGACTTCTACAGGCGCCTCGAGCGCTTCCTCGACTGGTACCTGCTCTAACCAACCTGCCGATTCGACGTCGATTTGACTCGACGGTCAGTTCGTAGCCATGATCGCAAGACCTGTGACGCGACGAAGGGGGTTCTGGTGAGCGGCAGACGGAGGATCGTGACGGCGGCACTGTGCGGTGCGGTGGGCCTCGCCCTCCTCGCCGGAGTCGGAGCCGCGGCCCACAGGGCCAATCCCGTAACGCTTACCGTCGGCTTCGGCCAGGACGTCGACACGTTTCTCCCTGCTACCGGCGTGCTCGTGATCGACTACGAAGTCTGGAATCTCCAGTACGCGACGCTCACCGACAAGGCGGCCGGCGACTTCAAGACGATCCCCGGCCTCGCCTCCTCCTGGAAGAGCTCGAACCACGGCCTGACGTGGACGTACACGATGCGGCCGAACCTGAAGTGGTCGGACGGCCAGCCGCTGACCTCGGCGGACGTCGCGTACACGATCAACCGGTCGCGCACCGACGGCTGGCTCAACTACACCTCGACGACCGCGAACATCAAGGCGACGGCGCCGAATCCACGGACGGTCGTTCTCCGCACGTCGGTTCCGGATCCCAAGCTGCCGACGATGGACGTCTACGTCGTCCCGAAGCACGTCTACGAGAAGATCTCGAAGAAGAGCTTCACCAAGTATCCGGCGCAGGACGGTGTCGGGTCGGGCCCGTTCACGCTCGACAAGTACGTCAAGGGCCAGTACATCCGGATGAAAGCCAACCCGAACTACTGGCACGGCAAGCCGGCCGTCGACCAGGTCGTCTTCAGGCTGTTCACGAACGAGGACGCGAAGGTCTTCGCGCTCAAGAAGGGCGAGATCGACGCGGCTCAGGACATTCCCGCATCGGCGTTTGCCGACCTCGGGAAGGTGAAGGGCATCGTCACGATCCAGGGCCAGCAGGGCGGCTTCGACGAGCTCGCGCTGAACAGCTATGCCGGCAAGCCGCCGCGTGACACGACGAAGTTCGGCGCACCCAATCCTGCGCTCAAGGACCTTCGCTTCCGGCAGGCGATCGCCTACTCGATCAACAAGGCGGCGATCGTCGCCCGTGCCTACAACGGCATCGGCACACCGGCCGATGCGCTGAGCCCGGCGGCGAACCCCGAGTGGACACCGAAGATCCCCGCCTCGCAGCGGTACGACTTCGATCTCGGCAAGGCGAAGAAGCTCCTCGACGCGGCCGGCTACAAGGACACCGACGGCAACGGCATCCGGAACCTGCCTGGCGGTGGCAAGGACATCGTCCTTCGCTACCGCATCCGCTCGGAGTCCGGCTACTCCGCGCCGACGGCCCAGTTCATCACGAGCTGGCTCAAGGACGTGGGTATCGGAACGAAAACGGCGGTCTTCAACGACACCCAGCTCACCTCTGAGATCGGCAAGGGCGCCTACGACCTGTTCGTCTGGGGCTGGACACCGTTCGTCGACCCCGACCCCGAGCTCTCGTACTTCAAGTGCGACCAGGTGGCGGTCGACGCGAAGGACTTCACCAACTACTACAACGACGCATCCTGGTGCGACCCCGTCTACGACAAGCTGTACGCCAAGCAGAAGGTCGAGCTGAACCACGCGAAGCGGGTCGCGATCGTGCATCAGATGCTGACGCGGATGTACCGCAACGCCGGCTACGACATCATCGAGTACAGCCCCGACCTGCAGGCGTACCGGACAGACCGCTTCACAGGCTGGCTCCGCCAACCCGCCAACACAGGCCCCGTGATCTTCTCGAACACCTCGCCGAGCTACGCGAACCTGAAGCCGATCAAGGCGTCGAAGTCGTCGCTCGCGCCGGACGGGATCGCGGGCGGGGTTTTCTTCTTGCTCCTCGGCAGTCTCATCGCGGTTCGCCGTCGCCCGACCAGCGACGGCGATCAGCAGCCCGTTCCCGCGAGGAGAGCATCCAGAGGCTAGGCGCAGTTGAGCCCGCGCTTCGTCACCGGCAAGGTCTTCGGGTCGCTGGGGACGCTTGCCTTCGTCATCGTCTTCAACTTCTTCCTCTTCCGGGTGGTGGAGGGGAACCCGGTGGCGACGCTGTTCCGCGGGAGGAACCTGACCGACGCCCAGCGGCTTGCTCTCCGCCATCAGTTCGGGTTGGACGGATCGAAGCTCGACCAGTTTTGGCACTACCTAGTCCAGCTCGGTCACCTGAACCTCGGCCGGTCGTACGAGACGAACGCGACGGTCTTCTCGGAGATCGCCGCCGCCGCGTGGCCGACGATTGCGCTGGTCGGCATCTCGACGCTGCTCTCCACGGTGATCGGCGTCGCGATGGGGATCGTGGCCGCCTGGCGACGCGGCTCAATTCGGGATCACACGTTGACGTCGTTCACGATGACGACCTACGCGATGCCCGACTTCTGGCTCGGGATGCTGCTGCTGATCGTCTTCGCCGTGCTCCTCGGCTGGTTGCCGATCGGCGGCATCAGCGACCCGACGTCGAACGCCACGGGCCCCGCCAAGCTGGCGGACGAAACCAAGCACCTCATCCTGCCGTGCCTCACGCTCGCAGTCGCCTACCTGGGTGAGTACGCCATCGTGATGCGTTCGTCGCTGCTCGACACGATGCGTGAGGACTACCTCGTGCTCGCGCGTGCGAAGGGGTTGCGCGATGCGCTCGTGCGCCGGCGCCACGCGGTGCCGAACGCGCTGCTGCCCGTCGTCACCTTGATCGCGATCAACTTCGGCTTCGTCCTGTCGGGGGCGATCGCGGTCGAGTCGATCTACTCGTGGCCAGGGCTCGGGCATGCGACGTATGCGGCGATCCGCGCGCCCGACCTGCCGATGCTCCAGGGGCTCTTCCTTGTCTTCAGCGCCTCGGTGATCTTCTTCAACCTCCTCGCCGACCTTGCCTACGCCTACCTCGACCCGCGGGTCCGCACCTCGTGACTGCGCTCGCGGAAGGGCAGACGCCGAGCGCCCGGCGGATCGCCTGGAGCCGCCGACGCCGTGCGTTCGCCCGCGCCTGGCGGGACTACTGCTCGTCGGGACCCGGCCTGATCGGGCTCGTCGTCCTCGTCGTGATCGTGCTTGTGGCGCTCGCGGCGCCGCTCATCGCGAACCACGACAACCTGGATCCGTCGAAGACGCTCACGACGCCACTATGGGCGAGCCCGTCTCAGCACGGCCCGCTCGGAACCGACAACCTGGGCCGGCCGATCTGGGATCAGCTCGTATACGGCTCGAGGATCAGCCTGCTGGTCGGCCTCGCGGCGACGATCATCGCGATGGTGATCGGCTCGGTCGTCGGGGTCGCTGCCGGCTTCTACGAGGGGTGGCCGTCCTCCGTGCTGATGCGCGTGACGGAGTGGTTCCTCGTCATTCCGTTTCTCCCGCTGGCCATTGTGCTCGCGGCTGTCCTCGGGCCGAACGTCCGCAACGTGATCATCGTGATCGGGGTCACGTCCTGGCCGGGCACGGCGCGACTCATACGCGCGCAGGTGCTGACTGTGAAGGAACGGCTCTATGTGGAGCGCAGCCGCGCGCTCGGCGCAGGAAGCGCCCACCTCATGCTGCGGCATATCGTCCCGAACGTTTCGCCGCTGATCCTCGCGAACACGACGTTGACCGTCCCGATCGCGATCCTTTCCGAGACGACGCTTTCGTTCCTCGGCCTCGGCGACCCGTTGCGTCCGTCGTGGGGGCGCATGCTCGACGAGGCGTTCTCGAACGGCGCGATCGGCAAGAACGCGTGGTGGTACTACCTCCCGCCGGGCATCGGGATCGTGCTGGTCGTCCTCGCCTTCACGCTGGTCGGGCACGCGCTGGAAGAGGTTCTCGACCCGCGGCTGCGGGAGAGGCGGTCATGAGCGCGCCTGTACTTCTCGAGGTCCGCGATCTCCATGTGACGTACCCCTCGGGTGGCGGGGTGCCGGCGGTGCGAGGAGTCAGCTTCCGACTCGAGCGAGGAGAGACGCTCGGTGTCGCCGGCGAGTCCGGGTGCGGCAAGTCCACTCTGGCCGGTGCGTTGTTGAGGCTTCTGCCGGCCGGGACGCAGGTGAGCGGAGAGGTGCTCTTAGACGGCGAGGACGTGCTGAAGATGCGCGAGGACCGGCTCCGCGCCGTGCGCTGGACGGAGCTGGCCGTGGTCTTCCAGGGAGCGCTGCATACGCTCAACCCCGTCAAGCGGATCGGCTGGCAGATCGAGGAGGCGATCACGACGCACGAACGAGGCGCTCCGCGCTCTGAGCTCCGTCTGCGCGTCGCCGAGCTCCTAGAAACGGTCGGGATCCCGGGGCGACGCGCGGTCGACTACCCGCACCAGCTTTCCGGTGGTCAGCGGCAGCGGGTCCTGATCGCGCTGGCTCTTGCCTGCAGTCCGCACCTGCTGATCGCTGACGAGCCGACGACCGCGCTCGACGTGATGGTTCAGGCGCAGGTCCTGCGTCTGCTCGAAGATCTCCAGCGCGACCTCGGGCTCGCGATCGTTTTCATCACGCATGATCTTTCGACCCTGGCCTCGGTCTGCCGGCGGCTGGCGGTGATGTACGCGGGGCGGATCGTCGAGGAGGGGCCGAGCGACGAGGTTTTCGCTTCCCCGAGGCATCCGTACACCGCAGCGCTCGCGGCCGCATTCCCGATCATCGGCGACCCGCGGTTCCGCATGGCCCCGTCGGGCCTGCCGGGTGACCCACCGGACCCGCGCGACCTGCCGTCCGGCTGCACGTTCCACCCCCGCTGTGCTGTCGCGCGCGAGGAGTGCGCCAGCCGAATGGTCGAGCTGTGGGCGGCCGGCGAAGGGCGCCGCGCAGCTTGCGTCCAGGTGCTCGACGAGGTTTTGGCATGAGCGGCGTAGGCTCGACGGAGCCGCCTGGGAGCGCAGGCGTCGGCTTGGCCGGCGCCGGAGCGGGGATGAGTGCGCCCGTACTGCTCGAGCTGCGGGGCGTCCACGTTCGCTTTCGCAGCCGCCACAAAACGGTCGCCCGTGCGGTCGACGGGGTGGACCTGGACGTCCGGCATGGCGAGGTGCTGGCACTCGTCGGCGAGTCGGGGTGCGGCAAGACGACGCTTGCCCGGACGATCCTCGGCCTCGAGCGGCCCGTGGCGGGCGAGATTCGCTTCGAGGGCTCTCCACTCGAGTACTGCGGCGATTGGCTCCGTCGCTACCGGCGCAAGGTGCAGATGGTGTTCCAGGATCCGACTGGCGCCCTCAATCCGCGGCAGACGATCTACGAGGCGGTGGCCGAAGGGTTGCGGATCCAGAAGGTCCCAGGCAGCGAGGAGGCGCTCGTTGCGCAGGCCCTGTCGCGTGCCGGTCTGCGCCCGCCCGAGCGGTTCTTCGGCCTGTTCCCGTACGAGGTCTCAGGCGGCCAGCGTCAGCGGGTCGTGATCGCCGGCGCCATGGTGTTGGAGCCGTCGCTGCTCGTCGCCGACGAGCCCGTATCGAGCCTCGATGCGTCCGTGCGCGGGGAGATCCTGCAGCTGATGCTCGGCCTCGTCCGCGAGACGGGTATCTCGATCCTTGTCGTTACGCACGATCTCGGGCTCGCGTGGAACATCGCGAACCGGGTCGCAGTGATGTATCTCGGTCGGATCGTCGAGCAGGGGACGACCGAGGAGCTACTCGACAACCCGAAGCATCCGTACACGCAGGCGCTGCTCTCGGTCGTGCCCGAGAAGCGCGGTCTCGAGCCGCAGATCCTGCAGGGCGAGGCGCCCGATCCGACGCGCATCCCGGCCGGCTGCCGCTTCCATCCAAGGTGCCCGCTCGTCCAGTCAGGTGAGGCGGCCAAGCTCGGGATCGAGGACCGCTGCACGACGGAGGATCTCGCGCTTCGCGCCGTCGCTTCGGCTGTAGCCGGTTCAGCGCACGTCGCTGCGTGTCACGCGGTCGGCTGAGTCGGCTCGCGGCCCAAGAGCCCGAACGTCCAGCGGCGGAGGCGCGCGCGCCGTTCTGCCTCGCGCGCATCAGCGGCGGCGAAGCGCGCAGCCCGGAGGAGCAAGATCACGCCGTTCACCTCTCTCGGCGAGAGTAGCGGCTCGGGCCGTGACCTACGGAACACCCAACCATGGTGCCAAGCGCTGGCGCCGTTCCGCAAGACGCTGGTTCGGACGTGTCGTTACTGGAGCTGACGCAGCATTGTCCGCTCGAAGCGCTTCTCGTGCCGGATGTCTCCGCCGAGTTCCTCCGCGACGAGATCCACCGTCACGTGGTACGCCTCGGCGTCCGAACGGACATCGAGGCGCGCCTCCGTTCGCACTGTCGTCTCCGGCCAGGCGATCCGGTACTCGGCTCGGCCGCGCGCCCAGGCACGCGCCGGATCGTCCGTCGAGACGCCGACCGCGCCGTCGTAGCTCTCGACAATCTGCGCGCCGAACTGCCTGCCGTAGCTCCAGCCGTAGCCGGTAGCGGCCCGTGTCTCCCGGCCGATCACGTCGTGCTCGAAGCGCCAGACGAGCGGCGACGCGCCGGCATCGTCCGCGGCGTGCGCGTCCTTGCCCGCCGACGGCGGCAGCTCCGGCGTTGGCAGGCCGCTCGGACCGTCCAGCACAGGTAGCCGTAACTCGACGGACGCGCGGTCTACGAGCAGTGTGCCGCCTGCGGGCGGCGGCCAGGTGTTGGGCCAATCCGAGCCGGCGAACGAGAGCCGGACGCGATGACCTGGCTCGAAGATCCACGAGGTCGCCTCCAGCTCGACCTCGACCGCCGTCGGAACACCCGGCTCGAGCGCGAGGGGCGCTGCGTGCCCGTTGCGATGCGCGAGGTTGAGGATCCCTCGTGAAACGAGCGCCGACGTCCCGTCCGGGAAGACGTCGCAGAGCCTGGCCGAGAGGTACGCGACTGGCACCGGCGACGTCACGTTGAGCGCGAGTCGCGGGTGACCCATCACGTCGAGGTCTGTCTCGAGTGGCGACCAGTCGTATGTGAGCGACAGTGCGTCGTCGGGACGCTGGTCGTCGGGTTGGCCCCAGGGCAGCTTGCCCGCGCACGAGATCCACGCCGTTCGACCGACGTCGCCGCGCACTGTGATCTCGTCCTTGCCCTCCCCCTCTGGGCGCAGGATCGTCTCGCGGAGTCGCGCCGGCGGCCAAATCGCCTCGGCCCGCCACTCGCCGCGCATCTCGGCCAGGTCGGGTGCGGGCCGGGTCGAGCGACGCGCGAAGACGACGACCGGCGGCTCCTCGTCGATTCCAGTCGGCTCGTCGCGGAGCCAGCGGCCGAACCAGCGGATCAGCTCGGGAACGAGGTCGATGTGCGGTCCGGGCAGCGAGGTTGCCGTCGACATGTGACTCCACGGCCCGATCAGCAACCGCTTCGGGCAGGTCAGTGCCTCGAACGTCCGGAAGGTGTTGTTGCGATATCCGTCGGCCCAGCCGGCGACGATCATCGTCGCGCAGGCGATGCGGTCGTACCCGGGTCGCAGCGAGCCCTGACGCCAGTACGGCCCGTCGACCTGCTCCTCCAGCCAGCGCAGCAGCCACGGCTCGGTGCCGTCGAGTCGGCGCAGCCACTCGTCGCGCCAGCCCTCTCCAAACACTGCTGGCACCGGAGGAAGGGCGTTGCACGCGACCATGTAAAGGACCCAGTCGACGAGATCGACGGCTTTCAGCGCGCCACCCATGTAGTGGACGTCGTCGGTGTAGCGGTCGTCGGAGGAGTAGATCGGCACGATGGCGTGCAGCGCCGGCGGGCGGAGCGCGGCCACCTGGATCGAGTTGAAGCCCGACCACGACGTCCCGTACATCCCGACCCGGCCGTTCGACCACTCCTGCGCCGCGAGCCAGGCGATCGTCTCGCAGATGTCACTCTGCTCCGTCGTCGTGTACTCGTCCTCGGCGATTCCCTCCGACGAGCCCGTACCGCGGAGATCCAGCCGGCAGACCGCGAAGCCGCCCTCCTTGCATAGCCGCTCGTACTCGGAGGAGTACGACGCAGTCAGGTCGTCCATCCGGTAGGGCAGCGCTTCGAGGATCACTGCGGCCGGCCGTTCTTCGGGAAGCCAGAGCCGGGACGCGAGCCGTGTCCCGTCGCGCGTCGTGATCCATGACCGGCGCTCCTCCACGTGCACTACTCCGCTGACACGGCCAGCTCGGCTTCGAGCTGCTCGAACGCCCGCTCGAAGACGTGCTCGGGTTGGGCGCCGAGGATGATCAGCCGCCGGTTGAGCAGGAACGCCGGGATTGCGTTGATCCCGATCGCCTGAGCCTGAGCTGTGTGACGTTCAACCTCGTCGCCGTAGCGATCACCTGTGATTGCGGCGTCGGCATCGTCGAGGTCAAGCTCTGCAGCGAGGCTCCGCAGCACATCCGGGTCGCCGATGTTCAGAGCCTCTTCCCAATAGGCCAGCATCAAGCGGTCATGGGCCGCGGGGTGTCGGCCCTGCGCGCGAGCCAGCTCGGTCAGCCGCAGCGCCGCGCGCGTGTTGGGTACGACATCGGGCGGTGGGTTGTAGACGAGACCCGCTCGCGCAAATGTCGCTCGAAGCTGAACCAGATGGTCTTCGCCGTACCGGCGGTTCAGGTCTGCTCGAGGGATCCCCTCCTGTGGATACTCGGGATGCAGGTCGAACGGGAACCAGTCGATAGCGGCGCCGAACCGGCGCTCGAGCCTTTCGGCCGTAGGCTGGCCGAGCCGGCAGTACGGTCAGATGTAGTCCGACCAGATCAGAATCTCGTGCTTGGCCACAGGTGGTGCCAGCGTAGTCGGGTGCGGCCACCCGCCGCACCGAGGAGCAGGCCGCGGCCTGTCGTATCCCCACCCTCTAGGATCGGGAGCGCGGTGGACCTCCGACTCACGGCTGAGCAAACGGCCCTCCGCGCGGAGGCCGCCGCGTTCTGCGCGAGCGTTCGCCCGCTGCTCGAGGCCGACCCGGAGTGGCGTCGCCAGGGGATGCTCTCCGACGGCGACTCTGTCGCCGTCAACCGTGCGCTCGGCGAGGCGGGCTGGCTCGGCATGTCGTGGCCGCACGAGCTCGGTGGCCGCGGGCTGTCCCGGCTCGACGCGACCCTCGTCGAGGAGGTGTTCGGCTACCACTGGCTGCCGCTCTCGTCGTATCTGCTCTCGTACAAGACGATCGGCGCCGCGCTCGAACGGTTCGCGTCGGCAGCCCTCGTCGAGCGGTTGCTGCCGCCGATCACGCGCGGCGAGCTCGTCTTCTGCCAGGGCTTCTCGGAGCCCGGCGCGGGAACCGATCTCGGGTCTCTCACGACGCGCGCAGTGCGCCGTGGCGAGACGTTCGTCGTCGACGGCCACAAGATCTGGACGTCCAGCGCGCAGCTCGCGGACTGGATCTACCTCGCGGTCCGCACCGATCCGGACCTTGCGAAGCATCGCGGCATCTCCGTTCTCGTCGCGCCGATCGACCTGCCGGGAATCGAGGTGCGCTCCTTCGCGACCCTCGGTGGCGGCACGCTGTGCGAGGTCTTCCTCGATGGCGTGGAGATCCCGGCCGGAAACCTCGTCGGTGAGCTGAACGGCGGCTGGGCGGTGCTGATGCACACGCTCGACTTCGAGCGGATCACTGCCGAGAAGCTCGGCGGGGTCGGATGGGTGCTCGACCAGCTCGAGGAGCGGATCGGGCCGTCCGCCGTTGTGGCTCGTCTGCGCGGCGAGTTGACAGCGGCAAGGCTGCTGTCCTTCCGTGCTGCCGACGTGCTCGACCGCGGTGCGCCTGGGAGCGCGACCTCGGCGATGGCAAAGCTCTCCGGGGCCCGTCTCGTGCAACGTGCGGCCGATGCAGTCGTCGACCTGCTCGGCCTCGACGGGCTCGGAGAGGGTGCTGACGCGGCGTTGGAAGGTCGGGCGGCCGCGCTGTACCGCGGGTCGGTCGGCTCGACGATCGCCGGTGGGACGACGGAGGTGCAGCAGCTCGTGATCGCGCGCCGCGGGTTGGGGTTGCGATGAGCGGGCCGCTTACCGGCGTGCGCGTCGTCGAGTACGCGCAGTACGTTGCCGGGCCGTTCGCCGGCTCGTTGCTCGCCGAGCTCGGTGCCGAGGTGATCAAGGTCGAGCCGCCCGGCGGGGACGCGTACCGGCGGGTCATGCCGGTTGCACCCGGGGTCGGCCGCTACTTCGTGCCGCTGAATCGCGGCAAGCGCTCGGTTGTGCTCGATCTCAAGTCGTCTGAGGGAGTCGAGCGGAGTCGTGCAGTCGCCGCGACCGCTGATGTCGTCGTCCACAACTTCCGGCCGGATCGTGCTGCCCGGTTCGGCCTCGAATGGAAGGGTTTGAGCTCGCTTTCACCGCGAATCGTCGTCGGTATCGTCACCTCGTTCGGGCCTGAGGGGCCACTTGCGGGCGCGCCCGCCTATGACCTGGTCGCGCAGGCGCGCTCAGGGCTCCTCACTGCTCACGCTTCGCCCGGTGACACGGTGCCCGTACGCGCCGGTGGCGTGCCGATGGCCGATCTCGCGGCGGGCTTCCTGCTTGCGACCGGGGTTCTGGCTGCGCTCGTGCAAGCCCGCGAGACAGGTGTGGGCGCGTGCGTCGAGGTACCGCTGCTCGCGGCGGCGCTCGCAGTGCAGGTGCAGGACATGGTCTGGCTCGAAGGCGAGAACGTGGACGAGGCTCCACGGCCTGCGTCTCGGGCAGATCTTCGCGTGCGGGCCAAGGAGATCGGCCTCGGGTTGGCGATGAATCCGTACTACTGCTGCTACGAGGCTGGCGATGGCTTCCTCGCCGTCGCCTGCCTCAACCTGGCGCAGCGGCAGGCGTTCATTTCCCTCTTCGGTCTCAACGATGCGACGATCGAGGCGCCTGACCTGATCCCCGACGACGCGGGCCTCGTCGAGCGCAAGCGAACCGTCACCAGCGAGATCGCGGCGCGGATCGCGGCAGAGCCGGTCGACAGCTGGCTTGCGCGACTCGCGGACGTCGGCGTCCCGTGCGGGCCGGTGCTTGCTCGCGAGTCCGTCCACGCTGACCCGCAGGTGCGCGCGAACGGGTTCCTCTCTGAGGTGGATCAACCCGGCCTGGGGACAGTGACGATGCTCGGCCGGCTGTTCCGGATCGGTGACGACGAGCGTGCACGGGTCGGCGCTGCGCCCGTGCTCGGTGCCGACACCGACACCGTCCTCGCAGAGATCGGTGTGGCATGAGGTTCGACGTTTCCCCCGAGCTCGAGCTGTTCGCCGAGTCGATCCGCGGCGTTCTCGCCGGCTGGGAGCCGGTGCCCGAGACCGTGCTCGGCGAGTGGGTGGACAGCCGGGATGACGAGCTCGCTGCTCAGCTTGCCGAGCTCGGTTGGGCCGATCTCTGGGCCGATCCCGAGCTGCTCGGCCCGGCGGTTGCGGGCGCTCTCGAACTCGGACGCGTGGTTGCGCCGCTCCATCTGGTGGACGAAGCGACGCTCGGCGCGCCACTCGCCGTCGGTGGCCGTGTCCGCCACGGCGATGGTCGGGCGAAGGCCGCTTTCGCCACCGCCGAAGGCGGTCTCGTGCTCGGCGAGGTTACGACGGTCGGTCGCGAGCCGTCGCTCGACTCGGTCGGCACGCTCCTCGTCGCGCCGTGCTCCGGCGAGGTCGTGGCTGACGCCGCAGAGCGGTGGCGGGCTTGGAACGCGGCAACGGTCGCGTATCTCGCCGGCCTCGCCGACGGTGCGCTGACGAAGGCAGTCGACTACGTCGGAAGTCGCGAGCAGTTCGGTGCGCCGCTGGCCGCGTTGCCTGCCGTCCAGGCGAAGCTCGCCGACGCGGCGCTTGCGCGAGACGGGCTCCTGCTCGCCGCGTGGTCGCTAGCCACGCCTGATGCGCGCGCCACGGAGGTCCTCTCGTGGGCCGGCAGCGCGTGCCGGGAGGTCACCGCGATCGTCCAGCAAGTCCACGGCGGAATCGGCTTCGCCCTGGAGAGCAACCTCCATCGCGCCTTCCGGCGGGCGAAGACCGTGCAAGTTTGGGCGGATGCCGTCGCTCGCGAAGTCGAGGTGTTGGAGAAAGGCTTTGACGACGACCGCACGCGATCCAGTAGGGCTCGACCACCGAGGAATGGGCGACGGTCTTGACAGCTGTGCCTGTCGAGGCATAGGCTGTCAATGTATGGAGGGTGATGCCCTTCGTGGGCACTTGGAGCTACTTCTGCTGGCCGCCCTGGCTCGGACAGATCAGCACGGGTACGCGCTGATCGAGTGGCTGAGAACTCAGAGTGATGGCGCACTCGATCTCGGCGAGGGGAGCGTCTATCCGGCTCTGCGCCGGCTGGAAGCGGTCGGTTGCGTCACCAGTTCCTGGCGCACTGGCGGTGGGCGGCGCAAGCGCGTCTATCGCCTCACCAAGAGGGGCCAGGAGCGGCTGAGCAGTGAGCGCCAGGGTTGGAATGATCTTGTACGTACTGTCGGTCTCGTATTGGAGGCTTCATGAGCGATTCGGAGGCGTATCTTCGAGAGTTGCGGCGCGCGTTACCCATCTGGTGTCGCCGTCGGCTCGTGGCGGAGGTGCGCGAGCACTTCGCTTCAGCAATTGCCGCAGAGGCGAAGCGGGGTGTTGGAAGGTTCCAGGCAGAGCGGTTGACGATCGACCGGCTCGGGCCGGCGCAAGCGTTGGCTGACCAGTTGCGCGATGACCTACGTTCTGGTGCGCTCGGCCGGGTCGGGCGGTTGGCCGTGGCGCTGACGATGACCCGCCTGGTAGCGCTTGCGACGGTGTCGGCGGTCGCGGTTGTCGTCGGCTTCGTCCTAGTCTCGGCACCGCCCGCGCTTCAGAACGCGGTGGCTTCACCGGGAACAGTCGTCCGGACAAACTCGTACGTTGCCAACCTCGTCGACACCGTCGTCCCCGCGATCCAATCGGACGTCGAGGCGAGATACAAGCACCACGGTCACCTCCGCATCCCTTGAGGACGCGAGCGCCCCGGCCGCCATGCCCCGACCGGAATTGAACCGGCGCACGCGGTTTAAGAGCAAGCATGTCAGTCGATCGATTTCGGCTTGAACATGCGATTTGACTGCCGCCGTCAGGAGTTGCGCGCTACCTCGCGCGCCAGTTCGCCGAAGAGCCCGTGATCTAGTGGCCGTGCGTGGCGCACTCGACGTTCCGCTTCATCGGAGTAGGAGCGGATTGAGTCCGAATGTCGTAACGCCGATGCCCGCCAGCTGGTTCAAGCGCTTCACGGTCGCTTTGCTCGCGGACGTCTCGAAGCCGATCGTGATGAATGCCTGCGACTGAGAGCTCCACCACGCGCCTCCGACCCCGCGAACGTTCGGCATGTTGCGCGGTGTCAACATCGCGCCGGTCGCGCCGTCACCGCCGAACTTCTTGCCGACCACGGTCAAGACCCGGACTCGCGCGCCGCGGAACTCGGGCAGGTTCGGTGCGATGACCGCCGCGAGGCTGACGTTCGTCACGAGTTCGACAAGGTCTGAGAATCCTCCGAGCGTCCACTTGTCGACGTACGTGCTGGCCTCGTCGGGCACCCAGGTGTCGATCGCGAAAGCAGCACCTCTCCCAGTTGCGGCCGCGCGTCGCACGCCGGCCGGCGACTTGGGCGCAACGCCGGTCCACGCGACGCCGTTGCAGTACGACCGCGTGACGCCCGAGGTGTTGTCGGCGGAGGACGTGCCGGGAGCCTCGTCCAGGATCGTGATGTTCTGCTGACCGAGTACCGACTTGAGCCGGACGAGCGGGATGAGGTCGCAGGCACTCAGATCGGCTCGGCTTGCCGTGACCGGCGTCGCCGTGAACGCGACTGCTGCGGTGGTTAGGGCAGCGACGACAGTGACGAGGCTTCGCATCCTCGTCACTTGAGCCTCGCGGCGATGGACTTTGCCACCGCGTTGAATGCCGCGAGCGACTTCGGTGCCGTCGCCGTCCGCAGGTTGATGCTGACGACTCGATTCCCGACGACGAAGTTGATCGCTGAGATCGTCGAGCCGTCGCCTCCCGACTCGTACGCGAGGGTGCCGATGCCGCTGACCTTCGCTGCGCGGCCGGGGAGCTTGTTGAGGGTCGTCATCGCGATCTGCCAGTACGGGCCGGACTTGCTCGAGTACGTGTTGACGGCGACGGAAAGGTGCGCTGTACGTGAGGTCAGATTCCACGTCCCGAGGCTGGCGGAGAACCCGGGGGCGGTGTGCGTCGTCAACTTGCAGGTCCCACGAATTCCAAAGGACGCGGTCTGTTTGGCGCTGACGAGCGAGCACGGGTTTACGCCGGACGCCGCATGCGCCCCTGCCGCCGGCGTGATGAGGCAGGCCGCCGCGATCGCAAGTGGGAGAGATCTACGTATCATCGATGCTCCTTTCCTCAAAGCGGGAGGTTGTTTCTAGGAGGCGTTCGAAGGGAACGCCTGCGCGCTTCGCTACCTCATGTGCCGCTGCGGCGGTGCCTTCGAACTGGCACAGGACGACCTCGTCGGCGTGGATCAGGAACGACCCCAGGTAGCGAACGTCCTCTCCGTCTGCCACCGACGCGCGGATCCGCTTGTCGAGCTCACGCACGTCGTCCTCGTGCACGTCGGGCCAGAAGCACTCCACGACGAAGCTTCTCGAGATCGTCTTCATCGCAGCCACCGTAGGCGCGGGGGTTGCTCGACGAAAGCGGGAGATCCCTACGAAATCGCTTCGATCCGGCGATCCAGCTCGCGTCCGAGCTGCGCACGCGACGAGACGCCGAGCTTCCGGTACGCGCGGGCGAGATTCGCCTCGACCGTCTTGCGCGACACGAACACCGCCGCTGCGATCTCCGGATTCGAGAGCCCAGCCGCAGCGAGCTGGGCGATTCGGAGCTCGGTCGGGCTGAGTTGATCCGGTGCCTTCCGTACCGACACCCGTTGGAGTTCTTCGTCCACTCGGCTCGTCCAGGCCGCCGATCCGAGTCGCTCGAAGACGACTCGCGCCTCGTCCAGCGAGGCGCGCGCGCTTCGCTTCTGCTTCGAACGCCGAAGAATCCGACCCTGTACGAGAAGCGTCCGTGCGCGTTCGAAGGGAACCGGGCAGCTGGCGTGCTCCGCGAGCGAGCGTTGCAGCGACTCGGCAGCGGCGTCGAGGTCGCCCTGCGCGGCGAGGAGCAGGCCGCGACAACGGGCGGAGACAGCGAGGCTCCACGGGATACGCGAGCGTGCGGCCCGCTCCTCGAAGCGCCGGCACCATAGCTCGGCGCGCTCGAATGCATCCGTCGCGACAGCCGCCTCGATCGCGTCGCCGTCGATGCGCCAGACTGCCGGCTCGCGGAAGTGGATACGGTCGAGTTGCTCGACTGCGTCGGACAGGTGTCGGTCCGCTTCCCGCGTCGAACCGTTCGCGAGCGCGGCCAGCCCGAGCGAACGGCTCCAGATCGCAGCGATGATCGGCTCTTCGCGCGAAGCGCGTCGCGCAGCGGTCCGCACCGCGTCCAGCCGGCCGACGTGTGCGTCGACGAAGGCGCGCCAGAGATCGATGTCGCCGGACACGACTCCTTGTTGCTCGAATGCGTCGATCATGCGATCGGCAAGCACCTCGGCGTCGTGCCATTCACCGGCCCACGTCTCCGTGATGACACGGTTGAGGAGGATGTTCGCCAGCGAGGAATCGTCGCCCTCGTCCCGCGCCTGCCGTTCCGCTTCGAGCAGCCGGGCTCTCGCGCCCGCGAGGTCGTCGACGTAGCGCAGCCACTGCCCGAGCTTGAATGCAACGCGGTCGTCGACCAGCATCGGCGGTGCATCGGTCTCCAGGGTGAGGGCGCGTTCCGCGGCCTCTGCATCGAACCCCTCGCCGAGGAACAGATCGGCCCGGATTCGGACGGCGAGGGCGGCTGCCTCGAGCGCAGGCGGGGCACCGGGCAGGTCGTCCAGGAACTCGACTGCGCCACGCGCCGCCATGGCTGCTCGCGGGAGGTCGACTGTTCCCGCTTTTCCGGCGATGTGGATCAGGCAGCGGGCACGCTGAACGGGATCCACGGCGATCGCGAGCGCCTCCTCGAGAAGCGCCAGCGACGCTGACTCACCGTGCTGCCAATACTCGATCTCCGACAGCCACATCAACGCCCGCACCCGCATATCACCTGGTGGGAGCGTGGCCGCGAGCGCTTCGAGCACGGTGCGTGCACGCTGGAAGTTGCTCGCAAGATACAACTGCTCTGCGAGGTCGAGCTGAATCTCGTCCGCAGCAAGCGTGCCTCGGGGGACATGTCGTAGTGCGAGTTCGGTCAGCTCCGCTGCGCGGTCTGGCGCACCGCGTTGCTGTGCAAGCCGCGCGCCTGCCACAAGTTCGGCGACGACGCTCGCGTCTGCGCCCTCCGAGCCGAGCGCGAGGTGTCGTGCGCGTTCCTCCGGATCCGACACGACGCCGGCCAGGGCTCGGTGTGTCTTGCGGCGAAGCGACGGCGAGGCCGCTCCGTAGACGGCCGAGGCGAACAGCGGGTGCGCAAAGTGAATCCGGCCGTCGGTTGCGACTCTGACCAAACCTGCGCCTTCTGCCGGCTCGAGGTGGGTGACATCGACGATTCCCGTATCGGGCCGCGCGAGTGATGCGGCCTTCAACAGCGCAGCTCGTGTCGCGGTCGGGAGCGCCCGGAAACGACGGCGTACGAGCGCATCCAGACTCGCGGGCACGGGAAGATGGGCTAGGTCAGACTCGTCCGAGCCTTCGAGGAGCCGCGCGATTTCGAGGGCATAGAGTGGGTTTCCGCCTGATGTCTGCGCAATCCGTACCAGGATAGGCCGCGGAAACGAGCGGCCGAGGGTGTCGGCTAGAACGCGATGGAGTGCCCCAACGGACAGCGCTCCAAGCGCAAGCCGCCGCACGTCGAGGTCGTGATCAAGGCGGAGCGTCGAACGCTCGACCTCTTGCAGGCGAAGCGAGACGAGCGCCGACACCGGAGCGTCCCCAAGACGTCGAAGCGCGAACTCGACGACCGCTGCCGAGGGGGCGTCGAGCCAATGCACGTCGTCGATCGCCACGACGACCGGAGCGTCGAGAGCGATCCGACGCAGCAACGCGACCACCGCCGTACCGACGACGCGCCGCGGGGGCGTGCCGTCGTCCGCGCGCAGCAACACAGCGTCGACTCCAGCGCGTTGCGGCGCCGGAAGATCTGCGAGGAACTCGTCCGAGATGTCCGCAAGAAGGTACGCCAGACCGGCTAGAGAGAGCTTGGCCTCCGATTCCGCCGGCCGAGCGAGCAAGACCGTCGAACCCGCGTTGCGAGCACGCTGTACAGCCTCTCGCCAAACGGTCGTCTTCCCAATACCCGGTTCTCCGACGATCGCCAGAATGCCGCCGGTGCCGGCCGAGACAAACTCGTCGACAACCTGTAGTTCTGCCTCACGCCCCACAATGCTCGGCACGGACAGAGGGTTATGTCGAGAGCACGGCGATTACGAGCCGCGGGACACACCGTCGTGCCGGACATCGCGGTCGGCGCCCCAACCTACAGAACCGAACACGCCTGTGCATGCCCCCGGCCGGAATTGAACCAGCGCACGCGGTTTAGGAAACCACTGCTCTATCCACTGAGCTACGGGGGCGCTGTCTCAGTCTAGGACAGGCAGCTGTAGGACAGGCCGCGGCCGTCTCTATCCTCGCCTTTGTGACCGGCGGACTCGGAGGACGTCTTCGGAAGGCCATCGACTGGCGTACCCGACCTGCGCGCTGGCGGCTCCGCGTCGCGACCTCGTCGCTTCGCACGAAGCCCACGTTCCTCGTCATCGGCGCGCAGAAGGCAGGCACGACGTCGTTGCACGCCTACCTCGCTCGTCATCCGGACGTGCTCACAGCGACCAAGAAGGAGGTCGAGTACTTCAGCCGTCACTACGCCCGCGGCGAGGCGTGGTACCTCGCGCACTTCCCGTTCGGGCGCCGGCGGACGCGTGCCGTCGGTGAGGCCTCGGCGACCACCCTCTTCCACCCGCTCGCGCACCGCTGGGTGCACGCGTTCAACCCTGCGATGAAGCTGATCGTCGTCGTCCGCGACCCAGTCGACCGCGCGTACTCGCACTACCAGATGGAGTTCCGCTGGGGCCGCGAGACGCTGCCGTTCGAGGAGGCGCTCGAGCGTGAGGAACGCGAGCTCGGCGCGGAGCTGGAGCGGATCGCGGCCGACCCGTTGACGACGTCGCCACGCCTGTTGACCTGCTCCTACGTCGCGCGCGGCCGTTATCTGCAGCAGATCGAGCGCTGGCTCGAGCTCTTCCCTCGCGAGCAGCTCTTCGTCGCCACGAGCGAGGAGCTGTTGCAGGATCCGGCCGATGTCGTCGCGCGGATCTCGGCGTTCCTGGGCATCCGCGAGTGGCGCGACGAGAGCTATCCGCTGTGCGGCGTTCGGGAGTACGCACCGATCGATCCCGCGACGCGCGAGCGACTGGCGCGGACGTTCGCCGACGACAACCGCCGGCTCGCCGACTTCCTCGGACGCGAGCTCGACTGGACACGCCCTAGCTGAGCAGAGCCAGAGCCCGCAACCTGGCCCGCACGTCGGCCACGCAGTCGCCCGCAGCGCGGTCGGTCGTTTCGAGGCGCAGCTCCGGTGCGACCGGCTCCTCGTACGGTGCCGAGACGCCGGTGAAGTCATCCAGCTCGCCTGCGAGCGCACGGGCGTACATTCCCTTCGGATCGCGGCCGATGCACTGGTCGAGCGGTGTCGCGACGTGCACTTCGACGAACGCGGCGTGCTCCTCGACCAGCGTGCGCGCCCGATCGCGCGAGTCCGCGTACGGCGAGACCATCGACACGAGAACCGCAGCTCCGGCGCGCGCAACGCGCGACGCGACCCACGCCACGCGCTCCACGTTGACGTCGCGATCCTCCTTCGAGAAGCCGAGCCCGCGCGAGAGATGGGTTCTGACGACATCACCGTCCAGGTGCTCGACCACCGCGCCCTGCTTTTCCAGCTCGACCGCGAGCAGCGTCGAGATCGTTGTCTTCCCGGCTGCGGGCAGCCCCGTGAACCAGACGACGAACCCACTCATGCGAAGTCGATCACGCTGCGGATGCCGTCCTGCGCCTCCATCAGCTCGAAGCCGCGGTTCACGTCGTCCAGCCGGAGGCGATGCGAAATGAACGGCTCGACGTCGATCTCGCCGGCGAGCGCGCGCTCGACGAGCTGTGGCACCTGATCGCGTCCCTTGACTCCGCCGAACGACGAGCCGCACACGCGGCGGCCGGTGATCAGGTAGCGCGGGACGATGTCGAGCGTCTCGCCCTTGCCGGCCACGCCGGCGACGGTGCAGAGGCCCCAGCCCATCCGGGCAGACTCGACCGCCTGGCGCATCACCGCGACGAGCCCGGTCGCCTCGAAGGTGTAGTCGGCGCCGAAGCCGCCGGTCATTTCGAGGACCCGCTCGACCGTATCGGGGCCGCCGACGAGCGTCTCGGTCGCGCCCTGCCCGCGGGACAGCTCGAGGCGATCCGCCGAGAGATCGACGCAGATGATCCGCTCGGCTCCCTGGAGGCGGCAGCCGGCGACGGCGCCAAGCCCGACCATCCCGGCGCCGAAGACGACACAGGTCGAACCGGCCTCCACCTTCGCCGTGTTCATCGCAGCCCCGAGCCCCGTCGACAGGCCGCAGGCGAAAAGGCACGCATGGTGCAGCGGCGCCTCAGGTGTGATCTTCGCCAGCGCGATGTCGGGCATCACCGTGTACTCGGCGAACGTCGACGTGCCCATGAAATGCCTGATCGGCTCGCCGTCGAGCGACAACCGCGCCGTCCCGTCCGGCAGGAAGCCCTTGTTCTGCTGCTCTCGGATCGCCAGGCAGAGGTTCGTCCGCGTGCTCCGGCAGTGGATGCACTCGCGGCACTGCGGCGAGAACAGCGTCACGACGTGGTCACCAGGGGAGACCGAGGTCACGCCGTCGCCGACACGCTCCACGACCCCCGCACCCTCGTGGCCCAAGACAGTCGGTGCATAGCCGGACGGGTCTGCGCCCGAGGCGGTGTAGAGGTCGGTGTGGCAGACGCCGCAGGCCACGAGCCGCACCAGCACTTCTCCCGCTTTCGGCTCGGCCAGCTCGACGTCGCGTACGACGAGCGGTGCGCCGAACTCCTCCAAGACTGCTGCCTTGACCCGCATTGCGCCATTCTCGCCATTCCGTGAGCGCGTTGCTGCAACCATGGGGGCGTGGCGGCCGGAGGCGGAGAGCGAGCGTTACGCGCGAACGTGCGCTTGCTCGGCGACCTGCTCGGAAGCGTGCTCGTCGAGCAGGAAGGGCCGCAGTTCCTCGAACTGGAAGAACGGATCCGCGCGCTCGCGCGGCGAGTCCGGCGTGGCTCGCGACGACCAGAGGATCTGGCCGAGGCTGTGCGGGGACTCGATGTCGCCGAACAGGGCTCGGTATTGCGGGCGTTCGCGCTCTTCTTCCAGCTCGCGAACATCGCGGAGCAGCACCACCGGCTCCGCCGCAGGCGGGAGTACGAGCACGAGGGTCGTGTGCCGCGGGAGTCGCTCCAAGACGCAGTCGAGCGGCTGCGTGCGGCCGGAATCGGTGACGCCGAGCTCGCAACCGCTCTTGCCGCGGCACACGTCACCCCGGTCGTTACAGCGCATCCGACCGAGGCGACGCGGCGAACCGTGCTGACAGCCCACCGGCGGATCGTCGCGCTCCTGCGCGAGCTCGACGACCCGGCTCTGCCGCCGACGCGCGCCGCCGAGATCGAGGACACGCTCGCCGAGGAGATCACGATTCTCTGGCAGACCGACGAGGTGATCGCCCGTCGCCCGCGCGTCGTGGACGAGATCCGGCACGGGTTGTGGTTCTTCGAGACGAGTCTCTGGGACGCGGTGCCAGAGCTTGCTCGCCGGCTGCGCCGCGACCTGCCAGGCGTCGACATGCCGCTCCGGTTCGGCAGCTGGATCGGCGGCGACATGGACGGCAACCCGAACGCGGGCGCCAAGACGATCGATGAGGCGCTCGAGCGGGCGCGCCTGCTTGCGCGCGAGCTCTACCAGCGCGAGATCCGCCGCCTCGGCGAGGCGTGGGGCATGTCGACCGACCTGATCGGCCCGACGCCAGAGTTGTCAGCCGACGCGCCCGAGCCGTACCGCGCCGAGCTCGTCCGCATCTGGGGACGGCTCGCCGACGACGGGTACGCGGATGGGACGGCGCTCCTCGCCGACCTCCGTTTACTCGACGCTGGGTTGCGCGCACACCGCGGCGCTCGGATCGCCGACGGCGCGCTCGCGGACGTGATCGTGCGGGCCGAGGTGTTCGGGCTGAATCTCGCCGCGCTCGACGTCCGCGTCCATGCAAGTGAGGTTCGCGAGGCGAGTGAGCGTTTCCGCGCCGCGCTCGTCGCTGTTTCCCGCGCACAACAGCGGCACGGTGTGGCGGCGTTCGGCCGGCTGATCGTCTCGATGACGAGGACCGCCGACGACGTCCTGCGCGCCGAGGAGCTTGCTGCGGAGGCTGGAGCATCGATCGAAGGCGTGCCGCTGCTCGAGACGATCGCCGACCTCCGCGGTGCGCGCGAACTCGTCGGCGAGCTGCTCGAACGGCGACCGCGCCAGACGCAGGAAGTGATGGTCGGCTACTCCGACTCCGGCAAGGACGGCGGTGCGTTTGCTGCCGGCTGGGAGATCTACCGCGCGCAGGAGGAGCTCGTCGCGCTCGCACGAGAACGGAACGTCGAGTTGACGCTCTTCCAGGGTCGCGGCGGCGCGGCCGGGCGCGGCGGCGGACCGGGCTACTCGGCCATCCTCGCCCAGCCGCCCGGGGCGATCGCAGGCCGGCTCAAACTCACCGAGCAGGGCGAGACGATCTCCTTCAAGTACGGGCTGCCCGGCCTTGCCGAGCGCAACCTCGAGGCATCCGTGGCGGCGACGCTGTTGACGTCGTTCCCGCGGCAGGCCGGCGTCGTCCCGCCGCCGCGAGGTGCGCGCGACGTGATGGAGGCGCTGTCCGCGAGCGCCCACTCGACCTACCGCGGCCTGGTGTGGGACGACCCCGAGTTCCCCGCGTTCTTCCGCGCCTTCACCCCCGTACGCGAGCTTGCGGCTCTTCCTCTCGGGTCGCGGCCGGTCGTCCGGCCGGAGGCGGCGGGCAGTGACGAGTTGAGTGCGCTGCGGGCTATCCCTTGGGTGTTCGCGTGGACGCAGAACCGCTGCTTGCTGCCCGCGTGGTACGGCACGGGGACGGCGCTCCACGAGCATGGTCTCAGCGGCAGCTCGCTTCGCCGTCTACGCCGGCTCTACCGTGACTGGCCGTTCTTCCGGGCCTTGCTCGAGAACCTGGAGATGACGCTTGCCAAGTCGAGCCTCGAGATCGCGGAGGGCTACCTCCAGCTGGTTCCGCCGGAGCTCGAGCCGGACCGCTACTGGCAGCTGATCGCCGCCGAGCACGAGCGCTCGGTCGACGCAGTGCTCAGTGTCGTCGAGGCGACGAAGCTTCTCGACCGCCAGCCGCTCGTCCAGCGCTCGATCGAGCTGCGCAACCCTTACGTCGATCCGATGAACGCGATCCAGGTCGAGCTGATCGCCGCCCACCGAGCCGGCGACGAGGCGGCGCTGCGGCCGTTGCTGCGCTCGATCGCGGGCATCGCGGCGGGTCTGCGCAATACCGGCTAGTCGAAGACGACGTCGTTGGTCTCGACGGTCCCGGCCGTTCGGCCCGGCGCCGTCTGGTACGTCCAGTACAGGTTCGTGTGCGCGATGACCTCATCCGGTGGCGGTGCCCCCCACGCCGTTTGATCCTCCGTCGTATGGGCGTCGCTGACCAGGGTCGCGTCGTATCCCCTGGCGAACGCGCCATGGAGCGTCGAGCGGATGCACGCATCGGTCTGTGCGCCGCCGACGATGAGTCGCCCGACCTCGAGGCCGGCCAGCACGGTCTCCAGATCGGTGTCCTCGAAGGCGTCGCCGTAGCTCTTGTGGACGAGTGGCTCGGCGTCGTCGGGCGCCAGTTCGGGGACGATCCGCCAGTCGTCGCTCCCCTTTGCAAGATGCTCGTCGGAGTGCTGGACCCAGACCACGGGGACACCTTCCTTTCGCGCCTTCTCGACGAGGCTGCCGAGGTTCGCGACGACTGCGTCGCGCTCGTGAGCTCCGGCGACGACGCCGTTCTGCACGTCGACGACGAGGAGCGCGGTGTTCGGCCGGTTCTCAAGTGTGGTCATGGTTACCTCTCAATCATGCTGGATGGCTAGCGCTCGCGGGGCTCCCAGCCGAAGTACCGCACGGCTACTACGAGCCCGCCGATGCCCCACGCGGCGACGACCGCGATCGCCCGGGGCTCCGTCCAGATCTCGTTCCCGGCGAGGTAGATCGACTGGACGATGTCCAGGTAGTGCTTGAGCGGCAGCACATCACCGATGGCGCGCAGGAAGGCCGGGTATCTCTGTGTCGAGCCGAACGAGCCCGAGAGGAAGGCCATGGGGAGGACGATCACGGTCACGACCGCCGATGCTCCCTCCGACGAGCGGATGAGCGACGCGGCGGCGAGGCCGAGCCCAGCGAACGACGCGGCGCCTAGCAACAGCGCAAGGATCAGCGACGCGATGTGCCCGGGGAGCGGCGTGCCGAAGAGCGACCGCCCGATCGCGAACAGCGCGATCGTCTGCAGCAGGAAGACGATCAGCGTCGACGCAAGGACTGAAGCGAGGTACTTCGCCGGTGGCAGCGGGGTCGCACGAAGCCGCTTCAGGATCCCGGCCTCGCGGCGGATGACCAGTGCGATCGCGAGACCCGAGAACGCGGTATTTGCGACGCCGTACCCGATCATTCCGGCGAGCAACACATTCGCCGACTTGTACAAGGTGTGACCGATCTTGATCTTGTCCCCGTAGACCGAGCCGAGCAGCAGGAAAAGCATGATCGGGAAGATGAAGATGAAGATCGCCGACTCGCGATTGCGCCAGAAGATCCTCTGCTCGAGCCTGAGCTGGTGGGCAAACATCCGCATCTACATGTCGGCTTCCACGGCCGGCTCGTCGACGAGGTCGAGATACACGTCTTCCAGCGTCGGCCGGCGGACCTCCAGGCCTTCGAGCTCGATGCCGTCGGCAACCGCACGGGCGGTCAGCTCGGCCAGGACGCGGGTCGGCGTATCGGTCTCGACGACGACGTCCTCACCCGCCTGTCGATAGCGGATCTCGGTCTTCTGCGTCCCGCCGATCAACTCGGCCGGCGTCCCGGTCCGGATGATGTCCCCGTGCTGGATGACGGCGACCCGATCGGCCAGGGTCTGCGCCTCGTCCAGGTAGTGCGTTGTCAGCACGATCGTCTTGCCGAGGTCGCGGAGCGAACGGATCATCTCCCACGCCGAACGTCGTGCCGCGGGGTCGAAGCCGGTCGTGGGCTCGTCGAGGAACACGAGATCGGGATCGCCGATCAACGAGATGCCGAAGTCGAGCCGGCGCTTCTGGCCGCCCGAGAGCGTCTTCACCCGCGCTCCCGACTTCTCGCCGAGGCCGACGATCGCGATCACCTCGTCCGCATCACGCGGGCTCGCGTAGTAGCCGGCGAAGGCGAGATGCACCTCGCGTACGGTCAGATTCGGCCAGAGCTCGGACTGCTGGAGGACGACCCCGATCCGCTCGCGGAACTCCCGGCCCGGACGCTGCGGGTCATGCCCGAGCACGGTGACGTCGCCGCCGTCACGCGACCGGTAGCCCTCGAGGATCTCCACCGTGGTCGTCTTCCCGGCGCCGTTGGGGCCGAGCAGCCCGAAGACCTCACCCTCCTCCACCGCAAAGCTGATTCCGCGGACGGCCTCCACCCCCTTGTACGCCTTGCGGAGATCACGAACTGAGATCGCGCTCATACGCGGAGCTCGATCGCCGCGACACCCGCAGGCGGGAAGCCGGGATCGCTCCCGGTGAGGGCGATGGCGATCTCGGAACAGTCCGGTTGGTGGCCGATGGTCGCTGCCTGCCCATCGAACTCCTCGACGACTGCGCGTAGCTCGGCAACCCCTGCACCCGGCGCAAGGCGCGCATCTACCCGTAGCTCGGCGCCCGCGGCTCGGGCAACGTGTGAGGCGGTCTGACGTGCCCGGAGCAACGGGCTCGAGACGATCACGGTCGGCGCCGGCGAGGCCGAGGCAAGCCAGGCGCCGAGCCGAACGGCTTGCGCCTCGCCCTCCGGCGTCAGCGGACGCAATTCGTCCGGCTCGCCGGGAGCAGCCTGCGCGTGGCGGCAGAGATAGACGAGCACGAGCAGGAGGATACGGACGGGCGGGCCGATAATGGTTCGCTAACCGGCCTGTAAGCCTCCCGTAAGACCCACGCTCTACAACACGATCAGCGTTTCCCTCGCCGACGAGCAAGGAACACCGATGAACGATCGCCTCATAGGCCGTGCCGGCTTCCTCGGGCTCCTCGGGGTCGGCGCGGCGGGGCTCTTCTACGGCCGGAACGTCCAGGACTACCTCGGACGCGTCGTGCCGCAGCAGCTCCAGGCCATCATCCCGACCTCGGGCTGGCGCATCTACACGATCGGGAACTCGATCCCGAACATCCCGCCTGCTACGTACCGGCTCGCCGTCGGCGGGATGGTGGCGACGCCGCGCTCCTTCACGCTGGCGGATCTCCACTCGCTCAAGCGCGTCGAACAAATCTCGACGTTCCATTGCGTGACCGGTTGGTCGGTGAAGAACGTCCATTGGGCCGGCGTCCGCATCAAGGATCTGCTCGCCGAGGTGCAGCCGCGTTCGGGAGCAACCGCGATGCGCTTCACCTCAGCCGAGCCGGAGTACAACGACTCGCTGACACTGGACCAGGCGCTGCTCGACGACGTGATGCTCGCCTATGAGATGGACGGAGGGCCGCTTTCGCGACCGCATGGGGCGCCGCTGCGGCTCGTGATCCCGGAGATGTACGGCTACAAGAACGTCAAGTGGGTGACACAAATCGAGCTTCTGCCGCATCCGGAGGCCGGATTCTGGGAGCATCATGGCTACGACGCCGATGCGTGGGTCGGCCGCTCGAACGGGTTCAGTGTCTGAAGCGGTCGCCACGCGGCCCGGATATGTCCGCCGCTTCACGGTGACGGAGCGCATCGTCCACTGGACACACGCGGCGGCGTTCTTCGCGCTTCTCGCGAGCGGCCTGGTGCTCTACCTTCCGTCTCTCTCGATTTGGATCAGCCGGCGCAACCTGGTGAAGAACATCCACATCTGGACGGCCGTCGCATGGGCGGTCGCGCTAGTCGCGATTTTCGTCGTCGGCAACCGGCGCGCTCTGCGCGAGGCGTGGCGCGAGGTCGAGACGCTCGACCGCGACGACCGCCGTTGGCTGGTCGGTGCCCGAGCGCCACAGGGGCGCTTCAACGCAGGCCAGAAGCTGAACGTGATCCTCACCGTCGCCTTTGCCCTGCTCTTCGCAGTGTCCGGGTTCTTCCTCTGGCTCGGTGAGCGCAACACCGCCTACCGGCTGGACGGCGCGGTGACGGTGCACGACACGCTGATGTTCGCCTCGCTCGCGCTGCTCGTCGGTCACCTCTATCTCGCGGTGATCCACCCGACGACGCGGCATGCGCTGCGCGGCATCACCCGCGGAGACGTGCGCGAGGACTGGGCGCGGCAGCACCATTCGAAGTGGGCTCCTCCGAAGACCTAGCCGCGCGGTAGTGTCGCCGGGTGCCGTCCTTCCGCTACGTCGTCGTCGACGTCTTCACCGACGTCCCGCTCGCCGGGAACCAGCTTGCTGTCTTCACGGACGCACGCGCAATTCCCGAGGAGCTGCTGCAGCCGCTGGCCCTCGAAATCGGGTTCAGCGAGACCGTCTTCGTCTTCTCGCCTGAAGCGGGAGGTCACGCGCGGATGCGGATCTTCACCCCTGTCCACGAGCTGCCGTTTGCAGGGCACCCGACGCTCGGCACGGCGTTCGTCCTCGGGGCGCCGATGCAGCTCGGTGTGATCGAGCTCGAAACCGGCCGCGGGATCGTCCCGGTGGTGCTCGAACGGGATGAGAGCGGGCGCATCGTCTTCGGCCGGATGACCCAGCCGGTGCCGACCGTCGAGGCGCTCGCTGACACTGGCGCGCTGTTCGGCGCCCTCGGCATAGCGGGGTCCGAGCTTCCGGTCGAGCGCTACGACAACGGGGCAGTGCACGTCCTCGTCACCTTGCCTTCACGGGAAGCCGTCGCCACGTTGAAACCGGATCTGTCGGCGCTCGCGGAGCTCGGCGGCACCGGCATCAGCTGCTTCGCCGGCTCGGGAACGAGGTGGAAGACCCGCATGTTCGGGCCGGCGGCGGGCGTCGACGAGGATCCGGCGACCGGGTCGGCGGCGGGACCGCTCGCGTGCCACCTGGCGCGCCACGGGCGTATCGCGTGGGGCGACGAGATCGAGATCACACAGGGTGTCGAGATCGGCCGCCCCTCGACGCTCTACGCACGGGCCGAGGGCGGCGATGGGCTGATCGATCGTGTCGAAGTCGGCGGCTGCGCCGTCGTCGTCGCGCGCGGCGAGTTCCGGCTCTAGATGGCCCGCACCGTCGGGATCGGCCTTGTCGGCGTCGGCTGGATGGGCCGCGTCCACTCGGCGGCGTACCGACGCGTTCGCGACCACTTCCCGGACTGCGCGGGCAAGGCGCGGCTGGTCGTCGCCGCCGACGAGAGCGAGGACCGGGCCCGGAGCGCCGTCAGCCAGCTCGGTTTCGAGCGCTCGGTGACGGAGTGGCGCGAGGTCATCAGCGATCCGGGGGTCGAGGCCGTGAGCATCACCGCGCCGAACCATCTGCACCGCGAGGTTGCTCTCGCAGCTGCAGCGGCGGGCAAGCACGTCTGGTGCGAGAAGCCCGTCGGCCGCTCTGCATCCGAGACCGCCGATGTCGCCGCCGCAGCCGAGAGCGCCGGCATCAGGACGATCGTCGGCTTCAACTACCGCCATGCTCCGGCCGTTCATCATGCGGCGCGGCTGATCTCGTCCGGAGCTCTCGGGCCGGTGCGCCAGTACCGCTCGCAGTTCGTCGCCGGCTATGCGGCGAGCCCGCAGGGCGCACTCTCGTGGCGCTTCCTCCGCTCGTTCGCCGGTCAGGGCGTGCTCGGCGATTTGATGTCGCACGCCGTTGACATGGCGCAGTTCCTGCTCGGCCCGGTCGAGAGCGTGGTTGCACACGTGGAGACAACCGTTGAAGAGCGTCCTCTGGCGACAGGCGGAGGCACGCATTTCGCGGTCGTCGAAGGCGGCGAGCTCGGAGCCGTCGAGAACGAGGACACTGTGCTCAGTCTGGTTCGCTTTGCGTCGGGCGTGTCGGGAACGATCGAGGCGAGCCGCGTTACCGTGGGCCCGCAGGCGCGCTACGCCTTCGAGGTAAACGGTGAGCGTGGCGCGGTCGCATGGGACTTCGAGCGCATGAACGAGCTGCTCGTCTACCTCCCGCTCGAGACCGGCGACAGCGGCTACTCCAGGATCATGATGGGGCCGGAGCACCCGCCGTATGCGCACTTCCAGCCGGGACCCGGCTTGGCAATGGGCTATGACGATCTCAAGGTGATCGAAGCGGGGCTCTTCCTCGACTCGGTGGTCGATGGCGTTCAGCGCGAACCGGGCATACGCGAGGCGCTCGCGGGGGCGCGGGTGCTCGAGGCGATGGAGCGGTCAGGCGACTCAGGCGCTTGGGAAGAGGTCTAGATCCAGGGCCAATCGGTACCGACCGCGCGCGCGACGCCGTCCACAGCGCTTGCCCGCGCGGCGATACCGGCGGCGACAGCTCGCCGGTCTTCGGCGAGCCCCGGTCCGAGCGGGCCGTCTCCCAAACAAGCGGCGACGAACGCCGCCAGCTCGTCTCGGTAGGCAGCCGCGAAGAGCTCTCGGTAGTCCTGCGCGAACGCGGCTTTGTCGCCGGCCGTCAGGACCAGGACACCGTCGCGCCTCGCGGCGTTTCCGATCAGGATCGAGCCTTCGCTGCCGACCACCTCGCAGCGGACGTCGTGGCCGAACGCGCACGTGCGTGAGACATGGGTCGTGGCGATGCCGCCGCCGGCGAACCGGATCGTGACAACCGCGTTGTCGAGGTCGCCGAGGGTGTCGAGCTCGGGATAGACGAGCGACTGCCGCGCCGCGAACACCTCGACGGGCTCCTGGCCGAGCAACCAGCAAGCTGCGTCGTAGTCGTGCGACGCCATGTCGACGAGAAAGCCGCCTGCCGGCCCCGGATCTTCCGGCTCTGGTGTCAATACATCGCGGCTCGTCTCCAGGATCAGCAGCGGCGTGCCGATCGCGCCGCTCGCGACAAGTCGGTGAGCTTCCAGGAACCCTGCGTCGAAGCGGCGGTGGTAGCCCACTTGAACGAGCTGGCTTGGATGGTCTGCTGCCTCGGCCACGAGAGCGTCGTGGCCCGCGAGGGTCGTCGCACCCGGCTTCTCGAGGAAGAGGTGCTTGCCCGAACGCAGGACATCGCACGCGACGCGCGCGTGATCGATGGAGCGCGCGGCCACGACGATCGCGTCGATGTCGTCGGCTGCGAGCAGCTGGTCGTACGACGTGGCCCGCACGCCGAGCTCGACGGCTACCTCGTACGCGCGGGCTGCCCGCGTCGACGCGACCGCGACCAGCGTCGCACCGGCCGTCGTGAGCGTGTTCCGCGCGTGGACGAATCCCATTCCCCCGAGACCGGCGACCCCGATTCGCACCCGATTCCTCGCTTCTCGACGGTTGGGGCTTGACAGCGCAGAGGCGAGTATGTCAGCGTCGCAATCGCTTGCGCAACCGATTGAACAGCGCACGAACGGGTTTGGAGCGCGACGCGACTCTCGCTGATGTCGCGGAGTACGCGGGCGTCTCCTCGTCCACCGCGTCGAGGGCGCTGAACGGCCGCGGCGAGTTTTCGCCGGCCACGCGGGCCGCGGTCCTGGAGGCTGCAGAAGCGCTGAACTTCCAGCCGTCCGTTCTCGCCCGCTCGCTTCGCACGCGGACGACCTTCACCGTCGGATTCGTCGTCCCAGATGTAGCGAGTCCCTTCTACGCAGCCGCGCTGAAGGGCGCCCAGTGCGCGCTCGAGGAGTCCGGCTATCGCGTAATGCTGATGAACTCGGGCCAGGAGGTCGCCGGTGAGGTGACGGCGCTGCAGACGCTGCTGAACCACCAGGTCGATGGCTTGCTGCTTTCGACCACAGGGATCTCGGCGCACCGCTTCGAGGAGACCGTCGGCCGTCGCGGGACGCCGTGCGTCTTCTTCGACAGCATGCTCGACGGCGCGGGTGCGGGTGGTGTACGGATCGACAACGCCCGCGGCATCGATCTTCTCGTCGACCATCTCGTCGAGCACGGCCATCGAGAGATCGCGTTGCTCGCGGGGTCGCTCGAGGAGACAAGCGGGCGCGAACGGCTCGATGCGTATCACGCCGCAATGGATCGCAACGGCCTCGCGGTGGGGCCCGACCGGGTGCGGGTGTGCCGGTGGACGCAGGAAGCAGGGCGGGCCGCGACCCATGGTTTGCTCGATCTGAACAGCGCACCTACGGCCATTGTCGCCTCGAGCGCGGAGCTCGCTGTCGGCTGCCTGGCGGCGTGCCGGGAGCGGGATCTCCACCTGCCGGAGGCGCTCGCGGTCGTGAGCTTCGACGACCCGTACTTCGGAGCGCTCCTCGAGCCGTCGCTGACCGCGGTCGGCTACGACGCGAGTGAGGTCGGCAGCGTGGCGGCATCGCTGCTCGTCGAGGCGATGCGCCACGGCGGGTCACGGCGGGAGCTCAGCATCCCGGTCAATCTTGTCCGTCGCCGGTCGTGCGGGTGCGAGGACGCATGACGGCGCCTGCTGCAATCACGCTGCGCGGCGTCACGAAGCGCTATGGCGGGCACACGGCGCTCAAGCCGACCGACCTGGAGATCGCCGAGGGCGAGTTCTTCTGCCTGCTCGGCCCGTCGGGCTGCGGCAAGACGACGACGCTGAACTTGATCGGCGGCTTCGTCGCGCCGACCGCAGGCGAGATCTCGATCCGTGAGCAGCGCGTCGACAAGCTGCCGCCGCATCGCCGGAGCGTCAACACGGTTTTTCAGTCCTACGCGCTCTTCCCGCACATGACCGTGCGTGACAACGTCGGCTTCGGCCTCAAGATGGCGCGCGTGCCTACGGCCGACTCGAAAGGCCGGATCGATGAGGCGCTTGCCCTGGTGGGGCTCGACGCGTTCGGCGATCGGCTGCCGACGCAGCTCTCCGGCGGCCAGCAGCAACGGGTCGCGGTTGCTCGGGCGCTCGTCAACCGGCCGGCGGTGCTGCTGCTCGACGAGCCGCTCGGGGCGCTCGACCTGAAGCTGCGCAAGCGGCTGCAGATCGAGCTGACGCAGATCCACCGCGATGTCGGCACGACGTTCGTCTACGTGACGCACGATCAGGAGGAGGCGATGTCGATGTCGACCCGGATCGCCGTCCTCAACGACGGCCGGATCGAGCAGATCGGCACCCCCAGCGAGATCTACTACAAGCCGAACTCGCGCTTCGTTGCAGACTTCATCGGCGAGTCGAACTTCCTCGAGGTCGACGCCGACCCCGCCAGCCCACGGAAGGGCGTCGTGCACCTCGCTGACGGCCGCGCGGTGCCATGCAACGCGAACGGCTCGGCCGCCGCCGGGCGCGTGACCTTGATGGTGCGACCCGAGGCGATCCATGTCGGAGATCCGGCGACTGCCCCCGAGGCGTCGCTCAAAGGCCGGATCGTGCAGACCTCGTTTCTCGGAAGCCAGACGCGTATTGCCGTCAGCTGCGACGGCGTGCCGCTTCCGCTTACCGCTTCGCAATTCGGCCGCGAGCGTCTCGCGGCACGCGAGCTCACCCCGGACAGGGAGGTATCACTCTGGTGGGACGCTGACGATGCCGTTTTGCTGGTCCAGGAACCGATGCAAGAGGAGGGTTAGTGATGTCATTGACGGAAGGAAGGCTGAATCGAGCCGACCTGCTCAAGGCGGGCGCCGCAGGTGCGCTCGGGCTGTCGATCGCAGGCCCGGCGGCTGCCGCCCGGATGCGACTCGGGTCGACCACGCTGAATTTGCTCACGTGGTCCGACCACTACGCGAACGATCAGCTGAAGGCGGTCAGCAAGCTGGTCGGCATCCAAGGCCGGCCGACGCTGTTCAGCGACAACGCCGACGCGTACCTGAAGATCAAGCAGACGGGATCCCAGTTCGACATCGTCTCGGGTGACGCGCTGTGGGTGCCGAAGTACCACAAGGACGGGCTGACGGAGTCGTTCGACCTGTCGTCGCTGCCGGTCTCGAAGCAGCTCTACTCGCTCGCGCGGCAGTTCCCGTTCTGGAAGGACGGGTCGAACTACATGGGCTACCCGTTCTCGTGGTCGACCGTCCAGATCTACTACAACCCGAAGTACGTCAAGGTGACGCCCGACTCGTGGCATGCGCTTCTCGACAAGAAGTACGCCGGGAAGATCTCGCTGGAGAACATTCCGACCGACATGATGGCGATCGCCGGTAGGGCCACAGGGGCGAAGAAGCCGTACAGCATGACGACGGCCGAGATCTCCCGCGCCAAGGCGTTCCTGAAGGCGTTCAAGCCGAACGTGCTCAAGCTCGCGTCGCAGAACAACGAGGTGATCCGGGCGCTTGCCGACGGCTCGGCCTGGATCGGAATCACGAACCTCGGCTCCGACGATCGTGTGAAGGACGCCGGCGGGCCGCTCGTCAAGCAGGCCTACCCGAAGGAGGGGACGATCGGCTTCATCGACTCCGAGCAGATCGTGAAGGCGTCGAAGAACAAGAGCTCGTTCGAGAAGTTCGAGAATGCCATGCAGCAGGCGCCGTGGATCGCGAAGAACTTCCTGACGAACGGTCGTCCGCTGTTCAACGAGAAGGCCTACAAGATCCTCGTCAACCAGGGCCATGGCGATCGGGCTCGGCGGCTGTTCTACAACAAGCCGCAGAACGCGCTCAAGATGACGCTCAAAGGTCCTGCGGGCAACGAGCAGGCCTACGTCGATGCGTTCAACGAGGTGTTCGGCGCGTAGTGAGCGACACTGGAGTCACCGCTTCGGTGCCTCCATCCCCGGGCGGTCGTAAGGCCGCCCGGGGGCTTTCGCTCGGCTGGGCAGGGCAGTACGGCGGGTTTCTCCCGGCGATCGTCCTGTTCGGGGTCTTCTTCGCGGCCCCGCTCGGGCTGATCGTCGCGTACAGCTTCTGGCAGGTCGTCGACTACAACGTCGTCCACGACTGGACGCTCGACAACTACCGCTACTTCTTCAGCGTCAGCACGTACGCGAAGACGTTCTGGGCCACGATCTGGGTCTCGGTCGCGGCCACGGCCCTCACCATCGTCATTGCGTTCCCGTTCGCCTACTGGCTCGTTCGCTACGTGCCCAAGCGGCTGCAGAAGCTGTTCCTCGTCCTCGTCATCCTCCCGTTCTGGACGAGCTACCTGCTGCGTGTGTACGCATGGCTGAACATTCTCGGCCCGGAGGGTGCGATCAATCGCTTCCTGCAGTGGATCGGGCTGACGAGTCAGCCGGTCTCCTTCTTCCTCTACGACAGGCCGGCCGTGATCCTCGTGCTGGCCTACCTCTACTTCCCGTTCGCGGCGTTGACGCTGTACGCGTCGCTCGAGCGCTTCGACTGGGATCAGTTCAAGGCCGCGATGGATCTCGGTGCGACGCCCTTCACCGCGGTGCGCAAGATCATGCTGCCGCAGATCAAGCCGGGGATCACGACGAGCGTGATCTTCGTCTTCATCCCGATCCTCGGCGAGTACCTGACGCCGCAACTCGTAGGTGGCGCAAAGGGCGTGATGATCGGGAACCTGATCGCGAACTTCTTTGTCGGCGCGCAGTACACCCGTGGCGCCGCCGCCGCGTTGCTGATCACAGCGGTGATCGTCGTCCTTCTCGTCGTCTTCCGCCGCTCGCTCGAGGTGAGGGATGCCTATGCCCCGTGAGCTCGAGGTCGTCTCGCCACGGGCCGGGCTCATGCGCGCCTTCCTCTCCGGCTGGGCGGCGCTCGTATATCTCTTCCTGTTCGTGCCGATCGGGCTGCTCGTGGCGTTCAGCTTCAACGCCAACAAGTACGGCACGTTCCCGTTCACCGGCTGGACGACGCACTGGTACGGGCAGGTCTTCGGCGACTATCAGATCAAGGACGCGCTGACGACGACGCTGCGGGTCGCGATCTTCGTGACCATCATCAGCACGATCGTCGGAACGGCGGCAGCGTTTCCGCTTGTGCGCTCGAAGCTGCCATTCCGCAGCGGTGTCCGGGTCGGGATGACGTTGCCGATCATGATCCCCGGGCTGCTGATCGGCGTGAGCCTGCTCGTCTTCCTCACGAACGTCTTCCATCTGCAGCTCTCCGTATGGACGGCGATCGTCGGGCAGAGCGTCTACACGACACCCTTCGTCCTGTTGATCGTGGCGGCGCGCCTGCAGGGCTTCGACCAGTCGCTCGAACGGGCGGCGAGCGATCTTGGCGCGAATACCTTCAACCGCCTCCGGTATGTGGTGCTGCCGCTGATCGCACCCGCGGTCTTCGCCGGCGCGCTCTTTGCCTTCACCCTTTCCCTCGACGAGTTCATCATCACGCTGTTCCTCATCGGTGGCTCGAACACGCTGCCGCTCTACATCTACACGCAGGTCAAGTTCGGGATCACGCCCGAGGTGAACGCGCTCGCGACCTTGCTGCTTCTCGCGTCGCTGGTTTTGATCGTGCTCGCGTTCGTGCTGCCTGTCGCGGCGCGTCGGCTGCGACTTGCGGTTCGCGCGCGTCGCGTCGCGAGCTAGACGTCCGTCCAGGCGCCGCCGGCCACTGCGCTCGAGACGGCTGCTTCGACGAGTCTGACGCCGCGGTGCCCGTCGGCGAACGTCGGGAACGGGTCATGCGGCTCACCGGCGATCGCGGCGTAGACGTTGCGGAAGAGGTTTTGGAACGCGCCGCCGTAGCCTTCGCCGTGCCCGGCCGGGTACCGGGATAGTCCGCGCGCCGAAGGGACGTTCGTTGCCGGGTCCTTGACCACAAGCCGTGGTGCCACGCCGACACCGCGTGCGAGCAGCGTGGTCGGCTCCTCCTGATCCCACGTCCAGCCGCCCGCGGTTCCCTCGCACTCGAACAGCAACTGGTTCTTGCGGCCGGCGACGCCCGCGGAGAGCACGAGCGAGCCGGACACGCCCTCTTCGAACCGTAGGAGCAGCGTCGCGTAGTCCTCGAGCGGTCCGCCGGCGAATGACCGGAAGTCGGCGGCAACCTCGGTCACGTGAAGGCCGGTGACGTGCTCGGCGAGGTCGAGCCAGTGCGTGCCGAGGTCTCCGACGACGTACGACGGCCCGGAGCGCTCCGGATCGACGCGCCAGCCGGAAGCGGGAAAGAGCGCGTCGTCGCAGACGTAGCGGCCGTGGACGAACGTGACCTTGCCGATGACGCCGGCGGCTGTTTCGGCCCGCATCTGCTCGACCAGCGGATAGCTGCGGACGTGGTAGCAGGTTGCGCCGACCAGCCCGTGCTCGGCTGCGGCAGCAACGAGCGCGGCACTCTCGGCGGCCGTGACGGTGAGCGGTTTCTCGCAGACGACGTGGATGCCGCGTTCGAGCGCAGCGAGCGCCTGCGTCGCGTGACCGTTGTTCGGCGTGCAGACGTGGAGGACATCGACCTGCTCCGCGTCGAGCAATTCGGCGAGGTCGGCGTACGGCCGGCCCTCGCCAAATGCCTCCGCGCCTTCGAACGTGCGCCCGCAAATTGCTGCGACCTCGACCCCGATCGCGCGCAGCGCGATGGCGTGGACGCGGGCGATGAACCCGGTGCCGACGATCGCGGCGCGCGTCATCGAGACGACGCGAGGAACATCTGCGTCAGGACGTCGATGTCGACGCGGGCCTGCTCCGGCGGTGTCCGGCACGGCGTTCCGTCGACGACGCAGCTGTGGAAGTGGACGAGCTCACGCGAGAACGCCTCGTCGTACGACTCGGCGATCCGCACGTCGTTCGTCCCGTCGGCAGCCTGGCTCCGCCTGTACACGGTCGGGTACTGCTTCAGCCAGGGTGATGGGAACTCGAGCGTGCGAATCGAGTCCGCGAAGAACAGCGAGATCGTTTCCCGGTACTCGTAGGTGTCGAGCACCTGGATCCACGCGCCGTCCCAGCGAGCGCCGTTCGCCAGGCGTACGGAGCCGGAGACGGCACGCCCCCCGTTCCACCAGTCGCCGGCAACGACTTTGCCGGGGAGCGGCTCTCCCATCTGCTCGAGCAGCCCGTGGACGGCGTTGAGATCGTGGAGGAGGCTGCCGAGGAAGCTCTCCGAGAACGCGCGAACCACATCAGGGTGCCCCGACCCGACCGCCGCTTCGACCTGCTCGGCCTCGTCGCGTCGGGTCGCGTCGATCAGATCCTGCGGGATATCGGTGCCGCGGACGATCTCGTCCCCGAAATACGGCGCAAACTCGGGGTCGTTGACGACGACGCTGATGTAGCGAAGGTCAGCCGCGGACGCCGGAAGCTCGGCGAGCATCCGCTCGTACGCCGGATCGTGCCGCTTCATCGTCCCGACTTGGACGACTCTTCCTGCGCGGTCGCGGGCGGCGATGATCGCGTCAGCGTCGGCAAGGGTGATGCACATCGGCTTCTCGACGAGCACGTGGAGGCCGGCGTCGAGCGCAGCGATCGCGACCTCTGCGTGCGTGCCCGCGGGGGAGCAGATGACGACGGCGTCAAGCCCTCCAGAGTCGAGCAGCGACCGGTAGTCGGCATGAAGGCCGGCGATCCCGTACCGCGCGCCGAGCGCCTCGCGCACCGTCTGGCTCGGCTCGGCCAGCCCGACCAGATCGAATCGCTGGCGGTGCGCCGTGAGGTACGGGATGTGCATCGCCTGCGCGATCAGACCCCCTCCGACGACGCCGACCTTCAGCTTCGTCAAGCGAGCACCGCGGTGGCGACCTTCGTGAAGGCGAGCGCGAGCTCCTCGAGATCCTGCTCGTCGCACAACGGCGACAGGTCGATGTGGATCGCCCGGCCCGTGAGATCGAGCGTGCGCGGGCAGTCCGGTGGCGGGTTGCCCGCTCTAGTGATGGCGTCGAGTACGGGCTTCCAGTACGGGTAGACGTGGAGATCGATGAAGTCCGGCGAGTAGACGAGCATTGCGCCGACACCCTCGGCCTTCAGCGCATCGACTGCGTCGGCTGCGAGCTCTTTCGTCTCGGCGAACGCGATGAGGCAGATTCCGGCATCGCCGGTCTCGTCGGTGCGGCGACGCAGCGTCAGGCCGGGAAGCTCTGCGACGCGCTCGGCGAGCGAGGTCTGGTTCGCACGCATCCGCTCGAGCAGCCCGTCGAGCCGACCGAGTTGGACGCGGGCGACGGCGCCCTGGAGCTCCGAGGCGCGGAAGTTGTAGCCCGAGAACTGCGGCAGGCCGATTCCGCGGCGCACCGAGCCCGCGCAGTCGTGGACGTCGATCGCCAGGTCGTAGACGTCCTCGCGATCGGTGATCAAGACACCGCCCTCGCCGGTCGTGATGATCTTGTTGAACTGGAGGCTGAAGGCGCCGGCGTCGCCGAAGGTGCCGAGTCGCTGGCCGCCGAAGGTCGCGCCGGCTGCCTGGCAGACGTCCTCTATGAGCGCGAGGTCGTGGTCGCGCGCGATTGCGGTAAGCGCGTCCACGTCGGCCGGTGCGCCCCGCATGTGCACCGGGAGCAGCGCTTTCGTACGACCTGTGATCTTCGCCGCGACGTCGTTCGGGTCGAGCGTCAACGAGTCGTCGACTTCCGCGAGCACGGGAATCGCCCCGGTCGCGAGCACGGCATTGGCGGTGGCATTCCAGGTGTACGCAGGAATGATGACCTCGTCGCCAGGCCCGACCCCTGAGCCGATCAGTCCGCAGATCAGGGCCGACGAGCCGGCGTTGACGGCGAGCGCGTGCTTGGCGCCGAGGTGCTCCGAGAACTCGCGCTCGAACGTCGCAACCTCGTTCGGCCCGTCGCCGACCCCGTAGTAGCGGAACACGTTCTTGCTGCGGAGTACGCGTGTAACGGCTACGACCTCCTCCTCGCCGATCTCCATGCCGCCGGGAAACATCGGCGGCTCGGGGCGAGTGCGGGCCCGAGGGCCGCCGTCGCGGGCCAGTCGCAACTCGACGCGTGTTTCGGTCATGCGGGCCATTCTGGACACAGGTCCGCAGTGCTGCAACAGCAGCTGCAACAGCTGCTCACCAGCCGACCCGCTGCCGGCTCTTGCCCTCGATCTGGCGTGTACGAGCGGCGTCGACCTCGGCCCGCTCGGTCTTCTCGGGAACGGCGACCTCCCAGAATGCACCGCCATCGGTCCAGGCATGCGCTGCGGTCTTGATCGCGATCACCGTCGTGCGATCAGCGGCTCGCGCCCGTGTGAACGCCGCCTCGAGGTCGCCGATGGTGCTGGCTTCCTCGGCGAGGCAGCCGAGCGCACGAGCGTGCGCCACCCAGTCGACTTCGACACGATTCGGGCCGACGTCGTCGAACATGTTGTTGAACGGCACGTTTCCCTCGCCGAGCTGCAGGCGGTCGATCACGGCATAGCCGCCGTTGTCGCACAGCACGACAATCAGCTTGGTCCCGGCGATGACCGAGCTGAGGAGGTCGGAGTTCAGCATCAGGTAGGAGCCGTCGCCGACGAAGCAGATCACCTCGCCGTCGCGCCGTGCCATGCGCGCTCCCCAGGCTCCCGCGATCTCGTAGCCCATGCACGAGAAGCCGTACTCGCAGTCGAACGTCGCGATTCCCTTCGAGAGCCAGTTGATGTTCAGCTCGCCGGGGAGTCCGCCAGCGGCAGTCAGGGCGTAGTCGTCGGCTCCAGCCAGGCGGTTCACGGCTCCGACCACCTGCGCGTACGTCACGGGGCCGGCGGCGGACGCTGTGTTGACTGCGATGAAGGAATGGAACCCGTCGTGCTCGGCGCGCACACGCTCGACCCACGCGGGCTCCGCGATCCAGCCGGAGAGCTGTGTGTCGAGCTCGCTCAAGCCTTCGCGCGCGTCGGCGACGAGCGGCAGGGCGAGATGCTTCGTCGCGTCGAAGCGCCCGACGTTGAGCGTGACGATCCGGGTGTCTTCACCGAAGACCGTCCACGAGCCGGTCGTGAAGTCCTGCAGTCGTGTTCCGACCGCGAGCACGACATCTGCCTCTGCCGCCAGCCGGTTCGCGTGGTCGCAACCCGTGACGCCGATCGGCCCTACGTAGAGCGCGTGGTCGGCGAGAAGGCACGACTTGCCGGCGACGGTCTCCGCGACGGGAATGGCGTGCGCCTCGGCGAAGGCGCGCAGCTCGTCTTCGGCAAGTGAGTAGTGGACGCCGCCGCCCGCGACGATAAGCGGTCGGCGAGCCGACCGGAGCGCAGCGGCCACGGCTTCGAGCTGCCGCCGGTCGGCGCGTGGGCGCCGTAGTTCGTGGATACGGGTCTCGAACAGCGCCGTCGGGTAGGCGTACGTCTCGGCCTGCACGTCTTGCGGCAGGCCGATGAACGCTGGGCCGCAGTCAGCCGGGTCGAGCATCGTCTCCACGGCGAGCGGCAGCGACTGCGCGACCTGCTCCGGCCGGACGATGCGATCCCAGTAGCGCGTAACAGCCCGGAACGCGTCGTTGACCGTGACGGAAGGCGCGTCGAAGTGCTCCACCTGCTGCAGCACCGGATCGGGGATCCGGCTCTGGAACGTGTCGCCCGCGAGGATCAGGATCGGCAGGCGATTGGCGTGCGCGACTCCGGCTGCGGTCACCATGTTCGTGGCGCCAGGCCCGACGGACGACGTCGCGACCATGATCTGCCGTCGTCGCTTCGCTTTCGCGAACGCGACCGCGGCGTGGGCCATCCCCTGCTCGCTCTGCCCGCGGTACGTCGGAAGCGAGTCGCGCGCCTCTTCGAGAGCGGCGCCGAGGCACGTCACGTTCCCGTGCCCGAAGATCGCGAACACGCCCGGGAAGAGCGGGACCTCCTCGCCGTCGACGATTGTGCGTTGGGCGATCATGAAACGGACGATCGCTTCCGCTGTCGTCAGCTCGACGGTCTTCACAGTCTCGGCCCGGCCGCCGTCGTCATCGGGCAGCGTGGGTCGGTGTCTTGACCAGCCCATGAGTCACGGATCCATGCATGCGGCGGATCGTCGGCAATCGCCATGAGCCGCTCCTCCGCGGGCCCCGCCATGACGTTGAGGTAGTAGAGGGGATAGCCGGGCGCCGCGACGGAGGGGCCGTGGTACCCGCGCGGCACGAGGAAGACGTCGCTGTCGCCGACCGCGACTGTCGCGTCGATCGAGCGGTCGGCCGTATAGGTCCTGTGGAGCGCGAGACCGTCCGCCGCATACGCCGTCGTCCCCGCTCTGCCGACGCGGAAGTAGTAGATCTCCTCGTTCCAGACCGGGCTGCCGGCGGTGTCGTCGTGCTTGTGCGGCGGGTATGAGGACCAGTTGCCGTCCGGCGTGTAGACCTCGCAGCAGATCAGCTTGTCTGCGCCGGAAAACGCCTCCGGCGTCATGAAGTTCGTCACCTGACGAGTCGCCTGCCCGGCGCCGCGGAGCTCGACCTCGACCTCTTCGGCAGCGACTCGCACAGCGTCGAAGCGGCGCGTGGCGCGCGACGAGGCGACTGCGAGCTCGCAGCCTTCGGCGCTCGAGAGCCGGAGCTCGGAGTCGATCGGCGCGTAGACCCAGTCCGTCACGCGCGCGAACACGGTCTCGCGCCCTTCGAGCTCGAGCCGTCGACCGTCCACCTCGACGATCGAGCTGCCTCCCGAGAGCGGCACGATCGCCATCTCCTCGTCGCCCGTGGCAAGTGTGACCGATCCAGCCGGCGGGAGCCGAACGACTCGCAGGCCGCAGTAGCTCCAACCGGCCGACTCCGGAGTGACGGCGATCGACACGCCGTCGACTGCGGGCAGATGAAGCTCGTGCGTGCTTATGACGTCTCGTTCTGGAGCGCTCGCAGGAACTCGATGCTACGGCGCACGTTCTCGGTCGCTTCCTCCACGGCAGCGGGATCGCCGGAGTCGAGGGACAGGTCTTGCTCCAGGACGTACCAGCCGTCGTAGCCCGACCTCTCTAGCGCGCGCACCGTCGCGGCGACGGGCGCATCGCCGTCGCCGAGTGCTCTGAACAGCCCCGCCTGAACAGCCGGCACCAGGCCGATCTCGCCCGACCGCAGGCGCCCGGCGATGACGCTCGATGCGTCCTTCAGGTGCGCGTGTGCGATGCGGGAGCCGGCTGCCTCCGCGAACTCGACCGGATCGGTCTCGCCGAGTGCGAGATGGCCGGTGTCGAGGCAGAACAGCACCTCGGAGTCCTCGAGCGTCCGCCAAACTTCGTCCCGCCGTTCCGCGAGCGTGCCCCAGTGCGGGTGCAGCACATGCGTCAGGCCATGGTTGTCGGCGACCTCGTCTAGACGGTCGAAGCCGTCGTAGACGTGCTTCCACTCGTCGCGCGAGAGCTTCCGGGGCGTCGACCAGTCGAAGTCGAGAACGAGCGCCGAAACGAGGAACGACGCGCCAAGAGCCTGGAACCGCACCGCCGCCTGCCGCGCCGAGGCAAGCGTCGCTCCGCGTGCTGCTGGATCGTGCAGGACCACCGGTAGGAAGCCGCCGATGAGCCGCAACCCGTGCCGCTCGAGAAGCGCCCCGATCGCCGCGACGTCGTCGCCGAGGTAGCCGTCCGGCCCGGCCTCGGTCGCCGTTATCCCGACGGAGCTCATCTCCGGCAGCACGGTCTCAGGCGGCAGCTGGACACCCCAGCCGGGCACCTCGCACAGCCCCCACGAGGTCGGCGCGCCGGCGACACGTTCGAGTATGGGTCTCAAGCTGCTTGCTCTCCCGGGATAGCGCCGAGTAGCGTTAGAGCGCTCTAACGACGAGAGGCGATTATCAGACGGCCGATGGAGAGTGTCAAGCGAGAGCCGACCATGGACGACGTCGCGCTCGCCGCTGGCGTCTCGCGAGCTCTTGTCTCGCTCGTTATGCGCGAGAGCCCCAAGGTGAGCGACGAGCGGCGCGCGCGGGTCATGGCGGCTGCTGCGACGCTCGGCTATCGCCCGAATGCCTGGGCGCGGGGCCTCGCAAGCCGTCGTCTGAAGACGATCGGGGTGTTGCTGAACGAGCTTCACAACCCGTTCTACGCGGAGATCATGGACGGAATCGACGCCGGCGCGGCCGAGGCCGGATACCGCGTCGTCCTCGGGACTGCGGGGAGTCGCCCCGGCGGCGAGCAGACGGCGCTCGACACGTTCCTCGAGCTTCGCGCCGACGGCGCGATCCTCGTCGGCCCGCGGCTCGCGACGACTGACATCGCAAAGGCAGCAGCCAGGATGCCGGTCGTGGTTGTCGCGCGAGGGGTGCGATCGAAGACCATCGACTCGATCACGAATGACGAGCGGCACGGTGCGCGACTCGTCGTCGAGCACCTCGTAAGCCTTGGACATCGCGGCATCACCCATGTCGACGGTGGCAGCGGGGCCGGGGCGGCTGCGCGCCGTGCGGGGTACGAGGAGGCGATGCGTGGTGCGCGGCTCGCGCGCGAGATCCGCATCGTTGCGGGCGACTACACCGACCTTGCAGGCCTAGCGGCGGCGGACTCGATCCTTCGCTCCCGACGCTTGCCGACGGCGATCTTTGCGGCGAACGACCTCGCAGCGGCGGCGATGATCGACCGCTTCGAAGGCGCCGGGCTGCGCGTCCCCGCCGACATCTCGGTCGTGGGCCACGACAACACGTTTCTCGCCGCACTGCACCACATCTCGCTGACGACCGTCGACCAGCCGCGCCCCGAGATGGGTCGCCGTGCGATGGCGCTGCTCGTCGAGCGCATGGACGGCATGCGGACCGCGGCCGTGAACGTTCGTGTAACGCCGTCGCTCGTCGTCCGCTCGACAACCGGCCCACCGCGCGCGGCCGACTGATCAACCGAAGAACGTCTGCTCGAGCAGGAACACGTTCAGCGAGACGATGATCGTGGCGACGATGACGGCGGCGATGGTCGTCGGGCGGCGGTTCACGAGCGTCCCCATCAGCTTGCGGTTGCTGCAGAACATGACGAGTGGGATCAGTGCGAAGGGAATGCCGAACGAGAGCACGACCTGGCTGAGGACGAGCGAACGAGATGGATTGACCCCGATCGCGAGCACGATCAGCGCCGGCGTCATGGTCACCGCGCGGCGGACGAAGAGTGGGACCTGGCGCTTGATGAAGCCCTGCATCACAACCTGGCCGGAGAGCGTCCCGACACTCGAGGAGGAGATGCCGGACGCGAGCAGTCCGACGCCGAAGAGGATGTCGGCGTGGTGGCCGAGGTAGGTACCGAGCCCGTCGAAGGTCTCCTGCAGGTTGTCGCCGACGTTGACGAGCCCGCGCGTGTGGAAGACAGCGGCGGCTGTGATCAGCATCGCGGCGTTGACGAGTCCGGCAAGACCCATGGCGATCATCACGTCGATGAGCTCGAAGCGGTAGATGCGCCGCCTCGCCTCCTCGGTGGCGCCGACGATGCGGCGCTGTGTCAGGGAGGAGTGCAGGTAGATCACGTGGGGCATGACGGTCGCGCCGATGATCCCGACGGCGAGCAGCAGGCTCTCGGTGCCCTGGAGACCGGGAATGAGGCCACGCGCAACGCCGCTCGGCTCGGGCTTTGCGACGAACACTTGGACGCCGAACGAGATCACGATCACGCCGACCATCCCGGCGATTGCGGCCTCGAGCCGGCGGAACCCGCGCGCCTGCAATGCGAGTATGCCGAACGCCCCGACGCCGGTGATCAGGCCGGCAACGAAGAGCGGGATCCCGAAGAGGAGATAGAGCCCGAGGGCGGCTCCGAGAAACTCCGCGAGGTCGGTCGCCATGGCGATCGCCTCAGCCTGAACCCAGAGGCTGATCGTGACGGGCCGCGGGAACCGTTCGCGGCACACCTCCGGCAGGTTCATGCCCGTCGCGATCCCGAGCTTGGCGCTCATCGCCTGGATGAGCATCGCCATCATGTTGGCCGCGAGGATGACCCAGATCAGCAGGTAGCCGAACTTGGCGCCTCCGGCCATGTTGGTGGCGAAGTTGCCGGGATCGATGTAGGCGACCGAGGCGATGAACGCCGGTCCCAGGAACGGCCAGAGCGCCCGGAGGCCTCGCCGCTCCCCCGATAGCGACTCGGCGGCGGCCTGGAAGACGCGCGCCTCGCCGGGCAGGACGTCCTCTGGCCTAGGCCCACGGAGGGCGGGAGTCGGCTCGTCGAGCACGAGATTTAGCCTAGCCTAAACTTCGAGTCGTCTTCACTCCAGCCAGGCGACGGCCGTGATCTCGTGGAACTCGGTCGTGAGCGCCTCCCAGAACCTGCCGCCGTCGCGTGAGACGTGCAGCCGGCTGCGGCTCGCGTACAGCATCAGGTCGGGATGTCCGGCCGAGATCGCGATTGCGTGGCCCGGTGGGAGGCCGGCGCCGGCTTCTCGCCAGGTTGCGCCTCCGTCCCGGGAGATCACGAGCGGTGGGCGACGCGCGACGAGCGCGACGACCGTCGCTCCGTTCTGGTCGGCGGCGACGAGAAGCGGAAGAGCAAGCGTGACGTCCGGTCGCGTCACCGAGAGAGCTGCGTCGACCTCGACGATCTCGTCCTCGTCGAGGTCGACGACCATCACGCCGTCGGCAGTCTCGACCCCCGCCCTCACGCTTGCTCTTGCCGCCTGTCTTCGAGCATCTCGGCGACGATCCGGCTCGCGTGCTCGGCAGCAGGCACGGGATCGGCGCCATCACTGCGAGCGACGATGTAGGAGACCATGAAGACATCACCGGCGCCGGTCGTCTGCACGCCGAGCACCGGCCGTGCAGCGGGCACGGCGGTCTCGACCCCGTTCGCGTAGACGATCGAGCCGCGTGAGCCGAGCGTTAGCAGCACCTCGGGGATGCCGAGCTCGAATGCGGAATCAGCGTCGAACGTGCGCGGCTTTGCGATGACGCGTGCCTCCTCTTCGGCCAGCTTGAGGACGGTGATGTGGGTGAGCACGTCTGGGTCGTAGTTTCCGTCCTCGACCATCGGGCCGAGGTGTGGGACCCGTACGAGCCCCTGCCCGTCGACCGACACCTTCCGCCCGTCGGCGAGAGCGGCCAGTGTCTCTGCGGGGAAATCGCTGCGCAGCAACGGTGCGACGTGCACCCACTCGACAGACGGCTCGAGCACGTCGGCGTCGGCAGGTTGCCAGATCGGGCCGATCTCGGTGACGGTCATCGTTCGGTCCTCGCCGGTGTAGTCGAGAGCGAAGCCGCTGGTCGTCTCGGCCGGCAGCAGTGTGATCGGCTGTTCGACCTCGGCGAGGGCGGGTTCGAAGATCGAAACGTCACCATGCCCGTAGCGGGTTGCTATCTGGCCGGCACGGCCGATTCGCCGCAAGGCCTCAACGGCGAAGAAGGCGCAGCCTCCGGGACGCGGCGGGCCGCCGTCCACCCGGTCGCGGGAGAGGTTGCCGACGACCGCGACACGACGCACGGCGCCAGCCTACGTCGCAGCAGGGGTGAGGGCGGCCTCGAGCTCGTCGAGGCTGGGCATCGCCTCGGAGCACGCCAGGCGACCGGCGACTATGGCGCCCGCGACGGTTCCGCGGCGCACGGCGTCGACGAGACTGTGCCGCCCAAGCAGGGCCTGGCCGACCGCGGCGGCGAACGCATCTCCGGCACCGAGGCCGTTGACGACGTCGACGGGAACGGGCGGGATGTCCGTGCGGGTGCCGTTCTCGAATACCGTCGCCCCGCGCTCGCCGCGCTTCAGAATCAGCCGCGGTACGTCCGAGACCTGCGCGGCGGCGACCTCTTCCTCGTTGCCGATCACGATGTTGCTCGACGCGACCGCCTCGGCCGCGAGCGCCGGGTAGTCCGCCGTGTCATCCCAAAGCGACGGCCGCCAGTCGAGATCGAAGATCGTCGTGCCCCGATGTGCTGCGAGCGCTGCGAGCGTCGTCTCGCGGCTCGGCGACTGGGCGAGTCCCGTTCCCGTCGCATAGAGCAGCGGAGCAGCGGCGACCGTTTCGGCGTCGAAGTCCTCCGGTGCGATCTGCCAGTCGGGAGCGGTCGGCCGCCGGTAGAAGGTGATCGGGAAGTTGTTCGGCGGCCAGACCTCGCAGAAGGTCGGCGGCGTCGGCCAGTCGGGATCCGTGCGCAGGAAGCCGACGTCCACGCCCTCGCTCGCGAGCCAGTCGCGCACGAAATCACCGTGTCCCTCGGCGCCGACGCGGGAGACAATGGCCGCCTTCACGCCAAGGCGCGCGAGCCCTGTTGAGACATTGCCCGCGAACCCGCCGACGAAGCGCGTGTATGTGCGGACGTCACGCAGCGGGGTGGACAGCTCGTTCGGGTAGAGGTCGATCCCGACCCGGCCGATGGCGACGGCGTCGATCATGGCCTACGCGGCGGCACTCTTGGCAAGCGCGTCGAGCGCGCCAGCGGCCTGGTCGGCGGGCATGGTGCCGTCGGGCGTGACGTGGTCGACGACTGCGGGTAGCACCTGCGAGATCGCAGAGGCGGCTTCGTCGTGACTCAACCCGGTCTGCGTCGCGACCTGCGCGACTGCGTCAGGGCCGAGCGCCTGGGTCACCTGATCGGGCGTCACACTCTGGTTCTCGCCCTTGCCGACCCATGAGCCTGCGGCGTTCGCGAGGCCGTGCGACTCGAACTGGCCGATGATCTTCTGCAGACCGCCGCCCGCTACCAAGCCTACGACGGCCGGAAGCAGCACAGCGGCGAGGCTGCCCGTCTGCCCGCCACGGCTGCCGCCGAGGCCGCCGAGGCTGCCGAGGACGTTGCCGAGGATGCTGTCGAGCGGCGATGCCATGGTTGTTCTCCTCTCGAGGGTGGGCGGCGATTATCGCTGAGCGCGCGCAAGCGCCGGGATTCTGCGGCGTTCCACAGCGATGACCGCGCAGGCGAGTGCGAAGGAACACACGAAGCTCGGAACGGTGGCGCCGATGCCCCAACTCGGTGGATTCAGCTTGCCGACGAGATCCACCCACCAGTGCGGGCCGGTCGGGTAGAGCCACTGATAGAGCGCGAAGCCGGCGATCCAGGCCACGATCGATCCGGGCTTCCACGCCGGTGCTTCGAAGACGTCCGCGCGGTCGTAGCTCGAGCCGGCCAAAAGCCAGTCTGCGAGCAGCACGGCGAAGAGCGGGACGAAGACGGAGCCGAGCAGCAGCAGGAAGGTCTGGTAGTTGACAAGGTCGATCGTCAGCGCGCCGATCGTCCCCAGAGCAGTGGTCAGCGTCACCAGGGCGCGTAGCGGCACGGACGGCGCGATGTTCTCGAGCGAGACGGCGGCGGAGTACGCGTTGGCAAAGGCGTCGTCGGCCTCGCCGACGGTGAGCGCGAGGAGCGCGAGCACGGCGGCGGCGCTGCCTGCGACGACGGCGACGGGGAGTGCGGCGGCGTCGAAGATGTTGCGAGACAGGACGATCACTGTTCCGAGCGCGAGAAGCGCGACGTTCGGGACGAGGTAGCCGACGAAGCTGCCCGCGAGAGCGCTGCGGCCGTTGCGCGAGAAGCGGGTGTAGTCAGCGGCCAGCGGGATCCACGAGACAGTGATTCCGACGACGATATCCGCGCCTTGCCAGACCGAGAGACCGCCCGTCCCCGGCCGATGCCAGATCGCCGTGAGATGCGAGCCGTGGAGCGCCCACCAGGTGAGGTAGGCAAGTGCGAGCGGGATCGCCCACACCGTGATCCTGCGGATGAACGTGCGGACGACGCCGATCGGTCCTGCGAGGCCGAACCCCAGCGCGACGGCGCCGAACACGAGTGTCCAGAGCCACTGCGCGCGGAAGCCGAACAAGCGGTCGGAGAGGGCGGCCGCTGCCGTCGCGATGACGAGCAGCTCGAAGACGGTCCAACCGAGTGTCTGGACGACGTTGACCGCGGTCGGCAGCACCGAGCCGCGGCGCCCGAGCGGTGCCCGCATCAACACCATCGCCGGGACACGGGCCTGTGCGCCGATCGCGGCTGCCGTCGAGAGCATCGCCTGCCCGATCAGCCCGCCGACGACGATCGCGATGAGTGCGTCGGGCAACGACAGCGCAGGCACGAGGGCGGCGCCGGCGACGATCACGAGCAACGAGACGCCGAGGTTGCCCCAGAGCAGGCTGTTGTCGAGGAAGCCGAGCACGCGCAGCCGCTCCGGAACTGGCTCGATCCCCCAAGTCGCCTGGTCGTCGCTCACGCCGACAGGTTAGGGACGGCACACGGTGTCCTGCGCGGACATCTTGTGGCAACGCCGGGGTCTAACCATCATGAAGCCCGTGAACGGGTCGACTGATCGCGAAGACGTGAACGCTATCCTGAGTGGCGTCTTCGACATCAACGTGGCGCTCTCCCGGATCGACAAGAACCTCGAGACGATCACGAAGTGGCTGCAGGAGGACGACGATGAAGAAGAAGAAGAAGAGGATGACCCCGGCGACTCGCCCTCCTGAGGTCGAGAAGCAGCACGAGGAGACGCAGGCGCTACTTGCATCACGCATCGCGTACCACCGAGCCAAGATCGAGGAGGAGCGGCTGGAGCGCGAACAGCAAGAGCGCCAAGCGAGCTGATCTACCCAGCGCGCACTCGTCGGTTCCCGACGAGGACGAACCCCACGGCCACCGCGACCATCCCGACCAGCATCCCGACGGAGTTCAGGAGCACGCCGCCGTAGCCGTGCTGCGAGACGTCGAGGAACGGGTACGGATACCAGTCGACGCTCGCGCCGCGTATCAGCGTGTAGACGAGGTACGCGAACGGGTACAGCAGCCACAGGCCGGCGATGCGAAGCAAGAGGCGGTGTCGAGGCGGGTCGAGGAACCAGTCGACGACGAGCACGAGCGGGATCAGCTTGTGGACGGTGAAGTCGACCCACGCGATGTGCGTGTCGAGGCTCTCCTGCAGTCCGGAAAGCAGGAGTGCGAATACAACTCCCGTGATCGTGATGTAGAGGGTCACGGCTCCGCGGACCGCGTCGAATAGGGCGGTTCGCTCCGCCGGTCTGACGGCCACGACGAGCGCGAGCATCGCGATCGCGAGCAGGTTCGTCTGGATCGTGAAGAAGCTGGAGAAGTTGCCCGGGCTGAACGTCGGCAGGCCTTGACGTAGGCTCGCGAACTGGTACGTGATCGCGACAACGCCAGCGGCCGCGAACCCGAGCCGAGCGAACGTATGAGCGGCTCCGCGCACACGCCGAGCCTACTTCACCACTGCGGCGTGTTCGCTTGCTCGTAGGATTCACCCGATGAGACCGAACCGCTCGATCCCAACGGCTGCGGTCATCCCCGTTCTGATCTATCCAGATGTGAGGGAAGCAGTCGCATGGCTCGGCGAGGCGTTCGGGTTTGTCGAGCGCGTGCAGATCGGCGAAAGCCATCGCTCGCAGCTCAGCGTCGGCGAGGGGGCAGTGATCGTCGGTGACGTACGCTACGACCGTCGGCCGCCTCGGGCGGGTGAGGTGACGCATTCGGTGATGGTGCGTGTCGACGATGCGGTCGCACATTGTCAGCGCGCACGGACGAAGGGCGCGCTCATCCTCATGGAGCCGACCGACTTCGAATACGGAGAGCGTCAGTACGAAGCCGAGGATCCCGCCGGGCATCAGTGGACGTTTTCCGAGACGCTCGCCGACGTCGCACCCGAGGAGTGGGGCGGGATTCTGCGCGAGAGTTGATGACTCGCCTCGTTGGCATCAACCATGTGGCGCTCGAGGTCGACGACCTCGACGCGGCGCTCGCCTTCTACGGCGGCCCCTTCGAGTCGCGTCTCCGCGGCCGTAGTGCCGACGCGGCGTTCGTCGACATCGGCGACCAGTTCCTGGCGCTCATGACGGGACGGACGGGAACCGCCGACTCCGCACGGCACGTCGGCCTCGTCGTCGACGACAAGCAGGCCGTGCGGCGCGCACTCGAAGCAGCCGGCGTCGAGATCCTGCCCGGGCGGCGGCTCGACTTTCTCGACCCGTGGGGCAATCGCGTCGAGATCGTGCAGTACGACCAGATTCAGTTCACGAAGACACCGGAGATCCTGCAGGGAATGGGCCTGGACCTCGGCAAGACGGAGGCCGCGCTCGAGGAGCTCCGCGTGAAGGGGCTCGCGTCCTGATCTATCCGGCGGGTGTGAACCGCTACCGGTAGGACACGTAGGGGCGGAGGCTTGCGTCGCCCTCGGCGTTCGGTCAGTCCGCGAGCAGGCGTCTGAGGACGTACGGGAGGATGCCGCCGTGACGGAGGTATTCGCGCTCGCGGGGCGTGTCCAGCCGGACAGTCGCGCGGAACTCGATGCCGTCGGCGCGCACGGTCACCTCGCGCGCGTCACCGTTTTCCACGCCCAGCACCGAGAACGCCTCCCGCCCGGTCAGCCCGAGCGACTCGCGGTTCTCGCCAGCCGGGTACTGCAGCGGCAGGATGCCCATCATGAGCAGGTTCGAGCGGTGGATCTTCTCATAGCTTTCCGCGATCACCGCCTTCACACCGAGGAGCTTCGGGCCTTTCGCCGCCCAGTCGCGTGACGAGCCAGAACCGTACTCCTTGCCGGCGAGCACGACGAGCGGGACGCCGTCTGCGAGGTAGCGCTCGGCCGCGTCGTAGATCGTCGTCTCCTCGCCGTCCGGCAAGTGGGTCGTCCAGGTTCCCTCCGACCCCGGAACGAGCTGGTTCCGCAGACGCACGTTCGCGAACGTCCCGCGCACCATCACCTCGTGGTTGCCGCGACGCGACCCGTACGAATTGAAGTCGTTGCGCTCGATCCCATGCTCAACGAGATAAGCCCCGGCCGGAGATTCGAGCTTGATGGACCCTGCGGGCGAGATGTGGTCGGTCGTGACGGAGTCGCCGACCGACACGAGGCATCGGGCGCCGACGATGTCGGCGACTGTTCCAGGCTCGTGCGTCATGCCGTCGAAGTACGGCGGCAGGCGCACGTACGTCGACTCCTCGTCCCAGGCGAACAGGTCACCCTCTGGGATCGGTAGCTCGCGCCAGGCCGGGTCGCCGGTATAGACGTCGCCGTAGGTGGCGGCGTACATCTCCTTGCCGATGGCCGCTGCAATCGTGTCGGCTATCTCCTTCGGCGAGGGCCAGATGTCGGCAAGGAACACGTCTGCCCCAGACGAGTCCTGGCCGAGCGGCTCACTCGCGAGGTCGATGTCCATCCGACCCGCGAGCGCATAGGCGACCACGAGCGGCGGCGAGGCGAGGTAGTTGGCCTTGACCTCCGGATGGATGCGAGCCTCGAAATTGCGGTTGCCCGAGAGGACGGCGCAGGCCACCAGACCGCCTTCGGTGATCGCAGCGGAGACTTCCGCGGGAAGCGGGCCCGAGTTGCCGATGCACGTCGTACAGCCGTACCCGACGGTGTTGAAGCCGAGCGCGTCGAGGTACTCGCCGAGGCCGGTCTTGTCGTAGTACTTGGTGACGACCTTCGAGCCGGGCGCGAGGCTCGACTTCACCCACGGCTTGCGCGTCAAACCTCGCTCCACCGCCCGCTTCGCGAGCAGCCCGGCGCCGATCATCACGGCCGGATTGGATGTGTTCGTACAGGACGTGATCGCGGCGATCACAACGGCGCCGTGGTCGAGGTCGAAGCTCTCCCCGTCTAGCTCGACCGTGACCGAGGTGCGGGCCGGTGCGGCGACGATCGCTGTGGAGTCGCTGCCGTCCATCGACTCGGCCAGCGCCTCGTCGATCCGCCCGTTTCCTGCGTCGATGCCGAAGCTCGGGAGCACGCTGAAGAAGGCGTGCTTCGCGTCGCGCAGCGGGATTCGATCCTGTGGCCGGCGTGGGCCGGCAAGCGACGGCTCGACAGATCCAAGGTCGAGCTCGACCACCTGCGAGTACGTCGGATGGTCATGCGGATCGTGCCAAAGACCGTTCTCCTTGCAGTACGCCTCGACCAGGGCAACCCGCTCTTCGCTGCGCGCGGTGAGCCTCAGGTAGCGGAGCGTCTCGGCGTCGACTGGGAAGAAGCCGCAGGTCGCGCCGTACTCCGGCGACATGTTCCCGAGCGTCGCGCGATCGGTGAGCGGCAACCGCTCCAGCCCCTCTCCGATGTACTCGACGAACTTCCCGACGACACCCGTCTCACGCAGGATCTGCGTGACGGTGAGGACGAGGTCGGTCGCGGTTGCGCCGTCCGGCAGCGCTCCGGTCAGCTTGAAGCCGACGACCTGAGGCACGAGCATCGAGATCGCCTCGCCGAGCATCGCCGCTTCGGCCTCGATGCCACCTACACCCCAGCCCAGCACTCCTAGACCGTTGACCATCGTGGTGTGCGAGTCGGTTCCGACGACTGTGTCCGGGAAAGCCTGACCGTTTCTCTCCTCGACGACTCGCGCGAGGAACTCCAGGTTCACTTGGTGGACGATGCCGGTGTTCGGCGGCACGACCTCCAGGTTGTCGAAGGCGGTCTGACCCCAGCGGAGGAAGGCGTAGCGCTCGCGGTTGCGCTGGAACTCGAGCTCGGCGTTTCGTGCAATCGCGAAGCGACTGCCGAACTCGTCGACCTGGACCGAATGGTCGATCACGAGTTCGGCGGGCAAGAGCGGGTTGATCTTCGCCGGGTCTCCGCCCAGGTCACGCATCGCGTTGCGCATCGCGGCGAGGTCGACGATCGCCGGGACGCCGGTGAAGTCCTGCAGCAGCACGCGCGCCGGAGTGAACGAGATCTCGCGCGACGGCGCTGCTTTCGCCTCCCACGAGGCGATTGCCTCGACATCGTTGGGGGTCACCGTGACGCCGTCCTCACGGCGGAGCGCATTCTCGAGCAGGACGCGCAAGGTGTACGGGAGTCGGAAGACGTCGAACCGGCTCTGCAGAGCATCCAGACGGAAGATCTCGAGCTCGCGACCGCCGACGGAGAGCGTCGAGCGCGAGCCGAAACTGTCCGGGTGTGTCACTCCTCGATTCTGCCTGCTACCGCGCGTCGTCTGCCGCGGCCTACGCGAGGCCGCCCTGGCGGTCTGTGCTGCGAATGCGCTCTATCGCGGTGAGGATCTCGTCGCGCAGGTCGCGGGGCCGGTCGATGCCGATGAAGCGAAGGTCGGCGTCCGCAGCGTCGCCACTCGCCGTATCGAAGTCGACGGAACCCGTCTTGAGCAGCCGTTCAATCGGGCTCTGCACGACCTTGATGTTCTGCACCCGGTCGAGCGACGCAGAGTTTTCGTGCCGCGAGAGGATCCCCGTGCGGATCAGCAGATGCTTCGTCGTGATCGTGTAGCGGGTGAAGTAGCGCCGTACCCAGCCCACGAGGAGAACAAGCGCAAAGCCCGCGAGGAAGATGATGATCCCGTACGACAGGGGCCAGTCCTGCCCCGCCGCCTTCGCCACGATGATCACGACGAGTGGGATCAGGACGAGCAGCGTCCACTTGAGATAGAAGGAGACGGTCGAGCGCCACGTCGGGTTGCCCTGCCAGATCACGTCTTCGCCTTCGAGCATCCGCATGGCGTGAAGGCTACTCGGGCTCCCTGACGTTCTCTAGCCGTGGACGCCGATGACGGCCGCCCAATCGCGGAGACGTGCTCGCTCGAAGCCGAGCTCGACGAGCGCGTCTAGGCGCGCACGTCGACCGGGCCGCCGATTGCCGTGCACCCAGTTGGCCGCGTCGTACGCAGGATCGCCGACGCACGGGAGCGGGTCGATCGCGCACAGTCCGCGCCGTTCGCAGACGAGGAGGTTGCGCTCGTCGAAGTCACCGTGGAGGAGAACAGCCGGCGGTGGGTCTCGCTCGAGCTCGGTGATCTTCGCGAGCGCCCACTCCGCCTTCGTAGCCGATGCGCGCCCCTCGTCGGCGGCGCGGACAATCCTGCGTCGGACGACGTCGCCGAGCGTCGGCAATCCCGTAGGCGAGTCGGTGTGGAGCTGCGTCAACAGGCTTGCGATGTCGGCTGCGCCGGCCGATGCGGGATGCGTCCCCGGTCGGATCCGCTCCAGCAGCATCGCGCCGAGCTCGCCGTCCGAGGCGAGCAACTCGGGTGCGCACCGGCCTCCCCAGGCCCGCAAGGCGTCGATCTCGTGGCGTGTCCGAGGCCACGGCGCGCCGACTTTGAGGATCGCCGATGAGCCGTCTGGCAGGCGCACCTCACGGACGCACGAGAGCAAGCCGCCGGGCAGCTCCGGCCCCAGCTGGAGCTGCCAGCGGGTAGCCAGCGTGGCGTGAGTAGCGGGGAGCGATGCGAGCCAGGCCCGTCCTTCGTCGCCGAGCACACGAGCGACGAAGGCACGGAAGGACTGGGGGACAACCTCCGCCACGTCAGGAATCGACCATGACCGACCGCGCGATCTCGACGACGGCATCACGGACGCGCGCGCCGTCGAGCTTCCGGTCACGGCGAAGGTGACGCTGCAGATCGCCTGCCAGCGGCGCCAGGATCACATCGGCGAGCGTCTCTGCATCTGCCCCCGGTCGAGCCTCGCGGAGCAGGACCGCGACATGCGCGCGCCAAGCGGCATAAGCGCCGGAGCGGAAGCGCGCGCCGGCCGCCGCGGTTTCGGACGCCACGACGAGGTCGAGGTGGCGCTCGTGGAGGTCGAGGAGCGCCGTCAGGAACGCGGTGAGCCGCTCGGCGGCGGGCGCACCGGGCCCGAGCGGAGCAGGGCCGCGTACGACTGCCTCCTGCAGGATCCGCTCGTCCTCGTCGAGCAGGGCTAGGGCGAGACCGGCGCGATCGCCGAAATGGCGGTACACCGTCCCCTTGCCGACCCCCGCCGCGGCTGCGATGTCGTCCATCGACACCGCAGCCACGCCGCGTTCGGCGAAGAGCCGCTCTGCGGTGGCGAGGACGAGCTCACGGTTGCGGACGGCATCTGCGCGGGGCACGGGAATAGAAACGGACTGTAGTCCGGTTATGCAGTAGTGAATCGGACGGTCGTCCGTTTATCCCACAAGGAGGCCCACATGTCCACTGCCGTCATCTCACGCCAGGAGCTCGAGGCGAAGCTAGCGAGCCCGAACCCGCCGGTGCTCGCCGAAGCACTCGGCCCGATCTACTACGACGAGGCGCATCTGCCGGGTGCCGTCAACCTCGATCCGGATCGGTTGGAAGAGCTCGTTCCGGCGCTGTTCCCGGATCTCGAGGCGGAGATCGTCGTCTACTGCGCGAGCGAAACCTGCCGGAACTCCCACACGGCCGCGGCACAGCTGAGCGCGCTCGGCTATTCGAGCGTCGCTGTGTACGGAGCCGGCAAGGCCGATTGGATCGCCGCCGGCCTTTCCGTCGAGTCGAGCGTCGCTGCCTGAGCCCATCTGGTCGAGCCCTCCGCGTCCGCACGGAGGGCTCGACGGCGCGGCTACGATGCTCCGGTGGCGAGCGAGAGGATCAGGACGTTGCTCGAGGAGGCCTTCCCGGGCGACGAGATCGCCGTCCACGACCGCACGGGCGGCGGCGACCACTTCCAGGTGATCGTCACCTCAGGCCGCTTCGCCGGGCTCTCTCTGATCGACCAGCACCGTCTCGTCAACGCGGCGCTCGAAGCGCCGCTCGCTGACGGGACAATCCACGAGCTCCGAATCGAGACGAAGGGAAACGCATGAGCGCAACGACCGATCGAACCCTCAGCGACCGGATCAAGGACGTCATCGCCACCGAGCCGGTCGCCGTCTTCATCAAGGGCACATCGCAGGCGCCAGCGTGTGGCAACTCCCAGCGTGCGCTGCGCGCGCTCTGGGACTCCGGCGCTCCGGTTGCCACCGTCGACGTGCTGCCCGACCCGCAGATCCGGCAGGAGCTATCGGCTCTCTCCGGTTGGCCGACGATCCCGCAGGTCTTTGTCAAGGGCGAGCTGATCGGCGGTGCGGATATCTGCGAGGCGCTTGCCGCGAGCGGCGAGCTGCGTCAGAAGCTCGACGACGCGCTCGGTGTCGAGCGCGAGCAGACGGTCAAGACGGTCGCGCTGACTGCCGCGTAGCGACGAGGGCGAGGCAAGCCTCGCCCCTACAAACCGCGTGCGAGGGTGGAATCGTAAGGGCGACCCTCGGGTCGCCCTCGCCCCGCCTCTACCGGCGGTCAGACCAATGCGCGAACGCCGCTTCGACGTGTGTTCGCACGAGGACCTCGGCCCGCTCCGCATCGCGCGCCTCGATCGCCGCGACGATCTCGACATGCTCGGTGACATCGTCGTCCTGCCACCCGGGGGCTAGCCGCCTGCGGGCGAGGAGTCGGCGGCCGACGTCGGCTATCCACAGACCGTCGAGTAGCCGTACGAGCGCGTCGTTCCGCGTTGCGGCCGCCACTGCGATGTGAAACGCACGGCTCGCGTCGTGCGCCTCATCCGACGACGTCGCGGCTCGCTCCGCGTCGATCGAGGCGCGCATCGCGTCGAGGTCCGAATCCACGCGGCGCTCCGCGGCAAGGCGCGCAATCGCGGGCTCGAGGACGAGCCGCGCCTCGAGCCGCTGCAGGACGCTGTCGAGGCCGATGTCGAGGACGAAGAAGCCACGGTTCACCTCGAACTCGACGAGGCCGTCACCCGCCAGGCGGCGCAAGGCTTCGCGAACGGACGTGCGCGAGATGCCGAGTTGATCCGCGAGCTCCGCCTGACCGAGTCGCGCACCCGGGCCGAGCGCACCCTCGACGATCAGCGATCGGATCTCGTCATAAGCCAGGCCGACGACTGACCGCACGCGGAGGGTCCTCGCGGCGGCCGGCTCCGGTGAAGGCCTCGTGGTTGACATTCGATGTTCGAACCTTATAGGGTCGCGGCCGAATGGATCAAGCTGGCCGGCACGGATCGACGACAAGAAGGAGGGCTTGACGAGATGAGCGACGAGGCGGCAACCAGCTCTGGGGCAACGCCGGCTGCATCATTGGGGAAGAAGAACCTGACGACGATCCATGCAGTTGCGCAGGCGCTTGCGATCGGGCCGATGTTCTCGGTCGCGATCATCCTCGGCGGCATCTCGCGGCCTGACATCGGCGCGGGTTGGAACGCGACGCTGGCCGTGCTGATCGCCGGCCTCGGCGTCCTTGCGATCGCCTACACGATCTCGCTCTACGCTCGTCGCTACGCCGGCGCCGGCGCGGTCTACGAGTACCTCGCCCACGGCGCGCACCCCTGGGTCGGCGTCTTCACGGCCGGCTTCTTCTTCCTCGGAGCACTGTTCCTCGGCGGCGGCGGGATCTACCTCGGCCTCGGGATTCTCGGCGACGGTTTCTGGCAGGCGCACATCTCGAGCGCCCACCATCCGGCGTGGTGGGTGTGGGGTTTGATCGCGCTTGCCATTGTTCTCGTCCTCAACCACATCGGGGTTCGGCTCGCGATCCGGGCGATGCTCACCTTCGCCGCGATCTCCTTCGTTCCGATGCTGATCCTCGCCTTCGTGATCATCATCAAGGGCGGCGAGGGCGGAAACACGCTCTCGATGTTCAACTGGAACGAGACGTCGCTCTTCGGGATTACCGGCGGCGGTGTGCTCGGCGGGGTGCTGCTCGGCATTCTTCTCTTCGTCGGCTTCGAAGCGGCCGCGTCGATCGGGGAGGAGTCGGAGGATCCGCACCGCTCGATCCCGCGCGCGCTGATCGGCACCGTCGCGGCGGCAGCGGCGTTCTTCGTCTTTATGGCGTACGCCTTCTCGATCGGCTACGGCAAGGAAGCGGTCGGCAAGGGTGCCTGGGCGTTCTCACCCTCGGCGGTCGACGACCTCGGCACGAAATACATCGGCTCCTGGTACGCGACGATCCTCGACCTGATCGTGATCCTCGATGCGCTGGCACTTGCTCTCGCAATCTGCGTCCTGATCGGCCGCGGCTTCTTCGCGCTCGGCCGCGACGGCCTGCTGCCGAGGGCGTTCGCGAAGACGTCTCGCTACGACACGCCGTGGGTCGGGAATCTGATGGTCGCGGTCGGCGGCATCGGGCTGATTGTCATCACCCTTCTGACGAACTACGGCTCCCGGTTTGGCTTCGTCGCCGACGGCAAGTTCACGCCGTTCTTCCCGAACGACCAGTTCGCGTTCTTCATCCTCTCGGCGACGGTCGGCTCGTTTGCCATCGAGCTCGTCTATCTCGTGCTGGCCGTGTTCGCGTTCCGGCTCGTGGCGAAGAGCGGGAACAAGCCGTGGCAGTACCTTGTCGTTGCCGCGGCTGTCGCGACGCCGATCCTCGGCTTCTACGGGGCGCTGAACCCGGCGCCGCACGACCGGTCGAACTTCAACTGGGAAGCGGCCTACTGGACGATCGGGCTGATCGTCGTCGCGGTGGTCTGGTTCGGGATCGTGGTGGCGACGAGACGCTCGAACGTCGACAACGCGGCGGCGCACGCAGCTCATCACGACGGAGTGGTGCCGCTCGGCTAGGCGGGTCGGCTAGGGTCGGGAAGCACGTATGGAGACGCTCAGCTGGTATCCGGTCGGCCCGGTGGCGGAGCTGCCGGACGGCCCTCTCCACCGTGTGGAGGCCGACGGTCGCGCTGTCTGCCTCGGACGGATCGGCGACGCGTGGGTCGCGTTCGACGACACGTGCACCCACGAGGACTGCTCGCTCTCGGACGGGGAACTCGACGAGAACGTCATCGTCTGCCCGTGCCACGGGTCGGAGTTCGACCTCCGCACCGGTGACGTGCTCACACCGCCGGCGCTCGAGCCGCTGCCGATCTACGAGGTGCGCGTGGCGGATGGTGAACTGGAGGTGCGGCTGGCTCCGCCTCCTGTCGCGGCAGACGCGGTTCACGCGCGCGAAGATCACGTCCCGGCCACCGTTGCCCAGGCCGCGACCGTCGCAGGCCCGTCGATCGAAGGGCTTTCCCTCGACGACATCGACCTCACCGATCTCGACGTCTGGGAGCGCGGCGTGCCCTATGACTGGCTGACCTTGCTGAGACGAGAGGCGCCGCTCTTCTGGCAGCCGGAGACGGACGGCGGCGGCTTCTGGGCGTTCACGCGCTACGACGACATCGTCACGGTCTCGAAGGACTTCGAGAGCTACAGCTCCGAGGTCGGCGGCACATCGCTCGAGGACCTCACGCCTGAGGAGGTCGAGGCACGAAAGTCGATGCTCGACATGGATCCGCCGCCGCACACGCGCCTGCGCGCGCTCGTGAACAAGGGCTTCACGCCGCGCGTCGTCAACACCTACGAGGAGAGCATCCGCGGCATCGCGCGCAGGATCCTCGCACAGGCGTTCGAGGAGCCGGAGTTCGATTTCGTGGAGTCGGTCGCGTCGGAGATCCCGATGTGGGTGTTCTCCGAGATCATGGGCCTGCCCGTCGACGACCGGCGGCTGCTGATCGAGCTCGGCGACAAGCTGCTCGGCAACACGGATCCGGACGTCGTGGGCGCCGAGAACGTCCAGGAGCTGACGATCCAGGATCCGGCCATCCGCCTGCTGCCGTTCTCGAGTCCGTTTGCAGCCGACCTGATCGAGTACGGCCTCAAGCTGGGCGAAGCACGTCGGACCGAGCCGCGTGACGACATCACGACGCGACTTGTCGAAGCGGAAGTCGATGGCTCGCGCTTGGACGCTCGCGAGTTCGGCGTCTTCTTCATCCTGCTCACGACGGCCGGCAACGAGACGACGCGCCACACGATCAGCCTCGGGCTGCTCGACCTGCTCGATCACCCGGAGGAGGTGGCGCGCCTGGTCGCGGATCCTTCGCTCGCGGCCAGCGCTGCCGATGAAATCCTCCGTCGCGCCCATCCGGTGCACCGCTTCCGGCGAACGGCGACGCGCGAGGTCACCGTGCATGGGAAGACGATCAAGGCGGGCGACAAGGTGACGATTTGGTACGCCTCGGGCAACTACGACGAGGAGAAGTTCGCCGACCCGTACCGCATGGACGTCGGGCGCGAACCGAACCGCCACCTGACCTTCGGCCTCGGCGGACCGCACTTCTGCCTCGGCGCGCATCTCGCGAAGCTGGAGGTCAAGATCTGGATCGAGGAGATGATCCCGTATCTTCAGCGCATCGAGCTCGCCGGCCCCCCGACCCGACTCCGATCCAACTTCTTCCACGGCATCAAGAAGCTGCCGGTTCGAGTAGCCGTATGACCTCGCATACCCACGAAGCGGAGGCAGTGGCCGCCGATCTCGCGGCCGAGGGAGTTCGCGCGGTGCGCGTGCTCTACAGCGACCTGCACGGAGTCGCCCGCGGCAAGGACATCCCGGTCCGTCACTTCGCCGGTCTTTGCGAGGAAGGCGTCACGTTCTGCTCGGCCGTCATGGGTACCGACCTCGGTCACACGCCGGTCGTCGGTGGTGAGGTGGGTTACACCGATCTCGCGATCCGGCCCGACCTCGCGACGATGCGCCGGTCGCCGTGGCAGCCCGAGGTCGCGTGGGTGATGGGCGAGGCATGGCAGCTTGACGGCTCCGATCATTGGCCTGTTTGCCCGCGCGCCCTGCTCGCCCGTGTCGTCGCCGCGTACGCGAAGCTCGGGCTGACGCCGATTGTCGCGCCCGAGCTCGAGTTCTTCCTCGCGGTACGCGATCCGGCGAATCCGGGTGAGCTGACCCGCTATGTCGACGAGCTCTCGCGGGTCTACACCGTCGGCTCGGTCTCCGATCCCCGCGACGTCGTTCTGCGGATGTTGCTGTGGTGCGACGAGTTCGGGCTCGAGGCCTTCGCCGCGAACCACGAGTTCATGAACTCGCAGTACGAGATCAACGTCAAGCACTCGACAGCGCTCGATGCCGCCGATCGCGCGTTCCTGCTGAAGGCGGCCGTGAAGGAGATCGCCGTGCGCGAGGGGCTGCTCGCGACCTTCATGGGCCGGCCGTTTGCCGACCAGGGCGGCTCCGGCTTCCACCTCCACGCGTCGCTCGCCGACGCCGACGGTCGCAACGCGTTCGCCGACGAGAGCCGGCCGGACGGCCTGAGCGTGCTCGCCTCTCAGTTCATCGCCGGTGTGATCACGCACGCGGCGGGGCTTCAGGCGCTGCTCGGCCCGACGATCAACGCGTACAAGCGGATCCTCCCCGACAGCCTCGCGCCGACGCACGCGAACTGGGGGCACGACAACCGCACCGCTTTCTGCCGCGTGCCTCGCGAGGGCGGGGCGCGATCGAGGGTCGAGATCCGCACCGGCGACGGCGCAGCGTGCGCGCATCTCATAACCGCCGGAATCCTCCTCGCCGGCCTGGACGGCGTCGAGCGCGAGCTGTCCCCGCCGGAGCCGGTGGTCGGCGACGCGTATCGCGCCGACGACGAGCACGCCGGGACGAAGCTCCCATCCGATTTGGGAGCCGCCTTGGACGCGCTCGAAGCCGATACTGCGCTCGTCGACAAGCTCGGCGCGGAGCTAGTCGCGACCTTCGTCGCCATGAAGCGCTTCGAGGTCGAGCGCTTCACCGAGGCGGTCGGTGAGCTCGATCTGGAAACGATCAGCGAGTGGGAGATTCGCGAGTATGCAGCCCACCTGTAGCCGCCGCGCCGTTCGGATCGCGGTCGACGGGCAGCCTCGCTGGGGCCACCTCGAGGGCGACGCGATCGTCCTTACGGACGGTGTCGCGATCGGCGAGGCGACAGCGGTCTACCTCGCCCCGGCCGAACCGACGAAGATCATCGCCGTCCACCTCACCTATCGCAGCCGCGTCGAGGAGTATGCGGCGCGCATCCCGCCGCAGCCGTCCTATTTCATGAAGCCGCCGACGACGCTGAACGGGCATCGCGGGCTGCTGCGACGCCCGCTGGGAGCCCGCTTCCTGAACTACGAGGGCGAGCTTGCGGTGGTGATTGGGAAGTCGATGAAGAGCGTCCCGCAGGACAAGGTGCTCGACTACGTCGCCGGCTACGCGCCTGCGAACGACGTCGGTTTGCACGACTTCCGCCACGCCGATCGCGGCGCGATGCTCCGCGTGAAGGGCCAGGACGGTTTCCTGCCGATCGGACCGGAGCTCGTGCCGGCCGCCGAGTTCGACCCCTGCCATTACACCCTGCGCACGTACCTCAACGGTACGCTCGTCCAGGAAGCGACCGCCGACGACCTTCTCTTCTCGGTCTCGTACCAGCTCGCCGATCTCTGCCGGTTGATCACGCTCGAGCCCGGCGACGTTGTTCTCACCGGCACGCCTGCGAACTCGCGGCCCATGGAGCCGGGCGATGTCGTCGAGGTCGAGGTCTCCGGCCTCGGCCGGCTGACCAACTCAGTCGTCGAGTGGGACGTCGACCTGGCCGGGCCAGGCGAGCAGCTCGAGGTGTCGGCGAACACATTGCACGTCGCGCTCGCGATTCCCGAGGCCGAGGCCGAGAAACTGGTCGCAGCCGGCCACGCGCCGTGATCTCGCTCCAGCGGCTCGACCACGTCTGTCTGCGGGTCGCAGACCTCGGCGAGGCATCGATGCGTTGGCAGCTCCAGTTCGGGCTCGTCGAGCGTTCGTGTGAGGACGGCCGTGCGCTGCTTGCGTGCAACGACGAGCCGTACTGCCTCGAGCTCGTCGAGGGCGACAACCCTGGGCACGACCATTCGGCGTTCGAGCTCCGTCGCGACTGCTCGCTCGACGACGCTCGCGCGCATCTCGTTTCGGCCGGCGCCGCCTGGGACGAGCGCGACGGCTGCCTGTTCGTCAACGACCCCGATGGGCGACCGGTGCAGCTGATGCCCCACCGCGCGCCGGTGACCGAGGTCGATCGCTGGCCGCAGCATGCTCGACCGTCCTCGACGGTGCACATTGGTGGGGCACGCAGGCTCGGCCACGTCAACTGCCTCACCGGCGATATCCACGGGAACGCCGCGTTCTACGTCGACGTTCTCGGCATGCGCATCTCGGACTGGCTCGACGAGGCGGGCGTCTGGCTGCATATCAGGCCCGACCACCACGTGATGGCGCTCGTCGATCGCGGCTACGCCCACTTCCACCATTTCGCGTTCGACACGGTCGACATCGGGAAGATGCGCGACCTACTCGACCACCTCGCGCGGCACGGCCGCTGGCTCGGCTGGGGGCCGGCTCGGCACGGAATCGCTGGCAACATCGCGAGCTACGTCCGCATCCCCGAGGAGGAGTGCTTCGTGGAGCTCTACTGCGACATGGAACAGCTCGACGACGACCACGTTCCGCGTGTGTACCCCGACGATCGCTACTCGTCGAACACGTGGGGGCCGCTGCCGCCGCGCTCGTACTTCCGCTTCGACCCGGTTGCAGTCGAGTTCGAGCGGGAGAGCTGGGAGACGCGCGGCAAGCTTCTGCCGCCGCCGCCCGAAGGGTGGCCCGCATGAGCAAGCTGAAGGGTTTCACGATCCCGCGGACGCCAGAGGGCCGCTCCTCGCTCGTGCCGTATCCGCCGTGGCACTACGTCGGCACGTTCCTCGTGGTCGACTACTGGGCCGAGCCTGAGCGGGCGGTGGCATTCCTGCCGGACGGGCTCGAGCCGCATCGCGACCCCGGTCGCTGCGCGTTCGTGGTCGCCGACTGGCAATCGTGCTCTGGAGGAGGCGCCGAGCTGCTCGACCCGTCGCGCTCCCAGTACAAGGAGGTCTTCATCGTCGTCAACGCGCTCCTCGACGGCGAGGAGGTGACGACGTGCGCCTACATCTGGGTCGATCGCGACTTCGCGCTGACGCGCGGCTGGATCCAGGGCTTCCCGAAGAAGCTCGGTTCGATCTGGACAACTCGGTCCTTTGGTCTTGGCGGGCCGGCGGACCCGGGGATGGAGGCAGGTGCGCGGTTCGGCGCGACGTGCGCCGCGTACGAGCGGCGGGTGGCCGAGTGCACGGTCACGCTCGAGCGACCGTCCCAGGGCGGGCCGTTCAACAACGCGCCGCCGATCGTCAACGTCCGTCACTTCCCGCGTCTTGCGGCCGGTGAGCACGATGCGCCCGCGGTGCACGAGCTCGTGCGCGCCGTGTCGCGCGACCGCGCGATCTCGGAGATCTGGGAGGGCAGCGCCACGCTCGACCTGTTCGGTGCGGAGCACGAGGAGCACGATGCGCTCGCACCGGTAAGGCTTGGCAAGGGCTACCGCTTTACGTTTCGCTACACGGTCGACGACCTCGAGACCGTGAAGGACCTCCGTGGCTAACCGACCGGCTGCGCTCGTTACGGGCGGCGGGACGGGGATCGGGGCAGCGGTTGCGCGGCGGCTCGACGTTGCGGGCTACGCGGTTGCCGTGACCGGTCGACGGCGCGAGCAGCTCGACGCCATCGCCGAGGAGGTCGGCGGGCTCGCGATCGTCGCCGATACGACGCTCGAGGCCGACGCCGCTCGCGCCGTAGGCAAGACCGTCGACGCGTTCGGCGGGCTCGACGCGCTGGTCCTGAACGCCGGACGTGGCGGCGCGGGCTCGCTGCTCGACGCTGATCCAGCGGTGTTCGAGGATGTCTTCCGAGTCAACCTCACGGGCGCGTTCCTCACAGCGAAGGCCGCGATTCCGTACCTGATAGAGCGGCGCGGTGCTGTCGTCTCGGTCGCGTCTGTCGCCGGGTTGCGGGCGGCACCGTCGTCACTCGCGTACTGCTCATCGAAGGCTGCGCTCGTGATGCTGACGCAGTGCATCGCGCTCGATCACGGACCGGTCGGCGTGCGCGCGAACTGCGTCTGCCCCGGCTGGACGCGCACGCCGATGGCCGATGGGGAGATGGACGAGCTGGCCGGGGAACTCGGAATCGGTCGAGAGGATGCGTACGAGCTTGCCACCGGACAGGTGCCGTTGCGACGTCCCTGCACTCCTGACGAGGTGGCCGGCGCGGTCGCCTGGCTGCTCTCGCCCGACGCGAGCTACGTGAACGGGGCTGTGCTCACGGTCGACGGCGGAAGCGTCGTGGTCGATGTCGCGTCGACAGCGTTTTCGCAGGTGGGGGCGTGAGTTGAGCGGGCGGGCCGAGGTCGCAGGTGTCCCGGTTTCGAACGAGCACTTCATCGGCGGCGAGCGTGTCTCGAGCGACGAGACCTTTACCGACTACTCGCCGATCGACGAGCAGCCGCTGGCAGAGATCGCGCGCGGTGGCCAGCGCGAAGCGGATCTCGCCGTTGCGGCCGCGACGGAAGCCGCTCCGGGTTGGGCGGCGCTCGGGCCGGCGGGACGCGCCGAGGTACTGCATCGCCTCGCCGATCTGATCGACGCCAATGTCGAGCCGCTCGCCGCCGTCGAGTGCGCGGACATGGCCGAGCTGCTCCGTTCGCTGAAAGCGCGCCTGATCAACCGCTGTGCACGCAACTTCCGCAACTACGCCGATCTCGCGGTCGAGTATGAGGAGCGCGTCTGGTCGTCGAACGGCACCGCCAACCGCGTCATCCGCATGCCGTCCGGGCCTGCCGTCGTGATCACGCCGTGGAATGCGCCGCTGATGCTCTCGACGTGGAAGATCGCACCTGCTCTCGCCGCAGGATCCACGGTGATCCTGAAGCCCGCGGAATGGTCGCCGCTTTCCTGTTCCCTGCTCGCCGACCTCGCGGCTGAGGCCGGCATGTCGCCAGGTGTGCTCAACGTCGTCCAGGGGATCGGCGAAGAGGTCGGTGCTGCGCTCGTGTCGCACCCGGGTGTGCGCCGAATCTCGTTCACGGGCTCGCCCGAGACAGCACGCCATATCGGTGCCGCCGCCGCAGCGAACATCGTGCCGTTCACGGGAGAGCTCGGCGGGAAAGGCCCGCTCCTCGTCTTCGACGACTGCGACCTCGAGGCAGCCGCGCGCAAGGCCGCCGGCCAGTACGACGACTCCGGCCAGGTCTGCCTTGCGGGCACGCGCCTGCTCGTGCAGGAGTCGATCGCGACCGAGTTCCTCGAGCTCTTCCACCGCTTCACCGACGAGCACGTGCTCGGCGATCCGCGCGAAGACGCGACCACCGTCTCGCCGATGATCCACCGCGACCATTTCGAGCGGGTCGTCGGCTTCGTCGAGCGCGCGCGGGCGAATGGCGACGAGATCGTGCGTGGCGGCAAGCCGGCCGCGCGTGGCGGTCTCTGGTACGAGCCGACGCTCGTCGTTCCTCGCTCCAACGAGAGCGAAATCGTGCAGCGCGAGGTCTTCGGGCCGGTGCTCACCTTCCAGACGTTCGCCGACGAGGACGAGGGAGTCACGCTCGCCAACTCGACGGCGTACGGCCTCTCCGGGATCGTTTACACCGGCTCGGCAGAGCGCGCTGAGCGGGTGGGGCGGGCCGTGCGCGCGGGAACCGTCTGGGTGAACACGTTTCTCGTGCGCGACCTCACGGCCCCGTTCGGCGGCGTCGGCATCTCCGGCATCGGCCGCGAGGGCGGAAACTACGCGCTCGACTTCTACTCCGACCTGAAGACGCTGCAGATCGCGGACCGGACGACGTCGTGAGGCGGACGGGCCTGGTCTGGCACGAGCGCTACATGTGGCACGACACGGGCTCCGGCACGTCGGAGCTGCCGTCGGGAGGCTGGCTCGAGCCGCACCTCCACGCCGAGAGCCCCGACACGAAGCGCCGGCTCAAGAACCTGCTCGACGCGAGCGGGCTGACGGATCAGCTGATCCCGGTGCTGCCGCGCGCAGCGACGGTCGACGAGCTCTGCCGCGTGCACGGGCTCGCGTACGTCGAGCGGATCCAGGAGCTCTCGGCCGGCCGAGGCGGCGAGGCCGGCAGCGAGGCGCCCTTCGGCAACGGCTCGTACGAGATCGCGGCGCTGGCCGCCGGGGGGACGATCACGGCGGTCGACGCCGTTCTCGACGGACACGTCGACAACGCCTACGCGCTCGTGCGGCCTCCCGGGCACCATGCGCTGCCCGATCTCGGCATGGGCTTCTGCATCTTCGCGAACGTCGCTATCGCCGTCCGGCACGCGCAAGCTGCGCGAGGCCTCCGGCGCGTCGCGGTGGTCGACTGGGACGTCCACCACGGGAACGGCACGCAGGCTGCGTTCTGGAAGGACGGCTCGGTGCTCGCGATCTCGCTGCACCAGGACGGCCTTTACCCGGCGGAGTCGGGCCCGGTCGACGAGACCGGCGCGGGAGCCGGGGCCGGCGCGACGCTGAACGTGCCTCTCCCCGCAGGCTCGGGCCGCGGTGCATATCTCTCGGCGGTCGATCGCGTGGTCGTTCCTGCACTCGAGCGCTTTCGGCCGGAGCTGATCGTGATTGCCTGCGGCTTCGACGCCGGCGCGCTCGACCCGCTTGGGCGGATGCTGCTCTCAGCCGGTGCGTTCGGCGAGCTGACGGAGCGACTCGTCGACGCTGCGTCGCGTATCTGCGACGGGAGGCTCGTTCTGTCGCACGAAGGCGGCTACTCGGCCGGCCACGTCCCGTTCTGCGGGCTCGCGACGATCGAGGCGCTCTCGGGTCTCTCGGCAGACATCGAGGATCCGTTCGCCTATCTCGGCGAGGTTCCCGGCCAGGATCTGCAGTCGCATCAGCAGGCCGCGATCGACGCAGCGGTGGCAAATCTCGGCCTCGTTCCGTCGTGAAGCTCGTTCTCGTCCTGAGCGAGAACTGGACGCTGACACCGCCGCGCGACCTGCGCGCACTCGTCGAGATGGCTGTGGTCGCCGAGGCCGCCGGCTTCGACGCGGTGATGGTCAGCGAGCACATCGTCCTCGGCCCGAGTGCAGGCGCCGACGGTGTGATGGGCAACCTGCGCGACTACGCGATGCCCGGCAACCAGGATCCGGCGATGCCGTGGCCGTCGTCGCTCGTCCTGCTGTCTGCGATCGCGGCTGCCACGACGACGATGCGCCTCGCAGCCTGCGCGGTCATTGCACCTCTGCGTCATCCGCTGCTCCTGGCCCGCGAGATCGGCACCCTCGACATCCTTTCCGAGGGTCGGCTCGTGGTGCAGCCGACGGTGAGCTGGCACGAGGAGGAGTACGACGCGCTCGGCGTGGAGTTCCGGCGGAGGGGTGCACGACTCGACGAGCACCTCGCGGCGTGGGAGGCCGTGTGGGCCGCCTCGCCGGCGAGCTTCCGCGGCGAGCACTACGCGTTCGACGATGTCTATCTCGAGCCGAAGGCCTGGCGCCCGGACGGGCCGCGGCTCTGGCTCGGCGGCCAGTCGGTGCACCCCCGCCTACTGCGGCGCATCGTCCGCTACGCCCACGGTTTCCATCCGCTCGGGCAGCCTTCGGACGAAGACCTGGAGAAGCTCGCAGCCGGCATGGCCGAGGCCGGGCGCGACGTGGCCGAGCTCGAGTTCGTCGGCGGTATGCGAGCCGTATTCCCGGACGACGCGAGCCCGTCGCCGCTCGAGCCTGCCCTGGCGTCGCTCCCGGCGCAGATCGCACGCGGTTTCGGGACGTTCTGCATCAAGCCGTCGCAGTTCGTCGACGACCTGGCCCGCTATCCCGCGTGGTGCAACGAGGTTGTCGAGCGCGTCGCAGAGATCGCTGTATGACTGGCGCTGGATGACCGTCGAGGTCGCAATAGTCGGCAACGGCGTGGCCGGGACGGCCTGTGCGACGCGCCTCGCACGCCATGGGATCCGTCCGTTGCTGATCGGCCAAGGCCTCCCCGTCGACCGTCCGCCGCTGACCAAAGCGGCGCTCGCCGACGGCACGCCCCGGCTGCTTGCCGACCATCAGCGGCTTGCGGAACGCGGTATCGACCGCCTGGACGGCGTCGTCACGGCCGCTGATCTCGACTCCGGGATCCTCTCGGTCGAGTCGGGAAGCGAGAGCGTCGAGGTCGAAGCCGAGCGGATCGTCCTCGCGACGGGCCTCGCCTATCGCCCACCGCCCGTTTCCGGCCTCGAGAACGCGCTCGTCAACGCGAATCCGCAGGCCTTTGATCGCCTGGCGCCGCTTCTCGCCGGCGGGCCGGTCGACGTGCTCGTCGTCGGCGCCGGGTTGATCGGCACCGAGAGCGCGGCGACCCTCGCGGCTGCCGGGCACACGGTCACGCTCGTGGACATGCTCGGACGGCCGCTCGACCGGCTTCACGATCCCCTGCCTGAGCTCGGCCGGATAACGCTCGACGAGCTCGGCGTCCGGTTTCTCGGCGGCGTGCGGATCGAGAGCGCTACGGAGTACGCCGTCGAGACGGCAGCCCATGGCACGCTGGAGGCGGACGTCATTCTCGTCGCCACGGGCGGCGCGCCGCTGCAGCCGCCGGGTCTTCTCGAGACCGAGCTGCCGCTCCCGGTCGCCTCGGACATGCGTGTCCCAGGCCGCGATCCGGTCTACGCCTGCGGGGATCTCGTCCTTGTCCCGCATGCTCGCTTCGGGTCGATCCGCTTCCCGCATTGGGACGCGGCGATAGGCACCGGCGAGCAGGCCGCAGATGCGATGGCGGGCGAGGCGGGGCCGTACGAGCGGCTGCCCTATTGGTGGAGCGACATCGGCCCGCGCCGCCTGGCAGAGGTGGGCTGGGCGGGCGCCGTAGAGACCTGGTCTGAGGAGGACGGTCTCCATGTCGGGCGAGACACGAGCGGGACGCCCGTATGTGTGCTCGTGGTAGACGAGCCTCGACGCCTCCGTGAAGCGCGAGCTCTCGTCCAGGGAGAAGCATGACTGTGATCGAAGACTGGGCGGCGTCGATCACGGTCGAGCAGCTCGACGACGATCCGTACCCGATCTACGCGCGCATGCGGCGCGACGCGCCCGTCTGTTTCGTCCCGGCCGTCGGTTTGTGGTTCGTGACTCGCTGGGCCGATGTCGAGTTCGCAGCCTCCCACCCGGACCTGATCGACTCGCGGGTGACACCGTCACCGCTGGATCGCGCGCTCGGCGGCGACAGCATCCTCGTCCTCGACGGCGAGCCTCAGAAGAAGCTGCGCGCGATGCTCGATCCATCGCTGCGCCCGCGCGTCGTCGAGGCCAGTACGCCCGATCTGATCGAGCCCCTCGTCGCCCAGCTGCTCGACGAGATCGCGTCGCGCGGGCGGGCGGAGTTGATGGCCGAGTACTTCGAGCCGGTCTCCGTGCTCGGGCTCGGCCGCGTGCTCGGCCTGGGTCACCTCTCGGGCGAGACGTTGCGACGCTGGTTCCACGGCCTTGCGCAAGGGGCGATCAACTTCGAAGACGATCCGGCGCGGTGGGAGATTTCCGACGCGACGAACGCTGAGATCGATCGTGAGCTCGCACCGGTACTGGACGAGATGTGGGCCGAACCGAACGGCTCGACGATCTCGACGATGCTGCAACACGCCGAAGGCACGTTCGAGCAGCGTCTTGCCAGGATCCTGCCGACGCTGAAGGTGATCTTGCTCGGCGGCATGCAGGAGCCCGGTCACGCGTCCGGCTCGACGCTTCTCGGCCTGCTCGGGTCGGGCCAGGCGGCAGCCGTCGCCGCGGATCCTGCAGGCCTCGTCAAGGACGCGATCGAGGAGGGCCTGCGCTGGATCTCGCCGATCGGGACGCAGACCCGTCGCTGCCGCGTCGACGTCGAGCTCGGCGGAGCGACGCTGCCTGAGGGCGCGAACCTCGGTGTTCTCGTCTCGTCGGCCAATCGCGACGCAGAAGTGTGGGGGCCGACCGCCGACGCCTACGACCTCTACCGTCCCCGCCGCAACCACGCCGCCTTTGGCTTCGGGCCGCACTTCTGCTCCGGCCACCACTTCTCGCGCGTGCAGATGCGGATCGCACTGCAGCGCCTGCTCGAGCGGCTCCCGAACCTCCGGCTCGACCCTGAGCGACCGACGATATGCACGGGTTGGGAGTTCCGCGCCCCGCGCAACCTCGACGTGGTCTGGGACAGATGAACTGGGTCGATCTTTGCCCGGCCGACCTAGAGGACGGGGAGTTGCGCGATGTCGTCGTCGGCGATCTCCGTCTCGCCGTCGCCCGAACCGGCGCCAGATGGCACGCGTTCGAGGTGTGGTGCACGCACGAGGAGTGCCCTCTCACCGAGGGCTGGCTGGAAGGCGCGGCCGTACGGTGTGCCTGCCACGGCGCGCTCTTCGACCTCGAGACCGGGGTGGCTCTCCAAGGCCCGGCCGAGGAGCCGATCCGCATCTTCCCCGCTCGCGAAGTCGGCGGGAGGGTGGAGTCACAGCTCCCCGCAACCGATACTTAACCGCCCTCAACCTGTCGCCAACGGCTCCCCGCGTATAACCAGCCGAGAGAAGTACCTCCTTCCGACAATGCCCCGCTTCCCCCTCACTCCAATCGCCGCGATCGCCGCCGCCGGACTTCTCGGCGGCGTCGCTGCGCTTGGGGGGGCAGCGCTCGTCGGCAAGCTCGGCGGGGAGACCACGACCACTGTCGTCCAGCGCGAGGTCGCGCCCGCGAACTCTACGACGCAGGCCGCCGCTTCGACGTCAACTCTGTCGATCAACGAGATCTATCGCCGCAGCGCGCCGGGTGTCGTCCAAATCACGTCGACGTCCAACGGCAAGTCGGGCACCGATCCGTTCTTCGGCACGCCGTTTTCGTCGCCCTCTCAGCAGGCGCTCGGCTCGGGCTTCGTGCTCGACAAGGCGGGCCACATCGTGACGAACTACCACGTCGTCCAGGGCGCGACCAAGATCGACGTCAGCTTCTCCGACCAGACCTCCCACAGTGCCACGATCGTCGGCTCTGACCCGTCCACCGACATCGCCGTGCTGAAGGTCGATGCCCCGACGCGCGCGCTCACCCCGTTGCCGCTCGGCAACTCCGACCTGGCTCAGGTCGGCGACGAGGTCGTAGCGATCGGCAACCCATTCGGCCTCGACCGCACGGCCACGGCCGGGATCATCAGCGCGATCCAGCGGCGCATCACCGCGCCGAACGGCTTCTCCATCGACCACGCTCTGCAGACCGACGCACCCATCAACCACGGCAACTCCGGCGGCCCGCTGCTCGACGCGCACGGCGACGTAATCGGTGTGAACTCTCAGATCGAGACGGGTGGAAATGCGACCGAGGGCAACGTCGGCATCGGCTTCGCCGTCCCGGCAAACACGGTGAAGAACGTCGTCGCCCAGATCCTGACGAGCGGCAAAGTCGAGCACGCCTACCTCGGCGTCACCGTCCAGGACCTCGATTCCAACCTCGTGCGTCTGTTCCATCTTCCGGCGCCGGCGGGCGTTCTCGTCCAGACCGTCCAGTCGGGAAGCGGCGCCAACAAGGCCGGTATCAAGGGTGGCACGCAGCAGACCACGGTTGCCGGCGAGTCCTACAAGATGGGCGGCGACTTGATCGTCGCCGCGAACGGCAAACCGATCACGTCGACCGGCGCACTCCGTGACCTAATCGCCGGCTACAAACCTGGCGACAAGCTCTCCCTCACGCTGGACCGCGGCGCGAAGAAGGTTGTCGTCGTCGTGACGCTCGGACGGCAACCCGCGTCCCCCCCGCGGTAATCCGTCCCGGTCGGGCAGCCGCTCGAGCGGCGCCGACTGACGAGTGAAAGGCCCCCGCCGCCTGCCAGGGGGCCTTTCGCTATTTGCGGCGTATTCTTCCCTCGTGGAACCCTCAGTCGAAGAACGCGAGCAGCCGCGGATCGGCACCGTCCTGGTCGAGGACGAGGCGCTTCTGGAGGACGAGGATCTGTGGACGGGTGATGACGACCACGACCATTCAGGCTGGTTCTGCGTTCGTACCGATCCGTTCCCGTGTCCTGCGGCGGGTTGCACCTTCGTTGCCTCCACCATGACTGCTGCACATCTCGTCCTCGTCTGGGAGGCGCGCGACGATCCGAATCTCCTCTGGCACGCCGAGCGCGCGAAGGAGGTCGGTCGCAATCCACGCATCGTCGCCTATGAGTCGTCGTTCGGCCCGAGCGCTTCGTACTACGCGTGGGAGGCTGCGGGTCGGCCCGTGCACGGCATCCGCGGCAAGAGCTGACTAGCCGCTGGCTACGATGAGGCCGTGGCCGTCCAGAGCGACACCGTCCAAGTGAGCGGCATCCGCTGTGAGCGCTGCGTGAACCGTCTAGCCGCGGCGTTGACGGCGCACGACGGCTTGGAAAGCGCCAACGCCAATCTCATGGGCCAGGTGACGCTCTCGTGGGACGACGAGAAGACCTCGCGCGAGTCGCTCCTCGAGCAGATGGCGCAGTCTGGTTTCCGCGAGATCGTGCCTATCTGAGGAATTCGGGCGGGCTGCGCGGCGTTGAGGCCCTCGTCTAGTCGATCGGCTACGGTTGCCCGGTGACCGAGCAGGACGCTGATTCCGCCGGACGGCGCATTGCGGGTGAGGCCCGCAACCGCTTTCGTTTCGAGGAGGAGGCGCTCGAGCTCGCCGACCAGGTCTACCGGGTCGCGAGGCGACTTGTCGGGTCGCGTGAAGAGGCGGAGGATCTGGTGCAGGACACGTATTCGAGGGCGTTTCGCAGTTGGCAGCAGTACACGCCCGGCACGAACATGCGCGCTTGGCTCTTGCGCATCCTCACGAACCTGAACATCGACCGCGGCCGAAAGATCCAGCGCTCGCCCGACCTGGAGCCACTCGAAGAGGGCGACTACTTCCTCGCGAATAAGGTCGCAGCCGCGCAGGGCGAGCAGTCGCTCGATACCGAGAAGGTCGTGGAGCACCTTTCGCAGGACTCGATCGTGAACGCTCTGTCGTCGCTGTCGCACAACTTTCGGGATGTCGTCGTGCTCGTCGACATCGGCGAGTTCACCTACGCGGATGCCGCGCAGATTCTGGATATTCCGATCGGCACGGTAATGTCGCGCTTGCACCGCGGGCGCCGGCAGCTGAAACAGCAGCTCGCGGAGGAGGCAGCAGCATGAGCACCTACACCTTCTCACCCCAGAAAGTGCTTCGCACTTCCCGGGGGCCCCGATCCGGCTCGGTCGTGGGGGAAACCATGTTTCCCCCACGTGCCCCCTTCTTCTTCTGCCAGACGGGTGAGACCTTCCGGTTTCCCCCGCGCCCCCTTCCCTCCACGCATAGGGCAAAGGCGGCCCTATGAGCGGGCCTGGCGATTGCGAGAAGTGCGAGGAGCTGTTGCAGGGCTATCTCGACCGCGAGCTCACCGAGGTCGAGCACGTGCAGGCGGAGCTGCATCTCGACGGCTGCGACTACTGCAGACGCCGCTACTCGTTCGAGGTTTCCCTCCGCCGCTACGTCAAGCTGAGTGCCGCCGAGCGGATGCCGCCGGGGTTGATGGAGCGGCTCTCGCAGCTCCGATCGACTGACGCTTCCGTCTAACGGAAGCGGTCGGGCAGGTCGGCGGGGACGTCGACGTCGCCAGGTGCGCCGAGGTCGTCGCAGGCGACGAGTCTCGGCTCGCGCTCACGGAGGCCCTCGTCCGGTACATCTCTCCATCCCGCGCGGGCGAGGAGTAGGGGGTGCCCGCGGACGCCGTCGTAGGATGCGGCAAAGAGGTCGCCGCCGACTGCCCGCCAGGCGTCGATCACGCGCGCGACAGCTTCCGGCACCAGATCGGGGCCGTCGGCGAGAACAACGACGGCCGCCTCCGTCTCGGCAGACAGCGCAGCCAGCCCGCAGCGGAGCGATGCACCCGGTCCGCGTTCCCATTCCGCACAGTGAACGAGCCGCACGTTGCCTTGTGTTTCAGTAACACAAGGCAACAAGTCGTAGGCGCCCGAAACGACGACGATCTCGTCGACCGGTGTGGCGCTCAGGCGGGCCAGAACCTCGCCGACCAGCAGCTGCTGCTTCGGCGCGCCGAAACGGGTGGCGGCGCCGGCGGCGAGGACGACGACGCCGATCATCGTGAAGCGGCAGTCACGTGCTTGACGACGACCGTCTCCGTGGGTGTGCCGTTCGGGTCGCTGGGATCGCCGAGCTCGCCGATCTTCTCCACGACGTCCATGCCGCTCGTCACCCGGCCGACGACCGCGTAGTCGGGGCCGAGAGTCGGCGCATCGGCTGTCATGACGAAGAACTGCGAGCCGGCCGTTCCGGGAGCTTCGGAGGCGGTCTTCCCCATCGCGACGACACCTTTCGCATAGCGGGTCGTCGGAGAGGGCGGGTCGACAGTCGTGTAGCCGGGGTCGCCGTGGCCCGTCCGGGTCGGGTCACCGCCTTGGATGAGGTACCCGGGAACTATGCGATGGAAGATCGTGTCGTCGAAGTAGCCCTGTCGCGCGAGCGAGACGAGCGACGCCGTTGCGAGCGGGGAGACGCGCGGCTCGAGCGCGACGACGAACGTGCCGCGGTCGGTCGTGAATGTCAGCGTCCAGTGCTTCGTCGGATCGAGCGTCGAGGTCGGCGGCTTCAGCGTCTCAGTCGCGGATTTGCCTCCACTGCCACAGCCGGCGACGAGGGCGACGCACAGCACGAGAAGCGCGAGGCCGCGCATCTAGGCGTGGGTCGTCACCGCGAGGACGTCCGAAAGGTGGACGAGCGCAAACGCCGTGCGGCCAACTATGTTGCGCTCTACTTCCTCGTCGATCTGGCGAGACGCGGTCCAGAGCTCCTGCGCCGTGACAAGCAACTCGTGGATCTGCTCCGACTCTGCGAAGCCGTTCTGCTTCTGCGCGGTGTTGATCGCGAGGCCGAGAGCGCCGATCGCGTCGCCCTGCCGGAGCCAGAACAGGGGCGTCGCCATCGAGAGGTACTGGTGGATGCGCGCGAAGGTCATCGGCTGGGAGAGCGTGGCGATCCCGACCGGCGCCGTCAGCTCGGGCTGGGCTTCGTGGCGAACGATGCGCAAGGCGCTCCCTGCAAGCACGAGCCGGAGCGCGGCGTCCGAGTAGCCGGAGGCGCGCGCGACGCGGAGCGTGAGCAGGAGTGAGTTCGGCTGTCGCCCGTAGGGATAGTCGGACGCGTAGAGCACCTGCTCGGGCGAGACCTGGCGCAGCAGATCGAGCAGGTCGATCGCGCTCCAGACGGACGTGTCGAAATAGACACCGGGGACGCCGGCGAAGCGTCCGGCGAGCCCGGTCATGTCCGCAATGCCGGCGTGGGCGATGATCAGCCGCACGCCGCTGTGTCGTTCGACGAGCGCGGCCAGATGATCGGCGATCGGCGGCAGGCCGCGGCCGCCGTGGATCAGGATCGGCACATCGCGCTCCACGGCGAGGGCGAAAATCGGCTCCAGCCGCTCGTCGCCGACCGAGAACTTCTGCGCGCGAGGGTGCAGCTTGATGCCGCGCGCGCCGAGGTCGAGGCAGCGCACGGCCTCGGCCAGCGGCCCGGCCTCGAGGTCGAGGCGCACGAACGGGATCAGCGTGCCGCCCGAGCGCTGCGCGAACTCGAGGGTGCGGTCGTTCGGCACACGGAACCCAGGCTCGCGGTCGTGCTCGTCCATGCAGAACACGAACGCGCCGCCGAAGCCGTGCGTCGCGAGCATCCCGGTGAGCTCCTCGTAGCGCCCGGCCATCCCGTCGATGTCGTTGCCGAGGTGGGTGTGCGCGTCGAAGAGCGTCGCATCGGAGGGCAGCTCGGCCCGCGCCTCGGCCGCGAAGTCGTCGAGCAACCGGCGAGCGCGGTCGAGAGCGTCCATGCCCCGAGTCTACGCAGGGGCCGCGACTGCTTGGAGCCCCTCGATGGCCGCGTTCGATGCTACTTCGGGGCAAGTGCGGAGCGGACGAGCTCGAGCGTGCCTTCGACGTCAATCGGAAACCCAGCGCCTTGCTGCGTCGCGAGCCCGTCGAGGACTACGCCGAGGAAGCGCAGAACCGTCTCGCACGACAGGTCCGACCGGATGGTGCCGTTCGCCTGCAACTCGCCGTAGTGCTCGGAAATCCGGTCGACCACGTCGCTTGCGAGGACGTCCCAGCGCTTGCGTAAGTCCGGGTCGGTGCGCAGCAAGCGTCCAGCCTCGAGGTAGACCGAGATCCATTCGGGGTCTTCCTCGCCGATGTGCCGGACAATCGCTTCGAATCCGTCCGCGAGCCAGAGCTCGCCGATCTGCTGGCGGTCGACGGTGGCAACCCCGACGAAGAGGTCGAGCTTGCTCGGGTAGTAGCTGAAGATCGCCCCGCGGGAGAGGCCGACCGCGTCCTCGAGCAGACGCACCTTCGCGCCGACGTAGCCGTGCCGCGCAAAGGCGCGGCGTGCGCCCTCGAGGATCTGGCGGCGTCGCTCCTCGCGATGTTCCTCGGTCACCTTCGGCATCGCTCGCTATTTTACAAAAACGTACGGACGTACTAAGATTCCCATCGTGAGATCCTCCTCAATGGGCGGTTCGGCGACGCGAATGCAGCTGCGGCTCGCGGACGAACGTCGGATCGACTACCTGGAGCTCGGCGATCCGGCCGGTGTCCCGGCCGTCTATCTGCACGGAACGCCTTCGTCCGCGAGCGAAGCGCGCTGGTTACATAGGTCGGCTTGCGCGCAGGGCGTGCGGCTCGTGTCACTGGATCGGCCCGGCTACCTGCAGTCGGAGCCGAACCCGTGCGCCTCGCTCATCGGCGTCGCCCAGGACGTTCTCGCCCTTGCGCAGGCTCTGGAGTTGGGCCGGTTCGCGGTGGTGGGTTCTCCGGCGGCGCGGGGTACGCCCTTGCGACGGCACATGTCGCACCGGATCAGGTCACGGTGGTTCACGTCGGGGGCGGCATTGGCTCACTGGCGGGCGACGGTTGGCAGGATCTGGCCTGGCCAAGGCGTCTCCCTTTCAAAGTGATCGGGCATGCGCCCAGAGTGTCGGGCGTGTTACTCGGCGGCGTGTTCCGCCTGCTAAGGCGGAGTCTGCGGAAACGGCTCGACTCCCCGGCCAAAGCTGCCCTCTGGCTCTTCAAGGGCCCGGCCCAGGGAGCGCAGATCGCTGCCGTCGCCGAGTACGTCCGAATCAGCGCACCCGAAGATTTGCAACGCGAGCTGAGTGACTACGCCGAAGGCATGAGCGCGACACGCGCCATCGTCACCGACCTCCTGGCGTACGTACGACCGTGGCCCTTTGAGTTGAGCAGCCTCGCCACGCGAGTCGAGATCTGGCACGGCCTCGACGACCCCGCTGCGCCCGTCAGCTTCGCGAAGAGAACCGCCTCAGCGCTGCCGAACGCACAAGCTCACCTCTTCGAAGGTGAAGGTCACTTCGTCTTCCACACTCACGGAGACGAGATCGCCGCGTCCATCCGATCGAACGAGGGGCGAGCTATTCGGGCCGTGACGTAGGCTCTGCGCCGGTGTCCGGCGCTCCCGCCGGGCCACACGTAGAGGAGATCTCATGCCCACCGTAATTGGCCATCACGACGTGAAGGACACGGATCACTGGCTTGCCTCGCCGAAGCGCGAGGAATTCTTCGGCCCGCTCGGCGTCACCAACATCCGGACGTTCGTCGACCCGACGAACCGGAACCGCGTCGCGGTGATGATGGACGTCCCGGACATGGGCGCGCTTGCGGCCGCGATGGAAACTCCGGCGGCCGGAGAGGCGATGGCGCACGACGGGGTCGTGCCGGAGAGCCTGGTGCTCCTCATCGAGGAGTAGGGCCTCGCGTCGCCTCGCTCTTGCGTTGAGTCTATGCCGAGAGCGAGGCGATCTTCTCCCTGAGATACGCGAGATACGGCTGCGGGTCGATGTCTCCCGACCCTGTCAGTCGTTGGAGGGTCTCGCGCGGCGAGAGCTTGCGGCCGAGCGAGTACAGGTTGTCGCGCAGCCACTCCGCGAGCTGGCCGCAATCCCCTGCGGCGAGTTGCGCGTCGAGGTCAGGCAGCGCCTCGCGCACCTTCGCCCAGATCTGGAGCGAGATGACGTTGCCAAGCGCATAGGTCGGGAAGTAGCCGATCCCACCGCCCGACCAGTGGACGTCCTGCAGTACGCCATGACCGTTGTCCGGCACGTCGACGCCGAGGAACTCCTTCATCTTCGCGTTCCAGATCTCCGGCAGATCCTCGAGCGCGATCGTCTCGGCGATCAGCTCCTGCTCCAGCTCGAAGCGGAGGATGATGTGCAGGCTGTACGTCGTCTCGTCGGCGTCGACACGGATCAGGCCAGGCTCGGCGCGGTTGATCGCGCGCATGAAGTCGTCCAGCGGAACCGACCCGAGCTGCTTCGGAAACGCCTCTTGTAGCGGCTCGTACCAGTGCGTCCAGAACGGCCTGCCGCGGCCGACGAGGTTCTCCCACGTGCGGCTCTGCGACTCGTTCAACCCGAGCGACGGCGAGTTCGCGAGCGGCGTCCGCAGCAGTGACGACGCGATCCCGTGCGCATACAACCCATGGCCCGCTTCGTGGAGAACCGACCACACCGACTCGAGGTCGTCGTCGCGATAGCGGGTCGTGAGGCGCACGTCACGGTTCGAGAACGAGGTGCAGAACGGGTGCGCGGTCGGATCGAGCCGCCACGCGCCGTCCTCGAAGCCGAGCGTCGGCAGGACGCGCTCCGCGAACGCGCGCTGGGCGTCGACGGGGAAGTCGCCGTGCAGGAACGAGGCGTCGACGTGCGGAGCAGCCGCGACGAGCTCGGTAAGCGCCGGCCTCAGCACGTCGAACACGGCCTTGACCTCGGTCGTCGTCATTCCCGGCTCGTAGTCGTCGAGCAGCGGCGTGTACGGCGAGTCGTTCCACTCGAAGCATTCGGCGTAGCGGCGCTTCAGCTCCACGTTCGTCCGCAAGTACGGCAGGAAGGCGGCGAAGTCGGACGTACGGCGCGCCTCGACCCACGCGTGGTGGCCCCGCGCGGCCTCGCGGGTCATCTCGACCTCCAGCTCGGTCGGGACGCGGCGGGCTTTGTCCCAGTCGCGCTTCGTGACGCGGATGAGGCTGGCCTCGTCGGAGTCGTATCCGTGTGATTCGCCGTACGACGCGAGTTTGTCGAGCAGCCGGCCCAGCTCGTCGTCGGTGAAAGCCTCGTGCGAGATACGGCCGAGCGTGGCCTGTACCTCGACGCGAGCCTCGGTGCCGAGCGGCGGCATCGTGACGCGCTGATCCCAGCCGAGGATGCCCTGCGCCTTGTGCAGGTCGCCGATCTGGGCGAGTCGCTGCTTGAGGTCTGCGAACGCTGTGTCCATGGCCGGTGAGCCTACCCTTGGTCCACCCTGGGCACCGCGGTAGGATCGCCGCCAATGTCATCGAGGCTGATCGCCAGGCTGATCGTAGGAGACACGGTGCGCGTGCCGGAGCTGCGCCACGAGGTCCCGCTCGGCATCGTCGACCCGTTCCTCTTCGTGGAGCACGGCGGCGAGCGGCACGCGGTCCTCGTCTCACTCGAGTGCGATCGAGTGCGGGAGCTCGGCCTCGGCATCGAGGTGCACCCGTTCGAGGAGTTCGGGTATGACGCGCTGATCGCCGCTGGTCTCGACAACGATCCGGTACAGCGGGAGGTGTGGGCGAACGCGTGCCGCGAGCTGGGCGTCAGCAACGCCGTCGTGCCGGCCGGGTTCCCGCTTGCGGTTGCCGACCGGCTGCGCGAGGCGGGGATCGCGATTGCGGTCGACCAGGCTTCGTTCGACTCCGCACGCCGGTCGAAGAGCGCGGCTGAGCTGGCCGGCTTGCGACGCGCGCAGAAGGCCGCCGAGGCCGGGATGCAGGCGTGCGCCGACGCGCTTTCTGCCGCGGTGCCGACGAACGGCGGCTTCGAAGTGGCGGGCGAGCTCCTGACGGCGGAGCTCGTGAAGGCGCGGATCTCCGAGGCCTTCCTCCGCCACGATGCGACCGCCGACGAGTTCATCGTGGCGCGTGGCGCGCAGGCGGCGGTCGGCCACGACATGGGCTCCGGCCCGATCCGGGCAGGAGAGTCGATCGTCGTCGACCTCTGGCCGCGTGATCGCGAGTCCACCTGCTTCGCCGACATGACACGCACGTTCGTCCTCGGCGAGGTGCCGGCAGAGCTCGCCGAGTACCACCGCCTGGTGCACGAGGCGCTCGACCTGGCGATCGCTCTCGTCCGGCCGGGAGTCGACGGGCGCGCGCTGTATGCAGCCGTCTGCGACCACTTCGAAGCGGCTGGACACCCGACGGGGCGCACGAAGCCCGATGGCGAGGTGCTGCAGGACGGCTTCTTCCACGGGCTCGGCCACGGCGTCGGGCTGGAGGTGCACGAGCGGCCGGGAATGGGCCGTTACGGTGACGAGCTGGTCGCCGGCGACGTGATCACGATCGAGCCCGGCCTTTATCGCAAGGGCTACGGCGGCGTTCGTCTCGAGGATCTCGTGCTCGTCACCGAGGACGGCTACGAGAACCTAACCGTGTTCCCGTACGAGCTGCTCCCGCGCCAGGTGGAGGTCTGACCGCGGTGGCCGAGCCGACCATCGACAACCTGTTCACCGAGGACCGCCGCTACCCGCCGTCGCCGGAATTCGCCGCGCAGGCGAACGCGCAGCCGGGGATCTACGAGCGCGACTTCGAGGAGTTCTGGACGACGGAGGCGCGCGAGCGTGTGTCGTGGTTCGAGCCGTTCGGCGGCTTGTACGAGTGGGAGCTGCCGTACGCGAAGTGGTACCTCGGCGGCAAGCTCAACGTCGCGTACAACTGTGTCGACCGCCACGTCGAGGCCGGGCTCGGCGAGCGGGTCGCCTACCACTGGGAGGGCGAGCCGGGCGAAACCCGCACGATTACGTACGCCGAGCTGCAGCGGGAGGTCGTGCGCTTCGCGAACGCGCTGAAGGAGCTCGGCGTGACGAAGGGCACTGCGGTTGCGATCTATATGGGCATGGTGCCGGAGCTCGCGATCGCGATGCTCGCGTGCACGCGCCTCGGCGCGCCGCACACGGTCGTTTTTGGCGGCTTCTCAGCGGAGTCGCTCTCCGACCGGATGAACGACATGGGCTGCGAGGTGCTCGTCACGCAGGACGAGGCCTGGCGTCGCGGCTCGCGCGTGCCACTGAAGAAGATCGCCGACGAGGCGCTGGCCGACGTACCCGGGGCGCGGCGCTGCCTCGTCGTCCGGCGGACCGGCGGCGATGTGTCGATGCGGGATGGGCGTGATGTCTGGCTCCACGAGCTCGACGTTTCGGACGACCCGGCGACGTGCCCGTGCGAGCCGATGGATGCCGAGGATCTCCTGTTCCTGATGTACACGTCCGGGACGACCGCGAAGCCGAAAGGGATCGTCCACACCACAGGCGGCTACCTCGTCGGCGCCGCAACCACCCACCACTACATCTTCGATCTGAAGGCCGAGACGGACGTGTACTGGTGTGCTGCCGACGTCGGCTGGATCACCGGCCACAGCTACATCGTCTACGGGCCGCTCTGCAACGGGGCCACCTCGGTGATCTACGAGGGAACGCCCGATTTTCCGGACAAGGATCGCTGGTGGGACATCGTCGAGCGCTACGGCGTGACGATCCTCTACACGGCACCGACCGCGATCCGGGCGCATATGAAGTGGGGGCCGCAGTTCGCCGCGGCGCACGATCTCTCGTCGCTGCGGCTGCTCGGCTCGGTCGGCGAGCCGATCAACCCGGAGGCGTGGATCTGGTACCACGAGAACATCGGCGGCGAACGCTGCCCGATCGTCGACACCTGGTGGCAGACCGAGACGGGGATGGTGCTGATCACACCGCTTCCCGGTGTGACGACGACGAAGCCGGGTTCGGCGACGCGGCCGTTCCCTGGCGTCGCGGCGAGTGTGGTGACGGAGGCCGGCGAGCGCGTCGGGGCGGGCGGCGGCTACCTCGTGCTGGAGCAGCCGTGGCCGGCGATCACGCGCGGCATCTTCGGCGACGACGCGCGGTTCCGCTCGACGTACTGGGAGCGCTTCCCCGGCCTCTACTTCGCGGGCGACGGCGCGCGCATCGACGCCGACGGCGACTTCTGGCTGCTCGGCCGCGTCGACGACGTGATGAACGTGTCGGGTCACCGCATCTCGACGATCGAGGTCGAGTCCGCGCTGGTCGACCATCCCGCGGTGGCCGAGGCCGCGGTGTGCGGGCGCAACGACGCGGTGACCGGCCAGGCGATCGTCGCGTTCGTCACGCTGAAATCCGGCCGCGAGAGCTCGGTCGAGATGTTGGACGAGCTGCGCAACCATGTCGCGGTCAAGATCGGCGCGATTGCGAAGCCGGCGAACGTCGTCTTCACGCCGGAGCTGCCGAAGACGCGCTCCGGGAAGATCATGCGGAGGCTGCTACGCGATGTCGCCGAGAACCGGACGCTCGGCGACACGACAACGCTGGCCGATCCAGCGGTCGTCAGCGAGATCGCGCAACGAGCAGCGGAAGCGCCGACAGAGGACTAGCGGGCTGAGAAGCCCGACGTCGTGGATCGCTACGGCGCCCAGTACGCGCCGTTTTCGGCTGCTGTCCACGCGCGGGTTTCGCCGCGTCGCGCAGGGCTCGGAGGTCGAGCTGTCTGGAATGGCGGCTTGACCCGCCTAGTTGCAACGCCGAAAGTGAGGGAGCAGTTTTCAACCCGACCGTCGGGAAGCGGCCACGCCGTGTCCATGCGGGAACATATGCGGGAACGAAATAGGGGGAGAGATGAAACGCTTTCGGACGCTTGCAATCCTGGGCGCCGCGCTGGCGGCATTGCTAGTCGCCGCTGGGGCTCTGGCAACGAGCACATCGACGATCGGCGGCGATTGCCTGGCGCACCATCCGAACTACATCGAAGGGAAGATCGAGGTTCAGTACACGCAAGGCTGCACCGGGCACGACGAGCCGGAGCTGTTCCCTGTTTCCAACGCGCCAGGGTCTGGTCGTGACCTGACGTGGACGGTCGTTCTGCCGCAGGATGGGCCGACGTTTCCGGTCAGTGCGACAGGCCCCACGTTCTGGTTCGGCGGCACGGTGAACGATCCGCGGAGCCTGTTCGGTCAAGCGTTCGTCGAGCTGCAGTTCTATCCGGATTCGATCGTGACCAGTTGTTCTCAAAACGGCGGATTCGAGGTCAAGCTGGCGCCGAATGCGTACACGGCCTGCTCGCCCGTATGGACGTTGACCTCGACCGGACAGAAGGGCGTCTTTCATGAGCCGCCGGCGATGAATGCGATGCTGACGAACGGATCCAAGCCGGGCGTGCCACTGGTGATGCATGGTGGGGACACGATCACCGTGCACTGGTTCACGACCACAGCCCGCGACGGATTCCACGTCACCGTGAGGGACCTCACAGCGGGTGGTTCGGGCACGATCGTGCTCAACTCACATGCCGACGGGCCGCTGATGCCTTCCTACGATGTCCAGAGGGTCGGCAATTCACTCGGCTGGGGCATCGTCAACGATGCCCCGAACTCATTCGTCTGGGAGATCGGGCATACGTCCCCGTACACGCAGCGCGCATCCCAGTTCTGCCTTCCGGGACAAACGTTCTGCCAGTCCTACCACGACACCGCCTGGGCGGATACGCGGCCGATCCAAATCAAATCAGTCACCTTCGGCGATGGCTCCAGCCCGAGCGAGTGGCGGGTCGTCAGCGACTTCGGCGGCAAAGACGAAGTCAACAACTCCTGCGGCGCCTCGAACTACGGCCAGCCGTACTGCATCTACCCCTGGTACACGCTCGGGAGCAGCGGCTTCCACTAGGGAGTCGACTTTCCAGACACGATCAAGGACTACGGCCAAGCCGACCAATTCGAGCAAACGACCACCTGCGGCGGCCAATTCGGAACCGACAGCACGTACTGCTCGACGCCGCTTCCCTGAACCATTTCCCATGCCGGCCCGTCTCTCGCACGGTCAGAGACGGGCCGGCCACAGACCGTCAGACCGCGGTGCCAAGCGCCTGCCTGTACGTCCCACCGCTGGGAAACAGGCAGAAGTCCTCAGCCAACTCACGCTCTGCCCGTCGCGGCCCCCACATGGCAGGCGAGTCGTGTCAGCGAGCGGCGATGCGCGTCCTTGTGGCCGAGTACGTACTCGACCTCGCCTTCGAGTTGGGGCTCGATAGCGGCCGGTTTACGTCGCTCGCGGCCCCAAAAATGCCGAAGCCCGCGACCCTTGGCCCCGAAAGGCTGTTGGGCTACGGGCTTCGACACGGGCACCATCTCACGACGCGACATCGGCTGTCAAGTGGTACGCGTCGACGCCGTTGCAAGGTCGACGCCGTTGCAAGTAGGGTCGCGTCGCTCGCAGCGTTTCCGGAGCGCATCCAGCGCTCGGCGACCGCGGCCAGAAGGAGGGCGTTGATGTACGCGACCATCAGGTGGTACGGAGGGAACACGGAGCTCGCAGACCAGTTCGCGGCACGGGCCGACGAGGTAAAAGCCTTGATCAGCGGCATCGCAGGCTTCCAGTCGTACACCCTCGTGCGAGTCGACGGCGGTACCGTCTCGATCAGCGTCTACGACGACCAGGCTGGGGCGGACGAGTCGAGCCGCGTCGCCGCATCCTGGATGCGCGACAACATGCCCGATGTTCACGTTGACGCGCCGGCGATCTCCGGCGGCGAGGTCGTGATCAGCGCATAGCTCCTATCTCGCTTGCGTGGTCCGTGCGAGTCGAACCATCATCTCGGCGACCTCGACGTCATCGAGTCTCTGGTGGCGCGCGAATGACCGCCAGGTCTCGAACTCGACGGCATGGCCGATGACGGCGCCTACGAGCCTGCGCCGCCGACCGCGTGTCCTCCAGCCGCGGTCGAGGGACGCTCGGGCGGTATCCCAGTACTGAGCGAACGGCTGCGCGACGTCCCGCAGGACAGGTAGCTGCGGGAGATCGCGGCGTATGTTCGCGGTCATCTCCTCCGTGGCGCGGTAGTACGCGTAGATCTCGCCTAGCGCGAACTGCAGTCGCTCCTCGGGGTCGGCCATCGTCTTCCACCGGGATACGTCCGGACGAGGGTGCAAGACAGCCCAATGGCCCGAGCAGGCCTGGAACAGCGATCGCTCGTCCGGGAAGTGGCGGTAGACGGTCAAACGTTGAACGCCGGCCCGCTTCGCGATCGCTGTAATGGTCGTCCGGGCTGGTCCAGCCGACCCGTGCAACGCGACGGTCGCCTCGACGATCCGTTGCCGGGTCTCTGCCTGCGTCTGAGCCCGCTGCTTGAGGTCGTAGTTCCTGGTCATGTCCTGGCGGTCGACACGGTTCCCGCGATGGTGATAGCTTCGAGATTACAGTGAACACTAGTGTTCAGCTAATCAATGTTCAGCCCAAGGAGTGCCAATGAGTGCTCAACTCGGCAGAATCGCCGTTCCGGAAGGCGGCGGCGAGCGCGTCGACCTGGCTGGGCTCGGCATCGTTTGGAAGATCGAGGGACCCGAGGCCGACGGGCGTTTCTCCGTCGTCCACCATCCACTCGCCCCACATGCTCTCGCCGCCCCGCTTCACAGACACAGCCGCGAAGACGAGTACTCATATGTCCTCGAAGGGACGCTCGGCGCCCTTCTCGGCGACGAAGTCGTGACCGCCGGCCCTGGAACGTGGGTGTTCAAGCCACGCAATCAGTGGCACACCTTCTGGAACGACGGTGACACGCCGTGCGAGATCATCGAGATCATCTCTCCCGCCGGTTTCGAGAACTTCTTTCGCGAGCTGGCCGAGGTCTACGCGGACAGCGAGCCGGATCTCTCCCGTTTCGCCGACCTGTGTGCCAGGTACGGCCTCGACATGGATCCGACGAGCGTCCCGGGGCTCTGCGCGCGTTTCGGCGTCGTCCACCCGCTCGCGCAGGCCGGGTAGCCTCAGGCTTAGGCGGCGATCAGCGGCTCGAAGCGCGATGCGTCGTCGAACGGGCCGACGAGGGCCAGCATCAACCGGCTGTTGCCGAGCACGTCCTGTGCGACCCGTCGCACGTCCTCCGCGGTCACGGCATCGACGGCCGCGACGACAGAGTCCGGCTCCTCTGCATTGCCAAGTAGCGTCTCGCGCCGGAGGCCGAACATGATCGTCGCGTGCGGGCTCTCGAGCTGGAGAGCGAAACGGCCCTTCATGAACGAGCGCGCCTTCTCCAGCTCCTCGGTCGGGATCGGCTCCGATGCGATCTTGCGCAGCTCGTGGACGATCGTCTCCACCGCCTCGTCGATGCGGTTGAGGTCGACGCCCGCCTGCGCGTAGAGCGAGCCCGCGTCTGTGTACGGGTGAACGGTGCCGAAGCAGTAGTAGGCGAGCCCGCGCCGCTCGCGCACCTCTGTGAAGAGGCGCGACGACATGCCGCCGCCGAGGACGGTCGCGACGAGATCGAGCGCGTACTTGTCGGGATGATCCATCGGGTAGCTCCGCGTCCCGATGATCAGGTGCGCCTGATCGGATGTCTTCGTGTGCAGCTGCACGGGGCTCGAGTTATCGACGATGGAGACGGGAAGCGGAGCGCCGGTGGTACGCGGCTCGATGTCTCCGAGCAGCTCCTCGAGCCGCTCGATCAGCCCATCGCCGATCCGTCCGCCGACGCCGACGATCATCCGTTCCGGCCGGTACCAGGCGTCGATGTAGGAGAGGAACGTCTCTCGGGTCGCGGCGCGTACGGTCTCCTTGCGCCCGATGATGTCCCAGCCGAGCGGCTGATCGCCGAAGAGGAGCGACTCGTACACGCTGCCGATGTGATCGCGCGGCGTATCGAAGTACATGTTCATCTCCTCGATGATCACGCCCTTCTCGCGCTCGATCTCCTCAAGGTCGAAGAGCGAGTTGCGGATCATGTCGACGATTGCATCGAGCGCGATGTCTCGGTGCTCGGCGGCGCTGCGGATGTAGTAGCCGGTCAGCTCCTTGCCGGTGAAGGCGTTCATCTGGCCGCCGATGCCGTCGATCTCGCCGGCGATCTCGCGTGCGGTCGGGCGGCGTTCCGTGCCCTTGAAGAACATGTGCTCGGCGAAATGCGCGATCCCGTTCGTCTCGGGCGTCTCGTAGCGCGAGCCGGCAGCGAACATGAGGATGCACGAGACCGACTGCGCCTGCGGCATCGGGGCCGTGAGGACGCGGATGCCGTTGCTGAGTGTGTGTCGTTCGAAGGCGCCCATCGCTCGCGGCATGGTATAGACGCGGGTGTGCCAGGCGGACTGACCTCGATCGCGATCGCCGTGCAGCCGGCGTGGCTGGGGGCGCTGGACGTCTCGGAGCGCGTGCCAGCCGGGGCGCGCGTGCTGTTCACAGGATGCGGCACGTCCTACCACGCGGCGCTCGCCTCAGGGCCGGCGGCGCACGCGTTGGATGTGGTGCTCGGAGACGCGCCGGCTGCTGACGTGCTCGTCGCGATCAGCCACGAGGGCGAGACGAAGCTGACGCTCGAAGCGGTGCAAGGGTTCGCGGGCGAGACGTGGACGATCACCGCAGCGCCCGACGCGCTGATCGCGCAGGCCTGCGACCACGTCGTCGTCGCGACACCGGAGATCGAGAAGAGCTACTGCCACACGGTGAGCTACACCTGCGCGGTGGCGGCTGGAAGGGCGCTGCTCGGGGAAGATGTCTCGGGACTGGCCGGTGCGGTCGATGCAGCTCTCGCGACGCCCGCGCTGCCGGCCTCCGCGCACGAGCGCTGGCTGCTGGTTGGCGCAGGCCGCGACTGGCCGACCACGTTGGAGGCTACGTTGAAGCTGCGCGAAGGTGCGCACCTCGCGACCGAGGCACACCAAACCGAACAGCTTCTCCATGGGCATCTCGCGGCGATCGACGACGGCGTTCGCGCGTTCGTGCTCGAAGGAGAAGGCCGGGCGGCGGAGCGCGCGCACGATGCGGTTGCGGCGCTGCAGGAGCTCGGCTGCGACGTGACGCTGCTCCCGACTACGCACCCGGTCGTCGACATCGTCCAGTTCCAGAGGCTCACCGTTGCGTTGGCTGACGCGCGGGGCGTCGATCCGGACATGATCCGCTGGGACGAGGAGCCGTGGGATCGCGCGAGGAAGGCGACATGACGCACGAGCAAGGACTGGCCATTGTTCGCTCGGTTATCGACGCGGCGTCGGGACCGATCTCGGTCTACGTCGTCGATGACCATGGCGAGCTCGTTGCGGCCGCGTCGATGGACGGCGCAGCGCCCGACACTCGGCTGAACGCCGAGCGGAAGGCGTACACCGCGGCCCGCAGCGATCAGACGACGACGCGCGCTCTCGCGGCAAAGGTGCGCGATGACCCGGCGGAGCTCGCGAGCTTCGATCCGAGGTTCATCTTCTTCCTCGGCGGTGTGGCTGCGTTCTCGGGTGGGCGGCGCGTCGGCGCGGTCGGCGTCAGCGGCCTCTCAGGGGACGAGGACGAGCGACTCGCCGTGGTGGCGATCCGCGCGGCCGGCCTCGAGCCGCCCGCCGGCCTCTGATCTGGCGAACACGATGGAGTGTGCGGCGAAGTCGGGCACGAGGCCCTCTCTGTGCGCGGCGGCAACGGCTTGCGCGCGGCTGTGGACGTGGAGCTTGCCGAGGACACGCTGGATGTGCGAGGCGACGGTCTTCGGGCTGATGAACAGCTCGTGGGCAATGTCGCGCTGAGTCATGCCCTCCGCCAGCAGGCCGAGCACGGTCAGCTCGCGACGGGTCAACCCGAAACCCTCCCGATCCGTAGCGTGATTAGCAGACTTCCCGTTCCCAGCGTTGCCGGACGTCCGTAGAGCGTGGCGACGGACGCGGGCGATCAGCTCGCCCGGATCGCAGGATTTCGCGACGTAGTCGTCGGCCCCGATTAGCAGGGCGGCGATGCGGTCGTGTGGCTCGTGGCGATCCTTCGACACGACAACGATCGGCAGCGAGTCGCCGAACTCGTCCCGTAGCTCGCGGCAGAGCTCGAAGCCGTCGACGTCAGGGAGTGCGACATCGCGGAGGACGACCGCTGGTTGCTCGAGCCGTGCGCAGGCGAGTGCGTCGGCTCCGCTCGCGGCGCCGACCGTCTCGAGCCCCGCTCGGGCGAGAAGTTCAGCCATCCGTGAGCGCCACTCGTCGTCGGCGTCCACGACGAGGACTGTGCCGCAGTCCATTGCCTTCCCCCTCTTGCTCGTTCCTTGCATGCTCTCCCGAGCGCGCCCACAGGGTTGTAACGCATGTGTCGACCGCGGTCAATAGCGGAGGTCCTGCGGCGATTACATGCGTGACGGCTTGCTGTGACCGCCCGTATGCGGCGAGGTGGGGTCGGTTTACCGTCTCGTGTGGGGATAACTCCATCGCTTGTGGGGATAACTCGATCAGAGGGAGAGGGGACATGACTCGACGAATTCTCGGGCCCGAGGGGAGCAAGCGCCGCAAGCGCTTCTGGCTCGTGCCGGTCATGGTGGCCGCACTCGCCACCGTGTTCTGGGTGACGAGCGCGCAGGCTGTCCACGACACCGGCGCGTTCGAGCTCGACGGGAACGCGACCAAAGCGACCAGCCACGACTGGGATCAAGTGTGTTTCCAGGCCACGAGCGACTCGCGGTGTGGCACGTCAACCGGCGCAACTGCGAAGGCGGCGTCCTGGACGGCCGACATTCTCAAGGGCGGCACCGACCCGTTCGCGAACAACTCGAACGCGACGATCTTCACGGGCGGCGGCTCCAAGGATCCGCAGGACATCAACCAGTGGGCCTGGAAGGACGGAGCCGGCGGCTTGCCCGACAAGGACAATCTCGTGCACAGCTTCGCGGCCCGCTACTCGCTGACCGCGACGAACCCCGCGAACACCACATCGACACATTGTCCGAACGGCACCGGCGGCACTGGCCAGCCCGCATTCGACTCGACCCTGAAGTGCGAGCTGCTCTTCTTCGGTTCGGACCGCTTCGACAACAGCGGCGACGCCCAGCAGGGCTTCTGGTTCTTCCAGAACGCGATTGGTTTGGGGACTACAGCCCTCGGTGGCGGCACCAGCTTCACCGGCGTGCACAAGAACGGCGACCTGCTGATCATCAGCGACTTCAGCAACGGCGGCGCAGTCTCGACGATCACGATCTACAAGTGGAACTCGGCCGTGAGCGGCAACCTCCAACTGCTGCAGACGTCCAATGCGGCCAACTGCCTCACCGCCAGTAGTTCCGATGCCTTCTGCGGGCTTGTCAACGCAGGCACGATCACGATGCCGTGGCCGTTCCTCGACAAGAGCGGAACTACTGGCAACCAAGCCCTGAACGGGGAGTTCTACGAGGGCGGCGTCAACCTCTCGACCCTCGGCTTGGCGGGGGAGTGCTTCGCGAGTGTCGCCTCGGAGACCCGCTCTTCGACCTCGACAACGGCGACGCTGAAGGACTTCGTGCTCGGCAACTTCGGCAAGTGCGATTCGACCCTAACCACAACAGCCAGCGGCGTCACCGGAGGCACGATCGGGACGGGCTCGGTTTCGTCCGGCACCGACTCAGCCACGTTGACGATCAACGGGATCTCGAGCTGGACCGGCACTATGGACTTCTACCTCTGCGGCCCGGACGCGGCGCTCACGACGTGCACGACGAGCGGCGTTCATGTCACGGGTGGTGGGAGTGGGACCGTCAACAACAACACGACCCAGCCAATCAGCTCAGGCACGGCCACACTCACGTCGGCCGGTCACTACTGCTGGTTCGCGAAGTTCACCTCTGGCACCAATGGTGTGCCGGATGCCGCGGACCAAGGGGGGGCCAGTGAGTGCTTCGACGTCAGCAAGGTGACGCCGGGACTCTCTACGCAAGCCAGCTCGAGTCCGAACTCCCTGGTGGGGGCGACGCTCAGCGACACGGCAACGCTCTCCGACGCCGCCGGCGCTCCAGGCACCGACGGAACCAACGCGACGTACAAGAGCATCAACGCCACGCCTGGCGCAGTCGGCGGGTCAATCAGCTGGACTGCCTTCGGCCCGAACGACTGTACGACCTCGGCGTTATCGTCAACCTCGCGGAACGTCAACGGCAACGGCACGTATCCGAAGACAGGACCGCCTGACAATCAGAGTGCAGTCAGCTTCACTGCGAATGCGGTCGGCACGTACACGTTCGTCGCGTCGTACGACTCGGCCAGTAACGCGAACACGAATAGCGTGACAGCCGTAGCCTGCGGCAGCCAGCCCTCGAACGAGAAGGTCACGGTCACCGGCACGGCCAGCCTCTCGACGGCTCAGAGCTGGGTTCCGAACGACACGGCCCACCTCACGGGGGATGCTGCCCTGAACGGGCCGTTGACATTCAAGCTGTACAACAACGGCACGTGCAATACGGGTGGAACGGTGCTGTACTCGAAGACGACTCCCGTCACGAACGCGGCTGGCGCGGGTGCCGACTTCTCGACGGACAACTCGACAACCGCTGTCGTAGTGTCCCCGGGCGGTAGCTACTCGTGGCTAGTGCATTACGACGACAATGTCCTGACCGATCCGACGGACAGTTGCGAGAAGACCGACCCGATCACGATCGCGAACAGCTGACTCGGCTCGGGATAACAACTCGTCTCGCATGACGACGGGGCCCCGGCAAACATGCCGGGGCCCCGTCATTCCACGCGAGGCGCCTACTGTCCGGTTGGGCCGGTTAGGCGCCCGCAGGGAAGCTCATCGACCCGAGGTTGACTGTGCTCGTGCCGCTGAAGTAGTAAAGCTTGGCGACACAGCTCGCCGCGCCGCTCGACCAGGCAGTCGAGGAAAGTGTCATGGTCTGCGTCCACGGCCACGGATAGCTCGCGTAGTAGCCCGTTACGGCCCCGTAGACGACGACGCCGTTCTGCGAGCAGGTGAGACTTACGTTCGGCTCGGTGGTCGCCGTGGTGGAGACGTTGAACGTCACCTGTTCGCCCCAGTTCGGGAGACCGTCCCCGTTGGAGTCGGTGACCATCTTGAGGCTGAGGGTGCCGCCGCCTCCACCGGGCTTGCCACCACCACCGCCGCCGCCAGGCTTGCCGCCACCCTTGGCGGCGAAGGCGGCCGGAACGACGAGCAGCGTTAGCGCCAGAAGTGGAACGACAATGGCGTTGCGACGGTTCATGCGGTGAACCTCCTGATCAAGGACGCGTCGAGCGCCCGAAAACAAACTCGCTCGCAAGTGATCGACTCCAGGACGGAGACGCGGACACTCGTCCGGGTGATCTCCCTCGCGCGACCTCAGCGGGTCGCACACCTCCCTGATCGCACACCTCCCTGACGAATCGGCACCCTCGTCCGGGTGTCGGCGGGCTCCAGGACTCCTAACCGAACGCTTACGCCGAATCGTGCAAAGAGCGAAGAAGAGGCCGGGCAGATCCCCTGTCCGCCCGGCCTCTTCTTCGCTGCCTGAGCTACGTCTTCGTCGGTGCCTTCGTGATCTGCCCGCGGATCTCGCCGCCGGGGTTCTTGACGGTGTGGACGTTCACGTAGTACGTGCCGGCCAGCAGGTCATTCACCTGATCGGCTGTGAGCGTCGTCGCGCCGGACGCCGGCAACGTGCACGGCGTGCACAACGGAACTACCACGATGCCCGCAACCTTGCGCGCGCCGATGTGGATGTGCGCTGCGGTCGCGGCCCCGGAGAGGTGTTTCCAAGTGAGCTTCCACGTCAGCGCCGTGCCGTTCAGCGTCGCCGTGAACCGGCCGGACGCGCCCTGCTTCGCCCCTTTCGGGACTGGCTTCTCCTGGCCGATGTTGAGCGCGGCCTTGAGCTTGTACGTGGTACCGCTCGGCTTGGCGCCGATAGCCATCGACGAGCCGATGAGTGCGGCCGCTGCCACGACGAGCGTCAAAAGCATGAGTTTGGTGCGCATGGTGGTCCTCCCTCTTTTGAGGCATCTGCCTCACTGGGTAGATACCTGGGGCAGCAAAATCTCACGCTTTCGGCGGTAAGCGTTGGGTAAGGATTCCGGGGGAACTTCGGGGAAATCAGCGATCGCGCAGCCTGTAGACGAACCGAAGCGCTTGCCAGCTCTCGTCGATTGCACACGACTTGTTGTCGACGAGACCGTGAGCGAGGCCGACTTCCTGCACGGCGTCGAACGTGAGGTCGGTGTCGATCTTCGCGGCTTTTTTGGGCCAGGCGATCCACAGACCGTCTGCCGGGTCGAGCGTCTCCTTCAGCGCTGCGAAGCGAGCTTCGAGATCCGGGCGTGAGGTGGTGAAGAAGACCACAACGCCGGCGCCCGGCTTCGCGCCGAGCTTCCGCGCGAGCGGTGTCCCGGAGTAGTCATTGTCAGCGGTCATGCCAGGCCGCGAGCAGCTCGGCCTCGCGCTCGGGCGTGAGCCCGACACCTTCGACCGGCTCGGCAAGCGCGAGCGTGTCGCGCATCGTCTCTACGACCGGGCGCGTCCGTAGGCCGGCTGCAACTGCACGTGAGACGTCCGCCCGATGCATCCCTGCAAAGGCCGGATCCGCGATCCAGAGCGGCAGCTCCATCCACTCACCGACCTCCTGCGAGACCAGGAACTCGTCCGTGACCCACGTGAGATCTGCGCTGGCCAGAACCTCACCCCAAGGAACGCCTTCGCCCGTCGCGTTGAACACCCCACTGCGGCCGTCTTCCAACGCCCGAACGATCCACTCTGCGAGGTCGCGCACGTCGATGAACTGTGCGAGCCGTTCGGCAGGCCCCGGCGCCAGCACCGCACCGCCACGCGCGAGGCGATGCGGCCAGTAGGTGAAGCGCCCGGTCGGATCGTGAGGCCCGACGATCAGGCCAGGGCGGACGATCAGCGCCCGCTCTCCGACCACGTCCTGGACGACCCGCTCGCAAAGCGCCTTCAGCGGACCGTAGCGCTCGTACTCCGAGCCGAACTCCTCCACCGCTTCGTCGTCAAGCGTCCCGACCGGGCTCTCCTCGTTCACCAGACTGCTCATGTCGGCATAGACGGACACGCTGGAGACGAAGCAGTACGCACCGACGTTCGCAGCTAGCGCCTCCGCCGACTGGCGAACAATGCGCGGAAAGTAGCCGCAGGTATCGACGACGGCGTCCCATTGTTGCCCGGCAAGCGCGTCGAGGCCGCCATCCCGATCGCCGTGGAACCGCTCGACGTCCGGGAACAGCTCGGCGTTGGTCTCGCCGCGATTGAACAGCGTCAACTCGTGACCACCGGCGAGCGCGGAGTCGACGATCGCGCGCCCGAGGAACTTCGTCCCGCCGAGAACGAGCAACTTCACAGGAGCTCAGTGACTCCGGCGAGCAGCCGGTCGACCTCCTCGGCCGTGTTGTAGTGGACGATCCCGGCGCGAACCGCTCCCATCCAGGCGTCGAGCCCGAGGCGCTTCATCGTTTCGACTGCGTAGTAGTTGCCCCACCACACGGCCACGTCGCGCTCGGCCAGATGGATCGCCGCCTCCTCCGAGGTGCGGCCGGGAACGTTGAAGCAGAAGGTCGGTACCCGGCCTTCCATCGTCGGCAACCCATAGAGCTCGACACCATCCGGCAAGCCCGCGAGGAACCGCTCGCCAAGCGAGTGTTCGTACGCAACGATCGCGTCCCAGCCGAGCGAATCGATGTAGTCGACGGCCGCGACGAAGCCGGCGAGCAGCTCGTGCTGACAGGTCCCGTGCTCGAAGCGGTGGCCGACAGGCTCGTTCGCGGCCGGGCGCACCTTGTACGCGCGCCAGCTCTCGAGCAGCTCCTTCTTGCCGAAGCCGAGCCCCATATGCGGGCCGAAGAACTTGTACGGCGAACAGATGAGCACGTCGACATCCCACGCGGCGACATCGATCGGTCCGTGCGGGCCGTAGTGGACGGCATCCGCCCAGGCGAGTGCTCCGGCGCCGTGCGCGAGCTCGACGATGCGGCGCACGTCAGTCGCCGTTCCCACCGAGTTCGCCGCGACCGGGAAGGCGACCACGCGCGTCCTCTCGGAGAGCTGGTTTTCGAGGTTGTCGTAGTCGAGCGACAGATCGTCGTGCACCTCGACGTGGCGGACGACGAGGTCGAGATCGTGCGCCAGCTCGAGCCAGGGCGAGACGTTCGCGTCGTGGTCGAGCTTGGTGACGAGGATCTCGTCCCCGGCGCGCAGTGTCCGTCCGAGCGCGCGTGTGAAGTTGAAGTTGACCGACGTCATGCTCGGCCCGAATGCGACCTCCTCGTCCGAGCAGCCGAGGAAGTCACCGGCGCGCGCGCGGGCGTGGTCGACGAGCGCGGTCGTGTTGCGCGACGTCTCGTACGGCGCACCGACATTCGCGTTGTCGTGGCGCATGTAGTCGGCAATCGCGTCGATCACCTCGTCCGGGCACTGTGTCCCGCCCGGGCCGTCGAAAAAGGCCAGAGGCCGCTGTAGCGCCGTGTACCGCGCACGAACCGCCTCGACGTCGAGCAACGTCGTTGCCATCTAGAGCTCCTCTCCATCGATCGTCCATGTGTAGGTCGGCTTCGCGGTCAACGAGGCGCCGACGAAGCAATCGCGCTGTGCTTTCTGAATCAGGTCACGTAAAGCGGTCGGTTCCGGCCGCGGCTCGACGGTCAAGTCGAGCGCCACCGAGACCGCGACGAACGCGAAGCGCCCGTCCTCCTCACGGCGGGTCACCGTGCCGTGTGCGCTGACCGCCGCCGTCGCCTCGACGCCGGCGCGCTTCGCGTGGTACTCGAGGCTCGTCAGGGTGCAGCGGGAGAGTCCGGCGAGTACGAGATGCTCCGGGCTCCAGGCCGCATCGCGGGCGAGCCGCAGGCCGCCGAGCTCGCTCCGCGACGTCCAATCGCTGTCCGTCTCGACGTGATACTCGAACACCCGGGCGCGGGCCTCTGTCATGTCAGGAGACTACTGGCGCTGTCCGGTCCAGCGCTTACCGTACCGCCATGCAACGTCTGCGGCCGTTGAGCGAGACGGAGTGCTACCTGCGCTGCTACGGCTGGCGCGGCAGTGAAGGGACGGTGAAGGTGCTCGAAATGGACGCCGTGCCGCGCGAGTCGCCGAGCGTGATGGCCGAGCGGGTTCGCCTCGCGTTCGAGGCGATGCTCGACGCCCGCGAGCCCGAAGCCGCCTGACGCCCGAGTCGGACGAGAGCAGTGCCGTTCCGGATGTTCTCGGCGTTGGCCTCTGCTGTGTCTTCTGTGGGATCAATCCCGGCCGCTTCTCCGATGCGGCTAGGGCGCACTTCGCGAACCCGCGGAACGACTTCTGGCGGCTGTTGCATGCAGCCGGGTTCACACCGCGGCTCTACGAGCCTGCCGAGCAGTTCGCGCTGCTCGAGCTCAGGTTGGGCGTCACGAACGCTGCATACCGGACAACGCCCGGGTCGAGCGACCTCCGCCGGTCGGACTTCGCGGGCAGTGCGGAGCGGCTCGCACAACTCGCGGCTCAGCTGAAACCGACGTGGATCGGCTTCGTCGGCAAGGAGGCGTACCGCGGCCCGTTCGGCGGGCGACCGCAGCACGGCGTGCAGGAGCGGTGGCTCGGCAGTACGCAGCTTTTCGTACTCCCATCGACATCGCCCGCGAATGCGGCTGTGCCGTGGGACGAGCGCCTTCGCTGGTTCCAGGCGCTCAAAGACCTCGTCGGCTAGCCCTGCCAGTGGTTGGTGATCGGAGGGCGCCAGTCGCGACCGAACGCCTTTGGCCGCAGCTTCACCCCCGGTGGGGCCTGACGGCGCTTGTACTCGGCACGGTCGACGAGGGCCAGAGCCCGCTCGACGACGGCCGCATCGAACTCTTCCAGCAGTTCCTCCCGTGAGCGATCGAGCTCGACGTACGCAGCGAGCACCGGATCGAGGTCGGCGTACGGCGGGAGCGAATCCTCGTCGAGTTGCTCGTCGCGGAGCTCCGCGCTCGGAGCGCGCTCGATCGTCGACACGGGAATCAGGTCGCTGCCAGCGCGGTCGTTGAGATAGCGCGCAAGACGCCAGACGTCGGTCTTCAGCACGTCCTTCAGGAGCGAGAAGCCGCCGACCATGTCGCCGTACAGCGTCGAGTAGCCCACCGCCAGTTCCGACTTGTTCCCCGTCGAGACCACCAGCCAGCCGTGCGTGTTCGAGAGCGCCATCAGCATCGTCCCGCGAATGCGTGCCTGAAGATTCTCGGCCGTCAGGCCCGACGGCCCGCCGCCGGTCGGCTCTCGCAGTGCCTTCGCAAACGACACGGCGATTTCCTCGATCGGCAGCTCGAAGAACTCGCAGCCGAGGCTCTCGGCGACTGCACGTGCGTCGGTGCGCGTCTCCGCAGAGGAGAATCGCGACGGCATCGAGACGCAATGAACGTGCTCGGGCCCGATCGCATCGACGGCCAGCGCCGCCGTGAGTGCCGAGTCGATCCCGCCGGAAACGCTGACCACGATCTCGCGGAATCCGTTCTTGACCGCGTAGTCGCGGAGACCTAGTACCAGCGCTCGGCGCATCTGCTCGAGCTCCGGCTCGAACGGGGCAATGCTCCCCGTCGCCTCTCCCGAAGGAGCACGAGGCTCCGCGAGCGCGAGCGTCTCGACCACCGGTGGGTCGTCCCGCTCGCGATCGAGCGCGCGTCGGCGCACATCCCGCAGTCGCCGGGCGATTGCGTCGGTCGGGTCGAGATCGACGACGAGCAGCGCCTCCTCGAAGCCGGGTGCGCGCGCGACGACTGCGCCCGCGTCGTCCAATACGACCGAGTGCCCGTCGAACACGAGCTCGTCCTGACCGCCGACGAGGTTGCAGAAGGCCAGGAAACAGGCGTTGTCGCGCGCGCGTGTGACGAGCATCTCCTCGCGCTCCTCGGCTTTGCCGACATGAAACGGCGAGGCCGACAGGTTGACGAGCAGCTGTGCACCGGCCAGCGCGAGGTCGGTCGCCGGCGGTCCAGGCTCCCAAACGTCCTCGCAGATCGTCACGCCGACGAGCACCTCGCCGAGCTGCAGAAGCACCAAGTCCCGCCCCGGAGCGAAGTAGCGGTGCTCGTCGAAGACGCCGTAGTTGGGCAGATACCGCTTGCGATAGACGCCTTTCACGGCGCCGTCAGCCAACACCGCGCAGCAGTTGTGCAGGTCGCGGTCGAACAGCGGGACGCCTACGAGTGCTGTGATCCCCGTGCTCGCTCGCGCGATCTCGTCGAGCGACGCCCGTGCCGCCGAAACGAACCCAGGCCGAAGGAGGAGATCCTCCGGCGGATAGCCAGTGACCGCCAGCTCGGGGAAGACGATCAGATCGGCTCCTTGCCCGCGTGCGGCGTCGAGCTGGGTGAGAATTCGCTCGCGATTGCCATTGAAGTCGCCGACAACGACGTCGATCTGCGCCAGCGCCAGCCTCATGCTGGCATCCTGCCGGAGTGCCCAGCCACGGACCTCACGATGGTTTTAGCCTCAGAGTCACAAACCTAGTCTACGCATGAACGCAACCACCATCGTCATCCCTCGCCGGTTCTGCGGCCCGGCGGAGTCCGGAAACGGCGGCTACGTCTGCGGCCGCCTTGCCGCCTTTGTCCACGCAGAGGCGGTGGAGGTGACGCTTCGACGACCGCCGCCGCTCGATCGGCCGCTCCTCGTCGTTCGACAGGATGGGAGCGTTGTACTTCTCGACGGGGAGCTACTCGTCGCCGAGGCCCGCGCCGCAGACCTCGACCTCGAGGTTCCGAACGCCGTCTCGTGGGACGCCGCCGTCGCGGCGTCGGCCGGATACGTCGGATTCGAGGAGCACGCGTTTCCCGAGTGCTTCGTCTGCGGGCCAGCCCGCGAGCCTGGCGACGGCTTGCGGATCTTCGCCGGAGCGGTCGAAGGCCTAGCCGGAGTCGTCGCTGCGCCGTGGACCGCGCGCGAGGTCGCGCCCGAGATCGTTTGGTCCGCCATCGACTGCCCGGGCGCGTTCGCGGTCGGCTTCAGCGCGCGCGGCGAGACAGTGCTGGGACGGATGACCGCGCGTATCGCGAGGCTGCCAACCGAAGGCGAGCGCTGCGTCTCGCTCGCCTGGCCGCTCGGCGAGGACGGCCGGAAGCTCTATGCCGGTTCGGCGCTCTTCGCGGAGACCGGCGAACTGCTGGCGCTCGCCCGCCAGACCTGGATCGTCCCCCGCGAGGAGCGCTAAAGAGCTCGAATCAGGTGACGGCGCTTCGAATCTCCTCGAGCGACCTTGGGTTCTCGAGCGTCGAGAGGTCGCCGGGGTCGGTGCCGAGTACGGTCGCGCGGATCGCGCGCCGCACGACCTTCGACGTCCGTGTCTTCGGGAGCGCCGAGACGAAGACGACACGTGCCGGCGTGAACGCCTTACCCAGCTCGGTCGCGACTGCCGCAGACACGTCCGCCACAGTGGCTTCTAGCCCGGGCTTCAGGACACAGACGAGCCACGGCACCTCTCCCTTGACCTCGTGCGGCACGCCGATCGCGGCGGCCTCGGCAACCGCAGCGCAGTTCAGCGCCGCCGATTCGAGCTCCGCCGGCCCGATCCGCTTCCCCGCGATGTTCAGCGTGTCGTCGGAGCGACCGTGCAGGAACCAGTAGCCGTCCTCATCGATCGACGCCCAGTCGCCATGTGTCCACACGCCGGGAAAGCGCGACCAGTACGTCGTGAGATACCGCTCCGGATCCCGCCAGATCCCCCGCGTCATCGCGGGCCACGGTCGCTTGCAGACGAGCTCGCCGACCTCACCGCGCAACGGCTGCCCGTCCACGTCGAACACGTCCATGTCGAGACCGAGCGCCGCGAAACCGACCGACACCGGTTTCGTCGGAGCGAGTGGCGAGACGGCCAGGAAGCACGCGCCGACCTCGGTGCCGCCCGAGACGTTGACGATCGGGATCCGGCCCTTGCCGCAGACGTGCTCGTCGAGCCAGTCGTAGGGGCCGCGGTTCCAGGGCTCGCCGGTCGTCGTCACGGTACGCAGGCTCGAGAAATCGGCTGTCGGCTCGCCTTTCGGGATCAGCGCCCGCACGAGCGTCGGCGAGATGCCGAGCATCGTCACGCGCTCCTCTTCGACCAGCTGCCAGATGCGATCGTGCGGCCAGTCCGGGGCTCCCTCCACGAAGACGGTCGCAGCGCCGAGCACACCGGCGCCGACGACGGTCCAGGGTCCCATGATCCAGCCCATGTCGGTGGCGAACAGGACACGGTCGCCGATGCGAATGTCCGAGGCGTAGGCACACTCCCGCGCGATCGAGAGCAGGAAGCCGCCATGGACGTGGAGTGCGCCTTTCGGCCGGCCGGTCGTTCCCGAGGTGTACGCGAGGAGGTACGGATGCTCGCTCTCGAGCTCCAGCGGCGGCATGACGCCGGGGCTCTTCGAGACGAGCTCGTCCCAATAGGCGTCCCGACCCGGAGTCATCGGGCAGTCCGTTCCAAGGCGACGCCAGACGACGATGTGCTCGACCGTTGGTGCCTCCCTGAGCGCTTCGTCCGCGATCGCTTTCATTCCCACCGCGGCACCGCGGCGGAGCGAGCCGTCACAGGTGATGAGCACCTTCGCACTGGCGTCCTCGAGTCGGGCAGCGACCGCCGGTGCGGCGAACCCCGAGAAGATCGGCACCTGAATTGCCCCGACGTGCGCGCACGCGTGAGCAGCGATCGCCGTTTCCGGCGCCATCGGCAGAAAGATGCCCACGGTGTCGCCTGGTTCGACGCCGAGGCGAACGAGCGCCTCCGCGAGGCGCGTCGTCTCGTACGACATCTCCGCCCACGTAAGTGAACCCCGGCTACCGTCTTCGCCGCGCCAGACTGCAGCCTCCTCGTCAGGTCGCTCGGTCGCCCAGCGATGCACACACGCCTGTGCGACGTTGAGCGTGCCGCCGAGGAACCACGTCGCCCACTCGATCCCGCGCGATGTGTCGAGCGTCGTATGCCAGTCAACGGAGAACGGGATTCCGAGGTCGGCTCGCACGGTGCGCCAGAATCGATCGGGGTCGTCGACCGAGAGCGCGTGCAGCGATGTGAAGTCGTCGCAGTCGAGGCTGTGGGCGAGCCGCGCGACATTCGTGGCGGCTCGTTGCTGCAGCGTCGGCTGCCATGAGACGTTTGCGGTCATCGGTTAGTGTGTGCTAACTTAGTGCGCACTAGCTTGAGCGACGAAAGGTGGGCAGATGAAGGCGCGGATCTTGGCGGAAGAGAACCGGAAGTGGTGGACGCTCGTGGCTGTGGCGTTCGCACTGTTCATGATCATGCTCGACAACACCGTCGTGAACGTCGCGTTACCGTCGATCCGTCGTGACCTAGGCATCAGCCTGAGCTCTCTCGAATGGGTCGTCTCGGGGTATGCCCTCTCGTTCGCGGTGCTCATGCTGACCGGCGGAAAGCTCGCAGACATGTTCGGGCGCCGCCGGATTTTCGTCTTCGGCCTGGTGATCTTCGTCCTTGCGTCCCTGGCCTGCGGGCTTGCGACCGGAGCTGGATTTCTGATCATCGCCCGGGTGATCCAGGGTGTCGGCGCGGCACTGATGATGCCCGCGACGCTCTCCATCATCACCGCGACGTTCCCGCCGAAGGAGCGTGGCACTGCGCTCGGTATCTGGGCGGGTGTGTCCGCGCTGGCTCTCGCCATTGGTCCACTGGTTGGCGGCCTCATCACCGAGCACATTGGCTGGAACTGGATCTTCTTCATCAACGTCCCCGTCGGTCTTCTCGGGATCGTGGCGGCACTCACCGTGATCCGGGAGTCGAAGGACACCTCCCATGAGCAGCGGCTCGACGCTCCTGGGCTGATCACGTCCGGTCTCGGGTTCTTCGCGCTGGTCTTCGCGCTCGTCGAGTCGAGCAGGTACGGCTGGGGATCGGCGACGATCATCGGTCTCTTCGCGCTCTCGGCCGTCTCGCTCGCGGCGTTCGTCGTCGTCGAGCAGCGGCAGCGACTGCCCATGTTCGATCTCGGGCTCTTCCGCAATCCGACCTTCGTCGGCGCGAACGTCGTCGCGCTTCTCGTGACGCTGTCGATGTTCGGCGTCTTCTTCTTCATCTCCCTCTACATGCAGAACGTGCGGGGGTACTCGGCGGCCGAGGCAGGCGCAACGTTCCTGCCGATGACGCTGCTGATCATCTTCGTTGCGCCGTTCGCCGGACGGTTCTCCGATCGGCTCGGCTCGCGCGGGCTGATGGCAGGCGGCATGACGTTGACAGGGACCTCCCTGCTCTTCTTCGCCCAACTCGAGGCAAATTCGTCCTTCTGGATGATGCTGCCAGCGCTCGTCGTCGGCGGCGTCGGCATGGCCCTTGTCATGACGCCGATGACCGCCGCGGCGATGAGCTCGGTCCCGGTCGACAAGGCCGGTGTCGGCTCCGGAATGCTCAACACATTCCGGCAAGTCGGAGGCTCGCTCGGCATCGCGGTGATGGGAGCGATCCTGTCGAACCGTGAAGCCGCGGAGCTCCGCACAGGCGCGACGCGCGTGGATGCGTTCATCTCCGGCCTGCACGAGGCGCTCTACGTCGGTGCTGCCGTCGCCTTCGGCGCGGCTGTCGTCGCGGCGACGCTGGTCCGCAGCCATGCGGTGACGGCGCCGTCTTCGCGCGAGGTCGCAGTCGCGGCCGAAGAAGCGGCCTGAAGCTGATGGCCGTAGACGACCCGACGGCACCCGGAAAGGTTCGGCACCGACTGCCTGCCGAGGAGCGACGCTCCGCGATCGTGGACGCGGCGTTGCGCGTCTTCTCGAGTGGCAGCTACAGCGGCGCGACGACGGCGGAGATCGCGCGTGAAGCGGGTGTCTCCGAGCCGATCCTCTACCGCCACTTCCCTTCCAAGAAGGCTCTCTACTTCGCGTGCCTCGACGAAGCGTGGCGGCGCCTCGAGACGCTCTTCGACTCCGCAATCGCCGAGCATGGGCCGGTCCAGGCCTGGCGGGTGCTCGGGCCGTTCGCGATGCGCGAGCTCAAGGTCCTGATGCCGCATCTCTGGATGCAGGCGGTCACCGAGGCGGGCGAGGACGAGGAGATCCGCCGCTACGTCCGGCGGCACATGCGTCAGGTGCACGATTACTTCGCCAAGGCGTTACGCCAGTCGCAGGAGGCCGGCGCGATTCCGGCCGACCGTGACGTCGATGCCGAGGCGTGGATCTTTGTCGGCGGGAGCCTGCTCGCGGCAACGGCCGATCGGCTCGGCGGGCCGCTGAGCCCAGACGAGTTCGCTGCGATCAAGACACAACGCCGCCGCTGGCTGTTCGGCACCGGATAGGGCGAGGCAAGCCTCGCCCTATAGGCCTGTGGCAGACCCAGAAAAGGAAACGTCCCCGGCTGCGGCTTCCGGGGACGTTTCCATTGAGGCGGTTCGCCTGACGCTTCAGAGAGTGCAACCCGTGACTCTGCGGCCCACCCACGTGCTCCGGTCTCTCTGAACGACGCCTGCTCCGCCTCCCGCATCGGCCTGGCGTGGACCGGTGCGAGTTCGTGACGGCGACTTTAGGGGCCATGTCCAAAAAAGTCAAGTAGCTCAGTCAAGTGATTTGCGGTACGGTTCACTTCACTGATGGAGTCCGAGCTGATTCCTGCGGTCACAACCGACCCAGCCAGCCGTGGCCTTGGCGCCCGGCTCCGCTCGTTGCGAATCGCAGCCGGGCTCACACAAACCGAACTGGCCGGCAACCGGTGCTCCAAGGAGTACGTCAGCCAGATCGAGCGCGGCAAGACGCGGCCGACGGCAGACACCATCGAGTGGCTCGCCGCGCGTCTCGACGTCGCACCGTCGTTCCTCGCGACGGGCATTGCGACCGACGTGCGCAACCGGCTCGAGGCGACGCTCGCTCGCGCCGAGGCGTTGAGCGAGGCGCATCGCTTCGACGAAGCGCTCGAGGTGTTCAGGGCGACGAGCTCGGAGGTCGGAACCGCCGGCTGCATCGAACTCGAGGTCAGGGCTCTGGCTGGCGAGGCCTGGGCGTTGATGGAGCTCGGTGACGTGCGCGAGGCGATTGCGCTGCTGCAGCGGGCGCACACCCAGGTCGAAGCTCCCGAGTTCAACGATGTCGACCGTGCCGACATCCTGTTCCGGCTCGGAGTTTGCCGCTACAAGCTCGCGAGCATCGCGACCGCGGTCGGGCTGCTCGATCAGGCGCTGACGGTGGCCGAGCGGTCGGAGTTGCCCTGCGACCTGTTGCGCGCTGACATTCTCGGCTGGCGCTCGCGTTGCCGGCGTCGTCAGCGGGACTTCGAAGCTGCGCGCGAGGATGTCGAGCGTGCACTCGAGTTGGCGCAGGCGATGGATGATCGCCGTGCCATCGCCAATGCCTACTTCCAGGCGTCGCTGGTGACCGAGCGCATGGGGCATTCGATCGCCTCCCGCAACTACGCACAGCGGGCGAAGGCGCTGTACGAGGAACTGAACGACAAGCGGACTGTCGGGCGCCTGACCCAGAATCTCGGGGGGCTGAATCTGCTTCTCGGCAAACCGGATCAGGCGATCGAGCAGCTCAAGGCGGCATTTGCGATCGCGGTCGAGTCGGACTCCAGGCCGGATGCCGCACAGGCACTCGGGAACCTCGGGACGGTGTACCTGCATCTCGAGGAGTACGACGCCGCTGACGACCATGCGCGGCGGGCGCTCGAGCTGCTCGACGACCGTGAGGACTATCTGCAGGCAATCGGAGAGGCGCACGTGGTGCTCGGTCGTGCGTTGATGGAGCGTGGGCGGTTGGACGAGGCGGGGGAATGCTTCGGAGCTGCGGACTCAAGTTTTGAGCGACTTGGGTCGATCAGCCATAGAGCGGGGGCGTGGGTCGCGTTGGGTGACCTTGCGAGTCGTCGTGGGGACGATCGTGAGGCGGCGCGGCGGTATCGCAATGCAGCGGAAACGCTGCAAGACATCCGCTTCTAGGAAGGAGGCTCCCCCATATGAAGGCTCGCCAGATCCTTCATCGCGGCTGGACCGACGGCCACTAGCTGGCACGGTTGCTGCGGCTAGTGCACCGCGACGGACCTTCGACATGGTGCACTAGACTCGGGCGCGGATGTCGCGCCCTCGTGTGGTTGTTACCGCCCTGGGTTGCGCGCTGTCCGCGGGGATCCTTCTCGCGGGCTGCGGCAGCTCAGGGCGTTCTTCTGCGCCGTCCTGCTCTGGAACCACGCCGCCTCCCACGAAGGAGACGGTGCAAGCGCTCGCCGGCTCGTCGCCGATAGCCGTCGTCCCGGGGTCCCAGGACTTCCAGCTGGGAAGCAACCGCTTCTCGTTCCTGATCATCGACAGCGAGTCACGCCCGATCTCGACCCCCATCGCGTGCGTCTGGGTGGCGACCGGTCTGAAGAATGCCCCGTTCCAGCGCACTGTCGCGCATAGCGAGCCGGTCGGGGTCGCCGGCGGAGCTGTGGCGCCGGTCGGCTCGATCTACGTCTCGCACGTCAATCTGCCGAGGCCGGGAAAGTACTGGCTGCTTGCAGTTCCCGCAGGCAGCTCGAAGCCGATCGGAGCCCTCGCGAACCTGGTTGTTCCTGCGCAGCGAGTGGGCGCGCCACGAGTCGGGGACAAGGCGATCGCCTCGCGGACGCCAACGCTTGCGAGCACCGGTGGAAAGCTGTCTGCGCTGAGCACGGCGACGCATCCCGATCCGCGGCTCTACAGGATCTCGGTTGCTCGGGCTGTGGCCTCGCATGTGCCGTTCGTCGTCACCTTCGCAACCCCGCGGTTCTGCCAAAGTCGGACGTGTGGCCCTGTAGTCGACGTGGTCGACGCGGTTTCGAAGAAGCTGGCAGCGACGCCCGTGCGCTTCATCCATGTCGAGATCTACGAGAACAACGACGTGGCGAAGGGCTTCAACCGCTGGGTGAAAGAGTGGCATCTCCCGACCGAGCCGTACACGTTCGTTGTCGATCGGAAGGGCGTGATTCGCGCCAGGCTCGAAGGCGCGTTCTCGGTCTCGGAGCTCGAACGCACGGTTCGCGCGACGCTGCTCCGCTCGAGCTCTTAGAAAGCGACGGCCGCCAGGGGGTGGCGGCCGTCGTGCCTTCAGGGGAAGCGGAGACACTCGAGGGAGAGTTCTCCGTTCGTGCCTTTCGGCATCGCCGAGGGGACTCCTGCGTACACTCGTGCGGTGAGCGAGATCGCGTCGTCAGTCCCTCTGACCTCGTTGGCCCGGGCAGGGGGTTGTGCTGCGAAGTACTCTGCCGCTCGTCTCGAGACGCTCCTCGCCGGCCTCGTTCCCGCCGAGGCGGAGGATCTCCTGGTCGGGCTGAACCCGGCCGACGATGCGGCGGTGTACCGCCTCGACGACGAGCGCGCCCTCGTGTTCACGGTCGATTTCTTCCCACCCGTTGTCGACGATCCGCGTGATTTCGGTGCGATAGCGGCGACGAACGCGCTCAACGACGTGTTCGCAATGGGGGGCGCGCCGCTTCTCGCATTGTCGATCACCGCGTTTCCGGAGGAACTGCCCACCGAGGTACTCGGTGAGATTCTCGCCGGCGCCGACGAGGCGGTGCGTGCGGCAGGCGCAATTCTCGCTGGTGGGCACACGATTCGCGACGCCGAGCCGAAGTACGGCCTGGCCGTCGTCGGCATGGTTCATCCAGCAGGGATCTGGCCGAAGAGCGGGGCGAAGCCCGGAGACGCGCTCTTTCTCACGAAGCGGCTCGGCACGGGTCTCGTCCTGCAGGCGCAGCGGGACGGGATCGCACCGGACGGCGCGCTCGCCGCAGCGGTCGCGGCGATGCGGACGCTGAACCGCGGGGCGGCGGATGCTCTTCGCCCATTCTCGCCCAATGCGGTCACGGATGTCACGGGCTTCGGGTTGCTCGGACATGCGCACGAGGTTGCCTCGCGCAGCGGCGTGCGCCTGGCTCTGGACGCCGCTGCGCTACCTGCGTTGCCCGGGGCGCTCGACCTCGCCGAGGCCGGCGTGCGCACCGGCGGCGATCGCCGCAACCGCGAGTTTGCCGATCCGCATGTCACGGTGACCTGCGCACCTGCGCTCGAAGCGTTGGCGCACGATCCACAGACCGCCGGTGGGCTCCTCGTCTCGTTGCCGGCGGCGAAGGCCGCAGTGCTCGAAGCGAGCTTTGCGAGCAGCGGGCTGTTTCTGCAGCGGATCGGCAACGTGGGAGAAGGCGCCGGCGTCTCGCTCGGTTGACCGCGCCTACACTGGCTCTGTGGAGTCGGTGTTCGCCCGGGTACGTGTGCGGGAGGTCTCGGCGGCAGGCTTCCTGCGGATCGCCGTCGCATCGGTGCTCTCGCTGTACGTCGTCGTCACAACGGGAGCGGTCGTCCGGCTCACAGCATCAGGGCTCGGGTGCGACCATTGGCCAAAGTGCGGCTCGACACCTTTCCCGGAGAAGGGCGGCCATGCGTTCATCGAGTTCGGGAACCGCGTTATCTCGCTCGGCGCCATCATCGTCTCGCTCCTGGTTTGGCTTGCGGCACGACGCGTGCGCGGACTCTCTGCCGGCGCCCGACGTGGGGCGCTGCTCGTCTTCCTGGGAACCGCGGCCCAGATTCCGCTCGGCGGGATCACTGTGATCTTCAAGCTCCATCCGCTGCTCGTGATGAGCCACTTCCTCCTTGCTCTCGCCGCACTCGGTGGAGCGGTTGCAGTCGCGTTCGAGGGCTGGCGCCTCTACTCAGGCGGCGCGGCCGGCGTCGGTCCGAGGTGGTGGCGGTGGGCTGCGTTGGCCGGGCTACCCGCATGCCTCGTGCTGGTCGTCTCCGGAGCGGTTGTCAGTGCTTCCGGACCGCACTCCGGTGGGACGGACATCCGGCGGCTCGGGGTCGGGATCGTCGACGCGGTTTATGTCCACGTGCGGATCGTCGCCGTGTTCGGCATCGGGTACCTCTTGATCGGCGGGTGGCTCGCTCGTCACCGGCGAGAGGCCCCCGGCGTCGCGGTGATCGCTGCTGCGCTGCTCGCCGTCCTCGTCGTTCAGGGCATTCTCGGCGAAGTGCAGTACCGCACCCACTTGCCGTGGTGGCTCGTGCTGATCCACGTGTCGCTCGGCGCGGCGATCTGGGCGCTGACGGTCGCACTCGTCTACGCGATCTGGCGACCGCCTGCCGCGCTCGTGCGCCAGTAAGCTCACCGCGTGGAGAGCCCTGACCTGCGGATCACCGAGCGGCCCGCGCTGCGGAAGCCTGTGCTGGTCGCTGCGTTCCAGGGCTGGAACGACGGTGGCCAGGCAGCCACGCTCGCGGGCGGTTACCTCGCGCGTCTGTGGGAGGCAGAGCGATTCGCCGACATCGATCCGGAAGGGTTCGTCGACTTCCAGGCGACCCGACCCCACGTCTCGCTGGACGAGGGTATGACGCGCAGAATCGTGTGGCCCGAGAACGCCTTCTACCATGGCGCCATCCCGGGGGCGGACCGTGACGCGATCGTCCTGCTCGGCGTCGAGCCCAACTTTCGCTGGCGTGCGTTCGCGGGACTGATCGTCAGCCTCGCTCGCGACCTCCAGGTCGAGCTCGTGGTCACGCTGGGCGCCTTGCTCGCCGATGTTCCGCACACCCGCCCGTCGCCTGTGACGGGCTCGGCGACCGACTCGAAGCTCGTCGAGGAGCTTGACCTGCAGCATTCGCGCTACGAAGGCCCGACCGGCATCGTCGGCGTTCTCCACGACGCGTGTCGCGCGGCGGACATGGCATCAGTGAGCTTGTGGGCTGCTGTGCCGCACTACGTGTCGCTTGCGCCGAGCCCCCGTGCGGCACGGGCCCTGTGTGAGCGGCTTGCCACGTTGCTCGGGACGCCGATCGATATCGGCGAGCTCGCCGAGGCCGAGGCGACGTACGCCGAGCAGGTGTCCGAGGCGGTGTCGACCGATGCCGAGACGTCGTCGTACGTCGAGGAGTTGGAGCGCCGCGCCGACTCGCTCGAGGAGCTCGTCGAGGAGCGGGGCATCCCGTCCGGAGACTCGATCGCAGCGGAACTGACAAGGTTTCTCCGTGATCGCGAGGAGAACAGCGACGACGAGCCGCCGGCGTAGGGGCGAGGCGTGCCTCGCCCTCGCCTGCTTAGCCGAAGGTGAACGAGTAGGCGAGTATCCCGGGTGAAAAGGCCAGCTCGAGCAGGTGCCGGCCGGATTGGGTGCGATCGACTGCCGTGTAGAGCCGGTCGCCGTTGATACGGATCGTGCTCGTTCGTCTGCCGTCCACCGCCACCGTCATCGTGCCGCTGCCACCGAGGACGATGTAGACTTTTCGCCCGAGGTATTCGAGTTGGAGCCGTGCGTCGCGGCCGGCGAGGATCCGCTCCGGTTCGACTGTCCACGCCCCGCCATAGGCGAGCTCGTCCGGCGCGAGGTGCGGTGGAAGACGGTAGGTGTGAAGTCGACCGGAGACGATCGTGCTGCCGGCATACCGCGCGAGGCGGGCCGAACCGAGATACGACTCGGGCGTGAGGGAGCCTGTCGGTGTCGCGTCTGCGATCCCGGTCGCGCTCGCCGGCAGGTTGGTCGGCGCGCCGAGAAGCGCTCTGATCGCCCCCTCGGTCTTGTCGTACTCGCCCTCGCCGAAATGCGCTTCGCGGACATGGCCGTTGCGGTCGATGAGGTACTCCGCCGGCCAGTACTGGTTTCCCCAGGCGTTCCAGGTGCCGTAACCGTTGTCGATCGCGATCGGATACCGGACGCCAAGGCGGCGCGCGTTCGACTTCACGTTCGACGGGACGTGCTCGAATGCGAACTCCGGTGTGTGGACGCCGACGACGACGAGACCGGCCTTCTGGTACCGGGCGGCCCACGCTTCGACATGCGGCAGCGTGCGCAGGCAGTTGATGCAGGAGTACGTCCAGAAGTCGATCAGCACGACCTTGCCGCGGAGCCCTGCGAGGGTGAGCGGCTTGGTGTTGACCCACTCGGTGACATCTGCGAAGTCCGGCGCGGGGCCGTAGTCGCGTAGGCCGGAGGTGTCACCTTTGGCCGGCGCCGCCGAGGCGGTCTTGGTGATGTCGCGCGCTCCCGTCAGCTTGCGGAGCTCCTTCGAGGCTGAGGCACTTTGCTCGACGCGATCCTGAACGGCCTGGGTGTACCCAGGTATGAACGTCTGGAGGTTCCGATCGAGGCCGAAGGCGATCGCGATGGCCGTGCCGAGGATCAGGACGCCCGATACGCGACGGACGACCTCGGCGTGGGAACGCAACCGTCCAGCGAGACCTTGACCGGCGAAGGCGATCGCGAGCAATGGCAACGCGGCGCCGAGCGCATACGCAAGCGTGAGGAGCACACCCTCGGCACCGACGTTGCTGTTTGCAATCAGCACGGTGATCGCGGCAAGCACTGGCCCTGCACACGGGACGAAAACCAGCCCGAGGCTGACCCCGAGCAGGAACCCGCCGCCTAGATCGCCCGCGGGTCGGCGGGCGAGCCGCTCCAGAGGGCGGGCGGCCAGGTCGCCGAGCTGCGGCAGGAGGAGGGTCGCTGCGACGACGAACAGCAGCGCGATGGCGATGTTGCGCAAGAGGTCATCCGGCAGGCCCAGCCTGTGAAGCAGCCAGCCGGCCGTGAGCGTGAAGACGGTGAAGCTCGCCACGAGGCCTGAGATGATCGCGAGCGGGCGCCGACCGCTCGCCCCGCCGGCGAGGACGATCGGCAGAACCGGCAGCACGCATGGCGAGAGGGCCGTGACCAGGCCGGCGAGGAAGCCGACACCGAGGAGGACGAGCATCGCCTCTCAGGGTAAAGGCGGGATCTTACGAGCGGGTTACGGCGCCGCCGAGGCCCCGTTCTCGGCGGGCGGTGCGCCAGCCTGTGGCTCGCCCGGAGCTTGCGGCTCCGCGCCGGGCGACGTCGCTACGCCATTCCCGTTCTCGCCCGCTGGCCCGCGACGCCGTCTGCGGCGCCGGCGTGACTTCCGGGCTGGAGCCTTGGGCGCAGGCAGGTTCTCGGCGAGCGCGTTTGCTACCTCGTTGATCGTCCCGATCTCTTCGCGCGCCGCATCGAGCAGTCCGTTCGCACGGGGCGTGTACCCCTCGGCTGAGGCGAGAAGCGCCGCACCGCCTTGGATCGGTAGCGCCTTCGCGACCTTAACGAGCTGGGCGAGGTTCTCTTCGTGACGATGCCCACGGGAGTTCGCGGCAGCACCCAGGAGCCGCTTGGCCTCTGGGAACTCCTGGCTTGCGCGGCGATCCTGGATCTTGCGCGTCGCGCGCGCGAGCTTCCACGTCCAGCGTGCGAGGATCTGGTCGGGCGCGCTGGCCTTTCCATCCCCGATTGCCCGTAACAGCGTGCGGACGCCGGCGGCGCGATCCTTCTCCCACGGGGGCGCTTGCGTCACGAGCGTCACCAGGTCGTCGAAGTCCGCACGCTCCACCGGTGTCGCGACGCGATCGGCGAGAGCAGTCAGCCGCAGCCGCCGGTTGGGGTTCTCGGCCGCGCAGACCGAGAGGAACGCGTCCAGCGCTCCCTTGCGGGCACGGCCTTCGGTGAAGACGAGTGCGAACTCGGCGCGCTGATCGAAACGGATGTTGCGGCCGGCGATCGTCGCCCAGAAGCGCTGCTCGTCGTCGTCCAGATACTTCGGGTCGATCCGCTGCCACTCGCGCTGGATGACCATCAGCCGCCGGGCGACATCGGGTGTCACCGGGACAAGCCACGGCACCGGAGACAGCTTGCGGCGTGCGCGGCGCTGCTGGCGGCGGCGCGGGGCGGGCGTGACGCGGGCGCCTTCGCGATAGAAGTCGGCTCCGAGTAGGGAGTGCAACGAGACGACGCGGTCGTTGTGGGTCGCCGACTTCGGCGTGAAGTCGACGACGATGCCTGCTTCCTTGCGCGGGTGCATCCGCATGATGCGCCCGATCCGTTGCTGGTACACGCGGCGCGACGCAGTCGGCGCAAGGTGGAAACACACGGTGGCACGCGGAGAGTTCCAGCCCTCGGCGAGGAGCTGTGCGTTGATCAAGACGTTGATCTCGCCCCGCTCGTAGGCGGCGAGCGTCTCGGCAAGCTTGACCGGAGGTGTACGACCCGAGACGGCCTCTGCCTTGAGCCCGGCAGCGCGAAACTCCTGTGCGAGGTTGTACGCGTGCTCGACGCCGGCGGCGTACACGATGCCGGGGGTCGAGCCGAACCGTTCACGGTAGAGGCTTGCGGCCGCCTGATTGAGAGCCTGATGGTCGAGGGCGGCGGCGAGTGCGCGCTCCTCGAAGTCGCCGCCGATGATCGGGACTGCGTTGATCGCGGCGGCAGGCGGGACGCGAAGGCAGCGAAGCGGAGCGATGAGCCCGCGGCGCGCGGCGTCGGCCAGAGGCAGGTCGTCGACCGAAGCTGGGAAGACATCCGACACCTGCTTCGCGATCAGCTCCTCGGTTGCCGTCATCCCGATGTAGAGCGGCTCCGGGAGGCTGCGGATCGCGGCGCTCGTCTTCTCGCCGAGAGCGGTGTGCGCCTCGTCGCAGATCACGAGCTGGTACGCAGTGCGGCTGACCGAGCCCGAGTGACGGGCGAACCAGGCGTAGGTCTGGATCGTGATCGGGTCGTCCCGCAGCGGCTCGAGGCCGGTTTCGATGGCGGGCGTCAGCCGGTCGCCGTAGCCCTCGGTCGTCAGGTCGCGCGTGAACTGGGAGACCAGGAGCCGACGGTGGGTGAGGATGAGGATGCCAAGGTGGCGTGCAGACTCGACGAAGCCGGCGGCAGCAATCGTCTTTCCGGAAGCAGTCGGATGCCGGAAGCGGTAGCGGCGGCTTGCTCCGGGGTCGTCGGCGACGGGGACAAGCTCGTCGACGTCTTCGTCGATCAGCCCCGCATCCTCGTCGTCATCTTCCTCCTCGGTCTCGTCGAGCTCGGTCGTGACCGATCCGTTGCCGTTCCCGTTCTCGTCGGCGTCCCTCTGGTTCGCCGCGATCAACTCAGTGAGCATCCCTGCGAGGGCATCGATCTGATGCCGGCGGAGCTCCGTGCCCGTAGCTGTGGCAGGCGATGGCGACGCGAGGACGCGCTCCAGGCCGAGCATCAAGCCGTAGCGCACCTTCCAGCGGGGTGACGGTGTTGTACGGCCTGCGTCCATCTCCGCCGCGGCGTCCTCGAGTGCAGCACGACGTGCTGTGCCCGAGGCGAGCGCCTTCCCCGGGTCCTCCCCGGGGTGCAGGAACGGCTCGCCGTACCAGGCTTGTGCTCGGAGCGCCAGAGCCTCGAGGCTCTCGGTCGACTCCGACGTCGTTGTCGGGTGAAGTGTCGCTTCGTGCATGAGCGCAGCACGCACAGGTGCTGCTCTGAAGGGATCCAGCGCGCTCGCACATGCTTCAACGGTCGAGCGTCGCTCATCGGAGCATACCCGACGACGTCGGATGACGACAGGTCAGCTGGACGAAGCGTGGATTTCGGCCAGTTTGCAGCCGATTACCCGGTCCGAGACACCTGTCTGATCGAGATGCTTCGTGAGCCCGCCGAGGAAGAGCGGGAAACCGGCGCCGAGGATCAGGCAGGCGTCGACATCGGCTGCCGACTCGACAACGCCTTCCTCGAGCAGGCGGCGAATCTCGTCTGCCAGGGCTTCGAGCACAGCTGTCGTCAGCTCCTCGACGGAGCTTGGTGCGTGCTTCGCGACAACGATCCCTGTGTCACCCGATCCTGTGTCCCCGGACGCGAGGTTAGCAAGCGTTGCGGACAGTGGGAAGCGGTCCGGGTACGCCGTGTGCAGTGTCTCGAGCACGTGGTTCGCGACACGCGGTCCCACCATCCCGAGCAGGACCGACGGCGCCATCGGCAGTCCGAGCCGCAGCACCGACTCGTCGGTCTCCTCGACAGAGTTGCCGCGTTCGAGGCCGGCCATCAGCACCGTCGTCATCCGGGTCAGGATGCGGTTGACGACGAACGCCGGCGCGTCGCGGACGAGGACGCCGCGCTTCTTGAGCCCGCTCGTCACGGCCCAGGCAGTCGCGAGCGTCCTGTCGTCGGTGCGCGGCGTGCGGATCAACTCGACGAGCGGCAGCAGCGCCACCGGGTTGAAGAAGTGCATGCCGACGACCCGCTCCGGATGCGCGAGCTCCGCACCCATCTCGGTGACCGACAGCGACGACGTGTTCGTCGCCAGGATGCAATCCGGGGAGACGACAGCTTCGACTGCGGCGAAGACCTCGCGTTTCACCAGCGGCTCCTCGAACACCGCCTCGAGCACGAGATCGCAGCCGGCGAAGACGTCGTACGAGGTGCCGCCGGAGACGAGTGAGGCGAGGAAGCGTGCCTTCGGCTCGGCGAGCCGCCCCTTGGCGACGAGGCTCTCGAGCTCGCCCCGGATCCAGGCGATGGCATCGTCGACCTGCTCCTGCGTCAGGTCGCGGAGGACGAGCGGCACTTCGAGGCGGTGGAGGAAGAGCAGCCCGAGCTGTCGTGCCATCAGGCCGGCGCCGACGATGCCGACCTGGGCGACGCGCGCGGGTTCGGCAGCGAGCGCAGGCTGGCGCTTCGCGCGGCGCTCGACGACGTCGAAGGCGTAGATCGAGGCCTGCGCCTGCGGGCCGGGAAGCAGGTCGGCCAGCGCGTCCTCCTCCGCGGCGTAGCCCTCCTCGAGCGTCCAGGTAGCAGCGCCTTCGATCAGGTCGAGCGCGCGATACGGGGCCGGTGCGGCGCCGTGTACTTGATCGTCGACCTGGAGGCGGGCTCGGCGGCAGATCTCGGTGGCGTCCGAGAGATCGGCGGCTCGCTCGGGCTTCGGCGCCTGCTTTTCGATGCGCGCGAGGAGGAAGGCGAGCGATTCGTCGACGAACTCGACAGGATCGAGGAGCGCGTCGGCGAGCCCGAGCTCGAACGCCTTCGGGCCGGTCAGCATCCGGTTCTGACGTAGTGGGTTCGAGACGATCAGTTCGACCGCGCGCTTCGCGCCGATGAGGCGCGGCACGAGCTGCGTTCCGCCCCAGCCGGGGATGATCCCGAGCGAGACTTCGGGTAGCGCGATGTGACGCACTCCTGACGAGATCGTTCGGTAATCACAGTGCAGCGCGATCTCGATGCCGCCCCCGAGCGCCGCTCCGTTCATCGCTGCGAGTGTCGGGAACGGAAGTGCGCGCAGTGCGCCGAACAGCTCGTGACCGGCGCGGCCCGCTTCGCGTGCCCGGACGGCGGTCATGCCTGGGAACTCGTCGATATCGGCGCCGGCTGCGAAGACGAGCGGCTTCCCCGTCAGGAGCAGGCCGCGCCAGTCACCCGAGTGCAGCTCGACCAGTACGTCGCGCAGCGAGGTGAGGGCCTCGCGCCCGAAGGTGTTCGGCTTGCGCCAGTCCGCGCCGTTGTCGATCGTGACGAGCGCAACCTGGCCGGCGCGCGTGGCTAGCGGACGGAGCTTGAAGTGTGTCACCGGCTTCGAGCTATCCGCCAACGCAGCTCTCCCAGAGCAGCGCGGCGCCCATGCCGAGGCCAATGCACAGGGCGGTGAGGCCGTAGCGGGCAGCAGGGTGCCGTTCGAAGCCGTGCGCGAGCTGGGCCATGAGGCGGACGCCGGTCGCGGCCAGCGGGTGACCGCACGCGATCGCGCCGCCGTACGGGTTGAGTCGCGGGTCGTCCGGTGCGATGCCCATGCCATCGCACCAGCTCAAGACCTGCACGGCGAAGGGCTCGTTCAGCTCGAAGATCCCGATCTCGTCGAGCGTCACGCCGGTCTGGTCGAGAAGCTTCTTCGTCGCCGGGACCGGCCCGAGCCCCATGAGGTGCGGCTCGACGCCAACGTATGAGAAGCCGACGAGCCGCATCTTCGGCACGAGGCCGAGCTCCAGGGCGGTCTCCTCCACGGCAAGCACACACGCGGTCGCGCCGTCCGTGAGGCCGGCTGAGTTTCCAGCCGTGACTCGTCCGCCGGCGCGGAACGGCGTGCGGAGACCTGAGAGCGCTTCGAGCGTTGTCCCGGGTCGCAGAAACTCGTCGCGCCCCGTCACTATCCAGCCGGCGTCGCCGAAGACGGCCATCGGTACGACGATCCCGTCCATCTCACCGGCGTCCCACGCGGCGCTCGCTTTGCGTTGCGACGCCACCGCGTAGGCGTCCGCGTCTTCGCGCGAGAGGTGAGGGAGGACGTCGTGGAGGTTCTCGGCGGTCTGCCCCATGACCGCGGCACTCTCGTCGATCAAGCGCTCGGCGACGAAGCGCGGGTTGAACTCGACTTCGCTGCCCATCGGGTGGTGGCCCATGTGCTCGACGCCGCCTGCGATCACGACGTCGGCGGCGCGCATGGCGATCTCGCCCGCGCCGGTCGTCGTCGCCGTGAGCGCGCCGGCGCACATCCTGTCGAGCGCGAAGCCGGGCACCGAATGCGGGAGGCCGGCGAGCAGCGCGACGTCCCGTCCGAGCGTCAGCCCCTGGTCGCCGACCTGCGCGGTAGCGGCGACGATGACGTCTCCGATTCGCTCAGGCGGCAGCGATGGATTGCGGCGCAGCAGCTCGCGTACGAGCTTGACGACCATGTCGTCGGCTCGGGTTTTCGCGAAGACGCCGTCGGGTGTCGCCCGGCCAAACGCTGTGCGGACGCCGTCGACGAACACCACCTCGCGCAGCTCACCCATTCCGCGAGGATAGTCCGCGTTGACTGACTAGTCGATCGGTCGGCCTCTTGGGCTACTGGTCGTCGGAAGCGAGCTCGCGAGCGCGGTTCATCGCGGCCTGGATCGCATTCAGGAACGCGGCTCGCACGCCGGCCATCTCGAGCTCACGGATAGCGGCGATCGTCGTTCCGCCGGGCGAGGTCACCATCTCGCGCAGCTCGACTGGGTGCAACTTCTGGTCGCGCAACTGCTTCGCTGTCCCGAGCATCGTCTGGACAACGAGCTGCGTTGAGATCTCGCGCGAGAGCCCGAGCAGGATCCCGGCCTCGATCATGGCCTCCGACAACAGTGCGAAATAGGCGGGGCCCGAGCCGGAGACCGCGGTGACGGCGTCCATGTACGGCTCGGCGACGCGGACGACGGCGCCGAGATGCAGGAGCGCTTCCTCCGCGAGCTTGAGATGCGCCTCGCCTGCGTGCACGCCCGCGCACAGCCCGGCGATCCCCTCGTGGACGACGGACGGCGTGTTCGGCATCGCCCGCACCACGGGCACGCCGTCGCCGAGGCGTCGCTCGACGGCGGCGGTCGGTATGGCCGCTGCTATCGAGAGCACGGTCTGCTCGGGCGTGATCACGTCGCGAACCTCGGCGAGCAGCACGTCGATGTCCTGCGGCTTCACGGCGACCACGACCAGGGCCGCCCGCGTGGCGGCGTCGGGGTTGGAAAGTGTCGTGCGGATGCCGTGACGCTCGTGCAGCTCCGACAGATGTTCGGGGCGGCGGCCGGTGGCGACGATGTCGCCGGGCGAGCGCCATTCGGAGCTCAGGAGCCCGGAGATCAGCGCCTCGCCGATCTTGCCGGCGCCTAGGACCGCAATGCGTCGTTCGTCGACAGGCATCGCGGAAGTCTAAGCGGCCACGGTCTAGGCAGCACGCCGTGCCCGTAGGCGGGTGCGGCGCGCGACGTCGGGGTCGGCGCCGGGAACGAGGCCTTTCGTCCAGCCGTGGAGCAGTAGTTCGCCCGCCAAGCCTTGCCACTCGCCGTACGGCTCGAGGAGCTCGGCGGTCTCGTGCGCGTCGGCGGGCCGACCTCGTAGCGCGGACACGAGCTTGATCAGGCCGAGATCGCCGACGAGGCCTGCGTCGTAGCGACCGAGGCCTTCGAGCGCGATCACTCCTACCGACCAGGGGCCGACGCCGCGTTCCCTCGTCAGGCGCGTGAACACGGTCGTCGTTGGATGCTCGCGGAGGCGCTCCAAGTCGATCGAGCCGGTGAGGCGGACGAGTGTGGCCGCCCTGCTTGCGGCCAGGCCGTTCGCGCGGAGATCGGCGGTCGACAGGGCGCATAGCGTCTCGCGCGTCGCCACCGGGCTGCCGCACGAGCGCAGGATCGCGCGCTCGATCTGCCTGGCTTTACGCGACTCGACGAGCTGCCCGCACATCGCACGGAGCGCTGCGTGGGCGACGGTCGGCAGCCGGAGTGGGCGCCAGCCGATGAAAGCTCGGGCCGTGCGGCCGAGAAGCACGTCGTCGGCGAAGCGGTGGTGGAACTCGGCGGTGTCGTCGTCGAGTGCCAGCATGAAACGCGCTTTGGCGAGTTGCTCTTCGCCGGTAGCTCTGATGACGACGCGACCGTCGGGTCGTTGCCACGCGCCGACCGTCGTCCCATCGGCAAGCGGCGCCGACCAGTGGCCCGCAGGCGCCATCAAGCGGAGGCGGTATGGCCCGGCGGGGGCGACAACGGCTTCAACCATGCAGCCAACCCTACTTCGGTGCGCCGCTGGCCCGCCCGCGCGCCGCCGCTCGCGCTACCGTCGCCGGGATGACGCTCGCCGACGCCGTCTCGCTGCGGTCGCGCCGACGCAAGCTGCGCCTCTTCCTGGAGGAGATGAAGCCGACGGCTGAGTCGACCGTTCTTGATGTTGGGGCAGACGAGGTCGGCTTCGGTGGCGCCGGCGGCCAGGAAGGCTGCGCGACCCACAACTTCTTCGAAGAGCTCTATCCCTGGCGCGAGCGGATCACCGCCGTCGGGCTCCACGACGGTGCGGGCTTCCGGGAGCGGTACCCGCAGATCGCCTATATGCAGGGTGACGGGTGCGCGCTGCCGTTCGCCGATCGCCAGTTCGACCTTTACTTCTCGAACGCGGTGCTCGAGCACGTCGGCGACGCTGATCGGCAGCGGGCGTTCGTCCGGGAAGCGCTGCGCGTCGCCGGGCGCGTCTTCCTGACGACGCCCAATCGCTGGTTCCCGATCGAGGTACACACGCGCCTGCCACTCGTTCACTGGCTTCCCGAGAGCGCGTCGAATCGAGCGTACGACCTTGCTCGTAAGCCCTGGGCGAAGGAGAACCGTCTGCTCGGCTCGTCAGAGCTGCGTGCGCTCTTTCCTGTTCCCGTACGGATCGTGAACCTCGGCCTGACGCTCGTGGCGATCACGTGACAGCGCGTCTTCCGCGCATCGCGCTTGCCGTCTTCGTCGTCGGGCTCGCACTCCACAACCTCGTGCTGGCCGAGCTGTGGGACGCAGGGCTCAGGGGCCGTGGGCTCGACGTCGTCGCCGCGTGGAAAGAGGTGCTGTTGGCCGCCGCCGTTGCGGTCGCCGCATGGCACGCGCGCCGGCTGCCGCTTGCGACTGCGGCCGACAGGCTCGCGGTGCTCTACGTCGCGTTCGTCGTCGTGTACGCGATCCTCCCGCAGGGCTGGCTCGACGGCCACGCGACAACCAAGGGAGTCCTCTACTCGCTACGCCACGATCTCGTTCCCGTCGCTGCCTACGTGCTTGGTCGGCTGGTCGCGCTCCAGGCGAAGGATCGAACACGCCTCGCGTGGCTAGCGGTCGCCGTCGGCGCGGCGCTCTCGGTGTGGGGGCTCGTCGATGTCTATCTCGTGCCACTGCAGTGGTGGCGCGACTCGGGAGTCCCCGGCTGGTTCAAGGAGCAACTGTCGCTCGACTACGGCAAGGGGCTGTCCGGTCTGCCCGAGAACTGGGTCTACAACACGGGTGACGAGACGAACCCGATCCGGCGCCTCGTTTCGACCTTCCTCAGCCCGCTGGCTACCGCGTACCTCCTTTTCGTCGTGCTGCTCTTCCTCGCAGCGCGCGAGCGACTCACGCGGTGGGCTGTGCTCGCAGCCCTCGTCTGCTTCGCCGGTCTCCTGTGGACGCACACGCGCGCTGCGACGCTCGCTCTCGCTGCCGGGCTCGTGCTGCTCGCCGCCGCACAGCGCCGCTGGCGGCCGGTCGCACTGGCGGCGGTCGTCGCAGGCGTGTCAGTAGGCTTCTTCGCGGTCTACTCGTCGATCGGCCCGTCGACGAGCTACACAGCGTCGGAACTCGTCGTCCTGCGTGCAAACGCACACCAGCCGCACTCTGCTGGCGGCGATCCGTTCTCGGCGGGTGACACGTCACTCTCGAGCCACTGGCGCAACCTCCGGGACGGCCTCCGCACGGTGACCCACCAGCCGCTGGGATTCGGGCTCGGGAACGCCGGGACGGAAGCGAAGCGAACCAGTGTCGAGATCCTCGCGGGCGAGTCCACGTACACGCAGCTAGGGGTGGAGACCGGCCTCGCCGGAATGTTCGTGTTCGCCGCCTGGAGCCTCGCCATCCTGCGCGGGCTGTGGGGACGGTCCGCATGGCTCTTCTCGGCGTTCGGCGCCGTGCTCCTGCTTGCTTTGCAAACTGACATTCTCGGGGTGCACTGGCTCGCCTACTGCCTCTGGGCAGCCGCCGGAGCTACTCTGAGCGAAGAATGATCGATCCTCGCGTCGACATCGGGCATGTGCATCTCAAGGTCGCCGACCTCGACCGTGCGCTCGCCTTCTGGGTGGACACGCTCGGCTTCGAGCTCCAGGCCCGCATGGGATCGCAGGCGGCATTCATCTCCGCGGGGGGCTACCACCATCACATCGGGCTGAATACCTGGGAGAGCGCCGGAGGATCGGCGCCGCCTCGCGGCACGACCGGCCTGTACCACGTCGCCGTCCGCTATCCGGATCGCGCGACTCTGGCGGATGCGTTGCGCCGTGTCCTCGCGTCCGGTATCTCCATCGAGGGTGCAACCGACCACGGCGTGAGCGAGGCGATCTACCTCCACGACCCGGACGGGAACGGTGTCGAGCTCTATCGCGACCGCCCCCAGGAAGACTGGCCGAAAGATGGAGATGGCGCACTGGCGATGCGGAACGCCCCATTCGATCTGCAGCGACTGCTCGACGAACATCGGCCGGAAGGTGGAGATGCGGCGCCTGAGTGACAGACGGGTCGCGACGATGTTCGCGCTCGTCCTCGCCTCCGGGTTCTGCCTCGCGCTTGTCTGGGTGCGCGCCTGGCGTATCGGATCGAACGACTACGGGTTCCTGATCTGGAATCTGGAGCTTGCGTGGATCCCGTTTGTCGTTGCAGTCGTCTTCTACGACTGCTGGCGCCGCGGCCGGCCGCGGTGGCTGCTCGCCGCGCTCGGCGGGATCTGGCTGCTGTTCCTGCCGAACGCGCCCTACATGGTTACCGACCTCGTGCACCTCGGGCGGATCCCGGGTGCGCCGCTCTGGTACGACGGCGCGATGATCTCGGCGTTCGCCGGCACCGGCCTCCTGCTCGGCCTCGGCTCGGTCTTTCTCGTCCACAGCGTTGCGTTGCGGACGCTCGGCCCGCGGCGCGGCTGGGCGGTGCTGCTGCCGGTGCTCGCCCTCTGCAGCGCGGGCGTCGTTCTCGGCCGCTTCGCCCGGCTGAACAGCTGGGACGCCCTCGTTCGTCCGGGGCGGCTCGTCCAGTTCGTCATCGCGCACGCCACGGACTCCCTCGCGAGCCGACGAGCAGTCGCGGCCACAGTCGGCTACGCGGTCTTCCTCGTGCTGGCGTACGTCGTGCTCTATGCGGTATCCAGCCTACGGCCTGATCTCGAGCGCGACCGGAGGCGTTGATGGGCAAGGGCTATGCGGAAGGACCGGCGGCGGAAGAGGCGGAGCGCAGGCTCGAGGAGCTCGCGGCGGGCGTGCCGCCACCGGCGCCTCCTGATCGGGCGGCGGTCTACGGCTCGACCGCCGACGAGCCCGAGCGGCACTTCCTCGGCTGGCTCGACGACGTCGATCCTGACCGCCTCTTTGCCTCGGGCGAGGCGTGGGGGATCGCTGTCGTACGTCGACGTGCCTCGTAGAGGCTTTACGCGCGACTTACTTGGGCTCCGAATCTCGCTTACACGCTCCGGCGATCCTCAGACGGACCATTCGCCATCCAGAAGGAGCACTTCGCACATGAGCAAACGAGTTCTCATCCTCGCCGCCGTGGTTGCCGCGCTGGCTGTGCCCGCAATCTCGTTCGCGGACGACGGCGGCAGCGGCTCGCCGTCCGCGGTTCACGACGGGAGCAAGCTGTCGGCGCGCCTCGACAAGGCATCGGCACGTCTCGATGCGCGCTTCCAGAAGTTCTCGTCTCGCTGCCTCGTCGCGAACGCGCCGAAGCAGTGCGAGCGGGTCGCGAATCGCGCCGTCCGCCGCATGGACAGGGCTAAGTTCTTCCTCACGAAGGTCGAGTCGAAGATCAAGACCAAGTGCGCCGAGGCGAGCCCGCCTGCACTGTGCGCGAAGGCAGGCGAGATTACCGGCAAGATCGATGCGCTCCTCTCGAAGCTCTCGTCCGACGAGGCTGCGATCAAGACGGCGTTCCCGAGCGCCGGCTCCGGCTCGTAGCCGCCTGACCGCCCGATGCTCGACTGTCCCTCGTCTGTCACATCTCGGCGAGGGACAGTCACCACCCGGTAGCCAGCCGGTACCCGTAGCTTCTCTCGGTACCCTCTGGCAGAGAGCAATGGGAACAAGAACGAAGCCTGTCGAGCAGCTCGATCACGTCATTGTCCGATTTGCCGGCGACTCCGGCGACGGGATGCAGCTCACCGGCGACCGCTTCACCAGCGAGACCGCTCTCCTCGGGAACGACCTTGCGACGTTCCCTGACTTCCCCGCCGAGATTCGCGCGCCTGCCGGCTCGCTCCCGGGTGTTTCAGGCTTCCAGGTGCACTTCGCGGACCACGACATTCTCACGCCGGGAGATCGGCCGGGCGTGCTCGTCGCGATGAACCCGGCCGCGCTGAAGGCGAACCTCGAGGACGTCCCGCCCGGTGGCACGCTGATCGTCAACACCGACGCGTTCAACGATCGGAACCTCCAGAAGGCCGGCTATGCGGCCAACCCGCTCGAGGACGGCTCGCTCGCGAACTACCACCTGCACGAGGTCGCGCTCACCGCGATGACGATCGAAGCGCTGAAGGGGATCGAGGGCGTCACCTCGCGTGAGGCCGAGCGGTCGAAGAACTTCTTTGCGCTCGGCCTGATGTCGTGGCTCTACCACCGCCCGGTAGAGGGGACGCTCGAGTTCATCGGGACGAAGTTCGGCAAGCGCCCGGAGATCGCCGAGGCGAATACCCGCGCGTTCCGGGCCGGCTACAACTACGGCGAGACGTCGGAGGACTTTGCCGTCTCCTACGAGATCGCCCCCGCGAAGCTTGCGCCCGGGACCTACCGCCAGATCACGGGCAACAACGCGCTCTCGTACGGCCTGATCGCCGCGTCGAAGCTCTCCGGCCTGCCGCTCTTCCTGGGCGCCTACCCGATCACGCCGGCGTCCTCGATCCTCGAGGAGCTCGCGCGGTTCAAGAACTTCGGCGTGATCACGTTCCAGGCCGAGGATGAGATCGCCGCTGCTGGTGCCGCTCTGGGGGCGGCCTTCGGGGGCGCGCTCGGGGTGACCACCTCAGCCGGGCCTGGCGTCGTTCTCAAGGCGGAGACGATCGGACTCGGCGTCGCCCTCGAGCTGCCGCTGCTGATGCTGAACATCCAGCGCGCGGGCCCGTCCACCGGGATGCCGACGAAGCCGGAGCAGGCTGACCTGTTGATGGTGCTCTTCGGGCGCAACTCGGAGAGCCCGGTGCCGGTGATCGCTGCGTCGACACCTTCGCAGTGCTTCCACGCTGCCATCGAGGCTGCGCGCATTGCGCTCAAGTACCGCACCCCTGTGTACCTCCTCTCGGATGCGTACCTCGCGAACGGCTCCGAGCCCTGGCTGATCCCGGACGTCTCGACCTTGCCGGACATCTCCACGGAGTTCGCGACGAAACCGAACGCCGGCGACGAGTTCCACCCGTACCTGCGCGATCCGGAGACGCTCGCGCGACCATGGGCAGTACCGGGAACCCGAGGTCTCGAGCACCGCATCGGCGGGCTGGAGAAAGCCGACGGCACGGGCAGCATCTCGTATGACCCTGACAACCACGACCTGATGGTGCGGCTGCGCGCCCGCAAGATCGCCGGGATCGCGGCCGACATCCCGCTGCTCGACGTCGACGATCCGAGCGGCGAAGCGGCGACGCTTGTGCTGGGCTGGGGCTCGACCTACGGGCCTATCGGTGCGGCGGTGCGACGCGTGCGCTCGGCCGGCCACAAGGTCGCGAGAGCGCATCTGCACTACCTCAATCCGTTCCCGCGCAACACGGGCGAGGTCGTGCGCCGCTACGAGAAGGTGTTGATCCCGGAGATGAACCTGGGCCAGCTCGCGCTTCTGATCCGTGCCGAGTTCCTCGTCGACGCGATCGGCTACAACGAGGTTCGTGGTCGTCCCTTCCAGTCGAGCGAGCTAGCGGAAGCGATCACGGCGCTGGTGGAATCATGAGCGGCGTAGGAGCCGGAACCGGAGTCAGCGGCGTAGGCTTGACGGAGCCGCTTGGTAGCGGAGGTGCCGGCTTGGCCGGCGCCGGAGTGGGGAAATGGTCCAGCTGACCGCGAAGGATTTCAAGTCCGACCAGGAGGTTCGCTGGTGCCCGGGCTGCGGCGACTACGCGATCCTGAACGCGGTGCAGGGCTTCCTGCCGGAGCTCGGGATCGCGAAGGAGAACATCGTCTTCGTCTCCGGCATCGGGTGTGCGGCGCGCTTCCCCTACTACATGCAGACGTACGGCATGCACTCGATCCACGGGCGGGCGCCTGCGATCGCGACAGGTCTCGCCACGTCTCGCCGGGACCTCTCCGTCTGGGTCGTGACAGGCGATGGCGATGCGCTCTCGATTGGCGGCAATCACCTGATCCACGCACTGAGGCGCAACGTCAACCTGAAGATCCTGCTGTTCAACAACCGGATCTACGGTCTGACGAAAGGCCAGTATTCTCCGACTTCGGAGCGTGGGAAAGTGACGAAATCGACGCCGTTCGGCTCGATCGACCAGCCGTTCAACCCACTGTCGATCGCGATCGGCGCGGAGGCGACGTTCGTCGGGCGCGCGATCGACACCGACAAGAAGGAGCTGGTCGAAGTCCTGCGCGCCGCCGCCGAGCACAAGGGCGCCGCGATCGTCGAGATCCTCCAGAACTGCAACATCTACAACGACGGCGCCTTCGACTCGGTGCGTGAGCAGAAGGAGAACCGGCTCTACCTTCGCGCGGGAGAACCGGTCGTCTGGGGTGACAAGGGCGTGCGCATCGGTGCAGACGGCTCGGCGGAGATCGTGGCGGCCGACGCCGAAGGCCTGCTCGTGCACGACCCGGGGCATCCCGAGCCGAGCGTCGCGTTCGCACTTTCGCGTCTCACGTGGGACACGGTTGGTGCCGTGCCGATGGGCGTCTTCCGCGACGTCGAGCGGCCGGTATACGACGAGGGAGTCGCCGAGCAGATCCGAAGCGCCAAGGAGAAGCAGGGCGACGGCGAGCTCGTGGCCCTCCTCCACGCCGGCGACACCTGGACGATCTCGTAGCGACGCTGCATGATGGTCCGGCATTGATTCCGGAGCAGCCCTGGCGGATCGTTCTGCTCTCGATGATCCTGCCTGCAACAGCAGGGCTCGATGCGATCGCGCGCTCGCTCGGGCACGACACCGTTGCCCTCCTCACGCCACGTCTGCCGGATGGTGCACCCGACGACATGGTCGTCCGCCACCACGAGCTTCTCGACGGTGCGCCGTCGCATCTCGACATCTGCCTCGTCCCCGAGAAAGCGCGGCTCGTCCCCCTGCTCGAGGCGTACGAGCCCGATCTCTGTCTCTGTCTCGGCTATCGCTGGCTTCTGCCGCCGGAGGTTCTTGCGATCCCGCGGCTCGGCGTCTTGAACGGCCATCCGAGCGTGCTGCCGAGCTGGCGCGGGCCGTTTCCGACAGCTTGGGCGGTACGCGAGGGTGACACCGAGCTCGGGCTGACGTTCCATCTGATGGACGGCGCGTTCGACACCGGGCCGGTGCTCGCGCAGGGCACACGGCCGATGCCGACCGAGGACTACGAATGGCCGATTTTCCAGCCGCTGTTCGCCGAGCTGTCGCAGGAGCTTCTACCGAAGGCGCTCGAACGGATCGCCCAGGGCGACCCTGGCGATCCACAACCGCCAGGCGCCTACCGCTATGCGGGGCGCTTTCCGGCGTCGTTCTCCGAGCTCGATCTCTCGCAACCCGCGGCCGTCGTTCACCGGCACGTCGCGTCGTGGCGCTTCTCCTTCATGCAGGAGGGCGAGCGCGGCCCGCTGACGACGCTCGACGAGGAGCGTGTCCGGATCCTGCGCACGACGCTCGGCGACCCGGCCGACGGCAGCCCCACACTCGCGTGTGCGGACGGCCCGCTGTGGGTGCTTGAGTCTGAGCCCGCCTAGCGCAGCCGGACGACGTCAACCGAGATGATCGCGTCGGGGCGGATCAGGCGGTTGCCGACGAGCGGCCATTCGCCGGTTCGCTCGTAGTCGGCGATCACGCTCTTCGCGAACGTCACCGCGCTCTCGCGGTTCGGCGCCGACCCGAGGTGGATCGTCTCTCCATCCACGAGCCGGATCACCACGACGCGCGCTTGCGACGCCATCGCCAGGTCACGCTGAGGTAGCGGCGTCTCCGGAATCTCGAGCAGCGTCACGGCGTCCTCCGTCCGTCGAATGCCGACTGGAGCTGCCGCGGGCTCCTTCGAATTCGTATGCGAGACCCGAGTATGCGCCTCGCCGGGAGTGCGCGCGTCCCTCGATCGAGCGATTCGCGTCGGAGCTATGCGGCGGCCGGCAGCCCACGCGCGCTCACCGCATACGCCGCGATCAAAAGCCCGGTTAGGCCGGCGACGCCGAAGGCGAGCTGCGTTCCCCCGACCTGGACGAGCCAGCCGGCGACGATCCCGCCGACCGGGGCCAGACCGGCGAACGCGAACAGGTAGAGGCTGACGACGCGGCCTCGCAGATGATCGGGCGTTCCAGTTTGGACGAGGGCGTTCGCGTTGGCGGTCAGAAGCGTGAAGCTCGCGCCGACGACGAAGAGCAAGACGCCGCAGGGCCATACTCCGCGCAGCGGCGCAAGAGCCAGCATCGCGGTGCTGAAACCCGCCAGCCCGACGAGCATCCCCTTCCAGCTCGCGCGCCCGAGCGTTGCGGTGACGAGCGCGCCCGCAAGCGCACCGGCTCCGAAGGCCGCGGAGAGAATCCCGAAGGTCCGCGGTCCCGTGTGCAGCGTGCTCGACGCGAGCAGCGGCAGGATCACATTGAAGTTGAAGCCGACGGTGCTCATCACCGTCACGATGCCGAGCACGAGTCTCAGGTCGCGCGACTGTCGGACGAAGGAGATTCCCTCGCGGACGTCGGCAAGGACGGTCGCTCGCGCGCCGCGTACGACCGGGTAGAGCTCATCCGTCCGCATCGCGAGCAGCCCAGCCAGAACTGCCAGGAAGCTGAAGGCGTTGACGAGGAAACACGCGCCGACATTGACCGCTGCGATCAGGACGCCGGCAATCGCCGGCCCGACGACGCGCGACATGTTGAAGAGGCTGGAGTTCAGCGCGACTGCGTTCGGCAACTCGTCGCCGCCGACCAGTTGGTACGTCAACGCCTGACGGCCCGGCGCGTCGAAGACCTGCGCTACTCCCGAAAGCACTGCCAGGAGAAAGACGAGCGGAAGCGTCGCCGTGCCGGTGAGCGCGAGCACGGCGAGCGTTGCCGAGAGCACCATCGACAGGCTCTGCGTCCCGATCACGAGGCGGCGGTTGTCGACCCTGTCGGCCAGGACACCCGAGACGAGCCCGAGGACGGTGAACGGCACGAAGCGGCAGAACGCGAGCGCGCCGACCGCTAGTGGCGAGTGCGTCATCTGGATGACGAGCCAGGCCAGTGCAACGTTCTGCATCCAGGTGCCCGAGACCGACACGACCTGGCCCGAGAAGAAGAGGCGGTAGTTCCGGTGGTCGTGCAGGCTGCGGAACGTCCGCGCCTGAAGTGCCATGGCGGTCACAGCCAGGCTTTCGACAGAAGCGTGTTGAGCGGCTCGATCGCCTGCTCGATCGCCTCGACCTGTTCAGGCGGAAGCTCAGCGAGCCGCTCGGCCAACCACGTCGTCCGCTGCGCGCGGACCTTGCGCAACAGCCGGTCTCCGGCAGTCGTCAGCTCGAGACCGACCCGGCGGCGGTCGCCGCCGGAGCGGATGCGCTCGATGAGGCCCGCAGCCTCGAGGCGGTCGACGTGGCCGGACAGCGACGGGGCCGAGATCCGCTCCAGCTCGGCCAGTTCGCGGAGGCTGAGCCCGGGATATTCGCGAATCAGCAACAGGAGCGTTGCCTGACGGCTCGTGATGCCGAGTGACTCCGTCTCGCGACGGAGCTCGCGCGCGAGACGCAGCAGCGCGGGCCGGAGGCGGTTCGCCGTCTCGAGCGTATCGATAGGAGAGCTAATCATTAGCTAGACGAACTATAGCGGGAAAGGCCGAGTCTGCGTCGAACCCGCTCGCATGAGCGAAGCGCGAGACGACCCCTTCCGCCATCTGCAAGCGCAGCAGCACTCGCGCGGTGCGTTCGGCGACGACCCGTTCGGGAAAGCTGCCGAAACCGGGGCGCGGTTCTTCGGCACCCCCGGGCTACATCATCGGCCAGACCGCCGTCGTGATCGTCTGGATTGCGCTGAACGCGGCTGCTGTCGCGCTCCGCTGGGATCCATACCCCTTCATCCTCTTGAACCTGATGTTCTCGCTCCAGGCTGCCTATGCGGCCCCGCTGATCCTCCTCGCGCAGACCCGGCAGGCCGAGCGCGACAAGGCGCACGTCGAGGCCGATGCGATGCATCGGGAGGAGATCGCACGGAATCAGGCCAACCTGCTCGCAGTGAACACGAAGCTCACCGAGCAGGTACACGAGCTGACGCTCGAGATTCATCGGACGACGTGCCCCCAGACCGGGCAGTCGTAGCATGGTGCGTTCCTGAAGAACGCGTCGGCCAGTGTTGGACAGTGCAGTTGCTGCTGTGAAGCAGCCGAAGTCGACCCTAGCGCCTTCGGAAGCGGTAGCCGCCGAAGACCATTAGGACTATCACGACGATAATGATCAGTAGCCAGATCGACATTGGGCACTCCGTTTCGTTCGCGGTGGGGTTCGTTCGCGGTGAGGCGGTCATTCCCGCCCTTCGGGTCGATGAAACGTCGGCGTCGCAATCCGCACCGACCGAAACGACATGACGGAACGGACTCCGGAGGGGAGGTACCCGATTGCGGGCGTCGAGACGAAGGCGCACACTACGGCGCGCAGTCGCTCAATTCCGTGCGTGAGGAGACGTCGATGACGGTGATTGAACGCGCCAAAGGCGTTCTCGTGGAACGACACTAGATGTCCGATCCGACCCCGAGCCGCAAGCTCGTCGGTGCAGAGGTGCTGCGTGACGAACTTGTCCGCGAGTTGCTCGCAATGCGGCTGATCGGGGTGCTCGCGACGCTCGAGCCGGACGGCTCGGTACATGCCGTGCCGATGTGGCTTGCGCCGGGCGACGACGCGATCCTGCTGGGTACGGGCTCACGCAGTCGGAAGGTCCGGAACCTGGAGCGTGATCCGCGGGCGACTCTCGTGCTGCACGACTCGCGGCTCGGAGCAGAGGTCTGCGGGGCCTCGATCCGCGGTCGCGTCGAGCTGCTGCAGGGCGACACTGCGACGGCTCTCGTCCGCGAGGTGCATCGCCGCTACGTCGGCGATGCGCGCGAACGGCTGCCGGCCGTCGATTCATTCCTCGGCTCGGACGACGTCGCCTGCCGCTTCGTGCCCGAGGAGGCATTCACCTGGGATGAACGAGGAAGCGAGGCCGCCGGCGTTCTGCGCGAGTCGGCGGCTGCCTATCCACTCGAGCCGACCTCGCCGCGAAACTGAGTCGGGGACAGGGGTAGACCCTGTCCCCGACTCAGTTCTTACGTCGTCTTCCAGGGGTCGACGTAGACGTCGTCGATCTTCCAGCCCGCGTTGCCCGCAGCCGTGAATCGGAACTGGACGTTCGAGGTCAGCCCGTCGAGTGCCAGGAGCCCGGTCGCGTTCGCGAGGATCAGAGCCTGAAGCGTCGGGGCCCATGCGCCTCTCCCAGGGATCACCGTGACCGGCTGGGTGAAGGTCCCGAAACACGGTGTTGTAGATCACGTCGACCTTCAGAGGTGAGATTGCGTTGCCGCCGACCGCGAAGAACCGGAGCGTCGGGCTCACGAGGTCGACGCATTGCGCCGGAGAGAGGCCGAACCTCCGGCCGGGAGCCACAGAGACGCGCCGTCAGTCGACCGATGCACCTTGAACGGCTCGTTGCCGGGCGATGACCCTTGCGCCACCTGCGAGCTTCCAGGACGACGTCGATCCTTCGAACGCCCCGCCAGGAGCGAGTGTGTAGGCCGCCGGATCGGTCCCGCGAAGGAACGGGTGCTCGGCCGATGCCGAACACGTTGCCGCCGCTGCTGCTGGACGCGCTGCGATGCCGGCGGCGAGTGCCGCGACGGTCGAGGCAACCGTGAGTGCCGTGCCGAGCCGCAGGAGTCGTGCCGCAGAAATCACAGAATCTGTCTCCTTTGGAGCTTGGGGTGGGAGTCGACGGGGGGTGTCGCTCGGTGCCCGTATTCGACCGTCTCTCCCATGATGGTTCGGGCGTTTTGGCGAGAAACCCCTGGAAAGGGGGCACGTTTCCCTCGAACGAGGGAAGTTGCGTTCGGGTCAAGGCGCACTGTCGTCGTGCCGATGGTTTGCGATGACCCTTGTCGAGAACGAGGCGCTCGCGGCTGGCCGTGGTCTCACGCTGGCTTTCGATCCGGGTGCCGACGACGCGGTCGGCGAGCACCGCTCGTCGCTGTCCGGGCTTGGCCGCGGCGACCGGGCAGCTGTCGTGCTCGTCGGTGGCGGCTTTCTCGTTGCGGCACTCACGCTGCTCGTGCTCGGCCCGGCCAACCGGCAACCCGATCTACTCGCGCTCAGCCTCTGTCTTGCCGTCTACGCAGTCGTATCGCGCGTGGAGTTCGAGGTTTTTACCGGCGCCTCGGTGCCGACCCAACTTGTGCTGGTGCCGATGCTCTTCATCCTGCCGCTGCGCGTCGTGCCGCTCGCCGTCGCCGGTGGACTGATGCTCGGCTCGTGCCTCACCTGGGCGAGAGGCGGAATCGCGCCGCAGCGCGTCTTCGTGAACCTGATCGGCTGCTGGCACGCGATCGGGCCGGTGCTCGTCCTGTGGCTTGCCGGTGATCGGGCGCTCCGTTGGTCGATCTGGCCGATTCTCGTTGCGGCGCTCGTGGCCCAGTTCGCCTTCGAGCTCGCCGGGATCGTGATCCACGAATGGATCGCCCGGCGGACGAAGCCGCTCGAGGTGATACCGCACATCTTCCGCGTGCAGCTCGTCGACGCGGCACTCGCACCTGTTGGTCTCGCCGTCGCCGTCGCCACGAGAGGCGAGCCGTACGGAGTTCTGCTCGTTCTACCGCTGGTCGGCCTGCTGGGGTGTTCGCGCGCGAGCGCCGGGCACGGATCGACAACGCACTGGAGCTGTCGACCGCGTACCGCGGGACTGCGCTTCTGCTGGGCGATGTCGTCGAGGCCGATGATGCCTACACGGGTCTGTACAGCCGCGATGTCGTCGAGCTGTCGCTAGCCGTGGCCGACGAGCTCGGCCTTCCGGCCGACGAGCGTCGCAATACCGAGTTCGTCGCTCTCCTGCACGACGTCGGCAAGATCCGGATGCCCGCCGAGATCAGCAACAAGCCGGGACCGCTGACGCCGGAGGAGCGGTCCGTCATGGGACCCACACCGTTGAGGGCCAGTTGATGCTCGAGCATGTCGGCGGTCTCCTCGGCAGCGTCGGTCGGCTCGTCCGCTCGTGTCATGAGCGCTGGGACGGCGCCGGCTACCCGGACGGTCTGGCGCCCAAGGCGATACCGCCTGTTGCCGCGGTCGTGATGTGCTGCGACGCGTTCAGCGCGATGACGACCGACCGCCCGTACCGCAAGGCGCTGCCGCTGGCGGAGGCGCTCTCCGAGTTGCGTGTGAACTCCGGCACGCAGTTCTCCCCGGCGGTCGTGGCGGCCCTGGTGGCGGTCGTCGAACGCGGCACCATGAACCGACCTGTCGCCTGACCCTCCGGCTCGAGCTACTCGGGCTCGGGGCTACTTTGCTTCGGCCTCGAGCTTGTAGCCGACGCCGTAGCGGGTCTGGAGGAAGGTATGCGACATGGCGCGACGGTCGATCTTCTCGCGCAGCTTGCGGACGAAGACGTCGACCGTGCGGTCGCGATGCGTCGCGCGGCGGCCCCACACCCGTTGCAGCAGCTCGTCGCGGGTGAGCACGCGGCCCTGCTCGAGGGCAAGCGCGTAGAGAAGGCGGAACTCGGTTGGTGTGACGTTGGCGCTCTCACCGTTGACGTACGCCTGGACGTTGCGCGGGTCGAGACGGAGCTCCTGGATCACGATCTCGTCGTCGCGGCGCGGATCGGGTGCACGCGTACCGCGCCGGGCGACCGCGGTCACGCGTGCTGCGAGCTCCTTCATCGAGAACGGCTTGACGAGATAGTCGTCGGCGCCGAGCTCGAGGGCGTGGACGCGGTCGTGCTCAGTGCCGCGAGCAGACACGACGACGATCGGCGTGCCGATTCCCTCGTCACGCGCCTGCTCGATCACCCGCCAGCCGTCGAGGCCCGGCAGCATCAGATCGAGGACGCACACGTCGGGACGCTCGAAGCGGAGTCGTTGCAGCCCTATCTCGCCGCTCGACACGGACACCGGGTCGAAACCTGCTGCCTGCAGGTGCCGCGACATGCCGCGGGCGATCACATCGTCGTCTTCGATGATCAGAACCTTCGACATCGCGACACATCATGAACGGCCCCCGGGGGTTCGGGGGCCGTTAGATGGTGTCCGAGTGGTAAGCGGATGGTGAAGCTCAGCCGCTCTGGTGAACGCTCTAGCTGTCGGCCTGATCGTTGTTGTCGGCGTTGTCTGCCGCATCCTGGGCTGTCGGGACGTTCTCGATCACGATCGTCTCGCAGCCGCGAATCGTCGTCAGCGAGCGCTCGGACGCAAGGACGAAGGCGGTGTCGTTGCCTGGGCCGCAGTCGAGCACGTCACGCTGGCCGTCGCCGGCTAGCGCGTGGAGCCGATCGTCGCCAGGCCCCCCGTGCAGAACGTCGGTGCCCACTCCACCCCAGAGCGAGTCGTTGCCGTCGCCGCCGTTGACGGTGTCGTTGCCCGAGCCGCCGTGAAGGCTGTCGTCGCCGGGGCCGCCTGTGATCGTGTCGTCACCGGAGCCTCCCCAGACGACGTCTTGACCCTCGCCGCCGCCGAGCCGGTCGTCGCCGACGCCGCCGTACACGAGGTCGCTGCCGTCGCCACCCCAGGCGGTGTCGTCGCCCGAGCCGGCGCGGACCAGGTCGGCACCTGGGCCGGCGTTGATGGTGTCGTTCCCCTGGAAGGCGCTGATGGCGTCGGCGCCCCTCGTGCCGCGCAGCGTGTCGTCGCCGTTCGTGCCCTTGATGACGGCCGCGGCCGCCACACTCGCGAACACGAGTGCCGAAACCGCTGCTGTGAACACAACCGCCTTGAATGTCCTGCCTCTCATCGTCGATCTCCCTCGGTTGGTGTCGGATGACTCCCCTATTCACGGCTTTCCGTATGAGGTGCCGGTTGCGGCTGAGTCAGTCGGACGCAAGCCGTCTGTTAGAACCCCGTGAGCATGGATCCGGATGCAGGGAGAGGTCGGACGCTCGTCGAGGAGAGCCGCGAGGCGGTTGTCGTGCTCGACGAGGGCGACATCGTCCTCATAGCGAGCCGTCGTGCTCGGCAGTCGATCGACGGTCTTGTCGAAGGAGACGCGCTGCCCGCGGGTGTGCTCTCGGGCGAGCGCGGGCTCGTCCCGCTGGTTGTCCCCTACGAGGTGGGTGGTCGCCGTGAGCGGCTCGTCTACCTGAGTCGTGAGGGAGACCTCGCTGCCTACGAGGAGCTGCGGGCGGGATTCACCGCCGCGGTGTCGCACGAGCTGCGGACGCCGCTCGCGCGACTGCTGGCGCTGCTCGAGATGGCGATGCTCCCTGGCGAAGATGTTGCGGCGCTCGTCGACCAGGCGCGCGGCGAGGTGGAACAGGTCCGCGAGCTGATAGACGAGGTGCTGTTCCTGAGCGAGCTCGAGTCGGGGGCGCGGGTCGTCGCGCTCGGCTCCGTCCCGATCCTGCCGGAGCTCGAAGCCTTCGTCGTCGAGCTCGCCGATCGCTCGGCTCGCGCCGGTGTGGCTCTCTTCGTCGAGGGCGACCCGGAGATCGAGCTCCCGTTGCGACCCCGCATGCTCCGTGTGATCGCGCAGAACCTGGCCGAGAACGCGATCCGCTACGCCGGACCAGGCGCAACCTTCACTCTCGCCGTCGAGCGCATCGGCGACGAGATCGTCCTGCGCGGCGCCGACGACGGTGTCGGAGTGAGCGAGACCGAGCTGGGACGGCTGTTCGAGCGCTTCTTCCGTGCTGATCGGGCGCGAGCGTCGCGAGGCACGGGACTAGGACTGGCAATCGTCAAGCACATCGTGACGCAGTCCGGCGGGACGGTCGAGGCGCGCGGCAGCCGTGGGCACGGTCTCGAGATCCGCTGCACGTACCCGGCAGCCTGACGCGCCCCCACTGACGACCCGGTGCCTGGCACGGGACAGGCACGCGCACGGGTCGTTCACCACTTCGTCACCAAAGGTTCACGACCGGGTAGCCCCAGCCCAGCGGGGGCGAGACGACACTCGGCTCGGTGAGCTTGACGATGACGCAGATCGACGCGCAGAAGCTCGGGGCGCTCGCCCAGAGCGAGTTGCCCGAATCGGCCGCCGGTCGTAAGACGGTATTCGGCGTCGACGGCCTCTCGGTCAGCTACGCCGGAAACCTCGCGTTGAACGACGTCTCGCTCGACATCTTCGAGAACTCGGTCACCGCGTTCATCGGACCCTCCGGGTGCGGCAAGAGCACGTTCATCCGCTGCTTCAACCGGATGAACGACCTGATTCCGGGCGCGGCCGTCAACGGCACGGTGCTCTACCACGGCCAGGACCTCTACGGCGGCTCGGTTGACCCGGTGGAGGTGCGGCGGCGCATCGGGATGGTCTTCCAGAAGCCGAACCCGTTCCCCAAGTCGATCTACGACAACATCGCCTTCGGGCCGCGGGTGCTCGGGATGAAAGACGATCTCGATGGCCGCGTCGAGCGTGCGCTTCGCAGCGCTGCGCTCTGGGAAGAGGCGAAGGACCGCCTCAAGGACAACGCGCTCGGCCTCTCAGGCGGTCAGCAGCAGCGCCTCTGCATCGCGCGCGCGCTTGCGGTCGAGCCGGACGTGATCCTGATGGACGAGCCTGCCTCCGCGCTCGACCCGATTTCGACGAGCCGTATCGAGGACCTGATGCACGAGCTGAAGAAGGACTACACGATCGTGATCGTCACGCACAACATGCAGCAGGCGGCGCGTGTGGCGGATATGACCGCGTTCTTCAGCGTCGAGGTGCACGAGGACGGCGCAGGGCGCAACGGCATCCTCGTCGAGTACGACCAGACCTCGAAGATCTTCACCAACCCGTCGGATCAGCGGACCGAGGACTACGTGACGGGGCGGTTCGGGTAAGCCGATGGAGAAGCTGCGAGTCACGTTCCACGAAGAGCTCGCGCAGCTCGAGGAGTCCTTGCAATTCGAGGCGCGACTCGTATTGCGCTCGATTCGCGGCGCGACCGAGGCAGTAGTCACGCAGGACGTCGAGCTCGCCGAGGAGGTGATCGCCTTCGACGACGAGATCGACGGCAGCTGCACCGTGGTGATGCAAGGCGTCGAGCTCCTGCTCGCGCGACAGACCCCGGTCGCCGGGGATCTCAGGCTCGCCCTCGCGGTGCTCTATTCGAACCTCCATCTCGAGCGGATGGGCGACCAGTGCACGACGATCGCCAAGCTGACCAAGCTCGCCGCCGACCTCTCCCCGGATCAGGAACTGCTCGACGGCTTCCGCGAGATGGGCGAGCGCGCCGAGGAGATGACTCGCGTCGCGATGCAGGCGCTCCAGAATCGCGACGGTGCGCTCGCCGAGTCGCTCATGGATCTCGACGAGTTGATCGACCGCGCCAACAAGCGGGTCGTCGGTCGCGTGCTCGAGCTCGGTCAGCACAACCTGGAGTGGGGCATGCGGATGATCCTCGTCTCCCGCTGCCTCGAGCGGATCGGCGACAACGCCGTCGACATCGGCGAGCAGACGTCTTACCTCGTCACCGGCGACTTTCGCGAGTTCACAGACGCCTCGCACTGAGGCGCGCGTTCACCAGTGCGTCACCGGATCGAAACCACCGTGAAGCCCACACATCGGACAGCGGCCGTGAAGCTGGGCACGCAAGCCAGCTTGTACATACACACCTGTCATCGAGGGAGAGGGAGAACATGAAAAGAGCGCTCGCACTCGTTGCGCTCGTAGGCGTCATCGCGATCGCGGCAGTCGCCGGTCGCGCCGACGCTGCGGCAAGCAAGTCGTCCGCCGGCTCGCTGACCGGCGCGGGAAGCTCGTTCGTCTTCCCGCTCGTCTCGGCCTGGATCCCGGCACTCGGGTCCGCGTACGGGCTCAACGTCAGCTACTCCGCGATCGGCTCAGGCGCCGGCATCGCAGCTGTGTCGGCGCGGACGGTCGACTTCGGTGCGACCGATGCGCCGCTGTCGGCCGACCAATTCACCGCCTGCAAGGGTTGTGTCGAGATCCCGTGGGCTCTGTCGGCCACGTCGATCCCGATCAACCTCCCGGGGCTCAACTGCATCGTCAAGCTGACCGGTGCGATCATCGCGGACATCTATCTCGGCAAGATCTCGAGCTGGGACGACACGCGGATCAAGGCGATCAACGGCAGCTGCAACCTGCCGAGCCAGAAGATCACGCCCGTCTATCGCTCGGACAACTCGGGCACGACCTACAACTTCACGGACTTCCTGTCGGCCGTGAACCCGGAGTGGAAGTCGAAGCTCGGCCGCGGTGTCAACGCGCAGTGGCCCGCGGGAGTCGGCGCCAAGGGCAGCTCCGGTGTCGCAGGTGTGCTGACGAAGACTGTCGGCGCGATCGGCTACGTCGATGTCGCCTACGCGTTGAAGAATAAGCTCCGCTTCGCGAGCATCAAGAACGCCTCCGGCAAGTTCGCGACCCCCGGTCTGCGGGGTATCTCGGCCGCGGCCGCCACGCTTCCGAAGAAGATCACGGGCAACGGCGAGGTGTCGATCGTCAACCCGGCGAAGGGGAACCCGCTCGCATACCCGATCAGCACGTTTACCTACGTGATCGTGCCGACCTCCTCGTCAAAGGCGGCCGATCTGAGGAAGATGGTGTACTGGGCCGTCACCTCGGGTCAGAAGCTCGGGCCGAAGCTGCTCTTCCAGCCGCTGCCCAAGCAGGTGCAGGCCTTCGACTACAAGCAGATCAAGCAGATTCAGGGCTGAGCACACGCCGTGAGCTCGACTACGCCTGAGCCGCAGCTGCCGGTCGGCGGGATCCCTGCCCGCCGGCAGCTGCGATTCGGCGACGTCGCCCTGCAGGGCATTGCGCTCGTCGCGGCGGTGGGAAGCGCCGTGCTACTCGGACTGCTCGCCTACAAGGTCGTCGCCCAGGCGTGGCCCGCGATCCGCCACTCCGGGCTGTCGTTCGTCTGGACATACGCCTGGAACCCGAACTCGGCAGCCTTTGGGGCCGCCTCGTTCATCTTCGGGACGGTCGTCACGTCGTTCGTCGCGCTCCTGATCGCGACGCCCCTCGCGATTGCGATCGCGCTCTTCCTGACCGAGATTGCGCCCAAGCGGGTGAGAGCGCCGATCGCCACGGTCGTCGAGTTACTGGCTGCCATCCCGAGCGTCGTCCTTGGGCTCTGGGGAATACTCGTCTTCGGCCCTTGGCTCAATGCGAATCTGGAGCCGTGGCTGCAGGGAGCGTTCGGCTTCTTGCCGATCTTCTCCGGGCCGACGAGCTCGGTCGGCATCCTCCCGGCTTCCTTGATCCTCACGATCATGATCGTCCCGATCATCTCGTCGCTCTGCAGGGAGCTCTTCAGCCGTGTGCCCGATGAGCTCGCCGCGGGATCGCTCGCGCTCGGCTCGACGAGGTGGGAGGCGCTGCGGAAGGTTGTGATTCCGTTCGCTGCACCGGGAATTGTCGCGGCGATGCTACTGGGCCTTGGTCGGGCGTTCGGCGAGGCCATTGCCGTATCCCAGACTATGGGCGGACGGACGAACATCCCGGCCTCGCTCTTTGCTCCTGGCGACACTTTGGGTAGCAAGATCGCCAACAGCTACCAGGGCGCAGGCACGGGCTTGGAAACACAATCGCTGCTCTACCTGGCGGCGATCCTGATGGTCATCTCACTGCTGACGAACCTCGCCGCGCAGGGCGTCGTGAGCAAGTTCGAGACAGCGCGGAGGCTTCAGTGACGACCGCCGGGCTTGATCCGCGCTACGACATCGGCACCCCGTCGAGCGGTCTTGCACGCAGGCGCGCCGTCCAGAAAATTGTCGCGACCGTCGCGATCCTCAGCGCGGTACTGGCGTGCGCCGTCCTGTTCATCGTCCTCGGCTCGGTCATCTCGAAGGGCCTCAGCCAGCTCGACCTTTCGTTCTTCACGAAGCCGAAGGCGTTGTTTGGTGAGAAGAGCGGCATCGCCGACGCGCTGCTCGGCAGCGTACTGATCGTCGGCCTGGCGACGCTGTTCTCGGTTCCGCTCGCTGTGCTCGTCGCGGTCTACGTCTCCGAGTATGCGGGCCCTCGCGCAGCCCGCTTCTTCAGGTTGGTGCTCGACATCCTGAACGGCATTCCCGCGATCGTCGTCGGCATCTTCATCTTCGGGCTGCTCGTCGTGGGGGGAGGTCAGAGCGCGATCTACGGTTCGCTCAGCCTGGCGGTCCTGATGCTGCCTCTCGTTTCGCGTGCTACCCAGGAGGTGCTGGCGCTCGTTCCCCGGGCGCTACGCGAAGCGAGTCTCGCGCTCGGGGTGCCGCGCTGGAGGACGGTCTACAGCATCGTTCTGCCGACCGCGATCGGCGGCATTCTCACCGGTGTCGTGCTGGCTGTCGCCCGCGTCGCGGGCGAGACTGCTCCGCTCCTCTTCACATCGTCGCTCGCGGCGAACGCGATCTCGGGCGACGTCACAAAGCCGCTCGCGTCGCTGCCGCTTGCGATCTTCACCTTCTCCGAATCACCTGACCCAAACGATCAGGCCGCTGGCTGGGCGGCCGCGCTGGTCCTGATCGCGTTCGTCCTCGTGATGAACATCCTCGCGAAGACGTTCGCAGCCGCGAAGCGCAAGAAGTTGGAAGGCGCGTAGACCATGCGTCCGGAGCCTGAGGCGCTCGCTTCCGTGCCACTGTTTGCCGCACTCGAGCCTGCTGAGCTCACCCGCGTCTCGGGGTGGATGGAGATCCGGCACGCTGATGCCGGCGACCGACTCGTGATCGAGGGTGCGACCGGCTACTCGTTCTTCGTGCTCCAGGAAGGAACAGCGGCGGTTACGAAGGACGGCGAGGAGATCGCGACGCCCGGTGCCGGCGACTTCTTTGGCGAACTGGCGCTCACCGGAGTCGGGCGGCGCACTGCCACCGTCACCGCGACATCGCGTGTGACGCTCGCAGCCATGTTCGGATTGCAGTTCCGCCTGCTCGAAAGCGAGCTTCCTGACACGCGGATCTCATCAAGCGCGCAGCCGCCGACCGCCTCGGCTAGCGCCCCTTACGCAGCGACGCGGAGATGCTCGGCAAGCTCGAGCGCAGCGCCTTCTCGGAGACCGCCGCGGGCGACCGCGAGCTCAACCTCGAGGCGGCGCTGAATGGCAGAGAGGATCGTCGTCCCAGCGGGCAGCAGCCGAGCCCTCCAGCGCGGGATGCCGTACGTTCGCTCGACGTCCTTCGCCTTGCGGCGCGAGACGATCTCGAGCGCCTCCTCCAACTCGGCTGCACCGAGCGTTCCACCGACAAGTTTCTGCAGCGAGCGCGCCGTTCCACCTGTGGCGAGAGCCGCTTCGACCGCCGGCGGGGTGATGTCGGCGAGGAGCGCGTTCAGCTCGACTCGTGCCGCTGCCAGCTCCCGACGACGTGGTGGATCGGACTCCATATGCCGGCGCGTCAGTCTCAGCGAGCCGATGTCGATCGACCGGATCCACGTCGGCGCACCATACGGGGAGCCGATCGCGATCTGCGCTGAGCCACCGCCGACGTCGCAGACCGCGACATTCGTCGCGGCGAGCGGAGCGGTTGCCAAGGCGCCGACGTAGGCGAGTGACGCTTCCACCGCGGCGCTGAGGAGGCGTGCGCGAACGCCCGTCATACGGACGATGGAGCGGGCGAGCTCCTCACCGTTCACGCTTTGACGCCCGGGCGACGTGACGAGGACGGTGATGTCGTCGACGCCGACGGCGCGCGCCGTCGCGAGCCCCTCGACGACGGCCCGTGTCACCTCGTTGATCTTCGCCTGCGAGATGGCGCCGCGCCGCTCGATCTCGTCACCGAGCCCGATCGGCGCCCGAGTTTCACGCACGGTCCGCGTCACGCCGTCGCGCACGTCTGCCACCAGCAGACGTGCCGTGTTGGAGCCGACGTCGATGACACCGACACGCATCTGCCCCATCCTGCCGTTCGCATCCGACGGCGCTCGCCCGGCGCCGGGGCGATGTCGTGAAGAGGTGGTAGCAGTTTGGATCGGCGCTCTCGGTAGGCGTGTGTCGGAGCCGTCGCACCAGCCGAGCGCGGCGCGGGTGAGCCAACAGCCGGGCTAGGCTGACCGCGTGCGGGAGACGCTCGAGCGGGAGGTCAAGCTTGCGCCCGGCGACGGTTTCACGATGCCGGAGCTCGGCGGTGAGGCGCTACCGACGCGCGCGTTCGTGTCGACCTACTACGACACGCCAGATTTTCGGCTCGCCCGCCACCGGGTCACGTTCCGCCACCGCATCGAGGACGGCGCGGGAGTCTGGCAGCTGAAGATCCCGCGCGGGGACGCCCGGCTGGAGATCGAGCGGGCCGGGCCTCCGGCTGTGCCGCCGCCGGAGATGCTCGTGCTGCTACCCGCGCTTGTACGCGACGCCACGCTTGGCCCGGTTGCGCGACTGCGTACGCGGCGGCAGGTGACGCGCGTACCTGGTGCGGAGATCGCCGACGACTCGGTCGCGATCCTCGACGGACAGCACGTCGTGCGCCGCTTCCACGAGATCGAGATCGAGCTGCTCGACGGCGGCGACGAGAAGACGCTGCGGCGGTTGGAGAAGGTACTGCGAAAGGCCGGCGCCGACGGCGGCCCGTTCCGCGCGAAGCTCTACCGAGCGCTCGAGCTCGAGCCGCCCGGGCCTCCCGTCGTCCCGAAGGGTTCCTCCCCGGGTGCGGCGCTGGCGCTGCGGCTACGGGCCCAGGCGGCGGCGCTGCTCGAGCACGATCCCGGAACGCGGCTCGGGAGCGACCCGGAGGATCTTCACCAGCTGCGGGTCGCGACGCGCCGGTTGCGAGCGTTGCTCCGTGCAGGTCGGAAGCTGCTTCGCACTGAGCCGACCGACGCGCTTCGCGGTGAGCTCGGCTGGCTCGGATCCGCCCTCGGGCCGGCACGTGACCTCGACGTGCTGATCGAGCACTTTTGTGCGGAGTCGGCGGCCGTGGGAGGCGGCGCGGCCGACCTCGTCGCCGCGCTCGAAGCGCGCCGCGTCGATGCCCGATCCACGCTGGTCGACGCGCTCGGCTCCGGCCGCTACCTGCGACTGCTCGACGCCCTCGACGCCTTCGTCGCGACGCCGCCTCTCGCCGACGCCGCCCCTGTCTCGCTGGCGGCGATCTGGTGGAAGGAGACCAAGAAGCTGCGCCGCGCCGTTGCGGCGCTCGGCGACCAGCCGTCCGGCGACGAGCTGCACGCGGTCCGGATCCTGGTCAAGCGGGCGCGCTACGCGGCCGAGTTGGCCGCACACGAGCTCGGGCGCACAGGGGCCTCGTTCGTGGATCGGGCAAGGATCGCTCAGGATGTGCTCGGGGCGCATCAGGATGCAGCCGTCGGCATCGAGCAGGTCGGGAGCTGGGCACATGATCGGCCGGACGTCTCCGAGGTGGCAGCGCAGATCGTCGACCACGAGGAGGCGCGGAAGAAGCAAGCGCGAGCGGCGTGGCCGGCTGCGTGGGCGAAGCTCGACCGGGCCGCGAGCCGCGCGCGTCTGTGAACGACGTCGTCAGAGCAGCCGGTGGTCTCGTCGTGCGTCCCAGCGAGCGGGGCACCGAGGTGCTCGTGGTGCACCGACCGCAGTACGACGACTGGACGTTTCCGAAAGGGAAGGTCGAGCCCGGGGAGACCGACGAGGCGTGTGCGGTCCGCGAGGTGGAGGAGGAGACGGGTCTGCGCTGCGAGCTCGGTGACGAGCTTCCGTCCGCGTCGTACGCCGACGGTCGCGGACGCGCGAAACGAGTGCGCTACTGGAGGATGCGGGCCGTCGGCGGCGAGCTCGGATTCGCGCACGAAGTCGACGACGCCCGTTGGGTCACTTGCGGCGAGGCTGCGGAGCTACTGACCTACGCGCGCGACCTCGAACCGCTTCACAGTCTCTAGCTCTTGCGGGTCCGGGTTTCGGGGGTCTGACGTCGGGCTCGGAGCTGTGCTCTGCGCTGCATCACCACTTGGTGCACGTGGACCTTCCCGCCTTTCGCAGCCGTGTGTCTCTGCCACTTCCCGTCGGAGCCGAGGTCCCAGGCGAACGAGTTGTCGGTGAACAGGCTGTCGAGGACGGCGTTCAACTCAGCGCGGGACCGGTTGTTCTCGACGGGTACGAGCACCTCGATCCGGTGGTCGAGGTTGCGCGGCATCACATCGGCCGACCCTGTGAACATCGTTGCCGTCCTTCCGGCCTCGAAGGAGTAGATGCGGCTGTGCTCCAGGAAGCGGCCGAAAACCGACCGCACCGTGATCGTCTCGGACATCCCGGGGACGCCCGGTCGCAGCGTGCAGATCGCGCGCGAGCAGATCTCGATCGGGACGCCGGCCTGCGACGCGGTGTAGAGCTCCTCGATCACGAGCGGGTCGACGAGCTGGTTCAGCTTGATCCGGATGCGGGTCGTCTCGCCGGCTGCCGCGGCTGCGGCCACCCGGCGGATCTCCTCGACGAGTCGCATGCGCATCGAGAAGGGGGCCACGAGAAGCTTGCGGAAGCGCTGTGGGCGCCCGAAGCCCGTGAGGTGGTTGAAGAGGTCGGCGACGTCCGCTGCGATGTCCTCGTCGGCAGTGAAGATGCCAATGTCCTCGTACTGGCGGGCGGTCGAACCGTTGTAGTTGCCGGTGCCGATGTGTACGTAGCGGCGCAGCACGTCGCCTTCGCGGCGCACGACGAGTGCCATCTTCGCGTGGATCTTGAGGTCGGAGAAGCCATGGACGACGTGGACGCCTGCCTGCTCCATCTCGCGCGACCACTCGATGTTCCGCCGCTCGTCGAAGCGGGCCTTGAGCTCGACGAGGCACACCGCCTGCTTCCCCTGCTCCGAGCAGTGGATCAGTGCACCGACTAGGATGCTGTCGTCGCCGGTCCGGTAGACCGTCGTCTTGATCGCGATCACGTCCGGGTCGCGAGCGGCGGCCTGAACGAAGGCTTCGAAGCTCGTCCGGAACGATTCGTAGGGCTGCTGCACGAGTATGTCGCCGCGGCGGATCTCGTCGAAGAAGCCGGTCCCGTCTTTCGCCCGAGCGAGGCGCGGCTGCGTCACCGGAATCCACGGCTCGTCTTTGAGCTCCGGCCGGTCGATTACGGCGATCTGGCCCAGATCGGCGAGGTCGAGCTGACCTTCGATCTCGTACACCTGATCGGCCTTCACGTCGAGGCCGGCCATCAGCCGATCGAGCATCGCGCGCGACGCCGAGGCGGAAACCTCGAGGCGGATCACGTCGCCGAAACGGCGCCTCCGCAGCTCCAGCTCGACAGCCTCGAGCAGGTCGTCCGCGTCGTCTGACACTTCGAAGTCGGCGTCGCGTGTGACGCGGAACGTCGCTCGCTCCGCGATCTCCATCCCTGGGAAGAGCGACGGCAGGAAATGCGCGATCACGCTCTCCAACGGGACGAGCCGGGGCTGCTGGCCTACCTCGACGAAGCGCGACAGGCCCTCCGGCACCTTGACGCGTGCGAAGCGCTCTTCTCCCGTCGCCGGGTCGACGGCGATCACCGCGAGTGACAGGGACAGCCCCGAGATGTACGGGAACGGCTGGCCGGGGCTGACGCCGAGCGGCGTGAGGACAGGGTAGATCTCGCGCTCGTAGCGGGCGGCGAGCTGCTCGAGCTCTTTCTCACCGCACTCCTCGAGGCCGAGGATCGGGATCCCCTCGGTCCGTAGCGCGGGTCGCAGCTCCTTGCGCCACAGTCGCGACTGGCGTGCAGTAAGGCCGGTGACCCGCTCGCGGATCAACGCGAGGGCGTGGTGCGGGGTCAGGCCGTCGGATGAGCGCACCCCGAGCCCGGATGCCGCCTGGCCCATGAGGCCGGCGACGCGCACCATGAAGAACTCGTCCAGCATGTTCGAGAAAATCGAGCAGAACTTGACGCGTTCGAGCAACGGCACCGAAGGGTCGGTGGCTAGGTCGAGCACGCGCTCGCTCGTGTCGAGCCACGAAAGCTCGCGGTTGAGGAGCCGGCTCTCCGGCGCTGTCTGCGTCTTCGCCACCACCCGCATCATCATGCAGCCGGCGGTTCGGTGTCGTGGTAACGGTGTGGTGTACGCGCGCGCCTGACCTCAGGCGGTAAGCCGATGCTCGCCGGGCTCGAGCATGGCTCGTCTATACGGACGACGTCGGTCGGTCACCGCGAGCACGTCGAAGCCGGCGCGGCCGTAGAGATCCACGAGCTCGGTGAGGCCGAGCGTGCCGTCGCTCCCGTCGTGTGGGCGTGGAGCTCTGCGAGAAGAAGGCCAGGCCGTGATCTCATGGTTCAATCCTGCGTATCGCGCGGACCGGCATGGGAGGAAATGTGTGCGATTTCCAGGGAAGAAGTGGCGTTCGCGTTCGGGGGTGGCAGCAGCAGGGAGAAGGTCGAGCCGACGCCGACGATGCTTCTGACCTCGACGGAGCCGCCCATCGCCTCGGCCAGCTCACGCACTATCGCTAGTCCCAGTCCTGTCCCGACCGGTCTGTCGTTGCCGTAGCGCTCCCACAGGTAGAAGCGCTCGAAAGCGTGCTCGACCTCGTCCGCGCCGAGGCCCGGACCGTCGTCGACGACGTCGAGCCGGCCGGGAGATGCGAGGACACGGACAGCACCGCCGCGAGGCGTGCAGCGGATCGCGTTCTCGACGAGGTTCGAGACAGCCTGCAGCACGCGGTCGGCGTCGCCTGCCGCCAGCGCGGCCGGCTCGATGACAGCGGTCAGTGAGACGCCGAAGCGGTGCGACTGCGGCTGGTAGCGGGCCACTGTCTCCCGCGCGGCCTCTGCCAGGTCAACCGTCTCGTTACGCGCAGAGAACGTGCGGCGACGCAGCCGGGCCAGGTCGAGCAGGTCGCGGATCAGCCGTTCGAGACGACCTGCCTCGCGCCCGATCACTGCGCCCGCTTCGCGCTCGCCGAGCACGCCGTCCGTCAGCGCCTCGGCGTGGCCGCGAATCACGGTCAGCGGCGTCTTCAGCTCGTGGCTGACCGAGACAAGGAACGCGCGCTCGGCATCCTGTGCGTGCGCGAGCTCGGACGAGAGGTGGTTGAACGAGGCTGCAAGCGTCGCGACCTCGCCCGCTCCTTCGACGCGTAGCTCGCCCGGATCTTCGCCTGCAGCGAGCCGCCTGCTTGCCGCTGCCACGCGTGAGACCGGGCGCGCGACCGCGCGCGCCAGCACGAATGCAACGAGCGCGGCGAGCACCGCACCGATCGCCCCTGCGATCCCGAGGCTGATGAGAAACGGCGTCCAGTCGCTCGCCTGGCTGTGCGCCGTGCGGAGCAGAACGAGGGCCTCCGAGCCGTTCCGACGCACCGCGTAGAGATATCGGGTTCCATGGAGCGTGACCGAGCCGGTTGCCGGGGTGCCGGCTTTGACGGCCGCCGCTCCGTCGGCTGGGAGCAGCAGCTCGGCCTGGTCCGGCGTGAGGATCGCCAGGCGCTCCTGCTCGGTGGCGAGGAAGCTGCCGAGATCCGGCGCGCCGCGGTGCGCGATCGCTGGCTGACCGCGTTGCGTCGCGATCAGGTCGACCTGCCGGCCGAGCGAGCGTAGGGCCTCGTTTTCGAGCGAGCGTCGTGTGAGCAAGGCGCCCACGGCGAGTGTGACGAGGATCGAGACCGCCACCGTCGCCGCGATGCCGGCGAAGAGGCGTCCGCGGAGCGTCGACGGAAACTGGCGCGGGAGAGGGCGCCGCATCAGCCCGAGACGGCTTTGTAGCCGGAGCCGCGGATCGTGCGGATCAGCTCCGGTCGGCCGAGCTTCCGGCGCAGCTGCGCGACGTGCACGTCGACCGTCCGCGTGCCGCCCGGGAAAGCGAGGCCCCACACGCGGTCGAGCAACCGCTCGCGCGACAGTACGAGCCCGGTGTGGTCGATCAGGTAGGCGAGCAGGTCGAACTCCATGCCGGTGAGCTCGACCGGGCTGCCGCCGACGGTGACGGCACGTCCACCGCGGTCGACGGCGACGTCGCCCAGGACGAGCGCATCGTCGTCGGCGTCGGGCTCCGCGCGGCGCAGGACAGCTCGCACGCGCGCAACCAGCTCACGCGGCGAGAAAGGCTTCGCGACGTAGTCGTCGGCGCCGATCTCGAGCCCGGTGATGCGGTCGATCTCCTCGTCTCGCGCAGTCAGGATCACGATCGGCAGCCGGGACTGCTGGCGGATCGCCCGGCAGAGGTCGAGCCCGTCCGCGTCAGGCAGTTGCAGATCGAGGATGGCGAGCCGCACTTCGTGTTGCTCCAGCGCGAGCAAGCCATCGACGCCGCGCGCTGCCCAGACGACCTGGAAGCCGTCGCGCTCGAGGTACGTCTTGACGAGCGAGGCGATGTCTTCCTCGTCCTCGACGAGCAAGATCGTGCCTGGCATTAATACCCGACTCCGGAAATCCCCTGGACTCTGGAGGCGTCCAGCCGCGCCTGGCAGCACCCGGCACCCGCACACGTGCTACCAGCACGCGCGCGGGCACCGTGCACTGCCAGATCACATCCGGCCACTCCCCATAGTGGCAACGGATTTCCGGAGCGGGCCACTAGAGACGCCTCCGGCCGACGAGTTGCACGAGCTTCGCCTTCCCGTCGGCGGTGTAGGTCACACGTGCGAGCCGGCCGGGGCGGATCGCAGCGGCGGTCGCCGGAAAGCCGTTCAGGCGCACGCGAGTCGACGGCGTGATGCGCAGCGTGAGGAGACTGCCGTCGGCTCGCCGAAGCGTGAACTGCCGCCCCTCCACGGTGGCGATGACCCCACGGTCAACCGTCGTCGCGACGCGGCCCCAGGCTTTGACCAGTCGCGCGGGTCGAGAGCCGTTGTGCGCAATCGCCGCGACGAACCCCGGCCGGATGTCCGTGAGCTGCGCCGGGAATCCGTTCAGTAGCACGCGCGTCGCGCCGTCGACGGTGAGAGCGACGGAGCTACCGTCGAGCTCCCGCAGCACGATCTGTGTTACGGAGACGGACTGGACGATTCCGCGATCAACGGTGAGATCCCTGATCCCGGCGCCGGCCGTTCCCGCGAGCGCGAGGGCCGCGAGGCAGGCGGCAAACACAGTGAGGCATCGCGAAGCCGCAAGCATGAGGTCATCGTCTTCAACCGCCGTTAGACCGCAGTGGCCTCTGTGTAAGAGGCTTGTAAGGGATCGCCGGCGTGATCGCGCCGGTACCCTCGCTGGATGGCTCGCAGGGAAGACATCCGCAATGTGGCGATCGTGGCGCACGTCGACCACGGCAAGACGACGCTCGTCGACGCCATGCTCTGGCAGTCCGGCTCGTTCCGCGCGAACCAGGATGTGGCCGAGCGCGTGCTCGACTCGATGGATCTCGAGCGCGAGAAGGGGATCACGATCCTCGCCAAGAACACGGCCGTCCGCTACGGCGGCGTGAAGGTCAACATCGTCGACACGCCCGGCCACGCGGACTTCGGCGGCGAGGTCGAGCGCGGGCTGCGGATGGTCGACGGGGTTCTGCTCCTGGTCGATGCAAGCGAAGGCCCGCTGCCACAGACGCGCTTCGTGCTGCGCAAGGCGCTCGAGGCCAGGCTGCCGGTGATCCTGGTCGTGAACAAAGTCGACCGGCCCGACGCGCGCATCGACGAGGTCGTGAACGAAGTGTACGAGCTCTTCCTCGATCTCGATGCCGACGAGACGCAGATCGAGTTCCCGATCGTCTACTGCAACGCGAAAGCGGGTCAGGCAGGGGCTGCTCCCGATGACCTCGAGAGCGATCTGCGGCCGCTGTTCGAGCTGCTGCTCGCGACGATCCCCGCCCCGACCTACGAAGAGGGGCATCCGCTGCAGGCGGTCGTGACCAACCTCGACGCGTCGCCGTACGTGGGCCGGCTCGCGATCTGCCGTATCCGCAACGGGACGATCCGCAAGGGCCAGCAGGTCGCGTGGTGCCGCGCCGACGGCACGATCGAGCGCGTGAAGGTCACAGAGCTCTACGTGACCGATGCTCTCGATCGGGTCGATGCCGCCGAGGCCGGGCCGGGGGACATCGTTGCCGTCGCCGGTCTTCCGGACGTGACCATCGGCGAGACGCTCGCAGACGTCGACGATCCGCGTCCGCTGCCGGTCGAGGAGGTCGACGAGCCGTCGCTCTCGATGACCGTCGGCATCAACACGTCGCCGCTCGCCGGCCTCGACGGCACGAGGCTCACGGCCAGCCAGGTGAAGCAACGGCTCGAAGACGAGCTCGTCGGCAACGTCTCCCTGCGCGTCCTGCCGACCGAGCGCCCGGACACGTGGGAGGTTCAAGGTCGCGGCGAGCTGCAGCTGGCGGTGCTCGTGGAGCTGATGCGGCGCGAAGGCTTCGAGTTGACGGTCGGAAAGCCGCAGGTCGTGACCAAAGACATTGGCGGCAAGGTGCACGAGCCGATGGAGCGTTTGGCAATCGATGCGCCCGAGGAGTACATCGGTGTTCTCACCCAGCTGCTGGCCTTGCGAAAAGGGCGGATGGCGCAGATGGTCAACCACGGCACCGGCTGGGTGCGGCTCGACTACCTCGTCCCTGCCCGCGGGTTGATCGGCTTCCGCACCGAGTTCCTCACCGAGACGCGCGGCACAGGGATCCTGCACCACGTCTTCGACTCCTACGAGCCGTGGCACGGCGAACTCAGGACGCGCCCGAGCGGCTCCCTTGTCGCCGACCGCCAGGGGCCGACAACAGGCTTTGCGCTCGCGAACCTACAGGAGCGCGGGACGATGTTCGTCGCGCCGGGCGTCGCCGTCTACGAGGGGATGATCGTCGGCGAGAACGCGCGCTCCGAGGACATGGACGTCAACGCCACCAAGGAGAAGAAGCTCACGAACATGCGAGCGTCCACCTCCGACGAGCTCGTGCGCCTGATCCCGCCGCGGCCGCTCTCGCTCGAGCAGGCCCTCGAGTTCATCCGCGAGGACGAGTGCGTCGAGGTGACGCCGACGAGCATCCGCCTCCGCAAGGCCGAGCTCAGCGCCACGAAGCGTCAGCAGTTCGCGAGCCGCAAGGCGCGCGGCCTGGCCGCCGTCTAGCGTCTCGCCACTTCCTCCCGCGCCACGGGCAGCATTCTCGCGAGCCAACCGTGAGAATCGGCGGCGATGTCCGGGATAGCCGTTCTCATCGGTGCGCTCGCCCTCCTAGGGGCGAGCGGGCTGCTGTGCGCGGCGCATCTCCGCCTCGAGTCCGTGACGGCGGCTTTGCTCGGCGCGTACGCCATCGCCTGGGCCGAGTTGACCGTGGTGATGCTAGTCCTGTCGCTGCCCCGAGACCTGACGAGAACGACCTGTCTTGCCGGCCTCGCTGTCTGTTCGGCCGCTGCGTCCGTGTCGTGGCTTGCGGTGGGGAAGCCGCCGCTGCTCGCGAGTGCGCCGGGCGGACGGATCCTGCGTGACGTTCTGAGCGACCCGCTCCTCGTGGTACTCGCGGTCGGCGTGACGCTGGCCCTGATCTACGTTGCCGCGCTCGGGATCGGGACGCCGCAGCTCGATTCCGACTCGCTCGCCTACCACCTCCCGCGCGCCGCGTTCTGGAAGCAGCAGCATGCGATCGCCTATATCCGCGGCGATGTCGATTCGAGAGTGAACGCGAACCCGCCCGTCGCCGAGATCGGGGTGCTCCTGACCATGCTCGCTGCGCGGAGCGATCGCTTCGTCTGGCTCCCTCAGTTCGCATCGCTCCTCGCCTGTGCTGTCGCGGTGTTCGGGATCGGACGCAGGCTGCGGCTCGAGCCGCGCGAGGCCATGCTCGGCGCGCTGCTCTTTCTGTCCCTTCCAGTCGCGCTCTTGCAGGCGGCAACGAGTCTCAGCGACGTCATCGTCGCGTCGTTCTTGCTGGTCGCGACGTACTTCGCGATCGGCACCACGAAGCGCGAACTCGGTCTCGCCGGCCTCGCGCTGACGCTGGCGCTCGCGACGAAGGTCAGCGCGCTCCTCGGACTGCCGTTCCTCGCTCTGCTCATCCTGCGCGCACAGCCGAGGACCCGCTGGCGCGCGATCGCTCTCGCTGCTCCTTTCGTCGGACTGGTCGGGGGCGGCTGGTACGTGCTCAACCGCGTCGAGACCGGCAGCTTCGCAGGTGGCTTGTTCTTCCAGGGCGTCCAACACGCCAATCGGATTCCGCCGACCTACTACCACCGGCTGTTCACGCTTCGCCGGTTCGTCTCCCCGGGCGGCCTCGCGCTCGACATCGTCGAAGTTCCAGGCGCGGTCGGTTGGGACGCCATCGTGTTCGTGTTGGCGGCGATTGCCGTCGCCGGCGTTTTCGGCATCGTGGCGTGGCGTCGCCGCTCCGGACGGCGAGCGGCGATCGCGTGCCTCGCCGGCGCGTTCGCGCTCACGCCTCTCGGGCTTCCGGCTGTTGCGTACGTCAGCCGCCATAGCTGGGAGAAGCTTTGGTGGCTTGTCGATCGTCCTGGGATCGCCTACATCGACACGGGCCGGCAGGTTACAGACGCGAGCCCGAATTACTCGTGGTTCGGCCCTCTCGGGTTCCTCCTCGGAGTCCTAGGGGCTGTCGTGGTCGCTCGCGAGTTGCGCCGCCGCGGGAACGGCCGTCTTGCGGTTCTCTTCGTGACGGCGCCGGTCGTCTGGCTCCTCGTCGTCGGCTGGTGGCTCGGCTATGCGCCGTACGACGGGCGGTACTTCATCGTCCCGTTCGGCATCGTCGCCGCATGCTGGGGCGTGCTGCTCCGGTTCCGTGCTGTCACAGCGGCGGCGGTCGCCGTTGCGGTGACGACCATGTTGCTCGCGCTTGTCCACTTCGAGGATAAGCCGCCCGGTATCCATCTCTTCGCGGCGATTCCCGGACGCGCTGCCTGGCAGCAATCTCGAGGTGTTGTGGAGACCGGCCCGGGCGATGAGGCGCTCGTCGTAGATTTCGTGAACCGGCACGTGCCGGCGAACGCAGTCGTCGCTCTACCCGAGACATACGAATTCCTCACGTACCCGTTCTTCGGGCCAAGGGTCGAGCGGACGATCCTCTTCGGCATCCAGGCGTCAGAGGCCCGAGCCGACACGATCGTGTTCGCACATGGCCCGCCGCATGTCTCGTGCCGGTCGTGTTGGCGGGTCGGCGTGCTCTACCCGTCGGGATGGGGGGTCTTGCGACGCAGATAGCGCGGCGTGCTACGACCGACGAACGCCCATCGTGAGCGATCCGGCGTAGCCTGAGCCGCTGCGCGCGAGGCGGACCGTCGAACTCGCGCCACCCGCGCCGTAAATCGAATCGTTCGCGTTCCGCGTGTCGCGGCTCGGGCGCCTGTTGTACGGCGCGGCTGCGTAGACGACGTCCGTCAGCTTGTCGGGGAAGTACAGCTGCCCCGTGTGCACGACATTCCCGCCGATATGCACCTTGACATGGATGTGGACGGTGCGGCCCCGGTACCACCCCGGGTAGATCGTCTTGAAAAACGCTGTCCCTGTCGCGTCTGTGCGCTGGCCGCCGCGCAGGGAGGTCCGCTTGTCGGTCGGGCCGGCGCTACCACCGGGACGGCCGGTCGAGGCGCTCATGAAGCCGGAGTAGAGGCCTCCGGCATCGCAGTGCCAGATCTCCACCATGGCGCCTTTGAGCGGCCGGCAGGTCGATGCGTCGACGACCTTGAGCCGCAGCGCGAGCGCCGTGCCGGGCCGGTGCTCGGTGATGTCGCGGCGAACTCTTTCGTTCGCGATGTAGTACGGGCCTTCGGTCTGCTCGGGAGCGAGGAGGCACGAGACCGTCTCTGCCGAGGCTGGAGCAGTGACCCGCCAGCCGGCAGCCGTGAGAAAGGCGGCGGAAAGCCCGGCAAGGCGGGCCAGCGCGCCGCGGCGCGTGATCGTCTGCATGCACGGACCTTAGACCCGCAAGCTGGGAAAGCGCTGTGAGCTAGGGCTTGACGGTGACGATCCGGCCCCCTGCGACGTTCGCGAGGTGGGTCTCGGAGCCGTTCGGCAGGCGTACGGTCAGCGACATCACTCTCGTCACAGAACCGAGGCCGAAGAAGGCGCGAGGATCCTCGGATGACTCGTAGCTCGAGCCAGCGTGGAGCTCGCGCACGAGCCTGCGGCCGTCGGGGAGCACCGCCGTGACGAGTGCACCAGGATGGAAACCGGCCAGAGACACCTCGAGCCAGTGCCCTGACGGATTCGTGTTCTCGAGCAGCACGAGCGGTCCGCCGATCTGGTTGATCGCGATGTCCACGTTGCCGTCGTTGTTGAAGTCGGCTGCGGCGAGACCGCGGCCGTTGAGGCTCCCGATGTCGAGGAGGCCGGGCAGGGAGCTCGCGTCGGCGAACTGCTCGGCGAAGCCCTGGCCCGTGAGGTTCTCGAGCACCTGAACCGGTCGGGCGTCCTTCTTCAGATTCGTGATCGGGATGTCGCCGTTCGCTAGGACGAGGTCGAGGTTGCCGTCCCGGTTGAGATCCACCCACGATGCGCCCCAGCCGGCAAAGCTCGAGCCGAAGGCGGACTTGAAGTCGGGCCGCGCGTCGGCGTAGGCGGGGCCGGGGGCTCCGAGCGAGCGGCTGCGAAAGATCCCGTGCGACTGCCGGCGCGAGTTGCTGACAAACAGGTCGGGGAGGCCGTCGCCGTTGTAGTCGCCGGCGGCGACGCCCATTCCAGCGTTCGCATCCGCCACACCGTCGGTCTGGCCGCGCTCGACGAAGCGGAAGCCGAGGGAGTTCTTCGCCGGCTCGTTGAGGTACAGGCGGTTCGGGTCCTCGTCGTTCGCCACGTACAGGTCGGGACGGCCGTCGCCGTTTACGTCGGTGAAGACGGCGCCGAGCCCGTGCTCGACCCTAGTGTCGAGGCCGATCTGCCGCCCGACCTCGCGGAACCGAGCGTGGCCGTTCTTCCCGTTGCCCTGATTGAGGAAGAGCTCATCGCGGACGCCGAGGTGGTTCGTCGGGAAGCCGGCAGCTGAGCCGGGAACCGGTGCGTTGACTTCTGTGTAGCCGGCGACGAAGAGGTCGGGCCGGCCGTCCCCGTTCACGTCTGCGACAGCCGCGCTCGAGTGCCAGCCGTACGAGACGACACCCGAGGAGCGGGCACCCTCGGTGAACGTCCCATCGCCGTTGTTCCACAGCAGCTTGTCGTCGACAGCCGTCGAGACGAAGAGGTCGGTGTAGCCGTCGCCGTTGAAGTCGGCCGCGACGCAGCCGGTTCCCTTCACGCGAATTCCGGCGCCCGAGGCCGTGCTCACGTTGACGAACCTGCCGTGGTCGTTGCGGAAGAGGGCACTCGGCGGCAAACCGCCTTGCTGTTGCCAGTCAGGGATGTTCCCGTCGGAGTACGAGTTGACGACGAAGAGGTCGAGCCAGCCGTCGTTGTTGTAGTCCAGCCAGCAGAGCCCGCCGCCCATCATCGCCTGGACATCGGGAGACACACCGAAGCGGAACGAGGCCTGACGGAAGTCGAGGCCGACCTGTGACGCGACGTTCTGCAGCTTCACACCCGCGAAGCCGGTCGCGACTGCGCGCGTCGTAGCGGCGCTGACAGCAGGTGGCGGGGTTGCGCTTGTTGCGACGACGGTCGGTGATACAAGCTCGGTGCTACTCGCTTTGCGCGAGCGGGAAATGAGATACCGGGTCACATCGGGCGTCAGCTCGAACGTCTGGGTGAACCGCGAGCGGCTCGCGACGTGCGTCGCCGCGAAGGTCGAAGCGTCGTACGTCGAGATCTGGACGTTCCCCGTCAGGGTCGCGACGGCAATCGGCGGCGCCTGGCCTTGCCCCGGCTCCAGGTGGATGCTCACCTTCTCGATGTCGTAGGTCGGCACGCCGATCGGCTTCCCGGCCGCGTCCCGAAGCCGCTGCTGGAGGCCCGCGAGCCACTCGCCAGACGCGCCGACTGCCGCGCGCGTCGCGTCGCGCCGCCTCAAGGCATCGGCCGCAGCCTGGAGGTCGGCGACGAGGTTGCGCGCTATCTGCAGCGCCGTCGGTCGTGTCAGCTGTGACTCGATCCCCTTCGACGGCAGGACGGTGACCACGGGGAGGCGGGTCACGTTCGTCGCCCGAAGGACGGGTGCCGTACCGAGCCGCGCCGGAATGCCGGCGAGCGCGATCGATCCGCTGACGACGACGACGCTGATTGCCGCCAGCCCGACCGTGATAGCAGGGCGGGCGGTGAACGCCCTGAACCGTATGGCCGCCCATCGTCGGACGCCGAAGGCAGTCAGAAACGGGTGGAGGCCGCAGACACTCGTGAGCGCCCCGAGCAGCGCGACCTTCGTCGCAAACTCGGTGGTCTGCGGTGCAATCAGAAGGGCTGCCAGCAGTCCGACCGCGACAGCGTAGAAGCGCCGCGCCCGCGCGCCTTCCGGAATCGTCTTCGGATCGGTGATCATGAAGAAGAGGAAGACGAGAACCTCCGGCGACGTGATGAGCACCCACCAGAAGTACGCGCCGGTGATGGGGCCGAGGTGCCAGCGAGCCGTCATCGCATGGTCGGTCAGCGCGAGCACGCCGATACCCGCCGCAAAGGCCAGCCAGAAACCGATCGCAATCGCGAGCAGCTTCAGCCGCGAGAGGATCAACAATCCACCGGCGACGATGATCAGCAACGCGAGGGCGAGCCAGAACGACATCCGCGCCCACCAGAAGTCGAGCGGGTTGGCGCGCCTCGTGCCGAGGATGAGGAAGCAGAGGACGAGCCCGACGTTCGACGGGTTGAAGATGTGCCGGCCGCGGAAGCGGATCAGGTGCTTCGAGAGGATCGCGACAGCGGCCGTCGCGACGTAGATCCACCAGCCCCTGAGGCTCCACCAGTCGCCGTGCTGCGTCCCGGGTACCCGGAGGACGAAGGCGACACCGTTGCCGGTCAGGAGTGCGCTGGCCGGCCACATGATCACGCGGTGCTGCCAGAAGGCGATCGTGAACTCGAGCAGCGCGCAGGTTCCGAGCGAAAGAAGGATCTGGGCGATCGACAGGTCGAAGCCGAACGCCGCCTGCCCGAGCACCTGCAGCGAGATGATGACCGCTGCAAGGTGCAGCCGCGGATCGCGAACGGTCGGCAGGAGGACCGGGTACGCCCTGCCGTGGATCACGACGGACCGCCCGCCGACCCTGCGAGTGCTTGTGTCGGCATGCGACGCGGCGCTCATCGGCCGCTCATGCTACTCGGGGATCAGCGTCCTCACGGCGTCGCCAAAGGGCTAGAGGCTTGTCCTCCCTGTTCCGAGCGGACGCAGGCCCCGGCCAGCTTCGGGCCGCTGCTCGATGAACAGCGCGAGCCGCGGGCACGACGAGACGGCTCGGCGTGTATCGCCCTCGAGCCCATGCGGGATCGGTGTGTCGTCGATGATCGGGTAACCCCATTCGTCGAGCTGGATCAGGTCGGGCAGCAGCTCGGCGCAGTGACCGTAGGCATCGCAGAGGATCGGGTTGACGCGAAGGTGGTCGCTCATCGCTATCTCCAGTTCGAGCGGGAGGGAGTTCGCAGCACCGGCTCTGGGGAAGTCGCAGTACAGCGCCCGGCCAGGTGGTGCGAAACCTCGTCGGCAAAGACCGTGAGCGCGCTGTCGACGAAGCGCAGAGCACCGTCCGGGTGTGCGCAGGCTCCTCGACGAGCGATCTGCGCCGACAGTCGCGGCAGCCGGTCGACCGCCGCCGCCGCATCTGCACCGCCTCGAGTGATCGCCTCCAGCGCGTCGGCGACGGCTGGGAGACCGAAGACGCACGGGCCGCACTGACCGGCGCTCTCGCCGGCGAGGTAGCGGGCAACGCGTGCGGACTCCGCAATTCCGCAGGTGGCTGCAGGAAGGACGACGATCGCGCGTGCGCCAAGAGAGGCGCCGAGCGGCGCGAGGCCCCGATCAGACAGTCGTATGTCGCCGTTGCCGGCAACCGGGATCCAGCCGCCGAAGTACCCACCGACGAGGAGCGCCCGCGGTTGTCCTGTGAGCCCGCCGGCGAGTGCGACGAGCCGCCGCAGCGACGTCCCGATCTCCACCTCGACGACACCCGGTCGGCGTACTGCGCCGTCCAGCGTCACGAGCACCGTGCCGGGCTCGTCGTCGGTGCCGGTCTCGCGGAACCATCCGGCGCCGTAGCGCGCGATCAAGCCGACGTTGGCGAGTGTCTCGACGTTCTGGACGAGCGTGGGGCGACCCCGCACGCCGCGCTCGAACGGGCGGGGTGGTGAAAGCGTCGGCTTGGCGTCGCCGCCGTTCAGCCAATGGACGAGCGCCGTCTCCTCGCCCGCGACGAATCGCTCGGGGAGCTCTGCGATAGAGATCGCCTTCGCGGCGGCCGGGCGCTCGTTCAGCGCAGCCTCGAGGGAGTCGTGGCTCGAGTGCGCCTCCTGTGAGAGGGCGATGACCGCCTCGCAGGAGCCGACGACGGCCATCGCCCCGATTATGCCGTCGAGCACGAGGTGCGGGTTGCGTCGCAAGAGGACCTTGTCTTTTGCGCTCGCAGGCTCGCCTTCGGTGCCGTTGGCGACGACGATCGGCGAGCGACGCGAGGCAACGGTCCGGAGCTTGACGGCAGTCGGGAAGCCTGCGCCGCCGCGACCACGGAGTCCGCTCTCCTCGACCGCGGTGAGCAGCGAACGGCCGGGGCCGGAAAACTCCGGTAGCGGGCCGTAGCGGTCGATGTGCTCGCTCCAGGTGGACGGACCGTCGGCATCGGCTGGAAGGAGCCGGTCGCCCTGCGGTGCGAGGTCGTCCGCGATCGCGACCCGCGCGGCCACGGCGCTCACGCCGCGACCCTCTCGATCGTCTGTCTATCGGGGAGTTGGTTCGGGGCAGTCGGTCGGGCGCGTGGCTCGAAGTGCTTCTCGCCGTTGCGACCTCGTAGCCGCCAGAGGACAACGGCTCCGATCGTGGCGGCCAAGAGCGCTCCTACGAGCCGAAGCCAGAGCGTGCCCATGTCGGTCCCCGAGCCGAGCGTGTGGACGAATGCCACAGGCCAGGAGCCATACGCGAGCCAGTGGATGGCTTTCCAGACGTGATGTCCGATATGGCGGCGCAGCAGGCTCGAGAGGATCACCGCCGCTACCAGATCGAGCGAGACCGTCCCGAGCCCGACCCACAGCGCGTTGCTGCCGGCGGTGAACGGGACAACGATCGCGGCCAGATCGAGGTGCGTGTACGGATCGATGATCGCAGTCGCCACGTGGATGGCGAGGAAGACCACTGCGAGCAGCGAGATGTTGCGATGCAGCCCGAGTGTCACGAAACGGGGCAGGCGTACAGGGCGTAAGCGCTTCGCCGTCGCTATCCCGAGCGCGAAGACGGCGGTCAGCAGCACGAGCGACACCACGCCGCTCGCGCGCATGAGATACCAGACTGCCAGCGAGCTCACGGCGTGTCCGCCGGCCAGTTCGCGGCGTAGAAGACCTTGCCGTCGGCCGTGACGAGTCGCGACGGCAGCCCGGCCGTTGCGAGCCAGCGGAGCGCGGTGCGTCCCTGGACGATCGCCGCGGTGCTCGCGACGTTCGCCTCGACGCAGCTCGGGGCGGCGACGCTGACGGTACGCCAGATCTCGGTTGCCGGCAGGCCTGTGACGGGGTCGACGATGTGATGGCGCTCGGCGCCGCCGGCATTCCAGCGGCGAACAGTCGTGCTAGAGGTCGCGAGGCCGCCGCCCGAGAGCGCGATTGTCTGGCCGGGTGCGGTCGCGTCGCTGCGGTGGTCGTCGGTGACCCGGATCGGCCAGCCGCCTGTCGGTGTCGGGCCGGCGATCGCGATGTCACCGCCGAGGCTGACGAGGACACCGCTTCCGGTCGCGTCGGCGACAGCGCGGGCGCTGCGGTCGGCCGCGAGCGCCTTGGCCGTCGCGCCGAGGTCGATCTCGACGCCCCGCGGAACCCGCACGGTGCCTCGCGTCGGGTCGACCCTGATCGAGCTCCAGCCGGAGGCGGGCACGATCTCGATCGATGCCGAATCGCCCCGCGCTACGACGACGGTGAAGTCGAGGTCCCAGCCGAGGCCGCTGACTGCGCGACGGACGGTCGGGTCGACGGCGCCGTCGGTGACCCGCGCGGCGCGAACGGCGACGGACAGCGCTTCGAGAAAGAGAGGGCTGGCGGTGACTTCGCGCCCGCCTGCGCGATTGAGCGCAGTCAGCTCCGAGTCTTCCCGGAACCGGCTGCACGCGACATCGATCGCCTCGAGCTCACGCTCGTGGAGCGACTGGGCGGCGGGGAGGGCCACCGCGTCTGTGACGGTCACCTGCGCGGTCGTGCCCAGAGCAGTGAAGACAGACGTTGCAAGGGTCATGCTCACGACCCTCCTGAAGTAGCTACCGGCTGCGAGGTCGAGGTCGTGGGAGCCGTGCTCGGGGTCGAGCTGGCGGTCGAGGTGGCTGTAGTCGACCGCCCCGAGGTGGCGCTCGTCGATTTCGCCGCCGCCGCCGCCGCCGCCGTCGTCGTCGTCGTCGTTGCAGTGATGGCCTTCTTGGCCGTGGCGGTCTTCGTGGTCGAGTTGGCGGTCTTCGCGACGGTCGCCGCCGTCGTGGCCGACGTGGTTGTCGCGGCCGCGCTCGCGCTGTGCTTTGCGCCGATGCCGATGAGACCGGCGATGAGCGCGGTCGCCCCTGCTGCCACGGCACCGATGACGCGGGTGAGGCGGCGCACCTGACGGTGTCCCCGGTCGCGGTCGCGGCTGCTTGGTGAATGCGTGCTCATGGTGCTGCTCCTTCCGCCAGATTTGGGCCAGTGGCTTGCCGATCCATAAGACCAGCGGCCGCTGGCAGGCGACTTGGAGCTTCCTGTGATCTGCCTGTGAGACGTCCCGACGGCTCTTCTCAGACGATCAGCAGCTGACTCACAGCGATCACACAATCGCTGGTGGTGCCATTGACGTCATCCCCTCGATCGGCGAAAGGATGACGCAGATGGCCGGATATCCGTGGCGCCGCGTGGCGGTCGCAATGCTCGCGACGGCGTTCGGGAGCGGGGCAGGCGGCGCGGTCGTCAACCACTCGCTCACCGCGAAGACCCGCACGACGATCGTCGCGAAGAGCTCCGTCGCCGTGCCGATCGCGCAGACGACGCGGCTCGGCGTGAACGAGATCTACAAGCGGAACAGCGCAGCCGTGGTCGAGGTCGATGTTGCGACGACCACCGGCGCCGGCCAGTCCGGGCCTTTCGGCGCCGAGCTCCAGCAGACGCAGGAGGTTCAAGGAACGGGATTCGTCTACGACTCGAGTGGGTCCATCGTCACGAACGCGCATGTCGTCGCGGGCGCAACCTCGATCAGCGTCAAGTTCACAGACGCCTCGACGGCGAAGGCGACCCTCGTCGGCGCTGACACCGCCACCGATCTCGCCGTGATCCACGTGAGCCGCACGACAGCCGCGCCGGTCACGCTCGGCGACTCTGCCGCGGTCCGGGTCGGTGACGGTGTCGTAGCGGTCGGCGACCCGTTCGGCCTCGACAACACGGTAACCACGCGCATCGTCAGCGCTGTCGGTCGAAAGATCACGTCCTCCGACGACACGCCGATCCTGAACGCGATCCAGACCGACGCGGCGGTCAACCACGGCAACTCCGGTGGTCCGCTCTTCGACCTCAACGGCAAGGTGATCGGCGTGACGGCTCAGATCGCCAGTAGCTCTGGCGGGAACGAGGGCGTTGCCTTTGCGATCCCGTCGAACACAGTGCGTACCGTCGCGACGCGGCTTCTTGAGGGCACGACCACCGCCCGAACCTGAGAATCTGCTGTGAATGGCGCCATTCTCAGCCAGCTCACAGGAAGCCATGCCACGATGACGGCCATGGAGAGCGGGACGACAACCGGCGCGAGACAGCGAGTCCTCGTCGTGGACGACGAGCCGTCCATCGTCGACGCGGTCGCGACCGCCCTCCGCTACGAGGATTACGAGGTCGAGGAGGCAACGACAGGGCGCGAGGCGTTGAGCGCGCTCGCGAGCTTCGAGCCGGATCTCGTCGTGCTCGACTGGATGCTTCCCGACATCGAGGGCATCGAGGTCGGTCGACGCCTCCGCGCACAGGGCTACAAGACGGCGATCCTCTTCCTCACCGCCAAGGACGCGACCGAGAACAAGGTCGCGGCGCTTCGGGCGGGCGGCGACGACTATGTGACCAAGCCGTTCAGCCTCGCCGAGATCGTCGCGCGCGTCCAGGCGATCCTCCGCCGCTCGGCAAGCGCCCTGCCCGGCGATGTGCTTCGCTTCGCCGACCTCCTCCTTGACGAGGAACGGCATGAGGTGCGCCGTGGCGACGCGCTCGTCGCGCTGACCGGGACAGAGTTCGCCCTCCTCCGCTTCTTCATGCTCAACCCCCGGCGCGTGCTGTCGAAGGCGCAGATTCTGCAGAACGTGTGGAAGTACGACTTCGGCGGCAACTCGAACGTCGTCGAGACGTACGTCAGCTACCTGAGACGCAAGCTCGGCGCCGACGGCCCGCCGCTGATCCGAACGGTTCGGCAGGCCGGGTACATGCTCGACGCCGGACCGCGGTAGACGGTGCTCGGGCGCCTCTCGCTGCGCACGCGGCTGGTCCTGGGCGTGATCGTCCTCTCCGCGCTTGGCCTCGCGGTCGCCGATGCCGCCACCTACACGTCTCTCCGTTCCTTCCTCTTCCACCGCACAGATGTCTCGCTCGACGCGGCACATGTCGGGGTCGGGCGAGCGCTCTTCGAACAGGATGCTGGGTCGCGGCTGTCGCCGGCGGCCCGCATCGACGCGCTCACGTCGGCTGCCCCCGGTGACTACGTGGAGGTGCGCAAGCTCAATGGCACCGTCGTGGAGAAGGGAGCGATCACCCAGTTCCCGGGGCAGGAGACGCCGCCGCCTCCACAGCTTCCGGCGTCGATCGGCGTGCCTGCTGCGGCCCGCAGTGGCGACCGCACTCGCTACTTCACCGTCTCCTCCCGGGACGACAACGACCGCTACCGGGTTCGCGCCTCGATCGAGCGACAGGCGAGCAATTACATCCTGATCATCGCCGCTCCGCTAAATGGGGTCGATAGCACGCTGAACAGGCTGCTGCTGATCGAATTGTTCGTGACGGGAGGTGTGCTCGTCGCCCTAGCCGGCCTCGGGCTGTGGGTCGTCCGGCTCGGTTTGCGCCCTCTGGTGGCGATCGGGAGCACGGCGGCCGCGATCGCCGCGGGCGATCTCTCCCGCCGCGTGGAGCGCGCGGAGGAGCGCACCGAGGTCGGTCGCCTCGGGCTCGCGCTGAACGCGATGCTCGGCCAGATCGAGACGGCGTTCAAGGCACGGGAGGCGTCGGAGCGACGTCTGCGGCGGTTCGTCGCGGATGCCTCGCACGAGTTGCGCACGCCGCTTGCGGCTGTACGCGCCTATGCGGAGCTCTTCACCCGCGGCGCCGACCGGCGGCCGGAGGATCTCGCACGTTCGATGAGCGGCATCACGCGGGAGTCGGAGCGGATGAGCGTGCTCGTCGAGGATCTTCTACTGCTTGCGCGGCTCGACGAGGGACGGCCGCTCGAACAGGAGGTCGTCGACCTCGCTCAGGTCGTTGGCGATGCGGTCGAGACCGCGCGGGCGGTCGATCCGGAGCGGCCGTTGACGCTCGTGTCCGAGCCGGCCCAGGTGCTCGGTGACGCCGAGCGGCTGCGGCAGATCGTCGACAATTTGCTCAGCAACACGCGCGCCCATACGCCCGCGGGGACGCCGGTGAGCGTGTCGGTCGGACGCGACGGTGGCGATGCGTATGTTCAGGTTTCCGACTCCGGCCCAGGCCTTCCGGTGGAGGAGCTCGAGCGAGTCTTCGAGCGCTTCTATCGCGCAGATGAGTCGCGGTCGCGTGCGAGCGGCGGCGTCGGGCTCGGGCTCTCGATCGTCACCGCGGTAGCCGAGGCGCACGGCGGGACAGTCTCCGCTGCGTCCGAGGAAGGGAAGGGAGCGACGTTCCGTATCGTCCTGCCGCTCTTCCCCTGCAACCGGGACGGACGTGCCAGAGTAAGAACGTCGGCTTCGTGTCACATCGGCCTTCGTATGAGCGGGAGCGACGGGACTCGAACCCGCGACCTCCGGCGTGACAGGCCGGCGTTCTAACCAACTGAACTACGCCCCCAGGGCCGGGGCATTCTAGCGGCGGGCGCTCCCAAGGGCGCTCGGGAGGGCGCCCGTAGACTGACAGGCGGTGTCCCGGCTCGATATCGCCGCTCTCTTGCTGATCGGGCTCACCGCTGTGAGCGGCTTCCGGCGCGGGTTGATCGTCGGCGCCTGCTCCTTTGTCGGGCTCGCGGCGGGTGCGTACGCCGGCGCGAAGCTCGCGCCCGAGCTGTTGCGTGGCCCGACCTCGATCTACCCGCCGCTCGTCACGCTCGGGGGTGCGGTCGTCGGCTCCGGCATCGGGCAGTTCGCCGCCGTGACGCTCGGGCGTTCGGTACGCGGGTCTCTGCGCATCGGCCTGCTCCGAGGATTCGACAACGTCGGCGGTGCGATCCTCGGCACGTTCACCGGAATCGCATTCGTGTGGGTGCTCGCCTCGGCGCTGCTGTACATCCCGGCCGACGGGAAGCTTCGCCGGGAGGTTCAGGCCTCGCGGATCGCCGGGGGGCTGACTTCGTCGCTACCGCCGTCCCGTCTCATCGACGAGCTCGTGCGGATCGACCCGTTCCAGACGCTCGCCGGCCCTGCAGCTCAGGTGACTGCGGGCGATCCGGCCCTGCTCTCTGCCCCGCCCGTCGAAGCGGCGCGCAGGAGCGTCGTCAGAGTCGTCGGCCCCGCCTGCGGCGTCGGCGTCGAGGGGTCGGGGTGGATCGTCGCCCCCGGCCTGGTCGTCACGAACGCGCACGTCGTCGCGGGGATCGACCGGCCGCTGATCGACAGGCAAGGTGGACCGAGGTGGCGCTCGACGGTGATCGGGTTCGACCCGACGAACGACCTCGCTCTCCTGCGGGCGCCGGGCCTCACGGGCCGGCCTCTGCGGCTGGCCAAGCCGGCGAACGGAGTGCCGGTCGCTGTGCTCGGCTTCCCGGAGAACGGGCCGTTCAAGGCCATTCCGGGACGGCTGGGCGGGACTGCACCGACGCTCATCCGCGACGCCTACGGACATTTCCCGGTTGCGAGGGGCGTGACAACGATCCGCGCGGACATCAGGCCGGGGAACTCGGGAGGGCCGATCGTCGACGCGCTCGGACGGGTTCGCGCCGTCGTCTTCGCACGCCGCGCGAAGTTCAACGGGGGCTTTGGCGTGCCGTCCCAGCTCGTCGCGTCGTTGCTCGGCAGGTCGCACAACCACATCCCGATCAACACCGACTGCGTCGGCTGAGAGAGGATTGGGAGCGACATGGCCGGGACGCGCAAGAGCGGGAAGGGGAAGGACAGGGATCCGGTCCCGCCTCTACGCGTCGAGCGCGTTCAGATTCAGAAGATCTGGCCGGAGCTCGACTGTGGCCGCTTCCCGCCGAAGCGCCGCCTGGGAGCAACCGTCGACGTCTGGGCCGATGTCTTCGCCGACGGCCACGACGTCGTGCGCGCAGCCGTTCGCTACTGCGCACCGGGTGCGACGCAGTGGTCGGAGAGCGAGTTCGCGCCGCTCGGCAACGACCGCTGGCACGGGTCGTTCGAGGCCACTGAGCTGGGCCGGTGGCAGTTCACGGTCGTCGGCTGGATCGACCGTTTCGGGTCGTGGCGCTCCGAGCTGACACGGAAGGTCGAGGGCGGCCAGGCCGATCTCTCGAGCGAGCTGCTGGAGGGTGCCGCCTTGCTCGGGGTGAAGACGGTCACGGTCGAAGCCGCACTCGACGATGCGCTCGAGACGCCGACCGAGCGGGAGAGCGAGACCGTGGTCGTTCCACCGCGCGAGCTGATCGTCGACCGAGTCCGAGCCGGTTTCGGCGCGTGGTACGAGCTCTTTCCCCGTTCGTGGGGCGGGTTCGCCGGCGTGGAGAAGGTGCTGCCGAAGCTCGCGGAGCTCGGCTTCGACGTCGTCTACCTGCCGCCGATCCACCCGATCGGCCGGTCGCATCGCAAAGGGAAGAACAACGCGCTGCTCGCCGCGGCCGACGATCCAGGCAGCCCGTGGGCGATCGGCGGTCTCGAAGGCGGGCATACGGCGCTCCATCCGGCACTTGGCTCGTTCGCGGATTTCGACCGGCTCGTCGCACGCGCAGCCGAGTTGGACATCGACATCGCGCTCGACCTCGCGCTGCAATGCTCGCCCGACCACCCGTGGCTGCGCCAGCACCCCGAGTGGTTCAACCGCCGCCCTGACGGGACGCTCAAGTACGCGGAGAACCCGCCGAAGCGCTACCAGGACATCTACAACCTCAACTTCGAGTCCGACGCGTGGCGCGAGCTGTGGGAGGCGATTCGCGATGTCGTGCTGTTCTGGGTCGGGCACGGCGTCAAGATCTTCCGCGTCGACAACCCGCACACCAAGCCGATCGCCTTCTGGGAGTGGCTGATCCGCGACGTGCAGGTGTCACATCCGGACACGATCTTCCTCGCGGAGGCGTTCACGCGGCCCGTCGTGATGGCGACTCTCGCGAAAGCCGGCTTCAGCCAGTCCTACACCTACTTCACCTGGCGCAACACGAGGGCCGAGCTGCAGGAGTACATGGTGCAGCTCACCGGCACGGAGATCGTCGAGTTCTTCCGACCGAACTTCTTCGCGAATACGCCTGACATCCTCCACGCGTACCTGCAGGAGGGGGGCCGGCCGGCGTTCGAGGCACGGCTCGTCCTTGCAGCGACCCTCTCGCCGACCTACGGGATCTACTCGGGTTTCGAGCACTACGAGAACGTGGCGGTGCGCGCAGGGAGCGAGGAGTACCTCGATTCCGAGAAGTACGAGGTGAGGCGGCGGGCGCTCGACGGGCCGTTGCTGCCGCTCGTCGGGCGACTCAACACTGCGCGGCGCGCCAATCCGGCGCTGCAACGACTCGACAACCTCAGCTTTCTGGAGACCGAGAACGAGCAGTTGATTGCGTACGCGAAGGTCGACGGCACGAACGCGGTGATCACGTGTGTGAGCCTCGACGCGAAGGTTGCGCACGAGGGTGTCGTGGTCGTGCCTGGCGATCTCGGGCTGCCGACGTCGTTCCCGGTACTCGATCTGCTGACGGACGAGACGTTCGTCTGGAAGACGGGACGGAACTACGTGAAGCTCGAGCCGGGGATCCGCCAGGCGCACGTCCTCGAGGTCGGCCCTTGACCACGGCGCGCAACACGTTGGACGGCGACATCGAGCGTCTGGTCGCGCGCGACCACCCGACACCGCACGACGTGCTCGGCGCGCACCCGGCCGGCACCGGAGTCGTCGTGCGCGCGTATCGGCCCGACGCGACAGCGGTCAGGGTCGTGCCGTTACGAGGGAGCGTGGTGGATCTTCGCCAGCGGCATTCGGCCGGGATCTTCGAAGGGCGGCTCCCCCGCCGGCAGCTGCCTTTCCGCTACTCGCTCGAGGTCGACTACCCGGATGGGACGACGATCAGGGTCGACGACCCGTACGCGTTCCTGCCGACGCTCGGCGAGCTCGATCTGTACCTGGCGGGAGAGGGCCGCCACGAGGAGCTTTACGCACGGCTCGGGGCACACGTGCGCGAGATCGAGGGCGTGCTGGGGACGGCGTTCTCCGTCTGGGCGCCGTCCGCGCGGTCGGTCAACGTGGTCGGCGACTTCAACGGCTGGGACGGGCGGCTCAACCCGATGCGGACGCTCGGCGCGGCCGGCATCTGGGAGCTCTTCGTGCCCGGCGTCGGCGACGCCTCGCGATACAAGTACGAGGTCCGCACACAGTCCGGCACGCTGCTCCTGAAAGCGGATCCAGTCGCGTTCGCGGCGGAGGTCCCACCTGCGACGGCGTCGGTCGTCCACCACTCCCGGCACGAGTGGCACGACGACGACTGGCTCGAGCGACGCCACACGGAACCGCCGCTCGACCGGCCGATCTCGATCTACGAGGTGCACCTCGGCTCTTGGCGGCGCAACCCGCTCGAGGGCAATCGCAGCCTCACGTATCTCGAGCTTGCCGACGAGCTCGGCGCCTACGCCGTGGATCTCGGCTTCACGCACGTCGAGCTGATGCCCGTCATGGAACACCCGTTCTCCGGCTCGTGGGGGTATCAGGTGACCGGTTTCTACGCGCCGACGTCGCGCTTCGGGTCGCCGGACGAGTTCCGGGCATTTGTCGATCGCCTGCACGGCCACGGGCTCGGCGTGATCCTCGACTGGGTGCCCGCCCACTTCCCGAGGGATGCGTTCGCGCTCGCCCGCTTCGACGGAACAGCGCTCTACGAGCACGCCGACCCACGCCGCGGCGAGCATCCCGACTGGGGGACGCTCGTCTTCAACTACGGCCGCCGCGAGGTGCGGAACTTTCTCCTCGCGAACGCGCTCTTCTGGCTCAGAGAGTTCCACGCCGACGGTCTGCGCGTCGATGCGGTCGCCTCGATGCTCTACCTCGACTACTCGCGCAAGCCGGGCGAGTGGGTGCCGAACCCGCAGGGCGGCAACGAGGATCTCGATGCGGTCGCCTTCGTACGCGAGCTGAACGAGGTGGTGCATCGCGACCAGCCAGGCACTTTGCTGGCTGCGGAGGAGTCGACCGCCTGGCCGGGCGTCTCGCGGCCGACCTTCGAGGGCGGTCTCGGCTTCGGACTCAAGTGGAACATGGGCTGGATGCACGACACGATCGACTACTTCCGGCGCGATCCGGTGCATCGCACCTACCACCACAACCAGCTGACGTTCGGGCTGATGTACGCGTTCACCGAGAACTTCGTGCTGCCGCTCTCGCACGACGAGGTCGTCCACGGCAAGGGCTCGCTGCTGCGGAAGATGGCCGGCGACCGCTGGCAGCAGCTCGCGAACCTCCGAGCGCTCTACGGCCACATGTGGGCTCATCCGGGAAAGAAGCTCCTCTTCATGGGCGGCGAGCTCGCGCAGGAGAGCGAGTGGAACCATGACGGGAGCCTCGACTGGCATCTGCTCGACCAGCCCGCTCACGTCGGCATGCAGCGGCTCGTCCGCGACCTCAACCTGATCTACCGCGACGAGCCCGCGCTGTGGGAGCGCGACTTCGACCCATCCGGCTTCGGCTGGCTCGAGGTGGGGGATGCCGCCGCGAACACGCTCGCGTTCGCGCGCTTCAGTAGCGACCGCGAACGCATCGTGGTCTGCGTCGAGAACCTGTCACCCGTGCCGCGGGCCGGGTACCGTGTCGGTCTGCCGCGCGGCGGGGCTTGGCGCGAAGTGCTGAATACCGATGCGGAGGTCTACGGCGGTTCGGGGACGCTGAACGCGGGCGAGCTCGTGGCCGAGCAGCGCGAGTGGCACGGGCAGCCGTGGTCTGTGGAGTTGACCTTGCCCCCGCTCGCGGTCGTCTGGCTTACGCCCGCGACGTGACGACCTGCCGATGTGCGGTCGCAGCGGTGACGATCTCTCGCAGGAGATCGCGGACCGAACGCGGTGAGTCGACTGCGTACTGGTGGCGTCGACATACGTCGCGTACACGTATTCGAGGGCGGCCGACATGAACGCCGATGGCGCCGGGCGGGAGCGCGCTGTAGAGATCGAGATCGGTGCGATCGTCGCCCGCGGCGAGCACGAAATGCGACTTCAGCTTTCCGCTCGGGAAGAGCTCCGCGACGTAGGTCCCTTTGTTGACGCCGCGTGCGCGAACCTCGACCACACGATGCCCGAGCAGGATCTCCGCAGCCGCGCCTGGTAGCAGTTGCTCGATTGCGACCAGCAGTTCACGCGCTCGCCAGGCTCCGTACTCCGGCTCCGCTTGGCGGTAGTGCCACGCGACGCTGCACGTCTTACGTTCGACCAGCGTTCCCGGCACGTCGGCGGTGACGGCGCGCAAGAGGCGTTCGACGCGGGGCATCCACGAGAGATCGACCTCGAAGAGCGTGCGCCAGTCACCGCCGGGTGGTCGGGCGAAGTATCCGTGCTCGGCGCAGAGATAGACCGGAAGCTCGCCCAGCCACGACTCGAGCTTTTCGCGCGTACGACCGCTGACGATGTGAACCTGGGTTTCCGGCAGATCGCAGAGGGCTTCGAGAACGGCCAGGATCTCGGCGGTCGGCGCGGCCAGTTCCGGATGGCTCGCGAGCTCCCGAAGCGTCCCGTCGTAGTCGAGTAGCAGCGTGCGCTGGCGTGCGAGCGCGGCACGCTGGACGACAAGCTCTCGTGCAGCGGCGTCGAGGGGTTTCATTATCGGCCTCTCGGGCCGTCGCCGGGCGTAACGCTCGAGTCGAGCAAGGAATCGTTCCGCCCACCTTCGGCAGTCGAGCTCGTTGACGCGCCCGGCCATCAGCCCGAGGCGTCGACGCCGTTCGACGGGGTCGAAGTCGAGAGCCTCGACCAGCCGGGCAGCGATGTCCATGTCGTCCCACGGGTTGACGAGCAGCGCGCCCGACAGAACGTGGGCCGCACCGGCTAGTTCACTCAACACCAAAGCGCCGCGCCATCGTCCTTCGAGGTCGGGCGCCGCGGTCTGGCAGAGAATGAACTCCTGAGCGACGAGGTTCATGCCGTCGCGGAGCGCTGTGACCGCGAGCACGTCAGCGCGGCGGTAGAGGGCTGCGAGCTCCGAGTTCGAGAGGCTGCGATGGAGGTACTCGACTGGCGTTCGGCCGGGCTGCCCGAAGCGGCCGTTGACGTGGGCGACCTGGAGCTCGATCTCGTCGCGCTGAGCTCGGTATTCGGCTCCCTCGAGGCGCGACGGAACGAGCACCTGCAGCATCGTTGTCGTCTTTGCGCGCTCGGGGTCCTGCTCGAGGAAGCGCTCGAAGGCCTTCAGCTTTTGGGGGATCCCTTTCGTGTAGTCGAGCCGGTCGACGCCGAGGACGAGTCGCTGGTCGCCGTACCGCTCGTCGAGCGCCGCATACTCTCGGGCCGTCTCGGGATTGGCGAGCGTCTCTGTGAAGGCCTCCACATCGATGCCGATCGGGTCGACGCCGACACCGACGAGACGCCCGTCGTACTCGACCAGGTCGGGCTCCGAGTCGAGTCCGAGCACGCGCAGGCACGCCGAACGGAAATGACGCGCATAGTCGCCGGTGTGGAAGGCGATGTAGTCGGCGCCGAGGAGGCCGCGTAGTACGTCCTCCCGGACGGGGAGTATTCGGTAGAGCTCCGACGAGGGGAACGGGATATGCAGGAAGAAGCCGATCGACAGGTCAGGCCGACGTCGGCGCAGCGCAGCCGGAACAAGCATCAGATGGAAGTCATGCACCCAGACTCGGGCCCCCGGCGGGGATTGCTCGACAATGATGTCGACGAAGCGGTCGTTCACCTCGACGTACCGCTCCCAGGCCGACTGCGCGAAGCTGAACCGGTCAGGGAGGTAGTGGAAGAGGGGCCAGATCGAGTCGTTGCAGATCCGCCCGTAGAAGTCCTCCTGCTCCTCGGCGTCGAGGAACACCGGGAAAAGCCCGTCTCCGGCCAGCTTCGTCACGACGTCGGCCTGCTTCTCGTCAGGTACGAGCGTGCCGGGCCAGCCGACCCACTTGTGCGGCCCGTGCACACCTCGCAGCGCGCTGGCGAGCCCGCCCGCGGTCGGTTCGCTCGTGAATCGCCCGTCGGCGAAAGACAAGCTGATCGGGAGCCTGTTGCTTGCGATCACGAGGTCGGCGGTGGCCCGCGGTTTACCCGTCATGGCCGCGCCTCTTCGCCATCGGACGTGTTGTGCATGTCGTCGGTCACCGTACCCTGGTAAGGGTCATGTCACGCGTACTCGGGATAATCGGCAACTGCTCCTACAATGCGCTCGTTTCCAACGGGTCGGTTGAGTGGCTGTGTTGGCCACGCCCGGACTCGAGCTTCGTCTTCGGCTCGCTGCTCGATCGTGAGCGTGGAGGCAGCTTCGTCGTCGAGGGCATCGACGCACCGGATGTCCGCCAGGAGTACGTGGAGAACACGAACGTTCTCCGCACTATCTTCGCCGGAGAGACAGGCTCGTTCGAGCTCCTCGACTTCGCACCGCGATTCCTGCAGTACGACCGGCCGTTCAAGCCGTCGATGCTCGTCCGCATTCTCCGCCCGCTCTCGGGCGACCCTCGCGTCCGGGTCACATGCCGCCCTGTCTACGACTACGGACGCGCAGCCGCAGGCTGGTGGCGCGCGTCCAACCATATCGAGTACACCAACCTGCCCACGCCGGTCCGACTGACGACGAACGTGCCGCTCTCGTATGTCGAGGAGGAGCGGTCGTTTCTGCTCGAGAGCGACCGCCACCTCGTGCTCACCTGGGGCGACCCGCTTGAGGCCGGGCTCGAAGAAACGGCCGAACGGTTTCTGGAGCGGACGCTCGGCTACTGGCGCCAATGGGTGAAGCGCACTCGTGTCCCACGCGACTACCAGTCAGAGGTGATCCGCTCGGCTCTCGTTCTCAAGCTGCACCAGTACGAGGACACCGGGGCACTTCTTGCGGCGACGACCACGAGCTTGCCCGAGCACCCAGGCTCCGGCCGGACATGGGACTATCGCTACTGCTGGCTGCGTCACGCGTACTTCACCCTGAACGCCCTCGAGCGGCTCGGGCACTCGGACGAGATGGAGTGGTTCCTGCTCTACCTGCGGAACGTCGCGGAGGCCCATGACGGCACGTTGCGCCCGGTGTACACGATCACCGGCGGATCGCAAGCACCTGAGCAGGAGCTCGATTACCTGGACGGTTTCGAGGGCGAGCGACCCGTGCGGATCGGCAACCAGGCGTTCGAGCACGTCCAGAACGACATCTACGGCGAGATGATTCTCGCGGTCAGCAGGCTTCTCCTCGACGCCCGCTTCGTCGGGTCACTGCCGACACCTCACGCGATCGAGCTCGTGCAGGGTCTTCTCGACACGATCGAGGAGCGGCTCGAGGAGCCGGATGCCGGCCTCTGGGAGCTGCGCGGGGTGCGGCGACTTCACTCGTTCACGCTGCTGATGCACTGGGCCGGAGCACGGCGGGCGGCGGAGATCGGCGAGCGGCTCGGGGTACCCGGTCTCAGCGAACAGGCGGCCGGGGTCGCCGAGCGCGCCGGACGGCTCCTCGAAGATCGCTGCTGGAACGCCGAGCTTGGCGCTCTGACCCAAGCTGCCGGAGAGGACGCACTCGATGCCTCGATGTTGCTCGCACTCCACTTCGGCTTCCTCCCGCCCGGCGATCCACGGGCAGCCAGCCACGTCGACGCCATCCGAAAGGCGCTCTCGGTCGACGGGGGCCTCCTCCGACGCTACACGGTGCCCGACGACTTCGGAAAGCCGGAAGCCGCATTCACCGTCTGCTCGTTCTGGCTTGTGGAAGCACTCGTCCTCCTCGGCCGGGTCGACGAGGCCCGTCAGCTGTTCGACCATCTGCTCACACTCGACAACGGGCTCGGCCTCTACAGCGAGGACATTCTCCCGGGCACGATGGAACAGAGTGGCAACTTTCCGCAGACCTACAGTCATGTTGGACTCATCAACTCGGCCTTCCGGCTATCGCGGAGTTGGGACTAGTTGTAGTTCGAAGATCGAGAGGTCGGTCTCGGCGACGTTCCGGCACGTCGGCGGTGCCCGAGCAGGTAGAAGGAAGCCCGTGATGGCGACACCACCGATGACCTTGTTCTCACCGGGCGCGGCCGACCTCGCGGCGCGCATTGACGTGCTCGCCGACCGGCTGTCGGACGGCCTGAAGCCGCTCGCGGCGATCGCCTACAACTACGCCTGGAGCTGGACCCGCGACGGTGCGGCCGTCTTCCGCGACATCAATCCACACCGTTGGGAGCTGGCCGGAGCGAATCCGGTGCGATTCCTCGGCGACCTTTGGCCGGGAACGATCGAAGCGGCCGAGCGGAATCCCGCACTGCTGGAGCGGGTGCAGGCACTCTCGGGGGAGGTCGGCGCCTACCTCGGCCGCCCGGACCGACCTCGGGAGGGAGTCGACGGCCCGGTCGCCTTCTTCTGCGCCGAGTTCGGCTTCCACCCGTCGATGCCCATCTACTCCGGCGGCCTGGGAGTCCTCGCCGGCGACATCCTCAAGGAGGCGAGCGACCAGGCGCTGCAGATGATCGGCATCGGCCTCTTCTACCGCCGCGGGTACTTCCGTCAAAGGTTGGACGGGGCAGGAAGACAACAGGAGTACTGGGTTGCGAACGACCCGAAGAGCATGCCCATGGCCCGGGTCACCGGTCCTGACGGCCGGGCGTTGAAGCTGACCGTGCCCCTCTACGGCGAATCGCTGCGCTTTCAAGTCTGGCGGGTCGACGTCGGCCGGGTGCCACTGCTCCTGCTCGACTCCGAGCTTCCGGACAACGATGCGGTCCAGCGGTGGACGTCAGCGCGGCTCTACGACGGCAGCCGGGCGATCCGGCTGGCGCAATACGGGTTGCTGGGGATCGGCGGGATGCGCGTCCTCGAGGCCCTCGGAATCGAGCCGGGCGTGATACATCTCAACGAGGGGCATCCGGCGCTCGCCGTGCTCGAGCTCGCGTCGCGCCGAGTGGCGGAGGGAGCGGCGCTCGCGGACGCCCTCGGCGAGCTGCGCGACCGTGTCGTCTTCACGACCCACACGCCGGTTGCGGCGGGCAACGAGACATACTCGCCGGACGAGTTCCTCGGTGCGTTCGGCGATCTTCCCGGCCGTCTCGGCATCGACGACGGCACCTTCGTCGCGCTCGGCGCTGCGACGCCTGACGGCCCGCCCGGCATGACGCCGCTCGCGCTTCGCGTTGCCGGCCGCCGGAACGGCGTGAGCCGCCTGCACGGTGAAGTGGCGCGGCGGATGTGGCAGCCGCTGTTCGACGTGCCGGAACCCGAGGTCCCGATCACGCACGTGACGAACGGTGCGCACATCCCCACGTTCCTCGGCGACCCGATGTACCGCTTACTCGAGCAGCATCTCGGAGACGACTGGCTCACGCGCGCTGCGGATCCAGCAACCTGGGCGGGTGTCAGTGCGATCCCTGACAGTGAATTGTGGGCAGCGCGCTGCGACGCGCGTGAGCGGCTGGTCGCGTACGTTCGGGCAAAGAGCCAGCAGGATCGGCTGCTGCGGGGCGAGCAGCTCGCATACGTGCGCGCGATCGAGGATTGGCTCGACCCGAACGCGCTGACGCTCGGCTTCGCGCGGCGGCTTGCCACGTACAAGCGCCTCTACCTGCTGACGCAGGACCCGGATCGCGCGCGTCGCATCCTCGGCGGGGCGCAGGCCGTGCAGCTCCTGATCTCCGGCAAGGCCCACCCGAACGACGAGGGCGGAAAGGACGCGCTTCAGCGCGTCTACAACCTGAAGCGGGAAGACGGCGAGATCGCGGAGCGCGTCGTCTTCGTCGAGGACTACGACATCGACGTCGCGCGGCATCTCGTCGCAGGGTGCGACGTTTGGGTGAACCTGCCCCGAAAGCCGATGGAGGCGAGTGGCACGAGCGGCATGAAAGCCGCGTTCAACGGCGTGCTGCAGCTGAGCGTGCTCGACGGATGGTGGGCGGAGGGCTTCGACGGGACGAACGGCTGGGGGATCCCGGGAGATGAGGATCCCGACCCCTCGGTTGCCGATGCACGTGACGCGACGACGTTCTACGACCTGCTCGAGCACGAGATCGTGCCGCTCTTCTACGAGCGGGACGAGCAGGGCGTGCCAGTACGCTGGTGCGAGCGGATCAAGGCTTCGCTCTCGACGTGCGCCCCGATGTTCAGCGCGACGAGGATGGTCGACGACTACGCCGCGCGGATGTATCCGCGACCACTCGCAGACGTCGCGGCGCCGAGCCGCGACGCGAGCTCGTCGGTCAGCTGATCTGGCTCGAGCCGCCAACGCCAGTTGCCGCTCGTCTTCCCAGGCCGGTTCATGCGTGCGTCGGACCCGAGCCCGAGCACGTCCTGGAGCGGCGTGATCGCGAGCGCGGCGCGAGAGCCGAGCGCCAGCTCGAGCAGGCCCCACGTCGGATCGGAGGGATCGAGGCCGGTGAGCGCCTGCTGCCGTCGACTCAACGACGTCCACCAGCCGAGCGCCGTGTCCATGTCGTGCGTTCCCGTGCAGACGACGACGTGCTCATGGTAGTTCGCCGGTAGGTGGATGTTGCGCGGGTTGCCGTCGAAGGCGAACTGCAGGACGACCGTTCCGGGCAGGCCGAGACGGTCGCGCAGCCGCCCGACGGCAGGCGTTATCACGCCGAGGTCCTCCGCGATCAGCGGCAGCTCTCCAAGCTCGGCCCGCATCGCCTCGAACAGCGCTGCGCCAGGCCCGCGTCGCCAGCGGCCGGTCCGCGCGGTGCGCGCCCCGTCCGGCACAGCCCAGTACGAGACGAAGCCCCGGAAGTGGTCGACGCGGGCCAGCTCGACGAGCTCAAGTGTTCGTCGCACTCGTTCGATCCACCAGCCGTAGCCCTGCCGGCGGAGCGCAGCCCAGTCGTACAGCGGGTTGCGCCACACCTGCCCCGTCCTGCTCAGCGCATCGGGCGGTGCGCCGGCGACGCCGTCGCGGAGGAAAAGCTCGGGGTGAGCGAGATGATCTGCCCCGTTGGGTGCCACGTAGATCGGCAGGTCGCCGATCAGGCCGATGCCTCGGTCCCGAGCGTACCGTCGGAGCGCAAGCCACTCACGCTCGAAGCGCACCTGGTCGACGACCGCCTCGCCGCCTGCAAACCGCTCCCAGCCGTCGATCCAGTACGCCTGCAGGCCGCGGAACGCCGCGATCTCTTCCCCCGATACCGCAGCGTCGGGATCGGCGAGGAGGCCCCGCCAACCGGCGAACGCAGATGCAGAGGTGTACGGCGAGCCGTACGTGTCCGGCGGGCCGAGGGGCAGCACCTGCCACCACGACTGTGAAGCGGCGGCGAGCCAGTCGACGAACGCGTATGCGCCTGGCCCGAGGCGCCCCTCCGGCAGCGACGTGGGGTGGAGCAGAATGCCGCTCGAGCGCGTCAGTGTGCTCGCGACCACGGGCGGCAAGTGTAGACTCCCGCCCCTTGAACGCAGGTCACGCGGTTCCATGGCCGGGTCGGCCGTTCCCGCTCGGCGCAACCTGGGACGGCGAAGGGACGAACTTCTCGCTCTTCTCGGAGAACGCGGAGCATGTCGTCCTCTGCCTGTTCGACGATGCGGACGTCGAGACGCGCTACGAGCTGACCGAGCGCATCGCCTTCAACTGGCACTGCTATCTCCCTGGCGTCGGCCCCGGTCAGAGATACGGGTACCGCGTGCACGGCCAGTGGGCGCCTGACCAGGGGCACCGCTTCAACCCGGCGAAGCTGCTTGTCGATCCATATGCGCAGGCAATCGACGGCCCGGTGCGTTTCGCTGCTGCGCGCGTGCTGCCCTACGTCGCCGGCCATCCGGACACGCGCGACGAGGAAGATGATGCCGCCGCCATTCCGAAGTCCGTCGTCGTCGACCCGAGCTTCGACTGGGAGGGAGACGTTCGGCTCGAGACACCGTGGTCCGAGACCGTCATCTACGAGATGCACGTCAAGGGCTTTACGCAGCTCGGCGAGGAGATCCGGGACGACCTCCGCGGCACGTACGCCGGCCTCGCGTCCGAGCCGGCGATCGACTATCTCCGCTCGCTCGGTGTGAGCGCGGTCGAGCTGCTCCCCGTGCACCAGATCGCCGACGAGGAGTTCCTCCACGCGCGCGGCCTGACGAACTACTGGGGCTACTCGTCGATCGGCTACCTGGCACCGCACTCCGGTTATGCGGCCACCGGCACGCGAGGCGCGCAGGTGACCGAGTTCAAGGGGATGGTGAAGGCGCTCCACCGGGCCGGCATCGAGGTGATCCTCGACGTCGTCTACAACCACACCGCGGAGGGCAACGAGTTCGGCCCGATGCTCTCCTTCAAGGGCATCGACAACGCGTCGTACTATCGGCTCGAGCCCGGCAACCCGCGCCACTACACGGACTTCACGGGAACCGGCAACTCGCTCAACCCGGTGCATCCGAGCGTCTTGCGGCTGATCATGGATTCGCTGCGCTACTTCGTTCTCGAGTGCCACGTCGACGGATTTCGCTTCGACCTCGCCTCGGCGCTCGCGCGCGAGTTCTACGAAGTCGACCGCCTGTCGGCGTTCTTCGACGTGATCCACCAGGACCCGGTCATCTCGCAGGTGAAGCTGATCGCCGAGCCCTGGGATCTCGGTCCCGGCGGCTACCAGGTCGGAAACTTCCCTGTCCTGTGGGGCGAGTGGAACGGCGTCTACCGGGACACGATGCGCGACTTCTGGCGCGGCCAGTCGAACATCGCCGAGTTTGCTCGCCGCTTTACCGGGTCGAGCGATCTGTACCAGTCGGATGGGCGGCACCCGTCGGCGTCGATCAACTTCGTCACCGCGCACGACGGCTTCACGCTGGCCGATCTCGTCGCCTACGAGAACAAGCACAACGAGGCGAACGAAGAGCACAACCGTGATGGCACCGACGACAACCGGTCGTGGAACAGCGGGGTCGAGGGGCTGACCGACGAACCCGCGGTCCTCGAGCTGCGCGAGCGGCGCCAGCGGACGTTCCTCGCGACGCTGCTGCTGTCGCAGGGAGTCCCGATGCTGCTTTCCGGCGACGAGATCGGTGGCTCGCAGGCGGGCAACAACAACGCCTGGTGCCAGGACAACGAGCTTTCGTGGCTCGACTGGCGGCTCGACGAGCGCGCCCAGCGGCTCCTCGACTTCACCCGTCGCCTGATCGAGCTCCGCCGGCAGCATCCGGTCCTGCGCCGGACGAGCTTCTTCCTCGGCCAACGGCGCGCCTCGAGCCTGCCCGACGCGTGGTGGTTTCGGCCCGACGGCGCACGGATGGCCCAGCGCGACTGGGAGCAGGCCGACGGGGCGCTAGGCATCTTCCTGAACGGCGAGGAGATCAGCTCGCCGTCGCCGCGCGGCGAGCGGGTGGTCGATGACTCGTTCATCGTCCTCGTGAATGCCCATCTCGACGCGGTTGACGTCGTGCTGCCGGCGAGGCGCTTCGGTGCGCGGTGGACGGTCGAGCTGTCGAGCGCACAGCCTGAAGCGCTCGGCACGACGTACGCATCACGCGAGATGGTGCGTGTCGAAGGCTGCACGCTCGTCCTGCTCCGTCGCCTCTAGCCGAGAGTAGGCTTGGCCTGTGGCGAGACCTCACGTCTTCGGAATCGTTTTGGCCGGGGGCGAAGGGAAGCGTCTGATGCCGCTGACCGCCGACCGCGCCAAGCCAGCCGTGCCCGTTGCCGGTAACTACCGACTGGTCGACTTCGCGCTCTCCAACCTCGTCAACGCCGGCTACCTGCGGATCGTTACGCTGACGCAGTACAAAAGTCACAGCCTCGACCGTCACATCACGACCGCGTGGCGCCTGTCCCCGCTCCTTGGGAACTACGTCGCGCCGGTCCCGGCGCAGATGCGCCGCGGACCCCACTGGTTCGCCGGGTCGGCGGACGCGATCTACCAGAGCCTGAACCTGATCTACGACGAGGACCCGGACCACGTCTGCGTCTTCGGCGCCGACCACATCTACCGGATGGATCCGCGACAGATGGTGGCGCAGCACGTTGTGACCGGGGCCGCCGTGACGGTGGCCGGTATCCGCGCGCCGCTCGCCGAGGCCGCGCGTTCGGGCGTGATCGATCGCGCGGCGGACAGTTCGAGGATCCTCGGTTTCCGGGAGAAGCCGACCGATGCCGTCGGCCTGCCGGACGCGCCAGACCAGATCCTCGCCTCGATGGGCAACTACGTCTTCACGACCGAGGCGCTGATCGAGGCGGTGACGACCGACGCGGCGGACGAGGTATCGGCCCACGATCTCGGCGGCGACATCATCCCGCTGCTCGTCGGTCGGGGTGAGGCCCACGTCTACGACTTTGCCGACAACGTGGTACCGGGTGAGATTCCGGGTGAGGAGCGCTACTGGCGCGATGTCGGCACGCTCGACGCCTACTACGACGCACACATGGATCTCGTCAGCGTTACGCCTGCTTTCGACCTCTACAACAACGAGTGGCCGATCCTGACCTGGCCTGAGCCGCTCCCGCCCGCGAAGTTCGTGTTCGCGGACGAAGGTCGGACAGGAATGGCGGTGGATTCGACGATCTGCGCAGGTGTGGTCGTTTCCGGCGGCTCGGTGCGACGCTCGATCCTCTCGCCCGGCGTGCGCGTCCACTCGTATGCGCAGGTGTCGGAGTCGGTTCTCCTCCACGGTGTCGATGTTGGCCGCGGCGCGATTGTGCGGAACGCGATCGTCGACAAGAACGTCAAGATCGCCCCGGGCGCGCAGATCGGCGTCGACCCGGAGGCCGATCGCGCGCGCTTCGTCGTCAGTGACGGTGGCATCGTCGTGATCGGCAAGGGCGCCCAGGTAGAGGCGTAAGCGCGACGTGAACGTGGCGATCCTGACGCGGGAGTTCCCTCCCGACGTCTACGGCGGTGCGGGCGTACACGTCGAGTACCTGACGCGGGAGCTCGCGCGGCACGTCGAGGTCACGGTTCATCGCTTCGGATCGGAGCCGAAGCGGAAGGAAGGCAACCCCGCGGTGGTCGATCACCGCGCGTGGAAGGCCCTTGCCGGCGACGCGCCTCACCTCGCGGCGCTGCGGGCCGTGTCGATCGACCTGACGATGGCGGCGGCGGTCGAGGGCGCCGACCTCGCGCACAGCCACACGTGGTATGCGAACCTCGGCGGCCACCTCGCGAAGCTCCTCTACGGGATCCCGCACGTCGCGACGGTCCACAGCCTCGAGCCGCTGCGACCGTGGAAGGCGGAGCAACTCGGCGGCGGCTACGCACTCTCCAGCTTCTGCGAGCGCGTGGCGTTGGAGAGCGCGGACGCGGTGATCGCAGTCTCTGCCGGCCATGGCCGCGACATCCTGGAGTGCTATCCGGCGATCGACCCGGAACGGGTGCACGTCATCCGCAACGGCATCGACACGGAGGAGTACAGGCCTGATGCCGCGACCGATGCACTCGGGCGGCTCGGTGTCGATCCGGCCCAGCCGTATGTCCTCTTTGTCGGTCGCATCACCAGGCAGAAAGGGCTGACCCATCTGCTCGATGCGGCACTGGGGATCGATCCTGCGGCACAGCTCGTTCTCTGCGCAAGCTCACCCGACACGCCGGAGATCGCGGCCGAGATAGCCGAGAAGCTCGAGCGCGTCCAGGCCGCCCGCCGGAACGTGATCTGGGTGAGCGAGATGGTGCTGCGGCCCGACCTCATCCAGCTGTTGAGTCACGCGACCGTGTTCGTCTGTCCGTCGGTCTACGAGCCGCTCGGGATCGTGAACCTCGAAGCGATGGCATGCGAGACCGCGGTCGTTGCGACGCACGTGGGCGGGATTCCGGAGGTCGTCGACGACGGTGTGACCGGCCTGCTCCTTCCGTTCGAGCCGGCCACCGGGAGCGCGGAGGGGTCGCTCGAGCCGTCCGACCCGGTGGAGTTCGCCGCCGATCTCGCGGCGCGGGTGAACGAACTGCTCGCCGATCCAGAGCGTGCCGCGCGCTTCGGCCGCGCGGGCCGCGAGCGTGTCGTCCGGGAGTTCTCCTGGTCGGCGGTCGCCGTCGAGACCGTCGAGCTCTACGACCGACTGCTCAGCTGAGGAGCTCGAGCGCAGCTTCGGGCTGCTTGAACGGCGGGATGATGTAGACGCCAGCGGCGAGTTCCCGCGCACCCGCGAGCAGCTCGCGGGCGATCCCGAGCCCGACCTCGGGCGCGTTCGCCCCTGCGTCGCGGAGCGCATCGAGCACGGGCTCCGGCACAGAGATCCCCGGCACCTCGTTGTGTAGGCGCAACGCCATCCCGTGGCTGCGCAGCGGCCAGATGCCGACGAGGAGCGGGATCGGCGAGCGCCCGCCGACTCGCTCGAGGAAGCGCTCGAGATGCGAGAGGTCGAACAGCGCCTGCGTCATCGCGAACCGCGCCCCGGCGGCGAGCTTCTGCTCGAAGCGGTCGAGCTCGAGATCGAGGTCGTCGGCGGACGGGTTCACGGCGACCCCGACGTAGAACGACGTCGGCCCGTCGATCGCTTTACCCGCGTAGTCCTCGCCCTGGTTGAGGCGCGAGATGACCTGGACGAGGCCAATCGCATCGACCTCGTACACGCCGCGCGACCCCGGGTAGTCGCCGACGTGCGGTGGATCGCCGGTCACCGCAAGCACGTTCCGCACCCCCTGTGCGTGCGCCCCGAGCAGGATGCCCTCGAGGCCCATCACGGTGGAGTCGCGAGGCGTGAGGTGGGGGATCGTCTCGATTCCGACGTCCCGCTCGAGCGCGATCGAGGTCATGAGGGCGTTCATCCGGGCGCGCGCCATCGGGTTGTCGTTCACGTCGACGAACTCGACGAGGCCCGACGCTCGCAGCCGCCGAGCCACCCCAATGAGGGCGTCGAGCGTGCCGCCCTTCGGCGGATCGAGCTCCACCGACACCACCCACGACCCCTCGTCGAAAGCGCGCGCGAGAGCTGTCTTGGCCATGGCGCTCGCGGGAGCAATCGGAAGGTCGCGATCTGCCGCCTCGAATGCCACCGTGGCCGCGCGACCGCTGTCGAGAGCGCCGCGGATCGCTTCGATCTGGGCGGGGGTCGTCCCGCAACAGCCGCCGATGATCGCGGCGCCGAGGCTCGCCGCCTGCGCTGCGAACTCGGCGAAGTACTCCGGACTCGAGTGCGGGTACACGACCCGCCCGCCCGCGATGCTCGCGAGGCCGACGTTCGGGAGCGCGGCGAGCGGCCGCCCGCTTCCAGCCATTCCCGCGAGCGCAGTGAGCGCGGCGTGCGGGCCGGCGCCGTGGTTCGTGCCGATCACAGCGACGTCCAGTGCGGTAAGGCGTTCCGCGGCCTCGCCGGCGGCGAGGCCGCCCGACGTCTCCGCGTCCTCGTCGAACGTCAGCAGCGCGACGATCGGCAGCGACGACGACGCGCGTACGGCTTCGACGGCAGCCACGAGCTCGTCGACGTCGAAGAAGGTCTCGATAAAGAAGAGATCGACGCCGCGACCTTCGAGAATCTGCGCCTGTTCGGCATAGAGCGCTCCGTGCTCTCCGCCGTCGAGTGACTGCAGCTCGCCGAGCGGTCCGATCGAGCCGGCGATGTAGACGTCGCGGCCGGACACCTCGCGCGCCTCACGTGCGAGCCGGACACCCGCCGAGTTGATCTCCTCGAAGCGGTCGTCGAGGAAATGCGCGGCCAGCTTGCGGCGGTTGGCGCCGAACGTGTTCGTCTCGATCAACTCGGCGCCTGCCCGGATGTAGCTCGCGTGCACGGCGACGACGCTCTCCGGGGCGACGAGGTTTGCCTCCTCGGGGCAGCGCAGACGCGGCACGGCGCCGAGAATGAGCGCTCCCATGCCGCCGTCGGCGACGATCGGTGGCCCCTCGCGCACACGCTCGAGAAAACGGTCGAGAAAGCTGCCAGGCATCGGTTCACTCTAACCCGGGCGGCTCGCACGAAATCCTCAGTCGAGTGATAGCTATCCACGCGAACCTGGAGATACTGAG
>JBBRNX010000002.1:0-180335 GCA_038230035.1 Gaiellales bacterium
ACCGTTTTCCGACCCGAGGTTCTCCGTCATTTCGCAGCGGGTGGCGACTACGGAATGGAGGATCTCCGCTCAGAGCTTCGCAACTTCCGCAAGCCGGTGCTCGTCCTCAGCGGCGAGCACGACCGCACGACGTCACCGGCGCGACGCACTCCGCTCGTTCTTGCGCTGGGTCTGAGTCGGGTGGGGTGTGAGTCGGGCAGTGACCTGCGCCGGTCGGGAATCAGCGCGGAATCCTCGCACTTGACATAACACAGGTTATCGTGCGTCGGTCTGGACGCTCGTGTCAGCCGCCCGGCGGCGGAGGAACGACGAGCACCGGGCATGTGGCGAGATAGGGCAACCGATGCGCGACAATGCCGACGAGCAGGCCCTGGATCATGCCGATGCCGCGCGTGCCGGTGACGATCAAGCCGGCGTCGACGTTGCGTGCGACTTCGACGATCTCGTGCGCAGGACCGCCCGCATATGTCGACGCGACGATCTGTAGCTCGGTGTCGATCCCGGCTGCGGCGAGGTCTGCGACCTGAGTACGGATTCGCTGCTCTACCGCGTCCTCGTCGATTCGGCGTGGTACGCCGCCGACGACGGGAGCGAGCATCATCTCGCGGACGTGGACGACGGTGATGGCAGCTCCGGTCGCACGGGCTAGCTCCTCGGTGACGGAAAGGCCATGCTCGGACTCGGGCGAGCCGTCCAGTGCGAGCACGATGCGCTTGATCATGTGAACCTCCAGAGCGCCATGTCGGGGAAAGGACGAGGCGAAGGGAGCGACGCGCCGTAGTGCGTTCCCTGCGCCCCGGTTCGAGCGGGCTAGTCAGCTGCGGGAATGGCCTGCAGCGGGACCACGACCTCCTTCCGGCGCGTCGGTGCGCCGAGCAGGTAGAAGACGACGCCGAGCGCGACGAACAGCGCGAGCGGGATCAGCTGACTGGCTTCGTACTGCCAGCGCTGCGCCGCATGGGTCACCGTGCCGGCGCTGTCGACCACAGGCGCGAAGCCGGTCGGCAGCGAGTCGTCGGGAGACGACTGGCCGAGGCCGGGCCACAGCAGCGCCGCGGTCGCAAGTGCCGCCCAGCCGAACGTCAGGGCGCTGATCACGAACGCTCCCGCGTTTCCGAACGGCACGCGGTACGGGCGATGGACAGACGGGAGCTTCCTGCGGAGGAGGTAGAGCGCAGGGAAGATCGCGAGGTACGAGATCGTGGTCGTGGAGATGGCGAGCCCGAGGGCCGCGCTGAAGTACTGCGCGGTCGACCCGTTCGTGAGCTTGAAGGCGAGGATCATGAACACGCTCGAGATGACTCCCGAGAGCGCGTTTACGGCAATCGGTGTGCCGTAGCGCTTCGAGAACTGACCGAGAATGCGCGGCCCGGCGCCGTCGTAACAAGCGACAGCCTGCGCCCTGTCCGCACCCATGATCCAGGTCGCTCCGCTCGACATCAGCGCGAAGATGAACCCGATCGCCGCCATGTCGCCCACCACCTTCCCCGCTCCGGTCAACACCGTCTGATCCGGGGTCGCGCCAACGTGACCGCCGTAGACCGTGAAGACCGTCTTGATCGCGTCGATGAACCCGCCCAGGCGCGAGACCTGGTTGAGAGGAAGCACGACCAGGATCGCGAGAATCGGCGCGCCGTAGAGCACAACAGCCATGAACGCCGAGCGGATGACCGTGAACGGCACGTCCTTCTGCGGGTCCTTCATCTCGTCGCCGGCGGCGTTCGGCAGCTCGAAGCCCACGTAGTTGAAGAAGAGCACCGGCACGAGCGCGATGAACACCGCATAGCTCGGCTTGAAGTCGCCGCCATGCACACCGTGCACGCCGTGCTTGATGGCATAGATCGCGACCGTGAAGGTGAAGAACGCGAGCACCAGCATCCGGCCCCAGGCGCCGATCGTCGGCAGCCACTTGCCGACCCCAAAGGACAGGATCGCAGCCCAGACGGAGATCCAGATGAACAGGAGGCCGAAGAGGTACTGCCAGTTACCAAGGTTTGTGAAGAACGAGTTGAAGGTCGCGACGGCAGTGATGCACAGCGAGCCGCCGAGCCAGATCGGGTTGGAGATCCAGTAGATGATCGCGTTGACGCCGCCGACGAACCGGCCGAGAGCGAGCTTCGTCCAGACATACGGGCCGCCCTCCTCCGTGAACGTCGAGCCGAGCTCCGACGTCAGGAGTGCGTACGGGATGAAGAAGACCGGTACGAGGAAGATCAGCCAGGTGAAGCCCTGGGCGCCGTTGCTCGCGACTGCGCCGATCGTGTCCAGACCGACGAGCGTGCAAACGAGGAAGAAGAACATGTCGAAGCGCCCGAAGTGCTTCTGGAGCTTGGCTTTCTCTTCGAGCGCGGCGGTCGTCGTTCGCTCTACAGCCGCTCCGCCCAGAGCCGCACCGCTCACCGACATGCGACGAATCCTTCACCGATGAACAGCACCTCGAGCTCCTCACTCGAGACCGGCGTCATGACAAGCTGCGCCAGACGAGCGAGTATCGGAGATTCGGCGCGGTCATGCAAGCAGAGCGCCGATGGGGCACGCGTCGTGAGCTACGTGCGGAGATACAGCTCGAGGCCGGGCGCGACTGCGCGCAGCTCGCGCAACGCCCGCGTTTCGAGCTGGCGCACACGCTCACGCGTGATGCCGAGGATCCTGCCGACCTCTTCGAGCGTCTTCGGGGACTCGCTACCAAGTCCGAAGCGCTCCGTGAGCACCTGCTGCTGACGCGGCTTCAGCTTCTCGAGGGCTACCCGGAGCTCGGCGCTCCGGAGGATGTCCGAGGTCGCCTGCTCCGGCGCCGGCGCGTGGAGATCCTCGAGGAGGTCGCCGACGTTGCTCTCGCCGTCGCCGATCGGCGTATCGAGGCTGACGTGATCCTGGATCAGCTCCAGCAGGTCCCGCACCCGCTGCTCCGGTAGATCCGCCTCGACGGCGATCTCCGCAATCGACGGGTCACGGTTGAACTTCTGGCCGAGCGTGCGGCGCGCCCGCGTGACGCGGCGCACCTGATCGGCGACGTGGACTGGCAGCCGAATCGTCCGACCCTGCTCCGCGAGCGCACGCGAGATCGCCTGCCGGATCCACCATGTTGCGTACGTCGAGAGCTTGTAGCCGAGCTTGTAGTCGAACTTCTCGACCGCGCGGATCAGCCCGAGGTTTCCCTCCTGGATCAGATCCAGCAGCGGCACCGACGCCTTCGTGTACATGCGCGTGATCGACATCACGAGGCGCAGGTTCGACTCGATCAGCTTCCGCTTCGCCTCCTCGTCGCCCTCGTCCTTGCGACGTGCGAGCTCGCGCTCCTCCGCCGGCGTCAGCAAACGGCCGTCGCCGATCTGGCGGACGTACAGCTTGAGCGGGTCCGAGGTAACCGGGTCCGAGGGTGCTTCCTCGACAGGCTCGATAAGGCGATCGAACAGCGGTTCCGCGAGGTTCCCTTCCACGGCGGGTGTATCGGCGGGCGGACACGCTCGCTTGAGGGATAAGGCGGACCCCCTCGCTCGAGGGAGAGGGCAGTCCCTCTTCGGAGGGCTCGAGAGGGACATAGCGCACCGCCGCCAGGGAAAACCCATACCAATGGCGAATCTCCGCTTAACCGGCTCCCCCGCAGCCGCGGCTAGCCTTGACCAATGGCGTGTTCGAGCCGATCTGTGAGGTAACACGATGTGCGGCATCGCGGGATACAGCATCGACGACCGATCCGGGATCGACCGGACGCTCGCGGCGCAGGCTCTGCTCGCAGGAATCGCAGAGCGTGGCGCCGATGCCGTCGGGTATGCCTACCGCGAGAGCTCGGGCGGCGTCGTGGTGCACAAGCAGCGCACCGGGGCCAGCGCGGTTCTCGACAGCCTCGCGGTCCCCGCCGCCACGCACCAGGTTCTCGTCCACGTCCGCGACTACACGAAAGGGCATCCGCGGATCGAGGCCAACAACCACCCCATCCGCCACGGGTCAGTGGTAGGCATCCACAACGGCATCATCGAGAACGACGAGGAGATCTTCGCACGCCACGGCTTCGGCCACGCGGAGCCCGAGATGACGGTCGATTCGGAGGCGATCTTCGCGCTCGTCGATCGACGCCCCGCCGACCTTTCGGCGCTCGAAGAGCTGCGCGGCGCGATGGCTACCGCATGGCTCGACGAGCGAGATGCCGAGACGCTGCACCTCGCACGTGGCGTCGGCCGTCCGCTCTGGCTCGGCTGCGGTCGCCGCGCGCTGCTCTTCGCCTCGACGAGATCCGCCCTCGAACTCGCTGAGCGAACGCTTCGGGTTCCGTTGCGGCTCACGGAGCTTCGCGAAGGCGAGGCTGTCACCGTCGTCCGCGGCAAAGTCGCCGCTCGGGCATCGTTCACGCCCGATCTCGCCTACCGCGAGCAGAACGTTCTGCCGTCGGTACGCGCACCGCACGAGGGGATCTCATGCCTCGAACGGCTGGCCGCGATCTCCGCCCTCGCGTAAGCGCGGGGAGCTACGACGGGGCGAGCGTCCCGTCGGGAAGCACGCCGACACCTTCTTCTCGGAGCTGCTCTCGGACGAGGAACTGGAACGCAGCCCACGGTCCGGTGTCGATCTCGACCAAGCGGTAGACCTGCCATTCGGACAGCAGCGCTGGGTCCGACCTTCGCGCGTCCTTCCAGTCCGCCATCTTCGGCAGCCGCGCAAGCTTCCGAGCCAGTAGCGCACCCTGTTCGACCGCCCGCTCAAGTCGCTCATCCCCCACCGGCACGTCGAAGCCGGCCTCGTTGAGCGCCGCCGTGAGCGAGCCGAACGTGTGCCAGACGAGCGACTTCGAGGCCATCGTGCCGCGATGTTCCTCGAGGTCGCGCGCGGTTGGGGTGCGACCGAGCTCCGCACCGAGCTCGCGTAGCTGCTGGAGAAGCTCCTCGCGACTGATGAACCGCCTAGGCCGCAGGCCCGCCGCGCGCTTTGCCGCGTTCCACGTGCCGAAGTGCTCGATCACCGTCTGCGGATGCACCGCTGCCTCGGAGTCCGCGGCGAACTCGCGCATCGTGGGTGAACGGCCGATGCGCTCTGCACTAGCCCGTAGCTCGTCGAGGATCTGTTCGTCCGTGTAGCGGCGGCGCAGACCGACGCGGAACGCCGCGAGCGCGTCTTGGTCGATGGCCGCCAGCGCAGGATGGGGACGTCTCACCCGAGCCATGCAATCACTCTAGAGCAGAATGGGAGAAATGCAAGAGTGCCAGAGCGGCGACTCTCTCGGACGCCCTGGCTAGGCTCGCGGGATGAGCACGCGCCTGTACCTCGAGTGTGCGGCTGCCCGCACGGTAGGCCGGCTATCGCGGGTCGCCGGGCGAGGCGGTGGGACGACGCTCCCCGGGAAGTTGCTCTGGAAGCTCGACCCAGGTGCGATCGACGCGCTTGCGGCTCGCTTACCCTACGGTTCGGCGCTCGTTTCGGCGACGAACGGGAAGACAACGACAACCGCTATGGCCGCGAGAATCCTCTCGACGCAGCACAAGCTTGCGTGGAACAGCTCCGGTGCGAACCTCGCCTCTGGCGTTGCCTCCACCCTCCTCGCGGCTCCTGATGCCGAGCTGGCGCTGCTCGAAGTCGATGAAGCCGCGTTGCCCGAGATTCTGCGGCGCACGAAACCACAGGTCGTGTCGCTCGGGAACCTCTTTCGCGACCAGCTCGACCGCTATGGCGAGCTCGAGATCGTCGCCGAGCGCTGGCGCGCGGCAATTGCGGCGATGTCGCCCATGACGGCGCTCATCGTGAATGCGGACGATCCGGTGGTGGCTGAGCTCGCCGTCAACCGAAGGAATACGTTGCGCTTCGGAATCGACGACCCGGCTCACGCGCGAACGTCGCTCCAGCACGCGGCAGACTCGAAGTACTGCGTGCGCTGTGGGAAGCCCTACGCCTATGAGGCGGCGTACGTCGGGCACCTTGGCGCGTACCGCTGCGAAGCGTGCGGTCACAGCCGCCCACCATTGGACGTGGCGGCGCACAACATCCATCTCGACGGGCTCGCCGGTTCGAGCTTCGATCTCGTGACGCCGGGCGGCATCGCGCGCGTGCGGCTTGCTCTTCCCGGGCTGTACAACGTCTACAACGCGCTTGCCGCTGCAGGTGTTGCGTACGCCCTCGGGACACCGGTGGACGAGATCGTCGCCGGGCTCGAGCGGTTCACGGCGGCGTTCGGGCGGTTCGAGCGGATCGAGGCGGACGGACGGGAGATCGTGATGCTGCTGATCAAGAATCCGGCCGGCGCGAACGAGGTCGTCCGTACGCTGATCGACGCCGAGGTGCCGTCCGTCGTCGTGGTCGCGCTGAACGATGCCATCGCCGACGGGCGCGACGTTTCGTGGATCTGGGACGTCGACTTCGAACCGTTGCTCGAGCGCGTCGAGCGAGTAATCGTGACCGGCGAGCGCGCCGCAGAGCTCGGACTGAGGTTTCTGTACGGCGGCCTGCCTGAAGCCTCACTCGAAGTCGTCGACTCGCTCGACCAGGCGCTTACCCGAGGGTTGGAGCACGTCCCCGTAGGCGGGCGGCTCGTCGTGCTCCCCACCTACACGGCGATGCTCGCGCTGCGCGCAATCGCGGCCGATCGCGGGCTCGTGCGGCCCTACTGGGAACAGGCATGAGGATCCGCGTCGCCCATCTGTATCCGGAGTACCTGAACATCTACGCGGACCGCGGCAACATCGCCGTGCTGGCGCGGCGTGCAGCGCTTCGCGGCCATCCACTGGAGATCGAGCCTGTATCCGTGGGGGACGCTCTCCGCCCGGGCGAGCACGACCTCGTCTATATCGGTGGCGGCCAGGATCGCGAGCAGGCTCTGATCGCCCCCGACCTCGCGGGGAAAGCCGAAGCGCTGGCGGAGATCGTCGCCGGCGGCGCCGCCCTCCTGGCCGTCTGCGGTGGCTACCAGCTCCTGGGCCGCGGATATCGAGGTCGCGACGGCTCGGGCATGCCCGGCACGGGGCTCTTCCCGCACGAGACCGTGGCCGGCGAGCGACGGATGATCGGTGACGTCCTTCTGGAGTGCGAGTTGGAGCCGGGAGCTCGACAGACGGTCGCCGGGTTCGAGAACCACGCCGGACGCACGACGCTCGATCCCGGAGCTGAGCCACTCGGCCGAGTCGTCGCCGGGTTCGGGAACGACGGCAAGTCCGGATTCGAAGGCTGCCGGGTCGGACGGGCGCTCGGGACGTACCTGCACGGCCCATTGCTGCCTCGAAACCCTTGGCTCGCGGATCTGCTGCTCTCCTGGGCGATCGCGCATGCCTCCGGCACGGCACCGGAGCCGCTGGAGCCGCTGCCGGATCGACTCGAAGGCATCGCACACGATGTGGCGGCCGGACGCGCCCGCGCGCGTGGTGGACGCTTCTAGCCGGCCAGCCGTCGCCGAAGGTGATCGACCTTATCCCGTTGGACGCCCTGCGCCACTAGGTACGACTCGGCCCCTCCCCACCTCGTCTCGAGGTGATCGAGCATGGTGGCCATCGCCGGCCCCGGAGCGGTTATGAGCCGCGTTCGATATGCGCGCTCGGCGTCGTCATCTGCGCTCTCGAGCCACGTGGCGCAGAGCCGCAGGACACCCTCGTCGCTCGCCGCGAAGTCGTTCACGATCACCTCGTTCTCGACACCCGCGAGTGAGAGCAGAAGGGCGGAGATAACGCCTGTCCGATCCTTCCCGGCGAAGCAATGGACGGCCACGCAGCCGCCGTTCCCGCCTGCGACGGCGTTGATGGCACACACAACCTGCGCCGAGTAATCGTCGATCGTCGCGACGTAGAGCGAGGCGAAGACATCGGTGAGATCGTGCGTCGCCCGAGTGGTCTCCTCCCACTCCCTGTCCTTGACGGGGTCGCGCTCCCCGAACAACGAGACGTGGACGACCTCGACCGGTCCCGGTGCGCCGTCGTTGCGAGCGCGTTCCTCGGAGAACCGCAGGTCAACCACCCGTGTGACGCCATAGCCAAGTGCGTCGCTCTAGCCCGCCTCGCTCAGGCGGCCGAGGCTGTCGGCACGGACCACGGCGCGATAGCGCGTCTCGCCACCAGCGGCCAGAGGTAGCCCACCGAGATCGCGGACGTTGTGGCAACCGTCCCAGGAGAGCTGTCTCATTCGGCCCACAGCGACCCGAGGTAAACGCACGGATCGCCGGGACGCCAGCGGCGGAGGAACCGCTGGATGGGCGGATGGAGCGCAACGCCGTCCAGCTCGTCGAGCCCGAAGAGCCGGTGCCCGCGCACCGCGTCGTCCTGCGACGAGAGGTCGGCGAGCGAGCCATCGAGGTCTCCAGCGAAGACGACCTGGACGACGTGCTTCGACCAGAGGCTCCGCTCCGGCGAGATGGAGTCGAGAATCGCGACTGGTCCCTCGACCGGGAGCTCGGCTCCGCCGCCGAACAGGCCAGTCTCCTCGACGAGCTCGCGTTGGAGCGCCTGGATCAGCGTTTCGCCGCCGCGAACGCCTCCTCCGGGCAGCAGCCAGTGCTCTTCACCGCGCTTTTCGTGGCGGATGAGGAGAATGCTGCCCCGCCAGCGCAGGATCGCGGAGACGCGGATGCGGGGTTCGGGGCGCATGTCAGCGCGACGAGGAGCCGAAGCCGCGGACGCCACGTTCGCTCTCGGGGAGCGCGTGGACCTCGACGATCTCGACGGGCGGCATCTCGAGAATCACCAGCTGTGCGATCCGCATGCCCGCTTCCACGGTGAACGGCTCGGTTGGGTCCGTGTTGAGAAGGATGATTCGAAGCTCGCCGCGATATCCCGAGTCCACGAGGCCAGGTGTGTTCACGATCGTGATTCCGTGCCGTGCCGCGAGACCCGATCGCGGCTGGACGAAGCCCGCGTACCCCGGCGGAATCGCGACCGCGAGCCCGGTGCCGACCAGAGCCCTCTCCCCAGGCGCCAGGGTTAGCTCGTCGCACGCTGCCAGATCGAGTCCAGCGTCTCCGTCGTACGCGCTCTGCGGCAGCACCGCGTCGTCACGCAGCTTGTGGATCGGTAGTTCGATCACGCGTCGACGGCCGCCGCTGGATGCGGGTCAGCAACGAGGTAGGCAGCGAAGCGCCGGGCCTCACGATGCGGCAGGTGAGCACGGATGAGAACGCCCTCCGCGGTGTCGGTGCGCTCATCGATGGGCGCACCGAGCGCGTAGAGCGCCGACAGTGCTCGCGCCTCGGCGTGCGGCACGAAGAGGCGCACGTCTTCGAACCGATCTGCGAAGCGTGCGGCGATGCGCTGACGAAGCGCGTCGACGCCTTCACCGGTGAAGGCCGAGACCTGAAGTGCCTCCGGGAACCGGTTGCCGAGCCGGCGGCGAGCTAGCGGATCCAGGCGGTCGACCTTGTTCAGCACGATCTCGAGCGGCATGTCGTCGGCCCCGATCCCAGCCAGAACAGTGTCGACCGCGGCGATCGTCTCCGTCTGGCGATCGTCGGGCAGCGACGCATCGACGACATGGAGGACGAGGTCGGCCACCAGCGTCTCCTCCAGGGTCGACGCAAACCCTTCGACGAGTTGCGTCGGCAGACGCCGGATGAAGCCGACGGTGTCGGTCACGAGGTACCGCTTGCCGTCGAGCCCGAAGCCGCGTGTCGTCGGATCGAGTGTTTCGAAGAGCCGGTTCTCGACCGACACCTCCGCGCCCGTCAGCGCGTTGAGGAGCGTCGACTTGCCGACGTTCGTATATCCCGCGAGAGCGACGGTGGGCGTCTCCGCGCGCTTCCGCTCCTTCCGCCGGGTCGTGCGCTGGGCGCTGAGGCCGCGCAAGCGCTTTCGCAGGATCGATACACGGCGCCGCGCGATCCGCCGGTCGGTCTCGAGCTGCGACTCGCCGGGGCCGCGTGTGCCGACCCCGCCGCCGAGCCGCTCCAGGTGCTGCCACATGCCCCGCATGCGCGGCAGGTTGTACTCCAGTTGTGCGAGCTCGACCTGCAGCTTCCCTTCGGCGCTCACGGCGTGCTGGGCGAAGATGTCGAGGATCAGCTGGGTGCGGTCGACGACGCGCGAGTCGAGTGCGTTCTCGAGAAGCCGCTGCTGGGTCGGATCGAGCTCGCCGTCGACGAGGAGTACGTCGGCGCCTGATTCGACGTACGCCTTCTTCAACTCGTCGAGCTTTCCCTTGCCGACGTACGTGCGCGCGTCGGGGCGCTGGCGCTGCTGAACAAGCTGCGCGACGGGTTCGACGCCTGCGGTGCGCGCAAGCTCGCGCAACTCGCCGAGCTCCTCTTCCGCGTCGACTCCGCGTGCGAGCACCGCAAGGACGAACCCGCGCTCGGGCTCCGCACCCGGCGACGGATCTGGCTGGTGCAAGGTCACGGGCCGGATCATGCCACGGGGTACGCTCACGCAATGAGCTCGCTCTCCGATCGACTGGCGAAGCAGACGCTCGAACTCGTCGACATCCCGTCCGAGAGCCGTGGCGAGGCAGCGATCCGGGAGCATTTGCTGTCCCTCATTCCGGATGGCTATGCAGCGGAATTCGCAGGCGACGAGACGTTCCTGTTCGCACGGGAACGCCGTGCTGGCGTGCCGCTCGTCGTGCTTGCCGGACACTACGACACCGTTCCGGCGCAGGAAAACCTCCCCGGACGGATCTCGGACGGCGCCGTTCACGGTCTCGGAGCGGCGGACATGAAGGGCGGCGTTGCTGTTGCCTTGGAGGTCGTTCGCGATCTCGCGGCCGAGCCGCCGGGCCCGATCGACGTCGCGCTCCTCCTCTTTGGGCGGGAGGAGCTCCCGCCGCAGTACAACCCGCTGCCGGCCTTGTTCGACGGCTCGCAGCTGATCAAGGATGCGGCGCTGGCGATCGTCCTCGAGCCGACGGCCGGAGCGATCCAGGCAGGGTGCGTCGGCAACATGACCGCCCGCGTGACGTTCCAAGGCGTCAGTGGACACTCGGCACGCCCCTGGCTATCCAGGAACGCGATACATATGGCGATCGAAGGACTCGGGCGGGTGGCGTCCTTGTCACGGCGCGAGGTCGTGATTTCGGGCCTGACGTTCTACGAAGTTGCGTCGGTCACGCGTGTAACCGGGGGAATCGCCGACAACGTCGTGCCGGATCAGGCCGCGGCGACGATCAACTACCGCTACACGCCTGACCGCACGAGCGACGAGGCGCGCGCGTACCTCCGCTCGCTCCTCCCAGACGACGTCGAGGTCGACTTCGACGGCGACTCGCCGCCTGCACGAGTAGTTGCAGACGCTCCGCTCGTGCGTGCTCTGCGCGACGCGGGCGACCTGGCGGTCGAGCCGAAGCAGGCGTGGACGAACGTTGCCGACTTCACCTCGCGGGGCATCGACGCGGTCAACTTCGGGCCTGGCGACCCGGTGTTTGCCCACCGTCGAGACGAGCAGGTGGAGGTTGCCGCTCTCGTGCACTGCTATGACACGCTGCGGCGGTTCCTCGCCGGGGTAGCGTGAGTCTGTGCCCCTCTCCCCCATTCTTCGCGCTCAGGCGACGTACCCGTTCGTCCGGCTGAACGAGGCCGCTGCAGCTCGCCGTGCGCAAGGGCTCGATGTCATCGACTTCGGTATGGGCGACCCTCGCGAGCCGACCGATCCGGCAATCATGGAGGCGCTGAAGGACGGGGTACGAGAGCGGATGGGCTATCCCGCCGCCACGGGCCTCCCGGAGCTGCGTGAGGCGATCACGCGTTGGGCGGCGAGAAGATTCAGCGTTACGCTCGATCCCATCGATGTCGTCCCGACGCTCGGGACGAAGGAGGCGATCTTCTCGTTCGCGCAGGTCGTCCTCGATCCTACGGTCGGCAAGGACACCGTCTTGCTGACCGAGCCGGGTTATCCGGTGTACGAGCGCGGCGCGCTCTTTGCCGGAGCGCGCGTGGAGACGCTGCCGCTGTTGGAGGCGAACGGCTTTCTGCCTGATCTCGACGCTGTGTCGGCCGAGCTTTGGCGGCGGACAGCGCTCGTGTGGGTCAACTATCCGAACAACCCGACATGCGTGTGCGCTCCGCTGAGCCTGTTCGAGCGTCTCGCAGTGCTCGCCCGCCGTCACGACTTCGTGCTGGCCTCCGACGAGGCGTACACCGAGCTCTGGTTCGATACCCCGCCAGTCTCGGCGCTTCAGCTCGCAGATCTCACGAAAGTCGCGGTCTTCAACACGCTCTCGAAGCGATCGTCGATGACCGGCTACCGCTCCGGCTTCGTGGCGGGAGATCCTACGCTCATCGCCGCGTTGAAGCAGTTCCGACCCACGATCGGCACTGCGCCGCAGGAGTTCGTCCAGCGCGCCTCCGTCGTCGCTTGGGACGACGAGGTACACGTCGAGCGCGCTCGTGCCACGTACGGACGTAAGCGGGAGCTCATTCTCGGTGCGCTCGCTGCGAAAGGGGTTCGCGTGGCTGGCAGCGACGCGACGATGTACCTCTGGGTTGCGACCCCCGCGGGCGAGACCTCCGAAGCATTCGCCGGCCGGCTGCTCGAGCACGGTGTGCTCGTGACTCCCGGCTCGTTCCTGGGCGCGTCGGGCGAGGGCTATGTCCGCTTCGCGCTGGTGCCGACCGAGGACGAGTGCGAGCGCGCGATCGACATCCTGGCGCGCGCTCTCTGAGCACCGCCGACGGCTGCGAGTTCGACGCCATAGCTGCGGAGTACGACCAAAAGCTGACGGAGATGCTCCTCGCGCGCGGTGCTTGCGCCGTGCGGCGCTCTCGCGAACCTGTTCGACAGCTCCCGGACGCTACGGTTTTCGCCAGATGCCGTAGACGCTTGCCGTGAAGTACTCCTGCAGGGGCCGAATCCGCCGGAGGAGTCGCATGATCTTGACGATTCGGTTGTTACCGAGATTCGTCGCGAAGTAGGTCGGTTGGAGTCCGGTGGTGCCAACGATTTCGCAGAACCGTTTCAGGGTCATCTTGTTGAGACCACCTCGTACGTCCGAAAAGCTCTCAGCAGACTCGTCTGGTCGGAACCTTCGGCGCTCCGCCATGATTGTCTTCTCGGAGAACACGAGATGTGCCCAAGGCACCCGCGTCATGAAATCGATGTGCCCGCCCAGCGGGCTTTTCCAAAGGGGCCGAAGCCGATTGCCAAGTCGCCGCCGGGCTTGACGAACCGCGTCATGCGGTGGATGAAAGCTTCCGGTTCTGCGAAGTGCTCCATCGCGTCCTTTGAAACAACGAGGTCGAACTGCCTCTGACCCAGTTCGTCCAGGTTCCCTTCGGTGGCGACAAACTGCACGCGTCCGGCGAGTTCGGGATACTGCTCGGAGAATTGCGCCACCGTGCGCGACACGTTGTGAAGGTCGATGCCGACAACTTCGACCGCGCCGTGTTGTGCCGCGGCAGCGCAAAGAGATCCGAGGCCGCAGCCGACATCTAGCACGAGCTTGCCGGAGAACTCGAGTCGTCCCGCGAATCGGTCGATGAAGCGCCGCGTGGACTCGTCAGCCCATTCCGGGTCGCGCTGCCTGGTTTCGGGTGTGAGGACATAGTTCTTGTCCGTGATCTGGTGAAACACCCACTGACCAAGCTTCATGCCGCCGCGCCCCTTCGCCCGTGAGACCGGGCTGAGTCCAGATATCGCTGCTACAAACGACGATGGGTCACGCGGAGTGTGCGGGCTTCGCCGTTCGGCAATGATAGGTCACATGGAATTGCGGCAACAGATCGATGCGCTCTGGGAGTCCGGCGAGATGTCGGCCGCTCCGATCGAGGAGGCCATGCGTCTGCTCGACGCCGGCGAGGTGCGCGTGGCGGAGCCACGCGACGGCGGCTGGATCGTAAACGAGTGGACGAAGAAGGCGATCCTCCTCTACTTCAAGCTGCGCAAGGTCGAGCCGATGGACTCGGGCGCGATCCACTATCTCGACAAGATCCCGCTCAAGACGGACTTCGCGGAGCGCGGCGTACGCGTCGTCCCGGGCGGCGTTGCCCGCTACGGCGCCTTCCTGTCGCCGGGTGTCATCCTCATGCCGGGATTCGTCAACGTCGGCGCCTGGGTCGGGCCGCGCACGATGGTCGACACCTGGGCCACCGTCGGCTCGTGCGCACAGATCGGTGCGGACGTTCATCTTGCGGGCGGGGTCGGAATCGGCGGCGTGCTGGAACCGCCGCAGGCGCAGCCGGTGGTGATCGAGGACGGCGCGTTTATCGGCTCGCGTTGCATCGTCACGGAGGGCGTGCGCATCGGCGCAGGTGCGGTACTCGCGGCGAACGTCTCCCTCACCGCGTCGGTGCCGGTGATCGACGTCACGGGAGGAACGCCTGTGGAGCACCGCGGTTCGGTGCCGCCGCGCGCCGTCGTCGTCCCAGGGACACGGCCGAAGGAGTTTCCGGCCGGGATATACCAGCTCGACTGCGCGCTGATCATCGGCTGGCGACAGGAGAGTCACGACCTGCGCCTCAGCCTGAACGACGTGCTGCGCGAGTTCGAGATCGCCGTCTAGAGATCGGTTTCTCCGCGGCAGATCTCCTCTGCAGGCCCGACGAGCGTCGCCTGACCCACTTCGATGCGGACGACGAGGACGCCCCCGGGCATGTGCACACGCACAGGGTTGTCGCAGAACCCGTGCGCAATGGCGACGGCTGCAACGGCCGTCGCCGACGATCCCGAGGCGGTCGTCTCCCCCGCCCCGCGTTCCCACACGAGTGCGTGGACGTCGTGGCGACCGGCCACCGAAGCGATCTGCACGTTCGTGCGCCCCGGAAAGCGCGGATGGGTCTCGAGCCCCGGGCCGAGGAGCAGAAGCGCGTCACGGGTCAGCTTTTCGACGAGGACGACCGCGTGCGGATTGCCGACCGAGGCCGTAGTGACTTCGACCGGGGTTCCTGCCACCTCGAGCGTCTCGAGCTCGCCGATCTCTACGCGCCCGATGTCAGTCTCGACCGCCCCCTCGTCGAGCATGCGGGCGCGCACCTCGCGAGGGCCGACCGTCACAAACACCTCGGTCGCGCCTGTCCCCCGAGCGAGCCACGCTGCAACGATGCGCGTTCCGTTCCCGGACATCTCCGCAACCGAGCCGTCGGGGTTCCAGATCATGACTTCGACACGCGCCCCGTCGATAGAGACGACCTCGAGGACTCCATCAGCCCCGATGCCAAGGAACACGTCGCACAGGTGGCACGCACGCGTGGCGGTCATCACGCCGCAGTCGGCACGTTCGACAACGAGATAGCTATTGCCGAGCGCGTGCCACTTCGAGAATCTCACTCGCCACCTCTTCCGCCGGCCGGCACGCGTCGACGCCGATCATCCCAGGAATGCGTCTCATCCACTTCCGCTGGTACGCAGCGTACTGACGCGTCCGTACGATCAATCGTTCCTGCGCTTCGGCGGGTGGGAGTGATGCGATCTCGTGGAGGCCGAGCGCCTTCTCGGCGGTTCGCGAGATGGGCTCTCCGATCGCGGCAGCGACCTCATCGACGACCCCTGCCACGAACATCGCGGCAGTTCGTTCGACGATTCTTCGCTCGAGCTCAGCCGCCGGCACGTCGAGGCCGACGATGACCGTCGGATAGCGGGTCTGCTCACTCCAGAGGCGGTTGGAGTCAGGGGCAAGCGACGCTCCGACATCGGCTAGCTCGAGCGCGCGGACGACTCGCCGCCGATCGTTGGCGTGCACGGTCGCTGCGGCTTCCGGGTCGCGCGAGCTGAGCTCGGCGTATGCCTGATCGCGGTCACGGTCGTACGCGGCTTCCCAGCGTGCTCGCTGACCCGGGTCTGGTGCGGGCGGAAGCTCGAGGTCGGCAAGTGCCGCCCTGAGATAGAGGCCGGTGCCGCCCGCCACGACCGCCGATCCAGTGCCCCTGACGAGCTCGTCGATCGCCGCATGCGCCAGCCGCTGATATGCGCCAACCGATCCTGTCCGAGACAGCGGCCAGATCCCGACGAGCCGCGTTGGGCGACGAGGCTGATTCGTCAGCAGCGGCAGTCCGCTGTAAACCTGCATCGCGTCCGCGGACACGACCTCTGTCCCAAGCCGATCCGCCACTGCTTCCGCGACGGCCGTCTTCCCGGAGGCCGTAGGCCCAAAAATGGCAACGACCAGTCCGGACACGTCCCCTTTGGACGGTGTCAGGGGCACCCCGGCCCACCTCCCGCTTTCGATGCTAATCGGACAACACGCTCATGTGTGACACGAGTTCGTACCAACTCTGGGGCGCCGCAAGAGCGCCGGACGCAAGTCTCAGGCGGCAACCAGGGACGTCTCGCGGCCGCGAAGCGTGGTCGACGTTGCGCTCTCGACGAGGACGTTGACAATGCTGCCTGCGGCGGCCGAGCCTGAGAAGTTCACCATCGTGTTGCGGCGCGTGCGGCCGCGCAGGACAGCTGTATCCGTGCGGCTCGTGCCCTCGACGAGTACCTCTTCGACAGCTCCAACCCGCTCCGCATTCCGCTCAGCCGCGATGCGCTGGACGGTGTCCACCAGTCGCTCGAGCCGCTCGTGCTTCTCCGGCTCGGGCACCTGGTTGGGCATTTCAGCGGCTTCAGTGCCCGCACGCGGCGAGTACATAAACGTGTAGGCGCTGTCGAAGCGAACCTCGTCGACGAGCTCCAAGGTCTCCTCGAAGTCATGCTCCGACTCGCCGGGGAAGCCGACGATGATGTCCGTCCCGAGCGCAAGGTCGGGAATCGCATCACGCAGACGCTCGACGAGGGTCAGATAGCGGTCGGGTGTATAGGTTCGGCGCATCGCCTTCAGGATGGCCGCCGAGCCCGACTGCAGAGGCAGGTGAACGTGCTCGCACACCGCCTCACACTCGGCGATTGCCGAGATCACCGGCGGGCGGAAGTCCTTCGGGTGCGGGCTCGTGAACCGGATGCGTTCGATACCCTCGACGGCATCGCAGCCGCGCAGGAGCTCGCCGAACTCGGTCCGTAGATCTGGTGCCAGGTCACGGCCCCACGAGTTGACGTTCTGGCCGAGGAGGGTGATCTCCGACACGCCGTCCGCAGCCAGGTTCGTCACTTCGGCGACGATCTCGCCCGGACGACGACTTTGCTCCCGTCCGCGGACAGCGGGGACGATGCAGTAGGCGCACTTCGAGTTGCAGCCCATCGAGACCTGAACCCACGCCTGGAACAGCCTCTCGCGGTGAACGGGAAGGTGGCCGGCGAAGTGCTCATGTGAGCCAAACCGACCGCGAGTGACACCGATCCCGCCCGCTCCGATCCAGTCAGCGAGATGCGGGATCGACCCCGGGCCGAAGGCAACATCCACGAACGGGTAGAGATCGAAGATCCGCTGCTTCTGCGCCTCTGCGAAACAGCCACCGACGGCGATCACCAGATCAGGGTCGACCCGCTTTCGGGCTCCTGCGTCGCCGAGGTACGCGGCTAGCCGCGTGTCCGGCTTCTCACGGATCGTGCACGTGTTGAACACGAGCACGTCTGCGTCTTCTGGCGCTGCACTTTCACCGAGCCCGATCGACTCCAGCATGCCCTTGATCCGCTCGGAATCGTGAGCATTCATCTGGCAGCCGAATGTCGTGACGTGGTACCGCTTCACGCCGAGCATTGTAGGGGCGAGGCTTGCCTTTGCCCTCTTCTGCTGCCTATTTGGCGACTTCGATTGCGCGCGACTCCCGGATCACGATCACCTTGACCTGTCCCGGGTACTCGAGCCGATCCTCGATCTCGCGCGCGATCTCGAACGAGAGCAAGATCGCAGCGTCGTCGTCGATCTCCGCCGGCTCGACCATGACACGGATCTCGCGCCCTGCCTGCAGCGCATAGGCCTTCGCCACGCCGGGCTTTGCCATTGCGATCTCCTCGAGCGATTCGAGGCGTCGGATGTAGTGCTCAAAACTCTCACCACGAGCGCCGGGCCGCGACGCCGAGATCGCATCCGCGGCGATCAGGAGGACGGCTTCGACTGTCTGCGGCTGCACTTCGTAGTGGTGTGCCTCGATCGCGTGCACCACGCCAGGCGCCTCGCCGTAGCGCTTCGCGAGCTGGCCGGAAATCGCGGCGTGTGAGCCCTCGACCTCGTGCGTCATTGCCTTCCCGAGGTCGTGCAGGACAGCAGCACGCTTCGCGGTCTTCGCGCTTGCGCCCAGTTCCGTGGCCATGATGCCGACGAGGTGAACGACCTCGAGCGTGTGCTTGAGCACGTTCTGGCCGTAGCTCGTCCGGTAGCGCAACCTGCCGAGGACTTTCACGAGCTCCTCATGGAACTCGCCGCAATTCGCCTCGAAGACCGCCTGCTCCCCGGCCAACGTCACGTGTTCCTCGAGCTCGGCCTTCGACAGGTAGTACATCTCTTCGATCCGCGCCGGGTGAATACGCCCGTCCTCGATCAGCTTCATAAGTGTCAGACGGGCAATCTCTCGCCGGAGGCCGTCGAACGACGAGAGCACCACCGCGTGTGGCGTGTCGTCGATGATGAAGTCGACCCCCGTCAGGTGCTCGAGGGAGCGGATGTTGCGACCCTCACGGCCGATTATCCGCCCCTTCATATCGTCCGACGCCAGCTCGACGACGGTCACCGTCGTCTCGGCCGTATGGCTCGCGGCGACTCGCTGCAGGGCGTCGGCGACCAACGCTCGGGCTCGGCGGCGGGCATCCGTCCGTGCCTCCTCCTCGAGCTGGCGCACGTTGCGAGCGAGCTCGTGGCGGACGAGATCCTCCGACCGTTCGAGCAACAGCTGCCTCGCTTCGCCGTGTGTCATGCCGGAAACCCGCTGGAGCTCGTCGAGCGCCTCTTGCTTTGCTCCCTTGAGGTCGTCCTGGAGCTGCTTCAGATGGACTTCGCGATCTGCGGCTCCTTGCTCGCGGCGTTCGAGCTCGACCAGCTTCCGCTCGACATCAGCCTCGATTCGCACGACACGCTCCTCGACCTTCGCGATCTCGACGCGGCGATCCTGAACTTCGGTCTCGATCTCGGCGCGCAGCTTCACAGCGCGCTCCCGCTCCTCGACCTCGGCCTCGCGCCGGCGGGTCTCGACCTGCCGCTCCGCATCCGCCAGCAGCTGGCGGCGTGTCTCTTCGGCTGCGCGAAGCCGTGTGCCGCTCAGCGTTCGAAGTCCGACTGCCGACGCGACGCCACCGACGACGATTCCGACCAGCACCGCGACGACCGTGAGCATCTCGACTCCTCCGCAGAAGATTCGGTTATCCGCAGCTTGCGCCGCGGGTGCTCACATCCGGCACTCCGCCCTTCAGGCGGTCCGGAACCGCGCTGCGATCAGCTCAGAGCCTGATTCCCCCGAGGACATCCACGTCGGAGATCCTTGGTTGCGAGAGGTTGAAGGTCGGAGATGGCGACACGATTCAGAAAAACACTCTGTGCAGGTGAAATGTCGGATGAAGCTCTCTCATCCTAGCTCGTCGGGTTGCTCGTCTGCAATGAGGCCGTCGAGCGCCTCTGGTGCGAAGCCCTTCGCCAGCAGCCGTCGAAGCGTTTGTTGGCTCGCGCCGCGTCGTTCGATGACCCGCTCGGCGCGCACAGCTTCGGGCTCGAGCGTCTCGACTGCGCGGGCCACGACGTCTTGCGCGAAGCCGCGTTGCCCGAGATCCGCCTGGATCATGATGTTCCCCGCATCCCGCGCTGCCAACGTCTCGGCGCGAGCGAGCGCCGCTCGCTGGTCGTCGAGCAGGCCGAGCCGCTCGAGCGTGCCTAGTGCCTCGTCGCCCATCGCGTTGTCGACCCCGCTCCGGGCGAGACGATCGGCCAGCGACTGCCGCGAGTGATCCCGGTAGCGGAGCGAGCGAGACGCAATCGCGAGCGCCTCGAAGCGACGGAGCTCCACCCTCACCCGGCGGGCACGCGGCCGATCGACCGCGACACCGACATCGAGCCCCGACCGCGCGACGACGTCGAGGGGCAGGACGCGCCACGGCGAGCCGTCGAGCTCCACGGCGAAGCGCCCAGTGCCGGCATCGCGCACGCTCGTGATGACCGGCGCGTCGCCCGTAGGCCGCAATCCGCTCTCAGGCAGTGACAGGCTCACCCGCGGTCGCACCGTTCTTGCTCGGCGCCTCGACTTCGTCTGCGACCTCGGCACTGTCCGCGTCGGCCGCCTGCTTGGCTGGTGCCGCTTCGTCCGCCTTCGGCAGGAGCCGCGCCGACACCGTCTGCTCCGGCGGAGCCTCTGCCTGGATCCGCGCGAGAATCGTCTGCACGATGTCGGGGTTCTCCGTCAGGAAAGCGGTCGCGTTCTGCCGTCCCTGCCCGAGACGTTCGTCGCCGAAGCTGAAGTACGACCCGGACTTCTGGATGATCTTCTTCTCCAAGGCGACATCGACGACTGTGCCTTCCCACGAGATGCCCGTGCCGTAGATGATGTCGAACTCGGCCTGTTTGAAGGGCGGCGCCACCTTGTTCTTGGCGACCTTCACGCGGACGCGGTTTCCGAAAGCCTCCGTCCCGTCTTTCAGCGTCTCGATACGGCGGATGTCGAGGCGCACCGAGGCGTAGAACTTCAGCGCCCTACCGCCTGGGGTTGTCTCCGGGCTGCCGAACATGACGCCGATCTTCTCGCGCAGCTGGTTCGTGAAGAGGCAGATCGTGTCGGTGCGGTTGAGCGTCCCTGCGAGCTTCCGCAGCGCTTGGCTCATGAGTCGCGCCTGGAGCCCGACGTGCGCGTCGCCCATCTCGCCCTCGATCTCGGCTTTCGGGGTCAGTGCGGCAACCGAGTCGACCGCAACGACGTCGAGTGCGCCCGAGCGCACCAGCAGCTCGGTGATCTCGAGAGCCTGCTCCCCCGTGTCCGGCTGCGATACGAGCAAATCGTCGATGTTCACGCCGATCCGTCGGGCGTATTGCGGATCCATCGCATGCTCGGCGTCGATGAAGGCGCAGATTCCGCCGCGTCGCTGTGCTTCTGCGATGACGTGGTAGACGAGGGTCGTCTTACCGGAGGACTCCGGGCCGTAGACCTCCACGACCCGACCACGCGGTAGGCCGCCGATGCCGAGAGCGAGATCCAGCGAGAGCGCACCCGTGGAAATAGCACCCGTCAAGACGTGGGCCTGGTCGTTCATTCGCATGACCGACCCCTTGCCAAACTGTCGCTCGATCTGCCCGAGCGCGGCGTCGAGAGCCTCTTCACGGTTCATCGGTTCAGCCTCCTAGCTGTGTCAGTTCGAACTCGATAGGAAAGCAGCGGGATCGGACGGACTTCTCTGCAACCAACCTAGCCGCGAACCTCAGACAGCTTTGTGCCACCTCCGTGTCAACTATTGACGAGCAGGCGACGGAGCAGATGGAGCGCCGCAACCGTTGCACGGGAGCGGATCCAGTCACGGTCGCGAGGCATCTCGAACTGCTGCGCAAGCTCACTGGCTGGGCCTGAGGCGTGCAGGAAAACCAGCCCAACCGGCTTCTCGGGCGTCCCACCGCCCGGGCCGGCGACGCCGGTGACCGCTATGGCGACGTCCACTCCTAGTCGCTCTTGCGCACCGTGCGCCATCGCCGCCGCTACCTCGGCAGAGACCGCACCGTGCGCTGCCAGGACGTCGGCGGAAACACCCAGCTCCTGCTCCTTGACGTCATTCGCATAGGCGACCACCCCGCCGCGGAACGCGTCACTCGAGCCGGGAACACCCGTGAGCCGTGCCGCGATCATCCCGCCGGTGCACGATTCGGCGGTCCCGAGCGTGAGTCCCCGGCTCCGGCAGGCATCAAGCACGAGCTCTTCGATCGACACCTCGTCCTCAGCAAAGACGTGTTCCGCGAGTGGAGCCCGCAGGCGCGAGATCAGTGCATCGGCGTCAGCCTCCGCGCCAGGCTCGGCCACGATGTCGACATGGATCTCGAAGTCCCTTGCGCAGATTGTGACCTCGACGCCGTTCCCGTCGCCGCCGGCGTCGTCGAGTGATCGCGCGACCGACGACTCACTCACGCCGTACATGCGAAGGACACGCTGTGTCGGAACAACGGTTCGGGCGAGGACACGCTGGAACGGCGCCGTCTCGATCGCACGCGGCCACAGGCGCTGTAGCTCGCTCGGCGGGCCGGGGAGCACGACGACGACACACGACCCCGTATCGAGGACGAGGCCGGGCGCGGTGCCTGCGAGGCCGAGAGAGATGGCGCCTTCGGGAATCGTCGCCTGCTTTGTGACACCCTGCGCGAAGTCCGAGAGCGGCCTGCGCATCCGAGTCGCAAACGATCGAGAGACCTCGCCGATCTCGTCCTCGAGCGTTGCGTCCAGCAGAAGCGGCCGGTCGATCGCAGCTGCGAGGAGCTCCACTGTCCGGTCGTCGTGTGTCGGCCCGAGACCGCCGGAGACGAGCAGCACGTCTGCCTCGAGCCCCTCAGAGATCGCGGCTTGGAGGTCTGCCGGCTGATCGCCGACGATCGCAATCCGTGAAGGCTCGAGCCCGAGCCGCACAGCCTCGCGCGCATAGAACGGTCCGTTGAGATCGTTCCGGTCACCGCGCACGAGCTCGGAGCCCGTGACGACAATCGCCGCCCGCGGTCGAATCAACCGGCCCGGCTCAACCCGTGCGGGCCGGCGCGTTGATCTGGAACTGCCCGCCGGCTGGGATCGTCAGCCGGCGACCGAAGACCGTAACGACGACGTTCTTCGGGGACGTGAGCGACAGCCAGAGCGCCCGCGCACCGAAGCGCTGCGCCTCACCTCGGCTGAGCGTGCCCCGGAACAGCTGCTTGCCGAAGCGGCTGCGCGAACGGATCTCCACAAAGGACGCTCCGCGGGCAGCTTTCACGACGATCACGGCCGGTGCCGCATGCGTCTTCGTCAGCGTGGTCTTCGGGCTGGAGAGTCCCTGCACCTTCTGCGTGTTGGGATTACCAAACTTCCACGCGGCGATGACGAGTGCTGTGACGAGGACGATGACAACGAGAGCGGCGACCACGACCCTCGACTCGCGCCGTTCGCGGCGTTGCGACCGCGCACGCGGAGCCTGTTGCGGCGTTCGCCTCGTCCGAATCAGCGTCTCGTCTTCGCCCGCGACAAAGCGGGAGTTGTACTCGTCGACGTAGAGCCCCCCGTCGAGCCCGAGCGACTCGGCGTAGGTGCGCAGGAACCCTTTGATGTAGGTGTGAGCAGGAAGCTGGTCGAACCCTTCTTCCTCGAGCAGGCGCAGGTATTTGGCCCGGACCTTCGTCCGTTGCTCCATCTCCGGAAAGTCGAGCCCCTGCCGCGTTCGGGCCTCGCGCAAGCTTGCGCCTATCTCGAACATGCTGGGCCAGTGTAGACGACCGATCCGACGTGCGTCAGTTACGACCGGCGAGGTACTGCAGGAGCTCGTAGACGCCGAGCGAGAGCAGCGCCGTAAGGGCGAGGCAGATCCCGAGGGTCCCGACGATCCGCCCGAATCGCGCTGCCCGCAGCCCACCAAGGCGTCCGAGGCTTTGCTCGTTCCGACGCCCCGCAGCACGGGCCGCGGCAAGCGCCGCAATACCGAGACCGAGGCCGAGTGGGATCGCCCACCCCGCAGCGAGGAGCTTGTATGAGCGCGCGTAGCGAGTGCCCGCGATCGCGACCGGCATCGTCGCGGCGGAGAGCACGGCGAAGATCGCCGACCATGTCGCCCGGGCGTTGCCACCCGGGCGGCCTTTACTGCCTGCGGTAGGGCGTGCCAACGGCTGCAGGAGGGATGGAGCGGCCGATCACACCGGCGACCGCGACGAGGGTGAGGACATACGGCAGGGCTTGGAACAGCACGTCGATCTGGATCCCGCCGTGTTGGGAGTAGACCGCCAGGCGTTGCGCAAGCGCCGTCGAGAAACCGAACAGGAGGCACGCACCGGCTGCGCCGAAGGGCCGCCAGTTTCCGAAGATGAGGGCTGCGAGCGCGATGAAGCCACGTCCTGCGGTCATGTTCTGGTTGAAGGAGTCGACGAAGCCGATGGACAGGTACGCGCCGCCGGCGGCCGCAAGCATGCCTGACGCGACAACCGCGGCGTAGCGGGTGACGAACACGTCGATGCCGACGGTCTCGGCCGCACGCGGAAACTCACCGACGGCCCGCAGCCGCAACCCGACCGGAGTGCGATAGAGGACAACCGCAATGACGGGGACGAGCCCGAGCGCGACCCAGGTGAGAAGGTTCAGTTGGCCGAAGACGTCTCCGACGAACGGGATCGGGTCCAGGAACGAGAGGTGCACATCCGGGATGCTCGCGATGTCCGGTGTTCCCTGGTCTCCGTAGATGTCGACGAACAGGTAGCCGGTCAGGCCGAGCGCGATGAAGTTCATGGCCATCCCGCCGATGATCTGATCGACGCGCAGGTGGATCGACCAAAAGGCGAAGAGAAGCGCGAGAGCTCCTCCCGCGACGATCCCGATGAGAAGGCCGAGCGCCCATGAGCCGGTCTTGTCGGCGCCGAGGATGCCGAAGAACGCGCCGGTGAGCATCATCCCCTCGAGTCCGATGTTCACAACGCCGCTGCGCTCGGAGAGCAGACCGCCGATCGCCGCGAAGAGAAGCGGCGTCGCGTAGCGGAGCATCGCAGCGAGGAGCGCCGACCAGCCGAGGACGGCGTCGAGGTGCTCGAGGCTGGAAAACGTCGCGAGGATGCCGAGGCTCCCGCCGAAGACACCGGCGGCGACCGCGAGCCGACCGCGCCTTCTGTCCCCCGCCCTCAGCGCGACGATCCCGGCACCCGCGGCTCCGACCGCAATCAGGATCGGAACGAATGGAGAGCGCACCGCGAAGGGGGGCAGGGCAACCCAGGCCGCGAGCGCGCCGAGTGCGATCCCACTGCCGGCGAAGGCACGCGAGCGTTTCATGCCCGCCTCCGGCGCAGCCGGCCGAGTACGACCAGGACGACGACGTCTGCGCCGACGAACAGCACGACGAGCCCCTGGATCAGGATCGTCAGGTTGCTCGCCAGGTCGGGCCGGAACACCGACGGATCGAGGTTCCTCGTCGACGTGCCGGTCACGAGCGCACCGAAAAGCAGCGCCGCGAGCCCCACCCCGACCGCCGAGTTCCGTCCGAGCAACGCGACGGCAATGCCGATGAAGCCGATCTGGGAGGCCTGGACGTCGCCGACCGACAGGCGGAACTGCCAGCCGAGGATGTCGAGGGCACCGGCAAGCCCGGCGAACGCTCCCGAGATGGCCATGGCGATGACCGTGCTTCGGGCGACGTCGATGCCCGAGTACCGTGCCGCCTCGTTGCTCTTCCCGACCGCGCGGATCCCAAAGCCGAGAGTCGTCCGGTTCGTCACGAGCGAATACACGACGAGCGCGACGAGAGCGAAGAAGATCCCGATCGAGAGTCCCTGCAGCAGTGGATCACCCCAGATCACGGGCAGCTTCGCGCCTTCGGCGACGGCGCTCGAGATCGGGTTGTCAGCGCCGCCCTTACCCTGGAGCGGCCCACCCTGGCCGAGCAGCGCGCTCGCCACCCAGACGGCCGTCCAGTTCAGCATGATCGTCGTGATCACCTCGTGCGCGCCGACGGTCGCACGGAGAAGGCCGGCTATTCCGGCCCACACCGCTCCGGCAACCGTGGCCACGACGACCGCGAGGACGATGTGTGCTGCCGGCTGCAGCCCCGCGAGCGACGACCCGATCCAGACTGCGAACACGGAGCCGACGATGTACTGCCCCTGCCCGCCGATGTTGAAGAGACCGCAGCGGAATGCGAACGAGACCGCGAGGCCGGTGAGGATCAGCGCGGTCGTCACGAGCAGCGTCTGCTGGAGGTTGTAGCCGGCGTTCGTGCGGTCGGCAGCCGAGATCCACGGCAGCACCCAGTTGAGGCCGGCGCCGTTGAAGATCCCGCGATACACGCCCCACGGCGCCTTGTGCGTCGTCGCGATGATTACCAGCCCGCCAACCAGAAACGCCATGGCAGCCGTAAGGAGCGGGGCGGCGAGGCCGCCGGCCTTCTGGAGGAGGCGGTACCGCCCGAGGATGGTTGGATCCTCGCCCGTCACAGTTGGCGAGACGCTACTGCTTCTTGTACGGACGCCCGACTGCGGCCGGGGGGATCGAGCGGCCGATGACACCGGCGACGGCGACGAGCGTCAGCACGTACGGCAGTGCCTGGAAGAGCGTCTGCCACGATGTGCCCCAGGCGAGTGCGAGCCGGTCGGCGATCGCGCTCGAGAACCCAAACAGGAGCGCGGCACCGAACGCACCGTACGGTCGCCACTTGCCGAAGATCAATGCGGCCAGGGCGATGAAGCCGCGCCCGGCGGTCATACCCTCGTTGAAGGAGTGGACGAAGCCGAGTGTGAGGTAGGCGCCGCCCAATGCGGCGAGCATCCCCGAGAGGACAACTGAGCCGTAGCGAACCGCGTAGACGGAGATGCCGACCGTGTCCGCAGCCCTTGGATGCTCCCCGACCGAGCGGATGCGGAGACCGACCGGCGTTCGGAACATCACGACCGAGGCGAGGATCACCACGATGAACGACACCCAGATCATCAGGTTGAGCTGACCGATGGCGGCGTCGAGAAAGTGCCCGAGCGCGTGCGGCGGAATCTTGTCGAGATGCAGACGGACGTCGGGAATCTCGGAGATCGAGCCCGGAGTTCCCTGCTCGCCGTAGATCTGGATGAAGAGGTAGCCGGTGATGCCGAGCGCGAGGAAGTTGATCGCGGTGCCCCCCACGATCTGGTCGACCCGCAGCTGGATCGCGAAGAACGCATGGACCAGCGCAAGAGCGCCACCGGCGATTACTGCTGCGACGATTCCCGCCCCCCAGGAGCCGAACTGCACATCGCCCCAGACGCTGAAGAACGCGCCTGTCAGCATCATCCCCTCGAGCCCGATGTTCACGACGCCGCTCCGCTCGGAGAACAGGCCGCCTATCGCGGCGAACGTCAGCGGAGTCGCATAGCGGAGCATCGCCGCGAAGATCGCGCCCCAGACGACGACGACATCGAGATGGCCGAGACTCGTCCGCGTCGCGAGGCACCCGAGCAGCCCGCCGAACACCGCGCTCGTCACCGCTCCGTAGCCGATCCGTCTCTCACCTTTCGTGATCGCCCAACCGCCTGCGGCGACCGCGACGACCGCCAGAAGGATCGGCCAGACGGGCGAGCGAGCCGCAACGGGAGGCAAGGCGATCCAGAAAGCGAGGAGGCCGAAGTTGATGCCGGCCACGCCAATCCTGTGCGGCGTCAGCGCGAGAGCCGGAGCGCGGACGTCGGCGTCCATCGTGGTCATGTCCCGGCCTGCGCGATCTCGGGAGCCTTTGCCGCACGAACCTTCCGCAGCCGCTGCCACACGTAGAGCACGAGCACGTCGGCCCCGATGAACAGGATGATGAGTCCCTGGATGATGAGGGTCAGGTTGCCGGCCAGCTGCGCCGGGAACACGTCGGTTGTGAGATGACGTCCTGAGGTGCCGTTGATCAACCCGCCGAAGAGCAGCGCCGAGAAGAAGACGCCGACCGCAGTGTTCCGGCCGAGGAGCGCCACGGCGATGCCGGTGAAGCCGATGTTCGAGGCGGTGACGTCGAGTTGGCCGAGCCGGAACTGCCAGCCCAGGATGTCGATCGCTCCGGCGAGCCCGGCGAAGAGACCGGAGATCGCCATCGCCGTCACGTGGCTGCGTGCAACGTTGATGCCGCCGTAGCGGGCCGCCTCGGCGTTGAAGCCGACGGCGCGCACCTCGTAGCCGAGCGTCGTCCGGTTGAGCACGACCCAGTACGAGATGAGTGCCGCGATTGCGATGAAGAAGCCGATGTGCAGTCCCTGCAGGACCGGGTCGCCCCAGAAGACGTGAAGATGGGTGTTCGGCACGATGTCGTTCGAGATCGGCACCGAGGTGGCCGTCGAGCTCTGTAACGGCCCACCGAGGCCGAACAGCCAACTCCCGGTGTAGAACGCCACCCAGTTGAGCATGATGGTCGAGATCACCTCGTGCGCGCCCACGGTTGCCTTGAGTAACCCGGCGATGCCGGCGAAGACCGCTCCGGCGAGCGACGCCAGCACGATCGCGAGCACGATGTGCGCCGGACCCGGGATCCCCGCCCAGGACGACCCAACCCAGACGGCGATGATCGTTCCCACGGTGTACTGGCCCTGGCCGCCGATGTTGAACATGCCGCAGCGGAACGCGAACGCCACCGCGAGGCCCGTCAGTATGAGCGGGGTCGCCTTGATCAGCGTCTGCTGCAAGTTCAGCGCTGCAAAGGTCCGATCGGTACCCGTCACCCAGGGAAACAACCAGTTGAGGCCGGTTCCGTTGAAGATCTCGCGGTAGGCCGAGAGCGGGTTGTGGCCCGTCGCAAGGACGACCAGGCCGCCGATGAAGAACGCGAGCGTCGCGGTGATCAGAGCCGTCGCGACGCCACCACTCCGCTGGAGCAGCCCGTACCGCTCGACGAACCCAACAGACGGGGCCAGCCCCGACGTCGGCTCCTTGTTCGGCTCCGGACTTGGTGCCGGCTCGGTCACGCAGCCTCCTCGCCGCTGCGACCGCCGCCGGTCATTGCGATACCGAGCTCCTCTTCCGACACGGTCGGTGGGAACTCGCCCACGATACGGCCCTCATAGATCACGAGGATACGATCGGAGAGGGAGAGGATCTCGTCGAGCTCGAGCGAGACCAAGAGGATCGCACGCCCCTCGTCGCGTTCGGCAACGAGCCGGCGGTGCACGAACTCGATGGCACCGACGTCGAGGCCGCGCGTCGGCTGCCCGGCGATCAACACCTTCGGATCGCGATCGATCTCTCGCGCGAGGACGACCTTCTGCTGGTTCCCGCCGGACAACGAACTCGCGTGGGTCTGCGGCCCGCCGCCGCGGACGTCGAACTCGGTCAACAGTGTGCGGGCCCGCGTTACTAGACGACGCGGAAACAGCCAGCCGAAGCGAGAGTTGGGCGCGTTCCTGTAGTCGCGCAACGCCACGTTTTCCGCCAGGGTGAAGTCGAGGACGAGGCCGCGGCGCTGACGATCGACTGGAATGTGTCCGACGCCGGCCTCCAGCATCTCGAGCGCCGTGTCGCCGCCGCTTTCCACACCTGCGATCCGAATCGACCCGGCACGCGCCTTCCGCAAACCGGTCAGGGCGTCGATCAGCTCTTCCTGGCCATTCCCGTCGATACCGGCCAGGCCGACGATCTCGCCGGCGCGCACCGTCAGCGAGATGTCCTTCACGGCGTCGAGCCCGCGATCGTCGAGCACCTCGAGCCCGTTCACTTCGAGGAGCGGCTCGCCGGGCTCACCGGCTGCCTTCTCCACGGTGAGCAGCACGTCGCGCCCGACCATCATCCGTGCCAGGCTCTCCTCCGTAGCGCCCTCGCGCGGGATCGTGTCGATCCTCACGCCGCGCCGCAGCACCGTGATCCGATCGGCGATCTCGAGCACCTCGTTCAGCTTGTGGCTGATGAAGATGATCGACATCCCGTCGGCTTTGAGCTGCTGCAGGATCCCGAACAGCTCGCGCGACTCCTGCGGCGTGAGGACCGCGGTCGGCTCGTCGAGGATCAGGATGTCCGCCTTGCGGTACAGCGCCTTGAGGATCTCGACCCGTTGCTGCTGGCCGACCGACAGGTTCTGGATGCGCGCGTACGGGTCGATCGCGAACTTGAATTTCGCGGCCAGCTCGCGCACCTCGTCCGCCGCGGCGCCGATGTCCAGCAGCACTCCCGCCTGCGTCGGCTCGTTCGCGAGAACGATGTTCTCCGCCACCGTCATCACGGGAATGAGCATGAAGTGCTGGTGCACCATGCCGATCCCGGCGCCGATCGCGTCCTTCGACGAGTGGAAGCTCGCGACCTTGCCGTTGATCCGGATCTCTCCCTCGTCCGGCCGGTACAGCCCGTAGAGGATGTTCATCAGGGTCGATTTGCCTGCGCCGTTCTCCCCGAGCAGCGCATGCACTTCGTGGGCGCGGAGGTCGAAGTCGATGTGGTCGTTCGCGAGCGTCCCAGGGAACTGCTTGGTGATGCCGTCCAGCTCGAGGACGAGGGGCGCGGCGGGCTCCATGAAGCGCGATTCTAGGGTGCTGAGTCGGATGCGCGTGTCGGCAAACGCGAAGGGCGGGCCATGCGGCCCGCCCTTCGCAAGAGCCTGAGCAGAGCTCAGCTCACGGAACAGTCGTCGGGATGCCCTTGACCGTGCCGTTCTTGATCTTCTTCTCGAGGGCTTTCTCGCCGGCGACGATGGTCTTGGAGACCTTCGGCGAGATCGCGCCTATCCCGGCGCCGCCTGCGCGTACCGAGAACGTCGTGTTGCCGAAGCCGCGGAACGTCCCGTCCTTCACCGACTTGATTACCCGGAAGACGCCCACGTCGACCTTCTTGATCGCGCTTGTCAGCATGTGCGAGCCGAGGTACAGCTGGTCGGCGTCGACGCCGATGCCCCAACCGCCCTTCTCCTTCGCCGCGTCGAGCGCGCCGAGACCGCACTGCCCGGCGACCGCGAACTCGACCTGCGAGCCCTGGGCGGTCTGACCGAGTGCGACTTCCTTGCATTTCGCCTGGTCGACGAAGTTCTGCGAGTAGCCGTAGAGCACCTTCGCCTTCGCGTTCGCAGCCTTCGAGCCGGCGATGTACCCAGCGATGTAGTGGTCCACCGGCGGGATCTTGAGGCCGCCGACGGCGCCGAGCACGAGCGGCTTCTTCTGCGCCATGAGCTCCTTGACCGCGAGCCAACCCGCGAGGTAGCCGGACTCCTGCTCACGGAAGAGGATCCCACGCGTGTTCGCGGGCTTACTCGCGAGCGCGTCGTACGGGAAGTCGATGATCGCGAACTTGCTGTTCGGGAACTTCGCGGCGACCGTGTTGATCGCGTCCGCCATCAGGAATCCGACGCCGATCGTGATGTCTGCGCCGCCCTGAACGCACGAGAGCAGGTTCGGGATGTAGTCCGAGCCGGACTTCGACTCGATGACGCGACCCGTGACGCCGAGCTTGCTCTGCGCCGTCTGGAGCCCGACGTAGGCCAAGTGGTTGAACGACTTGTCGTTCAGGCCGCCGATGTCGGTGACCAGGCACGCGCTGGTCGCAGCCGTGCGAGCATGCTTGGCGTTCTGCGCAAAGCTCGCTCCGGCAAGAAGCCCGACAGCCACGATGGCTACGAGCGTGGTGAGGCCCAGGAGCCTCGTCTTCTTCTTCACTGCACCCTCCTGTTTGCGTTTCTCGATCGTGTGCTTCTACAGCTAGAGACGCACGATCGTAACGTGAAGTTGCCAGGAGGCGTCTCTCAACCGACGACGCGCTGCAGATCAGCTTCCTCGATGAGCACACGGCGGGGCTTCGACCCCTCGTAGCCGGAGATGACGCCGCGGCGTTCGAGCATGTCGATCAGCCGGCCGGCCCGCGTGTAGCCGACACGCAGGCGCCGCTGAATCAGGGACACGGATGCGGTCTGTGTCTGCACGACGATCTCGATCGCGCGATCGAGCAGTGGATCCTCGTCCGGATCGAACTCGCCATCGTCGCCGCTGCTCTCGGGAGGTGCGCCTTCGGGCATCTCGAGCAGCGTCTCGTCGAGCTGCTGACCACGCTGCGCGCGGCACTGCTCCACGACCAGAGCCACTTCGTCCTCGCTCACGTAGGCACCCTGCACACGCTGCAGGCGGGACGTGCCGAGCGGCTTGAAGAGCATGTCGCCCTGCCCGAGGAGGCTCTCGGCGCCGGCAGTGTCGAGGATCACACGCGAGTCCGTCTGGCTGGAGACCGCGAAGGCGATGCGCGACGGGACGTTGGCCTTGATCATCCCGGTGATGACGTCGACCGACGGCCGCTGCGTCGCAAGGACGAGGTGGATGCCTACGGCGCGCGACTTCTGCGCAAGCCGGATGATCGCGTCTTCGACCGCCTGCGGCGAGATCATCATCAGGTCGGCCAGCTCGTCGATCACGACCAGCAGATACGGCAGCGGATCCTCGCCGCGCTGCCGGAAGGCACGATTGGCTTCGGGGAGGCTGCGCGCACGAACGAGCGAGAGCCGCTCGTAGCGCCGCTCCATCTCGGCGACGACGTTCTGGAGCACGGCGGACGCTTCCTTCGGGCTCGACACGACCGGGGTCAGGAGATGTGGGATCGACTCGTAGTAGTTGAGCTCGATCCGCTTCGGGTCGATCAGGATCATCCGGCAGTCGTCCGGCGTGGCGCGGAGCAGGATCGACGTCAGGATCGCGTTGATGCAGCCGGACTTGCCCGAGCCGGTGGTGCCGGCGATGAGGAGGTGCGGCATGCGGGCGAGGTCGGTCCAGACTGCGTTGCCCGAGATGTCCTTGCCGAGCCAGACCGAGAGCGGGCTCGCCGCGCCGGGAAGGTCGTCGTAGATGTCGCCGAGCGTGACGAGCCGCGGCGAGAGGTTCGGGATCTCGACACCGACCGCCTGCTTCCCTGGGATGGGCGCGAGGATGCGGATCTCGGTCGTCGCGAGCGCGTACGAGAGGTCGTCCTTCAGGCCGGCGACCTTGGAGACCTTCGTACCCGGTGCTAGCTGCAGCTCGTAGCGGACGACGCGCGGGCCGGAGATCTGGCCGACGATCGTCGCATCGACGCCGAAGTGGGCGAGCGTCTGGACGAGCAGGTCGGCGGTATGGGCACTCGTATCCACCTGCCCCTGCGGCACGGGAGGCGAGGCCTTGAGGATCGCGCGGTCGGGGAGCCGGTACTCGGCGCGACCAGCGGCGGGTTCACCGAAGAGCGGTGCGCCTTCGTCGGTATCCGCCTCCGGCTCGTCGTGGAGCACGAGCGCCGGCGGCTCGGCCGACGCCGTCGGGCTGACCACATCGGGGTAGGCGCGCGCTCCGTCCACGAGAACGAGAGCCGGCCGGGTCGGAGGCACATCGAGGGGCAGCGCGGCACGCTCATCGCGGACGCGCGGCTCCCTGGTCGGCCGTTCGAAGGACTCGATGGAGCGTCGTGCCGCAGCCCCCGCGAGGGCGAATGCATGGCCGGAGCGGCGCAGGAGTGCTCCCGTCGATGCCCCCGTGACGAGCAATGCGCCGGCGACGAGGAGCGCGAGACCGACGATCAATGCGCCCGTCTCCCCGGCGACGTCGGCAAGCCCGCCTCCAAGGATGCGTCCGAGGAAGCCGCCGTGGCTCGACCCGAGCGTGACGAGCAGGCCGACGAGGCCGACCGCGAGGCCCGTCTGGAACGGGCGGAAGTCGACGAGTGAGCTTCGAACAAGCATCAACGCACCCACTCCGAGGAGCGCGAGCGGGATCACGTACGCGGCAGTACCCGCTGCGCTGTGCAAGCCGTCCACGATCTTCACTCCAACGACGCCCCCACTCCAGCCGAGATCCACGACGACAAACAGGAAGATGCCGACTGCGACCATCCCGAGACCCCAGAGCTCGGGATGGTGGTGCGACCGGGTCTTTCGCGTGCGCTTCTTGATCCGCGACGGCGTCCGTGGCTTGAGTGGCCGCTTCGTGCGTGTCGTTCGTCGAGACGTCGACCTCTTGGCAGGCATGCGTGGATGCTTCTCGCTTGCCGTCGCGACTCCTGCGCACCGGCCGTGAATGCCCGCAACGTGTGCCAATTCAGTGCCAATCTCTGCACACCTGTCTCGAGCGGACGGGAATCAGGGACTCTGTCCCAGCTGTGCCAAGTTCGTGCGAATGTGTCCACAGGGCGAGGGCCGCGTGGCTCCGGCCTGCTAGCGCGGTTCGAAAGCGGCGCAGAGCATCCCGAAGTAGGTCGGCACGTCGTACGACAGGAGGTGTGCCTCGAATTCGTTGCCGAGTGCGCCGTGCAGCATGAGGAGCTGCCAGAGGCTGTCCGCTTTTGCAAGATCGACGATCGTGCCGAGCCCGACAGCGTCGCCGAGACGGTTCTCGCGGATGAGCTCCACCACCCGCGCGTCATATTCCGCAGCGGCCGGATGGAAGCCGTACGGGCCGTCCGACTCATGAGCATGCCCGTGGTCGGCGCTTGCGATGACGGCAACGCGACGATCGGCGCAGGCCGCGGCGATCGCGGCCCCCGCCCGGATGTGCGCCTCGAAGGAGAACTCGTGCGCTGGGCTTACGACGACGACCGGCGGCTGCGGCTCTGCCCGCCCGCCCATGAACCAGAGGGGAATCAGCGTCCCCCAGTCCATCGGCATCTCGGCGTCGGCCGGATCGTTGCTCCCGAAGCTCACTCCTGCCGCCGGCCCGACCGCGTGCAAAGCCTCGACGACCGCGTGCGCGAGCCCACGGTCGACGGCGCAGGACAGCCGCGTCTCCGGGCCGCCGAGGTCACCGGCGATGGTCGCCGCGGTGACGACGGCGAAAGAGCTCTCGAGATGAGCCCCGTGCGGAGTCAGGAGGATCGTTGCGTCGGGCGACGCGGCTGCGTGTCGCCTGCCGAGTTCCTCCATCGCGGCGCGCGTCGGTGACTCACCGTCGAGGATGATCCCGCCATGCGGTGCGATAGCGCCGAAGACGATCACGCCGCGCCCTTGGCAATTGCGTTACTCACGTCGGGTGTTATCGCCATTGGCCGCCAGGTGCTGGAGTCGAACCACTCGTGCGAGGGGAGTGGGCGTGGTGGTGCGTGCTTCCCGTCCGGGCCGGCTCGAGTCGCTCACGGTGAGCGCATACATCTGGCAGAGCCTAATGCCATGGACCAGGATCGCCGCTGTGGTGCTCCGGTCTACCGACCGTCTCGCCCACCCCGGCGAGCTTCTCGGCGTCGATCCCCTGACGGCCTGTGCGATAAGCAGGAGTCCTGGAGGTCGAGGTCGGTCAATGCGACAGCCGCTCGAGCAACTCCCGATGGAGTGTGGGCTCGCCGATCGCCAGCGAGTCTGCCTCGTTGAGACGGTCGTGGAGCTCCTCCCGCCGAGTCATCTCGACAACGGCCGACGTGTCGAGGATCACACGCCCTTGGGGCCGATGCCGAGGATCTCCTCGCGCTCGGCTTGGTCATGGAGGGTTGTCCGAGCTCATCGGGTGGGATATGCGGCCAGGTAGACCAAAAGGTGTGAAGGGTCAAGAGGCGGCTGCACGTTCGCGCGCTGCTGCGATCAGCTCCTCTGCTTCCGCACGGTTGCCGAAACCGCGGGTCTCGGTCGACTTCCCGGTCTCGAGATCCTTGTAGACCTGAAAGAAGTGCTCGATCTCGTTGCGCAGCTCAGGCGGGATGTCGTGCACGTCGGCGACGCGCAGCCAGGCCGGATCCTTGAGCGGCACGCACAGCACCTTCTCGTCGGGGCCCTTCTCGTCGCTCATATGGAAGACGCCGACGACACGCACGGCGATACGGCAGCCGGGGAACGTCGGCTCGCTGACGAGGACGAGCGCGTCGAGCGGGTCGCCGTCCTCCCCGAGCGTCCCCTCGATGAAGCCGTAGTCGGCGGGGTAGCTCATCGAGACGAACAGGCGGCGGTCGAGCATCACGGTGCCGCTCGCCTGGTCGTACTCGTACTTGTTCCGCGAGCCGGAAGGCACTTCGACGAACACCACGACGTCGGTCACCGGCTCCACGCTACCCAAGGCTCGCGATTCGCTCGACGAGCAGCTCGAAGAAACCGTCCGCGTCGATGTCGACGCCGACATTCGCGTTCGGGGGGCGGTCGGTGCGGTTCCAGACGTCGACGACCGTGCGACCGCGGCAGAGCTCCGATTCGAGCTCGACTTCGACGTTGCGTCGCTTCGTCTCGACGAGACCGGGCCGGATGACGTGCGCGACGGCGACGGCGTCGTGGATCGGAGCGCCGTCCCAGCCATACGTCTCTCGGTGATAGCGACTGAAGAACTCGACGAGCTCTGCGACGAAGGTTCCAACGCGCCCAGTTGCGCGTAGTCGATCCGCGATCGGCGGCGTCAGAAGTGCCTTGTGCGTGACATCGAGGCCGATCATCGTCACGTCGAGATCGGAGTGGAACACGCGGTCGGCAGCCTCCGGGTCGGCCCAGATGTTGAACTCGGCCGCCGGAGTGATGTTGCCCTCGGCGATCGCACCGCCCATCAGCACGATCCGCTCGATGTTCTCACCGCCACCCTCGCGATCGAGGAGCAGGGCGATGTTGGTGAGCGGGCCGGTCGGGATTAGGGTGACAGGCTCGGGGCTGGCGGCGATCGTCTCCCGCAGCAGGTCGACGGCGTTCTGAGCAACAGGCTCGTGTTGCGGCGGCGGCAGAAACGGGCCGTCGACCCCGCTCTCGCCGTGGACGTGGTCGGCAACTTTCGGCTCTCTTGTGAGCGGTCGCTCGGCTCCTGCCGCGACGGGAACGTCGGCGCGGCCCGCGAGGTCGAGCACCCGCAGCGCGTTCGCCGTTGTCTTCTCGAGTGTCTGGTTCCCGTGGACCGTCGTGACAGCGAGTAGCTCGACCTCGGGGCTTGCGAGGGCGAGCAGGAGCGCGATCGCGTCGTCGTGGCCGGGGTCGCAGTCGAGGATGATCGGGATCGGCCGGCTCATGTGCGCAGTATCGCGTCGAGCTCAGCCGCCGTCGGCAGCGACGGCTGCGCCCCGGCCCGCGACGCAGCAAGGGCACCCGCTGCGCATGCACGGGTCAAGGCTTCGTCGTGGTCGCGTTCCTCGAGCAGCGAGACGAGGAGGCACGCCGTGAAGGCATCGCCCGCCGCCGTGCCGTCGACAACATCGACGTGCGGTGGCGCGGCGCGTGCAATCTCCTCCCCGTCCTCGAGCAGGATCGCGCCTTCGGCGCCGAGCGTCACGGCAACGAGCCCGTCGCGGCGGATCAGCGACTCCAGCTCGTAGCGGTTGACGACGGTCAGGTCGGGATCGACGGCCACAGCCCGTGCCGGCGCCGCGTTGAGGCAGAAGATGCCCGTGCACTGCTCCCACGCCGAAACGACAGCCGCGTCGGGGATCTCGAGCTGGGCGAGCACCGCATCGGCAGGGCCGAGGGCGAAGTGTCCCAGCTCGGCGTTCGCCCCTGGCGCGACCGTGATCGTGTTATCGCCCATCGCATCAACGACGATCAAAGCCACGCCGGTGCGGACGTCGAAACGTTGGAGCTCGAGCGCGACGCCTGCCTCTTCGAGCGCACTGAGCGCCTCGTCGGCCACCGGGTCTTTACCGACCGCGGCGACGAGCGTCACCTGTGCGCCGAGCCTGGCGCACGCGACTGCCTGGTTCGCCCCCTTGCCGCCGGGAACGCGAGTCAGAGTAGCGCCGGTCACGGTCTCCCCCGGTCGCGGCAGCCGATCGCACCGCGCGACGAGATCGAGGTTCACCGAGCCGACGACCGTGATGCGCACCGCGGCAGCCTAACGCGGTATCGGCGACCGTCTACGCGGCGAGGGCGCGGAGATCGTCGACCGTGCCGAGCAATGTGTCGCGCAGGTCGAAGAGCCCCGCCCACAGCGACGACCGGTCGGGCGAGGTGTCGAGACGGGCCGCATCTGCCAGCCCCTCGAGCGCACGCACGAGGACGGCAAGCTCGAGATAGACAGACGCGACGCGGTTCGGGCAGGCGCGTACGCCTGCGCGGTCGAGGACGGGTTTCCACTCCACGAGCTCTGCGGCGCCCGGGCCGAGGTACCAGGAACGCCCTTCGGCCCGTTCGGGCTCGAGCTCGATGAGGTACTGACCTAGTGGCCCTTCGAGGCCGGCAACGGCGGTCTCGACCCGGTCGGCGGCATGCCGAAGAGCAGCCTGCCGCGTGCCGGGCGTCGTCGGGATCGCCTCACCGCGGTTCCACTGCTCGAGCAGACGGCAGAACGCGAGTGCCGCCGCCTCGCACGCCCGCAGCTGCGACGTGAGCCGACGCGCGGTCAACTCCGTCGCCGCATGCTCGTGCAGAACCTGTTGCCAGTCGCTTGCCATCAGACCTCGATCACGATGGGGAGGATCATCGGCCGGCGGCGCGTCCGAGCGTAGACCACCTGGGCGACTTCGTCATGGAGATGCTCCTGCAGGAGCTTGATCTCGCTGATTCCGTCGGCTGCAAGCTCGCTCACGACCCGCTGCGCCTCCTCGCGCAACTCGGCGATCAACTCGTCGTCCTCCCCCATCCCGCGAGCGATCAGCTCGGGCGGTGCGATCTCGCCTCCGTCCGACAACGCGACGGTGGTGACGACGATCAGCACGCCGTCTTCCGACAGCCGCCGCCGGTCACGCAACGCGACGTCCTGTACGTCACCGACGCCGAGGCCGTCGACGAAGGTCACACCTGCCTCGATGCGATCGACGATCCGTGTACCGGCCTGAGACACCTCGACGACCGAGCCGTTTTCCGCGATCACGATTCCCGCCGCCGGCACACCCGCATCACGCGCGAGCTGAGCGTGCGCTGCCAGCATCCTGTACTCGCCGTGGATCGGCATCACCGCCTTCGGTCGCAGGAGCGCAAGCATCGTCCGCATTTCCTCGGAGCAGGCATGGCCCGAGACGTGGACCGCGGCGATCTCCTGGTGCAACACCTCCGCGCCGGCCTTTGCAAGCCGGTTGATCGCGTCGTGGACACGCAACTCGTTTCCCGGCACGGGCTTCGCCGAGATGATGACGGTGTCGCCGCGCTCGACCTGGACATTCTGATGGTCGTTGAACGCGATCCTTGTGAGGGCCGACATCGGCTCACCCTGGCTGCCCGTACAAAGGACGAGCACCTTGTCGGGCGGCAGCTCCATCGCGACCTTGGGATTCACAAGGGCCTCCGACGGAATGTCCAGGTAGCCGAGGCTGCGCGCAATGTTGAGGTTCTTGCGCATCGAACGGCCGACCACCGCCACCTTCCGGCCGCACTCGACCGCGACATCGGCGGCCTGCTGCATCCGGTGGATGTTCGATGCGAACGACGCGACGAGGATGCGCCCCTTCCGGACGGGCATCAAGGTGCGGAACGCCTCCCCGACGAGACGCTCCGAGCCCGTCATCCCGGGGCGCTCGGCGTTCGTCGAGTCTCCGAGGAGAAGGTCGACGCCGCGGTTGCCGACCTCGGCCAGCCGACCGACGTCGGTCCTCAGCCCGTCGACCGGAGTGTGGTCGAGCTTCCAGTCGCCGGTGTGGACCACTCGCACCGCCGGCGTCTCGATCACGATCGCGACGCAGTCCGGAATCGAATGGGCGACTCGCACGAACTCGAGCCGGAACTGCCCGAGCTCGATCGGCGCAGCTTCGGGATCGGCCTCGCGAAGCTCCGCTGCGTTCGCAACGCCATGCTCCTCGAGCTTCGAACGCACAAGCCCGAGCGTGAGCCGCGTCGCGATGACCTCGTCGACGTCCATCTCCCGCAGCACGTACGGCAGCGCACCGACGTGATCCTCGTGACCATGGGTGAGCACGATCGCCCGAATGCGCTTGCCCTCGAGGTACGAGAAGTCCGGCAGGACGAGATCGACGCCGAGATGCTCGTCTCGCGGGAATGCCAGGCCCGCATCGATGACGATGATGTCGTCGCCGAGCTCGTACACGGTCATGTTCTTCCCGACCTCGCCGAGCCCGCCGAGCGGGATGATGCGCAGGGTTTCGCTCACGGCTCCGGAGTGTACGGGCCTAACCCCGGGTCAGTCGCCGCCGGCGGCGAACCGGTTCAGACCGCAGCCGTTTGAAGCAGGCTCAGACGCTCCAGGCAGTCGCGCACCCGTCCGCGTTCCTCGTCGGTCGCCTCGACCAACGGCAGGCGGTGCCCGCCGACGTCGTGGCCGAGCAGCTCGAGCGCGCACTTGATCGCGATCGGGTTCGTTGCCACACGAAGGAGGTCGAACGACGGGCGAAGCTCTTCCTCGATCGCGCGGGCGCCTTCGATGTCACCGGCACGGTAGAGCCGAAGCTGTCGTGCCACGAGCGGGCCGACGACATGGGTATTGACAAGGATGCCTCCCACGCCGCCGATTTCGAGGAACGGGAACATCAGATCTGCGTCCCCGGCGTAGAGATCGAGTCCACTCGCAACAACGTGGCGAGCCGCGGCGAGACCGGGCTTCGCCTGCTTCACGGCGCGGACGGTCGGGATCTCGGCTAGCCGGACGATCGTGTCCGGCTCGATGTCGATCACGACGCGACTCGGAATGTCGTACGCGATGATCGGCCCATCGCTCGAGGCTGCGATCGCCTCGAAATGGGCGACGATTCCGCGTTGCGGCGGCTTCGAGTAGTACGGCGTGACGACGAGAAAGCCGTCAACGCCGAGTTCGTGAGCCTGCTCGGTGAGGTGCACCGAGTGCGCCGTCGAGTACGTCCCGGTGCCGGCAATCACGGATGCGCGATCACCCACTTCGTCGACGGCGGCCTCGTAGAGATCCATACGCTCGTTGTCGCTCAACGTCGGCGACTCACCGGTCGTCCCGGTCACCACCAAGCCGTCGGAGCCATGGTCAACGAGGTGCCGTGCCAGGCTGCGGAACGCCGGCAGGTCGACCGCACCATCAGACTTGAACGGCGTGACGATCGCGGTAAGTATCTCGCCCAGCACCTCATCGATTCTACGCCACTTAGGGAGGAGACATGTCGTCGGTTGTCAAGGAGTTCAAGGACTTTCTCATGAAGGGAAACCTGATCGAACTCGCGGTTGCGTTCGTCATGGGAATTGCGTTTGCAGCGCTGCTGAACTCGTTCGTCACCGACATCGTCACGCCGATCATCGGGGCGATCATCGGGAAAGTGGATTTCAGCAACCTGACCTTCACGATCCACAATTCGCAGTTCCGCTACGGATCGTTCATCACCGCGCTGATTCAGTTCGTCACGATCTCCGCCGCCGTCTTCTTCTTCATCGTCAAGCCGATCCAGATGCTTCTCGCGCGCCGAGCAGGACGCGAGGCCGAGGAAGAGGGTCCGAGCGACGAGGAACGCCGCCATCAGGAGCTCCTTGCCGCACTCCGCGCCCGCGGCTGAGCGAGCCGACGAGATGGGTCTCGGCGCGATAGCCGCCCCGGGGCCTCTCTCAACCCACCCCTCTCAACCCACCTTGGCCTCGCGCCGATAGGGGCATCATGGAAGCGGCGTCAAGCAGTGTGTCGTACAGGCGGATCGGCACGATCCTCGTCGAGATGGAAGTCATCACTCAGAGTCAACTCGATGGTGCGCTCAGCGAACAACAGCACACTGGCCGCCTGCTGGGTGAAGTCCTCGTCTCGGCCTACGGTGTCTCGCGTGTTGACTTAGCGGACGCGCTCGCCGCCCAATGGGAAGAGGCGCAGAGCCTGGCCGAGATCGACGACGCGCAGGGCGCGTATCACGACGATGGCGCGGTCGATCCTCTCGCAGAGGGCGATCTCAGCGTCCTGCTCGAAGAGGCGCAGGCCGCCCGTGCCGAGCTCACAGCTCGCACCGACGAGCTCAGTAGGCGAGTCGCATCACTCGAAGCGCTCGTCGTGGGCGTCAGCGACGCGCTCGACGAGCTTCGGGGAGCACCACCGCGCGGGACATCCCAGACGGCCGGCCCTCGTCCGCCACGCCGCGGCCGCCCTCGCACGACGCGGACCTAGCCGAGCGCCTCCAACCCGACCGTCAACCCCGGCGGCAGGTCGCGAACGGTCTCGACTGCGCGCAGGACGCCAGGTACAAAGGCCTCGCGCGAGGTCGTATCGTGCCGGATGGTCAGGATCTCGCCCGGGCCGCCGAAGATCACTTCCTGGTGCGCCAGGAGACCCGGAAGCCTGACCGAGTGGATGGTCGGATCCGTGCCGATTCTCCGCGCGGTCTCCTTGGCCGTACCCGACGGCGCGTCACGCTTGGTGTCGGCATGAAGCTCGACGATCTCGGCGTCCGGGAAGGTGCGAGCGGCCTCTTCGGCGAACCGCATCATGAGGGCTGCGCCGGGCGCGAAGTTCGGCGCATAGAAGCACGGGACACCCGCTGTCCGCGCGAGCACATCGACCACGCCGCTGTCGAACCCGCTCGTGCCGATGACAACCGGGACCCCGGCCTCGACGCAGGCTCGCACCGTCGGCACGACTGCGTCAGGTTCGGTGAAGTCGACCGCGACGTCGCATTTGTTCGGTCCGCTGTCCCGCCCGTCAATGACCACGTGTCCCGCGGCAACGAGCGCCGGACCGAGGACAATGCCGACCTTCCCCTGCGCGCCGTAGAGGGCGATCTGCATCTAGCGCCAGCCGCCGGTCATCCAGCGCCAGTCTCCAGCGCCAGTCATGCCGCCCGCGCAAGCGCGGCCGGATTGACCCGTTCGACCGCTGCTCTGAAGTGATCCTCGTCGCGGCCGATCCCCGCCGCCGAGAGCCGCCCCGGGGCCAGGAGCTCGGTCGCGAGTATCGCTACGTCGGTCTCGGTGACGGCATCCACTCGCGCGATGGTCTCGTCGACAGATGTGATCTCGCTGCCGGTGATGACCGCCTTCCCGAGTCGCGTCATTCGCGCCGAGGTCGACTCGAGCGACAGGAGGAGCCGCCCCTTGAGGTTGTCCTTCGCGCGTTCGAGCTCGCCCGGCCGGAGCGAACCCGACGCCACATCGACGAGCTCGGCCGTAGCAATCTCGAGACATTCCGCGAGGTTCTCCTCACGCGTGCCGACGTAGAGCCCGACGAGTCCGCTGTCGGCGTACTGCGAACCGAAGCTGTAGACCGAGTACGCCATGCCACGTTTCTCGCGGATCTCTTGGAAGAGCCGAGACGACGCCGAGCCACCGACGATTGCGTCGAGGAGCGACGCCGTGTAACGCCGGTCGTCGTTCCGACGGATGCCAGGCGCGGCGAGGCAGACGTGATACTGCTCGGTGTCCTTGCGCTGGAACCGCGCACCAGGCACCGGCGGCCGGCCGGCCGGCTTCCGTGTCAGGCGGAAATCGTGCGCAGCATCCCCCACTCGCGCCCCGACGAGCTCGAGCAGCTCCGCGTGGTCGAGATTGCCGGCGGCTGCGACGACGACGTTGTTCGCGACGTACGCGCCCTGGTGATAGCTCCGAAGTGCTCGGCGGCTGACGGTCGAGATAACGTCCGCGCGTCCGATCACGGGACGGCCGAGCGGGTGCGAGCCGAAGACCGCTTCGGCGGCAAGGTCGTGAACGAGATCCTGTGGGTTGTCCTCGACCATGGCGATCTCCTCGAGAACGACTTCGCGCTCGGAGTCGAGATCGTCGAAACGGGGTCGGAAGACCATGTCGGCCATCACGTCGAGCGCCACCTCGAGCTTCTCGTCCGGAACCCGTGCGTAGACGACCGTGGTCTCACGCGACGTCGCGGCGTTGAGGTCGCCGCCGAGCGCATCGAACGTCTCGGCGATCTGCTGCGCGTCGTAGCCCGCGGAGCCCTTGAAGAGCATGTGCTCGATGAAGTGCGACACACCCGCGCGGGACGAAGGCTCGTCGCGTGAGCCCGTCCCGATCCAGAAGCCGAGCGCGACCGACCGCACCGAGTCGAGTCGCTCCGAGACGACCTGCTCCCCCGCCGGCAACGTTGTGAGGTCGTACCCCTCCATCGGCGTGATCGTATCCGCGGGTCCCGTCAGGTGAGGATGTCCCGCGTGAAGTCCTGGACGACGTTCCACCAACGCGTCGTCGCACGGGTCTGCCACCGCTTCTCGATCAGTGCGTTGACGTTGACCGGGCGCTCGACGTGCCTCGGCAGGACCGCGAGAATCGCCGCGTTGTTGGCGACGACTGTGACCCCGCCGACGTCGAGCGGCAGGTCGTCGTCGATTGCAACCGGCCGCCGAGTGAAGATCACCATTTGTCGGAACCCCTCGGCCGGATAGGGCTGGAACACGCCGCCATCGAGCGCTTGGAGTTCGCTGCGTCTCCGCACCATGACGTCGACGTCTCGGAGATCGAGACCGACAAGTACAGCCTTGATTCTCGTTGCGATCGTCTCGGCGTCCTCGCTCGTCCGCAGCGCGACGTTCCCGGTCGGCAGATAGGTCCGCACATCGTCGTAGCCGAGGCCGGCGATCGCATCGCGAACGTCGGCCATCCGGACGCGGTTGTGCTTACCGACGTTGACCGCCCGCAGAAAGGCAGCGATGGGGACAGGGTCTAGCCTGTCCCCATCACCGTTGTCCATCCGTCTAGCGGCGCGGGCCGCGATCGCGGCCGCCACCGCCGCGGCTGTCGCGACGCGGCTCCTCGGGGGGCCGCGGCGGTGCGTCCTTCGCCCGCTCGATCAGCTCCTCCGGCTGCACCAGCCTGTCGTCTTCGTGCTTGGCGACGAGCTTGAGGCCGATGCGGCCACGCTCCTTGTCGACCTCCTGCACGATCACGTCCACGACGTCGCCGCGGGCCATCACGTCCTCGATGTGCGCTACCCGTCCCGGGCCGACGTTCGAGACGTGGAGCAGCCCATCGGTGCCCTTCTTCAGCTCGACGAACGCGCCGAACTGCGTCGTCTTGACGACCTTGCCGGTGTAGGTGTCGCCGACGCCGGGCTCCTTCGTGAGAGCGGTGATCGCAGCCGCAGCCGCGTCACCTTTGGTGCCTTCCGTGGCGTAGACGAGGATCGTGCCGTCTTCCTCGATGTCGATCTGCACGTCGTACTCGGCTTCCAGACCGCGGATCGTCTCGCCGCCCTTGCCGATCACCATGCCGATGAACTCGGGGTTGATCTTCACCGTCGTGATCCGCGGCGCGTGATCTGCGAGCTCCGTGCGTGGAGTCGAGATCGCCTGCTCCATCTCACCGAGGATGAACTGGCGCGCCCGCTTCGCCTGCTCGAGCGCGTTGCGCATGATCTCCTGCGTGACGCCGGTGATCTTGATGTCCATCTGCAGCGCGGTGATCCCGTCCTTCGTGCCGGCGACCTTGAAGTCCATGTCGCCCAGGTGATCCTCCGCGCCCTGGATGTCGGTGAGGATGACGTAGTCGTCGCCCTCTTTGACGAGGCCCATCGCGATGCCGGAGACCGGCGCCTTGATCGGCACGCCCGCATCCATCAGCGCCATCGTCGAGCCGCAGACCGAGCCCATCGACGACGAGCCGTTCGACTCGAGCGTCTCCGAGACGAGCCGGATCGTGTACGGGAACTCGGCAACAGCCGGAATCATCGGCTCGAGAGCCCTCTGCGCGAGTGCCCCGTGGCCGATGTCACGCCGCTTCGGACCTCGCATGAAGCCCGTCTCCCCGACCGAGTACGGCGGGAAGTTGTAGTGGTGCATGTAGCGGCGGTCGCTCTCCAGCGAGAGATCGTCGATCCGCTGGCCTTCCTTCATCGTGCCGAGAGTGCAGAGCGTCATGATCTGCGTCTGGCCGCGGGTGAACAATGCCGAGCCGTGTGTCCTGGGTGAAACGGTCACCTCACAGTCGATCGGCCTGATCTCCTCGGTGCCGCGCCCGTCGGGACGGCGCTTGTCGATGGCGATCTTCTTGCGGACGATGTCCTTGTAGATCGCCTCGGCCGAGCGCTTCACGAACTGCTTCGTCAGCGTGTCCTTCTGCGCTGTCTCGCCCTCGCCGGGCGGCGATCCGATCGGGAACGGCAGCTGCACCTCGTCGAGGATCTGGCTGAAGAGGATGTCGCGCTTCCGCGACTTCAGCTCCTTCGAGTCCTGCTCGGCGTCGGTCAGCTCGCGGAGCCCCGACTCGAACTGCTCGCGTACCGGGCCTTCGACCGCTGCGCTGCGCTTCTTCTCGAGCACCGACGCAAGACCGTTTCGCACCTGCAGCTCGCGGACGATGTCGTCTTCGGTCGAGTCCAGCGAGAGGCTGGGTACTAGGCTGGCGGCGATCTCGTCGACAACCGCTCCTGCCTCGCGGAGACCCTTCTCGTGGATCGCTGCGGTGATCGCGTCGCCATGGTCGCGGTCGAGCTCGGCGATCAAGTCCTGGTCGACCCACTTCGGCTTGCCGACCTGCTCGCGCAGTGACTCGAGCGCTTCGCAGATGCGGCGGATCTCGGAGTGTGCCAGCTCGAGCGCCTCGAGGATCTCGTCCTCGGGAATCTCCTCGCCACCGGCCTCGACCATCGTCAATGCGTCCTTCGTACCGACGACGATGAGATCGAGCGTCGACTCCTCCATCGCCTGCAAAGACGGGTTGAGGACGAACTCTCCCTCGATCCGACCCACGCGAACTGCGCCTACCGGCCCGAAGAACGGCAGCGGCGAGATCATCAGCGCGGCCGACGCCCCGTTGATGCAGAGGATGTCGTGCGGCGTGATGAGGTCCGCTGAGAGGACGGTGCAGATCACCTGCACCTCGTTCTTGAAGCCCTTCGGCCAGAGCGGCCGGATCGGGCGGTCGATCATCCGCGCCGTGAGCGTCGCACGCTCGGTGGCGCGGCCTTCGCGCTTGAAGAAACCGCCCGGGATCTTCCCGGCGGCATACATGCGCTCCTCGACGTCGACCGTCAGCGGGAAGAAATCCGCATCCGGACGCGCATCCGCGCGACCGACGGCCGTAGCGAGGATCATCGTGTCGCCTGAGCGGACGACGACTGCGCCGTCCGCTTGCTTGGCGAGCTTGCCCGTCTCGAACAGGAGCTCGGTGCCCCCGATGTCGACGGATACCGTGGCGCGAAGCCCGGCAGTAGTGCTCATATGTCTATCCCTTCACTCTTCCTACGGATGGAAGGTGGAGGTTTGAGCCAGCCCAGCTTGTCGCACGGGCTCGATCAAACGTCCACCTCCCGACTATGTCACTTGCTTGGGGCAGGGTCTTCGCCTAGCGGCGGAGGCCCAGCTCCTTGATGAGGGCGCGATAGCCCTCGAGATCTGTCTTCTGCAGGTACGTCAGGAACCGCCGCCTGCGGCCCACGAGCTTCAGGAGCCCGCGCCGCGAGTAGTGGTCCTTCGGATGGGTGCGGAGATGCTCGGTAAGGTCGTTGATGCGAGTCGTCAGCATCGCAACCTGGACGTCCGTCGAGCCCGTGTCCTGCCCGTTCTTGCCGTGCTTGTCGATCAGTTCCTGCTTGACCTCTTTGGTCAGCGCCATACGTGTCCTCCCCTGCGTTCGTTCAGGTTGGCAGCTCCGCAATCCCCGCGCGGCGTGCAGGAGTACACGTCCGGCCGCGACTACGGTCGCTGGACAGGCTAGCAGCCGATGAGCGAAACGACGGCCTGCAGTCCCCGCTCCGCGCCGGCTTGCGTCGGCGGCAAGAGGAGGACACGAGCTCCGATCTCGAGGGCGCCGCCATCGGTTCGGTAGTTGTCCCCGACCATGAGCACCTCTTCTGGCGTGATCGCGAGGCGCTCGCACGCGCACTCGAACATCTCCGCGGCAGGCTTCGCGACCCCGAGTTCGCAGCTCAAGACGAACGTCTCGAAGTGCTCCGCGACGCCGTGGTAGGCAAAGACCGCGCGGATGTTCCATCCCGTGTCGCTGACGACCGCCAGCCGAATCCCGGACGCACGTAGGCGGTCGAGTACATAGAGCGCGTCCGGATAGAGACGCCACCCCGCTGGTGAGGTCTCGTGCGCGTAGAGGCGCTCCGCCAGCCCGGGAGCGAGAGCGTCGAGCGGGGACCAGATCGCAAGCCAGCAGGCGCGATGACGTTCCGCGTCGAGATCGCGGCCCTTCGCCATCTCCGCGGGCGTTCTCGCCCGCGCAAGAGCCTCCGTGAACAGCTCGCCGGCCTCGTTGCGTCCGAGCGGAGCGCCAAGCGATGCCGACTCCGCTACGAGGAAGTCAACACTCGTGGCGTTGTCGAACAACGTGTGCCCGAAGTCGAACAGGACAGCCCGGATCTCCGTCATGGTGGTGTCACAGTGGTCGCCTGGTTGCTCGCGTCGCCTCGACATCCCGCGCGATCTGGTCGATCAGCTCCTGTTCCGAGTCGAACACCGCCTCGTCGCGTAGCCGCGCCCACAGCTCGACGACGAGCCGCTTGCCGTAGAGGTCTCCCGAGTAGTCGAGGAGATACGGCTCGATGCGTCGCTCGGTGCCGCCGTAGTGCGGGTTCGTGCCGACCGAGACTGCGGCGCGATGATCGAGGGCAGCACCCGCATAGATGCCGAACCTCGGAGACGCGAGGGTCGGGTCGAGAGCAAGGTTTGCGGTCGGATAGCCGAGCGTGCCGCCTCGCTGGTCCCCTGCGACAACGGTCCCGTCGAGCTCGTACGGCCGCCCGAGCATCTGCGCGACGGCGGGCATGTCTCCTTCCACCAGGCCTGTGCGAATCGCGGACGACGACACGCCGTCGACCCGCGGCACGTCGAGAATCCGAAACCCGAGCCGCTCGAGCGAGGCAAGGTCACCCTGGCGCCTGGCGCCGAAACGGAAGTCGTCACCCGCGACGATAACTTCGGCACCGATGGCGCGCAGATACGACTCGGCAAACTCCTCCGGCGTCAAGCGCATCAGCTCCGGCGTGAAGGCTGCGACGAGCGTCGCCTCCACCCCAGTCTCGCCGAGCAGCTCGAGTCGTCGCTCCAGGGTCGTGATCAGCTCGACGCGGTTCCCGAGCACCACCCGCGGATGCGGCTCGAACGTGATCGCCGTCGCGGCGAGCCCCGTGTCGATCGCCGTCTGCATCACGGCCCGGTGCCCGCGATGGACGCCGTCGAAGGTTCCGATCGCTACCGCGCGCGGCTCGCGCGGTAGCTGCGCTGGAGCATGCGCGATCTTCACGGTGGGACCGCCGCTGCGAGCCGAACGAGCGCGTCGGCTGCTGGGATCACCGTGTCGGGATCGGCCTCGTCGACCGAGAACGGCCCTACCTCCAGCCGGCGCAGGGTGCGGCAGTGGCCACCCAGCGCGTCGGCGATCGCTCGTACGTACGTGCCTGACGAGACACGGAGATCGAGCGTCACGACCCCGGCGGCGTAGCCCACCAGGCTCAGCTCGTGGACGATCGAGCGGCGCAGCGGCATCTCGACGACCTCACCCCGCCGGTGGAGCTTGTACGCGCGTTCACCATTGATCTTCACGGCGGATGCGGTCGGAATCGGAAGCTCGATCTCACCGTCGAGCCCGAGCAGCGCGCGGTCCAGCTCGGACGACGACGGCGGGTCGTGCGCATCGAGCGGTACACCTTCCGGGTCACCGGTCGTCGTCCGTGCCGTCAGATCGATCGCGGTGAGGTAGCGCTTGTCGAGTCCGACGAACCTCGACGCGAGCTTCGTCGCCCGTCCTGACAGAAGCACTAGGAGCCCTGTCGCAAACGGATCGAGCGTCCCCGCGTGGCCCGTCTTGGCGCCGGTGCGACGACGCGTGTCGGCCACGAGCGTGAACGACGACGGCCCGGCCGGCTTGTCGAGCAGGATGATTCCGGTCGGGTCGAGTCCGCGCGGAGGCACTACGCGCCTGTCGTGGCGACGAACCCCGCCACGAGGCGCGCCGTAATCTCTTCGACGGGGAGGTCGGTTCCGAAGCCTGCGGCCTGACGGTGGCCGCCACCGCCGAACTCGCGGGCGAGCGCCGATACGTCGAGCGCGTCGATCGACGAGCGCAGAGACACTTTCCGCAGCGGGCTTCCGTCGCGCGGTGGCTCGCGAATGAGCGCGGCAAGCTGAGCGCCCTCGACGCCTCGCAGGTAATCGATGATTCCCTCGGAGTACGGCTCGACCGCACCGACATCGCCGAAATCCGAGCGCACGAGATGCGAGACGACGACTCGTCCACCCTCGAAGCTCTCGGCGCGATCGAGCGCCCGAGCCAGCAGCTTGAGCTTCGGGAACTGGATCGCCTCGTACACGTTCTGGAACACCTTGCGCACATCCGCGCCCGCTTCGATCAGCTCGGCGGCAAGACGGTGCGTTCGCGGCGTCGTGTTGGTGTACTGGAAGCGGCCGGTGTCCGTCACGAGCGCGACGTAGAGGGGCTCGGCGATCTCCTCCGTGAGCTCGACGCCGACCCCCTCGAAGACGTCCGCAAGGATCTCGCTCGTCGACGAGGCGTCCGGCACGACGAGGTTGATCGCGGCGAACCGCGTGTTGTCGTGGTGGTGGTCGATGTTGATCGTCAGCGGCACGCCGTCGAGGATCGAGGGATCAGCCGGCCGCGTCTCGTTGGCGCAGTCGACCGCGACGAGAACCCGCCCGCTGCGATCAGCCGGCAAATCGCGCAGCAGACCTCGCGCGGCGAGCCCGAGGAAGCGGTACTCGCCGGGCAGCGGCGCATCCCCCGTGAGCACCATCACACTGTCCTTGCCAAGCTGTTCGAGGGCGAGGTGCATGGCCAGGAGCGACCCGAGCGCGTCGCCGTCCGGGTTCTCGTGCGACGTTACGAGGAACCGCTCGTGCTCACGCAAGGCGGCCACAACCGTCTCGAGGTCAGTCATCGGCATGCTCCAAGATCGGGTCGCCGTCGTCGTCCGCTGCACTCGCATCGTCTTCCGGAGTGAGCTCGTCGATCAGCTTCGTCATCCGAACGCCGTGCTCGACCGCGGGATCGTACGCGAACAGGACTCGGGGGGTCCGCCGCAGACGGAGCTGCGACCCGAGCTCGCGCTGCAACGCCCCCGCGGCATGCTCGAGCGCAGCCATCGTCGCGGCTCGCTGCTTTTCGTTGCCGAGCACGCTGACCCACACCGTCGCCTGCGCCAGGTCGCTCGTCGTGTCGACGCCGGTCACCGTGACGAAGCCGATCCGCGGATCCTTGAGCGTCGGGATCACCTCCGAGAGCACCTGCTTCACCGCCTCGTCCACGCGACGCATACGCCCGCCTGCTCGCCCTCTAGCCATCGAGGGACACGATCTCTCTCACGACCGCCACCGGTTCATGAGCGGCGCTGAACAGCCATCTCTCCGCATCGTCCAGCAGGCTGTTGGCGTCGCGCGGCTCCCGCCCGACACACGCGAGCGTCAGCCGCGCACGCTGCCACACGTCGTGGTGGTCGACCTCGGCAATCGAGCAATGCAGCCTCTGCTGCAGATGTGCCTTCACCGACCGAATGACCATGCGTTTCTCCTTCAGCGACCTGCTCTCGGGCAGGAAGAGCTCGAACGAATAGATGCCGACGTAGCCGCTGGCCATGCGTGGAGTGTGCGGGACGCCACGGTCGGCGCGACTAGGAGCTTGCGCCGGCCTTGGGGCCGGCCGGCTCGTCGAGAGCTGTGCGCTCGACCTGGCGCGTCTCGAACACCTCGAGCACGTCGCCTTCCTTCACGTCGTTGAAGCCGTCCAGCAGGATGCCGCACTCGAAGCCCTCCGCGACCTCGCGCGCGTCATCCTTGAAGCGCTTGAGCTGGGCGATGGAGGTCTCGTGGATGACGGTGCCGTCGCGCACGACGCGCACCTGGCCGTTGCGGCGGACAACACCATTCGTGACCATGCAGCCGGCAATCGTGCCGAGGCGCGAGACGCGGAAGAGGTTGCGCACCTGCGCTTCGCCGATCGTCTCCTCGGTCTCGACCGGCGTCAGCATCCCGACGAGCGCCTGCTGGATGTCGTCGGTCAGCTGGTAGATGACGCGGTACGTCCGCACGTCGACGCCTTCACGCTCGGCGAGGATCCTCGCTTCCGCACTCGGGCGGACGTTGAAGCCGACGACGAGCGCGTTCGATGCAGACGCGAGGTTGACGTCGTTCTCGGTGATCCCGCCAACGCCGGTGTGGATCACGTTCACGCGCACCTCGGAGTGCTGGATCTTGCCGAGTTCGCTGACGAGCGCTTCGATCGACCCCTGGACATCGCCCTTGAGAACGATGTCCAGATTCTGGACGGTGCCCGCCTGCATCTCCGAGAAGAGGGTCTCGAGCGAAACGCCGCGCTTCGCCCGCTGCGCGAACTGCTCGCGGCGGAGCCGTTCTGCGCGGAGGTTCGCGAGGTGCTTGGCTTGGCGCTCGTGCTCGACGACCCGACACAGTTCACCGGCCGGCGGCGGCTTGTCGAAGCCGAGGATCTCGACGGGCTCGCCGGGGCCGGCCTCGCGCACCTTCTCGCCGCGGTAGTCGTACAAGGCCCGCACCTTGCCCGACGCGTCACCGGCGACGACCGCGTCGCCGATGTGGATCGTGCCGCGCTGCACGAGCATCGTCGCGGCAGGCCCGCGGCCGATATCCAGCCGCGATTCGACGATCGGGCCTGACGCATCTGCCTTCGGGTTCGCGCGCAGTTCGAGCTCCGCGTCTGCCACCAGGAGGATCTTCTCGAGCAGCTCGTCGAGGTTCTCCTTTAGCTTCGCCGAAACGGCGGCGAACTGGGTCGTTCCGCCCCAGTCTTCGGGCTGCAAGCCTTCCGAGGCCAGCTCCGTCTTCACGCGGTCGGGGTTCGCGTCCGGGAGATCGACCTTGTTGACCGCGACGACGATCGGCACGCCGGCCGCTCTCGCATGCGAGATCGACTCGCGCGTCTGCGGCATCACGCCGTCGTCGGCCGCCACAACGAGCACGGCGATATCGGTCACCTTCGCTCCACGCGCGCGCATCGCGGTGAAGGCCTCGTGGCCCGGAGTGTCGAGGAACGTCACGCGGCGACCGTTGATCTCGGCCTGGTAGGCGCCGATGTGCTGCGTGATCCCGCCGGCCTCGGTGTCGACGACGGACGTCTCGCGGATCGCATCGAGCAGCGTCGTCTTGCCGTGGTCGACGTGGCCCATGATCGTGACGACCGGCGGACGTGGGCTCAGATCGGCGTCGGCATCCTCGAACTTCTCGGGCTCGACGTCGTCGTCGGCTGCGTGCTTGACGGCGACCTCACGCCCGAACTCGGTCGCGATCAGCTCTACTTCGTCGTCGCTCAAGGACTGCGGCCCGGTCTTGGGCTGGTTCAACCGCATCAGGAAGCTGATGATCTGCGGCACCGACACGCCGAGCGCCTGCGACAAATTCTGAACCGTGACGCCGGACTCGACGGTTACCGGCCCGGTCTGCGGCGTTGCTGTCTGCGGCGCACGGGGCGCGCTGCTCGAGCGCTCGCGCGCAGCGCGAACATCACGTCCGCGGGCCGCTCCTCCCTCGATCACGACGCGTCGTTTGCGCCCAGCAGCACCTCCGCGAGGTCGGATCGGTCGGTTCGGCTTGTTCGGTCCGTCTGCCATTCAGGCTCCAGTGTAGAGGTCGACCAGCTCGGGCTCGACGATCACGGTCGTCCGCAGGACACGCGCGAAGCCGCGTTGCGCCCTGGCCCGCTCGAAACACGCGAGCCGCCGGCAGGTGTACACACCTCGGCCCGGCAGCGCGCGACCTGGCACAAGGCGCCCTTGGACGGCCGCGAACCGCATCAGCTCGGTCTGCTGTGCCTTCCGTCCGCAGCCCGCGCAGGTTCGCTGCGGCCCCGCCGAATCAGGCCGCGTCGTCTGTGCCTTCCGACTCGGCTGCCTCGACTGCCGCCTCTTCGAGGACGATCACGTCGACGGTCAGGCTCGCCTCGATGTCGACCTCGCCGTCGGCTTCCCTGCCGGCGAGCGCCTGGTGTTGCGGCACGCCGCAGTACTTCGAGCCGGGCAGCGCCGTGTTTGGGCAGCGTTTCCCGTTCGTCAGGATCGCCGAGCAGCGGCCGGAGTAGTCGTCGTCGTCGGAACCGGCTCCGGCGAACGCAGCCTGCGCCTCCGCCTGGGCGAACTCGCTATCGGACTGGATATCGACCTTCCACCCGGTGAGACGGGCGGCGAGCCGAGCGTTGAGCCCATCCTTGCCGATCGCGAGCGCCAGCTGATCGTCCGGCACGACGACGGTCGCCTCGCGCGTCTCGTCGTCGATGTAGACCTCGCGCACACGAGCCGGTGAGAGCGCCTTCGCGACGAACCGCGCTGGCTCGGTGTTCCACGGGATGATGTCGATCTTCTCGCCACGCAGCTCCGAAACGACCATGCGCACACGCGAGCCACGGGGGCCGACGCACGCACCTACCGGATCGACGCCCTGAACGTGTGACTCGACGGCGATCTTGGCGCGGTATCCAGGTTCACGAGCCACCCCGCGGATCTCGACAAGACCGTCGGCGATTTCGGGCACCTCGAGCTCGAAGAGCGTCTTGATGAGCTCCGGATCGCGCCGCGAGAGGATCACCTGCGGTCCCTTCGTTCCCGAGCGTACTTCGGTGATGCACGCCTTGATCCGTGAGCCCTGCTCGTACCGCTCGCCGTCGACCTGCTCGGATCGGGGCAGCAGCGCCTCGACGTTGTTGCCGAGGTCGACGAGCACGTTGTTGCGGTCGCCGGCCTGCTGCACGATGCCGGTCACGACGTCGCCCACGCGGTCGATGTACTCGGCAAACCGGATTGCCCGCTCGGCTTCCCGGATCCGCTGCTGGATGACCTGCTTCGCCGTCATCGCCGCGATGCGGCCGAAGTCGGTCGGCGTCACGTCGGCACGTGCGATCTGCTGCTCCGGCACCTGATCCCAGTCGAGCTCGAGCTCGTTGTCGTCGACGAGCGTGTGCTGCTTCTCGCCGGTCTCCTCCTCGAGCCGTTCGAGCTCGTCGATCTTCGCCTCGCGTGCCTCGTCGAGCAGGCGCTCCTCGAGGTCGGCGGGGATTTCGACCGCGAACACCTTGAACTCGCCTTCCTCGTCGAGCTCGACCATCGCGTGGCGCGCGGCGCCCGGGGTCTTCTTGTACGCGGCGAGGAGCGCGTCTTCGAGGGCGCGCACCAGCGCGTCCTGTTCGATTCCCTTTTCGCGCTCGATCGCGCGGATGTTTTCGATGATCTCGATGCTCATGTGAGTCCCAACTCCTCGTCGAATCAGGTTGTTTCGTCGATCAGATTGGCGCGGACGATCGCCTCGTACGGAATCTCCACTCCTGTGAGCCCGGTCGTCGTCACGGTCACAGCACTCTCTCCGGCGGCCGCGAGTTCGCCGCGGAAGCGCGTCTGGCCGGCGATCTCCTTACTCGTGCGCAGGGCGACGCTGGAGCCGACGGCGTGCGCAAAGTGGGCGGGCTTGCGGAGCGGCCGGTTCGGGCCTGGTGAGGAGACGTCGATCGTGTACTCACTGCGCCAGCGCTCGAGAAGATGTGTGACCCGGCCGCACAGCGCGTGGTCGACTCCCTGGGGATGGTCGATGAAGACGCAGAACCGGCTCGGCGACACGAACTCCACGGCGAGCACGTCGACGCCGGGCACAGCACCCTCGACCACCGGGACGATTTCGCGCGCGAGCGCCTTCTCCCGACCGTAGACATCGCGCCCGCCGCCGGTCGCTTTGGTCCTCTTGTCAACCGTTGCGCCTCTCCTGGTCATCGCCTACGTGTCATACCGTCGCTCCTCAACAAAAATGGGCGCCTCGCGCCCATCCAGTCAACCTGTCTCGTGAAACTCACCGCCGTCGCAAAACCATCTCGCAAGCCGGTAAACCTCCGTCAGGATAGCACCTCGGCGCGCGTTTATCGCGCCGTTCGCGCCAGCTCGAGATAGGCACTCGCGACTCTCGCGTCGATGGCTGGCGGCACCGGGACGACGCACGCAGCACCGTCGACGTCGCCTCGCGCGATCGCCTCGAGGCAGCGCGCCTGGAGGGTAAATCCCAGATCCATCGACTCGATCGAATTGCCAAGCGGTCGCGGCCCGGCGAGGTTCACCATGTGGCCGCGGCCAAGGAGGTGGGCTGCGCGTCCGTCCGTGAGATGCCACGTCGTGATGCCGTCCCCGTAGTGCTCGACCCGCTCGACACCGTCTCCACCCTCGATGGCATCGACAGCGATCTCCCAGGGCAGGTGACCGGCGTTCGCGAGCACGACGCCGTCGCGCAGGAGCCGGACGTCATCGGCGACGAGCACGCCCGGCGCCCCGGTTACGGTGACGATGACGTCAGCCGTGGTGATCGCCTCCTCCCGGCTTGGGGTCAGGAACCCGTCGAGATGCGCCTCGAGTGTCGCCACCGGATCCGCGTCGACGACGCTCACGACGCCGAAGGCGTTCCTGAAGCAGGCTGCGACCCCGCGGCCGCAGGCGCCGTAGCCGAAGACGGTCACGCGCCGGCCGTTCGTCACCCGGTTCGTAAAGCGCAGGAAGCTTTCGAGGACGCTCTGTCCGACGCCATGGCGGCTCTCCGCGAACTGCTTGATCGGGCTGTCGTTGATCACGAGCACCGGCTTGCCGATCGCATCCCGCAACGGCGCGAGCCTCGCTCTCCCCGACGTCGTCTCCTCCGTCCCACCGCGCAACTCCGGCCAGGGCCGTGACGCATACCGAGCGAAGAGATCGCCGCCGTTGTCGAGCAACAGGTCGGGACTCACCTCTGCGACCTCGTCGAGAAAGCTCCCGTGGGCGACATGATCGATCGTCCGCTCTCCGCGCACGTCGATGCCGTGCGCGCGGAGGTAGGCGACCGTGTCCGACTGGGTCGTGTTGAGGTTCCCGGTGGCGACGACCCGAGCACCCCCGCGCTGCAGAACGAGCATGAGCGCGGCAGTCTTGGGCTCGAGGTGGATCGAGGCGCCAATGATCAGCCCGGAGAACGGCTGTGTCCGGTCGAACTCGACCGCCGTGTCCGAGAGGAGTCGGCAGCTCCGCGCCACCCATGCGGTCCGGTCGGAGCTCATCACTCGGCGAGCGTAACGCCTATGCGTCGAGCACGATCGTCACGGGGCCGTCGTTGACGAGCGACACCTCCATTCGTGCACCAAACACACCCGTTGCGACCTCGACGCCTTCTGCCGCCAGGGCGGCGCAGAAGCGCAGGTACAGCGGCTCGGCGACCTCGCGTGGTGCGGCGTCTGCAAAGCTCGGGCGGTTCCCTTTAGTCGTGTCGGCGATCAAGGTGAACTGGCTCACGACAAGGGCGCCGCCTCCGACGTCGACGAGCGACCGGTCGAAGCGGCCTTCCTCGCTCTCGAACACCCGCAATCTCGCCACCCGACCGGCAAGCCGAACAGCATCGTCCTCGCTGTCCCCGTCAGCGATGCCGAGCAGCACAAGAAGCCCGCGATCACAGCGTCCATGCGCGGTTCCGGCAATGGAAACGGACGCCTCGGCGACCCTCTGAGCCACTAGACGCATGCCGACCATTGTCCCTCATCTCAGGGAGGATGCCTGCCGATAACGCTGGCGTGGAAGCGGCCCGTACCCCGTGGCCTGCGCTCGGCACCCTCCTCGTCCGGGACGGTGCGATCGCGCCCGAACAGCTCGAGCGAGCGCTCGAGGAGAAGCGTGCGAACCCGAAGCGGAGGCTGGGCGAGATCCTCGTCGAGCAGGGAGCCACCACGCGGGCGCAGATCGCCAGAATCCTCGCGGAGCAGCATGAGCTCGACTACATCGAGCTCGAGGAGGGCGTGATCGAGGCGGACGCAGCGGGTCTGCTGCCCGAGAACCTCGCGCGTTGCTATCGGGCGGTTCCTGTTCGCTTCCTCGAGGACGGCTCGATTCTCGTCGCGGTCGCCGACCCGACGAACGTCATTTTCTCGGACGACCTACGCCTGGCGCTCGGCGTTCCGGTGACGGTCGGAGTCGCCTCCGGCGACGCGATCGAGCGGGCAATCACCCGGGTACACGAACATGTGCAGGAGATCACCGAGGTCGAGGCCGAAGAAGAGCATCAGACACAGGTCCTCGACCTCGACCATGAGACACCCGCTGTTGTGTTCGTCAACAAGACGATCAGCCGCGCACTCGACCTCGGCGCGTCGGACATCCACTTCACGCCGCAGCAGAAGCGGCTGAACGTCCGTGTACGTGTCGACGGCGTCGTGCGCGACCTGTCGTCGATCGCTAGCGCGAGCCAGGCCGCCGTTACCAGCCGCCTCAAGATCATGGGCGAGCTCGACATCGCGGAGCGCCGTGCCCCGCAGGATGGTCGCGTCACGATCCGTCGGGGCAACGACACAGTCGACGTTCGAATCGCCGTCCTGCCGACGACCCACGGCGAGAAGGTGACGCTGCGGATCCTGAACCAGCGGGACGCGCCGGGGTCGCTGGCCGAGCTCGGCATGTGGCCTCGGAGTGCTGCGCTCGTCGAGGCCGCGCTGCGCCAACCGTTTGGCTCCATCGTCGTCGTCGGACCGACCGGATCGGGCAAGACCACGACCCTCTACGCCGCTCTCTCTCAGCTCAACACGCCTGACCGCACTCTGATGACGATCGAGGATCCAGTGGAGTACCGAGCAGCCGGACTCGACCAGATCGAGGTCAACCCTCGCGCGGGCCTCACATTCGCGGCAGGCCTGCGGACGATCTTGCGCTCCGACCCCGACGTCATCCTGGTCGGCGAGATCCGCGACGAGGAGACCGCGCAGATCGCGCTCCGCGCCTCGATGACCGGGCACCTCGTTCTCAGCACGCTGCACGCCCAAACTGCGTCCTCAGCGATCCAGCGGCTGCTCGACATGAACATCGAGTCCGGAATCATCTCGACGTCCGTCAACTGCTTCGTCGCACAGCGACTCGTGCGGCGTCTGTGCCAGGACTGCGCCGAGGCGTACCGGCCCGAGCCGGAGGAGCTTGCCGCGCTCGGTGTGCCCGCCTCGTACGGCGAGCTTCAGCTCTTCAAGGCCGTCGGCTGCCCGGAGTGCGGCGACGTCGGCTATCGCGGGCGTATCGGCATCTTCGAAGTGCTGCCGATGACCGACGAGATCACCCGGCTGATCGGCGCTCCGACTCGTGACATCGAAGCGGCGGCGATCGGCGAAGGGATGTTCACGCTACGCGACGACGGCATCCGGCTCTCGATCTCCGGTGTCACGACGCTCGACGAAGTCCGCCGCGTTGCCGGCGACCGCCGGTAGGGGCGAGACTCGCCTCGCCCTCGGTCAAACAAGGGCGACCCAAGGTCGCCCTACGACGGAGGCGACGGATCCAGCGCGCGGGCGAGCGCGTGATGATGGGCGGCATCCTCGGGGCGGCCGAGTCGATCGAGCGTGCGTGCTAGCGCGCGGTGGGCGAACGGGTCGACCGGAGCCAACTCGACGAGCTTGCGAAACTCCGCCTCGGCCTCGTCCCACCGGCGGACGCGGAAGTAGGCGATGCCGAGTGCCTCGCGAATGGACGCCTTCTCCGGCTGTCGCCGCTTCGCCTTCTCGAGCGCTACTGCCGCCTGACTGGGCCGTCCCGCACGCAGGTGCTCGCGGCCCCGCTGGAAGAGGTCGTACGTCTCGCTGACCTCGGCTCGCTCTACGTAAACCGCGTCGTCGTCGTGCGCGAAGCTCGTCACCTTGCGGCGAGCAGTCGCTCGACCTCGTCGAGGATCTCCGCCGCGATCGCCGCCTTGGACGCCTTCGGCACGAGTCGTTCCCCCGTCCTCGAGATGAGGACGACCTCGTTGTCGTCACTGTCGAAGCCGATGTCGCTGCGACTCACGTCGTTGTAGACGACCAGGTCGACATTCTTGTCGGCGAGCATGCTCCGCTTCCGCTCGAGGCCCGACTCACCCTCCTCCGCGCCGAACGCGACGAGGATCTGCCCGTTCGATCTCGAGTCGCCGAGCGCACGTGCGATGTCGTTCGTCGGCTCGAGCGCGACGGACCAGGTTTCGTCCGACTTCGGTCGCTTGCCGCTGCTCCCGCCTGCTGATCGGTAGTCCGCGACCGCCGCAGCCATGAGGACGACGTCGGCGTCACGGCGCGCCAACGCCTCACGCTCGAGATCGGCTGCGGTCGGCGTCTGGACGATCTCGACCCCCGGTGGCACAGACACGCTGAGGTAAGCCGCGAGGAGCGTGACGTCAGCGCCTCGTCGCTGTGCTTCTGCGGCAAGCGCGACGCCCATCTTTCCCGACGAGCGGTTGCCGACGAAACGCACGGAGTCGAGGGGTTCGCGCGTGCCGCCGGCGGTCACGAGGACCCGGCGTCGGGCAAGAGTGCCGGCGGGTGCGGCGAGCAACTCCTCGATCCTGGAGGCGATTGCCTCCGGCTCGGCCATCCTGCCGACGCCGACCTCCCCTTCGGCCAGCTCGCCCTCTCCCGGGCCGACGACCTCGACACCGCGCGAGCGCACGAGTGCCAGGTTCGCGACCGTCGCCGGGTGCTCCCACATGCGCGTGTTCATCGCAGGCGCGACGAGGAACGGACCGCGATGCGCGAGCGCCGCCTCCGTGAGGACGTTGTCGGCCAGGCCGTGCGCAAGCTTGGCGAGTGTGTTCGCCGTCAGCGGCGCGATCACAAGCAGGTCGGCCCGCTCGAGATGGGGGTACGGGTTGTCGCTCTCGCCCTTGTGCGCGAGAGCGGAAAAGGTCTCCGCGGTGACGAAGCGTTCAGCGCCTGGGGTCGTGATCGGTAGGACGTCGTGCCCTGCCAGCACCAGCAGGCGCGTCAACTCGCAGGCTTTGTAGGCAGCGATGCCGCCCGTGATGCCGTGAAGGATGCGGGCCATGAACAAAGTGTGCCCATTTACAGGGCACACGGTAAATCTCGGTGAGTCGCGGGCCTACCGGTTCGTGTAGGCGTACTTGATCTTGCCCTTGGCGACTTCCTCCATCGCCATGGTCAAGTAGTTCTTCGAGCGCGACTCGATGAGCGGCGGCGGAGCGTCCTCGAAACCCATTCCCTCACCGAGCTGGTGGTGGTAGCTGTTGATCTGCCGCGCGCGCTTGGCGGCGACGATCACGAGGGAGTAACGGGAATCGACGTGCTCCAGCAGTTGATCTATGCGGGGATCGATCATGAGTCCGGCATGGTACCTGCAGCGGCACTATGCCGGTTCACGGGCCAGGCTCAACTCGGTCTCGACGATCGCCGCAAGCACTGCGCCTGCACGTCCCACGTCGTCATTGCAGACCATGTAGCGGAACCGATGCGCCTGCTCCAGCTGCCACCGTGCGAGCTCGATCCGCTGACCGATCTCCCCGGTCGACTCGGTGGCACGCTCCCGGAGGCGCCGCTCGAGCTCCGCGACATCGGCGCTGATGAAGATCGTGACGCTGCCCGGTACCTGTTCCTGCACGGTGAGCGCTCCCTCCAGCTCCAGCTCGAGCACGCAGACGCGACCGTCGTCCGCGATGCGATCGATCTCCGACGCGAGTGTCCCGTACCGCTTTCCCGAGACGTACGGCACGTACTCGAGGAAGCCGCCGATCTCGATGCGCCGATCGAACTCGGCATCGTCGAGGAACCAGTACTCGCGACCGTCCTCCTCCCCGGGCCGCTTAGGGCGCGTCGTTGCGGAGACGGCGACCTCGAGCACCGGCAACTGGGCGACCAGCGCTCGGATCAGCGTCCCTTTACCGGCGCCCGACGGGCCGGTGATGACGAGGACCGGACGTCTCGTCAAACGGGGGGCTCTAGCGGTTGAACAGCGAGACGAGCTCGGCGCGCTGACGCTCGGAAAGCCCACCCACTGTCTTCGACTGGCTGATCCGGCAGCTGTTCAGCAGGCGTGCAGCTTTGACGCGGCCGAGCTTCGGGACGGCCATGAGCATGTCGAAGACCTTCGCCGTCGAGACGTACTCCGGCGGGTCCAGCAAGATGGACTCGATCTGAGCCTGTCCATCTTTCAGGTCCTTCTTCAGCTGCGCACGCCTGACCCGAATGTCGTTCGCCCGGGCTAGTGCTTCCATCCTTTGATCGAGAGATCGGAGGGGCGCCTGGACGTGCGTCTTGGTTGTGACCATGGGCGGTCGAGTCTAACAAGCCTCAGCACGCGGTCAAGCGGTTCAAAACTGCTGCAATTCCGCTGTTTTTCTCGCGACACCTCGCGCGTCCCCCGGTTGAGGGAAGCCGCGACGGCCGGCCTCGGCCTCCAGCTCGGCACGAATCCGGGCCGGCGCGGCGGGGTCGGTGAACAGCACGGTGCCAAGTGCGACAACACTCGCACCAGCGGCGACGAGCTCCAGACCATCGAGGCCCGTCTGTACACCACCTAGTCCCACAATCGGCACGTCGACTGCATTCGCACACGCGAAGACGCATGCGAGCGCGACCGGCTTCAGCGCCGGTCCCGAGTAGCCGCCGACCGTCCGCGCCAGCTTTGGCCGGAGCGTCTGCGGATCGAGAGCCAGACCGCGGATGGTGTTGACGAGCGTCAGTCCGTCCGCTCCGGCTGCGACAACCGCGCGCGCGGCATCGGCAATGTTCGAGCTCGCGGGCGAGAGTTTCGCGTACAGCGGCTTTGCCGTCGCCGCACGCGCGGCAGCCACCAGCTCGGCCGAAGTTTCGGGCGCCTCGTCGACGTTCGGGCACGAGAGATTCAGCTCGATCGTGCCGACGACATCCTGGTTGTCGAGACGGCCGCAGACCTCCGAGAAGTCGTCGGCCGAAAACCCTCCGACGGAGACCCAGAGCGGGACGCCGAGGGCGGCGAGCTGCGGCAGCGCGTTGTCGACGAACCTGTCGATGCCCGGCCCTTGCAGGCCGATCGAGTTGAGCATGCCGTGCTCCGTCTCGGCGATTCGCGCTCGCGGGTTGCCTTCACGCTGGAGCGGTGTGATCGTCTTGGTGACGAACGCGTCGAGCTGCTGCGCGACCTCCGGTGAGGCGAGCGCGTCGAGACAGCCGGAACCGTTGAGGAGAGGGACGCTCGTCATGCGGCGCGAAGGACAGGGCCTTCGATGCAGAGTCGCTCGAGGTGGCCGTCGTTCTCGACGACGCAGCCGTAGCAGGCGCCGTAGCCGCACGCCATCGGGGCTTCCCACGCGAGCTGTGCCGATGGAAAGAGGACGCGAAGCGCCTCGAGCATCGGCTCCGGCCCGCAGGCGAGGACGTCGCCAGGGTCATCCGGCAAAGCCGCCGTCACGTAGGTGGGCTCGATCACAACCTCGGCGTTCGGCACGAGTGCCGCAGCCTCGGCATGGTGTGCGGTGCGGAAGCCGAGAATCGCCGGTGGCTCGCCGAGCGCCGCCGAGAGATACGGGAGCGGCGCGATGCCGATCCCTCCACCGACGAGGAGAGGCCGCTCGACACCGAGATCGAAGCCGTTACCGAGCGGGCCCAAGATGTGAAGCAGATCGCCGGAGGCGAGGGCGCAGAGAGCGCGCGTTCCCGGACCGATCGGGTCGATGAGGAAGGCCAGCTCGCCGGCCGGCGCGAGGCAGAGCGACATCGGCCGCGGCAGCACCCGGCCCGGAGCCTCGCACATGAAGAACTGTCCGGGGACACCTGGGTCGATCTCGCCGCGAGCGACCCGCAGAAGCGTGTACGGCCCGATCTGCTCGGTGCCGGCGACGGCGACGAGCTCGCGTCGGAGCACAGGGTTCATCGTCAAGCTCCGACGCCGATGCGCTCCTGGAGCGACAGTGCGGTCTCAGCGCGTGCGTTTGCGATGGCGTGCACGGCGGCGGCGGCTCCTGCAATCGTCGTCACACAGGGAACGCGCGCTGCGATTGCCGCCTCGCGAATACGGTAGCCGTCCGCTCGAGCACCGGATCCCTGCGGCGTATTGACGATCAGATCGCAGCGTCCCTCCTGAACGAGATCGACGACGGTCTGCTCGTCGTCGGACGCGTCGGCGACCTTCGCCACCTCCTCCACGGCAAGGCCGGCGGCGCGCAGGACGCGGGCCGTGCCGACCGTCGCGACAAGCGTGAAGCCGAGCCCTGCAAGCGCCGCTGCGACAGGCGCGACCGACGCCTTGTCCGAATCGCGCACCGAGAGGAAGACTGTCCCCGAGGTTGGCAGTGGTCGACCGGCGGCTCGCTCCGCCTTGGCGAAGGCGGTCGGCAGATCGGCGGCGCTTGCCATCACCTCACCGGTGGAGCGCATCTCAGGGCCGAGCACGGGATCCGATCCTGGGAAGCGCGCGAACGGCAGCACCGCCGCTTTGACGCTGACTTCTGTCGGGCGCGGCGGCTCCAGCCCGAGGTCACGCAGCTTCTCCCCTGCCGCCAGCCGACAGGCTGCTTCGACGAGGTTGATACCGGTGGCCTTGCTTGCGAAGGGAACCGTGCGGGACGCGCGCGGGTTGGCCTCTAGGACGTAGACCGTGGAGTCGGCGACGGCAAGCTGGATGTTGAGGAGACCGACGACGCCGAGTGCGGGGCCGAGCCGTCGCACGACGTGCTCCACCTCGAGCGCGTTCGCCAGCGTGAGCGACTGCGCGGGCAGCACGCAGGCAGAGTCGCCGGAATGGACGCCCGCCTCCTCGACGTGCTGCATGACTGCGCCGATGAAGACCTCTTCACCGTCGCACAACGCGTCGACGTCGATCTCGATCGCGTTCTCGATGAAGCGGTCGACGAGAACAGGACCGGAAACCGCGGCCATCCCTTCCTCGAGCCCGTCGTCGTCGTAACAGACCCGCATCGCGCGGCCCCCCAACACGTACGAGGGCCGCACCAGAACCGGGTAGCCGATCTCGTCCACCGCCGCCCGCGCTTGCTCCAGCCCGTCGACCGTCGCCCACGGCGGGCAGCGGACGCCCAGCTCGCTTGCGAGCGCGCCGAAGCGTTCACGATCCTCGGCAAGGTCGATGGCGGCGTGCGGCGTACCCATGATCTTGTAGCCGGCGCCTTCGATCCACTTCGCCAGCCGCAGCGGCGTCTGACCGCCGAACTGGGTCACGACACCCACCGGCTGCTCACGATCAAGGATGGCGAGCACCTCCTCGGGCGACAGCGGCTCGAAGTAGAGCCGGTCCGAGGTGTCGTAGTCGGTCGAGACCGTCTCGGGATTGCAGTTGACCATCACGGCTTCGTAGCCGAGCCGGCGGAAGGTCTGGACCGCGTGGACGCAGCAGTAGTCGAACTCGATTCCCTGCCCGATCCGGTTCGGCCCTGAGCCGATGATCACAACGCGCGGGCGGGTCGGGGCGTCAAGCGGCTCGTCGGCCTCGCCCCACGTCGAGTAGTAGTAGTTCGACGCCGCCTCGACCTCGCCGGCGCAGGAGTCGACGCGACGATACGACGGCCTGATCCCCTCGGCGAGCCGCCGTGCGCGCAGCTCCGGCGCGGTCGTTCCGAGCTTTGCGGCAATCGCGTCGTCGCCCCAGCCGGCCCGCTTGGCGCGCCAGATGTCGCCTGACTCGAGCTCGCGGATCGCATTGGCGAGCTGTCCGTGGAACCACGGGTGCACGTCGTCCGGCATCTCGAAGAGCGACGGCCACGGCGTTGGCAGGCCGGGGTCGAGCTCACGCGAGCCGAACGCCTTGAGGTAGGCCTCGGAGAAGGTCCGGCCGATTCCCATCGACTCGCCGACCGATTTCATCTGGGTACCGAGCGTCGGGTCGGCGCCGGGGAACTTCTCGAACGCGAAGCGCGGGAACTTGACGACCACGTAGTCGAGCGTGGGCTCGAAACTTGCCGGCGTCGTTTTCGTGAGGTCGTTCGGGATCTCGTCCAGCGTGTAGCCGACCGCGAGCTTCGCGGCGACCTTGGCAATCGGGTAGCCGGTGGCCTTCGACGCCAGCGCCGACGAGCGCGACACGCGCGGGTTCATCTCGATCACGCGCAGCTCGCCGGTATCACGATGCCGCGCGAACTGAATGTTCGAGCCGCCGGTCTCGACACCGACCGCACGCACGACGGCGACCGCTGCATCGCGCAGCTCCTGGTAGGCCTCGTCGGGAAGCGTCATCTGCGGCGCGACGGTCACGGAGTCGCCTGTGTGGATGCCCATCGGATCGAGGTTCTCGATCGAGCACACGATCACCACGTTGTCGTTGCGGTCGCGGATCACCTCGAGCTCGAACTCGTCCCAACCGCGCACCGACTCCTCGACGAGCACCTGGCTGATCGGGCTTTCGCGGAGGCCGCGCGCGACTTGGGCGCGGAGCTGCTCCGCAGTGTCCGCGAACCCGCCGCCGTGACCACCGAGCGTGAACGCCGGCCGGATCACGACGGGGGGCTCGATGCCGACCAGCTCCTCGAGCGAGGTGACGATCCGCGACTCGGGGACGGTGAGGCCGCAGCTCCGGACCGCATCGCGGAACAGCAACCTGTCCTCGGCGCGACGGATCACGTCCACCCGTGCTCCCAGCAGCTCCACGCCCAGCTCTTCGAGGATGCCGGCCTCATCGAGCTCGATCGCGAGATTGAGCGCGGTCTGGCCACCGAGCGTCGGCAGGAGCGCATCCGGCCGCTCGCGCCGCAGGACGTCGGCGACCCCCTCCAGATCGAGCGGCTCGATGTAGGTGCGATCGGCGAAGCCCGGGTCGGTCATGATCGTCGCGGGGTTGGAGTTGACGACGATCGTGCGGTAGCCGTCCTCGCGAAGCACCTTCAGAGCCTGGCAGCCCGCGTAGTCGAACTCACATGCTTGGCCAATGACAATGGGGCCGGAGCCAATGACGCAGATCGAGGTGAGGTCGCGACGCGCCGGCACTATGCGACCCCCGACCGGATGTCGTCGATCCACCGTTCGAGGATCGGGTACGCGTCGTGCGTGCCGGGGCTCGCCTCCGGATGGAACTGCACGGAACGTGCACGCAGCTCCGGAAAGTCGAGGCCTTCGACCGTGCCGTCGTAGAGCGAGACATAGGCGACCTCTTCGCTCTCGCTCGGCTTGACCGCAAAGCCGTGGTTCTGGCTCGTCACGAGGACGCGGCCGGTTCGGCGCTCCAGCACCGGATGATTCGCGCCGCGGTGACCGAATGGCAGCTTGTACGTCCCGTGCCCGGTGGCGAGGCCGAGCAGTTGATGGCCGAGGCAGATGCCGAGCACAGATGTTCTCCCAAGGAGGTCGCGGATCTCGGTGACCTCGTCGTGGAGCGGCTCGGGGTCGCCCGGGCCGTTCGCGAGGAGAACGCCGTCGTACCGCGCGAGCTCGTCGGCGTCGACGGAGTGCGGGTAGACGGTGACCGCAGCGCCCTCCGCTTCGAGCCGGCGCAGAATCGAGCGCTTCGTGCCGTAGTCGACGAGCGCGACTCTGACGTCACCCTGCTCGGTGTAGACGTACGGCTCGTCAGGCGAGACCTGATCCACGAGGTCCCGGCCGGCCATGTCGGGCTGCTGACGCACCGCCCCGAGTGCAGCGTCGACTGTCAGGTCGGCTTCGTTCGAGACGACGACAGCGCGCATCGAGCCCGAGTCGCGGAGGCGCAGAACGACCGCGCGTGTGTCGATCTCGTCGAGCGCGACGATGCCGCGCTCGCGCAGCCAACCCGCCCACTCCAGCCCGCCGCAGCGACGCATCAGAACCGCCTTCGCGTGCGGCCGCAACGACTCGTTGCGCGACTCGTTGACGCCGTAGTTGCCGACCATCGGCGCCGTGAAGCAGACGAGCTGCTCCTCGTAGCTCGGGTCCGTGACCGTCTCCTGGTAGCCGCTCATCGCTGTGGTGAACACGGCCTCGCCGAAGGCAACGCCGTCCGCGGCAATCGACGCGCCCCGGAACACTGTGCCGTCCTCGAGCAGGAGGTAGCCGCCGCTCACAGGGCGAACACCTCGCGTCCGGCGGCGATCGTACGCACGACCCGTCCGCGCAGTGTCGCGCCGAGCAGCCACGAATTGACCGAGCGTGAGCGGAACACGTCCTCCGTCACCTGCCATTCCTGGTCGAGATCGAGGACGACGATGTTCGCGGTTTCGCCGACCGCGAGCCGCGGCACCGGCAGGCCGAACGCTTTCGCCGGCCCCGTCGACATACGTTCGAGGACAGTGGCGAGCGAAACGACGCCCGGCTGGACGAGATGCGTGTGCAGCGCCGCGAACGCGGTCTCCAACCCGGTCACTCCGAACGGTGCCTCCTCGAAGGGCGCATCCTTCTCGTGCCGCGCATGTGGCGCGTGATCGGTTGCGATGCACCAGAGCGTTCCGTCGCGAAGACCTTCGAGGAGGGTCTGCCGGTGGTCCTCGGAGCGGAGCGGAGGATTCATCTTGAAATTGGAATCGAGCGAGAGAACCGCCTCGTCGGTGAGGCAGAGATGATGCGGCGTCACCTCGGCAGTCGCGGCGACACCATCCGCCTGCGCTCGCCGCAGCGCGGCGACTGACTCGGCTGCGGAGACGTGCATGACGTGGATCGGCTGCGACTCGTAGGCCGCGATCGCGAGGTCGCGTTCGACCATGAGGCTCTCCGCGATGGCGGGCCAGCCGGTGAATCCGAGGCGAGCCGAGACCGCTCCTTCGTGCATGTGGCCGTCGCGCGACAACGTCGGCTCCTCCTCGTGCAACGCGAGCGGCCGCCCGGTGATCGCGGCGTACTGGAGCGCCCGCCGCATGAGTCCGGCCGAGACAACCGGTCTGCCGTCGTCGGTGAAGCCGACAGCGCCGGCGTCCGCGAGGTCGCCCATCTCGGCCAGCTCGTCGCCGCGCTGCCCTTTCGAGATCGCGGCGAAGAAACCGGTCGGGACACTGGCTTCCGTGTGCGCAAGCTCGACAAGCGAACCGAGAACCGCAGCCGAGTCGACGATCGGGTCGGTGTTGGGCATGGCCAGAATCGCGCAGTACCCGCCTGCCGCCGCGGCAGCGGTGCCGCTCGCGATCGTCTCCTCGTCCTCGCGGCCGGGCGTGCGCAGATGAACGTGTGGGTCGATGAACGCGGGTGCGAGCACGAGCCGTGATTCACCGCCGGGTTCGATGCGTGTGATCACGCCGCTTTCGACTGTGACGGTCAACGCCTCCTCTATCCCCTGTGCTGGGTCGACGACACGGCCTTCGAGGACGAGCGAGGTGGGCTCGCCGTCGCGCCAGAAAAGCGTCACGCAACCTCCAGCGGCGGGCGCACCTCGACCGCAGCGGGCACGGCAGCGGGGCCGGAGGTGAGGAGGTCGTAGAGCACGGCCATGCGAACGACGAGGCCGGACCTGACCTGCGTCGTGATACGTGCCGCCGCGGAGTCGGCGACGCGCGGGTCGATCTCGACCCCGCGGTTCATCGGCCCCGGATGCATCACGACCTGGCCGGGACGGACCCGTTCAGGCGTAAGTCCCCAGCGCGCCGCGTACTCGCGGAGTGACGGAACGAAGGCCGCGCCGGCCCCCATCCGCTCGCTCTGCATCCGAAGCGCGTAGACCACGTCGGCTTCGCGCGCAGCTTCTATGTCGTGGGACACCGCGCAGCCGAGCGCCTCGATGCCTCGTGGGATCAACGTGGGCGGGCCGACGAGCGTCGTGCGGGCGCCGACGAGCGCCAGAGCCTCGACGAGCGATCGCGCGACCCGCGAATGCAGGACGTCCCCGACGATCGCGACGTGGAGCCCGTCAAGGCGATCGAGCGCCTCCCGCATCGTGAACAGATCGAGGAGCGCCTGCGTCGGATGCTGATGCTTGCCATCTCCGGCGTTCACGACGTGCGCGCCGGTGAGACGGGCGACGAGCTGCGGCGACCCGATCGACGGGTGCCGGATCACGATCACGTCAGGGTCATAGGCGGCGAGCGTCAGCGCCGTGTCCTTGAGCGATTCGCCCTTGTCCACGGACGAGCCGGACGACCGGATCGACATCGTGTCGGCGGAGAGTCGCTTGGCCGCCAGCTCGAAGCTGGACAGCGTTCGAGTCGAGGACTCGTAGAAGAGGTTGATGACGGTGCGACCGCGGAGCGTCGGCAGCTTCTTCACGTCCCGATCGAGCGAGCTGGCAAGCGCTCGCGCAGTGTCGAGGATCCGTTCGATGTCGACGCGGGTGAGATCGGAGATGCTCAGAAGATGACGGCGCGGTGACCGGGGCGGCGCGCCAGTCGTCTCAGCAAGGCGAATGTCAGACATCCTGACCCTCCTCGGTCGACGGTGTAACGAGGAGGACGGCGTCCGCCTCGTCCACTTCGAGCAGCTGGACGTGAACCCGCTCGGTGCGCGCGGTGGGCAGGTTCTTGCCGACGAAATCGGGCCGGATCGGGAGCTCCCGATGGCCGCGGTCGACGAGGACGGCGAGCTGAACGCGCTCGGGGCGGCCGTACTCGAGGAGCGCGTCGATCGCTGCGCGGATCGTACGACCCGTGTACAGCACGTCATCGACGAGAACGACCGTCTTCCCTTCGAGCCCGAAGTCGAGTGCGGTCCCGCGCACGATCGGCTGCTCGTGGAGCGGTGCGCCACTCTGACGCACGGAGACATCGTCGCGGTGGAAGGTGATATCGAGCGCACCGAGATGTACGTCCACCCCGCTCCGCTCGGCGACGAGACCGCGTAGTCGGGACGCGAGCGGGACGCCACGCGTGTGAATGCCGACGAGTGCCATTTCCTCGAGGTTCTCGGTCCGCTCGATCAGCTCGTGGGCGATCCGCGACAGCGTGCGGTCGATGGCCTCGGCGTCGAGCAATATCTTCGCCGTCTGGCGACCGGTGGTGCCCGTCTTCATCGTGCTCCTTTCCGGCCTCTCGGGACCGGCTTAAAGGGTCGACGGCGAGTCTAGCGGGCGGCCCGGCGCCCCGTCACCAGGAGCTGTGCAAGCTCGATTTCGACGGTCTCCGGCAACTCCGCTTCGGCCTGCTCGATGCCGCGCCGCACCTCTTCGGGGTCGAGGAGATCGAACGTCGAGATGTGGCGGCCTCGGAGACGCTCCAGCGCCACGTCCCGTTCGACCTCTTCTCGCGCGAACAGCGCCTCGGATCGGATCTCGTCGAACCCGGCTGTCGCGAGTTCGGCAACAAGCTCGTCTTCGGTCGGGAAGCGGGCCTTGTCGACCGCGGCAAGCGACGGGAAGAAGCGGCCGGCCCAGTAGCGATCGAAATGCTCGTGGGAGAACGTCGCGACGACGACACGCCCGTCAGGGACAAGGACGCGGGCCGCCTCGGCGAGTGCTCGCGGCCGGTCGACGAGATGGATAACGAGCGAGTAGACGACCCGGTCGAACCAGCCGTCGCGGAAGGGCAGCTCCTCGGCCTGACCTTGCTTGAGACCGACGCCTGTCGGAACGCGACCTCGTGCAACGGCGAGCATCTCCGCGCTCGGCTCGACGCCCCACACTTTTGCCGCCGCCTTCTCGGCGAGCGCCGCGGCGACCGCCCCGGTGCCGCAGCCGACGTCGAGTACCCGCTGGCACGCAGGTCGCCGAGCCTCACGATCGCGTCGAAGCGCTCCCACCACGCGGCGCCGGGTGGCCTTAGCTGGTCGTAGATCGGCGCCCGCGTGTCGAAATAGGAGGACCGTACGCCGCGACCGCTCACGCCGGAGTCTCGGCGCGGCTCCGAGGCATTCGGGCGCCACGATGTACGAGCCGGGGCTCGCCGCGCTCGGGGAACGGAATCTCGATCGTGTCGAAATCGCGGGGCACGACGGTCCCAGGGAAGACCTCGACGGCCTCCTCCTCGACATCTCGCCCGCCGTAGCGACTCGAGATATGCGTGAGCGCCAGAAGACGAACACCTGCATCACGCCCGACGGCCGCTGCCTCGGCGGCCGTCGAGTGTCCGGTCTCTCGCGCTCGCTCTTCCTCGTCGATGCAGAACGTCGCCTCGTGGACGAGCACGTCGAAGCCCGAGACGGCATCGATCACCGCTGCAGAGGGACGGGTGTCTCCGGTCAGCGCCACTCGCCGCCCAGCGCGCGCCTCGCCGAGAACCTGATCCGGCCGGATGACGGCGCCGTCCGCCAACGTAACTGGCTCGCCACGCTGCAGCGCGCCGCGGTCGGGGCCATCCGGCACTCCTAGCGCCCCGGCAGCCTCGAGGTCGAACCGGCCCGGCCGGGCGGCTTCGACAAGCGTGTAGCCGAGAGCCGACACGCCGTGCTCGACATCGAAGGTGCCGAGGGCGTAGTCGTCCCGCTGCAGGATGTCGCCGGCCACTAGCTCGATGAGCTCCATTGGGTACGTGAGCCTGCCGAAGATGCGCCGCAAGGTCGAGACCAGATCCTTGAGTCCGGCAGGCCCGTAGATCGTCAGCGGCGCATCCCGACCGCGGAGCGCAAACGTCTTGAGCATCCCGGGCAGCCCCAGGTAGTGGTCAGCGTGGAGATGTGTGAGGAAGATCTCGGACAGATCCGCGAGGCCGACGTCGGAACGCAAGAGTTGGCGCTGCGTCCCCTCGGCGCAGTCGATCAAGAGCCGATCACCGCCGCGACGGAGAAGTGTCGCGGAGGCAGCACGCTGCGCGGTCGGCGTCGACCCCGCCGTGCCCAGGAAGACGAGGTCTAGGTCCACGGGCGCCGATTCTAGTCCCGGCCCTCGAATCCGGGTTTTCGCGTTCTCAAGGCCGGCCGAGGTTCATCCGATACGGACGGGCATGCGCCTTCCTCGCGGCCAACTTGCCGCCTCTGCCCGCTCGGTGACGTTGTTGCGCCTGTTTCTCGTTGCCTCCGGTGTCATCCTTGCGACGGGTGCGTTCATCCTGACCAACCTGCTGACGACAACGCTCCGGAAGCAGGCACTCGAGAGCGAGGTCGAATCCGCAAGCCTGCTCGCGAGCGCAGTACTCGCGCCGACGGTGGTCCGCGGAAACGGTGTCGTCGCGACACCCGCTGCAGTCCGAATCGCACAGACGATTCGAGTGCCGATCAACGTGCGTAGCCTGAACGCCTGGTCACGCGACGGGACGCTGATCTTCACGAACGTTGCGCCGCACCGCATCGGTCACCGACTCAAGATGGACGATGGGCTCCGTCGGTTCTTCCGCATTGACCGTCCGTTCGCCAACGTGATCGATCTCCGCTCGGACGATGACGAGCGTGCGACGGCCAACGGTCGATCTGGGCACCCACGTCTCATCGACACGTACGCGCCGATCATCGGAGCGTCCGGCCACACCGTCGGGGCATATGAGGTGTACGTGGAGAGCGATCACCTCGACGGTGTCGTCGCGCGCGGCACCCGCGACCTCTGGCTGGCGGTGCTCGCCGTGTTCGGCTCTCTGTATGCAGCTCTCTCGTTGCTCGTTCGAAGCGCGTCCAAACGGATGCGCCGGCAAACCGCAGCCCTCACGTCCCGCTCGGCCGAGTTGCAGCAGTCGTACGCCCTACTGGAGCGGAGCTCGCTCGAGACGATCGAGACGCTGAACGCGACTGTCGAGGCGAAGGATCCGTATACGGCGGGACACTCGCATCGGGTCCATGCGATGTCGTTGCTCATCGGCCGCGAGCTGGGGCTGTCGCCGCAGCGGCTCGAGCTGCTCGGAACCGCGGCGCTCTTCCACGACGTCGGGAAGATCGGCGTGCCGGATGCGATCCTCACGAAGCCGGCTGCGCTGACGCGCGAGGAGTTCGAGATCGTCAAGCAGCATGCTGCCCGCGGTGCGGAGATCGTCGCGCATATCTCGACATTGACAGGAGCCGTGCCTGCGATTCGCCATCACCATGAGCGCTGGGACGGCCTCGGCTACCCCGCCGGCCTCGCTGGCGAGGCGATCCCACTCGAGGCGTCTATCGTCGGCATGGCAGATGCCTGGGACGCAATGACGTCTGTCAGGCCCTACGCGGGTGCGCTTCCGATCGCGACGGCGCTCCAGCAGCTTCGCGCTGGTCGCGGAACGCAGTTCCGGCCGGAGGTCGTCGATGCGTTCCTGGCTGTCGCCGAACAGACGAGGATCGCGCACGTGACGCGCCTGCCAGTGCTTCGTCAGGTGCCGCCGGCCGAAGCGACCGGCTAAGGCAGAATCAGCCTGACGCCCGGGGTGATCGTCGCACCGTGTAGGTGATTCCGGTGCTCGATGTTCCAGATGGCTTCCCGCGGATCGCCTGGGTACTGTGCCGTTGCGATCGACCACAAGGTGTCGCCCGGCTGTACGCGGTAAAAGTGCTCAGGTCCTGACGCACCGGACGGTCGAGCAAACACAGCCCAGAGGAACGCCGCCAGCGCCACGATGATGATGATGCGACCGAACATCTGTTCGTAGACTAGTACGAACGGGTGTTCGTGTCAAGGGCGGGCTTGTGCCCTGAAAACCGGCCCGCGGAGAAGCGTCGTTCGCGCGTTGTTCGCCTCGGCGACGAACCTGACGACGACCTCGTACGCTCCCGGCTCGAGCCCTGATGGGAGGGCGATCGTCAATGTGACACGGCCGAATGGGATGGCGGCCGTCGCCGTGGAAGACGGTGCGAGCGACGATTCGGTGCCTTCGAGGACACTCGCGAGAACCGACGACCGCTGCGTGCTCCGCCGGACGAACGCCGTGATGCGCGCGCCCTCGGCCACCTCCACGGAAACGCTGAGCGATGCGGGCGCGCTAGCGGTGAGGGTCGTCGCTCCGGCTCCCCGAGCCCGTAGCGCCGCGCCGACGACGCCGGTCGCCGGCGCCCACGCGCTCGGAACACCGCCACAACCTGTGAGCGTCGTCTCGGTCACTGCCTCCTGCACCGCCGTCGCGGACGGTCGCGGCGTTCCGTCGACGTGATAGAGCCCGGCCTGGAAGCCGCTGCGGCGGCTGTCGTCGTAGAACCCGAAGAAGTTGACCTCGGCGATGTCTGTATCGCACGCGGCCGTCCGGACGAGCTGGGCGTAGATGGCAGCCTGCGTGGACTCATCGGTGACCGGGACGTTCTCACGTCCCGTGTACCCAGGCAGGGACTCGGTGCCAACCTGCCAGCCGACTTCGTCGAGATACAGCCTCAGGCCGTTCATGGTCGTGGGCTGCGCGGTTCCGTCGAAGGCATCCCACAGCGCCTGCTTGACCCGATCGAGATCGGCGAACCCGGCGTTCGGCCATACATAGCTCCGACGCAGCGGGTCTGTCGCCTTCACCGGGTAGGGATGGAAGCTGAAGCCGTCCATGAGGGGCCTCGTGCGACCGCTGCCCCGGTACCAGCGCCCGAGCGCGGCGAGGAAGCGCATCGGCGAGGTGGAGATGTTGCTCGGCGCGCGTGCGTCGTCGTTGCCACGTGGCGAGAGCCCGACGCCGATCACCGTGATCGCTGGATCGATCGCCTTGAGCGCGTCGTAGGCGGCGGCAAGGTACGCGCCGGCGCTCGCAGCCGAGATGTTGACGCGGTCACGCCCGAACTGCGGTCGGACGAACGCCGGCTGGTTCGGCTCGTTCATCACCGAGAACTGCCGGACCGCCGGATAGCGCTGTGCGACACGCGTCAACCACTCTGCGAACAGCTGGGGCGAGCTCAGACCTGCCTGCAGCTGACGCGGCGGATACGGATAGACGGCGAAGACGACGCGTATCCCCGCGGCGGTTGCGTTCCGCACGGCCGCATCGAGACGACCAGCTGGATCGATGTCGGCCGGATCGCTCGGCGTGAAACGAACAGTCAGGACTACCTGCCTCAACCCGACCGACGCCATCTGGGCGAAATACGCCTTTCCCCCGTCGCCGAGGAACTGTGCGGTGTCGTCGTTCGCACCGATCCCGGCAGCGCGCGCATCCTGTGCGAGTCCCAGAGCACACCAAACGACCGCAAAGGCGGCCGCCAGCCCGGCGATTCTCCCCAGTCTCGTCCCCATCTCCATATGCGCCATGACCGTGAGGCGGGCGCGGACGGACCCTAGTCGACCCGTCGCAGCCCGTCGAGCACCGCATCGAGAAGCCGATCGGCTCCGAAGCGCACCGGGTCGTCGGCCGGCAGCCCGGTCTCCGCCGAGACGGCGTCGATCGCAGCTCGAGCACCGTCGTCCGACCCGACGAAGCGGGTGTTGACGGCAACGCACAGCACGCGCGCCTTCCGCTGCTGCAGCGAGATCGTTTCGTGCAGCTCGACGAGGTCGCGCAGCGGTGGCAGCGTCGCCCCCGGGTACCCCTCGATCTCGGTTGCACCCGCCTGGTGACAGAGCACGAATGCGTGCGGGGCGCTTCCGTGCACGAGGCCGAGCGTGACGCCCGAGTACGCCGGGTGAATCAGCGAGCCCTGCCCCTCGACCCAAAGCAGCCTGCCGCCGCGCTCCGCGCCCTCGACGACGAGCCGCTCGGACGCACCTGCGATGAAGTCGGCGACCACCGCGTCGACGGAGATTCCCCAACCGGCGATCGCTATCCCGGTCTGGCCGGTCGGGACGAACTCCGAGGCGATCCCTCGGGCCTGCGCTGCTCGGTCGAGCTCGAGCGACACCGTCATCTTCCCGATCGCGCAGTCCGAGCCGACCGTCAGCACGATCTGGGACGGCACCTGGAGGTTGGCGCCGCTCGGGCAGTCAAGCCCTTCCGGCGGTCGACGGAGATCGTGCAATTCCACCCCGTGCCGCGCCGCGAGCGCGGTCATCTCGGCGTCCTCGCCGAGCATCTCGTGCAACCCGTTCTCGATGGTCAGCCCTGCCTGGATGCATTCCTTCAGAAGCTCGCGCCAGGCACCCGGAAACCTGCCTCCTTGCGTCGCGACACCCACGAGTGCCGCTGTGGGAGCGAAGCCCAGCGCGTCGGTGACGGTCCCGACGACCGGCACGCCGTGGCGCGTCTCCCCCGCGCGTTCTGAGTCGAGAACGGCGACGACATCCTGACCCCGGTAGCGCAGCACGCCGTTCATCGTCTTGCCGTAGTGCGGGTCGGCCGAGTACCCCTCGGCGAGGATCAACAATCGCTCAGAGCTCATCTCAGGATGACGCTTCGTCGTCCGGGCGGGATGGGTGCGTGCGATGCAAGGACGCAGGGAGCGTGAATAGCAGCGCTATTCGCGCGACTGAGGACGCGGCAGCGTGCGCGCACAGCACGCTCGGACGACACAAGGCTTCGTCCTGGGATGAGCTCCTAAACACGAACACCCAAGCCAGGGCCGTCGGACGGAATCTGCACGCCGGCGGTGAACGCGACGCCAGGGGACGGGTCGTCGGCGAGAAGGAGGTTGCCGTCGAGATCGACGTGGTCGCACAGCGGCGCAACACAACAGCCCGCGGCGATGCCGAGGCCGGACTCGATCATGCAGCCGAGCATCACGCCGAGACCGAGCGCCCGAGCCGCATGGGCCATCCGGATCCCCTCACGGATTCCTCCCGACTTCGCGAGCTTGATGTTGATGCCGTGCGCAATGGCTGCGCAAGCTGCGACGTCGGACAGCGTATGGCAGTCCTCGTCGACGTAGATCGGAATCGGCGAGCGCTCCTTCAGCACCCGCCCTCCGTCGGCGCCCGCCGGCAGCGGCTGCTCGACGTAATCGACTCCGAGCTCGGCCAGTCGCTCGACCGAATCGACGGCCTCGTCGACTGACCACGCCTCGTTGACGTCGACCTGCAGCGGCAGCTCCGTGACGCCACGCACCGCGCGAACCCGCTCGACGTCTAGGCCGTCGCCTGCGCCGAGCTTCAGTTTGAGGCGGCGGAAGCGCGGCGCCGCAGCCTCAGCACGTCTCGCCATGTCGTCCGGGTCACCGAGCCAGACCGTCCACGATGTCGGCGGCCCGCTGCGAGGCAAGCCGAGGAGGCGCCAGGCTGGAACGCCGAGGAGCTTCCCCTGCAGGTCATGCAGCGCCGCGTCGAACGCCGATTTCGCGGCTTGCTCGTTGCCGGCTTCGTCAAGCCGAGCGCCGATCTCCTCCAACGCGAACGGGTCGTCGCCGAGCAATTCGCCATGGGCTTCGATGAACCCGAGCGCCGATTGGGCCGTCTCGTCGTAGCGCGCGATCGGCGCGGCCTCCCCGTGTCCCGTGACGCCGTCATGGGTGATCGCGACCTGGACGACGTCGGCGCCGTCGGTGGACTCGCGCGAGATGACGAATGTCTCGGCGAGCCGAAGCTGAACGATGCGCGCGCTGACCTCCACCGGAGGAGCCTACTTCGCGGTGAGCGACGCGACGTAGGCGATAACGTCCTCCTCGGCCTGTCCACTGACGAGCTGCGGCGGCATCACGCCGCTGCCGCCATCAATCCGGAACTTGATCTTCGCGACCGGGATCCCGCGGCCGACGAGTGCCGGGCCGACGCCGCCCCCGCCATCCGCGCCGTGGCAGACGGCGCAGTTCTGCGAGTAGACGGTCTCGCCCCGATAGATATCGCCGAGCTTGACGCCGGATCCGATCGCCGCTCTCGGCGCTGACGGTTTGAAGACATGCAACGTCGCGAGCACGACCGTGGTCACGGTCACCGCGACGAAGAGTACGACCGGCTTGGTCGCTTTCCCCATCTCAGAATCCGAACCGAACGCTCGTGAAGTACCAGTACGCCGAGCTGAACCAAAGCGTCACGAGGAGCACGGCCACGGTTCCGCCGACGACCGGCAGCACCCAGCTCGGGTAGCCCTTCCCGCGCAAGATCAGGATCTTCGCCGCAAAGACCCCGTACACGAATGACCCGGCGATCGAGTGCACGGCGACACGCGCGTTCGGGGTCTGGAAGCCGAGAATGAACACGCAGTGGAAGAACACCGGCAACGTGCAGAGGAACGCCAGCCGCCCAGACCAGCGGTGGATGCTCTGCACGACGGGAGTCGGCAGCCTGATGACTCCTTCGAAGCGCCCCCACATGCGGGTCGCCGTCGACACCTGGACCACCACGAGGACGATCACCGCCGTCGCGAACCACACCTTCATCGCGATCGTGGAGGAGAACACCGTGGTCACGATGTGCGTGTAGGTGCTGTTCACATCGAGCAGAAGCCCCATCCCACCTCCTCGGTGCGAGAGCCACGAGTCTATGGCCGCGAAGCTCCCGTGCACAGGGGCTACACTGGCCGTCCCCGCGCCCGTAGCTCAGGGGATAGAGCGCGCGCCTCCGGAGCGCGAGGTCGCAGGTTCGAATCCTGCCGGGCGCATTCGACGAGCGGCGCCTTCACGGTGGGAGGCCTGGCACCTGTCACGATGGAGAGAGATGGACGTGCTGCGACGTCTGCTCGCTCGACTGCCCACTGCCGGCGACGACACGGGCGTCGTCCCCGCCTGGGTCGCGCCCTCCTTCCTCGTCATCGCGGCCTGTCTCGTGCCGTGGATCGTGGTGCTGTTCCTAACGCTGCCCGAGAACTACACGGCGGCACGATGGCGCCTTGCGTGGGGTGGCTTCGATGCAGGACTCGCTGTCTCACTCGGCGTGACCGCTTTCCTCATCCTTCGGCGCTCTGTGCTCACCCAAACCGCCGTCGCGATCACGGCCGCGCTTCTCGTCTGCGACGCCTGGTTCGACGTGCTGACTTCACGCGGGAGCGCCGTTTGGGTCGCGCTGCTGCTCGCCATCTTTGTCGAGTTGCCTCTCGCTGCGTTCTGCGTCTGGATCGCGCGCAGCGTCGAGCGTGTACTCGAGGACGCACGGCCCTACCTGGAGGCCGGCGGATTCACGATTCACAACCGCCGGCTAGTTCCTCCCCCGGCAGCGGTCGAGAGGCTCCACGACGAAGCCGCCGGGGACACGCCCGCATAGACGCGGCAGGCGAGGCGGGTAGAATGTCGAAGATGACGTTCACTATCGATGACCCGCTCAGTACCTATGCCGACGCTGCCACGCCTCAAGCGGAGCCGCTCGCGCACCGGCGCGGAAGTCGTCGTGCGGACCGATTCGACGGTCCGCTCGCTTACAGCTAGCGGACTCACCTGGATCAACGTCGTCGCGCCCGGCCTGGAGAAGGCGACCGAACTCGCCGAGCGCTTCGGCTGGCATCCGCTCGACGTCGAGGACATCGTCTCGAAGCGCCAGCGGCCCAAGGTCGACGACTACGAGGACGACGGCTACCTGTTCGCCGTCCTCCACTTCCCGGCCTACGACAAAGCAGTGCAGCGGCTGAACGCAGCCGAGCTCGACGTGTTCCTCGGCCCCGACTACCTCGTCACGATCCCGAACCGCGAGCTTCTTCCCGTGACGCGGCTGTTCGGACGCTGTGAGAACGACGAGGCACTCCGCGAGCAGCTGTTCGCGAAGGGATCGGGCCGGCTGCTCTACGAGGTGCTCGACGACCTGTTCGACTACTGCTTCCCGATCCTCGACAAGATCGGGCACAAGCTGGACTCGATCGAGGACGACATGTTCGAGAAGCGCGCCGAGGACGTCGTGCGAGACATCTCGAACGTGAAGCAGGAGATCATCAGTTACAGAAAGGTGATCAAGCCGGAGCGCTCGACGCTCCGAGTGCTCGAGCGCCGCGTCGACAAGTTCCTGCCCGAGGAGCTCGACCTCTACTTCGACGACATCGTCGACTCGGCCGAACGGATCTGGGATCAGCTCGACAACTACAAGGAAGTCGTCGACGGTCTCGAGTCGACGAATGAGTCGGTGATCTCGCACCGCCAGAACGACGTGCTCCGCGTGCTCACGATCTTCAGCGTGATCCTGCTGCCGCTGACGCTGATCTCCGGCATCTTCGGCATGAACGTGCATTTCCCCGGGTTCGATACGGCCGCGCTGTTCTGGGTGATCGTCGGCCTGATGATCGCGATGATCGTTGCCATGTTCGGCTTCTTCCGCTGGAAGCGTTGGTTGTGAGCGTTCAAGCCGCCAGTTGCACCTGAGCGGCGGACAGACCACACCGGGACAGCACGTTAGTCAGGGGCGAAGCTTCCAAGTCAGTTTGTCGGCCTCTTTGTTTTCCGCGCGCGGTATCCATTCGATCTGGAAGTCGAGCGCGCCCTCGGTGGCTCTGTGTATCTCCTCCAAGAGGTCGGCCAGGTGGGATGAGCGCCGATGAAGGCCTCGGTACATGTTCCCCTCTGCGTCTCATCCGATCAGCGCAGCCGCTCGAGCCGTGCCGGCCTCGGGCCAGACCGATCCGCGGACAGGTGCGCGATGTGGGCTATTCGTCGGAGTATATGACGGTGCTGCCCCAACGCTCGGCGCGCTCGTCCCGTTGTGGAACCTGCATAGGTTTCGGCCAGTACGCCGACTGTGCTCTAGGGTGACGTCGTGACGGAGAAGAGACAGCGGAACGCCGTTGTGTTCGGAGCGCGGAACCTCGGCAGATCGATCATCGAGGCACTACGCCAGGACGGCTGGGCCGTCACAGGTGTTGCACGATCGGAGGCGACGCTCGCCGGAGTCACGGCCCTGGGAGCAGTCGCCGTACGGGCAGACGTAACGGATCAGACGAGTGTCACGCAGGTGCTCGCGGCGGCTGCCGCTGCGCACGGCCCGATCGACCTCGTTGTGAACGCGGCCGCCGCGTACGGTGGCGAGCGCAGCGGGCCGTTCGGAGGCGGTCCGATCGCCGAAGCGCCGCCGGAGGCGTTCGACTCGTGGGCGGCGGCGCCCGCCCGATCGGCCTTCTCGTTCCTCTCGGCCGGAGGGCGGTTCCTGCTCGAGCAGGGGACGCCCGCGACGCTCGTCCAGGTGACAGGCGGCTCTTCCCGGCGCGCGGCGGGCGGGCGCGGCCTCTGGGCAGCGGGCGCCTTCGGCGTCAGAGCGATCACGCAAGCCGCCGCGCTCGAGCTACGTGAGAAGGGCATCCACGTCGCGTTGCTGATCGTCGATGCCGGCATTCAGCCGGTCGGCAGTGCCGAGTCGAACGCCGTGCTTGCCGATCCGCACGAGCTCGCTGCCGCCGTCCTGTTCCTCGCCGATCAGGGTGCACGCGGCGCGACCCACGAGCTTCAAGTGACGCCGCTCGCCGAGCGCTGGGTGCCCTAGCGGTAGCCGTTGTGGCGGCCCAGACTGCTCGAACCACTCGACCGAGTGACGCGCTTCCCTCACACGGGTGATGCGACGCTCCCCCGCGATGAGGGAGAAAGCAGGTGAGCGGATCACCAACACAGAGGGAGACAGCGAATGACGGCTGCACAGTTCGAGACCCTGGATGCGCCTGCGGCGGAACAGGTCCTCTGCTGGAGGTTCGAGCAGCTTGTGGTCGTGGGCTTCTCGGCGGGTGACGCGGCGATCCTTGCGTCCCATGTCGAGGTCGATCTGCACCTCGCCGCCGACCTCGTGCAACGCGGCTGCCCGCACGAGACCGCGCTCCGCATCCTCCTCTAGCTGCTCCGCTTTACCGGCGGCTTACGACGCGCTCACGCTTTCCTGCGCTCGAGCGTCGATGGTCACACGGTCCCGCGAGAAGGAGAGACCGTGAACCGTCATCGCATCGCATTCCTGCTCGTCGCCGCCACGTTGACGGCAACCATCGTCGTCTCCGCCGTACAGGCACACGGCTCCGCGAACGTTACCGCTACGAGCCTGCGCCAGCTCGCCGGCGTGAACTTTGTCAGCCCGTGCGGCTTCAGCCATCGGGGGCCGGACGACCCAATCGTCTTTCCGAACCAACCGGGACGGTCGCACGATCACAGCTTCGTGGGGAGTGCGTCGACCAACGCCTTCTCGACGCTCACAACGCTGCGCGCCTCGGCTACGACGTGCCGCCGCGTGGGCGACACCGCCGCTTACTGGATGCCGACGCTGCTCGTCGACAGCCAGCCGGTAACGCCGATGGGCGCGACGATCTACTACCGCCGTTCCACGCTGGCAACGCCCCACGCGTTCCCGGCAGGGCTGAAGATCGTGGCTGGCAGCTCGATGGCTGTCGGCGCCCAGGACACGCGGATCGTTTTCTGGAACTGCGGCGTCGATGGCGGTGTTCGGCCGTCGAGCGTTCCTCCTACTTGTGCCAACACGACGACTGCAGCACTTCGACTGCATGTCACGTTCCCGAGCTGCTGGGACGGTCGCAACCTCGACAGCCTCGACCACAAGTCGCACATGGCGTATCCGACCCGCGGGATCTGCCCGGCCGACCACCCGGTGCCGACGCCTCAGATCACGCTCATCTACCGTTACCCGACGACCGGCGGCCCGCTCACAGCGCTTGCATCCGGTAGCGCGCTCACCGGCCACGCCGACTTCTTCAACGCGTGGAACCAGGACGAGCTGGGCCGCCTCGTGACGACGTGCCTCGACGCACTCCGTCACTGCGGCCGCGGAGATTGACGTAGCGCGACCCTTGGGTCGCCCACGCCCTTCCTAGACCTTTCGCGTGGCTCCTAGCGGATCTTGAACGCGAACGGCGCTGACGCCTGCCCGACGGGAGTAGAGACGGCGATCGTGCCTCGGAGAACCTTGCCTGACGAGCGGACCGGGATCGTGAGCCGGCAGCGGCCCGCGCCATCCGAAAAGAACGCTCTGGCTGGGACCCTCTTCCACCGACACGAACGACGCACCCGACCGTGGCGGTGCGGACGGGTGCCGAGTCAGCACGCTTCACCGGCATCACGACGGTGAAACGCTTCCCGGGCTCCGCGAGAACCGGCGTCCCGTACGGCCGATACGTGTAGATGACAACCGTGTGGGAGGGCAGCGTGTAGGTGTAGACGTCGCTGCCGTCGGGCGCAAAGTCGTCGTCGTCCGCGGTGTTGTCGGTGTAGTGCACCGAGTTGATCCAGAAGCCGAAGGTCGTTGCGTCATCGAGTTCTGACGAGTTGATTGTGAAGTCGAGCTCTCCTGGCTTGAACGTTGCCTTTCCCGTTCGTCCGATCACTTCGTAGTCGATCTTGGTGCCATTCCAGTGGCCGTAGTTCCAGCCGCCGAGCCGTGGGCTCTGAGGGTTGCCCTCGAAGTAAACGGTCACTTCCTGACCAGAAGGCCCGCCGGTATCGGCGTTCTGGTCTGTATCGAAATCAAGGAAGAGGGACTGATCTGCGGTCAGCGGCTGTCCACCGGCGTACGTGATCGCAAGCGTCACATTGCCTTCCGCGTCGTTCGTGACCGCAACGCCGGTGATGTCCGCCGCACTCTTTGCGTCGCCAGTCGGATCCGTGAACGTCCCGTCGGCAAGCGCAGTCGAGACAGACAGAACGGCCACGGCGATACCGACGACCGCAGCCAGCCGCGCCTGGCTGATCACGTGATCTGGAGCACTATGTGATCTTCAATCCTTCGACGCCTGGCTCGGCGTCGGGGAGCTTCGGGTCCATCTTCTCGAGGGCCGCGACGAGGAGCTCCGCCACGGCGACGGCCTTCACCCAGTTGCGGTCGGCGGGGACGACGTACCACGGCGCCCACTCCGTCGACGTCTGCGTGATTGCGTCCTCCCACGCGGCAACGTAGCCGTCGAACAGTTCGCGCACCTTCAGGTCGGCGAGCTTGAACTTCCAGCGTTTCTCCGGATTGTCGACCCGTTCCTGCAGCCGCACCTGCTGTTCGTCCTTCGAGACATTCAGGAACACCTTGACGATCGTCGTGCCCTCGTCTGTGAGCTGCCGCTCGAATTCGCGGATGTGATCGGGCCGGCGTTTCCAGACCTCTTCGGGAGCGAGCTGCAGCATGCGAACCGCGACGATGTCCTCGTAGTGGGAGCGGTTGAAGATGCCGATGTCGCCGCGCGCCGGGAGCACCTCGCGGACGCGCCAGAGGTAGTCGTGCGCCAGCTCCGTCGACGAAGGCGCGCGGAACGAGACGACGTGACAGCCCTGCGGATTGACGCCGGTGAAGACAGACCGCACTACGCCGTCCTTGCCCGAGGCATCGAGCCCCTGCAGGACGAGCAGGAGGCTGCGCTTGCCTTCCGCAAATAGCCGGGTGTGGAGCGGCGCGAGCTTCCCGTGCAGCCTCTCGAGCCGGTCCTTGGCCTCGTCCTTTTCGAGCCCGAGGGTGTCGCGCGGGTCGCGATGCGCGATACGCGCCGGCTTCCCGGGGTCTACTTTGAGCGACTCGAGCACGGTCGCACTCTACTGAGCCGGTCGTTTTTGCAAAGTGGCGGACGTGTGCGAGGATCGTCGAGATGACGCGCGTTCGCCTCGCGAAGGCCGCCTTGCTGGGCGCGATGGTCGCAGCGATCTTCGCCGGTGCGTCGGTTGGCACAGGCGCCTCGCTCCGCGCTGCCGGCGGCTTCAAGTACACGCACCTGTTCACGTCGACCGCAAAGCTCGTCGACCGCTGGACGATCAACGACAAGTCCTTCCCGTACTGCGGTCGGGTCGGCAACGGCAGCATCACTGTCACGTTCCGGACGACAAAGGCCTGGCGCGTGACCCCGATCGTCGATCCGACCGCAGGCTTACACGGAAGATGGATTCTCGCAATCGGCCGCGAAGGCGCCAGAGGGATCCAGGACGAGACGCCGCGGCCGGGCTTAGCCACGGTCACGAGTGTCGACAACACCACTCCTGGCCCGAACGACCCGAATAGCGAGCCCTGCCGGGCGTTCGACAAGGCGGATTGCGGCGCCAGCCAGGACAAGCACGCCAAAGTGGGCGTCACCGGCTATGACCGCAGGCGCATCGTGGTCGACGTGAGGTTCAACGTGCCCGAGACAGGCTCGCACGGCGTTCGCTGCTTCCTCGGCTCGCTCGAGGGTGGGTTCTACGACCAACGCCTCGGCGGGGACGTCCGCAACGGTGGGATCTTCGTGATGATGCCCAATCCTCAGACCTTCACGCGCCGGGGTGTCGTCCGCGTGACAGGCACGAGCCACAAGCGCATCTCGACGCGCGACCGAGGGCTGTCGGCCACCGACGACGTCACCCAGACCGTGACGCTGACGTTCACGCACATTTAGCCCGGGCGCACGAGGCTAGACTCCCCCGCGACGATGGCCGACTTCGCCCAGACGATCGCGCAGGCCTACACGACGCAGGGGCCAGCGATCGAGCTCGGCCAGGGTGTGCACGACGGCGCACTGGTTCACGAGGCGATCGTCAAGGTGCCGCTCAAGATGATGAACCGGCACGGCCTGATCGCCGGTGCAACGGGCACGGGAAAGACGCGCACCCTCCAAGGGCTCGCCGAGCAGCTCTCCGCCGCGGGCGTCTCAGTCCTCCTTGCTGACGTCAAGGGTGACGTCTCCGGGATGGCCGACCCCGGAGATCCGGCCAGCCCCGCCGGCAAGCGCGCCACCGACCTCGGGATCCCGTTCACCCCGACCGGCTTCCCTGTTGAATATCTGTCGTTGGGAGGCATTGGTCCCGGCGTGCCAGTGCGTGCGACCGTCTCCGACTTCGGCCCACAGCTGCTCGGCAAGGTGCTCGAGTCGAATGAGACGCAGGAGCAGAGCCTCGGGCTCGTCTTCCGCTACGCCGATCAGAAAGGGCTGCCGCTGCTCGACCTCTCCGACCTGCGAGCACTTCTAACGTTCCTCACCTCGGACGACGGCAAGGCCGAGCTGACCGGGATCGGCGGGCTTTCCTCGCAGACGGTCGGCGTGCTGCTGCGGGCTCTCGTCGGCCTCGAGGACGGCGGCGGCATCGAGTTCTTCGGCGAGCCGATGTTCCAGATCGGAGATCTCGTGCGCACGGCACCGGACGGGCGCGGGATCATCTCGTGCCTCGAGCTGCCGGCGGTGCAGGATAAGCCGACGCTCTTCTCGACCGCGCTGATGTGGATGCTCGCCGAGCTGTTCCAGGCGCTCCCCGAGGTAGGCGACCTGCCGCAGCCGAAGCTCGTGTTCTTCTTCGACGAAGCACACCTGCTGTTCGACGGCGCGACCAAGGCGTTCATCCAGTCGATCACCCAGACCGTGCGCCTGATCCGCTCGAAGGGTGTGGGCGTGTTCTTCATCACCCAGGTGCCGAAGGACATCCACGACGACGTCCTCGGGCAGCTCGGGAACCGGGTTCAGCACGCTCTGCGCGCCTTTACGCCGGACGACGCCGCCGCCTTGCGTGCCGCCGTGAAGACGTATCCGAAGTCCGAGTTCTACGACCTCGAGCAGTTGCTGACCCAGCTCGGAACCGGTGAGGCGGCCGTCACGATTCTCTCCGACAGCGGCGTCCCCACACCGGTCGTCCACACACGGCTCAGACCGCCCTCCTCGCGGATGGGGCCGACCGACGACGTCGACAAGTCCGCAAAGGCCTCGCCCTTGTACTCGAAGTACGGAACGCGCATCGACAATCAGAGTGCACGCGAGATGCTCGCCGCCAGATTGGGGCAGACGACGTCCCCCGCCGCGGACGGAGCACCCGCCTCCACCCCACAACCGCAGGCGAGCCACAAAGAGGCCGCAACGGCAGTCGCCGGCGGGGCGGCCGTGCTCGGGAAGATGCTGAATTCGCGCGCCGGCCGCCAGGTCGAGCGCGAGGTGATCAGAAGCGTGTTCGGCATGCTCAAGAAGAGCCTCAGATAGGCCGACCGGCTTTCGCCGTAGCGCTCGTGGTCGTGGCAGCGGTCGGTTGCAACGGTCCATCTGCCCCCTCTCAGCTCTCACGGATCGGGAGTGGAACCGTCGCGCGTGTCTCGGACGGCGACACACTACGGCTCACGGATGGACGCAGGGTGCGCATCGTGCAGATCGACGCGCCCGAGCTCGAGACCGACTGCTACGGGCGGCAGGCGCGCCGTGCGCTCCTCCGGCTCACCCCGCCTGGAACGCGCGTCAAGCTCGAGCGGGACCCTGAGCTCGACGCGATCGACAGATATGGGCGGCTGCTCCGCTACGTCGCGGTTGACGGGCGGGACGTCGGGCTCGCGCTCGTCTCCGAGGGCGCCGCCGAGCCGTACTTCTTCCACGGCGACCGTGGCCGCCACGCCGCCGAGTTGTTGCGCATCGCGAAGCGAGCCCAGGCCACACGACGCGGACTCTGGGGTGCTTGTCCCGGCGCACGCTTGGCACCAGGGATCGGCTCCGTTACCGGCCCTGTATGACCTGGTAGAACGAGTCGGGTGACCAGACCGCTGTGGGCGCCGTGGCGCCTCGACTACATCGAGCACGCCTCCGAGCAGATCGGCTGCGTCTTCTGCGCGGAAGGTGCCGGGGAAGTCGGCGAAGCCGAGTCGCTCGTCGTCGGTCGTGGAAGCCAGGCGATCGCCCTTTTGAACAAGTTCCCGTATGCGTCCGGCCATCTGATGGTCGCGCCCCACCGGCACATCGGTGAGCTCGACGACCTGACGAGCGACGAGGCGGCGGAGATCCACGATCTCACCGTCCGAGCAATCGCAGCGCTCCGGGCGACCTTCGCGCCGGAGGCGTTCAACGTCGGCTGGAATCTCGGCTACGTCGCGGGCGGCAGCATCGCCGCCCACCTGCACGAACACGTCGTTCCGCGCTGGAGCGGCGATACGAACTTCATGCCTGTCCTAGCGGACATCAAGGTCATTCCGGAGCATCTCCTCGAAACGCGCGATCGGCTGCGGGCAGCCTGGTCGTGATCCGCGAGCTCGCCGAAAACGCGAACACCCACACACGGCTCGGTCCCGGGAACGAGCGTCTCGTGGATCCGCGCTTCGTGATCGCCTTCAGTCCTGGCACCGGTTCGCACTCGACGGTCGTCCAGCGGCTGAGGATTACCGACGACAACGTCGAGGAAGTAGTCGCCGAGATCCGCTCGCTGATTGCCGCCAAGGGTCGAACGGTCTGCTCCTGGGAGGTGGCCGACTCCGCCACCCCAGCCGATCTCGTCGACCGCTTGCTCGCGCTCGGTTGCGTGCGTGACTCCGACGAGCCGCTGGCGATCGGCATGGTGCTGGCCAAGCCTCCGGGCGACGGCGTCCGCGGCGTCACGGCGCGACAGGTGGAGTCGCTCGTCGAGTTCGAGCACGCAGTGCGCATTGCACTAGAGGCATTCGGCTCGTCTCAGGCAGTCATCGAAGAAAGCCTGGCGAACGCGGCCAAAGCCTACGAGAGTGAGGGGCACGGTTGGCGGACCTACCTCGCGTTCGTCGACGGCGAGCCTGTCGCTCGTGCAACGGCGGGATTCACCGCTCACGGCGTCCTGCTCTTCGGAGGCGCCACACTCGCGAGCGCACGCGGGCGCGGCGCCTATCGCGCGCTCATACGGGCGCGCTGGGACGATGCGGTCGCGGCGGGAACGCCGGTGCTCGTCACGCACGCGGGAGCGATGTCACGCCCGATCCTCACCCGGCTCGGATTCTGCGAGGTCTCGCAGATCCACATCCTGATCGACGAGCTCGTGCGCTAGCGAGACGAGTCGAGCCCGGCGAGGATGCGCCATTCGGCGGCTCTCGTCGTGACGAAGTCGTAGAGGCTCCAGCCGTTGATTCGGGTGTCGTCGGTGACGACCTGGGCGAAGGCCTGCACATCCGGGAGCGTCGCTCGATTTGCGACACCCGCGATCATGTGGATCGGCAGCTCGGGATTCTGCGTCCTGGCGCGGAGGATCGCGAGCGACCGCGCGAGGTAGCCGTACACCGCGTCCGGCCCCTTCACGGAACCCGTGAAATAGGTCATGGGCAGGAATGCGTCGTAGATCGCGGCAAGTTGCGCGTAGGGGAAGCCGGGCCAGTACGCCGGCCTGATCTCCATCCCGCGCGGCGAAGGGATGATCGCGCCGAGCGCGAGGTCGGGGCCGGCAGCCGCGCGAAGCTGGCGCGAGAGGGCGAGCACGCGGGCGTTCCGTGACGCTGGACTCTTGACGTCGGGCGCTTCGATGTCGAGCGCGAAACCGTCGAAGCTGTTGCCTTCCGGCGTGACGAAATGAAGCGCCGCCAGTGAGCGCCGGAGGTCGACGCCCGGATGCACGAGCGTCGGCAGGTACCAGGCGACGACCTCGATCTCGTTCTTGTGCAAGGCGTCCACGAGCCGGCCGAGTGCGTCAGACCGGACGACGTCGAGCGTCTGCTTCGAGTTCGAGGTCTCGACGTAGACCGTCCGGACGCCGTGCGAGGCGATGGTGGCTGCCGTTGCCTCCGGGTTCACGAACGCCTTGGCGTCGTAGACGTCGATCCAGGTGCCGAGGCCCTTGTAGGCGTCGGTTGACGCGTTCGTGTGCCTGGACGCTGCGAGCGACCCGGCCGCAAGTACAAGAGCGGCTGTCGCGGCGGCGGCGACGAGGAGTGCTCGCATCGCTGGCGAGTGTAGGAAGGCGATGTGATCGTTCCGTGAGCGGAGCGATAGAGGTTGGTCTGCTCGGAGGCTAGCCTCGGGCTTGGTCGGAGGGCTAAAGGAGCCGGCGCTACAATCGGCCCCAGTTGATCGAGATCGCGCGGGCGTAGCTCAGTTGGTAGAGCGTCGGCTTCCCAAGCCGTGCCGATGGGAACGACGCGAGCCGACGGCCGGAGACGATCGCCACATTATCCCGTATGGTGCCTGGGCTTACAGCACGGAAACGGCTTGTCCGCGAGGACGGCCTCGAGGTCGTGCCCGGACGTTTGTGGCATGAATGTGGCACGGCTCATGCTCAGCCGAACGCTTCCTCGGGCCAGCTGCACGAGCTCGTCGGCCGAGTTACCGTACGGGCCACGCGACAACGAACGTGCCGAGCGGGAACAGGATCGTTGTGAACCGTGACCCGGCATGCACCCGAGGTTACGCTCGGCGTTGGCGGCGACGACTCGGCGCGCATGTCTGGCGAGAGCACTCTCGCGCATCCGAGTGTGCGAGGCTCCTGACTGTCAACTCGTTGTGGCCTCACGGCGGTCCGGCCAGGTGGCAAGGACGATCGCCAGGACGGCCGGGAAGAGGAAGACGACGGCTCCGGTCGTTCCCTTCCCGAGCATCGAGCCCATCACCTCCTGCCCGTGCCAGATCTGGCGGAGCCACGATGTCGGCGACATCTCCGGTGGCAGCAGCGGCCCGGCGATCGTCGCGGAGACCATCCAGAACGTCGAGACCGCAGCGGTCACGAGCGCCACGATCGGCCACCGTCGGAAGACCGCCGCAACCGGGAGCGACAGGAACGGCAGCACTGCGACCAGGAATCGAGGGCCGGGCGTTGCACCGCCGAAGGGCAGGTAGTACGACGCGTTGTACACGACGAAGGCGAGCACGATCGCACCGATGAGCACGGCTTCCCGGCGATGGCCGGCGTGAGCAAGAAGTCCCAGCCCGAGTACGCCGGCGAGCGTGATCGGCGTCAGCACGAACAGGCCGATGCTGGAGAACAGCAGATCCCACGCTGCATGGAAGTGGGGGTACGTGAGGCCGAAGAACCCCGCACCGTTCGCGCCGATGAGGTCGTGCCCCGATTTCCCGAGTACCTTGACCGCGTCGGCGTAGCCGCTGCGGAGCGGCGAGCCGAAGGCCCACCAGTTGTACGCGGCGAGCGGGACGACCCCGGCCACGAAGCCGGCGGCGTATTCCAGGCCGCGATGAACGCGCGGGCGGTCAGCGATCGCGTAGCCGGCAAGGCAAGCGCCGATGATCGCCGTCGGGAGCTCGGTGAAGACAGCGAGGCCAGCGAGAAATCCTGCACCGATCAGGAGCGCACGCGAACGCTGACGACGTTCCTGAAGGAGGAGGGCGAACCCCGCGAATCCGAATGTCGCCGAGACCACATGCGAGAAGTAGGCCGTGGCGAAAGGGAGCAGCATCGTGCCGAGCCCGAGCATCATCGCCACAGCGGTGCCCGCCCGCGGATAGATCGAGTCCACGGTACGGCGGATCAGGAGCAGGAGAACGAAGAACGCCAAGACGACCGTCAGGTTGACCTGCCAGACCGATCTCTCCGGCACCTGTCGCGCTTCTGGGGGCCCCTGCCCCGTGACGTATGTCGCGGGGACCGCGCCGACAGAATCGAATACGAGGTACGCCGGCAGGCTGAGAAACGCGAGCCCTGGCGACTTCGCCGCATAGAAATGCCCTTTCACCCACGCGATGTCGCCGCTCTGGTTCAGGTTGTGGTCGATCCACGGCGTTCCGTCCACGAGCGAGCGGACGAGAGCGTAGTGCGCACCCGCGTTCCAGCCGGGGTACGGAATCTGCGTCGCGGCCGCCACCGCGACGAGGCCGATGGCGAGAAGCTCGCGTAGCCGGCGCACGGAGCAAGTGTAAGCGGGACACAGCCATCATCCCGGCGCGGCCGAAGGAACATCGGCATCCGTTTGCTCTAGGAACGCCCTCCTTCGCCTCAGGGAACATTCCCGCACAGTCGCGCAGGCCAGCTTCCTTGCACACACCAACGTGCGAGAATCCGGTTGGTGATCGAAGCGCGGCTTCAGGACTCCGGTTCCGGGCTTGCCCCTGTGACGGAGGGCTGGTTCATCGTCAACGTCCGCGAGGCCGAGTGGTGGTCTTCGGATACGAGGGGCGCGGCGTGCTGGTTCGCGAACGAGTACGGCGAACCGCCGGTCGAGTTCGAGCAGCTCGGGATCAACGTGACCGTCCTCGAGCCGGACCAGAGCGGCGTTTATCATGCAGAGACCAATCAGGAAGCGTTCCTCGTTCTGGCCGGCGAGTGCAGGCTGCTCGTCGAGGGCGAGGAGCGACGCCTCCGAGCCTGGGACTTCTTCCACTGTCCCCCTTGGACTGAGCACGCCTTTGTCGGGGCTGGCGACGGGCCGTGCGTGATCCTGATGGTCGGCGCACGCATGGGCCCGGAGGTGCGGTACCCCGTATCGGAGCTCGCGGCGGGCTACGGCGCGAGTGTGGACGAGGAAACCTCCGATCCGGGGCGGGTCTATGCGACGGCCGAGCGGTTCCGGCGCGAGCGGCCGCCGTACTGGCCTCAGTTGCCCTGGGCGTAACTGCTTCGGGCGTCATTCCGGCATACTCGGGCAGGCCGGCGTGCTCTCCTGCGCCTGCCGTAGGGCTCGCTTCTGCGGTTCGAGGGGGACTAGTGTCCGGGCAGATGCGTCCTGGTGATGCTTCGAACATCTGGGAAGAGGTGCCCGACTGGGGCGGTGGCGTAGGCGCAAGACCGGTCGCTCGGGCCGCTGAGGGTTCGCTTGGCAGCTCCCTGTGGGAGCTTCAGCCTGGTGCGTCGCAGTTCGTCTACCACTTCCATCACGGCACGGAAGAGCTCTTGATCGTGCTCCGTGGCACTCCGACCGTGCGGATGCACAACGGCGACCGGTTGCTAGCAGAGGGCGACGTCCTCCCGTTCCCGCGCGGCCCGGACGGTGGCCACCAGATCAGAAACGACGGCAACGCGACAGCACGCGTGCTAGTCGTGGCCGCCCACGCCGAACCGGATGTCGCCGAGTACCCCGAGACAGGAAAGATCGCCGTGATCCTTCACGGTCAACATCGGTTCCACCGAGTCGACGAAGCGGCCGAACATGCCGGACCGGAAGCCGCCACGACCGAGACCGACTAGATTCGTCCAGGACGCTCACGTTCAAGAGACGTTCTTGAACCGTGCCTCAGCCAAGGGCGCAAGGTGGGTGCCTTTCGTTCCTCTAGCTAAAATTCACAGATGACCAGACTCCGAAGCTATTTGAGCTGGCTCGGCCACCGGCTTCGACTCTCCCAGCTTGGCCGAGAGCTCTTCACCGGTGCACTTCACCGACCCCTCGAGGGTCGTCCTGCCTGACGGTTGGGCGCAGGAGCTCGGTCAGGCGCTCGCAGGCGCGTTCGAGCGGGTCCCCCCAGCGCAGGTGACTGTGCAGAACACGATCGAGATGCCGGCCGATGACGGGCCGACGCAGATCGACTTTCAGCGGAACCCGAACGGCACGATTAAGTCCGCCACGATCGACTGATAGTCAGGCGATACGGGCCCAGCTGTGTTCTGTGCGGAACGGTTCGGGGATATCGCCCCTCGTCGAAGCCGGGATGTCGCCGTCGAGCAAGGCAAGGATGGTTGCGCACGCGATCTCGGCTGGCTCGAACGCGGCCCTGACGATCCGCCCGTCCGGGCAAACCTCGAGCGGAACCGCATTCTCCACCGCGTTTTGTAGCGCGTCGACGAGACGCCAGGAACCCGTCACCATGCCGTTCGTCCATTCCACGCCGACCGGAAAGCCGTCGCGGTATCCCTCGATGACGAAAGCCCCTGGCCCACCAGCAGCGTCATCCATAGCGGCCACCTCCTGACGCTGCGCGAGTCGACTAGAGGCCAAACTTTCGCGCCGGCTCTCGGGGCGAACAAAAGGCTGATCGGCGTAGTCAGACGTCAGGCGTCGTCGCGGCCGTACCAACCGCGCACGCCATCGCGTCCGAAGGTGAAGCGCGTCGTTGGAGAAAAGCAGTCCCACGACGCCGGCGATGACCCCAGCAAGCATCGATATGAGCAACACGTGGACGTCCATATTCTCGCCTACGCCGTTGCTGTTCCCATTTGGGCCGCACCAATATCACGCAACCGACTACATGGCTGACATCGAAGCCCAGGAGCTGCACCCGTGAGAACATGTGTTCGTGACCGCGGACGGCAGACCGAGCGTGATCTTTCAACGGGCGCTCAAGGCACGAAGCCTGGTCATGGCCGAAGCCCTAGCCAGGGAGATCGGCGCAGACCGGCCGCTGACGCTCGACGAGGCGCTCGGGCTCGCCGCGCTCTACGCGTCCGAGGCTGACCCGAAGGCCGAACGTGCGGCGCTCCGCTGGCTACAACGGCTCCTCGACGAACGAACCCTCGCCCTCAGCGAAGTTCGGCGGGCCGCGGAATGGCTCGAGCAGCTCGCCGGCGACGAGGCTGATCTCGCGCTCGGCTCGCTCTCATCGCTGATTAGCCGCGCGTAGTCGCTTCCGATAAGGCGGCCGGTGCAACCCGGCAGCGCCGACGAAGCGGCTCGCAGCCCTGATGAGTTCCGATAGACGTTCTGGATGGTGACGAATTGACCGCGGCCGAGTTGTCTCTAGCCGACTTCGAGGCAGGCCTCGTCGAACTGCCTATCCCTGCGACGGACGGCTTCAAGGCCGACGAGATCACGATCCGGTTCGTCGGCGTCGTCAAGCTCGACCGCACCGACGTCGAGCATTTGCGGTTCGTCGACGCGATGCGCCTCGGCGCCCCGGTCCGGCTTATTGTCACCGGCGCCGTCTCCGGCAAGGGCTTCACGCACTCACAAACCCAAGACGAGGACAAGGTCGGCTACTACGCGTCCCTGAGAATCGCCGACGTTGAGCTAGGCGAGCCCGCCTAGTCGAGCTCGACTCAAGCGCTTGCGACAGCCGGCGCTGCAAGTGACCTTGTCCGAGCGCGAGAATGGCGGCAGCGGCCGCGGACACATTGCGCAATTCCGGGGCGCCCACTCGACGGAGAAGACCGCATCGAGGACTAAGTCCTCTGGAAACCTGCCTTGGGCTGCCGCTTGCTCGGTGAGCTTTGCGCGTGCTGCCGGCGTCGCGGCAAGCCAGGCATCAAGTGCCCTCTGCCGGTAGTCGGTGGGTGTCACACCGTAAGTGTGACGTGATCCGATAGGCATTGCAATGAATAAAACGGACCCGATCACGGTGAGTAGGACTGAGGCCGCTCGTCTCCTGGGCGTCAGCTACGTGACGATGAAGCGCCTCGCCAAGCGGGGGGCTATCGCGGAGATTCGGTACGCACCGAACTCGCATCCGCGCCTTCGGCTCGAGGACGTGCTCGCACTCGCAGAGAGGACGGCCGTGAAGTGAGCCAGGCAGACAAACGGCGCCCCGCTAAGAACGCCGCAGCCGCAACCTCAGACAGTCAGCGTATCGGACGGAGGCGCTGGACGGCTCTCGACGAGCTCGAGCGTGAGCGGTGGGCCGGTACGGACCCGCGTAACTCGCGCCTCTGGCTCAGAGCGCCGGACATGCTGAAGCGCGACCTCGTCTACGGCTACATCGACGCCGAGTCGTTCTGGCATTCCCTGGGCCGTTGGCTCGAGTGGGAGCGGGTCGCGTGACCTGGCAGGCGCAGAACCTGGCCGCGGAGGAGTTCTCAGTCGCTCCGCCGGCACCTGACCTCGTCGGACTGATTTACCGCGGTGAGCGTCACGTCATAAGCGGCCCGCCGGAGGCGATGAAGTCGATGTTCGCGTTCATCGTTGCCATCGAGGAGATCCGCGCCGGCGGCAAGGTGGCGATCCTCGACTTCGAGCTCGGGCCGGCCGCGGTGCGCGCGTTGTTCGTCGACCTGGGCGCGAGCCTGGAAGAGGTCGCGAGCATCTACTACGTCGAGCCGGACGGGCCGCCGGAGCCGGAGGACATCGACGCGATGCTCGAGGAGAGCGTGACTCTCACGATCATCGACGCCGCCGCCGGCGCGTACGACGTCAGCGAGCTCGACGACAACGCACGCAAAGACGCGGAGAAGTTCGCCCGAGCGTGGATCAAGCCGCTCTGGAAGAACGGCGTCACCGTCATCCTGATCGACCACGTCACCAAGAACGCGGAGACGCGCGGCAGGTTCACGATCGGCAGCGAACGCAAGATCGGCCAGACCCGCTGCCACCTCGGGCTCGAGGTTCCCGAAGGGAAGCAACTACACCGCGGCAGCGACGGGCTAGTACGGGTTCGCGTCCACAAGGACACGCGCGGCTACCTGCAACGCGGCATCGTCACCGAGCTCGACCTACACAGCGACCCCGACACGCACGCGATCACATGGCAGTTCCGCCGGCAGGTGACGTCACAGGGCGCTGACTTCCGACCCACAGGGCTGATGGAGAAGGTGTCACGGTTCCTCGAGCAACACGGCGAAGTACCACGCGCGCGCATCGAGGAAGCCGGCCTCGGTAAACAAGGCAAGTGGGTACGCGTCGCGATCGACACGCTTATCGAGGAAGAGTGCGCAGCCGAGACGCCAGGTCCTCGAGGGGCACGCCTTACACGTTCCCTCAAACCCTTCAGAGACACCTCGTCTACCTCGTCCGAGCTCGTCTCACCTCGTCCAGACGAGGACGTCGCCACCTCGTCTACCTCGTCCGTCCCCTACAAGGGGGACGAGGTACGAGACGAGGACGAGCTACTCCGCGAAGCCAACCACCTCGTCCGAGACGGGGATGCGTCATGGGCATGAGCCTGGTGTCGATTTCTTCTGTGCCGATTTCGGCCCAACCACACGCTGGTCGGCGTTCCCGACCCCTCGCCATAACGTTTGTAAGGAGGCTCGTCTTGACGGTTCTTGAGGCAGTTCAGGCCGAACTTGACGCGATCCGCGTCGAGCATCGGAGCGGGTTGGCAGCGTCGGCGCTCGTGCTCGCGGCGCAGCTTGACGATCCGACAACCTCCCCGACCGCGGTGGGGTTGTGTTCGCGGGCGCTTCGCGAGACCCTCGACAGGCTGTGGGACGTTGGGCGAGAACTGACGGACGGTGACGACCTTTCGCTCTTGGCCGAGCGACGGAAGGCACGGCGCGCGAACCTTGGGGCGTCCGATCTCCGGTGACTTTTGCGCTTCTCCCCCCGGCAGGTTCAGGACGCAAGAGCGCTGTTTTTCTGTGGCGCTGGGATAGCGACTCCCTGGTGAGGACATTCCGCACGGAAACTCTCCCCGGGGCGGTGTCTGATGGACGTTGACGCCGCGGTTTCACGGTACGAGGCTGCGCTCGAGCGGGAGGAGCTGCTCGCGGAGGCGTGGCGTCAGGCTGGGAAGCCCCTGGTCACCGCGGCCGGCGATCTTCATCCGCTTCTTCGTGCCTGTCAGGTGGCTGCGCGCGACTCTGATCGTTTTCGGCGGGCGGTGTCGGGTCGCCGGCCGGGACGTGCTCCCGGCGACACGGTTGCGCCGGACAGGCCGCGGCCGCTGCAGGGGTCGACGCCGCGTACGGGCCGCCTGCGGCGAGACGAGCCGCCGCGTCCGGGCCTGCTCCGACACCCCCGAGAGGACGCCGGGTCGTGACTGCAAGCACCGTGCTTTTCCTATACGCCCAGCCCGGTAACCCACAGGTAGGCGAGCGCGTACAGGTTTCGATTTCCAGGGGGGTACCCCCCGAAACGGGAAACTTGTACGCGGTTACGTACAGCGGGCTAATCGGCTTGGCCGTGCAGAAAGAACGGGTTGGTTCGGATGTCTGACCGGGTGACTCCTGAGCCTGATGCGGCGGCGATCGAGACGTATGAGGTCGCGTATCAGCGCGTGTGTTTGGCTCGACGTGCGTGGTTTGAGGCGGGTGAGCCGATCACGATGATCCTGCCGAACGGGATTGAGACGACGCATCCGCGGTGGAAGACGTTGCATGAGGCTGAGTCCTGGTTCGAGAAGACGAGGCTGCAGGTTTATGTCCTTCCGAAGCATCGCGGCCCGAAGCCGACAGCGGTGATTTCGAAAACGATCGGGCCTTCGCCGGCTTCCCATCTCCGCGCAGTCCCCGAGAAGGACGTATGACGGGCCGGCTGCTCACCGCCCGCGAGCTCGCCGAGCGGTTCGGCGTGAGCGTCGAGACGGTTCTGCGCTGGCATCGTGCTGGCCGGCTGCCTGGCGGCTACCGGCTCGCGACAGGGGTGCTGCGTTGGCGTGAGGACGAGGTCGACGGGTGGCTCGAGGGGCGGCGGGAGCTTGTATCCGTCGTCACGGAGGTCTAGTGTCCGGGGTGCGTGAGTGATGACACGCTCTCTGATCAGATGGTCCAAGATGCTTCCGGCCGGGCCGGAGTTCATCACCTCTGGTCCGGCCGTAGGCGCTAGGAGGCCAGCGCGATGAGCGCGAACGAGCCAAACAAGATCGCCGAGTTGATGGTCGCTTCTCTGCTTGTCAGGAGGGCGGTGCCAACCGAGTTGACGGAAAAGGTCGACCTACTCACGGAGGCTGCGCTCCGTGAGGCATTCCGTGACGAGTTGCCATTGTCGGAACTAGTTCTGCTTCATGGTGGCCGAGATGCCAGCTAAGCCCCGCGCGCGCACCCGCCGGCTTCCGTCAGGAAAGGTGCAGCTCCTGTACCTCGACCACGGCTACGGCGCTTTCCAGTCCAAGACAGCGGCGCTCGACCATTTCGACCGGGTAATCCGGCCCGAGCTCGACGGGACCGCCACTGCACGCCGGGACATCACGCTGCGGGAGCTCGTCGACGTGTTCCTCGACCGTCACGGCAAGATCACCACCGTCCGAACCATCCGAACGCTCAGCGGTCGCCTCGCGCGGCCCCTCAGCGACTTCGGGGACGTCGCTCTCTCCGAACTCGAGGGCATGACCGACGAGGTCGCGGGGTTCGCGTCCGAGCTCCCGGAGAGGTACCGCTACAGCGTGATCTCGGCGCTCCGCCAGACGCTCGAGGCCGGCATCCGCTACGGGTACCTCACACGGAACCCGGCGAAGCTGGCGGGCAAGAACCCGCAGCCGCAGCCGCGGGGCATCCGTGTGTTCACGCCGGCAGAGATCAAGACGATCTGCGGCGAGCTCGACACCCGCGGGGCAGCGGCGGTCACGTTCGCGGCGGCCACCGGGTTACGTCCCGCCGAATGGGCGCACATCGAACGCCGCGACGTCGACCGCAAACGTCGTGTGCTCACCGTCCGAGGCACGAAGACCGCCAGGAGCCACCGTGAGGTTCCGCTCACCGCGACCGCACTCGCGGCCCTGGACTCGCTCCCTGCGCGTCTCGATAGCCCGTACGTGTTCACAGGGCCGCGCAAAGGCCCGTTCGACGTTCACAACTGGCGCCGGCGGGAATGGTCGACGGCGATCGACACCGCCGGGATCGTGAAACCCGCTCGGGTGTACGACCTCCGCTCGACGTTCGCCTCGAACGCGTTGGCGCTCGGCGTCACCGTGTACGAGCTCGCTCGAATCATGGGAACATCGGTCGGAATGATCGAGGCGCACTACGGGGCGCTGCTTGACACCGCAGCGGAGTCACTACTCGAACGATTGGAGGTAACAGTTGTCTGACAACCCGTTGATTGACAACCCCTACACCGAGCCGATTGACATGCTTCCGGCCTACCAAGGCGGCGGCGTTCAGGTTGGTACTGCCGGCATCGGGCTCGTGGTGATCACGGTCTTTCGCGAAGCCGCTCCTGTCTGGCGCGCCGCGATCGCCGCAGCGGTCGAGACGTCTCCGATCGAAGAACCCGACATGACGACCGAGGAGATCGTCGCGGCGGTCGAAGCCCAGTTCGAGAGCCTCGGGGGATGAGACGACTGATCGCTTGGAGTCGTTTCCTGCATGAATCCCGCACGCGCCGGAGGGACGAACCCCCGAACCCGGCTAGAATCCTCGCCACGCGGGCGTAGCTCAGTTGGTAGAGCGTCGGCTTCCCAAGCCGTAGGTCGAGGGTTCGAGCCCCTTCGCCCGCTTCATACAAGCAAGCCGAAACCCTTGTAGCTCGACACCCCGCCTCAAGTCGCTCGCCAGACGCCGGTCGTCGCCGGCGGCCGCGAACGTGTTCGTGCAGGCGTTCGGCTACGGCGAGCCGAGCCACGAGAAAACGACATCGGCATACCAGATCATCAGGGCGGCAACGATCGCTGCTGGAACGAGCAGCAACGTCAGCCGCAACGCCCGACGGCAGACCTTCCCGATTGCCCTGAAGTCCCTCTCATCGAGGTCGATCCATTCGAGGAACTCTCGCGAGCCCGTCCTAACTTGCGGACTCTCAGCGGAAGACGATCGGTTGTCAACGCCTGTTGCGTGCGTCCGCCCTGAGCGGCGACCAACGGTTTGAGGAGTACGTGCGGCGGGCAGACACGCGAGAACGGATTTCGCAACTCGAAGAAATCCGGCGTAGAACCCACGCCGATGGCGTCTTTCGCATCTTCGACGTCTGGGAAACCCGCGAGCAAGGCGATCGGTTCATGAACGAGCACCTCAATCCAATCCTCGAGCAGATGATGGGCGAAGCCCCGGCGGGGTCGTTCACGCCGCCCAAGCTCGACACCTGGTACGACCTGCACGACACGATGCCCTAGCGCAAGCTCTTCACAAGCTTGTAACAACTTAGAGCTCGCTTATAACCATTGTTCATGGGCTTTGGCGTCGGTTTACGACGTAGCTTGTGACACCCTAGGTACACTGGTCTTGCCGATCCAGACGATTGCTGGGCGAGGGCTCAGAACACGCGCCTCGCCGACAGCGACCTGTCTGGCGTGACAACCACGCTGAGGCGGCGTTCGCCCTCAGCGGTCACCGGCGCAACTGAGACGGAGGTACCAATGATGGACAGCAAGCTGACTCACGACGACACCCACCTGCGCGTGATGATCGAGACGATGCAGCGTGCAGGACGCACGGAGCACGAAATCGAGACGGCTGTTCTGCAGGCGTCCGGACGTGCGGTGCGAGACGCGAAGCCGACCTCGCGCCACCTGATCCGGTTCGCGTTGCCGCGCCGAGCGCGCAAGTCCGCCGGCGTCTCGCGCTAGCCGAGAGATTGGGCGAGGGTCGGGCCACGGCTCGACCCTCGCCGGTTCTCCGCACCTGCTGTTTCCCGACCTGGCGGTATGCGGCTAGCGGTACTCCGGGTTCGCGAAGTCGAACCGGCAGCCCGCGTCCCACAGCGCCCGCTGGTTACCGTGCACCGGGAAGCCGCCCGCGTCCCTGAGGAGCCTGGCGAGATGGAGCAGATTCCACGTCATGAACGTGGTGTTCCGGTTCGTGAAGTCGTTCTCCGGGCCGCCTGAGCCGGGATCGAGATAGGACGGCCCCGGCCCCGCCTCGCCGATCCAGCCTGCGTCGGCCTGTGGCGGAATGCAGTAGCCGAGGTGCTGCAGCGAATAGAGGATGTTCATCGCGCAATGTTTGACCCCGTCCTCGTTGCCCGTGATCAGGCAGCCGCCGACCTTGCCGTAGTCCGCGTACTGGCCGTGCTCGTTCAGGAGATGCGAGTTGCCGTAGAGCCGCTCGATCACCCTCGTGCAGACCGACGACTTCTCACCGAGCCAGATGGGCGAGCAGACGACGACGATGTCCGCCATGCGCACGCGCTCGTAGAGCTCCGGCCAGTCGTCGCGTGGCCAGCCGTGCTCGGTCATGTCCGGATAGACACCCGATGCGATCTCGTAGTCGACCGCGCGGATCTGGTCGACCGTCACGCCATTCGCCTCCATGATCGCGACGGAGATGTCGATCAGACCCTGCGTGTGCGACGTCTCCGGTGAGCGCTTCAGCGTGCAGTTGACGTAGACGGCGCGCAACGCCGAGAAGTCCCAAGAGCTCGTCGTGCAGAGCTCGCGCTGGCGATCGGTCAGGGTCATGTTCCGTCTCCTCCGCTGTCGGGTTGACTCGTCGGAGGAAAGTCTTCCGCACGGGCCGTTCGTGACATGTTCAGTAACGGAGACCCTCGCCTCGAAGCAACGTGGTCACGGTCCGACGCAGAATACGCAGGTCGTGCCGCAAGAGCTGGACACCGCTCGCGCTGCGGCAGAGGTCGACGTACTCGAGGTCGAGCGCCTCGAAGCTCACGTCGGTCCCCTTCGCCACCTGCGCCTGTCCGGTCCAGCCAGCTCGCACGCGGAGCCGGTAGTCGATGCCACGCTCGACCTGGCGAGAGACGAGCGACGCCGGCCACGGGCGCGGCCCGACGAGGCTCATGTCGCCCCGCAGGACGTTGACGAGTTGCGGCAGCTCATCGAGATACCACGGCTTGAGTACCCGACGCCCCGCCCACGTGAGATTCGCCGGATCCGCTTCGAGGATGCGCGCGTGCCCGCCGGGCTCGTCCATCCGCGCAAGCGCGTCCTCACGAACCGTGCGCAGCTTCAACAGGTCGAACTCACGCCCTTGCGAAACGCGTCGTTCCCGATAGACGAAGCGACCGCGGTCTCGCCGACAGACGACCATGTCGACCGCCATCGCACCTGCAGCCACAGCTCCGACGGGCAACGCCGCGAGCAGCAGCGCGCTGGCGATCACGACATCTGCAGCGCGCTTCGCCCGTGGGACGCCGATCGGCTCGACGCTGGCAAAGCCCACGATCCACCTTCGAGCTGGCGCGAGCTAGGCCGCGACCACCTGCTCCAGTTCGGCCGACCACTCGCCGGCGGCGGCAGCGGCATTCATCCGCGCGCGGTGGAGGAACGCTGTCTGCGCCGCCTCCACGTTCGCAGGCTCGCCTCGCCAGGCGTCGAGCGCCGACGCCTGCAGCGCGCGTCCGTACGAGAACGAGAGCGGCCACGGACAGCCGTCGATGCGGTTGACGGCGTCGAGGTTCTCGGTCGCCTGTATCTCGGACTGGCCGCCGGAAAGGAACACGATGCCGGGGACGATCGCGGGAACGACCCGCTGGAAGCAGTCGACCGTGAGCTCCGCGACCTGGGTCGCAGAAGCCTGATCAGCGCTCTTCTTGCCCGAGATCACCATGTTCGGCTTCAGCAGCGTCCCTTCGAGCGCGACGCCCTGCTCGGCCAGTTCCTCGAACGTCGCCCGCAGCGTGCGAGACGTCACCTCGTAGCAGACCTCGATCGAATTGTCGGCGTCCATCAGCACCTCGGGCTCGACGATCGGCACGAGCCCCCCCTCCTGGCAGATCGCCGCGTAGCGGGCCAGTGCGTGCGCGTTCGCCCGCAGGCACGCATCGGTGGGGATCCCGGAGCCGATCGTGATCACCGCGCGCCACTTTGCAAAGCGTGCGCCGAGCCTCACGTACTCGTCGCATCGCTCGGGCAGCCCGTCGAGGCCGAACGTGACGACCTCGTCCGGATGGCCCGCGAGCGGCTTCGCGCCGATGTCGACCTTGATTCCGGGAACGACGCCCTTCGACGTGAGCAGCTCCGGGAACGGGGTCCCGTCATCCGCACTCTGGCGGATCGTCTCGTCGTAGAGGATCACGCCGCCTATGACATCTTCGAACCCGGGCGTCGTGAACAGCAGGTTCCGATAGGCCCGGCGGGTCTCGAAGGTCGACTCGACCTGGATTGCGTCGAACCGCTTGCCGATCGTGCTCGTGCTCTCGTCGGCAGCAAGGATCCCCTTGTGGTCGGCCACGATCGCCTCTGCGATCGCCTTCAGCTCATGCGCTCCCATCAGCGCTCTCCTTTCGCAGATTCATGATTTTCTCGGAGGGATGGTAGGCGGCGATCCGCCGGACCGTCCCGGAACGGGACCGCATCACGATCGACTCGGTCTCGATCCCGGAGGCCGTGGTACGCACGCCGTTCAGCAGCGCGCCGCGTGTGACACCGGTTGCCGCGACGAACACGTCGTCGCCGGATACGAGGTCGTCCTCGGTGAGGACGCGGTCGAGGTCGAAGCCGGCAGCAACAAGGCGTTCGCGTTCGTCGTCGTTCCGGGGCCAGAGCTTCCCCTGCATCGCGCCGCCGAGGCACTTGATGGCGGCGGCGGAGATGACACCTTCCGGTGTGCCGCCCATGCCCATTACGAGGTCGATGCCCGTCCAGGGTCGTGCGGCAGCGATCGACGGCGCAACGTCGCCGTCGCGGATCAGATTGACCCGGGCTCCGGATTCACGCAACTCGGCGATCAGCGCGTCGTGGCGGTCGCGCTCGAGAACGACGACGGTGACCTCGTCCGGCTGCATGCCCTTCGCATCGGCCACCCGCTGCACGTTCTCCGTCGGGGATGCGTCAATGTCGATCGCGTCAGCTGCTTCGGCGCCGACGACGATCTTGTTCATGTAGAGAGCGGCGCCCGGAAAGAACATCGTTCCGCGTTCGGCAACTGCGATCACGGCAATCGCGTTCGGCATCCCGAGCGCTGCGAGCCGTGTGCCCTCGAGCGGATCGACTGCGACGTCCACCTCGGGTCCGTCGCCGTCGCCGACCTCCTCGCCGTTGAAGAGCATCGGCGCTTCGTCCTTCTCGCCCTCGCCGATGACGACGACGCCGCGCATCGAGACGGTGTTGATCATCGCCCGCATCAGATCGACCGCAGCCTGGTCGGCCGCGATCTTGTCCCCACGGCCGATCCAGCGGGCCGCACCCATCGCAGCAGCCTCCGTCACGCGGACCAGCTCGAGGGCGAGGTTGCGATCCGGGGCGATACTCATCCTGAGATCGATCCTAGCCCGGCTGCCTCGATCAGGACAGCGTCCTCCGGTTCGCTCACAACCACGATGATGCCGCCAGCGAGCACCAGCGCCCCGCCGAGGAGAACAGCGAGCCCCAGCGGCTGCCCGAGAACCGCCCACGCAAGCACGGACGCCGAAACCGGCTCCACGAAGGCCAGGATTCCTACTGACTGCGCCGTGACGTGACCCACGAGCGTGACGTACAGGACGCCACACACACCGGTGAAGAAGATCCCGAGTAGCAGCACCGCGCCGACCTCGTGTCCCGACGAAGGGAGCACACGTCCCGATACCACGAGCAGCGGGGCGACCGCAAGCGCCGCCACACAGTACGACCAGAAGGCGATCGTGACGGGGTGCAGACTGCGCAGCCGAAGCCGCTTTACGCCGACGACGAGCATCGCATACGTTGCCCCCGCCGCGAGGCCCGTGACGACCGCGAGAGGACGGACGTGCCCGCCGCCGTTCCCGGCGAGAGCGATCAGGACGATGCCGCAGGCGGCCGGGACGAGCGCGACCAGGGCGACTCGACTACGGGTCTCCGGCAGGAAGATCGGCGCCGCTGCGGCCAGGAAGAGCGGGGCCGTGTACACCGTGACGACAGCGACCGCAACGGACGAAAGCTTGATCGTCAGGAAATAGAGCGTCCAGTGCGCTCCGAGGACGAAGCCGAGTGCGGCGACACCACGCCACGCAGCGGGTGGCCGCAGGAGACCACCGCGTCGTCCAGCGAGAGCGAGCGCTCCCACCGTCAGCGACGCGAGTGCCAGCCGGTAGAAGACGAGCACCGTCGCGTCGAGGGAGATGTCGGCGACAATGACCGAGATAAATCCCCACACCGCGGCCAGTGCGGCGATCGACAGGTTCCAACGCACGATTGCGACGCTACATCCGCTCGAGCGCCTCGACACCGATCAGATCGAGGCAGCGGCCGACCACCGCCTGCGTCGCCGTGACGAGGCCGAGCCGGAACGACTCGCTCGGCGAGCCGAGCACCTTGTGCTCGTGGTAAAAGCGGTGGAAGTCGTCGGCGACCCTGATTGCATAGGTCGGGATCGCGTGCGGCGCACGCCGCTCTGCTGCCTCCGCGGCAACCGCCGGAAACTCGGCGAGCCGCTTGACGAGGTCGCGCTCCTCACGCGCGAGCTCCCCGACCCGCTCCGAGCCGGCGACAGCTCCGTCGGCGTTCCGCAGGATTCCCGCGATGCGCGCGTAGGAGTACTGGACGTAGTAGACGGGATTGGCGCGTGTGGCGGCGGCGGCGAGGTCGACGTCGATCTCGATCGTCTGGTCGTGACCGCGCGAGATGAGATACCAGCGGGCGGCATCGACGCCGATCTCGTCCATGAACTCGTCGAGGAAGACGACATCGCCGCGGCGCTTCGCCATCTTCGTTGCTTCGCCGCCTTTCGTCAGATGGACGAGCTGGTAGAGAAGCACCTCGACGCGCTCGGGGTCGTAGCCGAGCATCCGCGCGACGGCCGCGTACCACTTGCGCGTTCCGTGGTGGTCGGCGCCGAGAACGTAGATCGCGCGATCGAAGCCGCGGTCGAGCTTGTCGGCGAGATACGCGACGTCGGCGGCGCGGTACGTCGGAAGGCCTCCCTGCTCCGCCGAGCGGATCAGCACCCAGTCGTCATCGTCGCCGTACGCAGAGGAACGCGCCCACAACGCACCGTCCTTCTCATATGTGTCCAGCCGTGGCAGGAACTCGGGCAAGCGTGCTTCCAGCTCGCTTTGCTTGGCAAACGAGTCGAAATGGACCCGGAAATGCTCCAGCGAACTTTCGATCGAAGACAGCATCCGCGGAACCGGGTCACCTTCCACGCCCGCGAGACCCTGGATGTACTCGCCCTGGTAGCCGTCTTCGGGCGGTTCCTCTCCCCGCCGGCGCGCCTCGACAGAGGCCCGGAAGCGATCCATCTGCGCGCCGGAGTCGTTGTAGTAGTACTCGCGCTCCACCTGGTGCCCCGCGAACGCGAGCAGGCGCGCAACGGAATCCCCGTATGCGCCATTGCGGGCCGAGGCGACGGTCAGCGGGCCGGTCGGGTTCGCGGAGACCATCTCCACCTGGATCCGCTCCGAGGTGTTGGGCGAGCCGGCGCCGAACGATTCTCCGGCATCGAGAATCGAGGCAAGCGCACCGTCGAACCACGCGTCGGTGAGAAAGAGATTGACGAAGCCGGGGCCGGCGACCTCGGCCCGATCGACGCCCGGGATCCCAAGAGCCGAGGCCGCGAGATCAGCAGCGATCTCCCGGGGTGGGCGCCGTCGAGCGCCTGTCAGCTGGAGCGCGACGTTGGTCGCGTAGTCGCCGTGCGCGGCCTCACCCGGACGTTCGAGCGTCACCGGCAGCTCCGCAATCCGGGAGAAGCTCGTCTCTAGCTCGTTCAGCGGGTCAGCTAAGGGGGAGGACACAGCGGAGCAAGAGTGCCACGCAGGGGCGCGGCGCGAGCACGAAGCGTCAGCTGGCGGGTTTCGCGGGAGTCGCGACGGCGCGCACGCTGGTCCCGGCGGTGATGCCCTCACGGATCAACGCAGCCTGCACCTCTTCGCGCGCCTTGTAGATCCGCCACTTCACGGTCGCAAGGGTGATCTCGAGCGCATCGGCGATCTCGGTATAGGCGAGCCCGACGACGTCCCGGAGCAACAGCGCCATCTTGAGGTCGACGTTCAGCGCCTCGATGGAGCGCCACACGGCGTCGATCGTCTCCATCCGCTCGAACGGCTGGTCGATCGCCTCGAGCGGCGGGATGTCCTCCAGCGTCGCCACGCTGCGCGGCCTGCGCTCGAGGGCGCGAAGCTCGTCGAGCACCCGGTTCTTCGTCACCTGGAACAGCCAGGTCGTGAAACGCGAGCGAAGTGAAAACCCCGGCAGCCCCTGAAAGACGCGAATGAAGATCTCCTGGGTCAGATCCTCGGCGAGGGAGCGATCACCGACGAGCCGCAAGACGTAGTTGAAGACCGGACGCTCGTACGCTCGGACGATAAGGGTGAAAGCGCGCTCGTCACCACGCTGCGCTTTGCGGAGAACCCCTGGGTCGGGCTGCGTGAGTGCCAAGACGGCGCGAGCATAGCGCCACAACCGGCTAAATCACGAAAGCTTTACCAATCGGTGGCGTGTCAGACACACCGGGCAAGCGCTATTCGAGCAGACTGTGACCCGTCATCTCGCCCGGCTGGGCGATGCCGAGCAGGTCGAGCATGGTCGGCGCGAGATCCTGCAGCTCGCCACCTTCACGCAGTCGCCGCGACCGATCGGTGACGACGAGCGGGACCGGATTCGTCGTGTGCGCTGTGTGTGGGCTGACGCCGTCGGCCTCCAGCATCTGCTCTGCGTTGCCGTGATCGGCGGTCACCAGACAGACGCCTCCGGCCCCTGCGGTCGCCGCGACGACCCGGCCGAGCGCGATGTCGGCAGCCTCCACGGCCGCGACCACCGCCGAGATCGAGCCCGTGTGACCGACCATGTCCGGGTTCGCGAAGTTAACGACTGCTACTCCGAACCCGTCGCCGATCAGTGCGCAAAAGCGGTCGGCGACCTCTGCCGCGGACATCTCGGGCTTCAGGTCGTAGCTCGCGACGTCCCGCGGGGACTGGACGAGAACGCGCGTCTCCCCCTCCCACTCCTGCTCGCGACCGCCGTTGAAGAAGTACGTGACGTGCGCGTACTTCTCGGTCTCGGCGAGATGAAGCTGGCGAACGCCGTGGCGTGAGAGCACCTCGGCGAGCGTCTCGGGCACATGTTGCTCGCCGAACGCAGTGGGACAGTCGAGATCGGCTGCGTAGCACGTCATCGTCGTCAGGTCGACACCGGCGTCGAGGAGCAGCCGCGAGAGCTGACGGCCGCGATCGGGACGGAAGTTGAAGAAGATCGCCGCGTCCTTCGCCGGATCGAGTCGTGGGCGACCGCTGATCGCAATCGGCTCGACGAACTCGTCGGTGACACCACGCTCGTAGCTCGCCCGGACGGCGGCAACCGCGTCGGCTGCTTCCTCGCCGGCGCCCGAGGTGATCGCCGCGAAGGCACGCTCGGTTCGCTCCCAGCGCTTGTCGCGGTCCATCGCGTAATAGCGGCCGGAAACAGATGCAAACCGATCGGTCGGCAGTTCCGCGAGGTCGCGCACCGCGCTGCTCGGTGAGACGTCACGGCCGTCGGTGAACGCGTCGATCCACGTTCGATCGGCCATCCCTTCCTGCGCGGCCAGTTGGAGCAGAGCGCGCAGATGCTCGATATGCGAATGGACACCGCCGTACGAGAGCAGCCCGAGCAGGTGGACGTCACCGCCGCGTTCCTTGGCCCGGCGGAACGCGCCGACCAACGCGTCGTTTCGGAGGAACGAGCCGTCCTCGATCGCCTTGTTCACCCGCATCAGATCCTGGAACAGGATCCGCCCCGAGCCGATCGTGAGATGCCCGACTTCCGAGTTGCCCATCTGGCCCGGCGGCAAGCCAACTGCTTTGCCCGAGGCCGCGATCTGTGTGTGCGGGTAACGCGCGCAGAGATCGTCGAATACCGGTGTCCGCGCGAGCTCGACTGCGTTCCCCGGGCCGGGCGGCGCGAGCCCGAAGCCGTCGAGGATGACGAGCGCTACGAGAGAGACGCTGCTGCCCGGCAAATCGCTGCGAAGCTATCGGGATCCAGGGAGGCGCCGCCGACGAGCGCGCCGTCGACATCAGGCTGCGCGAGCAGCTCGGCCGCGTTGTCGGCCTTCACCGAGCCCCCGTACAGAATGCGCGTGTCGTGGAGTGACCTGATCAAGGCGTGCGCTTCCTGGGCGATCTCGGGCGTGGCGGTCTTGCCGGTGCCGATGGCCCACACCGGCTCGTAGGCGATCACTAGGCGTTCGTGGCGGGGGATGACGGCAACTTGACGACGGAGAACGGCTTCGGTCTCGCCGGCCTCACGTTCGGCCTCTGTCTCGCCGACGCAGGCGATCACGCCCAGCCCCGCCGCGAGCGCTGCTTCGGCGCGTCGCTGCACGGTGTCGTCGGTCTCGCCGAAGAGCTGACGGCGCTCGGAATGCCCCACGAGCGCGCCCGACACACCGATCTCGACCAGCATCTGCGCCGACACCTCGCCGGTGAATGCGCCCTCCGCGGCCCAGTGGACGTTCTGCGCGTAGATCGGCCACTCCTCGCCAACTGCCGCCTCGAGGGAGACGAACGGCGGGCAGAGCACGACTTCGACGCTGTCCGGAGCTTCGAAGCGGTCGAAGAAGGCGAGCGTCTCGGGCAGCCCTTTGAACATCTTCCAGTTACCGGCGATCAGCTTCATGCCGTCACCTCGCTCGGGATGGCGGCGACACCGGGAAGCTCCCGACCCTCGAGGAGCTCGAGCGAAGCGCCGCCGCCGGTCGAGATCCACGAGATCCGATCCGCCAAGCCGGCTTCCTGCAACGCCCGCACCGAGTCGCCGCCGCCGACCACGGTATAGCCGTCGACCTCGGCGACTGCGTCTGCGACCGCCTTCGTGCCCTCGGCGAAGCGCGGCCACTCGAAGACGCCCATCGGGCCGTTCCAGAACACGGTCTTCGCACCGCGGATGATCGCTCCGAAATGCTCGCGTGTCTCCGGCCCGATGTCGAGCCCTAGCCAGCCCTCGGGTACCGCGTCATACGGCACGACGCGGCTCTCGGAGTCGGCGGCGAACGACGCGGCAGCGACGACGTCGACCGGGAGCTCGACCGCGAACGGCAGCGGGTTCTGGTCACGGAGCTGCTCGGCCATCTTGCCCCCGATCAGCACCGTGTCGGCGCGCCCGCCGAGGTGCTGGAGGACGCCGAGCTTGTCCTCGACCTTCGCGCCGCCGGCGACGAGGACGAACGGGCGCTCGATGTCGCCCAGGAGCCGACCGAGGTGCTCGAGCTCGTCGAGCAGGAGCAAGCCGGCGTAGGCAGGCAGCAAGTGGGCCACCGCCTCGGTGGACGAATGCGCCCGATGCGCCGAGCCGAACGCGTCGTTCACGTACAGATCGCGGCTGCCAGCGAGCTCGCGTGCGTAGCCCTCGTCGTTCTTCGTCTCGCCCGGGTCGAAGCGGGTGTTCTCGAGGACGTGCACACGTTCGTCGGGAACGAGCTCTCGCAAGCGCACCGCAACCGGAGCGATCGCGTACGTGTGCCTGTCTTCCTCCGTCTTGGGACGTCCCAGGTGCGAGCAGACCGCGACGTCGGCCGCTTCCCTCTCCAGCAGGAGCTCCAGCGTCGGCACGGCGGCGCGAATCCGCGTGTCGTCGGCAACGCGACCTTCTTCGAGCGGGACGTTGAGGTCGGCGCGGACAAGGACTCGCTTGCCGGCGACGTCAGCCGTCTCGATCGACCGTGGCAGCCTCACGGGAGCAGGCGGCCGACCAGATCGACCAGCCGGCACGAGTAGCCCCATTCGTTGTCGTACCAGCCGAACACCTTTGCGGTGCGCCCGTACGCCATCGTCAGCTTGCTGTCGAAGATGCACGAATACGGCGACCCCTTGATGTCAGTCGAGACGAGCGGGTCGGTGGAGAACGCGAGGATCCCCGCGAGCGGACCGGCGGCGGCAGCCTGGAACGCTCCGTTGATCTCGTCCACTGTCGCCTCGCGACCGAGCGTCACGACGAGATCGGTGATCGAGCCGGTCGGGATCGGGGCACGCACCGAGATGCCGTCGATCCGCCCCTTCAGCTCGGGCATGACGACGCCGATCGCCTTCGCCGCGCCGGTCGAGGTCGGGATCAGGTTGATCGCGGCCGCTCGCGCGCGGCGGAGGTCGCTATGCGGCAGGTCGAGGATCTGCTGGTCGTTCGTGTACGCGTGGATCGTCGTCATGAAGCCCGACTCGACGCCCGCCAGATCATGCAGGACCTTCGCCATCGGCGCGACACAATTGGTGGTGCAGGAAGCGTTCGAGACGATGTTGTGCGCCGCCGGGTCGTACTCGCCGTCGTTGACGCCGATCACGACCGTGAAGTCCGGGTCGGTTGCGGGCGCGGAGATAACGACCTTCTTCGCGCCGGCGTCGAGATGCTTCTGCGCGCCCTCGCGACTCGTGAAGAAGCCGGTCGACTCGAGCACCACGTCGACGCCGAGCTCACCCCACGGCAACGCGGCCGGGTCGCGCTCGGAAAGCACCCGCATCTCCTGGCCGGCGGCCGCGATCACCCCGTCGCGCAACTCGACCGGCTCCGGGACCGGGCCCATGTTCGAGTCGAACTTGAGAAGGTGCGCCATCGTCGCGGCGTCACCGAGATCGTTGAGCGCGACAATCTCGATATCCGCGCCGACCGCGTGCTGCGCGCGGAAGAAGTTGCGTCCGATGCGGCCGAAGCCGTTGATCCCCACCCGGAGTGCCATGGTCATGTCTCGCTTCCGTCTCGATTTTCGGTCTGCCTGTCGAGTCTAGCCGCGGTCGTTTTACCGCTCCGTCGTAGCTATCCGCCTGCGATCTCGATCAACCGCCTGAGCCGCCGGTGCATCCCGGCTTTGGTCGCCGGTGGCTCCGCCTTGGCGGCCAACTCTGCGAGGGACAGCGACGGGAAGCGGAGACGTAGCTCGCCGGCCCCACGAAGGCGATCGTCGAGCGTCTCCAGCGTCCCGTCGGCCCGCAGAAGGCGGGCGGCCTCGAGTTGCTCTTGCGCGGCCCGTGTTGTTCGGACGAGGTTTGCGTGATCGGCGTTCGCGAGCCGGTTCGCCTGCGAGCGAGCGTCTGCGAGGACGGCGCGTTCCTCGAGGGCGAGCACGGCGTCGACCGCGCCCGCAGAGCCGAGGAGCGCCTCGATCGCCTCCCAGTTCTTCGCATAGACCCGTGCATGTCCTGGTCGCTCGGAGGTCATCAGCTCGATGCCCTCGTCCTTGGCGGTGATTCGCAGGAACTCTGCGCCGTCGCGCGACGCTGTCCTCAACTCGAGGTGAGGCGACCGCAGCACCGACACCGAGCCCCCGGCGAGGAACGCGCCGCGCAAGTAGGCGCCGCGGCAGCACGCGCGACGCACCAACCGCCGCGGTGGCCGAGCCAGCGGGCCATGCTGGCGATCGATGACACCCGCTTCCACGAACGTCCCCAAAGCGGCCGCGCCTCCGGCAACGTGGAGCTGGAATCGTGTCGCCCGATTGAATGCATGACGCTCGTACGTCCTGATCTCGGACTCGATCTCGAGAGCCCGCAAGAGCGCGAACGAGCGCCGTGCGACAGACGACGTCGCGAGATCTAGATGAAGCGTCAGCTCGCCCCGGCCGCGAAGGTGCAGGTTTCCTGCTGCGTGGAACAAGGCTGAGAGCTCGGCCAGCCTGTCGCAGCGACGTGAAGGCGCTATTGCCGCAAGCTCTGCCCTGACGTCCGTTGCAAACGTCGTCGTCGAGTCGGTCACAGCACGACACCTTCCAGCGCGAGCAAGCGCCGTTTGAGCCCGACACCGGATTCGCCGTAGCCACCGATTCCCGCGGCGCCCACAACGCGGTGGCACGGCATGACGAGCGCAAACCTGTTTTGCGCGCAGAAAGAGCCCGCCGCCCGAGCCGCTCCCGGGCGACCGGCCAGCGCGGCGAGCTCGCCGTAGCTGACGATCTCGCCCCACGGCACCGCGCGCAATGCGGCAGCGAGCTCAGCCTGGAACGGCGTGCACCACCCGAGGTCGAGAGGGATGTCGGCGTAGGTCGTCTCGGCACCCGCCAGCTGCTGGCGCACGCGGTCGACGAGACCCGGCACAAAATCGGCGCAGACACGTGCCCGTTCGTCGGCTAGCCTGAACTCAGGGGGGCTCGCTCCCCCTTCGGGGGGGTTGGGGAGAAAAAGGGCGGGTTTGCGAGAGGAAGCGGCGGGCCTGGGACGGATCGCGAGGTCGTGCGCGAGCAGAACCCCTGCAGCGACGGTGATCGCGCCGCGGCCCCAGCCGGCGATCTCGTACATGTACTGCTCGACCTCAACGTCCGGTGCGTCCACAGGCAGCACGTCCACCGGCTCGACAATACAATCGCGCCGGTGAGCGCCCCCGGCATCTTCCGGCCACCCGCCCCGGTCAACGAGCCGATCCTCGGGTACATCCCGGGCTCGCCGGAACGCGCCTCACTCCAAACGAGGCTCGAGCAGATGTCGGCCGAGCGGCTCCACATTCCGCTCGTGATCGGCGGCGACCGCGTCGAAACGGCCGCCACGTTCGAGGCTGTCATGCCCCACCGGCGGGCGCATGTCCTCGCCGACGTGGCGAAGGGCGACGCGTCGCACGTCGAGCGCGCCATCGCGGCGGCGCGAGCGGCGCACCCGGCGTGGTCGCGCACTCCCTGGCACGAGCGCGCAGCGATCTTCCTTCGCGCGGCCGAGCTCCTCTCCGGCCCCTGGCGTTCGACTCTCAACGCGGCGACGATGCTCAACCAGTCGAAAACGGTGCACCAGGCCGAAATCGACGCAGCGTGCGAGGTGATTGACTTCCTCCGCTTCAACGCCGACTACCTCGTACGGATCTACAGCGAGCAGCCGATCTCGTCGCCGGGCGTCTGGAACCGCATGGAGTACCGGCCGCTCGAAGGGTTCGTGTTCGCGGTCAGCCCGTTCAACTTCACCGCCATCGGCGCCAACCTGACCACCTCGCCGGCGCTGCTCGGCAACACCGTCGTGTGGAAGCCTGCTTCGACCGCCGCTTTGTCGGCCTGGTACACGCTCCTGCTGCTCGAGGAAGCCGGACTACCACCCGGTGTCATCAACCTCGTTTACGGCTCAGGCGCCGACATCGGCACAGCAGCGCTCGCCAGTCCGGAGCTCGCGGGCGTCCACTTCACCGGCTCGACCCCCGTTTTCCAGAGCATGTGGAAGTCCGTCGGCGACAACATCGCGAACTACCGCAACTACCCGCGGCTCGTCGGCGAGACGGGCGGCAAGGACTTCATCCTCGCGCACCCCTCGGCCGATGCGGACACGGTCGCAACGGCAATCATTCGCGGCTCTTTCGAGTACCAGGGACAGAAGTGCTCCGCGTCATCGCGGCTCTACATCCCGTCGAATCTCTGGGCGGACGTGCGCGAGCGGCTCGAGAGCGACGTGGCGACGATCTCCGTCGGCGACGTGAGCGACTTCTCGAACTTCATGGGCGCAGTCATCGACGGCTCGTCGTTCCGGACGCAGGCAGATGCGATCGACGAGGCCAAGGCCGCCGGCGCCGAGATCATCACGGGAGGCGGAGTCGACGACTCCGAAGGCTGGTTCGTCGAGCCGACAGTGATCAAGACGGACGATCCCGGGTTCCGGCTCCTCCGTGACGAACTGTTCGGCCCCGTCGTCACCGCGTATGTGTACGACGAGCGGCGCTGGGACGACACGCTCCGGCTCGTTGACGAGACCGCGCCGTACGCGCTCACCGGCGCCGTGTTCTCGAACGACCGCTACGCCATCGAGCAGGCACACCGCGAACTGTCGTACGCGGCCGGCAACTTCTACGTCAACGACAAGCCAACCGGCGCCGTCGTCGGCCAGCAGCCGTTCGGCGGAGCGCGTGCGTCGGGGACAAACGACAAGGCTGGCTCCCTGTGGAACCTCATCCGGTGGGTCAGCCCGCGGACGGTGAAGGAGACGCTCGTCCCTGCGAGCGACTATCGCTACCCGTTCCTCGCGCCGGACGAGTAGCACGCTCCCGTGCTGACCTGGCGGCCGGTCCCGGGGCTCGTGCTCGCGGGGGCTGCGACCGCTGCCGCACTCGGCACTCATGGTCTCGTCGGGGGGATCCCCGCACTTCCCGTCTGCGTCGGGCTCGGGGTGGCTCTCACCAACCTCGGTGCCTTGCCCGCCGTGGCAGCGCCCGGCCTGCGCCTGGCCGGTGGACCGCTCCTCCGGGTCGGCGTCATCCTGCTCGGCTTCGACCTCGTCTTCCCCGACGTGCTCGCGCTCGGCGCTCGTGCGCTAGCGGTTGTCATAGCGGTCGTCGTGCTGACCTACGGCGGGACGCTCTGGTTCGGACGGCGCCTGGGCGTCTCAGCGAACCTCTCGCTGCTCGTCGCAGTGGGCTTCTCGATCTGCGGCGTCTCCGCGATCGCCGCCGCGAACGGCGTCGTCGAAGCCGACGAGGACGAGGTGACGTTCGCCGTTGCACTCGTGACGCTCTGCGGAACGCTCGCGATCGTCACGTTGCCGTCGCTGCGCGGACCACTCGGTCTCGATCCCGAAGCGTATGGAGCCTGGGTGGGTGCGAGCGTGCACGATGTCGCACAGGTAGTCGCAACGTCTTCGACAGCAGGCGGCGTCGCTCTCGCGACAGCCGTCGTGGTGAAGCTGACCCGTGTGATGCTGCTTGCTCCGCTCGTGGCGCTTCTCGCACTCCAACACTCGCGGAAGGGCGCAACGGCGCACCGCGGACCGATCGTGCCGCTGTTCATCGTCCTCTTCGTCGCCGCGATCGGGCTCGCCAGCGTTGGTGTCGTCTCGACGAGGACGACGCACTGGATCGACGACCTGCGCACGGTGCTGCTCGGTATGGCGCTCTTCGCTCTCGGTTCTCGCGTGCTCGTCAGCCGGTTGATCCGGATCGGGCCGGGGCCGCTGCTGCTCGGCCTCGTCTCGTGGGCGCTGATCGCGGCCGTCGCCTACGCGGGCGTGCGCCTCGCCTGGAGTTGAGACCGCGGCTACCGTAATCCTGTGCATCAGGTCAGCCACGCGATCGGCGTGTTCTACCGCCATCTGGCGGACGTCAACTTCGGCCTCCTCGGCATCGGGGTCGGCCTGCACGTCGTCAAGACGATGTGCACGAGCCGTGCCTGGCGCAACGTCATCGCCGCTGCCTACCCGGGAGAACGGGTGCGCTGGAGATCGATCTACGCCGCCTACCTTTCCGGAGTCGGCGTCAACGCGATCCTCCCCGCGCGTTCGGGCGATGTTCTCCGGCTCTACCTCACGCGACGAGCCATTCCCGCTGCGACGTACACGACGCTGACGGCGACCTACGCAGTGATGGCGGTGTTCGACGCTGCGATGGCGATCGCGCTCTTCGCCTACGCGCTCACCCTCGGCCTGCTGCCGAGCCTGGACGTTCTCCCGAGCCTTCCAGACTGGGACTTCGGTTGGCTCTTCGGGCACCCCCAACTCGCGAAGGCGCTCGGAGTGGCGCTCCTCGTCGTTGCGATCGTCTTCGGCTTCTGGGCTCATCAAAGGATTCGCGCGTTCAGGGCGCGCGTGCGCCAGGCGTTCACCGTGATGCGCGAGCCGCGGATCTATCTCCGCCGAGTGGTGTCCTGGCAGGCGTGCGACTGGACACTCCGTTTCGTCACGATCTGGTTCTTCCTACGAGCGTTCGGCATCCCGGACGGCCTGCGCAACGTCTTCCTCGTGCAGGCAACGTCGAGCCTCGCGACGCTCGCACCCGTGACGCCGGGCGGCATCGGCACCGAGCAGGCCTTCCTCGTCTACGCCTTCCGCGGCACCGTTGCGAAGACCCGCTTGCTCGCCTTCAGCGTCGGCATGAAGGTGACGCTGACCGTCGTCAACGTCGTGCTCGGCTTCACGGCGATCTTCATCGTGCTGCGCACGTTCCGCTTCCGCAAGATCGTTGACCAAGCAGAGATCACGCGGCCTGAACCCGGCTAGCTCCGAGGTCTAGCTCCCGCCCGCGCGGTGGAGCTGGGCGTAGATCGACCGCGCGACCTTGGCCGGCAGGCCGGCCACCCCCTCCAGCTCCTCCTGCGTCGCGGCGAGGAAGCGATCCGCCGAGCCGAAGTGCTGCAGGATGGCCCGGCGCCGTGCCGGCCCGACGCCGGTCAGCGTGTCGAAGATCGACTCGAACGCACGCGTGTCGCGCCGGCGGCGGTGATGCCCGATCGCAAACCTGTGCGCCTCGTCGCGAATCCGCTGGAGGAGCTGTAGGCCGGCATCGTGCGGATCCAACCGGATCGGATCCGACTGTCCCGGGACGAAGATCTCCTCCTCGCGCTTCGCGAGCGCGATCACCGCCACCCTCGGCGCTCCACCGCTGGCCGCGATGGCCTCCAGCGCCGCCGCCAGCTGTCCCTTGCCGCCGTCGATCACGACCAGATTCGGCGCCGTGCCGAAGCTCTCATCTGACGAGGATTCACGGAGTCGTGCAAAACGCCGCTCGACCACTTGCGCCATCGCCGCAAAGTCGTCCTGAACCTCCTGACCGCGCACGCCAAAGGAGCGGTAGTGCGCCCGTTTCGGCTGCGCGTCCACGAACACCGCCATCGAGCCGACGATCTCGCGACCCTGCAGGTTGGAGATGTCGAAGCACTCGATCCGGATCGGCAAGCTCTCGAGATTGAGTGTCTCCCGGAGTTGCTCGAGTGCCTCCACCCGCCGCAGCCGGCGCTGCTCCGACCGTGACGTGTCGGCCGCAAGCGCGAGATGCGCGTTCTCGTCCGCGAGCTGCGCCAGCCGGCGCTTCTCGCCGCGGAGCGGCACGCGCACGTCGACCTTCGAGCCCCGCAGATCCGACAGGAACCGCGCCAGCGCGTCGGTCTCCCCCACCCCGGCCGGCACCAGCACCTCGGGCGGGATGCTCGACGCGCCGCCGTAGTACTCGAGGCAGAACGACTCCAGGATCGTGGCCGGATCCTGGCCGGCAACGTTTTCGAGGTGAAACGCATAGCGGTCGATCAGCCTCCCGTCGCGCAACGGGAACACCTGCACCGCGGCACGGTCCGATTCGATCGCCAGCCCGATCACGTCGACCGAGCCGACCGACGGCCTGTCGGCCCCTTGCCGCTGCGCGAGGCTCTCGATTGCGAACAGCCGGTTCCGGTAGCGCGCAGCATCTTCGAACCGCTCCTCCGCGGACGCGTCGCGCATCTGGCGCTCCAGCTGTCGCACGATCGGCCGCGTCTCGCCCGAGAGGAACTGGATCACGCCGTCGATCAGCGCGCGGTAGTCGACCTTCGAGATCGCCTGAATACACGGCGCGGTACAGCGCTCGATGTGGAAGTCGAGGCATGGAATCCCCGAGTGACGGCCAGGCTTCGGCCCTTCGCACGGCCGAAACTGGAAGACGCGATTCAGGACGTCGAGCGTCTCCCGCACCTTCTTCGCGTTCGCGTACGGGCCGAAGTAGACAGTTCCCCGCCGATGCCGCTCGCGCGTGAACATCACACGCGGGTACTCGTCGGCCACCGTGACCGCGATGTACGGAAACGACTTGTCGTCCCGCAGCCGCACGTTGAACGGCGGCCGGTGACGCTTCACGAGGTTCTGCTCCAGATGCAGTGCCTCCGCCTCGCTCTGGGTGACGATCACCTCGATGCGAACGATACGCTCGACGAGCTGGCCGATTCCGGCACGGGTGTCGCCACCGGCAAAGTACGAACGAACCCTTGATCGCAGCGATTTCGCCTTCCCGACGTAGAGGACCTCGTCGTCTACACCGCGAAAGAGGTACACCCCGGAACCGCGCGGGAGGCTCGCCAAATCCTTACGAATCGGCGCGTCTTCCTTTGCAAAGCCCTCGCCCACCATGGCTAGCGTATCCAGCAGATGACAGGCCGACTCATCGGTGGAGCCGCAGCTCTCACGGCGGTGATCGCGACGCTCGTCTCGGCCCCGCCCGGCTACACAGGCGGCCCGACAATGTCGATCGGCGCCGCCGAGGACATCGTCCGGCAGGGTGATCCGGCCGTCGCGCGCCAGAAGATGGCTCAGCTGGCAGCGGCAGGACTCCGCGCCGTCCGGGTTACGTCGCTCTGGCTTCCACCCGCAACCGCGCCCACTCCCGGCGAGGTTGCAACGCTGACAAACGTCGCGAACGCAGCTCAGACGTACGGCGTCACCGTCTACGTCTCGATCTTCGCCGCCGGCTCGAAGACAACGCCGCTCGGGCCGGACGCCATCTCGCAGTTCTCGCAGTACGCCGCGTTGCTCGTGCGGCAGATCCCCGCGCTTCGCAACGTGATCGTCGGCAACGAGCCGAACCTCAACCGCTTCTGGCTGCCGCAGTTCAACCCTGACGGGACCGACGCAGCAGCCCCGGCGTACCTCGCCCTGCTCGCTCCGACATACGACGCCATCAAGGCGGCGAACCCCGGCGTCACCGTCTACGGCGGCGCGCTCGCGCCGCGCGGCGTCGACAAGCCGAACACCGGACGAGATACCCATTCACCGACGGCGTTCATCCGCGATCTCGGTCTCGCCTATCGCGCGAGCGGACGCCAGGCGCCGATCATGGACGCCTTCGCGTTCCACCCCTATGGCGAGGCGTCGAACGTGTCGCCCGATTTTGCGCACCCGAAGTCGACTGCGATCGGGCTCGCCGACTACGACAAGCTCGTCGCGCTTCTCGCCGAGGCGTTCGACGGCACGGCGCAGGCAGGATCGTCGCTGCCGATCCTCTACGACGAGTACGGCGTCGAGTCGACACCTCCCGCAGCCAAGGCGTCGCTCTACACGGGTACCGAGCCGGCGACGACCAAGCCGGTCGACGAGACAACCCAGGCCGCGACGTACGCGCGAGCTCTCGGCCTTGCGTTCTGTCAACCGAACGTGGTGGGCATGCTCCTCTTCCACAGCCAGGACGAGGCCGCCCTCGCGAGCTGGCAGTCGGGCGTCTACTACGCCGATGGAACGCCGAAGTCGAGCTTCTCCGCGATCCGCGACGCGGTGCAACGCGCCCGCGGCGGTTCGCTCGCCCGCTGCGACGGACTGGCGCTCGACGTCACACCATCCGTGCTCCGTTTCCCGAAAGGGCCCGGCTTGAAGACGGGCAAGGCGGTCGTCGTCGTTTCCTGCCCGCTCGACTGTGCGATCAGCCTTTCGCTCGTCCGCTCCGACGGCAAGATCGTGTGGAGACGCAAGGTCTATGCGCTCGCAGGGGTCACGACGCGGATCCCGATCGGCACCCTGCGCCCCGCGGCTGGCCGCTACGCGTTCAACGCCTCCGTCGAGCAGGCCGTGAACCCTGGGACTCCGAGCCTGCGGCAAGGCTCGACGTTCGCGATCACGTAGCTCGGGCTGGCGCGCGTACGATTCGTCGCGTGAGCGAGAAGCCCGGCTACGAACGGATCGAAGGCGCCCAGGTCGGCCAGTACGTCTCGTACCGCTTCTTCGCGATCGACCGGGCCTGGCGCTTGCTACCCGACGAGGAGCGAGCCGCCGGCAAGGAAGCCTTCGCGAAGGTCATCGACGCGTGGGCCGAGCGCATGGAGGGGCTCCGCGTCTACACCACGACCGGGGTGCGCCCTGAAGCGGACTTCTTCCTGTGGCAGATCACCGAACGCTACGACGACCTCCTCGACGTCGGCGCCGACCTCAACGCTACGCCGCTCGCGGCATGGCTCGACACCCCCCACTCCTACCTCGCGACGACCAAGCCGTCGGTCTACACGGACAAGAAGCGGATCCGCCAGGGCCGCGTCATCCCGCGCGATGCGCCGTACCTCGTCGTCTATCCGTTCATCAAGCTGCGTCCCTGGTACTTCCTCAGCTTCGAGGAGCGCGCGGCCGCGATGCGCGAGCACGCCGAGGTCGGCGCCAAGTTCGTCACCGTGACGAACCACACGACGTACTCCGTCGGCATCGACGACCAGGAGTTCATGCCGGCCTTCGAATGCGAGGAGCCGGCCGACTTCATGCACCTGATGTTGACGCTCCGCGAGACCGAGGCGTCCCGCTGGACGGAGCGCGACACGCCGATCTTCGTCGGCAAGCGCACCGACATCCGCGCAGCACTCGACGCACTCGGCTAGCCGCTCAGACGTAGCGGTGCTCGTCGCGCCAGACGTGCCAACCGGCGTACGCGCAGGCAGCGAGCACGACGAGTGCGGCGACGGCCTCGATCCCGCTGTGCTGTAGGCCGATCAGCATCCCGACGTCGAGGACTGCGAGTGCGATCGCCCCGTAGAAGACGCGCTTCGACCGATCGCCCCACGTCTCGATGTCGCTCCGCCGTTCGCGCCACACGAGGAACAGGAAGAACGCGACAGCGAGGAAGAAGGCGATCCGCAGTAAGCCGCCAACGGTCGCGAGCACAGGCTCGAGCGAGAGCGCCACGATGACCGCCGCAACCAAAGCGATGATCGCGAAGCCGCGGACCGTCGGGTTGGAGCGGAACCGCCTCATGCGGTCATGTACGCGCGCACGGCGAGCGCACCCGCGAGGCCCGTCAGCCCGGAGAACCACAACAGCCGCTTCGGCCCTTCTGCCGGCGCATAGAACCACGGTGCGAGAGCAGCCCCGAGTGCCAGCGAGCCGTAGAGGTAGTGCAGGCGATCGGCCGCCCGGTGATGGCCCGAAAGAAGCAGGAGACCAAGCCCGACCTGAGCGACGAGGAGCGTCTGCGCGATCGACAGAAGATGCGCCGTGATCGGCCCGGCGCCGCGACGGCGCCAGTAGAGCAAGCCTCCCCAAAGGGCGCCGCTCGCACACGCGACGAGCACCAGCACGGCGACGATCCGGTGCGCGGCTAGCATCGAGGGGAAACCTACCGACCAACCTACGGAGGAGAGCGACGCATGGTCGAGGAAGGCAAGCCTGCCCCGGCGTTCTCGCTGACGAGCGACACGGGCGAGACGGTGACACTCGAAGGGCTACGCGGCAAGCCGGTCGTCCTCTACTTCTACCCAAAGGACGACACCTCAGGGTGTACCAAGCAGGCGTGCGGGATCCACGACGCTTGGGCTGAGTTCGAGCGCAAGGGCGCGGTTGTGCTCGGTGTCAGCCCCGACAGCGAGGAGTCGCACGCCAAGTTCAAGCAGAAGTACGAGCTGCCGTTCACACTCCTCGCCGATCCCGACCACGCGACCGCTGAGGCGTACGGCGTCTGGGTCGAGAAGAAGAACTACGGCAGGACCTACATGGGCATCGAGCGATCGAGCTTCCTGATCGATGCTGCCGGCAACGTCGTCAAGGTCCTACGGCGGGTCAAGCCAGATGCTCACGCCGATCAGGTCCTCGCCGCATTGTCAGGCTCCTAAATCCGCTGCGCGGGCGTTCCGCTCGAACTTGTACCAACCCTTGTCGCGGCGGAGGAAACGCCACGTCCCCTTCAACCGCGCCCAGACCAGGATCGGCCGATAGACAAAGAGGTCGAGAGGAGCGAGCAGCAAAAGACGGGCCACGTCCTGTAAGCGGTAGAGACGCGACTGGAGATCGTCGGCGAGGACCGCCATTGCTGTGAGGGCACCGTTGGCAAAGGCGATCACCACGAGCGTGGCGCCAAACGTCGTCCAGCTGAACTCGCCGAGGACGACGGCTGCGACCAGTGTGGCCAACGCGCCCATCTCGAAAACCGGCGCAAGCACCTCGGAGAAGAGGTAGTACGGCATCCCCAGTAGGCCCACGGTCTTGTAGCGCGGGTTGAACAACATCCTCCGGTAGTGCCATACCGACTCGTCGATCACTCGCTGCCAGCGCTCGCGTTGGGAGACGAGCTTGCGGACGGTGTCAGGCCCCTCGGTGGTCCCGACGTTGTCCGGCAGGCACAGGATCTTGTACGGCGTCCCGTTGCGAAGGTAGCGCTCGTGTACGCGGAAGGTCAGCTCGATGTCCTCGCAGGTAACCCCCGGGCGTAGCCACCGACCTCCTCGAGCACATCTCGGCGCCAGATCTGGAACGCACCGACCGCACAGAGCATGAAGTTGAAGCGTGACCAGGCGAGTCGGTTGTTGAAGAACGCGCGCAGGTAGTCGAGGTGCTGGTACGCCACGAACGGTCGGGCAGGTGCGCGTCGCCGGCCGCTCGGCTCCGACATGGTTTTGCTGGGGTCGAGGGCGATCGTGAGGTGGCTGGTCACTCCGATGACGTTGGCAGGGTCGGGCATCACGAGCCGCATGCCTTTCAGCAGCGCATCGCGAGAGAACACGGTGTCAGCGTCGACACCGCAGACATAGCGGTAGCGAGCGCTGTTCAATCCGGCGTTCAGCGCATCGGCCTTCCCGCCGTTCGCCTTGTCGAGGACGACCAGGCGCTCGTGCTCGGCGGAGCGGTATGTCGAGCGCACGGGCTCTGCGTCTATCAGCTGCCGCGTGAAAACCTCCACCGGGCTGAGCTCGAAGTCCATGCACAGGCGATCGATCGTTCCGTCCGTCGAGCCGTCGTTCACGACGATCACTTCGAACTCCGGATAGTCGAGCTCGAGCAACGAGCGAACGGTCGCGGAGATGGCCAGCTCTTCGTTGTAGGCGGCGAGGATCACGCTGACAGGGATGGTGAAGCGCGAGGCCGCAAGACCTTCGTAGTCCTGCGCGGCGCTTTCGCGCCTTCTGAGACCGTTCTCGATCAGGCCGACTGCAGCGAGCACGATGTAGGCGGCATAGATCAGCCCGAGATAACCGAGGCAGACGAGCACAGCCACATGGAGCGCGTCCGTCACGAAGCGAGCCTGCCGAGCCTCTGCTGATCGGGCGGCGGGCGATCTGCCGCACGTCGGCGGGCCGCCTCGCGCATTCCCTCTCCGCCAGCCGAGAGAATCCGTTCGAGCAGATCGTCTTCCGTGCCGTGGCCACCGAGTCGGTCGACGAAGCCCACGTCCTGGAGGACCTCGGCCGCACCGTTCCGCGCAAACGCGTCCTCGTCCTCGAGCATCGGGATAAGCACCCCGGCCACAGCGAGCCCCAACTCGCGCAGCGCATCCTTCGCCGCCGCACGTACCCACCAACGACGATCTCGAAGCGCAGGCACGATCGCGGGAGCGCTCGCCAGGCCGCCAAGTCTCCCGACCGCCCGGCACGCATGGACGCGAACGAACCACTCGTCGTCCGCAAGTCTCGCTTCCACAGCGGCAAGCGATCCTGAGTCGCGCGCTCGCCGATCGCCTCAACAGCCGCTGCACGGACATTCGGGTCAGGATCGGTGGTCAACTCGACCAGTCGCGCTCGCGCGACACCCGGGCAACGCGCGAGCAGCGTTGCCCCCCAGAAGCGAACCCGCGGATCGTCGTCTCGCAGCAGGCCAGCCAAACTGCGGCCGATTGCCGGGGTATGCGCGTCGAGCTGAGTCGCGACTCGCGATCGCGGGCAGCTTCCGCTGCGCAAGATTTCGATGAGCTCGCCGACGGCCCAGTCGTCTCCCAGATGGCCCAACAGCTGGACCGCGACCGCGACAACGTCCGCATCGCGGTCGACGACCGAACGACGAAGCAGCCGATGGCTGCTCCGGTCGCGGGCGTGGACGAGCGTTCTGAGAGCGGAAATGCGCCGCCACTTCCCGCGCGCTGTCCGGTGACCTCCCGCACGTCGCAGCATTTGGCCACGCACCCGACCTTCGGGAGCTACCGGCCGTTCCAACGCGACGCGGTTCCGACGATCGAACGCGGCTCTCCCGGCGACCGCGTAGATCGACACTGTCAACCAGGTGCCACCGGCACCGAGCAGCGCAAGCAACAGAATGCTCGGGTGTCCCTCCATCGAGGGATTCGCCGGCGGCGAGCCCTCAGTCGCAGCCACCTGGTTTCCCGGCGTCGCGCTGAGGTTGCGTAAGGCGGGGTCACAGTGCGTAGGCACGGGGCCCCACCTGGAGCAACCTCAGCGCGGCGAGCGGGGGCTGCGGAGCCGGGCTCCGCCCGGCGGGAGCAGTCCACGCGGCCGGGGAAGCCGTGATGCGGATGAGAGGACTTGAACCTCCACGCCCTTACGGGCACACGGACCTGAACCGTGCGCGTCTACCAATTCCGCCACATCCGCGTGACAGCGGGCATTCTACCCGGACGTTTCCGCCGCTTCGTCGTCTCACTCCACATGACCAGAGCCTTCGCCATCGCCGTTCTCGTCGCTGCGACCCTGGTTGGTGTCGCCACCCAGCCCAGTCGTCAGAACCGCGTAGGAGCGTCGACCGCGGCCGAAGTGATCGTGACGCTCAGCGCGCCCGCGCTCTCTCACGGGGACAGTCCGGTGGCGAAGCGCAATCTCGCGCGTGCCCAGGCGGCGTTCACGACAGCTCTCCGTCACATCGTTCCTGCCGCCCGGATCCGTTGGCGCTACCGCATCACGCTCGACGGCGCAGCGGTTGTGTTGCCCGAACGCGACATCCGGCTGCTCGCGGCACTACCCGGGGTGCGCGACGTGTATCGCTCGGGGCACTACGAGTTGCTGACCGGACCTGCGGGCGGTCAGATCGGGGCGCCGCAGCTCTGGGCACCGGGTCTCGCGAACGCCGGGGATGGGATCAGGATCGGGATCATCGACGGTGGCGTCGATCAGACCCATCCGTTCTTCGACCCGAAGGGCTACACGATGCCGGCCGGGTTCCCAAAAGGCCAGGTCGCGTTCACGACGGCGAAGGTCATTGTCGCGCGCTCGTTTCCGCCTCCCGGCCCGACGACCGCCGCTGAGCGCGCTCCATTCGACGCGAAGTCTTCTAGCTCGGAGCACGGGACGCACGTCGCGGGAATCGCCGCGGGCAACGCGAACACTGCCGCCGCAGGCGGCGCGCTCATCTCGGGTGTCGCGCCTCGCGCCTACATCGGCAACTATCGTGCGTACACGATCCCGACCGACAGCGGCGTCGGCGAGGACGGCAACGCGCCCGAAGTGGTCGCAGCGATCGAGGCGGCGGTCGCCGACGGCATGGACGTGATCAACCTCTCGATTGGTGAGGCGGAGACAGAGCCTTCGCGGGACCCGATCGCGCTCGCGCTCGACGGTGCCGCTGCGGCCGGCGTCATCCCAGTGGTCGCTGCAGGAAACGACTACGGCGAGTTCGGCCACGGCTCGCTGACCTCCCCGGGCTCCTCCGCCAACGCGATCACAGTGGGCGCGGTCACCACGGCCGATTTCGGATCCGCAGGCGTGATCGCCGACTTCTCGTCGTCCGGACCGACGCCGCTCTCGCTTCGCCTCAAGCCGGATGTGGCGGCACCGGGCGTCGGCATCCTCTCCTCGATCCCGAACGGCTGGGGAGAGCTGTCCGGAACGAGCATGGCGTCGCCGCACGTCGCCGGTGGCGCCGCACTTCTACGCCAACGCCACCGCGACTGGACGGTCGAGCAGGTCAAGTCGGCGCTCGTCGCGACCGGCGACGACGCATGGGCGAGCGATACCCGTACGACGCCAGCCCTCCCGACGCGTGTCGGGGGCGGCGTCATCGACCTTCCGCGCGCCGACCAGACGCTGCTCTTCACCGAGCCGAGCTCGCTGTCGTTCGGTCTCGTGCGCGCAGGGTCGGGTGCATCGACCCAGGTTGCCCTGGCAGACGCGGGCGGTGGGGCAGGTATTTGGACGGTCGCCGTTGAGCAGTTCGGTGCGGCAGGCGGGCTGACGATCACGGTGCCGCCGAGCGTCGCCGCTCCCGGTTCATTCACGATTGGCGTTGCGACCGAGGCGAACGCGGCCGAACGCGACGTTAGCGGCTACGTGATCCTCGCCAAGGACACGCAGACACGCCGCGTCCCGTTCTGGCTGCGTATTACTCGACCCGTCCTCGGGAGCGAACCGTTCGTCAGGCTCGCACGCCCCGGTCTCTACAGAGCCGACACACGCGGCGGAGCGAGCCGCGTGTCCGAGTTCCGCTACCCCGGGGTGCCTGGGAGCCCGGCATTGCCGGCAACCTTGAGTGGACCCGAACGGGTCTTCCGGGTCAGCGTGCCGGCCCGGGTCGCGAACTTCGGTGTCGCGATCGTCTCCACACAGCCGGGAGCTCGTATCCAGCCGCGAGTCGTTGCTGGCGCCGACGAGAACCGCTTGACGGGCTATGCGGGACTACCCATCGTGCTCAACCCGTACCTCGCCGGCTTCAACGACGCCGTCGCAAGCGCAGGTGCGCTCCTTCCCGCCGCGGGTCAATACTCGATCGTCTTCGACAGCCCGACAGCCGAGGGCGCCGGGTCGTTCACCTTCCGCTTCTGGATCGACGACGTCACACCACCGACCGCTAAGCTGCAGGAGCGGCGGGTCGGGCGAGGCGTTCCGCTCGTCGTGCGAATCGCCGATACGCAGTCCGGCGTCGATCCGCAGACGATCGTCGCCCGCATCGACGGTGCCACACGTGCCGTGTCTTTCGGAGGCGCCAAGGCGCGGATCGACATCCGAGGTCTCGCAGCCGGGCGCCATCGCCTGCAGTTCCAGGTCTCCGACTACCAGGAGACGCGCAATATGGAGAACGTCGCCGCGGTCCTGCCGAACACACGCCGGCTGCAGGCGACGATCGTCGTCCGTTAGCGGCGGCGGTCCCGCTCGTCGATCGTCGGCAGCTCGGCGAGGTCGCGTTCGACACTGGCGACGAACTCCTCGTCGTCGGTCTTGATCAGCCTGAGGCTCGCCTTGCGCTGTTCCCTCTCCCGACGCCGCCTGGCATCCGCGCCGACCACGGCTTGGATGCGCGACCACTCCGCAGCGACGACGAGCGCCACGGCGAGCGCGACCAGGACGATCCACGGCCAGCTCACGCTCCGATTGTAGACCGATGAACTACCATCCGGCCGTGCGCGCGCTCCGCCGAATCGTCCCCTTCGCGCTCGTTGGGTCGATCGCACTCCTGGCGCCTGGCCGAGCCCACGCCGGAACCCAGACGCTCGTCTTCACGACGCCGGCAATCAGTGTCCCCGGCTACGGCGTCGTCACGAAGCCGATGCTTGTCGACTCGCCTCGCGTGGATGGCTACGTCGTGGGCCTGACGGCTGAGATCGTCGATGCGAAAGGTCGCGTCCAGGGTCGGAGCAAGGTGATGCTCCACCACATCGTCTTCGGGAAGATCGGTGTCGCCGATACGACGTGCGGCGGCAGCGCCCAGCGGTTCTACGCCGAAGGCGAAGAGCGAACGGCGCTTCGCCTCCCGGCCGGCTACGGGCTGCCGAACAAGGGGACCGATCGCTGGTACCTGCTCTACATGCTGATGAATCACAAGCCCCAGACGCTCACCGGCTATGTCCGCTACACGGTGAAGTACGTCACCGGCGAGACGCTGATCCCCGTTTCGCCCGTGTGGCTCGACGTCCGGAACTGCACCGGCTTCGATCCGTCGTTCGACGTTCCGGGCACCGGGAAGCGCTTCTCCGCGTACGTCAGGACGATGGACTGGACAGCGCCGACGAGCGGCCGCATCGTCGCCGCCGGCGGTCATCTCCATGGCGGAGGGATCAGGCTCGAACTGCACAACACGACCTGCGGGAGCACGCCCTTCGTGTCGGAGCCGACCTGGGGCGGGCCGGTTCCGCATCCGATCCTTCACGAGCCCGGCCCGACGCACATGTCGCAGTTCACGAGCGCTGAGGGGATCCCGGTTGCGGCCGGGCAAACCCTCAGACTGACCGCCGTGTACGACAACGGTGCACCGCACACGCGGACGATGGGAATCATGATCCTGTATCTCGCAGCAGGTCAGGTGACCGGCTGTGGCGCGACGCCGAAGCTCGACGTCGATCTCGGCCACCCCTCATACCCGCCGGTCTTCACGTTTCCCCTGCCGCTCCAGCCCGTCGGCAAGGTCGCGCGCGGTGTCACGTCGAGCAACGTCGAGGGGTTCGGCTTCGAACACCCGCTCGTATCGCTCGCGCTGGGCACGACGTTCACCTGGGAGTTCAGCGGCTCGATCCTGCACGACGTCACGCTCGTGAGCGGGCCGGTTGGTTTCTCGTCGCCGTGGACACTCGCTGGCTCGTACTCGCACCGCTTCACGCGCCGCGGCGTCTACAAGCTCTTCTGCTCGCTCCATCCGGCGCAGATGAGCCAGATCATCGTCGTTCGTTAGCGCACTCGGTTCCTCACCCGCGCACCCGGCTCCTAATCTTTACTACCTCCACTCTTTACTACCTCCACCAGAGTGGTGAGCGCTCGGCCACCAATTCCTTGTGTTTCTGTAACACAAGGCCACCGGGATCACGGCCCGAGACGTTCATACGCGTGGCGGTGGTTGACGATCACCTCGGCGACATGACCGCGCCGAACGCGCCGCTCCTCCCTGGCCAGACGCTCGGCTCGTATCAGCCGTCGGACCTGCGCGTAGCTCGGTCGCGGTAGCTCGAGCTCCCGTGCAAGCGCGCCCACTCGGCGGTTGATCTCAGCTACCGGCTCACGCGAATCGTCGAGCCCCTCGAGCGCAGCAACCAGCCTTTTGTCGATTCGCGGCGCCGACTCGACCATCGCTCAATGATCGCTCGCCAGATGTCACGGCTCTGCGCCAGCTTCGAAGCAACTCGCGCACGGATCCGTGCCTTGTGTTTCAGTAACACAAGGCAGTCAGCCCATCGCCTCGCGAGCGGTGATCGCCGGCTCGCGGGCGGAACAGCCTTCCCGGTGGTCGTTGACGAGACCCATCGCCTGCATGAACGCATAGACGGTCGTCGGTCCGACGAACGTCCAACCTCGCCTCTTCAGATCCTTCGCGAGCGCCTTTGACTCGGCTGTCTCGGACATCTCCGTCGGCGCACGCCCCGTCGAAGGCTCGAAGCCCCACACGTACGCGGAAAGCGACCCTTCCGCCTCGATGAGCTCGAGACAGCGACGTGCGTTGTTGATCGTCGACTCGATCTTGCCACGATGGCGAACGATCGAGGCGTCGCCGAGGAGCCGCTCGACATCGGGTGGGCCGAATTGCGCCACCGCGGCGAAGTCGAAGCCCGCAAACGCGGCACGGAACCCCTCCCGCTTGCGCAGGATCGTGAGCCACGAGAGCCCCGCCTGGAACCCTTCGAGGCAGAGCTTCTCGAACAGCCGCACGTCGTCCGTGACCGGGAATCCCCACTCTTCGTCGTGGTAGCGGCGGTACTCGTCCGAGGCGGCGCCCCAGCCACAGCGCGCGACCCCGTCTTCGCCGACGACGATCCCCTCCGCGCTCATGCCTTCGCGAAGATCTTCATCGGCAAGTTCGACAGCGGGACGCCGCCGCCGGCGGTGACGAGCCACGTGTCTTGCATATAGAGGCAGTCGCCGCCGTCCGGCGCGATCGCGTGCGGGTGCATCGAGAAGATCATGTTCTCGGCAAGCTCGGTGTCGACACCCTCGCCGATCTTCGGATGCTCGATCATCGTCATCCCGATCGAGTGGCCGGTCACGTGGCCAAGGAAGTAGCCGCGGTCGAGGAACCCCTTGGCGACCTTGTTGTGAACCTCGTGCGCGGTGGCACCGGCGTGCATCGCGGTCTTCGCGGTCTCGTAGTACTCGGCGTAGGCGTCCATCATCTCCTGCGTCGGGCCGCTCCAGCCGCCCTCCCGCGCAGCGACAGCGCGCGAGACCTCGACCCAGTGCATTCCCGGCCCGGCGATCTCGAGCGACGGGAGCATGAAATCGCCGAGCCGCTCTGGGCCTCGCGCGATCTTGAACTCTGGTAGCGCCTTGCCGCTCGGCCCGGTCAGCACCATGTTCATCGTCAACCGACCGCAGCCCTCGGCGACGAAGTACTCCTCGGCCGCGGCCATCACCTCGGCCGCCGACTTCCCCTCCTCGTAGTGCTCGAAGAAGATCTCGAAGCCGCGCTCGTTGATGCGCACGCTGTCGCGCACCGACGCGAGCTCCGCCTCGCTCTTCACCGCCCGAGCTAGATCGAACTCCAGGTCGAACGGCACAAGGTCGAGTGCGTCGAGCGCCGCGTGGTCGCGCACTGTCATCACGTAGTCGAGCCCGTAGACCCCGACGCGCTTCCACCCTGCGCTTCGCGCTTGCTCGGCGATGTGGGTGCCGGGCCGGTCGACGAAGACCTGCTCCAGCTCAGCTGTCCCGTGCTCACCGACGTAGCGTGCTTCGCTCGGGAACACGACGAACGCGTCACCATCGGCCGGCAGGACGACGTACGCATAGCGATGCACGATCTGGAAGCCCGAGAGGTATGTGACGGCCCCCTCGAAGCCGGTGTACTCGGAGCCCGCGACGACTAGCGCGTCGAGCTCGCTCCCGGCCATCGCGGCGCGGGCATTGGCATGGCGTCGCTGCAGCTCGGGACTCAGGTCCATGTTGTTTCGACTCCTTTGATGAGTGCGGTGATGGCGTCGTTGAGCGGCGTCGGCACACCGAGCTCCAGCCCGAAGCGCGCGATGCCGCCGTTCAAGTAGTCGATCTCCGTCCGCCGGCGTGCCTCGACGTCCTGCAGCATGCTCGCCTTGTGGCCGTACGCGACCTCCGGCCGTGCTGCATGGTCGATCAGCTGCTCGGGATCCATATCGAGCACGATGCCCTGCGCTGCGACGACCGCCTTGCCCTCGTCCACAAGGCCGGTCACGAGAGCGCGCAGTGCGCGGTCCTCGCACACGCGTCCGTGGGTGAGGCCGGTAAGGGCGCCGATCGGGTTCGTCGAAGCGTTGAAGATCACCTTGCGCCACTGCGCCGGGCGTGCGTCGGCCACGGCGGCTGTTGGCATGCCGGCCCTCGTACACGCATCGGCCAACTGTGCGATCTCGTCGGCGCGCGCCGGCTGCGGCTCGAACGGCCCCAGCGACGTGTCGCCCTTGACGTCCCACTGCACGACTCCCGGCTCGAGGATCTTCCCGGCCGGGAAGGTCGTCCCGCGGATCACCCGCTCGACGTGGCCGGCGATCGTCTCCTCGTTCCCGATCCCGTTCATCACGGACGCTACAGCGGCATCTCCAAAGGCGTGCGCCGTCGCCGCGATCGCCGCCTCGGCGTGCATCGCCTTCGTCGCCACAATTCCGAAGTCGCACGGCGGCAGCTCGGCAGCATCGGCCGTCGCGCGGGGATAGCCGAGAGTCTCACCCGCCCCGTGGAGTTGCAATCCGTTCTCGTTGATAGCGTCTACGTGCGCTTTATTCAGATCGAAAGCCCATACCTCGACATCGTCGAGGCCGGCGAGGTTTGCCGCGAAGAGCGAGCCAACGGCGCCGCAACCGACGATGCAGACCCTCACGCAGCCTTCTTCCATCGCCAGTCGAAGGAGAACTCCCGGCCACCGGTGATGCCCGACGGACGGAGAATCAAGACGGCTGCCATCAGGGCGCCGACGGCGACGAGCCGCGTCCCGGTCGGCAGGTCGAGGGTGAACCCGACGTTCACGCCCGACTCGGCCTGCCCGAGAAACGAGTTGAGCCCGCTGATGGCGAGCGCACCGATGACGGCTCCCCACAGACTCGTCACGCCGCCGACGACGAGCATCGCGAGGCTGAGAAACGTCAACTCCAGGTACAGGTCGTTCGAGGTGAGCGTGCCGATCTCGTGGACGTAGAGCGCTCCGGCGAAACCCGAGAGCCCGCCGGAGAGCCCAAAGGCCCAGAGGCGCTGCCGGTGGACGCTGATCCCGACGGCCTGCGCGGCAGCTGCATCCTCCCGCGTCGCTCGCAACTGGCGCCCGAGACGGGAACGCTGATACACGAAGGCGATCACTACCACGACGAGTGCGCCGACTGTGACCTGCAGCATCCCGGACGCCTCCGGGATCGAGGAGAGCGTGCCGGGACCTGGCCCGATCTTCGTCCATTGCTGGAGGATGTTGTGGGTGATCTCGAGCACGGCGAAGGTGGCGATGCCTGCCGCGAGCCCAGACAAGCGCATGAGCGCTGCGCCGGCAAAGAGTGCAAAGAGAGCGCCGACGACCGTCGCCAGAGCGAACGAGGTGGCGTTTCCGACGGTGTGATCCCGAAGCAACGGAAACGCATCGGGCAGTATCCCGGCCTTTGAATCGGCGGGCACACTCATGATCGCCGCCGTGTAGGCACCGAGCGCGGCAAAGCTCACGTGACCGAACGAGAGGACGCCCGAGTTTCCGACGAAGACGTAGAGCGCGACGACGACCGCGACAGACACGAGAGCCGTCTGGAAGTAGATCGCGGTCGCGTTGGACGTGAACGAGCCAACGACCCCGACGAGGGTGACGAGACCTGCAGGCCCGAGCAACTCAAGTCCGACCCGGCCTCTGGTCATACCCGCTCCACTGATGTCGAGCGCGACCCCGCGAAGAGACCAGCCGGGCGCACGAGGAGCACCACGATGACGAGCGCGAAGAGCGCCGACGGGAGGTACACGCTCTTGTCCGTCGGCAGTGCGCCGTTGATCACGCCGGCGGTGAAGCCGATCGCGAAACCGCCGAGCGTCGCAGTCCAGAGCCGGTCGAGACCACCAACCACGACTCCGACGAGAACGATGATCATGTCGTGGAGAGCGAAGTCGCTCGTCACGTACGGGTTTCTCGCCGTCAGGAGCACTGCGACAGCAGCAGCGATCACGCCGGCGAGGAGCACCGCGAGCGTGATCACACGGTTGGCGCTGACGCCGAGCAGACGGGCGGTCGTGAAATCGGTCGCAGCAGCGCGCAGCTGCAGCCCGACCGTCGTCCGGCCGAGGAGAAGCGCGAGCCCGCCGAAGGCGATGATCGCGACCGCGAGCGCGACGATAGTCACCTTGCGCACGTCGACGCCGCCGATCGTTATCGCCTGTGCCAGATCAGCGACGGTCGAGGCGGGGATGCCTACCTGCCCCTGCACCTTGAGAACGATCAGCAGCGCGATGGCCTGGAGGAGGAACGAAACCGCAAACGTCGCAACGAGCATCACGGCCGGAGACTGCGTTCGCAGCGGACGGAAGACCGTGTACTCCATGAGCACAGAGAGCGCGATCACGACCCCGAAGCAGGCGAGGATGGAGGGCCACGTCGACCAGCCCGCCCGACTCGCATAGGCGAGCGTCATCGCACCGGCCATGATCAGCTGCCCGTAGGCGAAGTTGACGAGCCGCAGCACGCCGAAGACGAGCCCGATACCCACCGCCATCAGCGCATAGACGGCACCGAGCCCGACCGCATCGACGAGGTTCTGTGCGTCGACGGCGGCGATCACGGGCGGTTCTCCAGCCCGTGATCGAGGGGATGGGGGCATGGGGGAAACCGGGAGGTTGCCCCCGAGGCAAGGAAGAAGGGGGCACGTGGGGGAAACATGGTTTCCCACACGGGAGCGAGCCATGGGCGAGCGACGATCATGATCCGAGGTAGGCGGCGACCATGCGGTCGGTGTCGCCGGCGTCGGTCGGGGACAAGGTCAAGCGGATCTCGCCGTTCGACATCAGGTACGTCCGGTCGGCGAACGCGACAGTACGCTGCGCGCGCTGCTCCACGAGCAGCACCGTCACGCCGCTTCGACGGATCTCGGCAAGCGCGTCGAACACGATGTCGACGATCTTCGGAGCGAGGCCGAGCGACGGCTCGTCCAGCAGCAGGAGATCGGGCTTGGCGACGAGCGCGCGGGCAATCGCAAGCTGCTGCTGCTGTCCGCCGGAGAGAACGCCCGCTTGCCTGCCGCGGAACTCGCGCACCATCGGGAACAGCTCTTGCACGGCCTCGAGATCCTCGTCGACCCCGGTGCGCGACCGGCGGCCGGCCAGTCCGAGGCGCAGGTTTTCGTCGACGGTCAGCTCCGCGAAGATACGTCGGCCTTCGGGCACCAATGCGATGCCGAGCCGCGCGACCGCCTCGGGTGCCTTGCGTGAGAGGGCAACGCCGCGCAACTTTATCGACCCGCGACCGACGGGAACGAGGCCCATGATCGCGTGTAGCGTCGTCGACTTGCCGGCGCCGTTCGGGCCGATCAGGCCGACGATCTCGCCAGGTCGTACCTCGAGTGAGAGATTCCGAACGGCAGCGACCGCGCCGTAGCGGACCTCGACGCCAGCTAGTTCGAGGAGTGCGCTCACGAGTCCCCGCCCGCTCGCACCGCAGACTCGCCGAGGTACGCGGCGGCGACATCGAGGTTGGCGCGAATCTCGTCCGGTGTCCCCTCGGCGAGCGTCGCGCCCTGGTCGAGGACATGAATCCGGTCGCAGACTTCCATGATCAGCGTCATGTTGTGGTCGATCAGAAGCACGCCGGCTCGATGGTCGTCGCGCACCGCGCGGATGACCGCGGCGAACTCTGGCACCTCGGCCTCGGGAAGCCCTGCCGCGGGCTCGTCCAGCAGAACGAACTTGGGCTCTGTCACGAGCGCCCGTGCGACGCCGAGGCGCCGTTCGTCACCATGCGCGAGCGAGCCCGCAGGGTTGTCGCCACGATCCGCGAGTCCCAGCACGACCAGCAGTTCCGCCGCACGCACCCGAGCCGCTCGCGGCTTTTGACCGACGCCGAGGGCGGCGACCTCGACGTTCTCGCGCACTGACAGGCCTCGAAAGGCATGGCTGTGCTGAAACGTCCGGGCCAGGCCAGCCCGCCCCCGGCGGTGCGGGCTCCAGCGCGTGATGTCCCGCCCTTCGAGCTCGACCGAGCCTGCGGTCGGGAAGTCGAACCCGGTCATCACGTTGACGAGTGTCGATTTGCCGGCGCCATTGGGGCCGATCAGCCCCACAACCTCATCTCGATGGAGCTCGATGGTCACGCCGTCGAGGGCATGGACCCCGTCGAACGAGCGCGAGACAGCGGCGGCCCGGAATCCTCCGGGCCGCCGCATCTTCGCGTCGTTCGTCGTCTCGACCAACCGCCAACTCAGCCGATGTTGGCCGGGGACGACGCGGTCACGAGGCCCACGCGCGAAAGCACGTTGTTCTGGATCTCGATCACGCGATACTGCCGTCCGAACACCGAGTGGTACTTGGCGGAGAAGCTGACGTTGCCCGAGATGGTGGGCACTTTCTTGAACTTCTCCATCGCGGCCGCGAGCGCCGATCCCTTCGTGGTGCCCGCCTTCTTGAGCGCCGCGAGGATGCCGTCGATGGCGGCTGCACCGGTGACAAAGCCACCCGTGCCTGCCTTCACCTGCTTCGCGAGGAGGTTCACGGCTGGATTCGGATCGTCGCCGGCGATCGACGCATAGGTCACTGCGAAGTAGTTCGTGACCTTCGGCTTGTCACCGGTCCAGTAGGTGCCGTCTCCGGCCCACGAGTTGAAGATCGGCGTGTTGTTGCCGAGCGAGCGGAGGCCGTTGACGATGCCCGGCAGCTCGCCGAACGACGTTGACGTCACGATGACGTCGGCCTTCTCGCCGTTCAGACGTGACACCGCGTTCCCGAAGTCGTTCTGGAACGAGGTGTAGCTCTCCTCGCCGTTGATCTTGCCGCCGAGCTGCGTGAAGCGGCTCTTGAATGCCGCGACGATCTGCTTGAAGTAGATGAGCAGGTTGTTGGTCGCGAGGTCGGCGGACCGCCAGCCCTTCTGCTTGTAGGCCCACTCCGCCATCGCAGCGCCCTCGTCCTGGGCGACGTTGCCGAAGCTGAAGGCCAGCTTGCCCTTCGCGCCGAAGCGCTTCGGGCCCATCTGGTCGGTGCCGATGCACGGAGCAACGGTGAGCATGCCCTTGTTGAGGAACTCCTGAGTCGCCGGTGCGGCGAACTCGACATCGCAGGTGACCATCCCGATCACGGCGCCGCGTCCGATCAGGTCGGCTGCGCAGGCCTTCGACTTGGCGGCGTTCGAGCTTTGCGTGTCGCAGGTGATGATCTTGAGCCGACGCCCGTTCCAGCCGCCCTTGGCGTTGATCTTCGAGATCTCGATACCGGCCGCTGCGAGTGCCGGGCCGTCGAACGGCGCCATGTTGCCGGCCTTGTCGATCGGGTAGCCGATGATGATCGGCTTGCCGGCCGCAGATGCCGAGCTCGCGGCAACGACCGCGATTGCGCAGACCGCAGCGAGAACTGCCGCGATCGTGCCGTGCTTCCTGAACGTCATTCCACCCTCCTGGTGCGTCGTACGGATACGGGGGACAGTGCGTCCTGGCTCCTTCACCAGGACGCCTCCTTCGCCTTGACGAGCCGATACAGCGCTTGGTGCAGGGGAACGGGGACACCACGACGCTCGGCCTCACGGACGAGCGCCCCGGTGATGAGATCGATTTCGGTCTCTCTCTGAGCTTCGACGTCTTCCAGCATCGACGGATAGTGGGCAGAGCCCCGCCGCGTCGCGAGGACGTTCATCTCCCACGGGTCGTCGTGCAGCTCGACGCCTGCCGCAGCGGCAACAGCCTTGCCCTCGTCGACGAGGTCGTGGACGAGGTGGCCGAGGTCGGTCGGCAACTCTTCGGCGGCGAAATGCGGGTCGTGCGGCAAGCCGGTGAGCGCGGCGACGGCGTTGACGGTCGCGTTGAAGATCAGCTTCGACCACTGCGCCGGACGCAGATCGGGTAGCGCTTCGGCCTTCAGGCCGGACTCCGCGATCAGCGCGGTGATCTCCTCCACCTGCTCGAACGGCGTGTCCTCGTACGGGCCGAGCCAGGTCTCGGTGTCGAGGATGTACTCCACCTCGGTGTCGGAGTGCTTCGTCCCGCTCATGAACGTGACGGCGGAGACGATCGGCCAGCCGCCGCGAGCTCGAACCGCCTCCTCGGCGCCGAGCCCGTTGAGGACGGTCATCATCGTCGCGTCCGGAAAGCGGCCCTCGAGCGAGCAAGCGGCGTCCTCGAGGCCCGTGGCCTTGGTGGCGACGATCCCGAGGTCGAACGGGGGCAGCTCGTCCGGATCGTTCGATGCACGGACCGAAGCGTGGAGGTCGCTGCGCCCGGTCACGCGCAGGCCCTCGGCTTCGAGAGCGTCGGCGTGCTCGCGTCTGCGGGTCAGCACGCTCACCTCGGCGACCTGCGCGAGATGGCCCGCAAAGAGGCTCCCGATGACCCCGGCTCCGATCACGCAGACTCGCTCGACCATTCGCTGCTGTCAGGCTTCCGCCGCGAGCGCATCCGCAGCCTTGACGTTCCTGGCCTTGAAACGTGGGATCACGCGTTGCGCGAAGAGCTCCTGATTCTTGATCGCCATCCAGTTCGGGGCGCCGCCGGCGTTGACCGTGATGCCGATCTCCTGCACGCCCTCGCACACCGAAAGCGTCTCCTCGATGCGCGCGACGATGTCCTCCGGCGTGCCGACCCAGACGTAGTCCTCCTCGATCAGCTGCTCGTACGGCACTTCGGCGAGCTGCTCCATGATGCCCGCGGTGTAGAAGCCGTACCCGGCCGCGATGAGGCCCTCGGTCGAAGGCTTCGCGTACTCGGTCAGCGGTGAGCAGTTCCCCTGGATGAAGCCGTTGATCCAGTCGCGGCCCTCCCGTAGGGCGGTGTCGCGGTCCTCGTCGAGGTGACAGGCGTGGATCCAGACGATGTCCGGCTGCGTACCGTGCTCGGCGCATGATGCGCGGTAGAGGTCGAGCTGGTTCTCGAGGACCTTGTACGGCAGAAGCGGTGGCACCGCGACACCCCAGCCGCGCTCGGCCGCGAGCGTGTACGTGCGATCCGAGGTTCCGCCGAGGTAGACGCGATAGGGCTCGTGCACGAACGGCACGACGTGCGAGTCGTCGACATCGAAGTACTCGCCGTGATACGAGAACGTCTCGTTGTCGAGCGCTGCGAGCAGCAGGTCGACGGCCTCCTCGTAGCGAGGTCGCGCGTGCTCGTCGAGCGGGACGCCCGCTTTCGGGGGAATCCAACCGTGACCGCGACCAACGCCCCACTCGTAGCGGCCGCCGGTCAGGATGTGCGTCGTGTGGATGACGCTCGCGAGCACCGTGGGGTTGTGGTACGGCAGCGCATGCAGCATCGTCCGGAAGCGGATATCTCTGGTGCGCTGCGCGGCGGCGGCGAAGAGCGCGGTCGGGTTCGCGGAGATCGAGAACTTCGGGAAGAAGAAGTGCTCGATCGCCGCGTAGCAGTCGAACCCGAGCCGGTCGGCGTTCTGGATCTGCTCGAGCACCTCGGCGAACAGCTGCTCAGCCGTTTTTCCCGGATGCAGTTGGATCTCTGAGTACAGGCTGAATCTCACGTCAGCTCACCTCGCTTGTCGCGACCGGCTTCGTGGTGACATGTCAACGGCGTCTCCGAGTATCCCACCGTTCTGACATGACAGTCAAACCGGAGGCGCATCGCCTCGATCTGCAGGAGTAGTGTCCCGGGCAATTCAAACGGCTGGAGGTACCGTGAAGGTCACTGTCCACACCTGCCCGAACCCGTGGTTCGCCGTTCCCGGCCATCCGTGCACGCGCGTGATCGGGGCGCTCAAGGCCGCCGGCGTCGAGTACGACGTCGTCAAGAACCCCCAGCTGCGCGGCAAGCGGACGAAGGTCGAGGAGCTCAGCGGCCAGCGACATCTGCCTTTGATCCAGTTCGAGGACGGCGTGATCTACCGCGAGCAATCGAAGGACATGGCGGCCACGATCCGCGCTGGGCGGCTCGCCGAGAAAGATGTACCCGCGAGCGCCTAGCCATTCTTGCCGCGTCGCCGGCGCGGCGCGAGGTCCGAGCGAAGCAACGAGAAGGTAGCGACGTCGATCCGGCCGCGCTGTGCCTGCGGGACCTTTCGGGCGGTTCCTTCCCGGGTAAAGCCGGCACCGGCAAGCGAGCGCAACGACGCCTCGTTGTCATAGTCGGCGGAGGCCTCGATCCGCTCCATACCGAGCGCTTCGATCGCCCAGTGGGAGAGAAGTCGGGCTGCACGAGCGCTGACTCCGCGGCCGCGAGCTTCGGGCAGAACCCAGTAGCCCACCTCGCACTGCGCGTCGTCCCACCTGAAGCCATGCAACTGGACGTTGCCGAGATATGCGTCCGTCTCGAGATCGGCGATTGCGAGGAAGAGGACTTCGCCAGTCCGGCTGAGATCAGGCCAGCGGGTCGTGATCCGCTCGACGACAGCCTCGTCCGTGAGCTCGTACGTGACCACGATGCCTGTCCCGTGCAGGATGCTCTTGTCGGAGAGACCGCGAACGATGCTCGGCGCGTCGTCCGGTCGGGGGAGACGAACGCGGATGATGTCGTCCGCGAGCCCTTCGGCCGGGAAGACGATCCGTTCGCCACGGACGTCCTCGCCGGCGACTAGCTTGGTGAACTCCTCGTCCGTGACGAGGCCGCGCTTCTCGGTGCCGACGCGCTTCACGCCTGCGAGAACGGCGGCTCGCTGCTCGTCGGGAAGGTCGAGTCCGAGTTCCGCTGCCTTGATGCGGACCGAGTCGATGCCGCTCTTCTTGCCGAGGACGATGCCGCGCTGCTGACCGACGAGCCCGGATGCGTACGGCTCGATCGCAGCGGGATCGTGGAACTGCGCGGCGACAGCGCCGGATTCACGGACGAAGAGGTTGTCCCCGGTTACCGCTTTCCACGGTGCGAGTGGCGTGCCGGCGCGCTCCTGGACGAGTCGCGCCAGCGCGTTGGCCTGGGTGAGATCAAGCCGGGTCGGGATTCCGTAGAGCGCCTCGAGCGCGAGCGCGACCTCGATCAGGTCGGCGTTGCCAGCCCGCTCTCCCATGCCGTTGATCGTTCCCTGCACCCAGGTCGCACCGGCCTGGACCGCGGCAACGGCGGCAGCGGTCGCGAGGCCGAAGTCGTCGTGCCCGTGCCAGTGGACGGGAATCTCCTGGCCGAGAAGGTCGACTGTTTCGCCGACGAGGAAAGCCGCGGCTTCCGGCGTTGCGATGCCGATCGTGTCGACGACTACGACCTCCTGCGCCCCGGCCTCGACTGCGGCTGCATAGGCGCGCCGATAGAAATCGAGGTCCGCGCGCGACGAATCGACGCCGAAGAAGGCGACCTTGATCCCGTTCGCCGTGGCGAACGACACTGCTTTGGCAATCCGTTCGAGCATGGTTTCGCGTGAGACGCCGAGCGCCTCGAGCTTCGCATCCGAGATCGGGCTCTCGATCACGGAGGCTGCGACACCGAGCTCGACAAGCGCCTCGACGTCGGCTTGCACCGCGCGCGAGAAGCCCCAGACCTCGGCGCGCAGGCCGGCTGCTGCGATCAACTCGACGGCGCGCCAGTCGTCGTCGGAGACGCGGGGGAAGCCTGCCTCGATCCGGTCGATCCCGGCCGTGTCGAGGGCGCGGGCGATCTCGAGCTTCTCCTCCGGCATCAGAACGACGCCGACCGACTGCTCGCCGTCGCGGAGCGTCGTGTCGTAAAGACCGATCGTGTGCCGCGGCTGCGGCTCGAGCGCGCGCGCGTTGAGCGATCCAGTCCAGATCTGGGAGCGGTCGAGCTCGCTCAAACCGCCTCACCTGCCTGGTGGATACCGGCCCTGTGAAAACTGTGGATCGATTGGCACAGTTTTCTTACAACCGGGGACAGTCCCCAAGACATGCCCGGACGCGCCAGGTGTGGAGCGATTGGCACACAATTGGCACAGTTCGGCGCCACGGGCGCTACCACCGCACGCGGGCCGGCGCCGGTGCTCCGTGCCCTTGCTGCCACGAGATGACCGGGTTGCGGAGCACGCCGATCCGCTCGATCTCGCACTCCATCACGTCGCCGGGCCGCAGATAGAGGGAGGCAGCGTCGGGCGAGAACCCCGCAACACCCGACACCGTCCCCGTCGAGAGCACGTCCCCCGCCGAGTAGCCGAGCGCCGAGTAGTGCGACAGGATCTCCGGGATCGTCACCGACATGCGCGAGGAATGCGAGACCTGCCGGTCCGCCCCGTTGACGCGCAGCGTCATCGCCAGATTGTGTGGGTCGGGCACCTCGTCCGGGGTCACGATCCACGGGCCGAGCGGGCAGAACGTGTCGATCGCCTTGCAGAACGAGAACACGCCGGAGCGCATCTCGCGCCGCTGGATGTCGCGCGCGGTGATGTCGTTGAAGATCACGTAGCCGCCGATGTAGTCCGCAGCCTTCTCGGGCGGGAACCATTTCCCGGCCTTCTTGAGGACGACCGCGAGCTCGAGCTCGTAGTCGAGCTCCTCCGTCAGATGCTCTGGGTAGATGACCGGCTCGTCAGGCCCGATGATCGCGTCGACGTTCTGGAAGAAGACGATCCACGGCGCGATCTCGTGCGTCCAGCCGACCTGCTTCGACTCGGTCTCGTGCTCGCGGAAGTTGCCAGCCGTGTGGAAGAACTTCTTCGGGATGATCGGCGCTCGCAACCGTGTCTCCGCCAGCGCCACGCGTTCGCCGGTCTCGTCGGCGCCGCCGCGCTCGAACCGCTCGCGCATCGTCGGCACGTCGAGGACGACGATCTCCTCGCCGTCGACATAGCCGACGCGCCTAGTGCCCTCACCGAACGAGACGAGCCTCACCCGGCGACCCCGCAGACGCGCATCGCAGCCCGTGCATACACCTCGGCCGTCTTGACGAGACCGTCGATCGAGAGGTTCTCGCCCTTGACCGTGTCGAGCAAACCTGTCGACGTGCCGTAGTTGACCGTCGGCACGCCGTAGCGGGTCAGCGCCGACGCATCCGAGAACCACCGAGTCACGTCGCGCTCCGGCTTCGCGCCGAAGACCTCCTCGTGCGACGCGTCGACTGCCGCGATGACCGGATGCCCCTCGTCGATCTCGGCGCCCGGCGCGGTGACGTAGACCTCGCCCTCCACCCCGCACCGTGGGAACCGCGACGCGAGGCCGCGCACCATGTCGAGCACTTCGCGCCGCGCCACGGCCATCGGCTTCGTCGGCGGCACGCGCACATCGAGGAACAGGTCAGTTCGATGAGGCGTCCGCGACACCCGCCAGCCGAACCCACCCTGCAGCGCACCGACGTTCACGATGGCCTTGACGCCGCGGTACGCGTTCGCCGGGTCGTCCTCCCAGGTTGGGATCCACTCGAGCACGGCAGCGAGCACGTCCTGCATGCGCAGGATCGAGTTCTCCTCACGACGGCCTTCGGTGAACGCGGTATGGATGAAGTTCCCCTGGACACCGATCCGCAGCCAGAGCGAGCCGAAGTGGCCGAGCACGACCTTGCCCTCCGTCGGCTCGCCCAGGATGCACATGTCCGCCACCCCGCCGTGCGAGACGAGATAGCGCGAACCGGCCGCGTAGCCTCGGTACTCGGCACCTTGCGCGTCGCCGTACTGCGTCTTCTCGATCTCGCCGCAAACCGCGGCGATCATGACGTCGCCTTCGAGCAGCACCGCCGCGTCGGAAAGAGCACGCAGCGCCTCGACGTAGCAGGCGAGCGCACCTTTCATGTTCGAGATGCCGAGGCCGTAAAGGCGCCCGTCTTCCTCGAATGCCCACGGCTGGAAACCGGGGACGTCGACGAGCCACGGCTCCCGGCCTGAATACGACGTGTCCATGTGGCCGTTGAACATCAGGCTCTGGCCGCCACCGGCTCCCTCGCGGATCCCGAGGACGTTCGCGCGCCCCTCCTCGACCTGCTGCCACTGCACCTTCAGACCCATCTCGGCGAAGGTGTCGCGCATCAGCTCCGCCATCGGCTCCTCGTCGCCGGTGAAGCTCGGGACGTTGATCGCGTCGCTCGCCCAGTCGACGAGCCGCTCGCGGTCGATCTGGATTTCGATCGTCACGCGCGGAAGTGTGGCAGCACGCGCTCGCCGAAGAGCCTGATCTGCTCGTGCCGCTTGTCGCCCCAGAGCTCGAGCATGACGTGTGTGCAGCCCGCGTCGCGGTACTCCTCGATCGCGGCGATGCAGTCGGCCGGCGTGCCGGCGATCGGTTTGCAACGGTCGAGGAGCGAGTCGGTGACCTTCTCCTTCGCCGCGAGCCTTCCACCAGCCTCCATCGCTTCCGCGACCGGGCGGATCTCCTCCGGGTCGATCTGCGCGAGCTCGAGCAGCGTGTCAGCAGCGCCGGCGATGTTCTGCACCTTGTTCGCGAGGTACATGCCGGCGATCTCGCGTGCGCCGTCGCGGCCCTCGTCGCGATCCGCGCCGATCGACGCGACGACCGTGCAGCCGAGATCGACATCGTTCGGATCGCGACCTGCTCTCGCGGCGCCCGCTTCGATGTTGCCGCGCGTGTAGCGGACGAACGCCGGCGTCGTGATCGACGGCGTCAGGAGCCCGTCGCCGATCTCGCCGCCGAGCTGCTGCATCATTGGCGCGGTTCCCGCAACGTAGACGGGCACATCCCAATCGGGCGCGTGCGCCTCCGGGGAAAGCGCCGGAATGTCGGCCGAGTAGGCCTTTCCGTCGTACTCGAAGCGCTCGCCGCCGAGGACGCCGCGCATGATCTCGACCGAATCGCGCATATGCGCGAGCGGCTTCGTCACCTTCGGCGGCCCGCCCTGCTTCGTGTTGTTGAGGAAGATCTTCGAGGTACCGAAGCCGACGATAAAACGCCCCGGCCCCGCCGCTTCCTGCACAACCCGCGCGTCCATCGCGGCCTGCACCGGGTGGCGCGTATAGGGCGAGATGATCCCCCAGCCGATCGTCAGGCGCTTCGTCTCGCGCGCCATCAACGCCGAGACGACCGTCGAGGACTTCGCTTCCATCTGGTGCTTGCGCCACCACGGATAGGCCTCGGCGAGCCAGATCGTGTCCATCCCGGCCTCGTCCATCGCGCGGGCCGACGCGAGCATCTCGTCGAGCGGCTCCATCGTCAGCTGCATCACGCCGATCCTCAGGGGCACCGCCATCGTCAGCCTCCGCGTGCGCAAGTCGGTGACATGTCAGCGGACACTACACCATGCCCTGGTACGGTTCTCCCGCTCGTGGCCACCACTAGGGACGTGGTGCCAGGAGAGACGTCATGCGCTATTCGGTGACAGAAATGATGACGCCGGCACAGCCGACCGCCGTCATTGCCGAGACGACGACGTGGGCCGCGTTCCCCACACTCTGGGGGAAGCTCCTCGACGAGGTCTGGGCAGCCGTCAGGCTCGAGGCTGCAAGCACGCCCAACCGGAAGTCATGCTCTACAAGGACGATGTCCCGAATGTCGAGGTCGGCGTGGAGGTCGCAGGGCCGTTTCTGGACGCAGGCCGGGTCATCTCGTCGAGCCTCCCAACCGGCCGCGTGGCCATGACGCCTCATCGCGGGCGCTACGAGGATCTTGGTGCGGCGCACGAAGCAGTGGTCGCCTGGTGCGGTAGACACGGCGTCGAACGAGTCGGCCCGCGCTGGGAGATCTACGCGCACTGGCGGGAAGACTCCGTCGACCAGGAGGTCGAGATCTACTACCTCGTGTGCTGAATGACTGACGTGCACAGGCCCGCTGGAATGCTCGGTCGACCGGAGCTTCGGTTCGCAGCGTTCGCAGCTACCGCAGCGGCAGGGCCTGGGTTCTGGGCGTGGGTGCTTGTCGGCTGTGGCGTGGCGCTCGGCGCGGTGTCTCCGGGCGGCTCGCCCTCGCGCCGGCCGCGTTCGTCGCTGCGGTGATGGCGTCCCGTCTCTTGCCGTGGTTGTTGGTTGGCCTCGTGCTGTTCGGCGGCGGCGTCGTTGCCTATGGGAGGCGCGTCCGTTCACGCGTGCTGCCGGGGTAGTCAGCAGCGGCCTCCGAGACGGTCGCTCTCGCTCGGCGATGCTCGTTCGCGCCCCGCCTACGCGGACTTCGCCTTCTGCACCTGCGCTTCAAGCGCGCTCAGGACGTTCCCGACCTGCTGGTTGACGATCGGCTGCAGGACGCGCTGGCCCATCGAGCCGACCGGGCCGGCGATCTTCACGTCGGCCGACCAGTCCATCGTCGTGCGGTCGGGACTGTCTGCTCGGAGTCGGAACTCGGTCGTCATGTTCATCAGCGCGCCGACGCCCTTCCCCTTCGCGTTCAGCGACGCGAAATCCGGCGGCGTCTCAGCGAGCTTCTCGAAGTCGATCGTCATCTTCAGACCGCCCAGGCCGAGCGGGATCTTGACCTTTGCTTGCCAATGTCTCTCGTCCGTGATCGTGAAGCTCTCCACCCCCGGCATGATCTGCGCCATCTGGGCCGGGTCGTCGAGCACTGCCCATACCGTCTCGCGCGGCGCGTCGAACTCCTTCGTTCCGCTGACATTCACGTTGCCGACACCTCGACGTTCGCTCGGGTGGACTCGGAATCCTGGAGCATCTCCCACACCCGGTGATAAGGGTTGTGGCTGTCGTAGACGATCGCATTCCCACTCGCACGCAGCGCATCCTGCAGCGCGGCGCACACGCAGTGGATGCCGCCGCCGCCGCCCTCGCCCATTCCCTTGGTGCCGAGAGATGTGAACGGCGACGGCGACTCGACCGACCCGGTCTTGAGCGGTGGCATGTCCATCGCGTGCGGCACGTGGTAGTCGTAGAAGTTGGGCGTCAGAAGGTTGCCGTCCTCGTCGTAGGCGAAGGTCTCCCACATCGCGGCGCCGATCGCGTGTGCGGTCGCGCCCATCACCTGGCCCTCGACGATCTGTGGGTTGATCCGCGTACCGCAGTCGTCGACGGCGGCGTAGGCGACGATCTCGTAGACGCCCGTCTCCGGGTCGATCTCGACAATGCACGCGTGGATCTGCGTCGCATACGTCAGCGTGAGCTTGCCCTTCTTCGTCTCCTTGTCGGGCACGTCGAACGGCGGCCGGTAGACGTAGCGGCAGTTGAGCGTCGGCGGATCCTCGGGGAAGCCCGCGTTGTTCGCGTTCACGATCGCGCCGAGCGCCATGAACGGCAGCGCAGCTTCCGGGTTGCCCTTGATCCGCGCGAAGCTGTCGGCGAGCTCGATGTCGTCCGGCGAGCACTGGAACACCATCGACGCGAGCTTCTTCATCTCCACGGCGAGCATGTCCGACGCGCCCTTCACCGCACCTAGTCCGGTAACGGCGAACTGGCTGGCGTACGTGCCCGAGAAGCCTGCGTGCGAGTTCCAGTACGAGTCGTGCCCAACGCGGACATGCACCGTGTCGGTGTCGCAGCCGATGATGTCCGCAACCACCTGCGACGCGGTCGTCTCGTGGCCTTGTCCCTGCGGTGTGGTGCCGAGGGTGACGACGACCTCGCCGAAGATATCCAGCTTGACCGTTGCGACCTCGTTGTTGCCCGAGAATTGCAGATCGGGGTTGATGAGCTGCGACTGGCCGAAGTTGTTCGTCCCCGAGTCGAGCGTCGAGCCGATCCCGAAGCCGAGCAGCTTGCCGCGCGAGGCCGCCTCCGCGCGCCGCTCCTCAAGCGTGGAGTAGCCCACGAGATCGAGCGCGATGTCGAGCGTGCGCGGGTAGTCGCCCGAGTCGTAGACGCAGCCATTGGGCGTCTCGTACGGCATCTCCTCCGGCTGGACGTAGTTCTTCTTGCGGATCTCCACCGGGTCGAAGCCGAGCTCGTGGGCGACGATGTCGATGATCCGCTCGGTCAGCCACAGGTGCTGCATCCGCGAGTAGCCGCGGTTCGGCGAGACCGGCGCCTTGTTCGTCATCACCTGCGTGAACTCGAGCCGGATGTTCTTCCAGCGGTAGAGGCCGGGCGCGACCTGCGCCCAGATCACGCCGCCGAGCGGCTCGTAACGGAGGTAAGAGCCCGCGTCGTCGAGTGCCTTCGTGCGAAAGCCGAGCAGTGTGCCGTCGGCCTTCACGGCGACCTCGGTGTCGTGGAACCAGCGCTCGTTGCCGTGCGACATCGACTGGTGGAAGTCGGTGCGCCACTCGGTCCACTGAATCGCGCGCTTCAGCTTCCGCGCAAGCAGGCAGCAGACGACGAGCTGCGGATGCGATGTGATCTTGTTGCCGAAGCCGCCGCCGATGTCCTGCGTGACGATGCGCAGCTTGTCGAGCCCGACGCGCATCGCCGGACCCATCATGATCGCGGCGAAGCCCGGGAACTGGTTGTTGGTGTGGATCGTCCACTGACCGGTGCCGCGGTTGAACTCGACCAGCGCCCCGTCGCACTCGAGCGGCGTCGAGTTGAAGCGGTCGAAGTGGAGCTCTTTGATCGTGACGACGTGGTCGGCCTCGGCGAACGCCGCGTCGAGGTCGCCCCACTCCCAGACGCCGGAGTACGAGACATTCCCGTCGCACTCCTCGTGCAGGATCGGCGCGTCTGCGTCCTGGCCCTTCCGCGCGTCGACAAGCACGGGCAGCGGCTCGTAGTCGACCTCGACGAGCTCCGCGGCGTCGCGGGCCAGCTCGCGCGTCTCAGCGACGACCGCGACGACCGGCTCGCCGATGTAGCGCACCTTCCCGACCGCGAGCGCGTAGTCCTTGACTGCGGCGCCGGGCGGGGCAGCGATCTGGAAGAACGGGTCGGTGAGGATCGCGACCTCGTCGCCGGTCAGCGTCCCGTACACGCCTCGAAGCTCGAGCGCGGCCGAGACGTCGATCGAGCCGAGCTTCGCGTGCGCGTACGGCGACCGTACGAAGTGGAGGTAGCCCATCCCGTGCCGCTTGATGTCGTCGACGAACGTGCCCTGACCCTCGACGAGACGCCGGTCCTCCTTGCGCGGGACGCTCTGGCCTTTCGCCGTCCCCTTCTCGAGCGGCGCGACCTTCGTCTTCTTGCCGGTCTCGACGGTGGTCATGCGCCAGCCTTTCCGGCAGCGACGACCGCCTCGACGATGTTCCAGTAGCCGGTGCAGCGGCAGATGTTGCCCTGGAGCGCGACCTTGACCTCGTCCTCGGTCGGGTGCGGCGTGTGCTCGAGCAGCGCGGTTGCGCTCATCAGCATCCCGGGCGTGCAGTAGCCGCACTGGAGCGCGTGCTGCTCCCCGAAGGAGCGCTGGAGCGGCGTCAACTCCCCCTCGTCGCCCGCCAGTCCCTCGACCGTTGTCACCTCGAGACCGTCAGCCTGGACGGCGAGCATCATGCAGCTCTTCACAGCCTGCCCGCCGACGTTGACCGTGCAGGCGCCGCAGTTGCCGGTGTCGCAGCCGACGTGCGTCCCGGTCAGATCGAGGTCGTCGCGGATGAAGTGGACGAGCAGCTTTGAGGCCGCGACCTCGCGCTCGTACATCGTCCCGTTGATCGTGACCGTGACCGTGCGGCTCGTGGTCGGCTCGCTCATCTCAGCCTCTCGCTCGCTCGGCGGCTTGGAGGACGGCCCGCACGGCGGAGACCTCGGCGAGGTGGCTCCTGTACTCGGCCGAGGCGTGGACATCGGACGGCGGGTCGAGCGACGCCCCGAGCCCTGCGGCGGCTGCTTTGACGGCAGCCTCGGAGTAGTCGCCACCGGCGAGCCGCTTCTCCATCTCGAGAGCTCGGACCGGCACCGACGAGACGCAGCCGATCGCAACGCGCACGCCGTCGGGGCCGACGCTCGCTGCAGCGCTGACGATGTAGGTGCCATGGGCTCCGAGCGTGACGCCTGCCATCGCGTCGCCGGTTCCCGTTGTGCGTGTCGGCACCGAGACACGGGTGAGCAACTCGCCCTCGCCGACGGCAGTCAGGTAGACCCCGAGGAAGAACTCCTCCGCGCTCACCGTCCGCTCGCCGTCGCGGCTCTGGATGGTCATCGACGCGCCGAGCGCGACAAGCAGCGGCGGGAAGTGGTTCGTCGGGTCGTTGACGCAGATGTTGCCGCCGATTGTCCCTCGATTCCGCACCTGGAGATCAGCGATCGTCGCGGCCACCTCGGCGAGAATCGGCCGCGCAACTTCCACTTCCGAGGACGCGACGATCTGGCTCGACGTCACCATCGCGCCGATCGCGAGCATCGACTGGTCGTCCGAGAAGGAGATGCGCCGCAGGTCCGCGAGATCGGCCAAGTCGACGAGAACATCGGGCGCGGCAGCCCGCGCTTTCATCACGTTGACGAGGGTCTGCCCGCCGGCAAGAGCGCGTGCGCCGTCGTTATCGGCGAGGATGGCAATCGCCTCGTCGACGGTGGCGGGGCGTGCGTACTCGACCTCTCGCAAGAGCATGGCGCGAGTCTACGCCACGGCTTCGGTGACATGTCAAGGTGGTAACGTCGCGCGCATGGCGCGGCATGACGCGGTCTTCATTGGCGCGGGCATCAACTCGCTCGCCGGGGCTGCGCTCCTCTCCCGCGCCGGCTGGTACGTCTGCGTGCTGGAGCGCGAAGACGTCGCGGGCGGCTGCATCCGCACCGTCGAAGGACTGACTGCGCCGGGATTCACACACGAGCTGCTGGCCTCGTGGCACCCGCTCTGGACCGGCGGGGCCGCCTACGCGGAGCTGAAGGACGAGCTCGACCGGCGCGGCGTCGAGTACCTGAACACCGACCTGCCTACCGGTTCCGTGTTTCCCGATGGCCGCGCTGCCTTCGTCTCGACCGACCTCGGCGCGAACATCACCGAGCTCGACTCGCACGCTCCGGGAGACGGGGCCGCCTGGGAGGCGATGTTCAACGGCTTCATGGCCAATGCCGACCTCTCGTTCGGGTTGCTCGGCCTCGAGCTGTGGTCGGGCGCCGGCCTCGACCTCGGCCGGAAGGCGCTCCATCGCTTCGGTCGCCGCGGCCTGCTCGAGTTCATCGGCGGGACGCTCACGACGTGCCGCGACTGGCTCGGCGACACGTTCTCGTCGGAAGAGGCGCAAGCGCTGCTCGCGCCCTGGGTACTCCACACCGGGCTCGGCCCGGATCAGGCGACCTCCGGCTTCATGACCCAGGTCATCGCCTGCGCCCTGCAACTCGGTGGCATGCCGGTGCCGCGCGGTGGCGGCGTCAAGCTCGTCGAGGCGCTGAGCGGGATCGTTCGCGACGCGGGCGGCGAGGTGCGAACCGGGGCAGACGTCGAGAGCATCCTCGTTTCCGGTGGACGTGCGACCGCGGTGCGGCTGGCGGGCGGCGAGACCGTCTCTGCAGCACGTGCCGTCATCGCGAGCGTGACACCAACGCAGCTCTACGGCCGCCTCCTTGCTCCCGGCGAGGTACCGCGTGCAGTCACCGAAGCGGCACGCCGCTACCGCTATGGCCGCGGCGAGATGCAGATCCACATCGCGCTCGACGAGCTGCCGCACTGGACAGGCCCGCGCGCGGCCGAGCTCGCACGGTGTCCGCTCGTGCATGTAACGACCGGCATCGATGGTGTGTCGCGCGGCGTGAACGAGGCTGAGCGCGGACTCCTCCCCGCCCGCTCGACGATCGCTGTCGGCCAACCGTGCGCGCTCGACCAGTCCCGCGCCCCCGACGGCAAGTGGATCCTCTGGCTGCAGCTGCAGGAGACGCCGCGCGCGCCGGTCAAGGGCGATGCTGCAGGAGAGATCGACGTCGGCGACGGCTCGTGGACGGAAGAGCTGCGAGAGCAGTCCGCGGACCGGATCGTCGACCGGCTGGGCGAATCGATCGAGAACCTCTCGTCGTCGACGCTCGCGCGCACCGTTCTCTCCCCCGCCGACCTCGAGCGGCTGAACGTGAACCTCGTCGGCGGTGACATCTACTCGGGGTCGTGCGCGCTCGACCAGAACCTGCTCTGGCGGCCGTTCGCCCAGGCTCCCGGCCACCGCACGGAGGTCGACGGGCTCTTCCATATCGGCGCCAGCACGCATCCGGGACCGGGTCTCGGCGGCGGCTCCGGGTACCTCGTGGCCAAGGAGCTGACGAAGCCGCCCGTGCACCGACGGCTGCTCGCCAAGGTTCCCGGGCTGTGAACCTCGCCCTGTCGGAGATCTCGACCGTCAACGCAACCTTCGCCGAAGACGTCGCCGCCTACGCTGCGGCCGGCTTCGACGCGATCGGAATCTGGGAGTTCAAACTGCCCGACGACGACGCGGCAAACATCGTGCTCCTCCGCGAGCACGGGCTAACCGTCGCCAACTGCGTGCCGGCGGTGCCGACGATCCTGCAGCTCGGCATCCCGGGTATGGAGGGACCGGCCGACCCCGAGATGCGGATCGAAGGGTTGTGCGCATCGGTGCGGCGGCTGGCTGCCTACGACCCGGAGTCGGTGCTGTGTCTCACCGGGCCACTCGGCGGTCGCACGACAGGCGACGCCCGCACCGTCGTCGTCGACGGACTGCAGCGGGTTGCGGCGGCTGCGCGAGAGGTCGACGTGACATTGGCGCTCGAGCCTGCGCACCGTTCGCAGCGCGAGTCGGCGTCCTTCGTCAACTCGATCGAGGATGCGCTGGCACTCCTGCACGAGGCCGGCCTCGACGAAGTCGGGCTACTGATCGACGTCTACCACGTGTGGGACGACCCGGCCTTGTGGGATCTGATCGCCCGCGCCTCGTATCGCATCGCAGGCGTGCACCTCGCCGACTGGCCGGCGGAAGCGAGTCGAACCGACCGTTTACTCCCTGGTGAGGGCGTCGGTCGAACGAAAGAGATCGTCGATGCGCTAGCGCTCTCCGGCTGGGCCGGCTCGCTTGACGTCGAGATCTTCTCGGAGCCGGATCGCTTCTGGTCGCAACCGGTCGACGTGGCGGCGCGTCTCGCGTTCGAGGCCGCTTCAGCTCTCGTCGCGTAACGCGCGTGCCAGCGCGTTGTGGCAGTCCGCCAAGACGGGCTCTCCATGCGACACGAGAATCCGCTCCACCGGCAGATCGAGCAGCGGTAGCAGAGAGTCCCAGACGACCTTGCGGTCGAGCCCTTCGTTCCAGTCATCCGGGCACACGCGCACACCGCCCGCGCCGTCCCCGAGCAGCACGTCGCCCGCGACCAGCGCGCGATACGGCTCCAGCCAGACGACGATCTCCTCGAACCGCGTGGTGGCAATCGCCTCCAAGCCGTCGATCTCCTCGACGCCACGCGCGGCTGCTCCATAGCGCTCGCCGACGTCAGCCGCGCTGCGGACGTGGTCGGAGACTGTCGTGAGCACGAGCGGTGCGCCACATCGTTCGACATCGCGGTCGAGGGCACGCCAGAACCGCTCCGCCTCAGTCGGCTCCGCAGGCACCAGAGGATCGACGAGCACGATCGCGCCGTCGATCTCCGCGTAGACGCAGCCAACCTCCTGCGCCCAGTCCTCCTCGTCCGCCGGCGTCCAGGCGGGGTGCGGCGCCTTCCAGCGCCACAACCCAGTCGCAAGCCCCCTTACTTCCACGGCGAGACCCTATAACTCGCCTGTGGCCCGCAACGACCTGCCGACCGGAACGGTGGCGTTCCTGTTCACCGACATCGAGGGCTCGACCCGGCTCCTGCATGCGCTCGGGCCGAAGATGTACGCGACGGAACTCGAGAAGCATCAGGTGCTGCTTCGCGACGCCTTCGCCACCGCTGGCGGAGTCGAGGTGGACACGCAGGGCGACGCCTTCTTCGTCGCGTTCCCCACCGCGACGGGCGCGGCGGAAGCGGCGTCTTCGGCACACGAGGCCCTCGTCGGGGGGCGCGTGCGAGTCCGCATCGGGCTACACACGGGCGCACCGCAGCTGACCAACGACGGCTACGTCGGCGCGGACGTGCACCGAGGCGCACGAATCGCCGCGCTCGCCCACGGCAACCAGACGCTCGCCTCGGCGGCAACAGCCGCGCTCCTCGAAGGCGCCGAGCTCCGCGATCTCGGTCTGCATCGGCTGAAGGACGTCGAGGGTGCCACGCACGTGGTCCAGCTCGGTGCCGGCGACTTCCCGCCTCTGCGCACTCCCGGAAGCATCGACCTGCCGACGCCGGCAACACCGTTCGTCGGTCGAGAGCGAGAACTGCTCGACGCTCTGTCAGCCGTACTCGAACGCGACCCTCGCGTCCTGACGATCGTCGGCCCCGGCGGCACCGGGAAGACACGGTTCGGGATCGAGCTCGCCAGGCTGCTTGCCGACGAGGCTGACGGCGGCACCGTCTTCCTCCCTCTGGCCCCGCTCCGCGACTCCGCGCTGGTGCTCCCGGCCGTGGCGGAACGGCTTGGTGCAGCGTCTGCGGATCTGACGACGGTTGGTACACGAATCGGACAGAAGCGGACGCTCCTCCTCGTCGACAACGTCGAGCAACTCTTGCCCGACGCCGCAGCCGTGCTCGCCGAGCTGGTTGCTGCAGCACCAACGCTCCGGCTGCTCGTAACCAGCCGCGAGGCGCTGCGCATCCAGGGCGAAGAGGAATTCGACCTCGCGCCGATGCGTGCGCCTGACGCGGTGGAGCTTTTCCTCGCACGCGCGAGAGCGGCGCGACCTGGCATCGAGCAGACACCGGCCGTCGACGAGCTGTGCGCTCGCCTCGACCGGCTGCCGCTCGCGCTCGAGCTCGCCGCAGCACGGACGAAGCTCCTCTCGCCGGAGGCACTGCTCGAACGGCTCGGTGAGCGACTCGATCTCCTCAGGGGTACCCGGGATGCAGACCCGCGACACGCGACACTCGAGGCGACAATCGCGTGGTCGTACGACCTACTCGACGAAACCGAGCAGCGCCGGTTCGCACGTCTGGCCGTTTTCCGCGGAGGCTGCACACTCGAGGCAGCCGAGGAGGTCTGCAACGCCGACCTCGACACCATCGCGTCCCTACTGGATAAGAGCCTCCTCCGAAGACGTACCGACGCGGACGGTACGGACCGCTACTGGATGCTCGAGACAATCCGCGAGTTCGCCGCCGCACGGGTCGCCGACTCGGGCGACGAAGGCGACATCCAGCGGCGACACATGCAATGGCTTCTCGAGCTTGCTCGCAAGGCGCGAGCCTCCGTGCCTGCGGAAGTCGCTGATCAGGGCGGGGGAAGCAGTGATCTCCACCTGTTCACCCCGGAGCTCGACAATATCCGGGCCGTGCTCGGGTGGTCGCTCGAGCACGATGCCGATCTCGGTCTCGAACTGGGGGTCGCGCTCGAACAATTCTGGGTCATCCACGAGCCACTCGAGGGTGCGGCGTGGCTCGAGCGCTTGCTGGAGGCAGCGCCTTCGGCCGAGCGTCCGCTCCGCGCGGCCGCGTTACGCACACTCGCGGGAGCGCTCGACATCTATGGCGAACATGAGGCCGCCGCGCCGATCTACCGGGCAAGTCTCGACCTCTTCGAAGAGATCGGCGACGAACAGGGAGCAACGAACCTTCGCTTCCGGGTCGGCGCCAACCTTGCAAACAGGGGACAGACCGATCAGGCCTGGCCGTTGATCGAAGCCGCGTACATCGACTTCAGACGACTGGGACGGCGCGTCGGCGAAGCGCAGGTGCTCTCCTATCTGGGTTGGAAAGCAGATCTCGAAGGCGACACGGAGACGGCCCACAGCCTGCATGAGGAGAGTGCTGCTATCGCCCACGAGTTCGGCTGGACGTGGTGGGAGCTTCACGAGCTGATGAATCTGAGCGAGTTCGAGCGACGAAGGGACCGACTCCAGGCTGCTGAGGATTACGCACATCGGTCGCTGACGCTGGCGATCGGGATCGGCGACCGGATGGCGGCCGTGTTCTCCACCGCCGAGCTTGCGAGCTGTGCGGCACTCCGGGGGGAGCCGGCCGCGGCGGGACGACTGTGGGGTGCGATCGAGAGCGAGGAAGCGTCGGCTCCGATAGGGCAGTGGTCACGCTTCCGGGAGCAGTACGAACAACTCGTGTTTCGCGCGACCGGGACCGCTTTCGACGCGGCACGCGAGGACGGCAAGCTTCTCTCCCTGGCCGAGGCAGCAGATATCGGCGAGGATCAAACCTTGCCGTAGAGCTGCAGCACGATCGAGACGAACTGCTTCGTGTCGTCGTAGAGCCCGATCTCGCGCACCGCGCGCGCGCCCTGGTACCAGCCGGCGAGAGCGAGCCTGCGGTCGCGGTGGAACTGGTCGAGCTGCCAGCGCAGGTAGCGGACGCCCGCCTGGACGTTCCCGTCGGCCGTCCGTGGGGTGCGCTGGCCGAGGAGCACGACATCGACCCAGGACCAGGTCTCCGGCAGAAGCTGCAGAACGCCGATCGCACCGACGTTCGAGACGACATCCTGCTGGAAGCCGGACTCCATCCATGCGAGCGCTCGCGCCAGCGCGGGATCGACGCCGTACACCGCCGACCAGTGATCGAGCGAGTCGCGAACCGAACTGCGACTGGCCGGCTCGCTTGGGCCGCTGGCTGTCGTCGCGCCGCGAGGTAGCCGCAGCTTCTGCCCGGGCACGATGACCCCGGTGAGCCTGAGTCCGTTCTGCTTCGCGAGCAGCCACGGGCTGACGTGGAAGCGCTCCGCGATCGAGAAGAAGCTCTCACCCGCCGCTACGACATGGGTCAGAAGCGGCGGTGCCGCCGCCACCTTGCGGGTACCACTTCGGGCAAGCGCCCGGTAGGTCTGGCGACCCGCGATGCCGTCCGGACGAAGACCATGCTGCCGCTGAAACCGTTCGAGCGCCGCTTGGGTCACCCCGTCGAACCTCCCGTCGACGGCCGACCGTGGCAGGCCGTAGGCGATGAGCCGGAACTCGAGCGACGCGACGTCCCAACCCATCAGCCCCGGCCACAGCTCACGCTGACCGAGCAGCGGCCTCCCGAGGGCGCCGAGAGCCCGGCGCTCGCGGGACTCGAGCTTGCCGTCCACCTTCGCGCCATGTCGTCGCTCGAGCCGCGTCAGACCCGCTTTGGTGAGTGGACCCGCGAGCCCGTCGATCGGCCCGGCATACAGCCGCTTGGCGCGGAGCCCGACCTGAAGAGCGGCGACGCTGCTACTCGGCTTCGGTCCCGCGGCGTGTGCCGCCGGCGCGAGGGCACCGCTCGCGGCGAGCATGCTCAAGATCGCCAGCCGGCGCATAGGCCAACATTCGCCCTGCGCACGTCGATCCCTCCGCTATCGAGCGGGCGGGGGTCGGCGCAACCCGACCCCCGCCCGCCACGTCAGCTGATCCGCTTCGAGAACGCCCTCGTCACCGAGACGCCCTGGAACGTGACCTTCATCGTTCCCGTGACACGCTTGCCTTTCGCGGTCTTCGCGAGCTTCCATTCGCAGAGCGCGAGACCGACTTTCGGGCCGCCCTTCGCGCTGAGGCGAAGCGGCTTGGTGCCGACACGCGCTGCACACGTGACCTTGCCGCTTCCGAGTGGTTCACCTGTGTCCTCGCGGAAGACGATCAAGAGCACGTCGAGGGCCTTGCCCGACTTTGCCGAACCGACGACGAATTTCGCCACGCGCAGGCTGAGCGGCGGAGGCGGTGGCGGCGTCGTGGTGGTAGGTGTCGTTGTCGTAGTCGTGGTCGTCGTGGTGGTGGTTCCCGTTGTCGCAGAGGTCGACGAGGTTGTCGTTCCACCTCCGATGACCAGCGTGTACGTCCAGATCCCGGAGTCAGGTGCGCGCTCAGAGACGTTCGACCCGTCGCCGCTCGTCGCCAGACCGAAATTGAAGCCGCCGGTCGAGGCCAGGTCGCTCCGGTTCCCGGAGAACGTCAGAACACCGCCCCCCTCCGTTACGCCGAACGTCGGCGCGGGCGCAGACACATACGTCGAGCCGTTCCAGCTCAGAAGATCCCAGCTCGACGCATCTGCGAGGAACACGTAGTCGATGCCGCCGCTCCCGGTGCTCGCGTTCAGATCCGTGTCGAGCAGGATGAAGACGATGTCCTGGCCGGTGAGCGGCCGGTTCGGAATCGTGATGTCGAACCTCAGCCCGCCGGCGTCGTCGTTCGACACCGTCACGGTGGACGCGTCCGGCCCGATGCCGCTGTCGCCGGTGGGGTCGGTGAAGGTCTGAGATCCGACACTCACGCGCCGCACGCTCTGAGGGCGAAGCGAGTAGCCGTGGCCGGACGTACGCAAGATCCTACGCGCGAACTGGCGCAGGACGACCGTCCTGGATGTTGGTTGTGGAACCGGCATCGCCTCACGCCGGGCAGCAGTTCTTGTCGAACCCCACGGCCGGGTGGTTGGCGTCGACATTTCCAACGGGATGCTCGACGAGGCGCGCCGACTGAGCGAAGCCGCGCTCGCAGCCGGCGTTCTCCGCTATGAGCGGATGGACGCCGAGAGTCTCGACTTCGCCGACTCCTCGTTCGACGTCGTGCTGTCGCTCTGCGCCGTACTGCATTTTCCGAACATCGATACGGCTATCGCCGAGATGCGTCGGGTACTCAGGCCTGGAGGAAGACTCGTCATCGGTTTCGGAGCGGGCCGACCGGCCACGCTGCTGCCGCTCGCGCAGTACACGGTCAAGCGGGCGGTCGCGCTCGCCCGGGCGCACGGGCGACCAGAGCTACGCGGCCCGAACCTCCTCTTCCGGCTCGCTTCTGAGCTCCTGCCGGATCCGGATCAACCAGCGCTCGTAGGCTGGCCTGCAGTCCGTGGGCCGCTCCCGCGGTTGCGGGAGTCGCTACGCAGCGCTGGATTCAGCAGCCCACGTGTCAGCTGGATCGCCCACGAGGTGCGCTACGAGTCGGCCAAGGATTTCTGGGATGCGCAAACCGCGATCGTCACCGAGGTGCGCAGTCGTATCGGAAGCGCCGACTCAATGTCGGTCGAACGGCTGCGACATCGCTTCGAGCTCGAAGCCGAGCGAGTTCTCTCTCAAGGTGGCAGGCTCGTCTACCCCTACGGCGCCACGGTTCTCCGTACGGAGAAATGACGCGAAGCTCACGGCCAGGGACTTGGTGTACTCCCCGGGTTGGACTCGAACCAACAACCCCTCGGTTAACAGCCGAGTGCTCTGCCAATTGAGCTACCGGGGAAGGCCGGCGAGATTCTAGCCAACGACCCCCGGCAGGCCCCGGCCGGCGAGGCACGTTTCGAGCGCGTCGAGCCACGCGGTGTAGTACGCGGCAGCCGCCGGCTCGGCCGGGTCGTAGCCGTGGCGTGCGACCGCCTCGGCTAGGAACGGGCTGAACTCGACGAGTGAGATACCCGCGCTCTCGAGCGCGACGATGCCCATGCCGAGCGCGCGACCCTGCCAAGGCTCGTCGAAGACGAGCTCCCCGTTTGCTCGCGGTAGCGGTGCCGTTTCGGCCAGCGCACTGTCGAGGTCCGCGAGCTGGGTCATACAGAGGGTTCGAGTGCTCGCGCGGTGCCGATCATCGCGTCCCGCGGTACGAGTCGCGCCAGCTCCTCTTCACTCCAGCCGTTGGTTCCGTCCGGCCGCTCCGGCACCACGAGGTAGCGCACCTCGGCCGTCGAGTCCCACACCCGAAGGTCCACCTCGGCGGGTAGCTCGAGCCCGAATTCGCGCAGCACAGCTCGCGGCTCGGAGACCACGCGTGCGCGGTACGGCGCGCTCTTGTACCAGGTCGGCGGCAGCCCGAGAACCGGCCACGGGTAACAGGAGCAGAGTGTGCAGACGACCACGTTGTGGACCTTCGGCGTGTTCTCGACGGCGACGAGCGTGTTCAGCTCGAAGCCGGTGAAGCCGAACTCCTTGACAGCCGCCGTTCCGTCGGCGAGCAGCCGCTCCTTATAGGTCGGGTCCGCCCACGCACGCGCGACGACGCGAGCCCCGTTCTGCGGACCGACGTCGTTCTCGTAGTACGAGACAACCGCGTCGATGGCCTCGCCTGACACAAGGCCCTTCTCTGCGAGCAGTGCTTCGAGAGCCTCGACGCGCAATTCGGTTGCCGACTTCTCCTGCGGATGATGATGGTGGTGGTGCTCGTCGTGATCGTGATCGTGATCGTGGTCGTGGGTCATGCGGCCTCCAGGTAGCTCTCCTGCAGATCGAGGAGCACGGTCCACGTCGGCTCGTCTGTCGCACCGAAGAGATCAACCGAGTCGAACGACACCGCGTACACGGGCTCGATTTCGCCACGGCGCAGGCCTTCGTCAGGTAGCGGATATGTCCCGCGCACCGCCGTGACGACGCCATTGGCTCCGCGGACGTAGCGTGGGCAGCGCGTGTGGCCGACTGGCTTCAGCTGTCGTACGCTGACGCGGTCGCCGGGTACGAATGTGGTCGCGCCCGCCGGCCCGAGCTCTTCGGTCGCAGTGCGCACGACGGCGAGGACGCGCTCGGCCTGCGCCGCGTCGACGTGCTCTGGCGCCGGCGCGCCCGCGCGCAGCCGTTCGACCCAGCCGTCGACCTCGCCTTCGACAATCGTGCGCTTCGCGAGCAGCCGCCGTTCATTGCTCCACTGCCAGCGCTCGTAGTAGGACGCACGGAGGTACTCCTCGGGCGGCATCTTCTCGCGCAGCTGACGCCCAGAGCCCGCGGTGAGACCCTCGGCGGACGTGATGGCCCACAGCGCGAACACCCGCGGCTCCCAGCGCTCGTGGTACGCCGCGTCGACACCCGGTTCGACAACCCGGCCAAACCCCGGCATCCCGCCCATATCGTGAACCTGATCGATACCCGGAGCCTACGTCAGCTCGGAGAGCGCCTGGCGAACTTTGGCCAGATGCTCCTGCAGCTCCTTGGCGTGCGCCATGTCGAGTCCTGGTTCCGCGAGCTCGCGGCGAAGCTTCCGTTCGCGCAGCTGCAACAGGCGCTCAGTGCCGTTGTGCTCGGTGATTCGCTCGCGCTCGATCCGCGCGTCGAGCTCCGCGTGGAGCGCGACGAGATCGCCGTCCTCGGAAGCGCCGTCGACGAGCACCGCCCGGAACCGCCGATGGAGCTCGTCGTCGAAGAGATCCGCTCCGAGTTGCCGCAGTCCCTCTCGCAGCGGGGGATGAGCAAGACAGGCAGCCAGCGCGTCTCGCTCCAGACGAGCCCCGGCGTCCAACAATCGCTGCGGCACCGCGCCGCCCGTTCTCCCGCTCCCGCGCGCCGGGGCGATTCCCGCGAGCGTCTCACGCGGCAGATCCAGAGCGTCGCCGATGATCCGCAACGCCTCCTGCCGCTCCGGCGAGTCAGCGGCCTTCTCCACGACAGCCCGAGCGCGAACAAACGCCTCCTGGCGGTCGGATGCACGCGCGATCTCGAGCCGCACGCGGTGGACGAGATAGCTCGACGCACCGGGTAGCCGGTCGCCGAAACCGGCCGGCGCATCGGCGGGATCCTGTCCTTTCGGGAGCGACACGACCTTGACGTCGAAGCCTTGCCCGACCGCGAGCTCCATCCCGCGCAGCGTTGCCTCCTCCCCGGCCGCATCCGAATCGAAGCAGAGATACAGGCGCTTCGTCAGCCGGCTGAGCTCGCGGAGATGCGCGTCGGTCAGTGCGGTACCCATCGACGCGACGACGGCCTCCATCCCAACCTGGCGGAGCGCGATCACGTCGGTGTTGCCCTCGACGACGACCGCGCGGTCTTCTTTCGCGATCGCCGGCCGCGCCAGGTGCAGCCCGTAGAGGATCGCGCTCTTGTGGAACAGCTCGCCCTCCGGCGAGTTGACGTACTTACCGCGCAGCGGGTCGTCGTCGCGCAGCTTGCGCGCCTGGAAGCCGATAGTCCGGCCCCGCGCGTCGGCAAGCGGGAACATGAGCCGTGGCGGGAAGTAGTCGTTGCCACGCTGGTTGACGAGGCCGGCTGCGCGCAACTCGGCCTCGGTGAAGCCCTTCTCTTTCGCCTTCGCAGCCAACCCAGCGCCGGGCGACAGCCCGAGCCGGAACTCCTTCGTGATCGCGTCACCTAGGCCGCGGCTCGCGAGATACGCGCGCACCGGCTCCCCGGCCGCACCTTCCCACAGCTGCCGCTCGAAGAACGTCGCAGCCTGATCGAGCACCGCGTACAGGCGCTCGCGCCGGCGTCGCGCCTCGTCCGCCGCCGGCGACGTCTCCTCGTACTCGAGTTGTACGCGAAACCGCTCGGCCAGGAACTCGATCGCCTCGACGAAGTCGAGGTTCTCGGTCTCGCGCACGAACGAGACGACGTCGCCGCCCTTCCCGCAGCCGAAGCAGTAGTAGAGCTTGTCCGGGGCGTTCACCGAGAAGCTCGGCGTCCGCTCCTCGTGGAACGGGCAGCGGCCGACGTAGCGCCCGCCCGCCTTCCGCAGCGCCGTCCGCGCCGAGACGACCTCAACCATGTCGGCCGCGGCAACTGCGTCGCGAACGGACGAATCCTTGATGCGGGCCACTCCGCCCGAGTCTAGAGAGCGGCGGCGTACGTCAGCGCGGAACGATCTGTCATCCGACGAGGTATTCGGTGATCCACGTCGCCACTTCGCCCTCGCCCCGAGCTGAAGCAGGGAATGGCACTGGAAGGAAGCGTTCCGGCGCGGCGAAAAACTCGCGGCTCTGCTCGACAAGGTGGCCGCAAACCTCAGACTTATGTCTACTCACGCTATCGACTGCCGAACCCGGCGCCAAGAACGCGTAGACGACACACCGAAGACCTGACCCGAGTTCTGCGACCGCGGTTTCGAGTGGCAGCCTGCAGCGCCATCAGCTACGGGTTGAGTCGCTTCGCCGGCAGGCAACCTGCCCGGAGATACCCGATCTCTTTTCTAAGATATCGTCGGCGTCCAAGTCGCCACCATGCCTCTCGACGCACAGCCTCCTTCAGCGCCGGAAGAGCAGCTTTGTCCCCCACACGTGTGAGCGCCCGCGCAACTGTGAACCGAACTTCCCAACGCGCGTCCGACAGGAGCCCGGCCAGCTCCGCCGTGTCTGCGATGCCTCCCAGACGACCAAGAGAGGCGACGGCCCAGGAGCGAACACCCCACTCCAGATCGTCACGCGCCATGATGAATAGCCTGTCCCAGTATTCACGTGCGCCCAGCCGTCCCAAGACCTCAGAGGCAATGGCCCGCACGGCCCGATCATTCGCTGTGAGCAGCCGCGCGATCGGCTCCGCCGCCTCGCTGGCCCCCATGTCACCCAGATAGCGTACGGCCCTGAATCGAAGCTTTGGGTCAACCAACTTACCAACGAGGAACTCCACGTCTCCAGCCCGCTTGGCATCCCTAAGACCGAGCCCACCCGGTCTGTAGTTTGGTGGATCCTCTTCTTTGCGTATCACCAGGGTCACTATCTGCGTCCATTCTTGATGATAATTCCCACGATTTCTCGAAGAAGCTTGTCACCAGCGCCAGCCTTTCTGAATGTGGCGGTTCGCAGCGGCGACAAACTGCGCACTGCTAGAGAGCGGCGGCGTAGGCGAGCGCGAAGCGGTCGGTCATGCCGGCGAGGTAGTCGGTGATCCTCGTCGCGAGCTCGCCGTCGCCGGCTGGCAACCGTTCCGGCTCGGCCACGAGTGCCTCGAAGATCGCGGCGACGGTCTCACGTGCGCGCCGGTGCTCCGGCTCGACGTGCGGGCCGAGGTACACGCGCTCAAACATGAAGGCGCGGAGCGCGAGCATTGCCTCGCCGATCGCGGCAGTTTGACGAATGTCTCCCTCCCGCTCCGACGCCTCGACGATGTCGTGCACGAGCCGGTCGATCCGCTCGGAGCCCGTCGAGCCCAGCAACGCGATCTCGGCCTGTGGCAGATCAGACTCGCGGAGCAGCCCGTAGCGGAGCGCGTCGTCGATGTCGTGGTTGATGTAGGCAACCCGGTCGACGAGCCGGACGATCCTTCCCTCGAGCGTCGCCGGCTCGACCGGGCCGGTATGCGTGAGGATCCCGTCGCAGACCTCGCTCGTGAGGTTGAGCTGGCGCGCGATGCGGTGTGACTGCTCGTTGTGGCGGAAGCGGCGGTCGAACCGTTCGCGCAGCGCGACATCGAGCGCCTGCTCACCAGCGTGCCCGAACGGCGTGTGGCCCGTGTCGTGGCCGAGGCCGATCGCCTCGACGAGATCTTCGTTCAGCCGCAGCGCGCGAGCCACGACCCGCGAGATCGCGGTTGTCTCGAGCGTGTGCGTCATCCGCGTGCGGAAATGATCGCCTTCGGGGTCGATGAAGACCTGGGTCTTTCCCTTCAGCCTGCGGAACGGCTTCGAATGGACGAGCCGGTCGCGGTCGCGCTGGAATGGCGTGCGCACGCCGCACGGCTCCTCGGCGACAGCTCGACCACGCGTCTCGTAGGAGCGAACCGCGAGCGGCGACAGGCCGAGCTCCTCGGCTGCACGGATGCGGTCGGCGAAAGCCGTCACCACAGGTACCTCGGTCTCCACTGTCCCAGCGTAGATCCCGCGCGGTCGATCCGCACACCTGGGTGACGACCATGCCCCCGGATAGACTCGTCGGCTCGTGTCTGCCGAAGCCCCGCTAGAAAACCAGGATTCGAACGGAGCCGCGGGCGTGGCGATTCTCGGCGCCGGCCCGGCCGGTCTCACCGCCGCGTACGTCCTCGCGCTGCGTGGCGCCGCGGCCACTGTGTACGAGGCGGACGGCACCGTCGGGGGGATCGCGAAGACCGTCGTGTACGGCGACTATCGCTTCGATCTCGGCGGGCATCGCTTCTTCACGAAGCTCGCCCCGGTCAAGCGGCTCTGGGAGACGGTCATCGGCGACGACTTCCTCCTCCGCCCGCGCCTCTCGCGCATCTACTTCCACGGCCGCTTCTTCGCCTATCCGCTAGAGGCGAAGGATGTACTCTCGCGGCTCGGCCTCCGCGAGTCGGCGCTCTGCGCGCTCTCCTACTTCTGGAGCCGGATCAACCGCTCCCGCCACGCCGAGGAAACCTTCGAGGACTGGGTCGAGGCGCGCTTCGGCCGCCGGCTGTACCGCGCGTTCTTCGGGCCGTACACGGAGAAGGTCTGGGGGATCCCAGGCTCGGAGATCCGCGCCGAGTGGGCCGCCCAGCGGATCAAGGACTTCTCGTTCACGAAGGCCGTCCTGAACATCCTCGGCCTGCAGAGAAAACAGGTGACAACGCTGATCGAGGAGTTCCATTATCCGCGGCTCGGCCCGGGTCAGATGTGGGAGGCGTTCCAGGCCCGCGTGGAGGCGAACGGCATCCCGGTCCGGCTGAACCATCGCTGCGTGGCTATTCGCCACGATGCCGGTCGCGTCAAGGAGATCGTCGTCGACAGCGACGGAACCACGACGACCGTCCCGGTCGACGCAGTGCTGTCGAGCATCCCGCTCTCCGAGCTGATCCTGTCGCTGGAACCGCCGCCGGCTGCGGACGTCGTCGCCGCAGCGCGCCGCCTCCGCTACCGCGACCTCTGCCTCGTCGCGCTGATCATCGACGACGAGCAGCCCTTCCCCGACAACTGGATCTACCTCCACGACCCCGGCACGCGCGCCGGCCGCGTGCAGAACTTCGGCGCGTGGAGCCCTGACATGGTCAAGCCGGGAACGACCTGCCTAGGCGCCGAGTACTTCTGCTTCGAAGGCGACGACATCTGGGAGATGTCGACCGACGATGCCGTGGCGCTTGCGACGAGGGAGCTTGCCTCGATCGGGCTCCTCGACCCGGCCAAGGTGATCGACGGCGTGAAGGTGCAGGTGCCCCGTGCCTACCCGATGTACGACGGCGACTACCGCGACGCCGTTCTCACGCTCCACGGCTACATCGCCGGCTTCGAGAACCTGAAGACCTTCGGCCGGAACGGCTTGCACCGTTACAACAACCAAGATCACTCGATGTGGACCGCGATCCTCGCGACGCTCAACCATCTCGACGGGACCGAATACGACGTCTGGTCAGTGAACGCGGAGGCTGAGTATCACGAGGAAGGCGAGACGGTCGACCAACTCCTGAATGTCGACCTCGTCTTCTAGGATCTCGATCGTCGTCGCCTCGAACGGCGCCTTCGGATCTGTCGCACGCTGCCTCGCTTCGATCGAGCCGCAAGCTGGGCCAGGCAGCGATGTCGAGGTGATCGTTTGCGAAGCGACGCCGAGTGACGACTCGCTACGGACACAGTTCCCGTTCGCGCGTTTCGAGACGCGCCCGGGAGCGCTCGTGCCGGAGCTCTGGCAAACGGGGATCGACCTCAGCGACGGCGCGATCGTCGCCTTGACGATCTCGCCGATGGAGGTCGCGGACGACTGGGTGGCAACGATTCGAGATCGCCTCAGCCACGGGATCGACGCCTTGGGCGGCGCGATCGACGCGGGCGACGGCCTGCGGCTCGCCGACTGGGCGGAGTACTTCTGCCGCTATTCGGCGGACCTGCCGCCGTTCCCGGTCCACGAATCGCTCGACCTCCCCGGCGACAACGCTGCCTACCGGCGCGATCGGCTCGGCGAGGTACGGGAGACCTGGCAGGACGGCTTTTGGGAGCCGGAAGTCCACCGCGCACTCCAGGAACGCGGTGCGACCCTCGTCCACGACCCGGCGCTCCTCGTCCGGCAGGGGCGGTCGGCGGGGTTTACCGCCTTCTGCCGGCAACGCCTCCTGCACGGCCGCGAGTACGGGCGGCAGCGCGGACGGCGTTTCTCGGCGCTCCGCAACGTGACGGGGATCGCACTCTCGTTCGTCGTCCCGCCGCTGATGCTTGCGCGTTCGGCTCGGGTCGTCTTTGCCCGCGGCCGCCATCGCGCGAAGTTCATCGCGTCCCTCCCGCTGCTCCTCGTCTTTGATGCGGCCTGGGCGCTCGGTGAGGCACGCGGTCACTTCGACGCTCTGAGAACGCCATGAGTGAGCCTCGGCTCACTGTCGTCGTTGCATCCGTCAACGGGTTCCCGTACCTCGGCGACTGTCTGGACTCGCTCCAGAGCACGGCGCCGTGGGCCGAGGTCATCGTCGCCGACTCGACCGATGAGGCCACCCGCGCCCGCGTGCGCGAGGAGTGGCCCAGCGTACGGCTACTCATGTTCGACGAGCAGATGACTGTTCCCGAGCTCCGCGCCGCCGGCATCGCGGCCGCCCTCGCTCCCTGTGCCGCGCTGATCGAGGATCACTGCGTCGTCCGCCCGGGTTGGGCGGACGGGATCGCGCGCAGGCACGAGGAAGGTCACGCTGTCGTTGGCGGCCCTGTTCACAACGCCGTCGACGATCGCCTCCGCGACTGGGCCGCGTTCTTCTGCGAGTACAGCGCATACCTCGAACCGGGGCCGACCGGCCCGGCTCCAGGCCTGGTTGGAATGAACGTCTCGTACGACCGCAGCGCCGTCGCGGCGATGGCCGACCTCCTCGCCGAAGGTCGCTGGGAGAACTGGCTCCATGCGCGGCTCCTGGAGCGAGGCTTCGAGCTCTGGGCGGACCCGGCTCTCGTCATCGACCACGCCAAGGACTTCGACCTGCGCGAGTTCCTTTCGCAGCGCTACCACTACTCCCGCTCGTACGCCGGGATGCGAAACCCGGAACTCGGCTGGAAGCGAGTGGTGTACGTCCTCGCATCGCCGCTGCTCCCTCCACTGCTCTACGCGCGGATCAGCCGGAATGTTCTCCGGGCGGGCGGTCACACCGGAACGCTCGTTGGAGCGACGCCGCTCGTCCTCCTGTACCTCGCCGTTTGGGCGTTTGGCGAGGCGATCGGCTACGCGTTCGGCGGCGGACGTAGCCTGCTCCGGGTTCGGTAGCCCGCGATGCGGGTCGGCGTCGACGCGACGAGCTGGAACAACCGACGCGGCTTCGGCCGCTTCACGAGGAACGTCGTCACGCAGTTGATCGCGCTCGACCCGGACACGAGCTACGACCTGTTTGTCGACAGCCCGATCGTGGCACCGCCGTCGGCGACTGTCCGCAGCGTTCCCCTTCGGCGAGTGACCACCGAAGCGGCTTCCGCAGACTCGCGCCGGAGCATCGGCGACCTGCGTCGGCTGTCCGGTGCGGTGCGCAGGAGCGGCGTCTCCGCAATGGTGTTTCCGTCGGTGTACAGCTACTTCCCGGTCGGGCGCGTCCCGTTCGTTGTCGGGATCCACGACGTGACCGTTCACGAACTGCCCGAGCTGACGCTGCCGCAACGCCGCGCGCGCCTGTTCTGGCATCTGAAGGAGCGGCATGCGCTGCGCCACGCGACGCGGATCTTCACGGTTTCCCAGGCGGCACGCGAGTCGCTCGCGAAGCGCCTTTCGCTCGATCCCGCGCGCATCGCCGTCGTACCTGAGGCGCCCGATGCCGTGTTCGGCCCGCGTTCCGCGACTGAGATCAGTACGGCCCGCGTGCAGATCGGCCTCGGCGCCGACGAGCCGTTCGTGCTCTGCGCAGCCGGAGGCGTAAGCCCGCACAAGAACATCCCAACCCTTCTCGATGCCTTTGCCGAGCTGTCCGCCGCGCCGCGTCTCGTCATCGTCGGCGCCCTCGAAGGCGACGCCTTTCTCTCCGCCGCGGCGGACGTCCGACGCCAGATTCGCGAACTCGGCATCGTCGATCGCGTCGTCCTGCCCGGATTCGTCTCAGACGAGACCCTCGCCGGCCTCTACTCCGGCGCTGAGGTGGTGGTCAACCCCTCTCTCGCGGAAGGGTTCGGGCTACCTGCCGTCGAGGCCGCCGCCTGCGGTGCGGCGCTCCTGCTCAGTGATCTGCCCGCTCATCGGGAGACGCTCGGCGATGCCGCTCGGTTCTTCCTGCCCAGCGACACGGGCGAGCTCTTCGCCCAGCTCACAGCGCTCCTCGCGGACGAGCAAGCGCGTCAGGCCGTGGCCGTGCGGTGCATGACGGCTGTTGCGTCCCTCTCCTGGCGCACCGCGGGAGCGCGACTGCGAGATCTCGTCCACGACACCGCCGGAGAGCAACGTGGCTGACAGTTCTCTGTCGATCTGCATGGTCACGACCTTCTACCCCCCACAGAGCTTCGGCGGAGATGCGATGCACATCTACCGGCTCTCGAACGAGCTCGCCCGCCGCGGTCACCAGGTCACGGTCGTCCACAGCGTCGCCGCCTTCGATCTCCTCGGCCCTCGCAAGACGCCTGGTGTGTTTCCAAACGAGCCTGGGGTCACGCTCCGCCCGATCGAGACGTCGTTCGGGAGGCTCGATCCGCTGGCGACGTATCTGAGCGGGCGTCCACTGCTCAGCGGCGCGCACCTCCGCGACGCGCTGCGGGAGCCGTTCGACGTCGTCCACTTCCACAACATCTCGCTCGTCGGCGGCCCCGGGGTCCTCGCGTACGGCGCGGGCCTCAAGCTCTACACGATGAACGAGCACTGGCTCGTGTGCCCGATGCACGTCCTCTGGAAGCGCAACCGCGAGCCGTGCCGGAAGCCGCAGTGTCTCCGCTGCACGCTCTCGTTCCACAGGCCGCCGCAACTCTGGCGTTACACAGGCCTGCTCGAGCGCGAGCTCGACAACGTCGATGTCTTCCTCTCGCCGAGCCGCTTCACGATCGACGCCCACCACGAACGCGGTTTCACGCGGCCGATCGTCCACCTCCCGAACTTCCTCCCCACCACGGATATCAGTACCGACGATCCGGCGTACGAGCGTCCAACCGGGCGGCCGTACTTCCTCTTCGTCGGGCGGCTCGAGCGGCTCAAGGGCGTGCAGAAGCTGCTCGAACGATTCCACGACTACGACAAGGCCGATCTCGTAATCGTCGGCGATGGCGACTATGAGGACGAGCTGCGACGGCAGGCGACGGGCCTCCCTCACGTCCACTTCCTCGGTCGCCTTCATCCGGCGTCGCTCGCCTCCCTCTACCGCGACGCAGTCGCGCTTCTCGTCCCGTCGATCGGCTTCGAGACGTTCGGCATCGTGATCCTCGAGGCGTTCGCCCAGGGAACCCCGGCGATCGTCCACGATCTCGGGGCGCTTCCCGAGCTGATCGCCGACAGCGGTGGCGGCATCGTCTATCGCACCGACGCTGAGCTGATGGACGCGCTCGACCAGCTTCGCACCGATCCGGAGCTGCGCGCCACCCTCGGCCGGCAAGGCCGCGAAGCGTGGCTCGAGCGCTGGTCGGAGGAGCCGCACATCGCGGGCTATCTCGCGACGATCGCCGCCGCACGCCAGAGTGCCGGCACGTGAGACCTGCGGCGCTCGTCCTGACCTATCACGCGATCGCACGCGGTCCCGCGCCACTCTGCATCGATCTGCTCGTGTTCGCAGAACATCTGGATCGCATCGTCGACTCTGGCGCGACAACCTTCACCGTCTCCGAGCTCGCAGCTGCGCTCCGTGCTGGGACGCTTCCCGCCCGCTCCGTTGCGCTGACCTTCGACGACGGGTTTCTCAACGTCGCGACCGACGCGGCGCCGCTCCTCGCGGAGCGGGGGCTTCGTGCGACCGTCTTCTGCGTCGCAGACCACATCGGGGGCTGGAGCGACTGGCCCTCGCAACCACTGTCGGCACCGCGACTCCCTCTCGCCGACGCATCCGCCCTCTCAGCGCTCGCCGTAGCCGGCTGGGAGATCGGCTCGCACGGTCTCTCGCACGAGCCGCTGACCCGGCTCGAGCCCGACCGTCGGCGGCACGAGCTCGAAGCCTCCCGTCTGAAGCTCGAAGACGTCGTCGGCGTCGCCATTCGCACATTCGCGTACCCGTACGGCGCCGTGCCCCCTGGCGATGGGGGCGAGCTGCGAGTGGCGGGGTACGACGGCGCTTGCACGACCCGCATCGCCACTGTGGGACCAACGACCGATCCGCTCGCGCTCCCCCGCGTGGACGCGCACTACGTCCGGCGCGGCGCCGTGCTCGCGGCCATCCTTGCAGGACGCGCGCCGGGTTATCTCGCAGCGCGGCGACTGGCGGCACGCGTTCGCCGGGTCGTCTCCGCCGACTACGGAGAAACGACCTGAGCATGGTCGAGACGCCTCCGCGCGAGACATCGGCCTCCGGCACGACGAACGTGTGGTGGCGCGCGCTCGTACGCAACTTTGTGACGCTGCTCCTGGGCGAGGGCGCGGCGCGCGTGTTCGGGCTGTTGACGTTCGTGCTGCTGGCGCGAAGACTTGGGCCCGCAGGCTTCGGGCTGGTCGCCACAGCGCTGTCGATCATCGGCTGGTACGGCCTCATCGCCGACCAGGGGACGACGCTCGTGCCGACGCGCGATATCTCACGCGACCCACGCCAGTTCCGCGGGATCGCCGAGCGGATGCTCGGGCTGCGGCTGGTGCTCGCCGTCCCGTTCGTTGCCGTTCTCGCCGCCGGTGCGTTCGCGCTCTCCAACTCGACCTACGACCGCGACCTCTACGTCCGCTTCGCGATCGGTGTGCCAGCTGTCGCCCTCAACCTCCGCTGGCTCGTGCTCGGAGTTCGTGGTGCACGGCTCATCGCCTTCGGCAACGTTGCCGCACAGCTCGCGATCCTCATCGGAGTGTTGCTCTTCGTCACCAGCTCGAATGACGCGCCGTTGATGGCTTACGTCGCTGCCGTAGGCGAGCTGGTGTTCGCACTCGTCATCCTCGTGTTGCTCATCCCACGTTTCGGGATCCTGCGTCCGCGAATCGACCTGCGTGTCTGGCGGGCCACGCTCAAGTCGGGCCTCCCGTTGATGGTGAGCGCGCTCGCGCGCGCCGTCCTCTACTCGTTCGACCTCGTCGTGATTGCCTTCCTGATCGACCCCTCCCACTCCGGCTACTACGCGACCGGCTCGAAGCCCGCACTCTTCGTGATCCAGGCCATTGGGCTCTTCTACGTCTCCTTCCTGGCCTCGTACAGCGCAGCAAACTCCGCTGCCGCCGCCGATCTGTTTCGGCGCACGATTCGATTCGGCCTTGCCATCTCGGTCCCGGTCGCGCTTGCGCTCACCATCGGAGCGGAGTTCATCGTCCCACTGGCTGTCGGCCATCGCTACGCGCTGGCAGCACCGGTGCTCGCGATCCTCGCGTGGAAGATCCCTTTCTCGGCGCTCTCGAGCCCGTACAACGGCGTCTTGCTCCTAGGCGACCGCCAACTGGCGTTGATGCGGAACAACCTCCTTGGCGCAGGATTCAACATCGTCGGCGACGTGATCGCCGCGCCGACGGTCGGGATCTACGGCGTTGCCACCGTCAGCCTCGTCACGACGACCGTGATCCTCGTCCTCAACTACCGGACCGCGGTTGGCTACGGCCTCGCCCCGTCGATCCGAAGCTCGTTCTAGGAGCTGGCTCACGCCTCGGTTCCGAGTCGAGATACTTCCACGATGACCGAGCCGCATGCCCCGACGACGATCCTCCCGGACGACTACTACCGGAGCATCTACGAGGTCGAGCAGAACCACTGGTGGCATCGCGGCATGCGAGAGATCGCAGCTGCCTTGCTCGCCGATCGACTGACGAGACGGGACCAGTCACTCCTGGACGTCGGGTGCGGCACCGGCGGCTTCCTCGGCTGGGCCGCGTCGACGGGAAGCTTCACGCGAATCGCCGGCACCGACATCAGCGGCGAGGCCGTGGAGCTCGCGCGTGATCGCGTTCCGGCAGCCGAGCTCGCCCGCACGGACGCAGCGCATCTCCCGTTCGCGGACGCCTCTTTCGACCTCGTGACACTCAACGACGTGCTGCAGCACATCGACGAGAAGGATGTAGGCGCCAGCCTCGCCGAGCTGCGCCGGGTTCTGCGGCCAGGCGGCGCCCTTCTCCTGCGCACGAACGGCGCCCGCAATGGCCGCCGCGACGCCGCCGACTGGCGCGTCTACGACGCAGGCACTTTGCGGGCAGAGCTCGAGAAGGCAGGCTTCTCCGTCGCCCGAATCTCGTACGTCAACGCCGTTCTTTCCGTCTGGGGGCAGGTCCGGGGGCGCGCGCCCCGTGTCCCCGACGAAGGCAGCCACGGGATTCCCAGGCCGGCAGGTGCCTTGCCGACGGCCGTCGGCTCGCGTCTACTCGGAGCCGAGGCGTGGTTCCTCCGAGCAAGTGGCAGGCGGCTGCCGTACGGCCACACACTCGTTGCGTTGGCCACCCCGAGCGTCGAGCCGCAGACCCGCGTCGGCGAGTTCTTCGACGAGGAGAGCGCTCGCTACGACGCGGTGTACGACGCATCGAGCACCGGCGGGCGGATCCTCCGAGCCCGCCTCGCGACGGCGCTGAACCTCGCCGGAACCGGGCCCGGGACCGCACTCGACGCTGGCATGGGTGCGGGCCGCCTCGTTTCTGCACTCGACCGCGCCGGCTGGACCGTCTCCGGCATTGACATCTCGGAGCAGATGGTCGACCTCGCACGGCGGGGGCTCCCGCACCTCGATGACTCGCTTCGCCGTGGCGATGTCGAGGCGCTCCCGTTCGAACCCGAGAGCTTCGACCTCGCCGTCGCGACCGGGGTCCTCGAGTACGCGGTGGATCTGCGGCGAGCGCTACACCAGCTCGTCGGCGTCGTGAAGCCTGGCGGGCGGATCGTTCTCAGCTATCCCGACTACGCCGCGCCGTACTCCGTCGCGCAGATGCGCCTCTGGTACCCAGCCGTCAGGACGGTCAAGCGTCTAGCTCCGTTCGGCCGGCCCGCGCCCCAGACTCGTAGACACCTCGTCGCTCCGGACACATTTCGAGACCTCCTTGAGACGGAAGGCCTCACTGTCGAAGCAATCGTCCCGCTTGGGCCGAGGCCCGTCCCGCTCGCCCTCGCTGCGACCTTCGAGCGGTCGGGCGGATCGGCGGCCGCGTTCCTCGCGACGCAGTTCGTTCTCGCCGCACGCCGACCACCGAGTAGGCCATGAGCGACCGTCGGCGACGCCTGGCGCTCCTCGCAACGATTTCATTCGTCGTCGTCACCGGCGCCTGGTGCGTCTCGTCCTCGGCGGCAGGCGCTGCCGGGCCGACGATTACGACGATCGCAGGTACCGGGGTCTCGGGCGACACCGGCAACGGCGGCCCGGCGCTCGCCGCCGAAGTCGATCATCCTCGAGGACTCGCGTTCCTCAAAGACGGCAGCCTCGTCTTCACCGAGCCGTTCCTGAACATCGTTCGCCGCATCTCATCGAACGGGACGATCACCACGGTCGCCGGCACAGGCACGGCCGGATTCGCGGGCGACGGTGGCCCTGCCGTGGACGCAGAGCTGAACTTCGTGCACGGCGTCGCAGCAATGCCTGACGGCGGCTTCGTCCTCTCCGACATGTTCAACAACCGGATCAGACGCGTGGACGCGCGAGGCACGATCAGCACCGTAGCCGGAACCGGCCGTAGGGATTTCGGCGGCGACGGCGGCCCAGCCGTCGATGGCGTCATTCAACTGCCGCGAGGTGTTGCGGCGACGGCGGCCGGTGAGATCTTCATTCCCGACTCGAGCAACAACCGCGTCCGGAGGATTGCACTCGACGGGACAATCACCACGGTCGCGGGCATCGGCTTGGCGGGCGGCGACGGCGATGGCGGACCAGCCATCGCCGCCCGACTCAACGTCCCGTTCTCGGTCGCCCCGCTCCCGGACGGCGGCTTCCTCGTCGCCGAGCGAGCCGGCGCGCGGATCAGGCGCGTCTCGCCCAACGGCACCATCACCACCGTCGCCGGAACCGGGACTCCTGGCTACTCGGGTGACGGCGGCCCCGCAACGTCCGCGATGCTCGACGATCCTCACGCCGTCCTCGCCCTGCCAGACGGTGGGTTCCTGATCGCCGACGCGACGAACAACCGCGTTCGGCGTGTCTCGCCGAACGGCATCATTACGACGATCGCGGGAACCGGTGCCGCGGGCTTCTCCGGCGACACAGGCCCCGCAGCCGACGCTGAGCTCAACACCCCGAAGTCGCTCGCGATCCTCCCGAACCATCGGGGCTTCGTCGTCGGCGACGCTCTGAACCATCGCATCCGGCTCGTGACCGTCGATCTGCGGGCGTCGCTCTCGGTCACGCTTCGCCTGAGCAAGCTGAAGACGGCGACCGGGCACAGCGCTGCGTTTGCGTTCACGGTTTCGAGGCCCGCAGCCGCGGAGCTCGGCATCGTCCGCAGTGGCACCGTCATCGCCAGGTTGCGCCGATCGGCACCGGCCGGAACGGTGACCTGGTCGATCGGCGCGAATCTGCGCCCGGCGACCTACACCCTGCTGCTGAAAGTCACTACGTCGGACGGGATCGTCGTCCGACGACGCGCGACGCTCGTGGTTACGCGCTGAGAACGATTCGCTGACCCGTCGCCGCGGACTGGTACGCAGCTTCGATCACACGGAGTCCTTCTCGGGCGGTTCGAGCGCTCGACGGCGGCTCACGATCCTCCGCAAAGGCGAGCGCCGACTGCCGGAACAGATCCTTGGTCGCAACGATCCCGGGATCTCGGGGATTGCGCGCCAACGACTTCCGCGCGGTACCCCGCTCCTCCCAGGCGACTCCGCCGAGCCCGTAGATGAGCTTCACTCCCGCTCGCGCCGCCCTTTTCATGCCGATCTGGAGGAGGACCCGCCCACCGTGCGACGCGCGCAGCGAGGCCTGCTCGCAGTCGACGCGCAGCTCGATATAGCGCGTTCCCGACTTGCACAGCCGATCGATGGTGATCTGCGCCAGCCGACCGCCCGAGAACTCGAGCAGCACAAGGTGAATCGCATCCGCGTTCCGCGACTGATCCAGCCCCGACGAATGGCGTGCGTAGACTGCTTCGGGCGTCTCGCCGTAGAGCATCAGGATCAGATCCACGAGGTGGACGCCCCCCTCGAAGAGCGTTCGGTTCGGCATGGCGCGGCGCCACGCAACTGGCTCGTCCCACGGCGTCAAATCCATCAGCTGCGTGATCTGACAGAACGCGATCTCGCCGACGTCAGGTGCGCCGATCCGCTCCTTGACCGCGCGGAACACCGGCTTCTCGCGGTACTGGTGGTTGACGGCGACCTGGCGTCCGGCAGCGGTCGCCGCAGCGATCACCTCGTCGGCCTGGGCGACCGTCTCGACGAACGGCTTCTCGCAGATCACGTGCGCACCTCCACGCAACGCTTCGATGCAGAGATCTCGGTGCGAGGAAGGCGGAGTGGCGATCACGATCACCTCGGGACGCTCCTGCTCGAGAAGCTCGGCAAGGGTGGCGTAGGTCGGCAACCCGGCCTTCCCGGCGAACGCCGCCCGCTGCTCCTCGGACGGGTCGCACCCGCCGACGATCTCCGCAGCGGGAATCGCCCGGACCGCAGGGATGTGAAACGCCTGCGCAGCCCAGCCAAGACCGACGATTCCGAAACGCATCCGAGAAGACTCCTTTGTCGTGGCGGCATCAGCCGCGGCGGCGGCGGGGCGCAGCTTACCTCGGTCGCCGTCCGTACTCGATAGGGTCTGACCCGACACTCGTGCGACGCCCGCGCTAAACAGGCCGTTTCAGGGACATCAGCCGCCGACTCCTCATCATTCTCGGCATCGCACTCGGAGGCGCGGGGAGTGTCCTCCCGGGCGACTCGCTCGCCTCCGGAACCACTCTCATTCGCGTCACACTCGTCATCGAGGGGCTCGCGCTGCTCGCGGTCGGTGCCGGCGGTGTGCGCTTCGCACGACTCCCCGCCTCTGCGCGGCTCGGTCATGACAGTCCGTCCCCGGAGAGCCACGAGCCGCTGAGCGCGCGCAGCGCGACGTGGCTGCTCGGCGTCGTCACTCTCCTCGCACTCGCACTCCGACTCATTCATCTCGGCGGCGATCTCTGGGTGGACGAGATCTACACGGTCCGGCAGTACGCGAGCGGCTCGATTCGCCACATCGTGTCGACCTACCACGACCCGAACAACCACCTCCTCAACTCCGTTCTCGTCCACGCGTCGGTCGCAGTCTTCGGCTTTCGCGAATGGGCGATCCGGCTTCCCGCAATGATCTTTGGCGTCGCCGCCGTGCCTGCGTTCTACGGCGCGGCGCGGCTCGTCTTCGACAGGTGGCGCAGCACCCTCGCGGCCGCACTCCTCGCCGTGTCGTACCAGCACGTCTACTTCTCGCAGAACGCGCGCGGCTATGCCGGCTACATGCTCTTCGGCGTCCTCTGCACGACGTTTCTCGCGCGCGGGCTCCGCGAGGACCGGCTGTGGCTGTGGATCGGCTACGTCGCGACGTCTCTGCTCTGTATCGCGTCCGTCCCCACCGGCGCCTTCATCATCGCCGGCCATCTCGTCGTCGTCGGTATCGCGCTCCTCTCCATCCGCCGCAGCGACGGCGAGCTCCTCCCGCTTGTGCGCCGCCTTGCCCTTGTGTACGCGGCCCTTGCCGTCCTCGCTGTGCAGCTCTATGCGCCGGTTCTCGCCAACGCAGGCGGCGTGGTCGAGAATGCGTGGAAGCGGCCTTCCGCCGGCTTCAAGCCTTTGACGAGCGGCTTCGCGCATCAGTTCGGTCAGGGATTTACGTCGGGAGTCGGTCCCCTACTCCTCGCGGTGGCTGTCCCCGTCGCGATCCTCGGACTCCTGGGCGCTTTCTCGGTGACGCGCCGCAATTGGCCGTTGGCTGTCGGTCTCGCCCTTGGACCGCTGCTCAATGTCGCGGTGGTCATCGTCCGCGGCCTCGCGTTCTCCCCACGGTTCCTGCTCTTCCTGGCTTTTCCGGCAATCCTCGCTCTCGTCGAGACGCTCCGCCTACTCGGCGGGTGGCTCGGCCGGCTGATTGCGGCATCGCGCTGGCCGGTGGGACTGCAGATCGGCGGTGCGATCGTCGCCGGCGCAATCCTGGCTGCCCCGCTGGCCCACTACTACTCGGTTCAGAAACAGCCGTATCGGGCGGCACTCGCGCGCGCAGCGGCTCTGAGTCCGACCGGTGTCGTCTTCGCAGCCGACACGATGAAACAGGGTGCTCTCTACTACGGGATCGAGCATCCGCGCGGCACACCTCTCGTCCGAGGAAAGACGCTCTTCATCGTGCGATCGGTCGCCGCGCTCGACCACGCGCTGGCGGTGTCAAAGGGTCGCACGCCGATCGTGCTCACGAGTCTCGACCGTGTGTTCCGCGTCGGACGACCTCGGCTCTATGCCCGGATTCGGGCCGGTTGGTCGCTGGAAGAGACGCTGCCGGCAAGCGTCGGCGACGGCGAAATCAGGATCTGGCTGCCCACGAGCCGTTGACCAGCTCGAGCGCGGCCGGGTCGTGCGTGGCGACCACGACAATCTCATTTGCACGGCAATACATGGCGATGTCAGGTGCGACGGCATCCAGTTCCGCGGCCGTGTGGACGAGATCACCGGCGAGGAAATACACGGCGGCGTCGGTGCGCACGAGAAGCGAGATGTGGCCCTCGGTATGCCCGGGCGTCGGGACGAGCACGAGTCTCCCGTCGCCCGCAAGATCCTGAGAACAGGGAAAGGGTCCGACGGCCGGTCCGTCGAAGCGCACGAAACGCGGGACGATCTCGTCCGGCAACTGCCGTCGCACATAGCCGCGGAGGCTGCCGCGACGACCGCGCGCCTGCTCCCACTCCCGCTCGGATACGACGACCTCCGCCTGCGAGAAGGCACCGAGGCCGCCGACGTGGTCTGTGTGCAGGTGCGAGAGCACGACCCAGCGAGCAGCCGACGCCTCGATCCCGAGCCCCCGGAGTTGCGCCGCCGCCTCGTCCTCTGGCGTCAGCTCGAAGCGGGCGAGCCGGAGGTACGGGTGCCACCAGGGCAGGAGACCGGGCCGCGCAGCGGCAGCCGACTGCCCCGTGTCGAAGACCAGGACACCGTCAGGATGCTTGACCGCGAAGACGTTGACCGGTTCTGTCGACTCGCTCCAGCCGCCGGGGAGATAGCGCCTGATCCCACGCGTCGCAGCCTTGGGCCGCACCCGTCCGGTCGAAACGCCGACGATCTGCATCTCCGGCCGAGCGCTCAGAACGCTCGCGACTGCCCGCCGTCGACCGGGATGCACGCACCGACGACCCACGACGCACGCGGCGAGACGAGGAACGCGACGACGTCCGCGACCTCGTCGACCGTCCCGAACCGGTTCCACGGAATCTCCCGCTCGACGAACTCGCCGATCGCAGCCGGATCGTCGCGCTGCCGCCGCTCCCAACTACCGCCAGGAAAGAGAATGCACCCGGGCGCGACGCTGAAGACCCTAATCGAGTCCTTCGCAAGCTCACGCGCCATCGACTTCGCGAGACTGATCTCCGCGGCCTTCGCAAGGTTGTAGCTCGGGCTGCCGCCCGCCTCCCGGCCCCAGATCGACGAGATGATCGCGATCACACCTCCGCCCCAGGCTCGGAGATGCGGAAGCGCGGCGCGCGAGACGTGCGTCGTCGCGAAGACATTCCTGCCGAGGACGGACTCGAGGTCCGCGCCGTCCATCTCCTCGAACGAGCTCGCCCCGGAGCCACCGACGTTGTTGACGACGATGTCCAATCCGCCGAACCGCTCCACCGCGGCATCGACAGCCGCCGCGGCTCCCTCCTCCGTGGCGACGTCGGCGACCACGGCGTGCGCTCGCGGGAGCCCGGCCACGGCCACCTCGAGCGCCTCGGCGCCGCGCGCACAGAAGAGGACGTCCGCACCTTCCTCCGCAAGACGGGTAGCGATACCACGTCCGATGCCCCGGCTCGAGCCGGTGACGAGCGCAACCTTGCCGGTGAGCTGGAGATCCACGGCGGCTACCGTAGCCGACGTGGGAACCATCCTCCTCCTCGCACGGCATGGCGAGACCGACTGGAACCGCGACCGGCGGGTCCAGGGTCATTCGGACGTGCCGCTCAACGAGACCGGTCGGGCGCAGGCCAAGGAGCTGGCGCGAGAGCTTGCAAACGAGACGCTGGCCGCGGTCTACGCGAGCGACCTCGCGCGCGCAAAGGAGACCGCCGAGATCGCGACGGCGGGTCGCGGCCTGCCTGTGCAGGAGTTGGCCGCGCTGCGCGAGCGGCACTTCGGCACGTGGGAGGGGCTGACCGACGTCGTCATCCACGAGCGCTTTCCCAACGCCCGCACCAAGCCATGGGGTGACGGTGAGACGATCGAGGAGATGTCGGTCCGCGTCATAGGGGCGTTGCGGGAGATCGCCGCCGACAACTACGGCGAGCGCGTGCTCGTCGCGACCCACGGAGGCCCGATTCGGGCGGTGATCCGTGCAACCGGCGTGGAGCCGAGCGGCCCGATCGAGAACTGCCACGTGCTGCGCATCGAGGTCGGCCTGAACGGCGACCTGACGTGGCTAGACTGACCTCTCGTGGAGGACTACACGAACAAGTACAAGGGCGAGCAGGTGGAACTGGCGCTCTTCGGAGGCGAGTATCAGGAAGGCGTGCTCACCGCGTATTGCTCGATCGAGGACGTTCCCCACGTCGAGCTGAACGGACACATCCTCGTCCCGCTGCAGAACGTGGCATCGCTCCATTGCTCGAGCCGCTGTGATGCCCCCGAGCCCGACTGGCCACCCCGCGGGCTCGAGGACGACGAGCGAGACGACGAGTAGCACAGTGCGGCTTGCCGCCGCAACGAACGTCCTGAAGGTTGGGCTGCTCGTCGCTCTGCCAACGGCTGCCGCAGCGGGCATCGGCTGGCTCGTCGGCGGTACGAGGGAAGGCTTGCTGTTCGGCGGCTGCTCGCTGCTCGCGTGGGCGACCGTTTATGTAGTCGGCGACCGTGCGCTGCTCGGAATGCTCGGAGCTCGGCCGTTTGCAGTGGCTGAGAATCCGCTCCTGCGTTCGACAGTCGACCGGCTCGCCGCGGGGTTGAACGTCTTGCCACCGCGCCTCTACCTGATCGACGACCCGTTTCCACGAACGTGTGCGGTCGGCCGCGGCCCACGTAGCGCCGCGCTAGTGGTGAGCGTCGGACTCCTCGGCGCGCTGCCACCAGAGGAGCTCGCGGCCGTTCTCGCGCACGAGCTCGCACACATCCGGAGAAGTGATGTCCTAACGCAGACGTTCGCGGTTCTCACGGCTGGGATGCTCATCGAGGCAAGCCGTGTCGGAGGCTGGTTTGCCCGGCCGCTGCTCTACGTCCTCGCACCCGCCGGTGCAGCCGTCGTGCATCTCACGCTCTCGAGCAAGCGCGAGCTCGCCGCCGATGCGCTCGCCACCACGGTGATCGCTGACCCGCAAGACCTCGCCGACGCGCTCCTCCGGCTCGACCGCGCCTCCGACCTCGTCTCGTTCGCGGCACCGCCCGCCACGGCGCCGCTCTACCCGCTCGACCTCTTCGACGACTCCCGCCCCGTACGGCTCTTCAAGACACATCCGCCGCTGGCTACGCGCATCGCGCGCCTGCAAGCACTCGTAAGCTAGAGATCCGACGGGAGAAGCGAGAAGAGCACAGAGTCGCGCCGGCCTTCGCGAAAGCGAGTGTGCGAACGGAGCAGCCCTTCGCGGACGAAGCCGGCCTTCTCGGCAACGCGCTGCGACGCGATGTTCTCGGGGTGAGTCGTCAGCTCGAGCCGCTCGATGTTTCCTTCCGTGACCGCCCACCGCGAGAGAAGCACGAGGGCGCGCGTCGCGACTCCACGTCCGCGCGCCTCTGGCGCGACCCAGTATCCGATCGACCCAGAGTCGCCCGTACGGATTTCGATCGCGCCAAGAAAGGTTCCTTCCAAGGCGTCGGCGATCGCTAGCGGCCGGTTCTTTCCCGTCGACAACTCTGTTGCCGCGAACGCGACGAAGCCGCGAGCGTCAGCCTCGGTGTAGGGCTGCGGAACCTCGGTGGTGAACCGGGCGATCTCGGCATCAACACACGCCGCCGCGATCGCCGGTATGTCCTCCTCGCGGAAGGGCCGCAACGTCACGACACCGTCAGTCAACTGTTCCATCGCGGCGCAGGCTACGTGGAGTCGGTCGCGCCCGACATGCGCGGGCGCGACCGACGTTCCCGAGCAGGAAAGCGAAGCGGTGCGAAGGGAACACGCGAAGCCGCCCGCACGGGCGGCCAGCGCAGAAGACTTGGGCGGCAACCTACTCTCCCGGGGGCTTGCGCCCCGAGTACCATCGGCGCGAACGGGCTTAACTTCTCTGTTCGGAATGGGAAGAGGTGTACCCCCGTCGCTATGACCGCCCAAACTGTCAAAGGTGCGCCGCTCGGCGACACCCTCAAAACTCCATAGCGACGCTACATGTGTTCTAAATCAAGACCTCGGGCAATTAGTACGGGTCGGCTACACACATTGCTGCGCTTGCACCGCCCGCCTATCAACGTGGTGGTCTTCCACGGCCCTTACTCCCTCGAAGGGGATGGGGAGCCTCATCTCGAGGTGGGCTTCCCGCTTAGATGCTTTCAGCGGTTATCCCATCCAGGCGTAGCTAATCAGCAGTGCCGTTGGCACGACAACTGATACACCAGAGGCCTGTTCATCTCGGTCCTCTCGTACTAGAGACGACTCCTCTCAAGCTCCCAGCGCCCATGGCGGATAGGGACCGAACTGTCTCACGACGTTCTGAACCCAGCTCGCGTACCGCTTTAATGGGCGAACAGCCCAACCCTTGGGACCTGCTTCAGCCCCAGGATGCGACGAGCCGACATCGAGGTGCCAAACCCTTCCGTCGATG
>JBBRNX010000003.1:0-161635 GCA_038230035.1 Gaiellales bacterium
CCTTCGGCAGCGATCTGCGCACGTCATCTGGAGCGGCTCGGCGCGACGATCGTGTCCGGCCCGCAGGGTGGAGCGGATGTCGTCCTCGTCGGGGACGGCGCAGGGCGGGAGCTTACGCTCGCCGCGGCTGGCACCCTGGTGTGCGTTTTCGAATCCCACCGCCTCCGCAGCGGCGGTCTCGTCGCCTCCGAGACGACGGCCCAGGCGGCGATTGCACTCACCGACTACATCGCCGAGCCGGGTGGGAGCCCCTCACGGACCGGCTGCGACATCGGCACGAGCGTCGCCGGCTTCTGCGCCGTCCAGGCGGTGCTCGCCTGGCTGTACGGCGGCCGTGTCGCCGGCACGCAGCACGAGATAAAGGTGTCGGCGCTCCGCGCTCTCTCGACCCTGAAGACGATCCTCTGGGCTGCGCGCTCACGGCCCGACTCCTGGACAGGCACGCATGTGAGGTCGCGCGATCGGCTCGTCGACTCGGGGTATCGCACGCGCGACCGGCGGATCACGCTCGACTTTCCGGTTGGTGCCGAGGAGGCGTGGCTCGGGTTCGTCCGCGAGCTGGGGCTCAACGCGGCGACGATCGAGCGCCTCCAGCCACGCTGGCACGAGTCCGTTGGCTGGGGCGACGATGTCGATCCGGCCCGCCCGCTCTACGAAGAGCGATTGGCCGCTCTCGACGCGGAGGACGCAATCGCGCTCGTTCGGCAAAACGGCGGCTCCTCGTTCCCGTTCCAGACGCCGGCGGAGTGCCTTGCGCATCCCCAGGCTGACGCACTCGGGCTCGTGGACTCGCTAGAGCACGGCTTGCCGTGGCGCGCCGGAGCACGCGGTGCGGTCCGCGTCGCAGCGGGCTGTGCCGGCGACCCGGGTCGGCCGCTGGCCGGTGTCCGGGTCGTCGACTTCGGTGTCGGGGGAGTCGGGCCGTTCGCGGGCGCGCTGCTCGCATGGCTTGGGGCCGACGTCGTCAAGATCGAGGCGCCGAACGAATTCATCCTCGCCGTCAGGCCGACGGTCGACGGAATCAGCACGACCTACCTGGCACTGAACCAAGGAAAGAGATCCGTCGCCCTCAACCTCAAGGACGCAGGAGATCATGCGCTCGCACGAGGGCTTGTTACAGACGCGGATGTCGTGATCGAGAACTTCCGGCCGGGTGCGCTCGCACGGCTCGGGCTCGGATACGAGGACGTCGCCGAGCTCAACCCGAGGGTGGTCTATTGCTCGGCGACCGGATTCGGCTGGGCCGGCCCGCTCGCCGACGAACCGTGCACCGACCCTCACATGCAGGCCTTCAGCGGCTTTGCGACGCAGAACGCCGACCAGGCCGACGGGACGCTGCGTCGCATCCGCTACTACGGCTTTGTCGATCTCGTGACCTCGATGGTCATCGTCGAGGCGGTCTGTGCGGCGCTCCTCGTCCGCACGACCGAGGGCGGCCCCGTGCGCGTGGAGACGTCGATGCTGCACGCCGTCATGGAAGCGCAGCAGGACGCCAGGCACACGAGGTTGGAGCCGGACGGCCTATTCCGAGCTCTCGACGGCTTCGTCGCGCTCACCTGCCGGACGGATGCCGAGTGGCGTGCTCTCGTCGATGCCCTGCCGGCGCCTGAGCTGCGCGACAGTCGCGAGCTAGCCACGTTGTCCGGGCGGGTCGATGAGCGGGATCGGGTGCGGGAAGCGCTCCAGGCCATCTTGGAAACCAGACCGGCGGCGGCTTGGGAGCAGGCGCTCGGTCGTCGCGGTATCCCCTGCGCCCGCGTCCTCCACGACGACGAGGTGCTCGGCCGCAAGGAGTACTGGGACGAGGGACTTCTCCGCGAGCTGCCGCTTCCCCATGCCGCGCCGCTCGTGGCCGGCGGGCCGCCGTGGCGATTCGGCGCCGTCCGTCCGACACCAGCGGCTCCCGCACCCGGAGGAGACACCGAGGAGCTCCGGGCACATCCTGAAGCCTTCTGGCACACCGAAACCTGATGGGCCTGGTTTCGAGCAGATTCTCGGCGGAATCGGAATCTGGACACTGTATTCTCGATGAGATGGACAGCCGCAAGACTCGCCCCCCCGGAATCGCGATACCGCCGTCCTACCCTGAGCTCGTGCGCCAGATGCTCGAAACGGAGATCATCGAGGGCAACCTGGTGGCCGGCGCTCGTGTGTCCGAGGACGAGCTGGCCCGCCGACTCGGTGTCAGCCGCACGCCTGTGCGAGAGGCGATGCGCGTTCTCGAAGGGCATGGCCTCATAGTGCGCCATCGGGGGAAAGGCACCTACGTCGCCCGCTTGACCACGAGCACCGAGGCGGAGACGCTGTACGAGCTGCGAGCACCACTCGAAGGCTTCCTCGCCGGTCGCGCGGCGGAGAACATCACAGTTGCCGAGGTGGCAGAGTTGGAGCGGCTTGCCGCCGGTTTTCGCCAGGCGCTACCCGACCGTCAGCAGCAAGGTCTCGGAGGAATCACTGAGGCCGATTCGGCTCTCCACTGGTGCATCTACGATGCCGCGCGCTCCGAGCTCGTATCGATCGTGAGGAGCTACTGGAGCCGGCTGGCTCGGGAGCTCTACACGCGCGCCTTTCTCAGCGAGTCGCCCGAGCGTTTCGCCGACCAGCACGACGAGATAGTCGTCGCGTTGAGGGCGCGCGACGGGGCCGCTGCGCGGCAGACAATGGAGCACCACATCCGGAGTGGCTGGGAGGCGGTCCGCTCCAGCTTCCAGTCAGGTTGATCGTGTACAGAACACTGTCGACATGACGCGTTAGAATGGCGCTCGTGACGGGTCAGGCGCAGCGGGTCGGCGAGGCAGCCACCGTGGCGCACCTCTGTCGCGGCGGCGCGCGACGCGCACCTGACCGGGTCGCCGTCGAATCGGGCGCGGGCAGCATCACATTCGCGGAGCTCGACCGGCGGTCGGAGTCACTCGCGCGCTACCTGCAAGGCGCCGTCGGATCCGGCAAGCGCGTCGGCATCTACTGCTCCAACCGGATCGAGTGGGTGGAGACCTACATCGCCGCTCACAAGGCCGGCATCCCGGCTGTCCCGATCAACCACCGCTACCGATACCGGGAGCTCGAGCACATCCTCGGCGACGGCGATCTCGGCCTCGTCGTCCACGACGACCCAGCGCTCGGCGACGACGACGTCCGCAATCTGCTCGCAAACGTCGAGACACTGGCTGTCGGCGGAGCCTACGAGCGGGCCGCCAGCGGCAATCTGGCGGATCCGGTTGCGCCGCGCAGCTCGGACGAGGACCTCATCGTCTACACCTCCGGGACGACGGCCCTCCCGAAAGGGGTCGTCTACACACGCCGCACGCAACTCACGTCAGTAGCCGTGCCTCAGCTCGTGGTTGGCTACGACCCGTCCGACCGCTTCCTGCTCTTCACGCCGCTTGCCCACCGCGCCGCCCAGCCGCTCCTGCTCTGCGCCCTCTTCATGGGCGCTACGACGCACCTCCTGAGCCAATACAGCCCGACCGGGCTCGTCGCGGCGATTCGGGAGCACGACATCACGGCGCTCGTCGGGGTGCCGACAGCCCTAAAGGATCTGCTGGGTCTACTGCGTGCCGAGGAGCTCGAGCCGCTGCTGGGCGTACGGCATGTCTTCATGTCCGGCGAGACCGTCAGCTTCGACCTGCTGGGAGACATCCGATTGTTGTTCCCGAACGCTCGCTTCAGCACGGCCTACGGAAGCACCGAGGCTGGTCTCGTCACCTTCCTCGACCACGAGTACCAGCTCTCTCATCCGCGGTCGTGCGGTCGTGCTCTGCAGGGTGTCGAGGTGCGGCTGATCTCCGACGACGGGGGCGAGGCAGGCACAGACGAGCTGGGGGAGGTTCTCGTCCGTGCCGGCACGCCGGGCTCGTACACGGTGGCGGCCGGCTATCTCGGGCGGTCGGGGGTCGAGTCGTTCACCGACGTTGACGGCTGGTTCCACACGGGTGACGTCGCGACTGTCGACGCGGACGGCTTCTACTCGATCGTCGACCGCAAGAAGGACATGATCCTCTCCGGCGGTATGAACATCGCCTCGAAGGAGGTCGAGGAGATCGTGCTCTCCCACGCCGACGTCCAGGAGGTCGCCGTGACAGGCGAGCCGGACGAGCGCTTTGGCGAGCACGTCGTCGCCTGGGTCGTCCTACGGCCGGGCGTTGCCGTCACCGAGGGCGAGATCATCTCGCACGCCGCCTCGCAGGCGGCGTCGTACAAGAAGCCGAGTGTGGTGAGGTTCGTCGATTCGCTGCCGCGCTCGCCGACGGGCAAGGTTCTCAAGCGGGCGTTGCGCGCCGAGACCGAGCCTTTCCCTACAACGACGGGAGAACTTGCATGAACGTCGCCGAGCTCATTGCGATCGACATCCACACCCACGCCAAGATCCCCGTCTCCGGCGACGAGGATCCGCTGACGAAGGCGCAGCGGCTCGAGGCATCGAAGATGTTCAAGACGGACGTCGACACGGCTGTGTCGGTCGAGGACGTCGCCGCCTACTACCGCGAGCGGAGGATGGCCGCCGTCGTCTTCGGTGTGGACAGCGAGGCCGGGACCGGCGAGGTGCCGGTCTCGAACGAGGAGATCGCCGAGATCGCCGCAGCGCATCCTGACGTGCTCATCCCCTTCGCGAGCATCGACCCGTGGAAGGGCAAGGCCGGCGCCCGCGCCGCGCGCACCCTGATCGAGCACCACGGCGTCAAGGGGTTCAAGTTCCACCCGAGCATGCAGGCGTTCTTCCCGAACGACCGGCACGCCTACGTCCTCTACGAGGCCATCGCCGAGGCCGGCCTCCCGGCCCTCTTCCACACCGGCCAGAGCGGAATCGGGATGGGACAGAGAGGTGGCGGCGGCATCCGGTTGAAGTACTCGAACCCGCTGCACGTCGATGACGTCGCCGTCGACTTCCCGGACATGCCGATCGTGCTCGCCCATCCCTCAGCGCCTTGGCAGGACGAGGCGATCGCTGTCGCGATGCACAAGCCGCAGGTCTACATCGACCTCTCGGGCTGGTCGCCGAAGTACTTCCCGCCGCAACTCGTCCACCATGCGAACACCCTCCTGAAGCACAAGGTGCTGTTCGGCTCCGACTTTCCGTTCATTACGCCCGAGCGCTGGCTTGCCGACTTCGAGCAAGCAGGGTTCCGTGACGAGGTGAAGCCGCTGATTCTCAAGGAGAACGCGGCTCGCTTGCTCGGGCTTGGAAACGGCGGCGCGTCATGACACCGATGTACTTCGAGGACTTCGAGGTAGGCGCGACCTTCTCGACGGCTGCCCGCACGATCACCGAGTCTGACGTCATCACCTTCGCCGGCGTCTCGGGTGACTTCAACCCCCTGCACGTCGATCGCGAGTTCGGCAGGTCGAGCCCGTTCGGCGAGCCGATCGCACACGGGCTCCTGGTGCTCTCCGTGGCCTCGGGCCTCGGAGTGCAGACGGGCATCTTCACCGGCACCAATCTCGCCTTCCTCGGGCTCGAGGACTGGCGCTTCGTCGGCTCGGTGAAGTTCGGGGACACGATCAGGATGGAGTCGACCGTGCTCGAGACCCGCCGCACGAGCAAGCCCGACCGAGGGGTCGTCCGGATCGGCCAGGAGATCAAGAACCAGCGCGACGAGGTCGTTCAGAAGGGCGTGTTCGTCTCGCTGATGGCCGCCCGGACGCTCGGCGACGAGGAGGAAGACCGCTAATGGCAGGAGTCGAGGGACGCAGCGCAATCGTCACCGGAGCCGGCGGCGGGCTCGGCCGCTGCCACGCGCTGCTGCTGGCGAAGAACGGCGCCCGGATCGTCGCCAACGACCTCGGAACAGCGCTCGACGGCTCGGGAGCCTCGCACTCCGCGGCCGACGCCGTCGTCGCCGAGATCGTCGCAGCAGGCGGCGAGGCGGTCGCGAACCACGACGACATCACCGCCACCGGGGGAGGAGCGGCGGTGGTGCAACGGGCCCTCGACGCCTTCGGCCGGATCGACATCGTCGTCAACAACGCCGGCATCCTGCGCGACCGCACGTTCCACAAGATGTCGGACGACGAATGGGACGCCGTTCTGAAGGTGCATCTCTACGGGACATTCAACGTGACTCGCGCGGCGATACCCCACTTCCGCGAGCAGGCCTACGGCCGGGTGATCGTGACCACTTCGGTGAGTGGCCTGTACGGCAACTTCGGACAGGCGAACTACGGGGCGGCCAAACTCGGCCTCGTCGGCTTGATCAACACGCTCGCGATCGAGGGCAAGAAGCTGAACATCTTCGCCAACGCAGTCTCGCCGCTCGCCCGCACACGCATGTCGGAGGAGATCCTCGCGGAGGAGTTCGACCCGGACTTTGTCTCGGCGCTCGTCGTCTACCTCGCAGGAGAGGAATGCGAGACGACCGGCGAGGTAATCCACGCCGCAGCCGGCCGCTACTCGCGCGTGCGCTACGCAGAGTCGATCGGCGTCGAATTCGTCGCAGTCCCATCCCCATCCGAGGTCGGCGAGAGGTGGGGCGAGATCATGGAGATGGAGGATGCGCGAGTAGTGCCGGAGACGGAATGACGAGGAGTCAAACGTAGCGGCACCCAGCCGAGATGTATCGGTGTCACGTTTTGCGGAGTTTCGGTTGTACTCGTCACCCCCGCAGCGATAATATCCAGTCGAATTAATACTGCGCACGCTAACTAAAGGCCGGAACTGCGGTCACAAACAGAACACAGCTTGACCGGGAGTGTGTCGATCTGTCATAACCGCACAACAAAATGGGATGCCGGTCACCCGCAGAACTGCGTGTTTGCGTCGAATGGGACGTGCCCGCAGAACCCACCTCAGCCCGGGCCAGATCGCCCCGGCTCCCATCGGTGACACCGGCGACTGCGTCCAGGGCGACTGCAAAAGGAGAGGGTGACGGATGGATCGTGATGTAAAACGTCAGTTTGACGAGTACCGCATGACCGAAGCTGGACCGCTCGAGAACACCCTGATCGACGAACTCGCGGCAGGCGAGCTCGACCGGAAGGAGCTCCTGGCCCGCGCCAGCATGTTCGGCCTGTCGGTCGGGACGATCGGCCTGCTTCTGAAGTCCGTCGGCGAGGCTGAGCCCGCATTCGCTGCCACGCACGCCGCGAAGTCGGGCGGCACGATTCGCGTCGGGGTCGCAGCCTTCGGCGCGTCGCTCGAGCCCTACCTGCTCAACGAAGCAGGGTCGCTCGCGCTCGCCGGGATGCCCGGCGAGTTCCTCACGTTTACGAACGCGCAGGGGCAGGTCGTGCCCGCGCTCGCGGAGAGCTGGAAGCCGAACGCCGACGCCACCGTCTGGACGTTCCACATCCGCAAGGGGGTGAAGTTCCACAACGGCAAGACGCTGACCGCGGCCGACGTGGTGGCGAGCATGAAGCAGTACGTGGGGGCGAAGGGCTCGAATGCCGGCCTCGGCCCGTTCTTCGATCCCTCGGGCGTGTCAGCGAAGGGCCAGTACACCGTGGTCTTCCGGCTCAAGTCGGCGATCGGCGTGTTCCCGTACCTCGTCAGCCAGACGACGTACCAGGCGATCATCCAGACCGCCGAGAACGCGGTAAATCCCGGAGGCTGGGTGGCCGGTGGAATGATCGGCACGGGCCCCTTCAAAGTCGTCAAGTACACCGACAAGCAAAGTGCCGTGCTCGTCCGACACAACGCCTACTGGGGCGGACGGCCACCGCTCGACGGGGTCAAGGTCACCTTCTTCCAGAGCAATGCGCCGCTCGTGCTCGCCATGCGGGCCGGGCAGATCGACCTCGCGATGCAGCTCTCGCCGCAAGAGGCACTGCCGTTCAAGAACAACAAGAAGTTCACCTACTACCAGCTCCCGACGGCGGCGCATCGCCAGGTCTGCATGCGGACCGACGGCCTGCTCAGGGACGCGCGCGTGCGGCGTGCCGTCGCGCTCGTCATCAACCGGCCGCAGCAGGTCCAGAAGATCATGCTAGGCGCTGCCGAGGTAGGGAACGACAATCCATTCTGGAAGCACTTCGCCTCGACCGACCCGTCGATCAAGCAGCGGACCCAGAACGTCACGCTGGCAAAGGCGCTGCTCGCGGCAGCCGGTGTGAAGAACCTGAAGTTCAACATCACCACGTGGAACTTCCTCGACCATACCGACCATGCGGCATCCATCCAAGCGTTTGCGCGCGAGGCTGGCATCGAGGTCGGCATCGAGGTGATGGATGTGTCCAAGTACTACGACTCGGAGCCGGCCGGCGCGGACTACTTCTCCACGACACCGTGGCTGAACCGTACCTGCACGTTGACGGAGTACGGAGCACGCGGGGTGCCGAACATCTACATCACGCGCTGTTACAAGTCGACAGGCGACTGGAACGCGTCGCACTACAAGAACCCCGAGTTCGATTCGCTGGCCGATACCTATCTCGCCGCGGCGGAGCTCAAGGCGCAGCGGAAGGCGACGAAGCGGATGGCAGGCCTCCTGCTCCGCGACACGCCGGTGATCACCGACTACTTCATCACCTACGTGACGGCGAGCTCCTCGAAGGTCAAGAACTACGTGCCCGAGGGGCTTTCGCACATCAGGCTGGCGAAGGTCAGCCTGGCCTAGCAAACGACGTGAGGGTAGGCGGCGGTAGCTCAGGACGCCGCCCGCCCTCATCGAGTTCTTGGGCTGACGCATTCGTGACTCGCTTTCTGCTCAAGCGGCTCGGCCTCGCGCTCGTCACGCTGTTCCTGCTCAGCGTCATCGTCTTCTCGGTGTCGTCGGTGCTCCCCGGCAATGTCGGCCGCGCTGTGCTCGGGCCGTTCGCGGCGCAGGAGTCCGTGGACGCGCTGAACGCGCAGCTCGGCGCAAATCGTTCGCTCTTCACGCAGTACACGGACTGGGCGGGTGGTTTGCTGCACGGCGATCTCGGCACGTCGCTGACGAAGCAGGTCCCGGCGTGGGACTTGCTCCGTCCGGCGCTCTCGCACTCGTTCGAGCTCGCCCTGGTCGCCTTCCTGATCTGCGTCCCGCTCTCGATCCTCGGCGGGATCGTCGCGGGGCTTCGCTACGGCAGGCCGACGGACAAGGCGATCACGATCGCCGGGCTGTCGTTCGCGGCAATGCCTGAGTTCGTCTCCGGCATCTTCCTGATCTTGCTGTTCGCAATCTGGCTCCACTGGCTCCCGACCAGCGCGCAGTGGGAGGACGGGGCCAACCGCCTCACACAAGTCAAATACCTGATTCTGCCTGGGATGACGCTGACGCTCGTGCTGTTTGGGTACATCGCCAGGATCACGCGCGCCGGGATGATCGAGGCGCTCGACAGCGACTATGCGCGCACGGCCTATCTCAAGGGGCTTCGCCCGTCGGTGGTGATCCGGAAACACGTGCTGCGCAACGCTCTCCTGCCGACGATCGCCGTCGTCGCCGTCCAGGTCGGCTACCTCGTCGGAGGGCTCGTCGTTGTCGAGGTGCTCTTCAACTACCAGGGGATCGGCAGCCTCATCTACGAGGCGGCCCGCCAGAAGGACCTCCCGCTCCTCACGGCAGGCGTCCTCGTGATCGGGATCGTGTATCTCGTCGTCACGCTGATCGCCGACATCCTCTACGCCTTCCTCAACCCGCGTATCAGGCTCGGGGGCATCGAATGACCGCACTCGAGGTGGCGCGGCCCGCCCGTTCGGAGACGAAAGCAGCCCGCTCCGAGCGTCTGCGGCTCCTCGTCCGCTCACCGACCGTGATCATCGGCGGGGTCATCGTCCTCTTCTGGGTCTTCTGCGCAGCGTTTCCTGGCCTTGTAACGCCGCACGACCCGATCTTCGACAACCAGTTCCCGACGAGCCTCAAGCCGACGTGGGCGTACCCGTTCGGCACCGATACGAACGGGCGCGACATCTTCTCCCGCGTTCTCGCCGGGTCGCGGAACGTGTTGCTCATCGCACCCGCGGCGACGTTGCTCGGAACGGTCCTGGGGACGATCCTCGGGCTTGTGACGGGCTATTTCCGCGGCATCGTCGACGACGTTCTCGGCCGCGTGATCGACGCTGTCCTGTCGCTGCCCCTGATCATCACCGCGATCCTCATCGTGACCGCGGTCGGGAAGACGGGGACGTGGGTCGTCATCATGATCATCGGTTTGATCTTCAGCCCGTTGGTCTCGCGCACCGTGCGAGCCGCCGTGCTCACGGAAACGGAGCTCGACTACGTGCAAGCGGCGCGGCTGCGGGGCGAACGTGCGCCCTATATCATGTTCTCCGAGATCCTCCCGAACGTGATGTCGCCCGTCGTCGTCGAGTTCACCGTCCGTCTCGGCTACGCGATCTTCACCGTCGCCTCGCTGACGTTCATCGGCTTCGGCGTCGCCGATCCCTCACCGGACTGGGCCGCGCAGATCAACAAGTACTACGGGTTTATCGACCCGTACTGGTGGATGACGCTGTTCCCGGCACTCGCCATCGCAACGCTCGTTGTGGCCGTCAACCTGGTCGCAGACGGCATTCGCGAGGTCTACGAGCGATGAGCGAGCACATTCCCCTAGCCCTCGAGGTCTCCGATCTCGAAATGGTGTACCGCGTCCGCGGCGTCGACCGCCCCGTCCTGCGCGGCGTGTCGTTTTCGATCGAGCGCGGACGCTCCTACGGTCTCGTCGGCGAGTCAGGGTGCGGGAAATCGACCGCCGCACTCGCGATCGTGCGCTACCTGCCACGCAACGGGCGCATCGCCGGTGGCACGGTGTCGGTGGCAGGACAGGACGTCCTCGGGTTCAGCGCGCGCGGACTCCGCGAGTACCACGCCCTGACCGTCTCGATGGTCTACCAGAACCCAGGCTCCGCGTTGAACCCCGGCATGCGCGTCGGCGCGCAGCTTGCGGAGGCATTCACGATCCTCGGTGTATCTCGCGGTGAAGCACGCGATCGTGCGCGAGCAGCTCTGGAGCGTGTGCAGATCGCCGACCCGGCGAGCGTGATGGGCCGCTACCCGCACCAGCTCTCCGGCGGCATGCAGCAGCGGGTCGTGATTGCGATGGCGCTCGCGAAGGATCCGACCCTCCTCATCCTCGACGAGCCGACCACCGGGCTCGACGCGACCGTCGAAGCCGACGTCCTCGACCTCGTGGCGACGCTGCAGTCGGAGCTCCACACCGCGGTGCTCTTCATCAGCCACAACCTCGGTGTGATCTCGAAGATGTGCGACCGCGTGGGTGTCCTCTACGCCGGCCGGCTGGTGGAGGAAGGCCCGGTCGACACGGTGCTCCAGGATCCGCGTCACCCATACACGGTCGGCCTTCTGCGCTGCATTCCTCGCGGTGGCGTTCGGAAGGATCATGGCAGGCTCGACACGATCCCGGGCTTCCTGCCGAGCCTCGGGTCGCGGCTCGAGGGCTGCGTCTTCGCAGATCGCTGCGCCCTCGCCGACGACCGCTGCCGATGCGAAGAGCCTCCTGTCACTCAGGCAGGCGCCGGGCACATCGCGCGGTGCTTCCACCAGGATCTCGCCCCCACGCTGCCGCGCGAGGAGGCGGCGGAACTCGCGGTGCCGGCGGTCAACCGGGAGCAGACGCCGCTCATCCAGCTCGAGGATCTCGGCAAGGTCTTCGTCCAGAGCGGCCACGAGGTGCACGCCCTCGCCGGCGTCTCGGCGGCGATCTGGCCCGGCGAGACGCTCGGCCTGGTCGGCGAATCCGGCTCGGGCAAGACGACGCTGGCGCGAACCCTCCTCGGGATCGTCGCGCCGACGTCGGGCAGCGTCGAGCTCGAAGGCCGCAAGCTCGCGCCGCGCTTCCAGAAGCGCGCCCACGCCGACCTGCGCGCGTTGCAGATCGTCTTCCAGAACCCGGACAGCGCGCTCAACCGCCGCCATTCCGTAAGCCGGATCCTGCTGCGCGCATTGAAGAAGCTCGCCGGCGTCACGGGCGCCGACGCGGAGAAACATGCCGCGCAGCTTGCCGATCGGGTCCGGCTCTCGGAGCGGACGCTCACGCAGAAACCCGTCCAGCTCTCCGGCGGCCTGAAGCAGCGCGTCGCGATCGCCCGCGCCTTCGCTGGCGACCCGAAGCTCGTCGTGTGCGACGAGCCGACCTCTGCGCTCGACGTGTCGGTGCAGGCGGCGATCCTCAACCTGCTCGTCGAGCTGCAGGCCGAGCGCGGCGTCTCGTACCTGTTCATCTCGCATGACCTCGGTGTGGTCCGGTACATCTCGGATCGCATCGCCGTCCTCTACCTCGGTCGGCTGATGGAGCTCGGCCCCTCCGAGACCGTCTTCGACGGGCCGCATCATCCATACACCGAGGCGCTGCTCTCGGCAGTTCCGACGATCGACGGCGGTGGACGTCGGCGGATCAAACTGGGGGGCGATATCCCGAGTGCGGCGTCCCCGCCTTCGGGCTGCGTCTTCCACACCCGCTGCCCTCGCGCGCTGGGCGCCGTGTGCGAGGAGACCGAGCCGCCGCTCGTCGAGATCGCGCCCGGTCGCCTGATGCGCTGTCACATTCCGCTCGACGAGCTCCGCCGCCTCCAGGCCAAGGAACCGGAGAGCGTCAGCGCGTGAAGATCCGCGCCGCCGTCCTCGAGAGCACCGGGGGCTCCCATCACATCCAGGAGCTCGACCTCGGGCCACCGGGGCCGAACGAGGTACTGGTGCGACTCCATGCGAGCGGCGTCTGCCATTCGGACTTCAATGCGATCGACGGTACGGCGGAAACGCGCTGTCCCGCCGTTCTCGGGCACGAGGGTGCAGGAGTCGTCGAAGCAGTCGGTGCCGGCACAACGCGCGTTGTGGTGGGCGATCACGTCGCGCTCTCGTGGGCCCCGTCCTGCGGCGAGTGCGGCGAGTGCCTGCGCGACCTGCCTCAGCTCTGCTCGACCGCCTGGCCCGCGATGGGCACGGGAGGGCTGATGGACGGGACGACGCGCCTGTCCCGCAACGGCGAGCCGGTCTACCACTACTCGTTCCTCTCGACGTTCGCGGAGGCGACGGTCGTCCCGGAGCGCTGCTGCGTGCGGATCGCGAAGGACATTCCCTTCGACGTCGCTGGCCTCGTCGGCTGCGCTGTGACGACTGGGATCGGGGCGGTCTGGCGTACCGCGGGAGTTAGACCAGGAGACCGCGTGGCAGTTGTCGGCTGCGGCGGCGTGGGCCTTTCCGCGCTGATGGCCGCAGTCGCGGTGGGCGCGGAGCCGGTGATCGCCGTCGATGCCGCTGCCTCGAAGCTGGAGGTGGGCCGCTCCTTCGGCGCAACCGCCGGCGTGCTCTGGGCCGGGTCCGCAGAGGCAACTGCGGAAGCGATCCGGGAAGCCTCCGGGGGCGGCGTCGACGCCGCGATCGAGGCCACCGGACGGCCCGATGCCATGAAGGCAGCGTTCCTCGCCACCCGACCGCGGGGCGCCGCCGTCCTGATCGGGATCCCTCGCGCGGACGCAGTGCTCGAGCTCCCCGCGCTCTCGATCCCGCGCATGGAGCGACGTATCCTCGGCTCGATCTACGGCTCGTCGAGGCCCGAGCGTGACTTCCCGCAGACCCTCGATCTGTACCGCACAGGCCGCCTGCCGCTCGACCGTCTCGTGTCGCACCGCCTCCCGCTGGACGACGTCGAGCATGGTTTCGAGCTGATGCGGTCGGGTGAGGCGCTGCGCGTCGTGCTCGACCTGGCAAGGTAGCGCCATGACTCCGAACGATCTGGACGGCAGGATCGGCGAGGGCTGGGGCGGCCTCTCTCCGAACGGCGCCCACATCAACGTCGTCCTCGCACGCCGCGGCAGCCCGACCTTCGCCTCCGCGGTCGGAATGTTCACGCACCCCTCCCCCGGCCACACACCGGTTCTCTGCTGCGTTGGCGGTTCGCAGCCTGACTACGAGCCGATCTGGCCGCCGACCCTGATGATGAACAAGGCGACCGCCCTCGAGGAGGGCCATCAGACGATCACGTGGGGTGCGGCGCAGCTCGGGATCGGCCAGGGCGTGCTCGACTCGGTGGCAGACGGACTCCTGGAGGCGACCGATGACGTGCTCGTGCTCGTGGCGGTCTGGGTCGACTCGCGTGCCCACGACGAGACCGCGGTACGCAAGGCGTGCCGCGCTGCCGTGCGCAAGGCGGTAGGCACATGCGTGGAGGGACGCGACCCGACGGCCGCGGCCCGGCTCGTCGCCGAGCGCGACTCGCTGACGAACCCGTTCTACAGCGGCAGCTGATGCGGATCATCGCCGTCGAGGCGCGGGTCTACGAGGTGCCGTTCGACCCACCGTTCACGGCCGCCTGGGACCCCGTTCCGCGAGATCGTCAGCAGGCGACGCTCGTGCTCCTCCACACGGACGAAGGGCTCACTGGAATCGCCTCCGGCGGCGACGGGCTGCCCGATCGAGAGCTGCTCGAACGGCTGCTCATCGGGCTCGACCCGCTGCGCACCGAGGCAGTACGCGAGATCTGCGAGACGGTCGATCTGCACGGCGGCCGGCCCTGGGCTGTGGAGGTCGCAGTGTGGGACGTCGTCGGCAAAGCGCTCGGCGTTCCGCTGTGGCAGCTGCTCGGCGGCCGCAACGAGCGGCTCGTGGCGTACGCGTCGACGGGTGAGCTACTCGAGCCTGACGAGCGGGTGGCGCGCTGCGTCGAGCTGCGGGAGCGCGGCATTCGTGCGGTGAAGATCCGCTTCCATCGGGCTGACTGGCGCGAGGACGTCGAGGTTGTCGCGGCGGTTCGCGAAGCGGTCGGCACCGAGCTCGAGATCATGGTCGACGCGAACCAGGGCTGGCGGATGCCCGGAGACAGGGCCCCGCGCTGGGATGTCGCGACCGCCGCCCAGTGCGCACGGGAACTCGAAGCGCTCGGCGTCTACTGGCTCGAGGAGCCTCTGCGCACCGACGACGTGGACGGCTATCGAACCCTCCGCTCGCGGACGAGCATACGCGTCGCCGCCGGGGAGCTCGTGCGTACGAGCGCCGAGGCGCGCGACCTCGTCGTGCGCGGCGCTGTCGACGTCGTGCAGGCGGATGTCCTCTTCGCGGGCGGGATCGGCGGCTGCCGCCGCATCGCCGCACTCGCCGACCTCCACGGTCACGCCTGGTCGCCCCACACGTGGTCGAACGGACTCGGCCTCGTCGCCAACCTCCACGCGGCACTCGCGTTCTCCTCGGTTCCGTTCGTCGAGGTGCCCTTCGATCCGCCCGCCTGGTCACCCGAACGCCGCGACTGGCTGCTGCCGGCACCGCTTGAAATCGCCGCCGACGGCACGATCGCCCCGCCCGCGGGAGCGGGACTCGGGATCGAGCTTGACCTCGGCGCCCTCGAGCGCTGGAGAATCGCGTGAAGATCAACGCGGCCGTCCTCCACCGCCCGAACACTCCCGTCGTCGTCGAAGAGGTCGAGCTCGACCCACCCAAGGCGCACGAGGTGCTCGTGAAGGTGGCCGCCGCGGGTGTCTGCCATTCGGACGTGCGCTACGCCGACGGTGAGCTCGGCGCTGACCGCTGGCCGATCGTGCTCGGGCACGAAGGGGCCGGTGTGGTCGAAGCGGTCGGCGCCAACGTAACCCACGTCGCCCCTGGTGACCACGTCGCGTTCTGCTTTGTGCCCGCGTGCCGCAGCTGCCGCTACTGCCTCGCCGGCAAGCCGAATCTGTGCACGCTGGTTGCAGAGCACGGGGCGCGCGGCATGTTGCTGGATGGAACAAGCCGGCTTCGTCTCGCAGACGGGACGACACTGCAGCACGGCCTGAGAACAGCGTGCTTTGCGGAACACACGGTCGTGCCCGCTGCGGGCGCAGTGCCGATGCCGCCCGAGCTGCCGCTCTGGCAGGCGGCGCTCCTCGGCTGCGGTGTGGTCACGGGCATGGGTGCCGTGCGAAATGTTGCCCACGTCCAGCCCGGCGACTCGGCGGTCGTCTTCGGCTGCGGCGGGGTCGGGCTACAGGTGGTCGCGGGAGCGCACCTCGCAGGCGCACAGCCGATCGTCGCGGTCGATCGCGTGCCCGAGAAGCTCGAGCTGGCCCGCGCGCAAGGCGCGACGCACCTGGTCGATGCGTCGGCCGAGGAGCCGCTTGCGGCAATCCGCAGATTAACCGGCGACGGCGCGGATTTCTCATTCGAGGTGATCGGGCGGCCGGACACCATCAGACTCGCCTGGGACGCGATCCGCCCCGGCGGAACGGCGGTCGTCGTCGGTCTCGTCCCGGCCGGCGTCGAAGCGAGTCTGCCGGCGATCGAGTTCCTGTCCGACAAGTCGATCCGCGGCACGTACTACGGCTCGGGCGACCCGGCCGCCGAGCTACCGGAGCTGGCTCGCCTTGCGCTGGACGGGCACCTAGACCTGGCTAACGTCGTCACGCATCTGGACGGGCTCGACGGCGTGGAAGCGGCGCTAGCACGACTCAGGCGCGGTGAAGGAGCTCGGACTGTCCTCGTGATCGACCCGGCCACAGCCGGCGCGACGCCCAACGGCGCCGCGTAGGATTGCCCGCGATGCGAATCGATCAACTTGTCCCTGCCGAACCGGGCTGGAAGGCGGTCTTCAAGGAGCCGGACGGCGGCGACACCATGTCGCGCATCCTCGCGTGGGCTGCGCTCGACGGCGAGGATGGCGACGTGGTCGGCATCATCGTCGACCCGGCCGAGCCGTCTCGGATCGTGTCCGCGGCAAGCACGACGTCGCCAGGTGGTGGCAGCTTCTCGCGCTACCGCTATGTGGCGCCCGAGCCGACGATCACGATCGCGCCGCCTCCACCGCCCCTGCCCGCATCGACGGCGGACACGGCCGAGAAGATGGCGAAGAGCTTCCTCAAGCGCGGTCGTTAGGTCAGTTGGCCGATCTGCGCATGCAGCTCGCTGCGGCGTTCTGACATCGCGCGCTCCTTGTCTTGGAGAAGCCGGAGCTGCTCCTCGACCTGACTCGCGCTCGACAGGCCGCTGCCACCGGAGCGGATGAAGTCGATCCGATCCTGCAGCCGGGCCCGCTGACGCGAGAGCGACTGCTCTTCAGCCCGGAGCTTCGCGAGATGGTCGTCTGTCGTCATCGCACAGGATCATCGGCGCCGACGCCGCATCGCTGAAGAACTGCGAGTGGCTCGGTGGCCACTGCGGCCGTCCCGATGCCGTTGAGAGAAGAGTTGAGAGTACAAGTCGACCTGCCTGCTAAACGGCACTTTTCAGGATGAATGAGGGCTTTAGAGCTAGCTTGCTAGTTCGCCGGCCGCCAGAACGCGCGCGGATCTCGGGTACTTCGCCCAACCCAATCGATGAGTCCCAGCGACTCAAGAATCTTCAAACGCTTGATCACCACTGGACGTGAGAGGCCTGTCGCCGTGACGATGTCGCCGGTGCTGGGACGCTCGCTCTCACGGATGAGCCGTACGATCTCGCGCCCACCCGGTGGCAACCGCGATTCGAGTTCGCGATCGACGGGCGTAGAGAGCAGTGTCAGCCGAACACTGCCAGACGTCTGACGGTATTCCGGATCCGCTAACCCGGCTAGTCGCAGTTCTTCGAAGATGCGGCGGATACGTGCCGGGAAGGCTTGGCGGAGCGGCCCCGGAGTCGAACCGAGCAAGCCGTGGGTTGCACGACCGGGCCGATTTTGAAGACCGGCTGGGCCACCGGGCCCGTGCCGCTCCGTGGGCCAGGCTAGCTGTCGGCGGGGTAGGGAGGGATGGAACGGCGAATGTCGCGAAAGGTGGACAAGCTCGCCGTTCGCAGCATCGCAGGTTTGCCCACGGGCTCACGCCGCCCACGCCCAGCCGGCACCCGGCTCCGGGTCGCCGCAGCATGACCGGCACCCGGAACCTGTCAACCTCTCCGGGGTCGGCTACGCCCGGACAGCGCCCGGCCACCGATCCAGACAGCGACTATCCCGGCCCGGCCCGCACGGCTACCGTCGAGGCCAACACGAACGCTCGCCCACAACAGCCCCAGCCGTTACCAAAGTGGAGACAGGGGCGCGCTCGCTCGCGCTGATCTACCACATGCCGAGCGGAAGCCAGCCGACGCTTCTCGTTCGGCTTCCCGCCAACTGAGAAGACAGAGCGCCTGGCCCGTCGTCTGGCCGTCCGGGCGCTCTACAGCACTACGGATCAGGTCAGGCGTCGCTCGACCCGGCCCATAGGTCAGCGCGCCGTCGGTCGCGTAGCGGTCGATCTCGGCGAGCTCGTCAGGCGTGAAGTCGAGCCGTGCGAGAGCCGCGACGTTCGCCTCGAGCTGCGCCACGCTCGAAGCGCCGGCCAGGGTCGACGTCATGCGCGGATCACGCAGCGTCCAGGCGAGCGCCATCTGCGCGAGCGACTGACCCCGTCCCTTCGCGATCTCGTTCAGCGCGCGGATCTTGGCGAGCGTCTCGTCGGTCAGCAGCTCCGGCGAGAGCGAGCCCGGCCGACTCGCGCGCGACCCGGCCGGATCCATCGAGATAGCGGTCGGTCAGCATCCCCTGCGCAAGCGGCGAGAACCCGATGCAGCCGACACCCAGATCGCCGAGCGCGTCGAGCAGGTCGGGCTCGATCCAGCGGTTCAGCATCGAGTACGACGGTTGGTGGATCACGAGTGGCGTCCCGAGCGCGTGCAGGATCGCCGCAGCTTCGCGCGTCTTTTCGGCCGAGTACGACGAGATGCCGACGTAGAGCGCCTTGCCCTGGCGCACGACGATGTCGAGCGCGCCCATCGTCTCCTCGAGCGGTGATTTCCTGCGTGTCCGGGTCGAAGCGATGCGAGTAGAAGATGTCGACGTAGTCGAGCCCCATCCGCGTAAGGCTCTGATCGAGGCTTGCGATGAGGTATTTGCGCGATTCCCACTCGCCGTACGGGCATCCCACATGTGGTAGCCGGCCTTGGTCGAGACGACGATCTCGTCGCGATACGGCGTCAGGTCCTCGCGCAGCAAGCGGCCGAAGTTCTCCTCTGCGGAGCCGTACGGCGGGCCGTAGTTGTTCGCGAGGTCGAAGTGCGTTATGCCGAGGTCGAAAGCGCGCCGGACGATCGCCGGAGACGCCTCGAACGAAACGTCGTGGCCGAAGTTCCGCCACAGGCCGAGGGTCAGCGCCGGCAACTGCAGGCCGCTCCGCCCGCTGCGCCGGTAGGTCATCGAGCCGTAGCGACAGGGGCGGCGACGTACGTCATGTGCCCCCTTTCGCCGCTGATTGCTCGAGCTCACCCCGAGTGGCGCCCGTCATGATCGCCACCGCTTCAGACATCGAGTGCGTCTGTGGTGTCACGACCGCGACCCTCCTGCCGAGGCGCATGATCTGAATCCGGTCGGCGAGCTCGAAGACGTTCGGCATGTCGTGGCTGATAAGGATCACGGGCAGACCGCGCTCGCGAACGCGTTGGATCAGATCGAGCACCTGGCCCGTCTCCTTCACGCCCAGTGCGGCGGTCGGCTCGTCCATGATCACGAGACGCCGGGCCCAGGCCGCTGCACGAGCGACAGCTACTCCCTGGCGCTGGCCGCCCGAGAGGTTCTCCACTGCCTGGGTGATCGACTGGACGCCGATCTTGAGCTCCGCGAACTGTCGCTGGGCCTCGCGCCGCATAGCGCCCTTGTCCAGCATGCGGAGTACACCGCCCAGCGGGCCTCGCCGGCGCGCCTCACGACCGAGGAAGATGTTGGAGGCGATGTCGAGCGCCGGGGCGACGGCGAGGTCCTGGTAGACGGTCTCGATCCCGGCTCGCCTGGCGTCGCGGGGCGAGTGGAAGTGCACCTTCTCGCCGTCGAGGGAGATCTCGCCCTCTTCCGTCTGCAGGGCGCCCGAGAGTGCCTTGATCAACGTGGATTTCCCGGCGCCGTTGTCGCCGATGATCGCAAGGATCTCACCGGGGTACAGCTCGAAGTCGGCCCCATTCAGCGCGACTACATGTCCGTAGCGCTTGACCAGTCCTCGCGCCCGGAGGATCGGCTCAGGTGCGCTCATGCCCGCCTCCGGTGCGTGAGCTGGTCGACCGAGACAGCGACGATTACCAGAACTCCGGTGACAAGGTACTGATAGATGACCTCGACACCGATCAGCGTCAGCCCGTTGCGAAACACGCCCACGATCACGGCGCCGATCAACGTGCCGATGATGCTCCCCCGACCGCCGAACAGGCTCGTGCCGCCGAGGACGACGGCTGTGATGCTGTCGAGATTCTCGGTCGTTTGACCCGCGTTCGGATCGCCGAGCTCGGTGCGGGCGACGAGAAGTACGGCGGCGATCCCGGAGAAAAGCCCCGCGAGCGTGTAGACGCTCAGCAGAACGCGGCTCGTGTTGATGCCGGTCAGGCGCGCAGCTTCCGGATTGTCGCCCACGGCGTAGACGTGCCGCCCCCACGCGGTCTGGGTGAGCGCGAACCACATGAGGGCGAAGAGCACCAGCATGAAGACGACGCCGTATGTGAAGTTGCCATGCGCGAACGAGAACGTCCGACCGAAGAAGAGCATGGGGCTTGGCAGGCTTGAGAACGTCAGGTCGTTCGAGACGATGTGCGTCAGTGCGAACGCGATGTTGAGCGTCCCGAGGGTGACGATGAACGCCGGCAGCCGGATCTTCGTCACAAGCGCGCCGTTCAGGACGCCGAAGCCCACACAGGTCAGGATGCCCAGGAGGATCGCCGGCAGCGCAGGCATGCCATTGCTGATGGCCAGCTTCGTCATCACGATCTGCCCGAGCGCCATCACCGTCCCGACGGAGAGGTCGATCCCGGCGGTCAGGATCACGAGTGTCTGACCGATCGCGAGCACGCCGACAACCATCACCTGCTGCAGGACAAGCGAGAGATTCTGCGCGTGCAGGAAGCGGTCCGACTTGAGCGAGAAGAACATCATCGCCAGCAGGAGCGCGACGAACGGCCCGACCGTCGGTGCCGAAACGAGCCGGATGACGAGCTTCAGGACACCGGACCGGTTGCTCGTGATCCCGTCGTTGGTGGAGTCGTTCGTGATCACCGTTGGGCCTGAGGCATCGAGACGATCCTAAAGCCTGGCCCTGCAGATTCGAAGAAGAGAGCGCGATCGGGGCGAGCCAGGAAAACACCCCGATCGCGCGGTTGAGAACGTCTACCTATCTATCCCCAGCAGTGGGCGAGGCCGTAGGCGAGGCTCTTCGAGGCCACGCCTGCGACAGCCTTCTTTGCGATCAGATTCACTCCGGTGTCCGTGTACCCGGATGCCTTCGTGCCGGTCTTCGCATACTTGGCGACCGCTGCAACGCCAAGGGATGCCATCAGGAGCGGGTACTGCTGTGATGTGGCGTCGATGACGCCTGCGCCGATGTTCCGTACGCCGGCACAGCCGCCGTCGACGGAGACAATCGTCGTTGCACTCTGCGTCTTGCCGGCGTTCTTGAGCGCGGTCCAGGCGCCTGCTGCGCTCGGCTCGTTGATCGTGTAGACGACGTTGATGTTAGGGCTCTTCTGCAGGCAGTTCTCCATCGCGGTCTGCGAGTCGGCTGTGTTGCCACCGCCGTTCCCGACGCACGCGATCTGCGGGTTGCCGTTCTTGATGCCGAAGCCCTTCAAGAAGCCGTTATGCCTGAGTGCTCCGACCGACGAGCCGGCATGTTCGTCGAGCATCGCGATCGTGACGGTCTGGCCTTTTGTCGCCGCCCTGGCGTACTTACCGATCAGGACGCCGGCGTTGAAGTTGTTGGTGGCGAAGAGCGCGTCCGTGGCGGTCTTCGGGTCGGTCGGCGAGTCGAGTGCGATCACGAGCACCCCGGCCTTCCTGGCCTTCGCGATGGCTGCGTTTTCAGCCTTGCCATCGGCGACCGTGATCAGGATCCCCTTGACCCCAGCGGTCACCATGTTCTCGATCGCCGCGATCTGGCCCGCATTGTCGGAACTGTTCTTCCCGGCGGCGTAGAGCAGCTGGGCGCCGAGCTTGCTCGCCTGGGCCTTTGCCCCCGCGTGCATCTTCACGAAGAACGGGTTAGTCGCGTCTTTCGTGATCAGCCCGACCTTGAACGACGCGCTTGATGCCGTCGTACCGGCCGACGCTACGGCGACGATGCTTGTACCGACGATGAGGAGCGCGAGTGCGAGAACCAGCGCACGCGGCCCACGCCTCGACGGAGGGCTTTCCTGTGGATGACGCACACCGTGCCTCCCTTTCCGTGCTTTGTCCATACCAGGAACAAATAACCGTGGTACCGATAACATATCGGGAACCCTTTAGTCAAGGCGCATGCGAAGATAGGGATCAGCGATTTGGGCCTCTTGTTGTGGTACTGATACCACGCAATGAACGCCAACTCGGCCAACGTGACGATCAGGGACGTCGCACAGTTGTCCAGCGTCTCTCCGATGACCGTCTCGCGGGTGATCAACCGCAGCGAACGGGTTAGCCCGGACACGCGCCGTCGCGTCGAGCAGGCGATATCCGAGCTCGGCTACGTCCCGAGCCGTCTCGCCCGCGGGCTGAGCCGGCAGCGAACCGGGACGCTCGCAGTGATCGTGCCCGACGTCGCAAACCCTTTCTTCACCCTGGTGCTTCGCGGAGCGGAGGACGTCGCGCGCCGGGAAGGCTTTCGCGTAATCCTCTGCGACACCCGTGCCGATCTGGCGCTCGAGAGCGAGGTAATCGAGGAGATGATCGCCCACCGGGTGGAGGGGGTCGTGATCGCGCCAGTCAGCGACCGGTCGAAGAGCCACCTGCGGCGCCTCACCAAGTTCGGCGTCCCGTTCGTTCTGATCGATCGTACGGTGCCGGGTATCTACTCGGACGTGGTCCTCGGCGACAGCACCGGCGGGGCACGTCAGCTCGTCGAGCATCTGATCTCGCTCGGCCATCGGCGGATCGGCTTCATCGTCGAGTCCGACGACGTCTCGACCGCGCGGGACCGGCAACAGGGCTATGCAGCCGCGCTCGAGGCTGCCGGCATCCCGCTCGACCCGTCGCTCATCGCGAACGCTACGGTCGACCCGGACGGAGGCTTCAACGGGATGCGTCAGCTCCTCGACTCGAAAAACCGGCCGACAGCGGTCTTCACGGTCAACAACCTCGTCGCCCTCGGCGCGATCGAGGCTGTGCGCGAGGCTCGGCTCGAGGTTCCGGACGACATCGCGCTCGTCTGCTTCGACGACATCGAGTACGCCTCGCGCCTGTACCCGTTCCTGACAGTGATGGAGCAGCCGGCTGAGACCTTCGGAACACTGGGAGCACAGCTCCTGCTAGAGCGCATCGGCGGCCGCGGCGATGACCGCGATCGCACGGTCGTCCTCCCCGCGCGGTTCGTCGTGCGCCAGTCGTGCGGCGCCTCGCGGCAGCAGAGCGCCCCATGAGTGTCTTAGGCGGGATCGAGACAGGTGGCTCGAAGTGGGAGTGCGCGATCGGGACCGGGCCGGACGATCTCAGAGCGACCGAGACGTTCCCGACGACGATGCCCGAGGAGACGATCGGCAGAGCCGTCGCCTTTTTCCAGCGTCACGGACCGATTGACGCGCTCGGTGTCGGCTCGTTCGGACCCGTAGATGCGAAACCCTCGTCGCCGACGTGGGGATACATCACGACCACGCCGAAGCCTGGTTGGGCGCACACGGACGTCGGCCAGGAGATCCGCCGCCGGCTCTCGGTGCCGGTTGCCTTCGACACTGACGTCAACGCAGCTGCGCTCGGTGAGCACCGCTGGGGCGCCGCGCAGGGGCTCGACACGCACTGCTACATCACCGTCGGCACCGGGATCGGTGGCGGTGGGATGGTCGGCGGCCACCTGTTGCACGGACTCTTGCATCCGGAATTCGGTCACATGCGAATCCCGCACGACCTCGCGGCGGATCCGTTCGCTGGTGTCTGCCCCTATCACGGCGATTGTTGGGAAGGACTGGCGTCCAGTCGCGCGATCGAGGCGCGCTGGGGACAGCCTGCTGACGAACTGGACGACCACGCGGTCTGGCAGCTCGAGGCCCGCTATCTCGCGTTGGGTCTCGTGTGCGTGATCTGCGTGCTGTCCCCGGAGCGGATCGTGATCGGAGGAGGCGTCATGAAGCGGCCCGGCCTGATCTCGTTGATCCAGAGCGAAGTCGCGGAGTTACTGAACGGCTACTTCGACGCTGCCGCGATACGCGAGACGATCGCGGACTACATCACGCCACCCGCATTGGGCTCCAAGGCAGGTGTCCTGGGAGCCATTGCGCTCGCAGAGACGGTGCACCTGCAGGGCAAACGCCAGCCCGGCTTACCCGAGGTTTCATAGGCCGCAACGACCTAGCGAAGACATGGAACCACCCGATCCAGCCCGCGATCCGACCGGCATCCTCAGCACCTTGTCCCGAGTGCAATCGGACGGTCGCGGAGGACGACGCCAAACTTAACGGTGGGGCTATTGGTCCGATGCAGTCGGCAAGCTTCATCCGTTCTGCCCAGGGTGCGCCTCGCGTGAGTTCGAGTGGAGCGATGCGACGTTCAGAGCAACCGGGGGGCACATCACCGAGATTTAGGCCCGTTTCTGGGTGGCGAGGCACGCGTCACAGTAGACTCGCTTCCGATGCGGAACGGGTAACCCGCACCCCTTGCACGGGCGGCGCTTGGCCGCAAGCCTGGCGCGGAACTTGACGAAGCAAGCGTCGCACAGAACCCGCTTGCGCTGACTCACCGGAGCACCGCAGCGCTTGCACGCTCGTGACGGTTGCGAAGCGGAACCGGCCCCGGCTGTAACTTGTGTGTGCGTTGCTTCAGGTTGCCGGCCTGGCTCCAGTCCGAGCGTGCTTGCGTACCGCACACTCTGGGGAAGCGCGATGCAGGTCTCGCAGTAGGTGCGCTCACGGCGACTCACAGGATCACCGCAGAGCTTGCAGTCCGGCAAGGCTCTCGGTGCTGCTGGCCGAAGCTGCTGGACATGAGGTTTGCCCCCGTTGGCGCGGGTGCGGTTTGTGTGCTCGACTGGAAGCGGCGCATCTTCGCGCTCTACACCGAGGTTCGGGCCGCCTCCGACCCAGCCACCGCGTGGCGCCACTGGTGCGACGTGCGCACTGAGCTCTACCGCACCCACCCGCAGTCGCCGGTCCCGGTCGAGACGCGGGCCGCTTACGGCGGGGCGTTCTTCTCCTGCTTCTACCCCTACGACCCCGCGTACCGGGTGCTCGCCGAGGTCACCGACTGCGCGCCCGTCGCGAGCCCGATCCCGGCGAGCACCGGCGGCACCTTCGCCTTCAACGAGGTCGGCCGCGCGCGCTTCGAGTTGCTCGGCGGCGAGCACGAGCTCGAGCTGCACTGGAACGAGGGCTACGGCGGCGGGATCCTCGTCGCCGTCGCGGACATCACGAGCGGCCGTGAAACGTACGGTGGCGGCCGCTACGTCCTCGACACGGTCAAGGGAGCCGACCTCGGCACCGACCGCGGCCGGCTCGTCCTCGACTTCAACTTCGCCTTCAACCCGTCGTGCGCCTTCGACAGCCGCTGGGCCTGCCCGCTCGCACCGCCGGCCAACCGCCTGCCGCTTCGCCTCGACGTCGGCGAGCGCGCGCCCTAAGCGGGCTTGGCTGCCGGCCCCTTGTAGGTGTCGCTGCCGAACCCGAGGATCGGCGCGAAGATCGGGTTGAGGAGCGCCAACCCGACACCGAATCCGGTTCCGCGGCCGAAGCTCTTGGCCAGGTCGATGCCGACGACGATCGCAACGATGAGACCTACGATCGGGATGAAGTACAAGATCACCCACCATGTCTCGCGACCGACGATCCTCAGGGTCACGATGATGTTGTAGATCGGGATCAGCACCTTCCAGCCGGCCTCGCCCGCCTTGGTGAAGATCTTCCACCACCCGGCGATGACCGCGACGATGATCGCGAGGTAGATGATCACGATGATGCCGCTCACGACATGCCTCCTGGTAGGGCGACGGTTTTGCCCACAGTGACGGCCGTAGCGGACGGAGCCGCTCCATCGTAGGATCGGCGGATGCCCTACATCCGGCTCATGGAGATCGACGAAGCAACCAGGCTCCTGCAGGAGGAGTACGACGCCGCGATCGCCCGCGCCGGGAAGGTCTTCAACATCGTGAAGTCGATGAGCTTGCGGCCCGGTGTGCTGCGCGCTTCGATGGGCCTGTACCGCGCGGTCATGTTCGGTCCGTCCGGCCTCTCGCGGCAGGAGCGCGAGCTGCTCGCGACCGTCGTCTCACGCGAAAACGACTGCCACTACTGAACACGTGCTCACGCCGACGACCTCCGTGACGAGGGCGCCCCGAACGACTTGGTCGAGCACGCGATGGTGGACTACCGCGACGCTGACCTCGAGCCGCGCACCCGTGCCCTCTGTGACTTCGCGATCCAGCTCACGCGCGAGCCGGCACGCATCGCGCAGGCCGACATCGACCTGCTGCGCGGGCACGGCCTCGACGACGCCGCGATCCACGACGCGATTCAGGTGATCGGCTACTTCAACTACATCAACCGGATTGCCGATGCCGTCGGGATCGAGGACGAGCCGGACTGGCGCTAACCGGACGTCCTGCCGAACGCCCAGCGCAACCCGGCCTCGAACTGGCCGCGCCACTCCCCCTTCCTCGTCGGGAACAGCTGCAGCGTCGCCGGCACTCCGAGCCCATTGAGCTCGGCGGCGAAGTCGACCGTCTGCTGCTCCTTGAACCAGTGGCTGTGCGTGGGACCGCTCCCGAGGTAGAACCGCGTCCCGATCCGGCGGAGAAGCGCCGCCGCGCGCGAGGCTAGCCGTGTTGGGTCGTTAGCAGCCAGAGTCTTCGCGTCCGCATTCTTGAACGGCCCGTCGCGCAGCGGCCGGAAGTAGCCGCTCCATGACTCGATCCGCCCGAACAGCGACGGCGAACGGAGCCCGATGTCGGCGGCGCCGAACCCGCCGGCGGAGAGACCTGCGAGCGTCCTGCCGGCGGCGCTCGCAATCGTCGGCAGGTGCGCGTCGACCCACGGAACGACGGCCCGTGTCAGGTAGCTCTCCCACGGCCCCGCCCACTCGCCGTTGTAGTGGACGTCACTTCCCGCCGCGGGCATGACGGCGATGAACGGGACGGCTTCCCCGGATGTGATCAGCCGGTCGGCGACCCCGGCGACGTCGAGCGAGTTGACGTACTCATCTGGATCTCCCGGCATCCCGTGGAGGAGATAGACGACCGGGTAGCGCTTCGCCGGATCCATACCGGGCGGGAGGTACAGGAACCCGCGCCGGAGCGGCTGCGGCGCAACCGAGTCGGGATAGACGCAGCGGAGAAGCGTCCCACCGCCGGGGCCGCTCGCGACTCGCGTGAAGCCGGGCACGACGCGCGGCGCGGTGCGAGGCGGAAGGAGGTGGAAGAGTCGAAGAGCGAGCGGCAGCCGCCGGAACCAACGCATCTCGGCGGTGTGCGCCCACGTGCCGACGAACGCGCGAACCGAGGCGCGCGGATGGAACGCGAGGATGCGGCGGTAGAGAAGACCCGACTGGCGCGCCTGGTCGACGACGATCGCATCGCGCGTGCTCCACCAGAGCTGCAGCGGTACGCCGGAACGCGCGATCGCGCGGGCGTCGTCCAACCGGCTGCGCCGGGCATAGGCCCGAGGGTCGCGTGACGGCGTCCCGCCAACTTCACGACGAGCGGCCCACTGGAGGAAGCGCCCGTGTCGGAGCCGCGGGAAGTCGGCGTAGCGCAACGCGAGGTTCGTATCGGAGTCGAACGCCGCCGCACCCGCAAGGAGATGTGGGTAGCGGGCGACGAGCAGCAACGTCTCCTGGCCGCCCATGCTGCCGCCATACGAGTAGATCCGGCGGGGGTCGATCCGGAGCCACGGTAACCGGCGGCGAAGGATCTGTGGCATCCGGGCGAGATCCGCGATCTGGCCCGGGACACCCCAGGAGAAGAGCGCGAACCGCCTCCCCTGCCCCTCTGGATTCACGACTGCGAAAGGGCCCCGCGCAGGTAGATCGCCCCAGATCCGCACGTTGTTCCGTGCCGGAACCCCACGGCCGTGCGGCGAGATGACAAGCGGCAGCGGTGGATCGTGACGAGGCCCGTACCAGCGCGGCAGGAGAACGTACGCGTGGCGCAAACGGCCGTCCCACGCCGTGTAGCGGATGCGCAGCAACCTCACGTTCGCGGGAAGAGCGTGCCGCCTGATGGAGGCGGCCGGCGGCACATGAACCGGGGCCGCGACCATCTACGCAGCAAGCGCCGCAGCCGGCGCCAGATCGGCCGCGAGGGGCGGCGCCTCACCACGTGCCAGCCCGGCGCCGCCGGCCACAACAGCGGCGAAGGCCACAACTCGCACGATGCCCGGCCACCCCGCCGGCAGGCTCTCGCCGAAGAGCGCCAGCCCCGCGACGATCGGCACCGCATTCGTGAAGAGCGAGGCAAGCCCGGCAGTCGCCAGGACGCCGCCTCGCTGGAAGCCGAACTGGAGCGCGACGAACGCCAGGCCATGGCAGGCGAGAAGGACGGCAACCAACACAAGCCGGGCGCCGCCCCCGACTGCAGCCTTCGTCGCGACATCCCCCGCCGCATACAGGAGCCCGGCGGCGATGCCGAACACCGATCCCGCCCGCAGGAGCCGTGTTCCGGTTCCGACGATCACGCCGGCCAGCACCACCGATCCGCCGACCCAGACGAGCACGGCAGGAAGCGAGCCCTGCTGACTCTCCGACGAAGGTGAAACGAGAGACAGCCCGAGCGCGACGAGCCCGAGTAGCGCAAGCAGGAGCGCGACCAGCTCGCGCCTCGGCGGTCTTGTGCCGCCGAGCTGCCAGGCGAGAAGGGCAAGCACACCGATCCCTCCCGCGGACACAGACTGGACGAGCGAGAGCGGTGCGACCCGTAGCGCGGCAACATAGAGCACCCAGCCCCCGATCCCGACCGCGAAGCCGAGCGCCCAGCGCCGATGGGTGAAGAGCAGGCGGAGCGAGCGGAGCGGCCGGCGCAGCGAGAGCGGGGGCAAGGCCGTAGCCGCGCCGTGCTGCGCCCAGTACCCCCAGTTGAGCGCGACGGCCGAACCGAGCGCGGCCGTGAGCCCCAGAGCAACCTGTCCGGTCATGCGACTCGCTTGCCGGCAAACGGCAGGTACGACTCCGCCGCGAGCGCGGCCACCCCGATGCGCGGCAGATCGAGCCGGCTCTCGAAGACGACGAAGCGGCGCTGCCAGCGCGGGAAGAACTTGCGGTTGAAGAGCAGGAGGTTGTCGAGCTGGAAGTGGCCCTTGAGCGCGAGCAACGCCCGGCGCTGCACGCGCTGACCGCCCGAGAGCTCGGCCTCGGGCGCGAGCACGGCGGCGAACGGTGCGAAATTGAGCGAGATCCGTTCGACACCGTTCTCTCGAGCCCACGCCACCGTCTCGCAGACGAGCCATTCGTTGAGGCCGTTTGGAGTCGACCGCCGGCGAGGCATCGTCGAGAGCGAAAGCGCTGCTCCCCGGTGTGAGACCGCGTAGTGCAGGAAGCCTTGGGGCACACCGTCCGGCGAACGCGCGATCACGAAAACCGCCTCATCGCCGTCGAGCCGGAAGAGCGCGTCGATGGCCATCACGAAGCCGCGCTCCGGCGCGCTGCCACGCCATTCGGCGGCGATCTCCTCCAGCTCGATACGCAGCGTCCGATCGACGTCGGCTGCGCGAACGACGTCGGCCGTGTACCCCGCCGCGTGCAGTCTCGAGGTCGACTGTCGCACCTTGCGTATCGCCCGCCCTTCGAGGGAGAAGGACGCCACGTCGAGAACCGCCTCGTCGCCGTGGTAGAGGGCGTGCAGCCCATGTCGCCGATAGAGAGCGAGACACTCCTCCGAGACTCCGAGGATTGCGATGCGCCAGCCACGCGAGCGGGCGTAGGCGATGAAATCGCCCACCACAGCATCGGTCTCGTCCGGCGGGCCGAGTGGATCGCCCGACACGATCGCGACGCCGCCGATCACGCGATAGGCGACGAGCGATCGCTCTCCCGCGCCGAAGAAGTACGACTTGTCGGCCCGGAGGACGAATGGCGCCAGCGTGTCCGTGCCCCAGTCGGCGACCAGGCGATGCGCGAGCTGCCGGCGGCGGGTGTCGTCGTCGAGACGGTAGCGCCATGGCGCGAGCCAGGCCGCCAGCAGCGCCCCCGCCCCGATGAGGCCGAGCGCGAACACCGACGGGCCGAACCAGCTCCCGAAAGGCCCCGACAGATGCTGGGAGCCCCGCAGCGAGCCGCCGATCAACGCGGTCGTAGTCTCGTGCCAGGCGAAGCTGACGCCGAACGGACGATCGGCCGCGAGTCGGTTGGCCCACAACGCCATGAACCCATACGTGTAGATCCCACCGGCGATCACCGCGAGGCGCTGCGCGAGGCGAGTCCGGGTCGCCGGGTCGCCGGCGCGCGGGAAGTCACCACGCCGAGCTAGGAGCGCCGCAGCCAGCATCCCCGTGACGACGGCGCCGTAGTCCCGATGCGCGAGATGGATCACGGTGGAACCGACCAGCAGGCCGAAGGCCAGCTGCCAGGCGCGGTGATGACCACGCGCCAGACCGCGCGAGACGTAGACCAGGGCAAGACCGAGGGGCGCTGCTAGCACGCTCGCGACCGGTCTGACCTCGGGCGCGAACTCCGAGAGAAGCGTCGCGCTGTGCTCTGGCAGGAACGAGTCGATGACCGCGAGAACGCCTGCGGCCGCTGTGAACCACGCGAGCACGACCCGCATCTTTGGACGCTCGACCGCATCACCGTGGGCGAGAAGCGCTCCAGCGAGGCCTGCCAGGAGAGCAGGAAGAACGACTGCACGCAGCAGGCCCGCATCCCGAAACGCCGACTCTGCGGCGATCTGGCGCACGACGAGAATCGAGACGCCCGTCGTCAGGTAGGCCCAGAAGCCGGCGAAGAGCCCGGCGAGGAGCGCAGCAGACAGCCGTCCGAGCGACACGGTGCGGGCGAGTAGTCCAAGCGCAAGTGCCGCCGTCCCCCACACCGCGACGAAGAGCACCAGCGGCACGGAGGAATGCTTCGCGAGCTCGTCGAGCGGCAGCGCCTCACCCACGACCGGCCCCGGGAGATGCGTTCCAGGCCCGACCAGGTAGAGCCAGCCGCTCGCGGCAAGGACGATCGCGAAGCCAGCGAGGACCGCCGCAGTGCCGATCCCGATGCGCGCGAGCCTATGCACGTTTAGCACCGATGTGCGACGAGGCGATGAGCAGAGCATGTGCCGCCTGGGCCCGCCAGATCGCCCAGTTGTGACCGCCCCGCACGAGCCGGAAGCCGTGCGCCACCCGGTCGCGCGCAAGCTCGGCGGCGAATGCCGCGTTCTGGTCGTGGAACGAGTCGGTCGTCCCCGAGTAGAGCCAGACGTAGGCCCTCGCCCGGCGCAACGTCGGCGCGGCGTGCGCAAGCGTCAGGAGCGGGCTGTTCGCCGCGAGCAGGCTGCGGTCGCCACCGAAGATGCTCTTCAGGTTCCCGGCAAGCTGATACCCCGACCAGCTCTCGAGCACCCGGAACTCGCGCGGGTGGTGAAGACCGATGTTGAGCGCGCCGTAGCCACCCTCGGAGAGCCCGGCGAGCACCCGGTCTGCGGCACGCGGAATCGTCCGGTAGTGCGCGTCGACGGCCCGCACGAGATCGCGTGCAACGAACGTCTCCCAGCCTTCGTTCGATCCGATCCCGTTCGCCCATTCCTTGTCCGTGAACGTGCCCGTCGATCCGAACGGCATGACCAGGATGAACGGCCGGATCCGGTGCTCAGCGAGTAGGACGTCCTCGACGACTCCCATCTGGACGGTCTTCAGGAACGCCGCCGGGCGACCGGGGAAGCCGTGCAGGAGATACATCACCGCGTAGCGTTGCCGTGGATGACCCGCGTAGCCGGGCGGCAGGTAGACGTCGACCGACTGGTTCCGGCCGCCGAGCGCAGGGCTCCTCACGAGGAACCTCTGCGCGACACCGACCTGATGCACGAACGCCGGATCCCGCGGTGGTGGGAAGCCCCGGTAGAGCCAGAAGTTGCGAACGTAGTGCAACGCGCCGACCAGGCCGAACGCCACGAGCAGCGTAACCACCAGGCCGATGGCGACGCGAGATCCCGAGCCACGCCGTCGCCGCCGTGAAGGTGCCTCGTAGACCTCTCCTGTCGTCACCGCGCCGAGTGTCGCCGCAGCCCGCCCTCGTGCCTATCGGGCAGTCGGGCGATTGCCGCCGTCACGACACGTGCGATCGGAGGTGCGGGCGATCCTCCGATCGGACGACGAGCTTTCGCGGCTTAGCGCGTAGGCGCGAGCCGATCGAGAGCAAGCCCGAGCCAAGCACGTGCATGTCGCGTCCACAGCGACTGAACGTGAGCACCCGCGTAGAGCCGGAACAGGTGCGGCACGTGCGCGGCTGTCAGCTCGCGATCCAGCTGCTCGTTCTCGGGACGAAACCTACGGTCCCCCGTGCCCACGTAGAACGCGAGGAAGGTTGGCTGCCACGCGAACGCCTGCGTGAGACCGGAGATGAACGAGTGTGCGCTCGCACGCGCGTTCTTTCCCGGCGAGCCGAGATCGAGCCCGAGGTTGCCCGTCGGATCGGTCGGATGGAAGTACCCGCTCCAGGACTCGATCGCCGAAACGTGCCGAGATGATGGAGGCCGAGCAACATCGCGCCGTACCCGCCGGCCGAGACGCCGACAATCGCACGGCCTCGGCGCGACCGGATTGTGCGGAATCGCGCGTCCACGAAGCGCGGTACCTCGACGGCGACTGCGGTCTCCCAGTTGCGACCTGGGCCGGAGTCGAGGTACTCGGTGTCCGGCTCGCCGTCGCGCGCACCCTGGACTGCAACGACGATCGCGTCTCGCCCGAGCGCCGCCATCGCCCGCCGCAGGAAGTCGGTGTTCTTGTACGCGATGGCCGTAGCGGGCAGGCCGTGGAGGAAGTAGATAACCGGGTAGCGCCTCGTCGTCGTCCTGTAGCCGGGCGGCAGATAGACGCGAAGCCCGATCTCGTCGTGGAGCGCATCCGACCCGAAGCCGAGATCGACGGCGGGCGGCCAGTCGACTGTGTTCATACGTGCTCCCGTGCTCCCTGTGGCGCAGGAGATGCCGCCGATCACAGCGGCAGCGAGAAGGACGAGCGCGACGAACGCCGGGCCGAGGCTACGGCGGCGTCGCACCCGAGCGTAGGAGCGCCGTGAGCGACCGTGGCAGCTGCCCTTCCGCAACGAGTGCGGCAAGGCCTATCGCAGGAAGCGCCGACGAGCCTTCGTACAACAGGTACCGAGGCTCCCAGCGCGGGAAGAACTTCGCGTTGAAGCGGTACAAGCTCTCGATCTGGAACCAGCGGCTCGCGACCCCGAGCAGCCGAGCGAAGAGACGATCCAAGCGGCCGCGTGGGCTCCGCAACGGCCGGGCGAAGGCGGCGAAGTTGAGCGAGAGCTCCTCGACGCCCCGCTCGCGCAGCAGCTCGATCGAGCGCACGACCATGAACTCGGTCAGCCCGTTCGGTGTGTCGCGATCGCGCCGCATCAGGGAAAGGGACATCGCGGGGCGACCATAGGACGGAAGGAAGTGGATCCAGCCGGCTGGTATCCCGTCGGCGTCCCGTGCCACCACGACGAGGCCGTCCCGAGCCGGGCCGTCCGTAAGACCGCCGATCGACATCGAGAACCCCCGCTCCGGCTCCCCGTCTCGCCAGCGGTCCGAGATCGCGACGAGCTCCGCGAGCGTCGCCGGAGTGAGATCGGCAACCGCCTCGACCGAGGCCGTGAAGCCGCCCGCGACAAGGCGCGTCACCGACTGGCGCACCTTGCGTATCGCGCGACCGTCGAGTGAGAACGCGCCCGTATCGACGATCGCCTCGTCGCCGAGATAGAGCGACTTGAAGCCGGCCTCCCGCCACTGCTCCGCCGCAGACTCGCTGGCGCCGGTAACGCCGAGCCTCAGTCCGTGACCGTCCGCGAACGTCCGAGCCTCGGCGATCAGCGCAGGCATGGCGTCGTCCGGCCCAACACCATCGCCGGAGACGAGAAGCACCCGGCCCTCGACCCGGTAGCCGAGAAACGCCCGCTGGTCTGGACAGAACAGGTACTCCAGATCATCCCGCAGCTTAAAGCCCGCAAGCGTGTCCCGTCCGTGCTCGCGGACAACCTCGTGAGCGCGGCTTCGCTCCGGTGCAGAGGTGCAGGCGGGTCGTCGCGGCCGGAAGATCGCAAAGGCTGCGGCGACGAGCGCGAGGATCATCAAGCCTCGGACGACGTAGGGCGCGACAGGGTCGTCGAACAGGATCGGACCCGATTGCCACGACAGCAACGACCATGCCTCGCGCGCAGCGGTGTCGACACTCGGATCGGTCCGGCCCGCGACCCACACCGAGACGACAGACGCCACCGAGATGGCGAGTGCGGCAAGCGCAAGCGGAACGATCGACGAGCGAAGCGCGAACCGCTCGTGTTCAACCTCGAACGCGCGGCGACCACGGAAGAGCGCGGCCGCGAGGGCAACGTCCAGCAGCGCTTCCTCTACGTCGAGGCCCTTGAGGACATTCAGCACCGCGAGGCCGAGCAGCAGGCCGACGGCGAGGTGCAAGGCGCGTCGCCTGCGGCGGTAGAGGTACACCGACGCGAGCCCGAGCACGATGCTGAGAGGCAACGCGATCTGGTGGAAGATCGGCACGCTCGAGATCGGCTCGATGCCGAGCAGGAGCCTCCCCCGCCATGCGATGTTCGGCGTGAGCGCGGACACGGCGTTGACGATCGCGACGAGCAATGTCGCGCCGGCGACGACGAACGGGAGACCCGGGCGTCTGTCGCGCAAGGCCGATGACGGGCGATGCATGCCTAGGCGGCTGTGGATCGACGTGTTCCGCAGGCGTGGGATCAGGTCGCGCCAGTCCTTGATCACGAGCCAGACTCCGAACAGCCCTATGGCGAGGAGGTTGTCGCTCAGCCGAACGACATCGAGGGCGACCGCCGCCGCGATCGCGCCGACCACGGCCATCCCCAGCGCAAACTCGTGAACCCTCTGCCCGAGAACGTAGACCCGCGGCCCGTACTCGTGCTGCTCGACGCGGATCAGAGCCGGTGCCTCACCCGGGCGACGCCTTCTCGCCACAGGCGAGCCCCGCCCCCGAACGGTCCCGTCGGGCAGGCGCCACCCGCGTCGAGCTCAGGCGCAGCTCCACGCGGGGACAGCGGGTTCCCGTTCATTGGGGGCGGGTTCACGGAAGGCATCTTCATGGGCGGTATTCGGCGTCGCCATCGACCGACCGGACGACCGCGTGGAGGAGCTTTCGCGCCCGCTCCCCACAACTCCTACAGCGGTAAGCGTACCTCCGCACGCGTCCCGGCGCCCGGACGGGAGACAACGGTCATCTGGCCACCTGCGGACTCGACGCGCACCCGCTGGGAGGCGAGCCCGATGTGACCGTCGGCCAGCCGCGCTGCCAGCTGTCCGGGATCGAGCCCGCAGCCGTCGTCTTCGACGACGAGCACGACGTCCCCGTTCGCCCTCGACAGCTCGACCTCGAGCCGCGAAGCACCCGCGTGACGCACCACGTTCGAGACGAACTCTCTGGCGGCGGAGAAGAGCAGCTGGTCGTGATGGCCACCGACCTCCGGCCGGACGTCGAGCGCGAGCTCGAGCCCGCCATGCAGAGCCGCGCGCTCGGCAACCATACGCACCGCAGCCTCCAACCCGGCCTCGTCGAGAACATAGGGATGGAGCTCGAAGACGGCGTCGCGGAGATCGCCGACTGTCTCGAGCACCGCCCGCTCGGCACGCGCGAGGGCCGGGTGCGGGGCTGTCTCTCCGGCCTCGTCGAGCTCGTGGAGCGCCGAGAGAAGATTCTGGATCGCGTTGTCGTGCAGGCTCTCGGCGAGCGCCTTCCGCTCTCGCTGCTCCGCCGAAAGCGCATCGGCCAGTAGACGCGAGCGAGAGCTTGCGAGCTCCTCGACGGCTTCGGTCCGCCGCGCAAGCAACGCGGAAAGCAGCACGCAGGCGGCGCCGACCCAGGCGAGGTAGCCCGCATACGTCGTGATGAACCGCTCCGCGTCGTTGCCCTTGCTTGCCGGGTGCGCGACTCCCTGCAGGACGTAGGCGACGACCGTCGCGAAGGACGCCAATGCCGTCACCGTCGGACGGAAACGGAAAGCGACCGAGACCGGAATCAGGAAATAGGCGAGTCGCGCGTTCGAGAATGGACCGCCGGAGAGCACGGCGAGCACGGTGATGAACGCGACGTCGAGCGCAGTCGCCATCAGCGCGAAGCGGGGGTCGGTACGTCTCAGAGTCACCCACGCGAGAGCGCCGACGCTCCAGCCGGCGAAGAGCGCGACGACGATGTAGAAGTCCGCCCGCTCCGGGTTCGGATGCGGCAGGCTCCGTGACAGCACGAGCAGGCCGATCGCCGGCAGCCGGAGCCACGCGACGAGACGCTCGGTCTCGCCGACCGCTTCCCGCGCACGCTCAGTCACGGGTGGCCGCACTGTCGACCTACTCGAGCAGCCCGCGCCGCATCGCAGACGCGACGGCCGCCGCGCGATCGGAGACACCGAGCTTCTCGTAGAGATGCTGGACGTGCGTCTTGACCGTCGTCACGCCGAGAAAGAGCTCCTTCGCGATCGTCGGCAGGCTCTTGCCGTCGGCGATCAACCGCAGGATCTCCTGCTCGCGATCGGTGAGCGCGGGTGCGTCGCGCCGCTTCCGCAGCCGGATCTCGGAAGCGAGGCCAGTCGCAACCTCCGGCGGTAGCACTGTCTCGCCGCGCGCGCATGCGAGCACCGCGTCGACAATCTGATCACGGCGGGCCTCCTTCGGCAGGAAGCCCGCAGCACCCGTCTCGACCGCCTTGTAGACGAGCCCGCTGTCGGTGAACGCCGACACGAGCAGGACCCGAGTGGCAAGGCCGTCGCGGTTGACCGCATGGACGATCGCCACCCCGTCGAGCTCCGGCAGGCGGTAGTCGACGAGCGCGACCTCGGGTGAATGCTCACGGATGGCGGCGAGAGCGGAGCGACCGTCCCCCGCCTCCGCAACGACATCGACCTGGCCGCTCGCCGAGAGCGCACGGACGACGCCGTCCCGATAGAGCGGGTGGTCGTCGGCGACGACCACCGTGACCTTCTTCGCGGGCATCCGAGCCGGTCATCGTAGTCAGGCAGCTGAGGGTGGGGCATCCTCCGACCGACGGGCCAATCGGCGGATACCGCAGCCGCGCCGCCTCTCCGACACTTGGGACATGGCTGCACTCGTCATCGTCGGACAGGATGAGATCACGATCGAGTTGTCAGGCTGGAATGCGCTGCCTCTGCTCCGCCGCAGCATCCACATCCCGCTCGCAGCGATCAGCTCGATCCGCACCGATCGGCTGCCGGAACGCGAAAATCTGTCTGCGATCGCGAGCGTTGCGGGCCCGTTGACCGGAGTCCGGACGGGTTCGGTCGTGCACGAAGGGCGGCGCGTCTTCCTCGCCTACCGGCCCGGCGGCTCAACGGTCACGCTCGACCTCGACCGGAAGCGTTTCCCGCAGGTGGACTACGACTCTGTCGTGCTCGGCGTCGACCCGTCGTCCGTCGAGCTGGCCGAGCCCGACGCTGCCTGACCGCTCGCCGCCGCTCGGCGAAGCACCCGCCGATCGCCGATCCGACGCGTGACGCCGTCGACGTCGAACCGCTCGAGGAGGAGTTGAGCGTCCCGCCGCCCCGTTCCGACGAGGTCGCGAAAGCGGCCGAGCGCGATGTCGCCGGCTGCCTCGCACTCGCCGACCAGGGCGTCGCGCGCCCTCGCGTACGCGTCTGATCCGATCACGTACGTGTCGCCGAGCCGAACGAGCCGTCCCTGCCGTTCGAGTACGCGGGCGAGCGCGGGATCGTCGATTTTGGTTGCTGCGATGCCCGATTCCGCCAGCAGCTGCTGGAGCGCGGCGACGTCCTGCTCGCGGTCTACCAGAGATTCGACCGTGCCTGCGAGATACAGGCGCGAGCCACGCCGTTCGAGACCCAGGAGCGGCACGATCTGCGCGGCCCACGGCTCCGCCGGAGCGGCGACGCCGGGATCGAGCGGGTCTGCAGCCGCGATCCGCCGACGGAGGTCATCGCACAGCTCGTCGAGCCACGCTTCGGCGTAGAGCCAGTCTCCGGTGCTCTCGTGGGTGCCGTCGACCAGGTGTCTGATCGACTCGGCACGGACGGGGGCGTAGATCGTCGCAGCGATCTCGCCCCGCTCGACGAGCTCCAGCCGCGCCGCATCGCGATGTCGCGGCGGGGCCGGATCGAGCACGCGGCCACCACCAACGGTGGTCGCAGCCCGCAGAACGACCCGGTCGCCCCGCGCCGCGACTACCGGATACGACAGCCGAAGCTGCGCACCGTGCTCCCCGATCCGATGCACACGGCCGGGTACGCGGGCTGTCCCGTGGTGCACCGTCAGCGCGGCACCGTCGGCAATCGACACGACCTCGTCGAGAGCCACGTCCAGTCGATACGAAACCGGAAAGGCACCTGGCGCGACCAGGACGTCTCCACGGCGAAGCTGTCGCCGCTCGATTCCCGGGAGGGCTAGCGCGACGCGCTGACCCGCCTCCGCGCGCTCGACCGGCGCGTCGTGCACCTGCACCGAGCGTACCCGGATCTCCGTGGCCCCCGGTTCCGCACGCAGGACATCTCCGGCTGAGATCGTTCCCGACCAGAGCGTTCCCGTGGCGACAGTGCCGATGCCGCGGAGGGTGAAGACACGATCGACGTAGAGCCGCGTCGCGCCGTCGACGTGCGTTCGCGTGGCGCCGTCGGCGGCTCTCGCGATCGCGGCGCGAAGGTCGTCCAGCCCGGCGCCGGTCTTGGCGCTCACGGCCACGACCTCGGCGCCCGGGACGAGGTCGCGCGCCTCGTCGAGCGCAAGCTCGAGGGTCTCGGCGTCGGCCGCATCGGCCTTGGTCACCGCAACCACACCGCGCTCGATCCCAAGCAGACGCAGGATCGCGAGGTGCTCGTGTGTCTGCGGCCGCGCCCCCTCGCCCGCGTCGACAACGAGGAGGAAGAGGTCGATCCCCGTCGCCCCGGCAACCATCGCGCGTACGAACCTTTCGTGACCGGGAACGTCCACGAGCGACAGCTGCCGCCCGTCCGGCAGCTCGAGCGGTGCGTAGCCGAGGTCGATCGAAATGCCGCGCCGCTGTTCCTCGGGGAGACGGTCGGTGTCCTTTCCGGTCAGCGCCCGCACTAGCCAGGTCTTCCCGTGGTCGATGTGCCCGGCTGTGCCGATCGTCAGCGGCACGAGCAGCCCACGAGCATCCCGACCTTGTGTTTCTGTAACACAAGGCCGGAAGCCGGTCGCCCCGCCCAACTCGCCTTGTGTTTCAGAAACACAAGGCGTCAGCGGTCGCGTGCCGACATCACTGCGGCAGCGGCGGATTCGATGTCGTCGTCAACCAACGTACGGCAGTCGAGCAGAAGGCGGCCGTCGCGGACGATGCCGATCACCGGCGGGATGCCGGCGCGCAGCGGCCCGGCGAGTGACTCCTCGATCGCACACGCGAAGCTCGGTAGCTCGGCGAGCGGCAATGCGCCGCCGCCGACCCGCGCGACCGTCTCCTCTATTTCGCCGCCGACGAGAGCAGCCAGCCGCTCGGCCCTGGCCCGCACTGTCTCGGCAGACTCGTCGAACATGCGCAGGACGGGGATCTCGCGCCGCGCGCGCCTCGGATCGAGGCAGAGCTGGAGTGTCCCTTCGAGCGCGGCAAGCGTGAGCTTGTCTGCACGTAGCGCACGCTGCAGCGGATGGCGGCGCAGCCTCTCGACGAGGTCGGCGCGACCGACGACGATTCCCGCCTGAGGCCCACCGAGCAGCTTGTCGCCCGAGAAGCAGACGAGATCGGCGCCTGCGGCAAGGCTCGCAGCGGCGGTGGCCTCGTCCCCGACCTCGAAAGGCGCACCCGAGCCGAGATCGTCGACGAGCGGCAACTCGTATCGACGGGCGACGTCGGCCAGCTCACCTAGCTGGGGTTGCTCGGCGAAGCCGATCACCCGGAAGTTCGACTGATGGACACGCAGTAGGAGGGCGGTCTCAGGCCGGATCGCGCGCTCGTAGTCGGCAACACGCGTGCGATTCGTCGTCCCGACCTCGATGAGCCGTGCGCCGGATCGCGCGAGCACGTCGGGGATGCGGAAGCCGTCGCCTATCTCGATCAGCTCCCCCCGGGAGACAAGCACGTCGCGGCCTTCGGCGAGCGCGGCCAGCGCGAGCAGCACGGCGGCAGCGTTGTTGTTCACGGCGAGCGCAGCCTCTGCACCGGTCAGCCGGGCGAGCAAGCCGGCGAGATGGTCCTGCCTCGACCCGCGAGCACCTAGGGCGAGGTCGTACTCGAGATTCGAGTACCCACCGCCGACCTCGACGACTCGTGCAAGCGCTGCCTCGGCGAGCGGCGCTCGTCCGAGGTTCGTGTGGACGAGAACGCCGGTGGCGTTGAGCACCCGTCGGAGTGACGGACGGGCGGCGGAGGCCAGCTCGGCAAGAGCCAACGCGACGGGGTCACCGGGGTCGCGTCCGGCGCCGATCTCCTGTCGCGCGCGTTCGAGGGCGGCGCGCGCCGCTGCGAGAGCGAGCGGTCGCGGCTCACCCGCAAGCCGTGGATCGGCCAGCAGGCGATCGACCGACGGGAGGCTACGCAGCGACGGGGTCATTAGGCGGATTGTAGGGGCGAGGCTTGCCTCGACCTCACGCGGCAAGCGCGGGCAGAAGCTCGCGCAGGAGCGCCGACAGCCGTCCCTGGGCCGAGGCCCCGACCTCCAACACCTTCTCGTGGTCGATCCGCTCCGGCACAACACCGGCGGCCATGTTCGTGACGCACGAAATCGCAAGGCACCGCAGGCCCATGTGCCGTGCGGCAAGCACTTCCGGCACCGTCGACATGCCGACCAGATCTCCGCCGACCGCGCGCGTCATTCGAATCTCGGCCGGTGTCTCGAACGCCGGCCCGAGCCAGGCCGTGTACAAGCCCTCGGGAAGCGCGAACCCCAGCCGCGCCGCCGCATCCTGAGCCGCCGCCCGCAACGCGGGGTCGTAGGCATCCGACATGTCCACGAACCGCGGCCCGAGCGACTCGTCGTTCGGCCCGAGCAGCGGCGATGTCCCTTGCAGGTTGATGTGGTCGGAGACGAGCACGAGCTGCCCCGGCGCGAGATCCTCGCGGACGCCGCCGCACGCATTCGTCAGCACGAGCGTCCGCACGCCGAGCCGTCCCAGCACGCGCACGCCGAAGACGACCTCGGCCGCCGAGAAGCCCTCGTACAGGTGAGCGCGACCGCGCATAACCGCGAGCTGCACACCGCCGACCGTCCCGAGCGCGAGTTTCCCGGCGTGACCGATCGCCGTCGACTCCGGCCACCCCGGGATGTCGCTGTAAGAGATCTCGACCGTTCCCTCCAACTCGTCGGCGAAGCCGCCGAGGCCGCTCCCGAGGACAACGGCAACACGCGGCTCGAGCCTTGTCCGACCGCGGATCAACTCCGCCGCCGCGTCAATCACCCTGTGCGACCATCTAGGCGACCTGCCTCGTGGGCGCGAACGACAGCGCGTACCGCCTCGTCCGGATCGTCGGTGACCGTCATCAGGTCGAGGTCGCTCGGCGAGATCATCCCCTTTGTGAGCAGCTCCTTCCGAGCCCAGTCGAGCATCTCGCCCCAGTAGTCGGAGTCGAAGAGGACGAGCGGGAAGTGCTCGATCTTGCCGGTCTGGGCCAGCGTCAACGACTCGAACAGCTCGTCGAGGGTGCCGAACCCGCCGGGGAAGACCACGAATCCGTCGGCCGCTTTCACGAACATCGTCTTGCGGGCGTAGAAGTGCTTGAAGGTGAGCGAGATGTCGCAGAACGCGTTCCCGGACTGCTCGTGCGGCAGCATGATGTTGAAGCCGACCGACAAGCCCCCGCCGTCCTGCGCGCCGCGGTTCGCCGCCTCCATCACACCCGGCCCGCCGCCTGTGACGACCGCGAAGCCCGCCTGCGCGAAGCAGCGTCCGACCTCCCGCGCAGCGTCGTAGATCGCCGAGCCCTCCTTGACCCGTGCCGAACCGAAGACCGTGACCGCCGGCCGGTCTATCCGATCCACGGCCTCGAAGCCGGCCAGAAACTCGGCCGCGATCAACGAGACGTCGGTGGCGGGCGTCGGCTTGCGCAGGAAGACGCGACGGTCGAGCTCGCGGCCGGACTGGCTCTCGCTCGAGGTCACAGGCGGTGCTGGACGACGTGGGACGCCGTCATCCCGAGCACGAGCGCGACGGCGATCCCGACGTAGAGCGCCGCAGCCGCGAACCCGAGCTGACGAGCCTCGGCCGGGTTGCTCCGACCTTCGCCACGCAACAGTGCGCGGATGCTCTGGAAGGTGCGCCCGCCGTCGAGGAAGCCGATCGGGATCAGGTTGAACAGGTTGATCAGGAAGCCCGAGTAGGCGAGCGCTAGCAGGAGCTGCGAATGCTGGGACTTGCCGACGGCGAAGACGATGGCCGCCCCGGCCGTGCCTGCGATCGGGCCGGCGAGCGACACGAGGACGTTCTGCCACGGGTCGAACTTCCCGCCCCTGAGCGCGACGTAGGCGCCGAGGAACGGGATGAAGACCGGCAGCGACGGGCTGAGACCCTGCCGCTTGGCCTCGACGTAGTGGCCCATCTCGTGGACGAAGATCAGCGCCACGAAGCCGACCGCGAACTTCCAGCCCCAGATCAGCGCGTAGCCCCCGATCGCGATGAAGATCCCGAAGAACTTGAGGGAGAGGAAGCCGAACTTGGCCGCGATGCCGATGAGCGCCGCGATCGGCGCGAAGATCTTGCGAAGGAGATCGCGGAACGGCTGATCCTTGCGGACCGGCACGTAGCCGTCGTACGGGGGAGGCTCGACGTAGGCCGGCGGCTCGACATACACCGGCGGCGTGTCCGGAACGCTCGGGGGTGTCTCGTCGTCGGGCTCGGGCGGGCCTGGGAGCTTCCACCAACTCGGCTCTTCGCGACTCATCTCCTCACGTTGTACCCGGTCCTGGCGTCATCGTCCGCGAGATTCGCGTTACACACGTAGGGACGAGGCTTGCCTCGCCATCGAGAGGGCGAAGGCACCAGGTCAGCTGCCGCGCCCGATCCATTCCTCGCCGCCCTCGTAGAACTCCTTCTTCCAGAGAGGTACGCGTTCCTTGAGGGTGTCGATGGCATCGCGGCATGCAGCGAGTGCGTCACCGCGGTGGGCCGCCGAGACGGCGATCACGACGCTCGTCTCACCGATGCCGACCGTGCCGACGCGATGGTGGATGGCGATCTCGACGAGGTCGTAGCGAGCCTTCAGCTCGCTCGCGATCGTCGCCATCGTCTCCTCGGCCATGCCCTCGTACGCCTCATACTCGAGCCGGAGCACCGAGCGTCCCCGGGCCTGCGAACGCGTCGTGCCGCTGAAGGTCGCGATCGCCCCTGCCTCGTCGCGTGCGACTTCGCGCACGGCGTCGTCGAGCGATAGCGGCGTCCCCGAGAGCTTGAAGTCCCCGCCCGAGACCGGCGGGATCAGCGCCACCTCGTCGCCATCCGCAAGGGCCGCCGCCCGATCGGCGTAGGCGCGATTGACCGCGTACAGCAGTCCTGCAGGCTCCTCGCCGAGCTCGAGCAACGGCCAGATCTCGGCCACCGTCGCGCTATCGGACACGTCGAGCGAGCGTTCCCGAAGCCCCGCCTGCTCTCGCAATCCCGCAAACAGCCTCACCGAGATCCGCATCGGGCGAGCGTAGCGGTTGCCTGCAGAGCCGTGACATGTTAGATCTGCATCGAGATGACGACCCTTCTACCTCGCTCGACCCTCAACGAGCAGGTCTACGACACGTTGCGGAGCCGTCTACTGAGGCGCGAGCCTGGAGCTGGCGCGAAGCTTTCGCTGCATGAGCTCGCGGCGGAGCTCGGCGTTTCGCGCAGCCCGGTGCATCACGCGCTCACGAGGCTCGTGTCCGAGGGCCTGCTCACCGTGCAGGCGCGTCGCGGCTACTACGTGACCCCGGTTACCCACGACGCCGTCGTCGAGGGCTACGACGTACGGCTTGCGCTGGAGCTGCACGCGGCGGAGGCGTCCGTCGGACGTCTAGACAGCGCGCAACTCGGCTGGTTCCGGCGGCTGTCGGACGCCACGGAGGCCTCGATCTCGCACGAGGAATGGGACACCGCGAACGCGGCCTTCCACGAGTTCCAGATCGACGTCGTCGGCAACGACCTTCTGTCCCGGTTCTATCGCGAGCTAACGGTGAATCTGATGATGCAGGTGATCCGCGGAGGCAGGCTCGAAGGCGGCGAATACCTCATCACGGAGCACCGCGCGATCGTCGAAGGGTTCGAGCGCGGCGACCTGCCGGCCGCGCGAGCCGCGATCCGCACGCATATCGAGACGGGTCAGCGGATCGCGCTCGAAGCCATCGAGCGCGCCGGCGGCGTCTTGTAGGGGCGAGGCTCACCTCGTCCTCTCCGGCGTACGATGCGCCGGTGGATCGCCGCGAGACCGACTCCAAAATCGAGATCGCCCCGGTCTACGGCCCAGGCGACGCAGCTGGCTCCGTCGACCCACCGGGTGAGTTCCCGTTTACGCGCGGGCCGTACCCGGACATGTATCGCGGACGCCCCTGGACGATCCGCCAGTACGCGGGCTTCGCATCGGCCGAGGAGACGAACGAGCGCTTCCGCTACCTGCTCGACCGGGGACAGACGGGTCTCTCCGTGGCGTTCGACCTGCCGACGCAGCTCGGGTACGACTCCGACGACCCGGTCGCCGCCGGCGAGGTCGGAAGAACAGGCGTCGCGATCGACTCGCTCGCCGACATGGAGACCCTGCTCGCGGGGATCCCGCTTGACGAGGTGTCGACGTCGATGACGATCAACGCGCCCGCGGCGCTGCTCCTCCTCCTGTACGAACTGGTGGCCGAAGACCAGGGCATCCCGGGCGCCGAGCTGCGCGGCACGGTGCAAAACGACATCCTGAAGGAGTACGTCGCCCGCGGGAACTACATCTTCCCGCCGCGCCCGTCGATGCGGCTGACGACCGACCTGTTCGCCTACTGCGCCGACGCGTTGCCCGGATGGAACACGATCTCCATCTCCGGCTACCACATCCGGGAAGCCGGAGCGACCGCGGCGCAGGAGCTCGCGTTCACCCTCGCGAACGGGATCGCCTACTGCGAGGCGGCGATCGCGGCCGGACTTTCGGTCGACGATTTCGGCGCGCGGCTCTCGTTCTTCTTCAACGCCCACAACCACTTCTTCCAGGAGATCGCGAAGTTCCGCGCAGCCCGGCGGTTGTGGGCGCAGATCATGCGCGACCGGCTCGGCGCGACAAACCCGCGGGCGCAGGCGCTCCGCTTCCACGCGCAGACCGGCGGCTCGACACTGACCGCCCAGCAGCCGGAGAACAACGTCGTCCGCGTGGCGATCCAGGCCCTGGCCGCAGTGTGCGGCGGTGCCCAGTCGCTGCACACGAACGGCTTCGACGAAGCGCTAGCCCTGCCGACCGAACGCTCGGCGCGAGTTGCGCTGCGAACGCAGCAGATCCTCGCGAACGAAGCGGGCGCGACCGACACGGCCGACCCGCTCGGCGGCGCCTGGTTCATCGAGGCGCTCACGCTAGAGCTCGAGGAGAAAGCGCGAGAGCTGATCGGCCGGATCGACGACCTCGGCGGAGCCGTCGCCGCGATCGAGGCTGGCTGGATGCAAGGGCAGATCGAGGAAGCCGCATTCGCCTACACAGAGGGCGTCGAGTCCGGGGGGCGCGTCATCGTCGGCGTGAACCGGTTCGTCGAGGAGGGTGCCGAGAACGTCGAGCTGCACCGCGTCGACCCCGAGGTCGAGCGCCGGCAGCGCGAGCGAACCGCAACGGTTCGCGCAGAGCGGAACTCCACCGACGCGGCGGGCGCGCTCGCCGAGGTCCGACGTGTCGCAGAGACGGACGAGAACTTGCTCCCTTCACTGCGCGAAGCACTACGCGCCCGCTGCACGATCGGCGAGATCTGCGGCGAGCTGCGCCAACTCTGGGGAACGTACGACTCCCAGCGCGGGTAGCGGCTGATATGCGAATTCTGCTCGTCTCGCAGATGTATCCCGGAGCGGCCGATCCCGACCTGGGCGCGTTCGTCGCGGATCTGGAGCGTGAGCTCGTCGCACGCGGCCACGAGCTCGAGCGGGCCGTGGTGTCGCGGCGCGCCGGCGGGCGCCGACGCCACATAACGCTTGTACGCGACACGTTCCGCGCCTCACGGCGATTCCGGCCGGATGTTGTCTATGCGCACTTCCTCGTGCCGGCCGGACTCATCGCTGCCGTCATGACGCGCGCGCCTCTGGTCGTCACCGCTCACGGCCAGGACGTCGAGAACGCAAGAGCCGGCAGGTTCGTGCGTGCAGCGACGCGCATTGTCGTCCGCCGAGCGACGACGGTTGTTGCTGTGTCAGGCTGGCTCCGACACCGACTCGAAGAGGTCGTGCCGGCTGCGCGCGGTAAGACCGAGGTCGTTGACTGCGGCGTCGACCGCGAGCGCTTCACACCACGCGATCAAGCTGCCGCTCGCGCGACGGTCGGCTGGGATCCGGACGGCCCAGCCTTCCTCTGTGTCGGCTCCCTTACCGGGCGCAAGAACGTGCTCCGCCTCGCGCGGGCCTTCGAGCGCCTCGACTCTGGCGGGCTTGTCTTCGTCGGTGACGGACCGCTCCGCGCCGAGCTCGAAGACCGTCCCGGAATCCGCCTCGTCGGCACGGTGGCCCACGACAAGGTCCCCGACTGGATCGCCGCCTGCGACGTCCTCTGCCAGCCAAGCCTCGCCGAGCCGTTCGGCCTCGCCACCCTCGAGGCGCTCGCCTGCGGTCGCCCCGTCGTCGCCACCGCGATCGGCGGTCCAACCGAGTTCGTCTCGGCTGAAGCCGGCGTCCTCGTCGACCCGAACGACGACGATGCGATCCTCGCGGCGCTCGTGGCGGCAGCCGAGCTACTCCGGCCGAATGCAGCGGGAATCGAAGCCGCGCGCGCTCACGACATCAAGACGCAAGCGGCCCGGATCGAGGACCTCCTCATCCGGGCCGCCCGCATCTGAGTCCTGAAGCTATGCCCCGTCGGGCGCCGCCGTCTCGCCACGAACGTTTAGCTCGCCCTTCGCAACAACGGTGTGGATGAGCCAGCCGATCACGGCACCGGCAAGCGGGCCGACGACGTAGACCCAGAAACCAGTCCACTGGTGACCAACCAGCGCGGGAGCGAAGCTCCGAGCCGGGTTGACCGATGAGCCGCTGAACGGTATCGCCGCCAGGTGGATCGCGACCAATGTCAACGGAATGGAAATCAGAGCACTCCCGGAGAAACGCGACGTCTTCGTCGATTGCAGGATGACGAGCACGAAGATCGCCGTCAGTGCGATCTCGAGCACGAGAGCCACCTTCGTCGACGAGTGCACCGTCGCCGTGTTCGCAACGTCCTGCTTCGTAAACGCGAGGAGAACAACGAGCGACGCCAGAACTGCGCCGATGATCTGGGAGGCCCAATAGCTCACGAGGTCGGCCGCGGCAAGGCGTCGGTCGAGGAACAGCGCGAGCGACACGGCCGGGTTGAAGTGGCCGCCCGACACTTCGCCGAACGCATACAGCCCGGCAAGGAGGGCGAGCCCGAAGGCAAACGCGATGATGACCTGGCTGGCGGCTCCCTGATCGGGCGACTTGAAAACACCGACGACGGCGAGGCTGCCGACGAAGACAAGCGTGAACGTGCCGAAGACCTCGGCCAGGTATTTCTGCCAGTCCTTCATGAAGGCTCCTTGTGTGGTCGGGTCAGGCAGCAGGCCGTGTGGCCGGACCAATCATGCAACGCGTATCAGACGGACGAGTCCGAGGACGATGCCGCGAGTTGATCGAGATCGGCCAAGCGCAGCTCGACGAGTGGCCGCACCGCCTCCTCGATACCGGCCTCGCGCGCGACGGCGAGGGCCTGCTCGTAACTCTCGCGTGCCTTCTCGGGCGCGACGCCCTGCTTCAGACGGTTGTCTCCGGTCACCAGCAGCCGCTGGATCTTCGCCCTCGCCTCATCGCCAGCAGCCATGCGGTCGAGGCTACCGCACCCGGGACGCTGGTACCATGCCGGCCGCCATGATCGTCGCTTTCAACCTCGTCGTGTCGACCTCGGCCGTACTCCAGGTCATTCTCGCAACGCTCGTGATCGCGCTCATCCTCGCGCACTCGGGTCGGGATGCCGGGTTCGGCGGTATCGGCTTCACGCCGGCCTCGCAGGGCGGGCAGCACGTCGTTGAGCGGAACCTGACGCGGATCACGGTCGCCGTCGCGGTCCTCTTCGGGATCAACACGGTCATCCTTTACAGACTCCTCGCCTGACAATTCCCGGCGCGGGGGTGCGACGCTACAATGCGCCGCTGCGCGCTGGTGGCGGAATTGGTAGACGCGCAAGGTTGAGGGCCTTGTGACCGCAAGGTCGTGGAGGTTCAAGTCCTCTCCAGCGCATAGCGAAACGGGCCCTTCGGGGCCTGTTTCATATGCGCTGCCAATTGACGCCGTCCGGCAGGAGGGTTACCTTTCACGGCGAACATACGTTCGTCAACGGAACCTCAACCTGGGAGACGGCATGCTGACCGCACGGCAACAGGAGATCTGGCAATTCCTCGTCGAGTACACGGACGGTCACGGCTATCCGCCGACGGTCCGCGAGATCGGCGAGGCAGTCGGCCTCGCGTCGCCATCGACGGTGCATGCGCATCTTGCGAACCTCGAGCGCGTCGGCCTGCTGAAGCGCGACCCGTCGAAGCCGCGCGCACTCGACCTGATCGGGCACCGAGCTACGTCAACTGCGCCTCCGGTCGTCGATGAGATCCCGCGCCTGCCGCTGCTCGGCCAGATTGCAGCCGGTGCACCGCTGCTCGCCGAGGAGAACGTCGAAGACCGCATCGCGGTGCCGGAGCCGCTCGGTCGTAACGCCGACTTCCTGCTCAACGTGCGTGGCGACTCGATGATCGAAGCGGGCATCCTCGATGGCGACACACTCGTCGTCAGGAAGCAGGAGGACGCGGCCAACGGCGACGTTGTCGTGGCGCTCGTCGGCGACGACGAGAGCGCCAACGAGGCAACCGTGAAGACGTTCTACCGTGAGAGCGGCCGCATCAGGCTGCAGCCGGAGAACAGCGCGCTCGAACCGATCTACGCCGACCACGTCCAAGTGCTCGGCAAGGTCGTGGGGGTGTTCAGGAGCCTCCGATGAGCGTTCAACCGGAGGTTGACCAATGAGCATTACGTTCCTTGCCCGCACGCTCGACCAGGAGCTCCTCGCCCTCGTCCGGGGTGCGAGCCTCGAGTGCCTCGTCTGCGGCGAGTTCGTCCTCCATCTCCGGGGCGTCCTGGCCTGTCCGGAATGCCAGTCGTTGCTCGCCGAAGGTGGCGAGATCCCCGAGGTCGAGCTACCGTCGGTGCTGCAGGCCGGGTGACCGCGGGCGTGCCGCTCCGGTGGCGCGCTCGAGGAAAGTCCGGACACCGCAGGGCAGGACGCTGGGGAAATCCCAGACGGCGAAAGCCGATGGACAGTGGCACAGAAAGGAGACCGCCGGCGCTCGCGCGTCGGTAAGGGTGAAACGGTGGGGTAAGAGCCCACCAGCGCCATGGTGACATGGCGGCTAGCCAAACCCCGTCCGGTGCAAGGCGAAGCAGGTTCCGTTGACGCGGCCCGCCGAGGAACCGGGTACGCCGCTCGAGCCGCCGGGTAACCGTCGGCCCAGAGAGATGGTCGCCCAAGACAGAATCCGGCTTAGAGGCCTGCTAAAGAAAACCCCGCACTCGCGGGGTTTTCCATCTCAACGCCGCGTGGATCCTACGCGGAACTCCGGCGTGGCTACCCTGCCGAGCTGTCCGACTGCCAGAGGTGGAACGCGTTGCCCTCACTGTCCTTGCACGACGCGAACCAGCCGTGCGTCGGCACCGGCGTCTTGTCGCCCGCCTCGCCGCCGAGCTCGCGCACCTTGGCGGTCGACGCGTCGATGTCCTCGGTGTCGAAGTAGAAGTTCGGGTGCCCTATGTCCTCCGACTCCATCAACGCGGCGCCTGATCCTTCGGTCACCTGCGCCATCCGGTAGTCCATCCCCGGCATACCCGAATCCTGGAAGTCCCATCCGAAGAGCCCGCCCCAAAACCGTTGCGCGCGATCGACGTCTGTGGACGGAAACTCCACGTGCACTACCTGGCCGGCCATCTCTCCTCCTTATGCAGCGATTGGGTCGGCTCGATTCTTGCACGGGATCGAGGTTGAGCCCCGATTCGCGTACAGCGCTGAACCTGCGCCTAGCCGCGAAGCGTCACCTCGAGCGCCGTTCCGCGACCGGGCGCCGTCAGCAGCCGGAAACCGCCTTCGATCGCTGTTGCTCGGCGGCGGATGTTCTGCAAACCCTGCCCCGCCCCTGGATCGCCGTCCTCGAAGCCTCGCCCGTCGTCCTCGACCCGCACCACGCGCCGCCCCGAACGACGGCCGATCGTGACATGCGCCCGCTGAGCGCCTGCATGCCGACGGACGTTCGCAAGACCCTCCTGCACGATCCGGAAGATCTCGATCTGCTCGTCCGGAGCCAGCAAGACCGCGGGATCGATTTCGAGCTCGACGTCGAGCTCCCCGTCGGCGGTAAGAAACTCGACGTACCGTCGTAGGCCTGCGTCGAACGGCGCTGTCCCGCTAGCCGAGGACAGCGCTAGCACCGCGAACCGAGCCTCCTGCTGTGCAGCGAGAGCCGCAACCTTCATCCGCGGCAGCAGCTCTTCGAGCGACGCGCCGGACTCGAGCATGCTGATCTGCGTCGAGAGGGCAAACAGATACTGCGCAAGGCCGTCGTGGATCTCGCGCGCGACGCGCGCACGCTCATCCGCGACGGCGCGACCAAACTCAGCCTCGCTGATCGCACGCCAGACCCCGACGAGAAGCACACCGTACGAGAGCAACCGCAGGAAATCTCCTGGCAAGACGTAGCGGTTGGAGAGAACGGGCGAGACGACGTAGTGCAGCTCTGCGAAGAGGGTCAGGGTCAGGGCCAGCGTCAGCCAGCTGTCGAGGTCCCGCCCGTGACGTCGATAACGGAGCCCGAAGCCGACAACCGCAACGACGCCGAGCAGAGCAAGCGCCGCGAACATCGCGGTCAGCGACGGGGTTCGGCTGCCGTCGATCGAGGTGAGCCGGACCGGGTCGAAGGCTCGAACGAGGAGCCAGCAGAGTACGAGAGCAGCGCCCGTCGCGATGCCCGCGCCCGCGAGGACCTGACTTCGCGAACCCACGCGGCGACTCACGAACGGGGCCACTGCGATCGCAACCGCAGCAACGAGCTGCGCCGCCAGCACCGACCAGGTGTCCCGCACATCGAGCTGACCGTTGGCGAGCGTGGGGGCAACACCGAAGACGAGCGTGCCGAGCCCGGTTGCGACGAAACTGCAGGCAAGAAGCACATCGAGCCCACGCCCTTCGACAAGGAACCGGATCGCCGCGAGGATCGCGACGATGGTGGCGCAGACCGCGACCGTCGTGTCCAGCGCAAGGCGCGCCTCCGGAAGCGCGTAGCCACGGAGGGACGACGTCAGCGTGAAGTAGGCGATCGCGCCGCCGAGCAGACCGACGAGAACCAGCTCGCCAATCAGCCAGGAACGATACGCCTCGGCTCTCGACGGATTCGGCGTCTGCACGTCACTCTCATCGGCAGGCCGCTTCCTGCCGATGAGTGGCTCGTGCAGGAACGCGTGCTTATCGTCGACGACCACCCGCTGACCCGCGAGGCGCTCGCCTCCCTTCTCGCCCAGCACGAATTTGACGTTGTCGGCCAGGCGAGCGGTGGAGCCGAGGCGATCACACTCGCCCGCGAGCTCCAACCGGATCTCGTGCTCCTCGATCTGACGATGCCCGAGATGGACGGCCTCTCCGCGCTCCCGCGCGTCCGAGATGCCGCGCCTGACGCAGAGGTCGTCATCCTGACCGCCTCCGGAACCGAGGAGAACCTGCTGTCGGCGATCCGGGCAGGCGCTGCCGGCTACCTCCTCAAGAGCGAGCCGCCAGAGCGAATCGCCGAGTTCCTCCGCAGCGTCGCAGGAGGCGAAGCGGCTCTCTCAGGGTCAATCGCCCGCCGGCTCCTGGAGCGCGTCCGCGAAGGGGGGCGGCTCGGCGGCGGCGTCCCAGAAACCATCGCCAATCGGCTCTCCGCACGCGAGCTGGAGGTTCTCCTGTTGCTCGACGAGCACCTGGGCACCGACGAGATCGCAACACGACTCTTCATTTCGGAGCACACAGTCCGCTCCCACGTGAAGAGTTTGATGCGCAAGCTCGGTGTCTCGTCACGCCGCGAGGCGCTCGAACGACTCGCTACGGCTCGCGGCTAGCCGCTTCCTCGAGCCTGCTGGCTAGCTGGTCGAGGCCGAGACCTCGCGCCGTAACCGCCCCCGCAGCCCAATCCGGCTCATGGTCGACGACCTCGGGCAACGGAGCCGACGGATCGAACGTCGCGATGCGGCGGAACGAGAGAAGCGCCTCCTGCTCAGCCGAGAAGAGCCCGGCGGCGAACGCGCCTTCCAGCGAGCCGTGATCGCGGAGAATCACCGCCGCACGTTTCTCACCAACCCCACGCGCACCCGGGATCTTGTCCGACGGATCACCCCGCAACGCGATGAAGTCGGGCACCTGGCACGGCTCGACACCGTACCGTTCACGTACCTCGTGCGGCCCCACCCGCTTCAGCTCGCTCACCCCGCGAACGGGCTGGAGGATCGTGACGCGATCGGTCGCGAGCTGGAACGCGTCGCGATCGGAGGTGGCAACAAGCGTCGCACCGCCACGCCCATTCTCCTGTCCCGCCGCCGCACCGAGGAAGTCGTCTGCTTCGTACCCGGCTTCCTTCCCGCACACGATTCCCGTCGCAGCGACAAGGTCGGGAAGAAGCTCCAACTGCTCGACGATCTCGTCGTCGAACTCACGGCCGGACTGGTAGCTCGGAAGTAGCTCGTGGCGATACGTCGGCACGAAGAGTGTGTCCCAACCAATGACGACCGCGCGGGGACGTTCTGCCTGCCAGAGCCGCAGCAGCATGGTGGTGAATCCCACGAGCGCGTTACCGGGTCGACCGTTCGAGCGGCGCACCGAATCGGGAATGCCGTGGTAGGCGCGGTGGGCAAACGAGTCGCCGTCGACGGCGAGGAGCGGCCGACTCACGCGAGGGTGTCTTCGAGCGCGTAGATGGCGGCCATCAATCGATCGGTTGCCTCCTGCGCGACATCGGAGACCGGCTGACCGCGAAGGTCGTCGATCCCCACCGGAGCCCCGTAGACGACGCGGAGCTTGGCAAAGTGCATCAATCGATCGGTGCCGGAGATCGCCGCAGGAACGAGCGGCACCCCGGCCGATAGTGCGATCCGTGCCGCGCCGGTATGCGCACGCGCCTCGCGTTTCTTCCTGAGGCCCTTCGCCCGACGCGTCCCCTCCGGGAACATCACGACGACATAGCCCTCCCGCGCCAACTGCTCCGCCGTCTCGATCGCCGTCGTATCCCGCTCGCCGCGGCGTACCTTGAAGCCACCGCCACCCTTGATCAGCCAGCCGAGCGGCGGCCAGAAGAGCTCGGACTTCGCCATGAAGCGGAGAAAGCGGCGCGGATACAACGGCACCGCGAGCGGCCAGGGATCGAAACTCGACGTGTGATTGGCCGACAGCACGAAGCCGCCGTCAGGCGGCAGCTGCTCCAGCCCCGTCGCTTTCAACCTGTAAGCGAGTCGCAGCAAAGGCCACGTCAAGCCGCCGATCGCAAGGTAGACAACGCTAGGCCGGGTCTGCGCGGACACGGCCCGTAGTATCCCGCCTCGACCCGGTTACCGGCAGTCCGCTTGAAGGAGACACAGAGCCTGACGCTAACGTAGGCGCCCGTGACCAGTCTCGTCATCGTCGAGTCCCCCGCCAAGGCGAAGACCATCGCCGGCTATCTCGGCGACGGCTACATCGTGGAATCGAGCATCGGGCACATCCGCGATCTGCCGACCCGGGCAGCCGACATCCCGCCCGAGATCAAGAAGGAGTCCTGGGGACGGATGGCGGTCGACGTCGACAACGACTTCACGCCGTACTACGTCGTCGACCCGAACAAGAAGAACGTCGTGGCGGATCTCCGCAAGAAGCTGAAGGACGCAGACGAGCTCCTGCTCGCGACAGACGAAGACCGCGAGGGCGAGGCGATCGCCTGGCATCTGTTCGAGGTGCTGAAGCCGAAGGTCCCAGTCCGCCGCATGGTGTTCCACGAGATCACGCGCGAGGCGATCCAACGAGCGCTCGGCGAGACAAGGGAGATCGACGCCCGTCTCGTCGACGCCCAGGAGACCCGTCGGATCCTCGACCGGCTCTACGGCTACGAGGTGTCACCCGTCCTCTGGAAGAAGGTGACGCAGGGGTTGTCGGCCGGTCGCGTGCAGTCGGTCGCCACGCGGCTCGTCGTCGAGCGCGAGCGCGAGCGGCGCGCGTTCGTCGCAGCCGGCTACTGGGATATCGAGGGGATGTTCGACCCAGGAACGTTCACCGCGAAGCTCGTCGGTCTCGACGGGAAGCGGGTCGCGCAGGGCCGCGACTTCGCGCAGGACGGGACGATGCGCAGCGACGACCTCGTACGGCTGGACGAGGACGACGCCCGAGGGCTCGCGACGCGCCTCGACGGAGCGCCATTCACGATTCGAACGGTCGAGGAGAAGCCCTACACGCGCCGACCCGCGCCGCCGTTCATGACCTCGACGCTGCAGCAGGAAGCGAGCCGAAAGCTCCGCTTCTCGGCGCAGACAACGATGCGCGTCGCCCAGCGGCTTTACGAGTCCGGCTACATCACATACATGCGCACCGACTCGACGACACTTTCAGAGTCGGCGCTCACCGCCGCGAGACGCCAGGCAACCGAGCTCTACGGGGCCGAGTTCGTCCCGAGCGCACCGCGACGCTACGAGCGGCGCGTGAAGAATGCACAGGAGGCGCACGAGGCAATCCGCCCCGCTGGTGACGAGTTCCGCACACCGCCACAAGTAGCCCGGGAGCTCGAGCGCGATCAGTTCGCGCTCTACGAGCTTATCTGGATGCGGACGGTTGCCTCACAGATGGAGGATGCGCGCGGCCAAACCGTCTCGCTGCGTCTTGGTGCAACCTCGAAGGCAGGCGAGGACGCCGAGTTCGGGGCGGCAGGCACCGTCATCACGTTCCGAGGCTTCCTCGCGGCCTATGAGGAGGGCCGCGACGAGGAGCTCGCGGACGGCGCCGACGACGAGCGGCGGCTACCGCCGCTCAAGCCGGGCGACGCCGTCGAGGCCCGATCACTCGAGCCACAAGGTCACGCGACGACCCCACCCGCCCGCTACACCGAGGCGACGCTCGTGAAGGCACTCGAGGACCGCGGCATCGGCCGCCCGTCGACATACGCGTCGATTCTCAGCACGATCGTCGATCGCGGCTATGTCTTCAAGAAGGGTACGGCGCTCGTTCCCACCTTCCTCGCGTTCGCGGTGACGCAGTTGCTCGAGCGGCACTTCGCCCGACTCGTGGACTACGACTTCACAGCTCGACTGGAGGACGACCTCGACAGGATCGCCGCTGGTGACGAGCAACGGGTCGCCTGGCTGACGCGCTTCTACCGCGGCGACGCGGACGAGATGGGCCTCAAGACGCTGGTGACGGAGCACCTCGACGACATCGACCCGAAGGCAATCAGCTCAATCGAGATCGGCGACGGCATCGTCCTCCGCGTCGGCCGCTACGGGCCGTACCTGGTTCGGGGCGACGAGCGAGCCAACGTCCCGGACGACATCGCGCCCGACGAACTGACAGTGGAGGCGGCCCGTGCCCTCCTCGACAATCCGTCGGCCGATCGCGTCCTCGGCATCGATCCCGAAACCGGCCACGAGATCGCCGTTCGCACCGGGCGCTACGGCCCGTACGTCACCGAGGTCCTGCCCGAAGGCTCGACGGACAAGCCGCGAACCGCGTCGCTCTTCGCGTCGATGACGCCCGAATCCGCCACGTTCGAAGATGCGGTCCGGCTGCTCACGCTCCCGCGCCCCCTCGGCACAGGCGAGGACGGAGTCGAGGTCATCGCCCAAAACGGCCGTTACGGGCCGTACATCAAGCGCGGGACTGAGACACGGTCGCTCGAGGCCGAAGAGCAACTCTTCACCGTGACGCTCGACGAGGCGACGGCGCTGCTCGCCCAACCGAAAGTGCGTCGTGGGCGGGGCGACGCGGCGCCACGAGGGCCGCTGCGAGAGATCGGCGCCGACCCATCGAGCGGCAAGCCGCTGGTGGTTCGCGACGGCCGCTTCGGGCCGTACGTCACGGACGGCGAGACGAACGCCAGCCTGCGGCGCGGCGACGAGGTCGAGTCACTGACAATCGATCGTGCGGTCGAGCTTCTCGCCGAGCGTCGAGCCGCCGGACCGGCAAAGCGCTCCCGCAAACGCACGCGGGGTTGATCCCTCGCTTGGGTTCGGACTTCTAACAGGTCCCTAACCATCTCGACCGATACCCGTCGTATGATTCGGTGTGCCTTCCGGCACTAGTTGTGTGCGCCCGGCCAAACGACATTGCCAAACCGCGCAGCCCGGATCGCGGAATAATCAGTTGGGACGCACACGTTGACGAGTTTGTAACACACGATAAACGGTTAGACCCTGGTAGACGCAGGAAAATCGACGTAGACTGCGCAAAGATCGTTACACCTGATCGATGCGGCACCGCAACGATGCGCAGCGAAAGGACTGGCACTTCCCTTGACGCAGAACCAGTTGATCGAATTGTTCGAATCTGACCAGACCAAGGCGCTCGTCGAGCGCTCGGAGGAGCGCGGCTTCATCGAGCCGGCTGAGTTCGAGGCATTCGTCCTCGAGCACGACCTCAACGATCAAGAGAGCGAGGCGCTTCAGCGCGAGCTCGAGACGATCGGACTCGAGGTTGGACAGCCGCAGCAGAAGGGCGAGGCCGCCGAGAAGGAGAAGGAAGTCGCGGAGAACGAGGTGTGGGCTGCCGAGGCACTGACCGGCGCCGCCGATTCGCTTCAACTCTTCCTCGCCGATGTCGGCCGCCACAAGCTGTTGACCGCCGCCGAAGAGGTGACGCTCGCCAAGCAGATCGAGCGCGGCGACCCTGTCGCGAAGCGCCGCATGATCGAGTCGAACCTCCGACTCGTCGTGTCGATCGCAAAGGGCTACCGCGGTCTCGGGGTACCGTTCCTCGACCTGATTCAGGAGGGCACGCTCGGCCTGAACCGCGCGGTCGAGAAGTTCGACTGGCGTCGCGGCTACAAGTTCTCGACCTACGCAACCTGGTGGATCCGCCAGTCGGTGCAGCGCGCCGTGGCGAATCACGCTCGCACGATCCGGGTTCCCGTGCATGTCGTCGAGCGTCAGCAGAAACTGTCCCGGGCGGCACGCCGGCTCGAGGTCGAGCTCGGCCGTGAGGCGACCAAGCAGGAGCTCGCCGAAGCGACGGGGCTACCGCTGCAGCATGTCGACGAGGCTCTCGGCGCCGCCCACGCATCGGTCTCGCTCAACCAGACAGTTGGCGCGGACGACGAGGGCGAGCTTGGCGATCTGTTCGCAGACCGCGAAGCCGCTGACCCGTTCGACGAGGCCGAGGAGTCGCTCCGCCGGCAGGGTGTCCGCAAGGCGCTCGACGCTCTTCCCGAGCGCGAGCGGCGGATCCTGGAACTGCGATTCGGCTTCGAGGGTGAGCCGTGGACACTCGAAGCGATCGGCCACGAGCTCGATCTCACGCGCGAGCGCGTCCGCCAGCTCGAGGGCCAAGCGCTCTCGCGGCTCGCGGCACTCCGTGAGCTCGCATCACTCGCCGCGTAGTCGAACCACCAAGTAATTCGGACGAAGGCCCTCGTGCATCGGGGGCCTTCGTCGTTCTCAACCAGTTCTCAACTTTTCGCACCAGCCGCGGTCATAATGGTGAGCCTCGCGTGAACCGGCGGGCACTTCTGGGAAAGGAGCAGGATGAGCAAGTTCTTGAGGGTGAGCTTCGTGCTCGCGATTGCAGCGCTCGTGACCGTGGCTGCTGCACTAGGCGCGGTCGGACACAAGGCGGCAAGCGACACGCTCGTGTTCGGCGCGGCCTCCGACCCCGTCATCATCGACGGACCGCTCGTGTCGGACGGCGAGTCGCTGAGGGTAATCGACCAAATCTTCGAGGGCCTCGTAGGCCTTAAGCCCGGAACGACGGTGATCGTGCCGAAGCTCGCTGTCAGCTGGTCTGCAAGCAAGAGCGGACTGGCATGGACGTTCAAGCTGCGCCAGAACGTCAAGTTCCAGGACGGTACGCCGTTCAACGGACAGGCGGTCTGCGCGAACTTCGACCGCTGGTACAGCTTCCCCGGCCCACTGCAGACCGATGCAGTGACCTACTACTGGAACACCGTCTTCGGCGGCTTCAAGCATCCGGCCCAAGGGAGCCCCGGGCCCGACAAGAGCCTGTACAAGGGCTGCAAGGTCGTTGGGAAGTACTCGGCCAGGATCATCCTGAGCCGTCGCTCGTCGTCGTTCCTCGGCGCGCTCGCGCTGACCAACTTCGGCATGGCGAGCCCGACCGCTCTCAAGAAATACCAGGCGGATGCCGGAACGGTCGACTCGGACGGTGTCTTCCATCCGACTGGGACATTCGGCACGAAGAATCCGATCGGGACGGGTCCGTACATGCTCAAGTCGTGGAAGGTCGGTGACAAGCTCGAGATCGACGCCAACCCCACGTATTGGGGGCCAAAGGCCAAGCTGAAGCGGATCATCTTCCGCGCCATCCCAGACAACGCCGCGCGATTGCAGGCGCTGCAGACGGGCGAGATCCAGGGCTACGACCTCGTCGCTCCGCAGGACATCGCGACGGTCAAGAACAGCTCGAAGCTCAAGACGCTCGACCGGCCGGCCTTCAACGTCGGCTACGTCGGCATGAACCAGTCAATTCCGCCAATGAACAACATCCTCGTCCGCCAGGCTGTTGCCTACGGTCTCGACCGGAAGTCGGTCGTCGACTCCTTCTACGCGGGACGCGGCCAGGTCGCGGATCAGTTCCTGCCACCGCTCGTCGTGGGCTTCGCGAAGAAGGGTGTCCCGCAATACACGTACAACCCGGCAAAGTCGATCGCATTGCTCAAGCAGGCCGGGCTCACGCCGCCGGTGAAGATCGACTTCTGGTATCCGACGAGCGTCTCACGGCCATACATGCCGGATCCCTCGCGGAACTTCCAGGCGTTCTCGGCCAGCCTCTCAAAGGCCGGGTTCGAGGTCGTGCCGCACAGCGCTCCGTGGCGACCTGACTATCTCGGAGCCACACAATCGGGTAAGGCGCAGGTCTTCCTTCTCGGGTGGACTGGGGACTTCGGCGATCCCGCCAACTTCCTCAACGTCCATTTCGGCGCGAAGAGTGACCTGTTCGGGTTTGACAACCCGAAGCTGTTCGCTCTCCTAACCCAGGCGGACTCGGAGACGGATATCGAGAAGCGCACCGCGCTCTACCAGCAGGCGAGCATCGACGTGATGAAGTTCCTGCCGGTGGTGCCGTACGTCCACTCCAAGCCGGCCCTCGCGTTCCAGAAGAACGTCCGGGGCTATGTCCCGAGCCCAGTGTCGCTCGAGTCCTTCGCGACGGTCTCGTACAGCAACTAGAGGTGATGTGAGAAGCAGCCGGCGGATGACGAACGCGAACTAGATGCTCCGTTTCATCGTCCGCCGGCTGCTGTTGCTGGTCCCCATCCTGATCGGACTCTCGATCCTGATCTTCCTGTGGATCCGCGCTCTGCCGGGAAGTCCTGCCCAGGCGCTCCTCGGCGAGCGGGCTACGCCCGCAGCAATCGTCCAAATCCGACATCAGTACGGGCTCGACAAGCCGCTCTACGTGCAGTACCTGCGGTACGTCGACACGACTGTCCACGGCAATTTCGGGACGAGCATCGTCTCGCGCCGACCGGTGACCACTGAGTTACGCGAGCGGTTTCCTGCCACGGTCGAGCTCAGCGTCGCCGCGATGCTGTTCGCGATCATGTTCGGCATCCCGCTTGGATTCCTCGCGGCGAAACGATACGGCACCGTCTTCGACCACGCCAGCCTCGTCGGCTCGCTGATCGGCGTCTCGACCCCGATCTTCTTCCTCGCCCTGATCCTGAAGTACGTCTTCGCCGTAAGGCTCGGCTGGTTACCGAGCATCGGCCGTCAAGACGTTCTCCTGGACACACCGCACCCGACGAACTTCTACGTTCTCGACGGAATCGTCACTGGCCACTGGGTCGCTGCCTGGGACGCGGTTAAGCACCTCATCCTGCCGGCCCTTGCCCTCGGCTCGATCCCGCTCGCGATCATCGCGCGAATCACACGCGCTGCGGCGCTCGATGTTCAGAACGAGGACTACGTCCGCACAGCTCGGGCGAAGGGCCTTCCACCACACACGGTCGACTCACGGCACATCTTTCGGAACGCGATGTTGCCCGTTTCGACGATCATCGGTCTCCAGACTGGCCTGCTGCTTTCCGGCGCAGTGCTCACCGAGACCGTATTCGCGCTCCCGGGAATCGGGTCGTGGCTCGCGAACGCGATCTTCAACCGCGACTACCCCGTGATTCAAGGGGGGATCCTGTTCACCGCGCTCGTGTTCGTCACGGTGAACCTGCTGGTGGACATCTCCTACGGCATCATCAACCCGCGTATTCGCCTCTCATGAGCGTCGCGCACATCGAGCTCGTCGAGTTGGACGAAGCCAGCGGAGGACTTTGGAGCGAGGCATGGCGCCGGCTCCGTAGGAACCCCGGAGCGATCGTTGGCTTCGGGTTCGTCGCACTCTTCGTCTTCGTCGGGATCTTCGCGCCGTTGATCTCACCCCACTCGCCTCTCGATCAGAATCTCGCGCTCATAGCCAAAGGATGCTGCCCCGGCCCCTCGGTGCACCACCTGTTCGGCATCGACGACCTGGGGCGCGATGAGTTCTCGCGGGTGCTCTACGGGGCGCGCTCCTCGCTCATCATCGGAGTCGTGGCGGTTGCCGTCGCGCTCTCCGCTGGCCTTGTCATCGGCGGAGTTGCCGGCTACGTCGGCGGCATCATCGACTCGGCGCTGATGCGGATGATGGACGTAATGCTCGCGATCCCTGGGCTGCTGTTCGCGATCGGCATCGTGGCGATGCTCGGGCCGTCCCTCCTGCACATCATGATCGCGATCGGCGTAACCAACATCCCGATCTTCGCTCGACTGCTCAGAGGGTCGATCCTTGCCCAGCGCGAGAACGACTTCGTGCTCGCCGCCCGCTCGGTTGGCGTTCCGCGCCACTCGATCTTGGTCTCGCACATCCTTCCGAACGCGATCTCCCCGGTCATCGTCCAGGGCACGCTCGCTCTGGCGACGGCGATCATCGACGTCGCCGGCTTGAGCTTCCTAGGCCTTGGCGATCCCAACCCCGCCCGGCCGGAGTGGGGCCAGATGCTGACGAACTCGAACGCCTATCTACAGAATGCACCGTTCCTGGCCATCATTCCGGGACTTGCGATCGTCGTCTCCGCGCTCGGCTTCAACCTGATCGGCGACGCTCTGAGGGAAGCGCTCGATCCGAAGCTGCGAGGCCGGGATTGACCGATCTCCTCACGGTCGAGAACCTCAGCGTCGAGTTCTGGACGAGCCGCGGAACCGTGCACGCGGTCAACGGGATCAGCTTCTCGATCAAGGCCGGCGAGACGCTCGGGATCGTCGGAGAGTCGGGCTGCGGCAAGAGCGTGACCGCACTCGCGTTGATGGGCATCCTGCCGCGTGCGGCGCGGATCCCGAGTGGAACGGTCACGCTTGACGGTCGCGACCTCCTCGGCCAGTCCGAGCGCGAATGGCAGCACGTCCGCGGGAAGGACGTTGCAATGATCTTCCAGGATCCGATGACGAGCTTGAATCCTGTGCTCACCGTCGGCCGACAGCTGCGCGAGTCCATCCAGGCTCATCTTTCTGTCGACAAGAAAGAGTCGACGGAGCGGGCGGCCGAGCTCCTCGATCGCGTGGGCATCCCGAGCGCAAAGGCGCGACTACGCGACTATCCGCATCAGTTTTCAGGAGGAATGAGGCAGCGCGCGATGATCGCGATGGCCCTCGCCTGCGAGCCGAAGCTGCTGATCGCCGACGAGCCCACGACAGCGCTTGACGTCACGATCCAGGCGCAGATCCTCGATCTGCTGCGCGATCTCGTCACCGAACGCGGCACGGCGTTGATGCTGATCACACACGACCTCGGCGTGGTCGCAGGAACATGTGAACGCGTGAACGTGATGTACGCGGGCACGTTGGTGGAGACCGGGACAGCCGAAGAGCTCTTTACGACCCCGCGTCACCCGTACACGCTGGGCCTCTTGCAGAGCATCCCGCGGCTTGACACGGGCCGGAAGCAGAAGCTCCATCCCATCGCCGGCGCTCCACGGAACATGCTCAGCGCACCCAGCTCCTGTCCGTTCGCACCACGCTGCCCCTACCGGCTCGAGCGCTGCACGACGGAGCTACCCCGTCTCGAGACCGCGAGGTCAGGCCGACGGCTCGCCTGCTTCAATCCTGCACCGGCCGACGAATGGCGGCGAACACGCCTCGGAGGCTCGGCGGCATGAGCGCGGCGAACAGCACGCGGCTCGTTGAGCTCGAGCATCTTCGGATGTGGTTTCCGATCAAGAGTGGCATTGTTCTCGACCGTCACGTAGGCGACGTGAAAGCGGTGGACGACGTCTCGTTCACGATCGACCGCGGCGAGACACTCGGCCTCGTAGGTGAGTCCGGGTGCGGCAAATCGACGGTCGGGCGAACGCTCATACGCCTGTACGAGCCGACCGGCGGCAAGATCGTCTTCGACGGCGTCGACATCACAAACACCTCGGAGGGCCGGCTACGCGAGACGCGTAAGAAGATGCAGATGGTGTTCCAGGATCCGTTCGCGTCGCTCAACCCCCGTCACAGCGTCGGCAGGATCATCGGTGAGCCACTCTCGGTGCACGACATCGTCTCGAGCCGGGCAGAGGCTTCCCACCGCGTCCGCGAGCTGCTCGAGCGCGTCGGACTCCCACCTGACGCAGCTTCGAGGTATCCACACGAGTTCTCCGGCGGCCAGCGGCAACGGATCGGCCTCGCCCGCGCGCTCGCCGTGAACCCCGCGTTCATCGTGTGCGACGAGCCCGTGTCGGCGCTCGACGTGTCGATCCAGGCGCAGATCGTGAACCTGCTCGAAAGCTTGCAGGAGGAGCTCGGGCTCACGTATCTCTTCATCGCCCATGATCTGGCTGTCGTCCGTCACATCTCCGACCGGATCGCCGTGATGTACCTCGGCGGGATCGTCGAGATCTCGGCGGCCGACGACCTGTACGACATGCCGCTGCACCCGTACTCCATCTCGCTCCTATCGGCCGTCCCGATCCCCGATCCGGTGGTCGAACGCGAACGCGAGCGCATCTTCCTCTACGGCGATCTGCCGAGCCCGGCGAACCCACCTGCAGCCTGCAGATTCCACACGCGGTGCCCTTTCGTGCAGCCGACCCGCTGTCGCGAGGAGCGTCCGGAACTGCAGGAACTCGCCCCAGGACACGTCGTAGCGTGCCACTGGGCGCGCGAGATTCAGTCGGGTGCGATCGCCCCAGCGGCGACATCGAGAGCCCGCTAGGGCACACCGAAGGCACCTGCGGGTCGATCGGAAGGTGGCAATCCCTAGTTCGGGTTAACTCACCACGCTAAAGCGGCTGTCCGAGAAGGCCGATACGGGAAGCGTGGACGCCGCTGAGCGCAAAGAGATCCTGAGCCGATACCGGGACCACAGTCGCCGGTTCGAAGCGGCTGCGGCGCGGCGCGGCAGCACACGAACCGGTGCTGTCATCCCGTTCTCGGGACCCGTAGCCCGCGAGTTCGAGCAGGAACCGACGGCCCGAGAATGCGAAGTTCTTCAGCTTGTTGCCGACGGACTCGTGAACCGTGAGATCGGACAACGCTTGTTTCTGTCGGAGGAGACCGTCAAGTCCCACGTCCGACATCTTCTTGCAAAACTTCAGGCAAGAAGTAGAGCCCACGCCGTAGCGGTTGGCTTCCGGCGTGGGCTCATTGCCTAGCTGAGGCATGTCCTCCCCGTCTGCCCTCCCTACCGGAGACCCCCCAAAAGAGGGATGCCCGGAGGCAACGCAGAACTCAGGATGCGACGGCCTCTACCAGTCTTTAACGCCACCCACAATCGTGACACGGGCGACGACGCGAAGGAACTTCCGCATCTCGAACTCCTAGGTTGGGTACTGACGGCAATGGGATCGTATACCCCGTTTGGGGGAGGACGCAAGGGAGAAACGTGAGGACAGCAGACGCCAAGATCCGCTGGTACGTCGGAGGGCTCGCGCTAGCCGCCCTCGCATTTGCGGCATCTCTCGTCTACTTCGGGTTCCGCGCCGGCAGCATTTGGATCGTCATTGGGCTCGCCGCAACCAACGCAGTTGCCGAACGTGGCGGCGTTCATATCGGCCGCACTACCGAGTTGACGATCTGGATCCTTCCAGCACTCTTCGCAGCAGTTCTCTTCGGGCCGATGGCGGGCGGAATCGTTGGCGCCGCCTCGATGCTTGGCGACGCCGAGATCTACGTCCGGCGGAGTGAGCGGTCGCCGCGCCTCAAGTTCGTCGCCTACGCAAGTACAAGATTCATTGTCGGTGCGGCTATGGGGTTGAGCGCTCACCTCGCAACTGCCCTCGTCCCATCGACAATCGGTGGCCTAGTCACCGCGACCCTTGTCGGAAGTGTCATCGGTGAGGTGCTCGACGTCCTTCTCACCGGCGTGATCGTCAAGATGCGTGGCCGGAACCTCGGAAGTTTCGCACGCTCGATGGCACCCGTTGTTCTGACTGCGGCTCCAACCTATGGCCCGATCGTGGCGGCCCTTGCCATCGCATACGTGTCAGTATCGCCTTGGACAGCACCGCTCTTCTTCATCCCAGCACTTGCGGCTCAACGCCTCTACCAGCTCTACCACGCACAACGCACCCTCGCGGATGACCTAGCTGAGGCAAACGACGCCCTAGCCCGCGCTAACCTCTCGTTCGCCGGTGGGTTGATCGCGACGCTAGATGCTCGAGATCGATACACCGCCGGCCACTCGGCGGCGGTCGCAATCTACTCGCGAGACATCGCCAAACGGATGGGGATGTCGGCTGAACTCCAGGAACAGGCATACCTTTGTGGTCTCGTGCACGACATCGGAAAGATCGGCCTCGCAGCAGGGCTTCTTGAGAAACCTGGCGCGCTTACCCTCGACGAACGGCGACAAATGCAGGAGCATTCAGCCATCGGCGAACGCATCCTGCGGCAGGTTGACAGCTACTCCGATATCGCAACGATCGTCCGCCATCACCACGAACGGATGGACGGTGAGGGATACCCGGACGGACTTCAAGGGGAGTCGATCCCGCCACTCTCACGGATAATCGCGGTCGCGGACGCGTACAACGCCATGACATCCGACCGGCCCTATCGCGACGCGATGCCCAGCCGGGTCGCGCGACTCCGGCTAGCACAAGCGGTCGAGAGTCAGTTCGACACTACGGTCGTGGCCGCGTTCGAAGCGATACTAGCGTCCGCCGACGAGAGCTACAGAGTAGGCCAGGACGTGAGCTTCCTGGTGTTCGCGACGGCGTCAGATCAAACGGAGGTATCCGGTTCGTCCGCTTCTAGCGGCGACATGGCCGAAGTCGCCTGACGAAGCTGCTCACGAGCAGCATGCAGGGCAAGGGCTGTCCTCGACCGAATGTTCGTCTTGTCAAAGATATGGTGAGTGTGAACCTGACGGTAGCCTCGCTGATGAACAGCATCCTCGCCATCTGGCGTGTCGATAGCCCCTTGACACAAGAGGTCGAAGATCTCCTTCTCTCTCGGCGACAGCATCGACCGTAGGTCACGCCTGTTCGGAACCGGCACGCCGACCAACCGCGCTAACTCATCGTCATTCCCTCGCTTGACAATAGACCACGCCCGATCGCGGGTTCGAATCGTCCGGAGCAGAACCGCCATAAGTCCGGACAGGCACGGTATGCAGTCACAACGAGATCGAACGCCTGCGTGGATTCTGCCACCGCGATGAGCGCTCCAACCGACGGGAGATCGACACCGAGGTCGTCAGGCAGACCCTCTGGCTCGAGCCTGCCGGACTCAACGTGGCCGTCGAAGAGGGCATCGTGACGCTGTCCGGCACCCTCGACAGCGAGGCCGACATCGAGCCTTTCTCCGCGAGTTCGTGAGACATGAGCCGGGGGTCGTCACCGTTCGCTCGGCCGTCTGTGCGCGCGACGATTCCCGCGTCTAGGAACCCGCCGCGAACCCGTCGCCGCGGCCGTCCGAGCCGGCAATCCAGGCGTCTCCGTGCCGCAAGATCACCTGTCCGACGCCGAAGCCATGCGGGCTCTCGGCACGACGCACATCGTGGCCGAGCACCCTCAAGGCGCCCTCCTCGCTCAAGAGCCCCGGCTCAAGCTGGACGACACCGCCTTCCTCGACCCGCCAGCGAGGCGCATCGAGCGCGGCCTGCGGATCGAGACCGTCGTCGACCAAGTGCGAGACAACCTGGAAATGCCCTTGCGGCTGCATCGGGCCGCCCATGACGCCGAACGGCCCAAGCAACTGCCCCTCCGCGAGGAGCATTCCGGGAATGATCGTGTGGAACGGCCGCCGCGCAGGCGCGAGCCGATTCGGATGCCCCTCTGTCTCGACGAACCCACCTGCCCGGTTCTGGAGCGTGACGCCCGTCGCCGGTGCGACGATCCCCGAGCCGAACGACCCGTAGACGCTCTGGATCAGCGAGATCGCCGTGCCCTCGGCGTCGACCGCGCAGAGATACGTCGTCCCGCCCTTCGGCAACGTTGACGGAATCGGCACGCTCGCCCGGTCGGATCGGATGAGGGCGCGGCGCGCCGCAAGGTGAGCAGGGTCGAGGAGGACGGCCGGCAGCGGCACGTCTCCGACGTATGCGTACGCGTCCGCAAGGGCAAGTTTCATCGCCTCGATCTGCGAGTGGAGGCCCGGTCCGAGCCCCTCGTAGAGCCCGAGCGCGATCAGGGCGGCCGCGCCCTGGCCGTTCGGCGGCAGCTCGCAGACCTCGACGCCTCGATACGCGTGGCGGAGCGGCTCGACCCATTCGCTGCGATGCGCTGCGAGGTCTTCCTCGGAGAGCCAGCAGGCGGAGGCAATCGACTCGGCGATCCATCCGGTGTAAAACGCGTCAGGCCCACCGACTGCAACCGCGCGCAACGTCGTTGCAAGATCGGGGAGGCAGTAGCGCACGCCGACGCCCGGAGCCGGCCACGACGGGTTCTCGGCCTGCGCCCACTTGTCCGCGATGCGGGCGCTACACGCGGGGCCTCGCTCCGCGAGATCCGCGGCCGGCTCTAGGGCCGCGTCGAGGCCGAGTCGGCCGAACCGCTCCGCGAGATCGGCCCACGCCCGCACCGCACCGGGGACCGTGACCGAGCGTGGCCCTGTCTCATCGACCCGCAGCTCGTCGATCACCGCCGGTGAGCGTCCCGACCCGTTCAGCCCGTAGAGCACGCCATCCCGCCACACGATCGCGAACGCATCACCGCCAGGCCCATTGTCCGTCGGCTCGGCAACCGTGAGCACAGCCGCAGCGGCGAGCGCCGCGTCAACCGCATTGCCACCTCGCGCGAATGCGTGTAGGCCCGCCTGAGTCGCGAGCGAGTTGCTCGTCGCGACCATCGCCTCGCCCGCAACGGCAGGCATTCGCCGCCATCCGCTCGTGGCGGCGACCCCTGGTCGAAAGAGCCTGTCGACGTGCGACACGGCTCGAGCATCGCACGGTACGGTTCGTCTGTGCATCCGTTCGATGTCGACGCGACCCACAAGAAGCTGGCCGAGCAGGGCGGCGGCTACGAGGTCGTACACACCTCGCCGGGTCTCGAGATCGGCGTCTACGTGCTCGTCGCACCGGAGCCGGACCGCCAACAGCCGCACGAGGAGGACGAGATCTACATCGTCCTCGAAGGCACAGGTGTTCTCGAGGTCGAAGGCGTGCAAACGCCGTTGGAGGAAGGCGGCGCGCTCTTCGTGCCCGCAGGCGCAGACCACCGCTTCACCGCGTACGAGCAGCTTGCGCTTCTGGTGATCTTCAACGGCCCACACTCCGGCGCCTGACCCCTCGTAGCGACCGTTAGTCTCGCGCGGTGACGCTGCACGCTGATGTTGTAGTCGTGGGCGGCGGGGTTACGGGTGTAGCGGCGCTGCGGGCTCTTGCGCGCGCCGGACTTGACGCCGTGCTCCTTGAGCAGTTCGTGCTCGGGCACAGCCGCGGCTCGAGCCACGGGGCGTCACGTATCTTCCGGCTCGCGTACCCGGAGCAGCGCTACGTCCGGCTCGCACAGCAGGCGCAGTGGGAATGGCGGAAGCTCGAAGCCGAAAGCGGCGAGAAGCTGATCTCGCACACCGGCTCGCTCGACATCGGAGAGACCGCGCTCGACGTCGCCGCGGCCCTCCACGCGTGCGCTGTGCCATACGAAGTCCTCGACGGCCGGGCGGCGGCCTCACGCTGGCCGATCTCGTTCGACGCGGCCGAGCCCGCGCTCTTCCAGCCGGACGGTGGCACGCTCCGCGCAGATCGTGCGATCGCAGCACTCCTCGACGGTGCACGGGTAGCGGGCGGCAAGATCGTCGACCAGACGCCCGTCACCGGCCTGCGCGAGCAAGCCGACAACGTCATCGTGGAGACGTCGTCCGGGGAGCTCATCGCCCGTGCCGCGGTCGTGGCCGCCGGCGCCTGGAGCCGAGAGCTGCTCGGGCAGGTCGGCATCGACCTCGCGACAACGCCAACCCGCGAAACGGTCTCGTACTTCGACCACGACCAAAGCGACGAGCTGCCGACCGTGATCGACTACGCGTTGATCCCGCCGAGCCACGACCATAGAGACGGCCGAGCCTCCTATGCGCTCCATGCGCCGGGTGTAGGCCTCAAAGCAGGGCTCCACCGCGGTGGGCGGCCAACCGACCCTGACGAGCCGGGCGAAGTGGACGACCGGCTCGTCGCGTGGACGACCGAATGGGTTTCGCGGCGCTTCCCAAGCGCCAAGGCGTATCCCCTCGACAACGAGACGTGCATCTACACGAACACGGTCGACCAGGACTTCGTGCTCGAGCGCCACCGGCGGGTCGTCGTCGCATCCGCATGCAGCGGGCACGGGTTCAAGTTCGCGCCGGCACTCGCCACGACGATCGCCGGCCTCGTTGCCGAAATCGCGTAGGCACACTCCTTCTATGCCGCCGAAGCAACGAACGAACCGCGTCGAGACGCCCGAAGCAACGCATCGACCAAGTACCCGCCTGATCGTGATGCTGATAGGAGCCGCGGTCGTCGTGGCCGCGGGGGCGATCGCCCTCAGCCTGACTCTCGGCGGCGACCACAAGACGGCGGCGACACCGACGATCACACCGGGCGGCCTGAGTCTCGTCCACGGGATCCCGCAGACCGGGCTCGAACTCGGAAACCCGAAGGCGAAAGTGACCCTGACCGAGTACATCGACACTTCGTGCCCGATCTGCAGGGACTACGTCCTGACGACATTCCCGGCGATCGTCAAGAAGTACGTCCAGACGGGCAAGGTGAAGATCGACGCGCAGCCGCTTGGCATCATCGGCCCCTCGTCGGAGCGGGGACGCCGGCTTTTCCTCGCGGCCGCAATCCAGAACAAGGCGTGGGACTACGCCGAGGTCGTCTACCACAACAAGGGCGACGAGACGACAGCCTGGCTTACCGACGCCGTCGCGCGAGCGCTTGCCAAACAGGTCCCCGGTCTGAACGTCGACCAGTTGTTCGCAGACAGCGACGGGGCCGGCATTTCCGTGCAAGCGGCAGCGATCGACGCCCAGGCGCAAACCGACGGCGTCAGCGGAACGCCGACGTTCGTCCTGACGACAGGTGATGGCAAGCGTCACCTGCTGGGAGCCGGCGATCCAGGCTTCGCGGCGTTCGCAGGCGTGCTCGACCGCGCGCTGAACGCGTGAGCGACCGGACACTCCGGCTCGCCATTGCTCCCGTGGCCGTCGCCGGTGTCGCCGTGGCGGCGTACCTGACGTGGGTGCACTACCACCCAGGAGCACTCGTCTGTACCGCCGGTGGTGGCTGCGAGACCGTTCAGCGCTCGCACTATGCCGTGCTGCTCGGCGTCCCTATCGCCCTTTACGGACTCGTCACCTGGGTGGCTGTCGTGGTACTCGTCGTCTTGGACTCCGATCTCGCACGGGCCGTCGTGGCAGCGATCGCGGTAGCGGCGCTCGGCTTCGGTGCCTACCTCGTGATCCTGCAGTGGACCGTCATCCACACCGTCTGCGTCTGGTGCGTGGTGAACGACGTGGTGCTCGTGCCGGCGCTTGCCGTACTCGCCGGCGTCAGGATCCTGCGGCCGCGCGACTAGGTCATCGGGACCTGAAGGAGGAGCTTCGACTGCACACGGTCGAGGATCTCCGTCAGGGTGTTGCCCGTTGCCGTGATGCCGTGGTTGCGCAGCCCGATCACCGCATGCGCCGGGTCGGGCTCCTTCGCGATCAGCTCGGCAACCGACTCTGCAAGCTCCTGCGTCCCGCAGGGGTAGTTCACGTCTGTCGCCACGATGCCGTCCATCCACGCGTGGACGTGCAGGATCGCGCCGACCTCGGGATGTTCCTGGTAGATGATCCAGTGCTCGATCGCATCGACCGACACGCGACGCGGCTCGATGCCCGGCGGCACGCTGAGGAGGATCTTCGCGTTCGGCTCGTCGTAGCCGACGACGAGCAGAATGTCGCGGCCGGGGATCTCGAGGTCGGTCTTGTCGACGCCGCTCGCGCTCATCCAGAAGCGCGTCGCGTCCTTGCGTGCCGAAAGGTTGCCGTAGGACAGCCCGCCGACCGAGTAGAGGCGCATCACGTGCCGTAGGTCGCGCTCGTTGAGGTACTCGTGGATCGGGAACGGCGCAGGCAGGAGGTCGAGCTCGCCCATCCGTTTGCCGGCAGCGCCGATGTCGGCGGTGATCTCGTCTCCGTCCCACAGTTCCGGCTCGAGATCAGACAGCCATTCGTTTTCGATCACGAGCTTCGACGTCGCGAGCGGTGCGAGTCGCGCGTAGATCTCGCCCGGATCGTCGGAAACCTTGTACGTCCCCCGCTCCATCGTCGTGAACCACACACCCTCGCCCGGCACGCGCAGCAGGACGACATTCGCGAGCGTGCGGACGAGCATCGGATAGCTCGCCTTCAGGACATCCTCGGGCACAGCGTCGAGCTCGTAGAAGCTGGCGGAGTACGTGCCGCGCGATTTGCGCCGGAACGCCTTCGGATTCTCGAAATCGGTGAGGTTGAGGACGAAGTCGGCGTCGTCGACAGAATCGACACGCTCGAACCCGGCGACCTCGAACTGCTTCGCGATCGTTCCGACGAACTGGTCGAGTGCGGGCGAGGTTGCTGTCCCGGCTACGGCGTAACGACGCACAGCACGAAGTCTAGCCGCGGAACAGGTCGCGTTCGCGTGGCATGACGAGGTCGGCGCCGTGCCCATCGCCGACTGCATCGAGGCCACGGATGATCACGGCCGGGATACCCGCCGTCTTGCCCATCACGAGCTCAGCAGCGCCAGCGACCTCGTCGGCGATCGCGATCTGCGTCGAGCGCAGCTCGTAGCCTGCCGAGTCACGCTGGCCGCGAAGGTCGCGCAACGCCACAATGCCGGCCACACCAAGTGCCACATCGGTCGTCCCCTGCCGCCAGGCCCGGCCGAACGAATCGCTCACAACGACGCCTGGCGTGACGCCGGTCAGCTCCCGCAGGCGCTCACGGAGTCGGGCGGCGGACGCATCGGGGTCTAGTGGAAGCAACACGAGCGTGTCCAAGCCCGCATTCGACGCGTCGACCCCGGCCGACGCACAGACGAAGCCGTGGTGCGTCTCAGCGATCACGAGCGGTGGACGCGAGCGAATGACCGCCCGCGACTCACGAAGGACGATCTCCACATGCCGCGGATCACCGTCCGCCCCGGCGAGCTCGCGCGCCCGCTCGCCCGGCTCGACGTCCTCAAGGGAAACCGTCCGGCCCTCGACCTTCGACACGACCTTCTGCGCCACAACGAGAATGTCTCCCGTTTCGAGCCCTCCCGCGCGAGCCGCGGCCGTCGCCAGAAGAGCTCCGAGGTCGTCGCCCTCCGAAAGCTCCGGCAGGCCGCGGAGCGGGATGACGCTGACGCCGTCGCTCAAGAGACGCCAGTAATGCGTAGGCCTGCGTGAGCCCGGTAGCGCTTGTTCACGTTCACGATCACCGCGGTCATGCCCTCGAGCGACCGGGCACTTGCGAGCGGGCCGGCGTCGATCGAGCGGCCGTTCGTCACGCGACCCGCCAGCTCGAGCACGAGCGCCTTGGCGTCAGCATCGTCGCCGCAGACGAGCGTGTCCTCGTCGGGCGCGTTGTCACCACCGAGATTGGAGGCGGCAAGCGAGTGCAGGCCCGCGATCACCGGTGCATCGAGCTCAGCCTGAATCCGCTCCGCGATCGAGGTCGCTTCCGCCGTCGGCAACACGCCCGCCGGTGTAAAGCGGAGCTCGGCCGCAACCGAGAGCACCGGCGTCGTGCCGATCGCCTCCCGTAGCTCGCGCGCGGTTTCGAGTGCGCCCTCGGCCTTGGTGGCGAGAACGACGAGATCTGCATCGCGCGCGGCATCGGCGTTCGTGGCGCCTTCGACCCCGAGCTCGGCCCCGGCCGCTCGGGCGCGGTCGGCATCGCGCGAGCCGATCACGACGTCGTACCCGGCAACTGCGAGACGCTTCGCAAGCGCCGCGCCGAAGCTGCCGGTGCCGCCGATGACGGCGACTTTCACGCTGCGGCCGCCAGCACTTTTTCAGCCAGTCGACGCGTCGCGTCGAGGTCGAACATCAGGGTGGATGTGCCGACCGTCAGGACCCCTGCGTCGGCCGGTGCGTCCCACTCGTCGATCACGAGCACGTCGATCAGCCCGTCATAGCACTCCGCAACGTGGCGTGGTTCCGTGCCGCCGGCCATGCGCGAGAGCATACGGTCGGCCGGCCCCTTCACCGAGCGGCCGCCGATCAGCGGGCTGACGGCGACACACGTCACCCGCCTCTGCTCCAAGCCGGCGCGGAGAGCCGAGACGGCAAGGATCGGCTGAATCGACACATACGGGTTGCTCGGCGCGATCAGAATCGCGTCGGCGGCCTCAAGTGCCTCGAGCACACCCGGCGCCGGGATCGCCTCGCGAGCTCCCTGGAACGAGACAGCGTCGACCTCATCGCGATGCCCACGCCCGACGAACCACTCCTGGAAGCCGAATAGCCCAGCCGGGGTGACGATCTGGGTACGCAGGCGATCGTCGGTTGCCGGAAGAATCCGCGTAGCGACACCAGCCGCCGACGCGAGAGCGGCGGTCACCTTCGAGAGAGGCATTCCCGCGCGGAGCCCCTGAGTCCGTACGAGATGCAGGCCGATGTCGAGGTCGCCGAGCCGAAACCAGCTCTCGCCACCCCAGCCGCCGGCCGACTCGAGCGCGTTCCACGTCTCGCCCGCCCGCCCCCAGCCTCGCTCCTCGTCGTTGAGGCCGGCTAGGGCATAGAGCATGGAGTCGAGATCGGGCGAGACGTGAAGTCCGAGCACCTCGACGTCGTCGCCGACGTTGCCGATCACCGATAACTCCCCCGGTGCGAGTGCAGCCTGCAGGCCGAGAGCGAACCGCGCGCCTCCAACCCCGCCTGAGAGAAGAACGACGTTCACGCGCGCACGGCGAGCAACGTCCGCGTGCGCGCGCCGGCACCGGCTCGAACCGCCAGCCGTTCGAAATCCTCGAGCGAGTCGACGTCCGCTTCGAGCTCGGGGATCGCCAGCGTCACGAACGGCGCGTACGCGCGGAATCGGGCCGCGCTGCCCGGTCCGTAGAGCGCCGCGAACTGCGTCGGATCGGGAAGCGAGAGCGCGTTCGTCGTCCCGTCGGCAGACTCGACGAGTGCGAGCCCTGCGCCAGCGAGCCGCCGCAACGCCGTTGGCGTCGCAAGCGGAAGATCGGCGTTGACGACGAGTGAGTGCCCGAAGACAACGTTTAGGCCTGCGGCAACCGCTGCGCCCTGACCACCACCCGGGTCGGCGACGGGGTCGGCACCGGGCGGCACGACGGAGGGATCGTCCGTCACGACGAGTACGCGCCCGAGGGAAAGCGCGGCGTCGACGACGTCACCGAGCATCGCTAGCGCAACCGCGGCCCGAAGCTCGCCGGGAAGCCGCCGCTTGGCGTCGCCCCGGTAAGGGATCACGACAGTGAGCACTCCGAGAGCGTACGCGGCGGGAGGCTGTTGCCGATCCGTCGCGTCAGGCGGCGTTCGAGGACGTGCCCGGCCCGGACGTGACCCATTCGTCCACGTCGAACCAATGCGTCGCACGCAGAGCGGCTGCGACCTCGTTATCTGTGTGCGCCGAGTTGAACACATGGTGGTCGGGGTCGCAGCAGATCTCGACCTCGCTCAGCGAGACATGCGAGATCGCTGTCAGAACGTCCACCGGAAGCTGCGCTTCGGCGACGGTGAAATGCTTGAACTGGAGCTCGGGGGCCCGCTCCATCAACGTGGGCCAGTCAGGGCAGGTCTTGTAGCTCATAGCCGGTTCGAGTTCGCGCCTGCGCTCCACGTTCCTTCGAGATTGACGAGTCCGCGTTGCTCGCCGTCCGGATAGACGACGAACTCGAGCGCGTCATCGAGTCCGTGCAACAGGCGCTCGCCAGCGGCGTCGGTCAGGCTTAGGCGCAGGTGAAATCGTCCAAACGCGAGCGGCAACGACGGAACGTCGAGCCTCGCCGTGAGCCTCCCGGCGGCCGTCGGCCAACCGAGAGCCGCAGTCTCGACGAGGTCGGAGGCGATGAGCAGGCCCGCGTCGTCGCGTAGCTCGAGCTGGAGCAGCGGCGCGGCGACGGACTCTGCGGCCTCGAGCTCCACGGCGAGCGCGAGCGGCTCCCCCGCGAGGAACTGCTCGCGCTCCTCGCCCGCGACCCCGAGCAGGCGTGCAGACGCAATCATCGCCTCGCCGGTTCCTGATTCATTCGATCTCGTATCACGCCTCTCAACGTCGAGGTCGGCAGCGAGCGAGCGCCGGTAGCGGACGATCGCCTCGTGCGTCGGGCCGTCGAAGGCGACCTCGCCGTGCTCCAACAACACGGCCCGCTCGCAGAGCCGCTCGACCGCGACCGCGTCGTGCGAGACGAAGACGATCGTCCCGCCACGCTGCTTGAACTCGAAGATCCGGCCGAAGCACTTGCGCTGGAACGCCTCGTCGCCGACGGCGAACACCTCGTCGAGGAGAAGGATGTCGGCGTCGAGGAACGCCGCGATCGCAAAACCGAGCCGCATGTACATGCCCGACGAGTACGTGCGCACTGGGCGGTCGATCGCATGCTCGAGCTCTGCAAACGCGACGATCTCGTCGAACCGCTCCCGGATCTGGGCACGCGGCAGCCCCTGGATCGAGCCGTTGAGGAACACGTTCTCGCGCCCGCTGAAGTCCGGGTGGAAACCGGCGCCGAGCTCGAGCAGCGAGCCGATCCGCCCCGTCGCCGCAACCCGCCCCGCGCTCGGCTTGATGATGCCGGCGACGATTCTCAACAGTGTCGACTTGCCCGAGCCGTTGCGACCCACGAGACCGACTGCCTCGCCGGGCGTAACGGCAACGGACACGTGGCTGAGCGCGACGACATCCTGTGGCTCGGTGCGCCCACGTAGCACGAACAGATCCTTGAGCGTGCCCGCGTCGCGGCCGTGGATCCGGAATCGGCGCGAGACATCGTCGACGGCGATCGCGCCGACTGTCACGCCAGCTCCTTCGTCATGTAGACGGCGGCCTCGCCGTAGCCGAGCTTGCGGTACAGGGCTCGGGCGGTCTCGTTCCCGCCGAAGACGTTCAGCATGATCCGGTCGAAGCCGCGAGCCTTCACCTCGACTTCGAGGAGCTCCATCGCGCGTCGACCTAGACCACGGCCGCGATGCTCCTCGTCGACCTTGATTGCGTAGAGGAACGCCTGCTTCTCTCCGTGCTGCTCGCGCGGCGCGAACCACACCGAGCCGATGACGCTCCCGTCCTCCTCGATCACGAAGAGGACATTCCCTTGCGTCGCGAACCCGTCTTTGAAGGCCCCGGCCATGTCCGCGACTGCCTTCCGCTCCGCCGCCTCGGCCGGCATCCCGCCGTGATGGACGAGATCCCACGCGTACCAGGTGCGCGCATCCTCCGACCAGGCCCGGAACTCGTCCTCGCGCATCGGCCACAGGTTGACGCTCATGCCGTGACCGCCTGAAGCTCGCGCCGCACGATCCCAGCGAGCACGTCGACGAACTTCGGGTCGGCGTTCGGCATCGCGATCCGCTCGAGGCTCATGCCAAGCTTCGCGGCGCGTTCCTTCGCCTCGTGGTCGATGTCCCAGCGGATCTCCAGGTGGTCGGAGACGAAGCCGACCGGGCATACGAGCACGTCGACTACCCCTTGCTCTCGCAGGGCTCCGAGGTGGTCGAGGATGTCCGGCCCGAGCCACGGCTCACCGGTCGGCGACTCGCTCTGGAAAGAGAACGACCACTGGTCGACGCCGGCTCGCTCGGCGACCAGCTGCGCGGTCTGGAGAAGCTCATCGCAGTACGGATCGCCGGCGTCGACGATTCGCGCGGGTAGCGAGTGGGCCGTGAAGACGACATGCGCCGTCGTGCCGCGCACACGGTCTGCGAGCACCTCCACGAAGCCGTGATCGGCGCCCCACCGTTCGACAAAGCGCGACTCGACGCGATCGGCAACGGCGTCGTCAAACAACCGGCGGTACTTGTCGATCGAAAGTGACGACCAGTGCGGGGCCAGCACGAGACCCACGAGCAGGTCGTGGCCGGCCGTGATCGCCGCGTCGACGGCGTCGCCGATCCGCGGCTCCCAGTGACGCATGCCGGTGAGCACGGGCACGCCGAGCGCCGCTGCGAGCGCGGCTCGCGTGTCCTCCGTCACCGCATTGAGCGGCGACGGCCCGTCACCGTCGTCGATGCCGAGCGCGCGATAGCGAGCGACGAGATCCTCGAGGTTCTCGGGTGCGATCGGCCGACCACCGCGGATATCGGCGTAGTACGCGGGCACGTCCGAGAGCCGGTCGGGCGAGCCATACGCCATCAGAATTACCGCAGGATTCGTACTCATACGACGACCCCTACCGAAGTCCGCTCGCGGACGAGACCGACAAGCCGCGTCAGCGTGTCCGGATCGGTCTGGGGCAGCACCCCATGGCCAAGGTTGAAGATGTGCCCGGGTCTCCCAGCGGCGCTGTCGAGTACGGCAATTGTCTCGCGCTCGACGACCTCCCACGGGCAGAGCAACGCCGCCGGGTCGAGGTTGCCCTGTACGGCTCGGTCGGGCACGTGCTCCCAACCGGCGTCGAGCGCCACGCGCCAGTCAAGGCCGATCCCGTCACCCCCGGCTGCCGCAAGCTCTTCGAGGAGGTGTGTCGCGCCGGTGCCGAAGTGGATCGTCGGGACCGGCGACGCGGCGAGAATCCGGGCCGAGAACGGCGCAACGTGGACGCGGTACTGCTCGGCCGAGAGGACGCCGGCCCAGGAATCGAAGAGCTGGATCGCATCTGCGCCCGCTCGCGCCTTCGCGACGATGTAGCCGGCGAACGTCTCGCTTAGCTTCTCGAGCAATGCCTGCCAGATCTCAGGCTCGGAGAGCATCAGCCGCTTGGTGAGCGGCAGCTCACGGCTCGGACGGCCCTCGACCAGATACCCGGCGACAGTAAACGGCCCGCCGCAGAAGCCGACGACGGCCTTCTCGTCCGGCAGCTCCTCGCGCACCAGCCGCACCGCCTCGAGCACCGGCGCGAACGCCTCCTCGGCGTCGGGAACGCGAAGGCGCTCGACGTCCGCGAGCGTGCGAATCGGGCGATCGATCACAGGCCCGACGCCCTCGACGAGATCGACCTCGATTCCCATGCCGAGAACTGGGGTCATGATGTCGGCGAAGAGGACTGCTGCGTCGACGTCGTGCCGTCTGACCGGCTGCAGCGTCACCTCGGCGCAGAGCTCGGGCGTGCCGGCGAGATCGAAGAACGAATGCCGCTCACGTAGTGCGCGGTACTCGGGAAGTGAGCGGCCCGCCTGGCGCATGAACCACACCGGGGTGCCCTCGGCCGGCTCGCGTCTGAGCGCGCGTACAAGGAGTGGACTGGCGCTGGATAAGGCCACTGCTAGAGGGTAGCCCGCCGTAGACTCGGCGCCGTGGAACGCGTCGGGGAACATCCGCTGAAGGCCGGCCCCATCGCGGTGCGCTGGCACGCCCACGAGATCGCTCCGCCGCGGGCCGGAGTCACCGGCCGCGCTCGCCTCGCCCTCGAGAACGCCGGCTCAGCGACGTGGCGTGCCCGTGGAAAGACCGGTGTGCGGCTCGCCTACCACTGGCTCGACCCGCTCGGGAACCCGATCGTCTGGGACGGTCTTCGCACGGCTTTCCCTGGTCCTGTGGCCCCGGGCGGGATCGTCGAGATCGAGATCCCGGTCGCTGCGCCACGCCCTCCCGGGGCCTATGTGCTCTCCTTCGACCTGGTCGAGGAGTACCGCTTCTGGTTCGCGGAGGTCGGAGCCGCGACTCTCGATCTGCCGATCAAGGTGGCCCCGAGGATCGCGGAACGGCGACTCGGAGTGGTCGTGCTCGGCGGGACCGATGCCGAGACCGCAGCAGCGTTGTCCGCGCAGGAGGAGGCGATCGTCGAGGACGACCCCGTCGCCGTGGCGTTCCTCTGCGCTGGAGCTACTCCCATGTCGGATTGGTCGCGTTTGCTGCTCGATGCCCACAGCGAGGGCTGGGCGGCAGTCGGCGGCGCGGTCGAGCCTGTGTCGCGCCACGACCGGAAGCGGTTTGCGGGCTGGGCGCCCGGAAGTGGGCGGAATCCGCGCTTCGCGTCACCGCTCCTGTTCCCATCGCTGCTCGACGGGATAGAGCCGGGCGAGTACGAAGGCTTGCCCGCCCACGCGGGCGGCGATTGCCTCTTCGACGGGCGGGCGGTCGTCAGATTTCGACCGCGATCCGATCGTCGACCCTCGTGAAGACGAAGGCCCCGAGCGCGAGCGCCGCAACCGCGGAGACGACGAGGTAAATCGTGTCCGCCGCTCGCGGCGTTTCTCCAAAGAAGAGCGGTGCTCGCAGGGCCTCGATCGCCGGTGTCAGCGGATTGCCCCAGTGGATGAGACGCTCGAACCAGGGATGCGTCTTCGCGCCGGGTATCCGGTCGAGCGAATAGAGCACCGGCGTAAGGAAGAACCAGGGCAGAAGCGCCGCCGCGATCAAATGCTCCACGTCGCGGAAGATCGCGTTCGCCGCAGCGACCGCCAGCGCCATGCCGGCCACGAGGAGAACGACGAGCGCGGCGAGCGGGATGGCAAGCCACACGGTGCTCCGCCCCTCGGGGACGTAGACCAGCGACAGCACGATCACGATCGTGAGCATCACGACGAACGAGACGAGTTGGGTCGCCACGTTCGCGAGCGGAACGAGCTGCCGCGGGAAACGCACCTTCCGGATCAGGTTCGCGTTCTCGAGCAGGCTCCGCGAAGCGGCCTGGAGCGATGTCGCGAAGAACACCCAGGCGGGCAGGCCGCAGAGGAGAAAGAGCCAGTAGTGCGGCCGGTCGGTCCCCGGCGCCTTCCACAGCTTCGAGAAGACGAGCAGATAGACGAGCATCAGCAGGACCGGGTTCGCCACCGACCAGGCGAGGCCGAGGACGGAACCCTTGTACTTCGCGCGGAGGTCACGCCGGAAGAGGCTGCCGAACAGCTCGCGGTAGCGGTAGAGATCGGCGTAGACGCCCATGTGCTCGCGTCAGCTTAGAGCGGGTTGACGGCACCGGGACGAGCGCTCATTGCCGGTGGAGAGATTGGCACGCAATTGGCACACGTCGCGGACTGTCCCGCGATCTATGAGCAGGTGTGCCAAGTCCGTGCCAATGTGTCCACAGGTGAGCGCGGCTCGGCGGCTGCCGTGGCTGACTGGGCGAACGTCTACCCTTCAACCCCGTGAGCGCGGCCATCGCGATCGTTGCTCTGCCCGTCTCGTACCTCACGCTCCGGGCGCTGCTCCGCTCCTCGGTCGGCGACCGGTTGGTGGCGGTTCCGTCCGGAGAACGCTGGCACGACCGGACGACCCCGATCTTCGGCGGCGTGGGGATCTTCACGGGCTTCGCAGCAGCAACGTGCCTCGCGGTCGTCGTCAACGCCGTCGCAGGAGGAGGCGAGCTGTGGGGGATCGTCGGCGGGTGCGCGCTCCTCTTCGCCGCCGGCCTGATCGACGACCTCCGCCACCTGAGCCCGCTTGCGAAGCTCGGCGCGCAGTTCGGCGCAGCGGGCATCGTCATCGCCAGCGGTCTGCGCGTCGAGGTGATTGGCAACGACGTCCTCGCCACGGTCGTCGCGCTCGTTTGGCTCGTTGGGATCGCGAACGCCTTCAACTTGCTCGACAACATGGACGGGCTCGCCGCGTCACTCGCGACCATCGCGTGCGCCTACTTCGCCGTCGACGCGGCAACGGAGCACCCGAACCGCGCCGTGCTCGTCCTCTCTCTGGCGCTCGGCTCCGCGTGCCTCGGCTTCCTGCCGCTCAACCTCCGGCCCGGCGGCAAGGCGGTCGTGTTCATGGGCGACTCTGGCAGCCAGGTGCTCGGGTTCGCACTCGCATCCTTTGCGCTCTCGTCCAGTTGGAAGGTCGCTGGCACGACGCTCGCCACAACGCTGCTCCCGCTGCTCGTCCTCGCCGTGCCGATCCTCGACACGACCCTCGTCACGGTCGTCCGTCTGCTGGAACGCCGGCCGGTCTCACAGGGAGGCAGAGACCACACCTCGCACCGGCTCGTCTACTACGGCCTTTCGCAGACACAGGCGGTGGGTCTGCTCGCGCTCCTCGGCCTCGCCCTTGGCGCGACCGGCGTCGCCTACAACATCCTCGGCGACCCGCGCGTGACCGTCGTCGGCGTGCTCGTCACTGTCGTGCTGCTCGTCCAGTTCGCGAGCTTCCTGACGGATCTCGAGGAGCGTGAGCGGCGTGGCGCCGGCGAGAGCGTCCCGTCGGTGCTGCGCGCGCTCTGGCAGCCCCGGCGTCTAATCGAGGTGCTCGTCGACTTCGCACTGATGTGCCTCTCGTTCCTCGTAGCGTATGCGCTGCTCCAGAGCGGCCTCGGCGGGCCAGGCGAACGGGGGATCTTCCTCCAGGCGCTGCCGATCCTTCTGACCGCCCGCTATGTCAGCTTCGTCGCGGTCGGCATGTACCGGCGGATCTGGCGCTTCGCGAGCGTGCACGATCTGCTCGCGATTGTCGTCGCCTGCGCTGCGTCCGGGCTCTTCGCGCTTCTCGTGGTGCCGATCCTCTGGCCTCTCGGAGGCTTCGACTGGAAGATTTTCCCGCTCGACGCTGTCCTCTGCTCGATGCTGGTCGCGAGCTCGCGCCTCATGTTGCGGCTCCGTCCGCATGCGGTGGCCCTGCGCGACAGAACGGGCCAGAAGCGCGTGCTCGTCGTCGGCGCCGGCCGGTTCGGGCGTAGCCTGGCCCGCGAGCTTCGCGAAGATGGGCAGATACGCGTGGTCGGCTTCCTCGACGACAACCCCAGCGTCCGGCGCCGCCGAGTTCGCGGCGTCGTCGTCCTCGGCGCGCTCGACGAGATCGGCGCAGCGCTCGAAAGCACCAAGCCCGATGAGGTACTCGTCACGATCCCGGCCGCAGCCGAAGAACAAATGCAGCTGGTGATCGCCGCCTGCGCAACCGCAGGAGTCGCCTGCCGGCTCGTCCACCGGCACACCGAGACAACGGTCGCCGGCCGCGTTGAGGCGACGGCCGAATGAGGCTCTGGGTCCGCGAACGCGTCCAGCCGGACGTCCTCGTCCCGCTGTTTGCCGCGTACTTCGCGTTCGCCGCGTACTACGTGTGGCAGGCCTGGCGGCGCGAGACACCCGCGATCTTCACCGACGAGCTGGAGTTCACGCAGATCTCGCGCGCGATTGCCCACACGGGCCAACCCGCCCGTCGTGAAGTGGCCTACCACTTCACGAGCCTCTACCCGTACTTCACAGCCCCGGCCTGGTGGCTGCACGGGACGCAGCAGGCGTTCGACACGGTCAAATACGTCGGCGTCCTTGCGATGACGGCCGCGATCTTCCCGGCCTATGCGCTCGGTCGCTTCGTCCTCTCGCGGAACTGGGCGATCGCGGCGGCCGTCGGAGCAATCGCAGCGCCTGCGCTCTCCTACTCGCCGATCCTCACGGAAGAGTCGCTCGCCTACCCGCTCTCGGCGCTCGCGCTATGGGCCATCGTTCGCGCAACGCTCCACCCAGCTCGCTCGACGATCGCGCTTGCAACCGCAGCCTGCGTCCTCGCCGCCGCGACCCGATCCGAACTCGTCGTCACGCTAGTCGTGCTCATCGGCTCCCTCGGCACTGTCGCTTGGCGCCGCGACCGACTGCGTAGTTGGCGCGCCACCTGGAGCGGCTGGGACAAGATCGGCGCCGTGGCGTTCGCGCTCGGCGGTGTGATCGTGATCGACGCCTTCCTCAGCCACCGCTCGTTCGAGTGGTACGTGATCACCTCGTTCTACAAAGAGCGCCTCTGGCAGTACGGGACCTGGGCGGCCGGCGCGCTCGCAATCGGGGTTGGTGTGCTGCCGCTGATCGGCTTACTGGTCATGCTGGTCAGGCGGCGCGGGGACTCCCACGACCCGTCCCGCACGGCGTTCACGACCGTCGCGACCGCCGCACTCGTGGCGTTCGGCTGGTACGCAGCCCTGAAAGGGGCGTACCTCTCGTACTCGTTCTCGTCGGATGTGGTGGAGCGAAATCTGATCTACCTGACGCCGCTGCTCTTCATCGGGACGGCACTCCTGCTCGAACGGAGGACCGTCCGCGCCGGTTGGGCGATCGCCGTCGTCGCCTTCACCGGCTACCTCGTCCTGAAGGTCCCGATCAAGCTTGCGTTCGACCACTACCCCTACTACGAGGCGCACGCGCTCGCCATCGTCTCGTTCGCGAACCGCATCTTCCACTGGGCGAGCGGGCCGATCCAGGTGACGCTGATCGCGCTCGTCGTCGCCTCGACAGCACTCGTCCTCGGGTTAGCACGGCTGCCGCAACGAGGACGCGCCGCCGGAGCGGTGCTCACCGCGGTGTGCGCCGCGCTTCTTGTGTGGAACGTGACGGCCGAAACGTACGCCGCCAACGGCGAATACCGCTTCTCACGATTCCTCGTCTCGGAGTTCCCCCGCCCGTTCGACTGGGTCGACCAGGCGACAGGCGGCGGCTCCACCGTGCTCGTCGGTCAGCAGTTCGGCAGCAACACGAACGGCTACAACCTGACCGAGTTCTGGAACCAGTCCATCGTCAAGGTCTGGAGCGTCGACCCGACGAGCATCGCACCGCCACCCGGCCCGACTCTCACGCCCGACCTCGCCAGCCCAGATGGGACGATGACTCCGTCACCCGACACGAAGTTCGCGCTGGCCGTGAACGGGGTGGTACTCCAGGCGCCCGTCGTACCGACCTCGCAGACGATTGCCGGGACGACGCTCTACCGCCTCGACGGCAAGCCGCTGCGCCTCGCGTTCTCGCAGACCGGCGTCCAGAGCGACGGCTGGATCACTGCGCCAGACACAACGTCGCCCGCAACCTCGGCGTACAACCGCTTCGACGCCGCCTCGCTCGGCCCCGGGTTCGCCGTGGTGAGCCTCGATCGGATCGCCTGGAACGGCACCGACGTCCCCGGCCACGTCACGGTGCGCATCGGAACGCTCGTGATCGGTCCGGACAAGCAGCCGGCGATCGGCCGCCTCCTCCGGACATCGAAGCACCTCACGATCCACTCCTGCATCAACCCGCAGAAGCTCCGCTGCGCGACCAAAATCCTGTTCGAGAACCCCGGGCGGCCGTTCAGGATCGAGGTCTCGATCACGCCGACCTTTAGCCCGCACACGCTCGATCCACGTAGCAGCGAGGTGCGCAACTTCGGTGCGCGCGTCAGCTACTCGTTCGCGCCCACTTAGAACATGACCAGCCGCTCCGGGTGCTTGCGTACGAAGCGGAGCATTCCCCGGGCGTGCCAGAGCGTGTGCTTAGAGAGGAACGTGCGGTCGATCACCGCCGCGTACTCGTGCCGGACGACCGCGGCCGGGACGTACCAATTCTCCCAGCCCGCTCTGGCAGCGCGATAGCCGAGGTCGATGTCCTCGACGTAGTGGCGGTAGCCGGCATCCCAGCCGCCGATCTCGTCGAGCATCGTCCTGCGCATCAACAGGAACGCGCCGAGCAGCCACTCCGCCGGCGCCGGCTCGGTCGGCCGCTCGTCGAGGAGGTAGTGCGAGCGCTGCCGCTCGAGCGGCGGGAAGAGCCGCCGCAGCGGCGTTCGCCGGACGATCGTGCCTGTCACCGTGGGAAAGCGACGTCGCGACGGCTGCCACGTCCCGTCGGGCCAGAGCAGCTGCGGGCCGGCGATGCCGCAGCGCGGGTGCTCGGCCATGAACGCGGCGAGCGTCGCGACGGCACCGTCCTCGGGAACCGCATCCGGATTGGCGACGAGGACGAGATCGCCGGAGGTCTCGGCGATGCCGCGGTTGACGTTCGCAGCGAACGAGAGTGGCCGCGGGTTTTCGAGGACGCGAACCTGTGCCTCGACGACGCCGACCGAGCCGGGCAGGTTCGCGACGACAACGAGCTCGGCTACTTGTGGCCGCAGAACCGGAAATAAGCGGTCAAGCTCACTCGCGTGCCCGTGCGAGACGACGATGGCCGAAACGCTCATCGGCCGAGAACGTCGAGGTAGGTCGCGAGCGTCTTCTCGGCGCACGCCTCCCACGAAAAAGCGCGCGCCCGTTCGAGACCTGCGTACGACAGCCGATCGCGGTCGCGAAGAGCGAGCTGGATCCCGTCCGCGAGCTCCTCTTCGGGAACGACGACAGCTGCGGAGCCGACGACCTCGAGCAGCGCCGGCTCCGGCACGGTCACGACCGGCGTGCCGCATGCCATGGCTTCGAGAACCGGCAAGCCGAAGCCTTCGTAGCGAGACGCCTGCACGAGGCAGGCGGCTCCCCGGTAGAGCTCGACCAAGCGCTCCGTCTCGACGTAGCCCTCGACACGGGCACCGCGGCGTTCGAGCTCCGCAGCCAACGCCGGATCCTTCGGGGGCCCCGCAACGACGAGTGGAAAGCCAACCTCTTGCGCCGCGGCGAGCGCAGCCAGCTGGTTCTTGCGCGGCTGAATCGCACCAACCGTCAGCACGTAGTCGCGGCTCCGTGCGACGCCTCCCGGCGAGAACGCCGGGTCGACACCGTTCGGTGTCACGACGATCCGCTCGGAAGCAAGCCCGTACAGCTCCTGGAGATCGACGCGCGTGCGCTCGGAGACGGTCAGCACGCGCGCCGCCTTGCGCGCGGCCCGCGGCACGACACGCTTGAACACGGCGAGATCCTTCCTCCGCATCAGTGTGGGATCGCGCTCGAACGAGAGATCGTGGATCGTGACGACAGCCGGGCACGGGCACGACACCGGCAACGCGTACTGCATGTGGACGAGCGAGGCTGACACCCGCCGGAGGAGACGCGGTAGCGCCCACGAGAGCCGCAGCTCCTGCCACGTCGTCTCGAGGACGAGCGGCTCGATGCCTTGTGGCAGGAGATCGGCGCTGCGCGTGACCGCAGCGATCCGCATGCCCGCTTCTTCGGCGAGAGGCGGTAACTCACGCAGCAGGTTGCGGACGTACGTCTCGTCCCCGGTGCGCTGCCTGCCGAGGACGTCCGCGTCGATCACGACGAGCGGTGAGGTCATAGGAGCTCCCGCCACAGTGTCTCGACGGCGTCGGCCGCCGCAGCCCACGTGAACTCGCGCGCACGCTCGATCCCGCGCGGTATCAACTCTGCGCGTCGCGACGTGGCCTCCGCGATTCCCGCCGCGATTGCCTGTGGGTCGCGCGGATCGACGAGAACCGCTGCGCCGCCCGCTACCTCCTCGGTCGCGCCGCCGCGGCTCGTCACGACGGGCACACCGCTCGCCATGGCCTCGAGCACAGGCAGGCCGAAGCCTTCGTAGAGCGACGCGTACACGAGGCACCGCGCGCCGCGGTAGAGCAGCGCGAGCTCCTCGTCCGGAACTCGACCGACCCAGCCCGGAACGGTGACCCCGCCCCAGCCAGCGGCGCCGACGACGCGCAGGTCGACCTCGGCCAGCCGCGCCGCCTCGACGACGCGGGCGAGGTTCTTCCGCGGCTCGAGCGTCCCGACGCCGAGAACGTAGTCGCCTTCGGCGCGCGAGCCGTCCGGCGAGAAGACCGGTTCGACACCGTTGCGCACGACCCGGATCCGTTCCGCCGGCACGCCCAGCAGCTCGACGAGCTCGTCGCGGGTGAACTCCGAGACGGCGACGATCGCGTCTGCGGCACGGACGGAACTGCGCAGCGCGAGCCGGCCCGTAGTGCGATGCCACGGGCGAAACGCCTCGGGGTAGCGGAGCACCGCGAGGTCGTGCACCGTCACGACGACCGGCACACGCGAGCGGATCGGCCCACGGAAGGTCGTGCAGTGGAGGAGATCCAGCTTTCGCGCGGCGCGCGCGCTCCCGATCGGGTACCAGACGGCGTCGCGCACGGCGGTCGCAAGCCGCCCGCTGCCCCCGAAGTCGAGCGGGACGACGTCGAGGTCGGGCCTGCCGGCGAGCGCGCCGATCAGACCGTCGACGACGCGCGCCGTCCCCGCCTGCGTCTGCGCTCGCGGCGAGACGTCAAGTCCGACGCGCATGCGCCTCCAGATACCCGCGGAGCAGCGTGTCGCCGACGCGCCGCCACGTGAACTGCTGAGCATGCTCGAGGCCCTTTGCGACAAGCTCGTCTCGTCGCGTCAGCGCGTCCTCGATGCCGGCGGCGATAGCGGCGGGATCCTCCGGATCGACCCTCACGGCCGCGGCGCCACAGGCCTCGTCCATCGAAGGGTGCGCCGACGCGACGACCGGCACTCCGCAGGCCATCGCCTCGACGATCGGCATCCCGAAGCCCTCGAAGAGCGACGGGTAGACGAAGACCGCCGCGCCGCGGAACAGCCGGGCCACCTCGTCGTCGGTGACGTAGCCGAGAGCAGAGATCCGCGGATCGGCGAGATCGGGAAGCTCACCCCAGCCCTCGCCTCCGGCCAGCGCGAGGCCGACGTCGCCGCCCAGAAGGCGCCAGGCCTCGACGAGACGCGCCAGGTTCTTCCGCGGCTCGAACGTCCCGAGCCCCAGCCCGTACGGCCGCCCGAGATCGGTCGCAGGGCCGTTCGGCGACAACCCGTCTCGCAACCCGGGCGGCGCCACGAGGACGCGCTCAGCCGGAACGCCGAGCAGCTCGACGACATCGGCGGCGGTGAGCGTCGAGTTCGCGAACATGACGTCGCAGGTGCGGGCCGCGTTTGCGTACTTCTCGCTGTGCATCTCGTACGTGCGCGGCGTGACGAGCTCGGGGAACCGCAGAGGAACGAGATCGTGAATCGTCGTGGCCCGTACGCCACCGGCCTGCGGCGGGTACATCCAGTCGCTGAAATGCAGCACGTCGATCGGGCCGAGGAAGCGCTCGACCGGCGGACGCGCGCGTCGGCTCCAGGCCATCCGGAAGGCGTGCGAGTACGGCAGCACCCGCAGCCGCAACTCCACCGGAATTCCTTCTAGCGCCTGCGGAATGGCGCGCTTTCCGCGCGGGCTCGTCGGAGCGAAAGCCACGATCTCGTGCTCGCCTCCCGCTGCTTCGACTAGCCCCGCCAGCGAGCCGCGGATGTAGTTCCCGATGCCCGCCAGCGGATGCGACAACGGTGAGACGTCGAATGCGATCCTCACGGCGAAGGCCGGTAGTCGAAGACGTTGAAGTGCGCGCCGAGCCGCCGCGGATCAGGGTTCTTGCCGTTGGTGACCTCGCGGGGAACGAGGGTCGGCGCGACGATGAAGTTGACGACACAGGTTCCGTCGCTCGGGGAGACAGGCACCCGCAACGTCACGAACCCGGTGCGGGGCACTCGAACCGTTGCCAATCGCTTCGAAACCAAGCCTGTCGTTACGGCGACCGCGTTCGGCACGAGGAACAGGTGCGGGTCGCTGCTGAGGGTGACCGCGAGCGTGCCCCCGCTGCACCGACGCCGTGTCCAAGTCACCCGCCGCCCTGACCACGTGTCTCCTTGGTAAAGCCCCTCGACGGTCGTCGTCTGGAAGAGCGGCCCGCGCAGGCGCCAGACCGTCATGTCCAGTGGCGTGTCACGAGCGACACGGACGCCGTCGGGCTGGATCGAGCCATCGGTCAGCACGTAGCGCGCCCGAATCAGGCGACCGCGTGCCGTGCGTGCGAGACCATCCCGGCCGAAACGGATGCTCGTCTCGGCCAGCCCGGATCCGGTCGGTTGCTCCACGTACACCCGGCCGACCGACAGGTTGAAGAACTCGTTCTGCCAGATCGTGAAGATGTCGGTGCGACCGCCGCTCCAGACAGCCGCCACCCTCGACCCGCGCGGAACGGCCTTGTCGATCCAGTCGCGATCGACACCGCGGATCCCCTGGAATACGGCGCCGCTCGTCGAACGCTCGAAACCGTGTTCTCCGTGGAAGATCGGCACGAACGTGACCGCGAACCACGCGGCGACAATCAGCGGCAGCGCAAGCCCGGAGCCTCGCGGGACGACGAGTACGAGCAGTCCGAGCACGATGCAGACGAGCGCGACAGTGAGGTACACGGAGCCCGCGACAAGGTGTCGGTACGCCGACCAGACGAGGACGAGCGCCGACGAGTCCGACCGCACCGGGTCGCCGACGAAACGGTGGTATGGGATAGTCAGGGGCAGAAGCACGGCAAGTGCGACGGCTCCTGCCAGCAGCCACCACCGTCGCGGTGCCCCACCATCGAGGCGATCAGCCCAAACGAGCAACGCGATCAGCAGGAGCGGCGCTAGGTAGAAGAGATTCCGCTCCTCGATCCGGTTGTTCGCAAACTGGGTGTTGAACGCCGCGACGACGAGCGAGAATGAGACCGCAAGAGGGATGAGCGCAGCGACGAACGCCTGCACCGGCCGCGACTCGCGTCGGGCACGCGCCACAAGCAGGATCGTGGCAGCGAGCGGGATCACGCCGAGGTAGAGGTCGAGATCGGCGGCGCCCCACAGCGCGAAGTCGGCGACGCTCCACAGGCTGTAGTGGCGGCTGCCGACGACCGAGTAGGCGCCGAGGAGATCGCTGAGGGAACGGCCGCGGGCGATCTCTGCGATGAGCAGCAACGCCCCGCCGCCCACAACGACCGCGTAGAGCGGCATGAACCGTCGCGCGACGCCGCGCACGCTCTTCCGCTCGAAGAGCGCAAGCAGGGGCGGCGCGACGAGCAGCGCCGGCACGATCGCCACCGCCTGCGCCCGTGTCGCGAAGGCGAGACCGACGAGCGCGAGCAGCAGCAGTTGCTTCACCACGGTCGGCCGCTCCAGGACCTGCACGAGCACGAGCACGACGACGAGAAACAGCGGGTAGAACGCGTTCTCGGTCATCACCGTGCCGGTGTAAGCGAGTGACGGAATCGCCACGGCAAGCGCGGCGGCGAGGAGCGACGGCCGCGGCGCCAGCATCCGGCGCGCCAGGAAGTACGCCGGCACAGCCGCCAGGGACATGACGACGCTGTTGATCACTCTCACTGCGCCGTACGCCTGGGGCAGGTTGTGGAACACCCTGTAGGCAGGGCTGATCAGCACCGGGTAGACGACGCCGTAGCCGCGCGTGGGCACATCGCGGACGAGGAAGTGCCCGCTCGCCGCGAAGCTCTTCGCGAGCTCGGAGTAGGTCAACTCATCGGTGAAGATGAACGGCCCGGGGATCTTGCGGGAGAGCGCGATGCGGAAGGCGGCGGAGAGTACGACGATCCCCGCGAGCCAGACCCCAGCGGCTACACGCGACGGTCGGGTCTCAGCGACCAAGCTCGACCTCGGCGAGGCGGCGGGCGATCTCGCCGGCCTCCGCCGCGCCGGGCTCGACCCCGACCTCGGCCGCTGCTGCCGCGATCTCGCCGAGAACCGCATCGGAGACGGCAGCACCGCCCGCGGACTCCTCGAGCGCCGCCGCATACAGGTCGGCGACCCGGTCGACGTCGTGCGCGCGCCGAGCCAGTTCGCGTGCGGCCTCGCCCATCGACGCACGTACGTCCGCTCGCGTCGCGAGCAGCTCCAGCGCCGCTGTCAATGTGTCGGCCTCGTGCATATCGACCGGGATCTTCAGGGCGACCTCGTCCGGGAGCTCCGAGAACCAGCCGACATCGCTCACGACGAGCGGCTTCCCGAGCGCGAGCGCGCGAATCGCCGTCCCCGACGTCTCGCCCATCGTCGGCGCGCGGAGCGAGACAACCGCGTCACACGCAGCCATCAGCTGCCACAGGCGCGCCTCGTCGACATAGCCCTCGCGAATCAACCCGTCCGCGTCGAGACCGAGCCGCTGGAGGCGACGATCGAGATCGAACCCGGGCGAGCTTGCCCCCACGAGCAGAAGCCTGGCAGCAGGATGCGCCGGGCGGACGCGCGCGAAGGCCTCCAGCAGCTGCGGCACGCGCTTCGTGGCGTTGAGGTTCCCGAACGCGCCGAAGAGCGGTTCGCCGCTGACGTGGTCAGGCTCGACGCCCAGCGCCGGCCAAGCCGGATGCGGAACGTGCCAGATCGGCCCCACGTAGCCAGCCGCCCGCGCACGGCCCGCCACGTACTGCGAGTGCACGATGAGCCCGGTCGCAAGATCGAGAACCTCCCCCGCGAGATGGAAGTCCTCCGGCCGGTTCTCCCACAACGGCGGGATTCGCTTGTCGAGCACCGCATGCCCAAGGAGCCGGCCGACGACGCCGCCCTCACGCTCCATCGCGTCCAGGTAGCCATGCCCGTCGCGACGCCCGATCGTCAGACCGGCTACGAGATGATGGAGAACGAAGTCGTGGAGGACGACGACCCCCGGTGTTCGGCGCAACGCCTCGACGATCCAGCCGTGCGCATCAGGATTGTTCCCGACCTGGTAGAGGCAGACATCCGTGCCGCGCGGCGGCTTCTTCCGACCGCGAGGAACGACAGTGAGGTCGACGCGCTGTTCGAGCGCGGGCAGCAGAAGCGCGCTGTAGTCGGCGATGCCCGACCGCTCCGGCGGCATCGGTGAGAAGTAGGCGACCTTCATGATCCCCACTCTCGCGCCGCGTCATCGACCCCTTGTGTTTCTGAAACACAAAGTCGAACCACCGTGCCCACCCCGGGTCTCCGGAACGAGTAAACGCCTCGTTCCTCGAGCCTGCCTGCCCCGCCTTGTGTTTCAGTAACACAAGGCAACACGCGGCTCACGAGAGGAGCCTCGTGATCGCGCGATCCCAGGTCACTTCGACGGCGAGCGTCTTCCCGGAACGCCCGAAGGCTGCGGCGTCGTCCGCATGGTCACGGAGCCAGCCGGCGGCCTGGGCGATCGCAGCGGCCTCGGGCGCGACGACGAGCCCGGTCCGGCGATCGTGAACGACCTCGAGCGGGCCGCCGGCGTCGGTCGTCGTGATCACAGGCTTCTCGGAGAGGAACGACTCGTATGGTCCCATACCGAAGTCCTCGTCGGCCGGCGCGTAGTAGACCGCGAGGCAGCGGGCGTAGAGATCGGCGAGCTCATCGCCCGACACCCGACCGCGGAACTCGACGCGCCCGTTCAGGCCTCGCTCGTTCGAGATCCGCTTGAGTCGCTCGCCGTCCGGCCCATCGCTCACGACAACCGCGCGCAGAGACTGATCGAGAGCGACCGCCTCGAGCAGCAGGTCGATCCGTTTCGCGCGATCGAGGCGGCTCGCCGAGAGCACGAAGTCGCCGTAGCCCTCGCAGCGGTACGGGAGATCCTGCGGCGGATGCGGAACGACCTCGGCAACGAGACCGGTCGAGCCCTCGAGTCGGCCGGCGACATTCTGCGAGGTCGCAAACAGGCGCGACGCCTCGCCGAGCGCGACGCGATCGAGCTCCTGCACCTTTCGGCGGACTGCCCTGTCCTCAGCGGACTCTCCGAACTGACCGAGCTCCGTGCGGTCGAGCTCGTAGGCCTGCCGAAACTGGTGGATCAGCCAGACGCGTTTCTCGGAATGGCGCACGACATATGATGGGAACTTCGTCGCAATGACCATGTCGATCTTCTGCCCGTCCGCCTCCTCGAGGTCGAGCATGCGCCACAGGAAGGCCTGCGTCAGCACCCGCGAGCCCGGGTACCACTTGAACGGGACGGTGACGACGTCCGCCTCGTGGCCGCGGGCGCGTAGCTCCCCAACGAGGGTGTCCGTCATGATTTCCGCGCCGCCGCGGGCGAACGGCACCTGCGGCCTGCAGACCGCGATCCTCATGCTCCGCCGCGGAGCTCGCGAAGCTCGGCCTCCAGCCGGTCGACCTGCGCCTGCAGGTCGTCGACGAGCCTGAGCGCGACGGCGTTGAACGAGCGCTGATCGTAGGCAACGGGCTCGACGTACCAGCGCATCAGCTTCCGCAGCACCGACTTGACCGGAGTCCCAAGACCGCCGCGCACGCCGGGCCGCAGCCTGAGCGACCTATCCGCCGACACGGGCCACAGACGCTCGGCCTCGTCCCGCAATGCACGCCGATCGGACGCACCGCCCGCGACGGCGCCGGGATCGGCGCCCGAACGCCTAACCTCCTCGCGCAACGCGGTGAAAAGTGCCCCGACATCAACCGTGTCGGCAGACGAAATCCCTGGAGATTGCTCGATTTCCTCGCTCGGGGACGGCATCGCGGCATTCTAGCCCCGGCACCCGCCGGCACTAGACTCGGCCGGGTGCGCGTCGGGATCTCCCTCCTCACGCTTGTGCCGGGGGTCTCCGGCGGGAGCGAGACGTACGTGCGCAACCTCGTTCGCGCGCTCGGTGAAGTCGGGAGCCACGAGTACCGCGTTTTCCTGCCGCGGATCGCCACAGACGTGGACGGCCTACCGACGGAGCTCGTGCCCGAGTATCGAGCCTCGCGCAGCACCGCCGGACGCATCATCGCGATGACCGCTGCCTCGGTGCAACGCCGGCAGATCCAGCGCCACTTTGCGGGCCTCGATGCGATCCACTTCCCGCTCAGCGTGATGATCCCGCCCGTCGGCGAGCCGCCTGCCGTCTCGAGCGTCCTCGACGTCCAGCACGAGGAGCTGCCCGAGTTCTTCTCAGCGGGCGAGCGCGCCTACAGGAAGCTCGTGTACGGGTGGACGGTGCGCCGGAGCAGGCTCGTGGTGACGATCTCGCACCACGGCGCGCGTACCCTCGTGGAGCGGCTCGGGGTGCCGGAGGAGCGTGTACGCCCGATCCACCTCGGCATCGACCACACCCGCCTCTACCCCGACGGGAACGAGCGCAGCGACTTTCTTCTCTATCCGGCGCTCGGCTGGCCGCACAAGAACCACGCACGGCTCTTCGACGCGTTCGCAGTCCTGCGCGGGCGTCACCCGCAACTCGAACTCGTGCTCACGGGCTACGACGGCGCGACGCCGGCCGGTGTCCGCGCGCTCGGGCGGGTGTCTGCCGACGAGCTCGTCCGGCTCTACCGCACCGCGGCCGCGCTGGTCTTCCCGAGCTTGTACGAGGGATTCGGCCAGCCGCCGCTCGAGGCGATGGCGTGTGGCTGCCCGGTCGCGTGCTCGAACGCGGCAGCGTTACCGGAGGTGTGCGGCGACGCGGCCCGGCTGTTCGACCCACGGTCGGTCGAGGAGATGGTCGCCGCCGTCGAGGAGGTGCTCCTGAACACCGCGACGTGGCGAGAGCGCGGGTTGCGGCAAGCTGCGGGCTTCACGTGGGAGGCGACGGCTCGCGCGCACGACGCGGTCTACCGCGAGCTCGCCTCCTGATCGGTCGGCTTGGCGAGCCCGGCGAGCGCGCCGTCGACGAGAAGGTGGACGAGCTCCTCGAAGCTGAGAGACGGAGCCCACCCGAGCTGATCACGAGCCTTCGAGGCGTCACCGACCAGATGATGGAGCTCGGCGGCCCCCCGGCGTAGCGCAGGGTCGTTTCGAACATGAGCGCGCCAGTCCAGGCCGACATGATCGAAGGCGCACTCGACGAGATCCCCGACGGAGTGGCTGACGCCCGTCGCGATGACGAAGTCGCCGGGCACGTCCTGTGCAAGCATCAGCCACATCGCGCGAACGTAGTCCGGGGCGTACCCCCAGTCCCGGCGCGCGTCGAGGTCGCCGACAGCAAGCTCCGTCTCGAGCTCGAGCGAGATCACTGCGGCCGCATACGCGACCTTGCGCGGAAGAAAGTCGAGCGGCCGCCTTGGCGACTCGTGGTTGAAGAGGATCCCGCAGCTCCCGTGCAGCCCGTAGCGGCGCCGATAGCTCGCGATGATGAAATGGCCGTAAGCCTTCGCGACCCCGTACGGCGTAACCGGGGAGAGCGCCGTACCCTCGGTCTGGGGCGTCTCCCTTGGCTCGCCGAAGATCTCGCTCGAGGAAGCCTGATAGACGCGGATCGACGGATCGACCTCGCGCACAGCCTCGAGCAGTGACGTCACGCCCACCGCCGCGAACTCGGCAGTGTGGACAGGCTCGTCCCACGAACGCGGCACGAACGAGGGCGCGGCGAGGTTGTAGACCTCGCTCGGCCCGGTGGCGCGGAGAGCCCGCGCGAGTGATGTCTGGTCGAGCAGATCGGCCTCGACGAGCTCGACACGGTCGAATACTTGCGCGAGGTTGGCAGCGTACGACGCTGGAGAACGCCGCACCACCCCTGCAACCTCGTACCCTTCCTCGAGCAGGAGCTCGGCGAGGTACGAGCCGTCTTGGCCGCCGATCCCGGTGATCAGAGCACGACGCGGCCTCGCGGATGGGCTCACGTGGATCTGGCTCCGGAGGGCATTCGCCGGAGTCTAGGGACGCCCCCAGCCGGAGGAAGTTAGCGCGCGGACTCGAACAGTACGGGCGTGACCGTGCCCATAAGCAGGCAGCTCCGCGACGCTCCTCCCGGAATCCACGGCAGCGGTGATGAGTACTGGGGTCTCGCGTGGCCCGCGCTCGAGTGGCTCGAGCACGAAGTGACGCCTGGATGGCAACGCTCGAGACCGGCTCGGGGTCGAGCACGGTCGTCTTCGCAGCGGCAGGGGCGATCCACGAGGCGGTAACTCCCGATCCACGCGAGGAAGACAGAATCCGGTCGACATGCGAGCAGCTCGGGATCTCGAGCGAATCGGTCACCTTCCACATCGGGCCGTCGCACGAGGTACTCCCTCGTCTCCCACAACGGGAGCTCGACCTCGTCCTCGTCGATGGCGCGCACGGCTTCCCGTACCCGCTGCTGGACTGGTGGCACATCGCACCGCAACTCCGGCTGGGCGGGCGGATCCTGCTCGACGACGCGTACATGCCGCCCGTCGCGATCATCCTCGACGCGCTCGCTCATGACGAGAACTGGGAGCTCGCCGGGTCGGTGGGCTACCGGACAGCGATCGTGCGCAAGCTTGCTGATGGGCTACCTCAGTTCGACTGGGACGGCAGCAGGCTCGGAGGCCACATGAGCTTCCGATACCTACCTCCGGCACACCGTGTTGTCAGCTCGGCTCGGCATCGCGTGTTCAGCACGAAGGCCGGTCTCTCGCTGGTCGCCGCGATGCGGCGACGCTCGAATCTGCGTTGGACGAAGACGGGCTAGGAAAGGGCGTGGAGATAGCGCCACGCGGCGCGCAGACCAGGCGGACGGATAAGCCCGACGAGCGCCCCGTACGCAAGCACCCCTACCGCGGCGGCGCCCACCGGCGCGAGGAGAAGCCACGCCGGGACGAACGCGACTGCCGCGAACGCCGCGGCCGTCGCGGCGGCGAACGCCAGCCCGCGCGTCGTCGCTGCGACAGCGCCGAGTGTCACGAGGAGCCCGAGCAGGATGACCGCCGTCGTCGCGGCGAGCGCAACAGCCAGCCCCTCGAGCCCGCCAACGACCTCACCGACGACCGCAATCGGGGCATGAAGTGCGAGTGCACCGACCGCGAGGAGCGGCAGCCGTCGACCGCTGCTCGCTACAAACACGAGCGGGAAGGTCACCGTGACGCCGACCGCAATCACCGCCCATGCCGACATCACGAGAACGAGGCGCCCGAGCTCCGAGCCCACCGAGGCGCCGTAGTGTGCGCCGAGGAGCAGCCGCACGATCCGTTCCCCAGCGATCCCGAACACGCCGGCGGCCGCGCCGATCAGGATCACAGCGATCCACGACGAGGCGACGATATGGCGCGCTGCAGCGCCCGGGTCGAGTCCGGCCCTCGTCAGCGGAACCGACGTCACGAGACCCAGGGACGAAGCGGTTACGGCCACAATCGCCGAGGTCAGAAGGTAGGCGTAGCCGAAGCTCGTCGTCGCACCCACGCCGACGCGGGCGGCGAGAGGGAGGCAGACGAGATAGATCGCCTGGAGGGCAAGCGGAAGCGAGACGCTGGTTGCGATCTCACGGACTCTGGCTCCGAACGTGAGGCCACCAGGGCGGAGAGCGCCGTGAGGCATTGCCTCGCGTCGCGCGCGTAGCGCGAGCGCGACCGTCGGGAACGCCACCGCGATCGCACCGTTCACCGCCATCCCGTGGGCTACGGCGGGAATCCCGGCGTCGTGGACACGTATCAGGATGTACGCGAGGCCGGCGGCGCTGCCGAGCGCATACCCGATCGACGCCACGACGTAGTCGTCGAGAGCGGCTAGCGCACTCGCAGCCAGCCCGGCGTACAGCTGGAGGACAGCCGCAAGCATCATCCACGGCAACGTCTGCGCCGCGATGTGCATGGCGCCCGCAGGCCCGTTCCCGGTCAGCGCCCAGGCGAGCGGATGCGACGCGAACACCCCCGCGGCAAGCAATGGCACGGCGAGCAGCGAAAGGGTGACGGCATACGCGGCGACTTCTGACCCGAGACGCTCGTCGTCCCGGGCGCGCGCGAGCGGCGGCAGGACGGCAAGCCGGATCGCCGTCGCCGCCAGGACGACGACGATGAACACGCCGTAGGAGGCGAAGAAGCCGTCCGTCTCCGCCGTACGCCCGAAATCCCGCGCGATGATCACGCCGACGACCGCCGCCAGGCCGGTCTGCACGGCGAGAGCTACCGCCGTGACCGCGCCGCTGCCGAGAGAGCCAAGTCCGGACGAGACGGTACGCTTGGCCACGATCCGAGGATCGTACGCACCATGACCGACACCGCCTGGACTGAAACCTCCCTCGACGAGCTGCAGCAGGAGTTCGGCGACACCTACAGCGGACGCACCTGCCTGGTGACCGGCGCCGACGGGTTCATGGGCTCGCACCTCACCGATGCGCTCGTCGAGCTCGGCGCCGACGTCCACGCCTTCGTGCGCGCGACTTCGAGCGGGGCGCTCAACAACATCGGGCACCTACGCAACAAGCTGAAGGTGCATTTCGCCGACCTCACCGACAAGACGTCGATCGACTACCTCGTCCGCGAACTCAAGGAGACGGCGAACGACAAGCCGTACGTCTTCCACCTCGGCGCGCAGGCCCACGTCGGCGAGTCGTGGCACCGCCCTTACGAGACGGTGATGGCGAACACGATCGGCACGCTGAACCTCCTCCAGTCGATCGTCGACTGGGGTCTCGAGCTTGAGAAGTTCGACACCGCCGGTACCTCGGAGGAGTACGGCAATGTGCGCGAGTCGGTCGCCGACCAGCACGACTTCGACGCCGACGGCGGCCTGATCCTGCACGAGCGCTCACCGATCAATCCGAAGTCGATCTACGCGACGGCCAAAGTCGCTGCCGATTTCCTGACGATGAACTACCACGATGCCTTCGGCGTCCCCGGCGTCGTCACGCGGATGTTCAACAACTACGGGCCCCGCCAGAACCCGCGCTACGTAACCGGGACGATCATCACGCAGGCCCTGACGCGCCAGGAAGTCGAGCTCGGCCAGCTCGACCCGCTGCGCGACTTCTGCTTCTGCACCGACGGCGTGCGCGGCCACCTCACAGTCGCGGCGAAGGGGACGCCGGGCGACGTGTACGTCTACGGGCAGGGCGAGAACATCTCGATGGGCGACTGGGTAGCGCTGATCTTCCGCGTCGGCGAGAAGCACGGCTTCTGGCCCGCCGACCGCGAGGTCGTAACGACGGCCGCGCGCTACCGCCCGGGAGCCAGCGAGGTAATGGCGCTCCGCGTCGGCCACGAGAAGCTGACCCGCGAGACCGGCTGGATGCCCAAGGTCTCGTGGGAGGAAGGCGTCCTGCAGACGATCCGCTGGTACGCGGCGCATAGGGAGAGCTGGCTCGGCCGCGTCGACTGGCTGCCGACCGGCCGGCCCGCCGTCCTCGACAAGTGAGCCGCGTGCTCGTCACCGGCGGGGCAGGGTTTCTCGGCTCACACCTCGTCGAGCAGCTCGACGGAGCCGGCCACGAGATCGTCGTCCCCCGCAGCGCCGACTACGACCTGCGCCACGAGGACGACGTCATACGGCTCTTTGCCGAGACGAAGCCAGAGCTCGTCTTCCACCTCGCGGCGCTCGCCGGCGGGATCGGGGCGAACCGGGCCGAGCCGGGGCGCTTCTGGTACGAGAACCTGCTGATGGGCGCCTACGTGCTCGAGCAGAGCCGCCTCGCCGGGGTCACGAAGCTCATCACGCTCGGCACGATCTGCGAGTACCCGAAGTTCACGCCTGTCCCCTTCCTCGAGGAAGACCTCTGGAACGGCTACCCGGAGGAGACGAACGCGCCGTACGGGATCGCGAAGAAGACGCACCTCGTTGGCGGCCGAGCGTACCGCGACCAGTACGGCATGAACGTCATCCACCTGCTGCCCGTCAACCTCTACGGCCCGCGCGACAACTTCGACCTCCAGACCTCGCACGTGATCCCCGCGCTGATCCGGAAGATGCACGAGAGCCCGGAGCGGATCGAGCTGTGGGGCGACGGCTCGCCGACACGCGAGTTCCTCTACGTGGAGGACTGCGCAAAGGGAATCGCGCTGGCTGCGGAGCGCTACGACGGGGCCGACCCCGTAAATCTCGGCTCCGGTTACGAGATCTCGATCCGCGACCTCGTCGAGCTCGTCGCCGACGTCTCCGACTTCCACGGCGAGATCTCGTGGGACTCGTCGATGCCGAACGGCCAGCCGCGGCGCCTGCTGGACGTCTCGAAGGCCGAGCAGCTGTTCGGCTTCAAGGCGAAGGTCGAGTTGCGCGAAGGGCTGGAACGCACCGTTGCCTGGTTCCGCGCGCACGTCGCTGCGCAGACGCCGGCCTGACATGCACGCGCTGATGACGCGAGCCGCACGTCTGGCGAAGCGGCTCGGAGTCGAGCCGCCCGGTATCGGCCGCTTCAGCGGCGAAACGGTGTTCCTCTCAGGCGCAGTTGTCGCCCAATGGATTGCCGTCGGGCTGCTGGCCATCGCCGCAACGCACAACGGCTGGCTCTACTACCAGGGGGGCGACCAGACGTTCTTCTACACCATCTCCTGGGCGCTCTCGCACGGCCACCTGCCGGAAACGGGGATCGGCTACTCGTGGTCGCTCGTCGAGATCCCGATCACCGCAATCGCCGGGCCGAGCTTCCTCGTCGGCCTGCCTGCGATCGTGCTCGTGCAGGTCGTCGTGCTGCTGCCGCTCGCCATCGTCGCGCTCTACGGCACGACGAAGCGGCTGCTCGGATCGGGCATCGCCCGGCTCGCCGTCGCCGCCTGGATCCTCGTTCCGTTCTCGGTGATCCCGCTGTTCGTCCAGCGCTACCACGGCCGCTGGGTCGACCAGACGCTGCCACAGGTACTCGGCCTGACCGGGATGGGCGACTTCGCGTCGATGGTGCTCCTGCTCTGTGCCGCGTATCTCCTGTTCCGCCACCTCGACGACGGCGACTGGGAGACAGCCGTGCTCGCCGGGCTCGTCGTCGGCTTCGTCCTGGGGTTGAAGCCGTCGAACTCGCTCTTTCTCGCCGCGCCCGTCGTCGGGTTGCTCATTGGCCGTCGCTATCGCGGGGCGGTCGCGTTCGGGCTTGCGCTCCTGCCCACGGTCGTCACGCTCATCGTCTGGAAGCAGCGCGGCCTCGGCTCGCTGCCGCTGTTCTCGTCGTCGGCCACCGGGGTGACGCTCGCCGCGGGCGCTCAGGTGGTCTCGCATCACATCGCGTCGCTCAACACGCAGAAGTACCTGAAGTTCGACTGGACGCACCTCCAGAACAACATCGACGGGATTCGCGAGTACTTCTGGAGCAACCGCCTGGTCGAGTGGATCCCGCTCGTTGGCGCGCTCGGGGCGTTGCGCATGTCGCGCTCGAAGGGCGCTCTCTTGGCTGTCTGGCTCGGGCTGTTCTTCCTTATCAAGGGCAGCTCGCCGCTCGCCTCGGTGGACACAGCATCCTTTTGGCGACTGCTGACGCCCGCGTGGCCCGCCTACTTCCTGCTCGCGGTCTCGGTGCTCGCCATGGTGCCGACGCTCGGCGGACGGCTTCAGCCGGCGGTTGCGACTCCCGGCCCGAGACGGTCGCTGCGCCGCGAGACATGGGTCGCGATCGCGGTACTCGCGGTGCTCCCGCTCGTCGTCGTCGCAGCGGTCCCGAAGCGTGGCTCCTACCAGGCGGTCCGCGACAACAGCCGCAACCTCTACGTCCCGATCGACCGCTCGTTCAAGGTCGCCGGGCATTCCGCGGGCAACACCGTCCTTCTCTCGTGGCCGGATCCAGGCTCGGGCAGCGTGAAGCCCGTGTACATCGTGTTGCGCGCCAAGGCAGGGACGACGACCGACGAAGGCGTGAACTGCACCGATCGCCCCGGCGGCGTCCGGCCGTGCGTGATCGCGATGGACGAACTGAGCCACGTGGCCGCCGCCCGTGTCTACGTCGACCGCCCCGGCGCCGGAACCTGGGTCTATCGCGTCGCGCTCGCAGCGAGCTACAACGCCGACCCGAACGCGGGCGACCCTCTCCTCTACAGCGCGCCGGTCACCGTCACCGTCACTGTCAGCGGCGGGTAGGCGGACAGCACCGGCTGCGTAGGCCGTGTCCTGCCGGACGCGTTCGCCCGACGGGGTCAGACCACGTTCTGCAAGGAATTTGAGGGCGCGAACTAGAGAGCCGGGTTATTCTTTAGAGGACACATGGAGCTCTGGCGTCTCTTCGATCGTCTCCGAATGATGGGGCTCACGGTGTTCTTGACGAGTGCCTGGCTGATCGCCGCACAGGGTTGGGTGCGGCTCGTGGCTGGTGTCTTCCCACTTTGTTGGTTCCCGACCCTGCTCCGGTGGTTTAGACATCGGGGCCAGAGTGAGCCCTCCTGGATTTGACGGAGACTCCGAGGCGAGGTCCGGACACTAGGCCCAGGGCAGGGTTTCCCAGCCTGCGGGACGCCCCTTCGTCGGTGGGGCGAACGCCGCGTACGCCTCGTCGGGCGAGCCCGTCTCGACATCGACGCCGGCTCCGTGACGCAGCGCGAGCTCAGACACCGGGTAGACGATCTCCTCTTGGTCGCTCCGTGCACCGGTCATCAGGATCGCGCACGGGCCGTCGCCGGCGCCGACGAAGACGTGATTGACACCAGGCGGGCAGTGGACAAAGTCCCACGCCTTCAGCCGCCGCACCTGCTCCTCCACCAGCAATACGCATTCGCCCGCGAGAACGAGGAAGTCCTCCTGGAGCGACTCGCGGTGATAGCGGCAGTTCGGCTGGCCCGGCTGCAGAACGCAGATGTTAATCCCGAGCTGCGTGAAGAACGCGTCCGGCGGACCCTCGAAGCGGCAGTCAGCGCCAAAGGTCTCGTGGTCGCGCCAGGCCGTGTCGCGCACGTTGACGACGAACCAGCCCTGACCCACCGGGACGAGCCCGGCACCGTCCTCCTCCAACCTCGCCTCATCGACCATCTGGATTCTCCTTCGCTTCGCCTCGGCCAACACGCTCTTCCAGCAGACCGAGCTTCTGGGCGAGCAGGACGTTCTCGTCGGTCAGCTTCGAGAGCACCGTCGAGTAGTGCAACAGCACGACGATCACGAACAGCGTCGCCGCCGCGAACAGGATGGCCGGTGGGTAGGTGCCGACGCCGAGCCAGCCGGCGATCGTGTTCAGACCTTCGCGCCAGGCCGACAGCACGAGCAGGACTACGCCGGTCGCGAGCCAGAGCAGCGCGTAGCGCTCCTTGAGGCGCCGCCCGCGGATCAGCTCTAGCACGACGAGCAGCAGCAACAGCGATGCGATCGAGGCGGCGATCGATACGCGAAGCGGGGTCACGGGGCCGCCTCCGGGATCGAGTAACGACGGACCATTCCGACGAGCAGCGCCAGCGTCACCTTGAGCACGTAGTAGATCGAGCGTACCGCCGTGATCGACGACTCCCCGTGCTCTCGCTCGCGCATCCGCACCGGTACCTCGACGAGCCGCAGCCGATGCTTGTAGACCATCACCGTCGCCTCGACCTCCGGGTAGTCGTGCGGGTAGTCGGCCGCGAAGATCGCGATCCCACGCGCATTCAGGGCCTGGAAGCCGGAGGTCGTATCGGTCACCCGCTGGTGGGTCAAGAACGAGACAAGACGGGCGAAGAAGACGATTCCGACGCGTCGCGCGAGTGCCGGCCGGAGCTCGTTCCGGTCCGCATCGGCGAGCACAGGCGCGAAGCGCGAGCCTACGACGATGTCGGCCTCGCCGCGGTCGAGCGGCGCAAGCAGCTTCGGCAACTCGCTCGGGTCGTGCTGCCCATCGCCGTCGAGCCGAACCGCCAGCTCGTAGCCCTGCTCGTGCGCAAACTTGAATCCGGTTTGCACCGCGGCGCCGATGCCGAGGTTGAATGGCAACGTGACGACGAAGGCACCGGCGGCAGCGGCCACAGCAGCCGTACCGTCGGTCGAGCCATCGTCGACGACGAGCACGTCGAGGTGCGGATCGAACGCCTTCAACTCGGCAACGACGCCACCGACCGCACCTCCTTCGTTGTGGGCCGGGACGATCGCGACACGGCGATCCGGAATCATCCGACGGCAACCTTGCTCGTGAGGCCGAGCAGCTTCAGCAGTTGCCGCGCGCGGTGCCCGTAGGTGTGCTCGTCGAGCACGCGCTCGCGCGCTCGCGCACCCATCGCCTCTGCCTGCGCGGGATCGTCGAGCAGTTCGCGGTACGCCGTCAGCGCCCGCTGCGCGTCTTCGACGAGGATCAGCTCGCTCCCCGGCTCGAACCAGCGTTCGATTCCGGCGTGCGGGTTCGACACGATCGCCGCTCCGGCCGAGGCGAGCTCGAACGGGCGGCACGTCGACGATCCCGCAACGCTGGCATGCGAGCGGCGGGTGATGTTGAGATTGATTCGCGCAGCCGAGATGGCACGCGCGAACACGTTGAACGGCACGTCGCCGAGGATCCGCGCCGCACCAGTGTCGCCACGGAAGTCGCAGCCGCCGAGCGCGAAGTCGAGCTCGGGCGCAACCCGGCTCGGCTCGCCGACCATTGCCTCGGTCCACTCGCGTCGGAATTTGTCGCCGTAGCCGTAGAAGAAGACATCGACCTCCTTCTCGGCCGGCTGCGGCGTAAAGAACTCGGGGTCCGCCGCCCAGTAGACCGCCTCGGCGCGCCGCGCACCAAGCTCGAGCAGCCGCGGCAGACCGCCCTCGGAGTTCGAGACGACTAGGTCGTATTCGGACGGGTCGGCCCCGTGGTAGTAGTTGAAGCCCGTGTCCATGCCGCCGAACTCCGGCAGGCTCATCGGCACATCGCCGTCGTAGAAGACGACCGGGATGCCGAACCGCTCGCGTAGCGCTGTCGGGATGCCGCGGAAATGCGCCATCGGCACCGTGAAAACGAGCACCGCGTCGGGTTTCTCGCGCTCAACGAGACGTTCGAGATGGCGCCGCCAACGTGGCGTGACGACGCGCCAGATCGTCTCGCGCGTCAGCTTGTCGACGGCGCTCTCGTCCGGCTGCTCCTCGGCTCGGCGGATGTAGCGATCGCCCTTCACGCGGGCGGCGGCGCCACGAAGAGCAGCGTAGGTCTCGCCTTCGCGGTAGGTCGGGTTCGGAGCGACACGCCACCACGGTGACAGGACGGGTCTACCCCGATAAGGCGTTACGACGAGATCGACGCCGTTCTCGTACAGCCCCTTCCACAGCTGCCACCAGGCCGGCGTGCAGCCGTAGCGGAAGTCGAGGTCGACGGCCGACGCGACCGCGAGGATCTTCGGAGCCCGCATAGCTGGTCAGTATGAAGAAGGCATCCGGTGGCGCCCCCGCCACGTCACAGCAGCCTGCCAGGATGGCACCGTGCTTCCGGCACTGATGCTCGCGATGCTTCCCACGACATCGCTCCTCATCGCGACCAGCTTGCGTCTCGAGCGTCTCGCGCCGACGCTCCTTACCGCCTACGTCGCACTAGTTGCTGAGACGTCTGCCCTGACGCTCGCGCTCTCGCCGTTCCGTGAGGTGAAACGCGGACCGCTCGCACTGAGCGAAGTAGCAGTGCTCAGCCTTGCGCTCCTCGTGTGGTGGCGCAGGGGCAGACCGGGGCTGGGACTCGCCGCGGGAACCAGAGCCATCGCCGCAGTCGCCCGGGACCCTGTTGTCGCCCTGTTCCCCGTCATCGTGGCGATCGCGCTCGGATACGAGCTCGTTCTCGTCCTCACTGCGCCCGCGAACAACTGGGATTCACTGACGTATCACCTTCCACGAGTGGCGGCATGGGTGCAGCACGGCGGGCTGTACTGGATTCCGCACGCACCCACCGACCGGATGAACGAGTTCCAGCCACTCGCCGAGCAGGAAAACCTCTTCCTCTTCGCCGCGACCGGGAAAGGAGCGCTCTTCGCGTTGCCCCAATACATCGCGGAGCTTGCGATCCTCGTCGGGATCTACACAGCTGCACGCAGACTCGGTTACGACACCCGCCGCGCGTTGCTGAGCGCGCTCCTCTTCGCATCGTTCACCGTCGTAGCGCTCGAGAGGCCACGACAGCACAGAACGACCTCGTTGCTGCCTCTCTCTCGATCGCCGCCGCAGCGTTCCTTCTCGATGGTGCCTGGCCCGAGGTGATCCTCGCCGGAGTCGCTGTCGGGCTCGGCCTTGGCGTCAAGCTGACCACTGCCCTCGTTCTACCGGTGATCGTGCTGCTAGCGATCCGGCTCGGCCGTCGCCGTGCTCTCGGGTTCGCGGTGGCAACAGGAGTCACGTTCGCAGCCCTCGGCGTGTGGAGCTTCGTGCTGAATCTGGTCGAGACCGGCCACGTGCTCGGACACGGCGGCGGACGCGTCGAGCAAACGGTTTCACCTTCTCTCTCGGGAGGCCTGACAACCGGGCGGAAGGTCCTCCTCCACCTGATCGACCGCTCCGGCTTCGAGGTACACGTGATCGAGGTACTCGTGCTCGTCGCTCTTTGCGGATCAGCCGCGCTGACGACCATACTCCGGCGTCGAGGCCGCTCCTGGGGGTCGGCGTTCACGACGGCAGGTGTCTTCGCTCTCTCGCTGCTGGCGCCGATCTTCGTCGCCGGCCTCGCAGTGCTGAACGAGCGGCAACCGAGCCCAGTCCACCTCAGCTCGCTCGCTGGAATCAACAAGCGCGTCAACGAGGATGTGTCGTCGTTCGGCTCACTGGGGCTCGTCCTGGTTGGCGCATGCGTGCTCACGATGGGGGCTACTCTGAGGCGTCGCCGTGACGCCGCATGCCGCCTGATTCTCGCCCTCGCATTGCCACTGTTCCTGGTGATCCTCGCGCTCACCTCCAGATACAACCCCTGGCTCTCGCGCTTCCTGATCGTTCCTGCTGCGCTAACCGCGCCTCTGTTCGGCCCGCTCTTCAGCCGAAGGTCGATGACGCTCGGGATCGTCGTCGTCGCCGCGACGACTCTCGGACTTGCGCTCGTACGGAACGAGCTGAAGCCTCTGGATGGATCGACCGCTCGACCCTGGAAGCTCACCCGCGTCGAGGCGGTGAAGCTTCAGGTGTGGAAGCCACAAGCCGGAAGGGCACTCGAGCAACTCGATGCCCTTGTCTCGCAGAAAGCCTGCGTCGGCGCGGTGCTCGATACCGACGAGCCGTCGTATGTTCTATTCGGCGCGAGGCTCGAGCGACACGTCACCTTCTTGCCGCGTGAGAACGCACCCCAAGCAGCACAGCGGGCGGGCGTCCCATACGTCGTGATCGGAAGCGGCAACGTCGTCTCATTGGCCGACGGGTTCAGAGCCAGCGGTTGGGCTCTACGGACCCTCGGCTCGGACTCGACCGAACGGTACTGGATTCTCTCAATCAGCCCGCGCGGCGGAAGCGGAAACTGCCACTCGAGCACTGCAGTGGAACAAGCGAAGACGCTCGAACAAGCCTGACTAGAACGCACCCTTCCGCGAGAACACCGCCGGCAGCGTGCGCAGGATGATCGAGACGTCGAGCCAGATCGACCAGTTCTCGAGGTAGGTGAAGTCGAGCCGCACGAGATCGTCGAACCCGAGGTTCGAACGGCCGGAGATCTGCCAGAGCCCGGTGACTCCCGGCAGCACGAGGTAGCGACGCCGATGCCAGTCCTCGAGCAACGCGAAGTCGCGGAGCGGCAACGGCCGCGGGCCGACGAGGCTCATCTCGCCACGCAGGACGTTCAGCACCTGGGGTAGCTCGTCGAGCGACAGCCGGCGCAGCACACGGCCGACGCGCGTCACGCGAGGATCGTCACGAATCTTGAACAGGGCGCCGGAGGCCTCGTTCGCAGCCTCGAGCTCGGGCTGCAGCTCGGCCGCGCCCGCCACCATCGTCCGGAACTTCAGCATTCCGAACTCCCGCTCGCCGACACCCATGCGGCGGTCGACGTAGAACACCGGTCCGCGCGAATCGAGCCTGATCGCGAGCGCCACCAGCAACCAGAGCGGCAGCCCGACAAGCGCGACCGAGCCCGAGACAGCGAGGTCGAAAGCGCGCTTTACCGCCCAGTCGGTGCCGGCGAAGACCGGTGGCCTAAGTTCGAACAGCGGCACGCCCTGGCCGGGAACGTACTCGCCCTGCTGCACGAGGAGCTCCGTGGTTCGCGGCGCGAGCCGCACTTTCACGCCGTGCCGATGTGCGGTCTCGACGATGCTCAGCACCGTGCTCTCGGTGAAATCCGCCTCGGTGAGGATCAGCTCGTCGGTGGGCGTCCGCGCGAGGATCTCGGCAAGTTGGTCACGACTTCCGAGCAGATCCAGCCCGGAGGGCGGAAATGCCGCGACCGCCCCGACGAACGCGTAATCGATGCCGCTGCGCGACGAGCCGAGCGAGCGATGGAGATGCGCAAGGCTCTCCCCCTCCCCCACGAGAATCGCACGACGCCGCACCCCCACGACGCGCAGCAGCTCGAGCGAGATCGACTCGTACGCAGCGCGCAGGCCGACGACGACGATCGCGCAGGTCACCGTTGCCGTCGGCACGAGACCTGCCGTCGAAAAGTGGTAGCCGGTGCCGAAGGCGAAGGCGTAGACGATCGCGGCAACGAGGATCAGCGACGAGACGATCCTCCCGGCGCCAGGCCGCCGTTCACGCGCCGCGTACAGCCCCGCCTGCCAGAAGAGGATCACAGTGATCGGCGCGAGGAAGCGCAGCCAGTGACGGGGGCCTTCCCAGAGCAGGCTCCAGTAAATCGTCGTGTTGCCGTGCACGAGCTCGCGTAGGACGAGGGCGACGAACAGGCCGAGCGCGAGGGCGAGCACGTCGAGGGCGGCGAGCGCGAGGATCGAGAGAAGCCGGCGGACGAGGGCGACGTACGGCCGCCGCGAGAGCAGGTAGAGCCCTGAACGGCGGACGTCCGCGCGCGACGGCGTGCTGGCTTGTCCGGTCTCCGCGGCCACAGAGTGATGTTACGTCGCGGGTGTCACAATCTCCTTGAACGCGACCTCCGGCGCCGAATCGCGAAGCAGGCCTCCGAACGCGTCCAGATCGGTTGGTTCGCGCCGACGAGCAAGCGCCCGGAGCGCCCAGACGAGCGCGACGCGGCGACGAGTGTCGACGAGATCGGTGTCGTGGAAGTGGACGTGCACGAGCTCTGAGCGCAAGCCGCCAGGCGCCAGAACTTCGCGGGCGAGCATTCCAAGTGAGTGTGTCGACGGAAGCTCGAGGAGGTGCTTCCCGGCGGGCAGCAAGACGCGGGCCGGTGCAGCGAGCCCGAGTTGCGGCGCATCCGACGGCAGATAGGCGGGTCGGTACGCGGTGGCGGTGCAATCGACGTAGCCGAGCTCGGCGCACGCTTCGGCCACCCCGAGATCGGAGTACCAGCCGCCGCCACAGAAGAGCGTCGGCTGCAGACCCTGCTCCCTGAGCCAGGCGTTCTCGCCACGGACGCGATCGGCGGGATCGCCTGCCCCGGTCGGGCGCGCGTGATCGGGAGCCGTCCAGTGCGTGTGATGGCCGAGCGGCCCGCGCTCCGCCGCTTCACGCGCCCGTTCGAGCCAGGTGCCGGGATCCTCACCCGCGTCCGGATCGGGTGGGCGAATCAGCGCCGCGATCGCGAAACCACCGGGCCGGAGCCGCTGCAACTCCGCGAAGCGCGCCCAGACGGTGTCGTCGAGCGGACGTTCGACATGGCACGAGACGACCGCGTACCGTTTCGGCGAAGCCATGCGCCGCATCCTGACATCGCCGCGGGCCGCGGCAGCGCTGGTAATCGCAGCAGCCGTCCTGCCGCGACTCGCCGTACTTGCCTACGAGCGCGGCCGAATCCTCACCGAGTTCGTCGAGAAGAGCGACACCTTCGCGCAGACACTGGCGTCGAGCGGCACCTACGGCTTCATCCCGGGAGTCCCGTCCGCGTACACGCAGCCGCTCTATGGCTGGTTCCTGGCGGCGCTCTACTGGCCGCTGGAACGGCATTGGCTCTTCGTCGGGCTGGCCCAGACGCTCGTGGCCGCTGCGACGGCGTTGGTCGTCCTCTACGCCGGCCGCCGCTTCATCTCTGCCCGGGCCGGGCTGGTCGCCGCGCTGATCTCGACACTCCATCCATACCTCGTCTGGCACGACGTGCACGTGAACCGGGAGATCCTCGATCAGCTCGTCGGCGCCGGGGTGTTCGTGCTGACGCTCATGGTCGCCGAGCGCGCAACGCCCTGGCTCGGAGCCGCGCTCGGTGTCGCCCTTGGGATCTCGTTGCTCGGGAACTCGCGGCTCACCGCGCTGCCGCTCTTCCTCGCTGTCTACCTCCTCTGGAGTCGAGCCGGCGTGGTGACTGTGGTCGTCGTGCTCGCAGCGTGCGCCGTGACGGTGGCGCCGTGGGTGATCCGCAACAAGGTGCAGGTGGGCTGCTACGCGCTGACAACCGACGCGCGCGCGCTATGGAAGGCGAACAACCTCAACACCTACTCGACGCTCGCGCGCGGTGGCTGGATCGACGACGTCCCGCCGCTTGCCGGCGCACCCCGGCTGACGCCGGAGTTCGCGAGCGACATCTACAAGCAGACCGGGAGGAAGATCCGCCTGGACGAATGCGCGCAGATGCGCCTGTACCAGCGCGCGACGATCAAGTTCTGGCGCCACCACCCGGGTGAGAAGGTCAAGCTGATGGGGCAGGCGACCCGGATGCTGTGGGACCCGCGGCCGACGAAGACCGAGACCGGGCCGTCGAGCGGGGGCCACTCGAGCCTGCGCACGTGGGCTGAAACGGCGTACGCCGTGCCGCTCTTCGCGCTCGCGCTGCTCGGGCTCGTGTTCGGGTTCCGTTCGGCCGCAATTTCGCGGCGGTTCCTCTGGCTAGCCGTCGTGTTCCTCGTCTATCAGACGCTCGCGGCGATGCTCTTCGCCGGTGCGACCCGCTACCGCGTGCCCTGGGACTTCGTGCTCGCACTGCTCGCCGGGCTGGGGGTCGATGTGCTGCTCGCGCGACGTTCGAGCGCCTCGCGGTAGAGCACGTCGGTTCTGTCCGCGCAGCGCGCGAGTGAGAACTCGGCCAGTGCACGTTCCCGGGCGGCGTGGCCGAGCGCAGCCGCGCGCGCCGGGTCGCGAACGACGGCGACCATCGCCGCCGCCAGAGCGGTCGGGTCTGCCGACGGTACGAGGATCCCGGTGCGACCGTCGTCGACGATCTCCGGTAGGCCGCCGACGGCTGAAGCGACAACCGGCCGGCCGCGCTCCGCAGCCTCGAGGGCCACCATGCCGAACCCCTCGCCAAGCGACGGAACGACGATCGCCGCAGCCTTCTCCATCTCCGCGCCGACGGAGTCGACACGCCCACGGAAGCGCACCGCGTCGCCCAGCTCGAGGTCACCGGCGAGCGACTCCAGCCCGGCGCGCAGCGGACCGTCGCCAGCGATATCGAGCTGGAGATCCGGGCGCTCACGACGTGCAATCGCGAACCCCCGCAGGAGTGTCTCGATCCCCTTCACAGGGACCAGCCGACCGACGTACAGGAGCCGCGTCCCACCCGGATACGGCGCCGGCGCCGGGCCTGCCTCGATCCCGTAGTGCACGATCTCGAACGCGCCCTCGTGGAAGCCCTCCGCCTCGGCCAGGTAGCGGGCGAGCCCGGCCGAGATCGCGATCTGCAGGTGCGCCAGCCGTGCGACTCCACGGTCGGCGACTGCGAACGCCCGCCTTTCGCGAAAGGAGTTGAACCCGTGCTTCGTGCTGACGCGCACGGGCACTCGCGCGAGTGCGCCCGCGATGAGCCCGTGGAAGTCAGCGTGGACGAGATGGGTGTGCAGGATCGCCGGCCCCGTCTGTCTCACGAGCCGCAGCAGCCGGGCGAACGCGACCGGGGCAGTCGCGCGCGTCAATCGGATCCGGTGGACCGGGACGCCTGCATCGCTCAGCCGGCGTGCGAACTCCGCGGCGCCAGGCTCGTTCTCGTGCAAGTGGGCGAACCGGACGTCCCAGCCGCGCTCCCGCAGATCAGGCAGCAGCGTGAGCAGGTGCGCCTCCGAGCCCGAGATGCCCGAAACCTTCCCGACGTGCAGCACCGTGGTGTTCACCGCCCAGCGAGCTCCACGACCTGCGCTGCCCATGACGCGACGGAGTGGTCGCGCATCACACTCTCGCGCAGCTCACGCCCGATCGCTGTTAGGTCGAGCGTGTCGAGCCCGCGGATCCGCGTTGCAAGCTCGGCTACATCCTCCCGAGAGAAGCGAAGCTCGGCCGGCAGCAGCCCGTCGAAGATCGGATTCGAGGCGAGCACAGGCATGCAGGTTGCGGCCGCCTCGTAGACGACCTTGTCCGGAGCGCCGGCACGCATGTTGTTCACGAGTGCGTCCGCGCCGGCCAGGAGCACGGGCACGTCCTCCCGTGAAACCGGCTCACCGATGCTCACGCGCTGCCCGAGGCCGAGCTCGGCCACCAGCCGCGTGAGCTCCTCGCGATGACGGCGCTCCTCGCCGGTAAGCGACGGGCCGTGGATCGAGAGCCGGACGTCCTGCACTTCCCCGACCGCACGGATGACGGTGTCGAGGCCCTTCGACGGCGAGGTGCGGCCAAGGGCGATCAGCCGCAGGTGGTTCTCCCTCGCACGCTCCACGCAGGCGAAGTCGGCAAGGTCGATCCCGTGGCCGATCGCGACGAGCTTGCGCGACGGGAGCGGGAACGACCGACGGTCGACGGACACGACGCCGGTCGACAGCCCCTCGGCAAGCCGTAACAGCCGGCCCGTGCGCCAGTGCGTGAACCAGAGCAACACCTTCGTCCCGAGCGGCCGTGCGATCGGCGCGGCAAGAACCGCATAGATCGGGCACATGTGCGCCAGCACCGCTGCCGGCCGCGGCCGCGTCGCGAGCTCCGCCGCGAGCGCCGCCTCGAAGCGCAGGCCCCGCCCCAGCTTCGTCGCGGAGCGAAAAGGCCGCACCCGGCAGTTCGCCGGCAGCGCACCCTCGACCGCCGAATCGGCGAGCACGACGAGCTCATCGACGCTAGCTGCGAGCGCGCGCAGCTTCGGCACGGTTGCACCGAGCACCGGGCTCGCCGGGTCGAGCTCCTGCGTAACGACGACGAGCCTCATCTGCATACATCGTCGACGAGCGTGCGGATGCGGCGCGCGTAGTCCTCGGGCGTCGCGAGCCACGGCTCGATCGCCGCCCGCGCCGCCACTCCGAGCCGCGCAGCAAACGCGCTGTTCTCCAACACGGCCACGAGCGCGTCTGCGAGCGCGACGGCGTCGCCCGGCGGCACGAGGACGCCGGTTCCGCCGTCCGTGACGAGATCCGGGATCCCACCTACACGAGAACCGACAACGGCGCGACCGCGGCAGAACGCCTCGACGACGACCCGCCCAAGCCCCTCGGAGCGCGACGGCAGCACGAGGACTGTCGCCGCATCGAGCGCCTCGGCCACCTTCCCGGTCGGCACGGTAGGCGTCCACGACACCATTTCCGGGAACTCCGTCGCGAGCGCTTCGGCGACGCCGCTCATCGTCCCGCTCCCGATGATCCGCAATCGCGCATCGGGCACGCGCTCGGCGACGCGGCGCCACGCATCCGCCAGCACGTCGACCGCCTTGTATCGCTCCAGCACGCCGACGAACAGAACAGTCGGCTTCTCCGGTAGCGGCGCCGGCGCCGCTGCCCTGAACGGCTCGAGATCCATGAACGCGGGGAACTCGGCTGCCGGCTCGACGCCCTGTTCCCGAACGAGCCCGCTGGTGTAGGCCGAGATCGTCCGGACCGCATCGGCACGGCGTACTGCGAACCGGGCAAGCGCGTCGCCGAGCGGGGCGAGGAGACGCCGGGCCGGCGAGCCGTAGAGCCGCGTCGCCGCCTGCCAGTCGCCGTGTACGTCGAGGATCACCTTCGTCTTCGACCGGGCAAGCGCCCGCCCGAGCAAAACGAGGGCCGTCTCCTGCCCGCCCTGCGCGAGCACGGCGTCGGGCTTCGCTGCGCGCAGCTCCCGGGCGACGCGAAGCGGCAGTAGCGCGTAGAACGCTGCGCCTTCGAGCGGGCCGAGCGGCAAGGGCCGGTACAACCTGAACCGCACGTCGGGCGCGTCAACGCGACGCGCGGTCGCCAGCACGCGGACGTCGAGCTCCGAGCCGAGCGCGTCGAACTTCCGGGCCAACGTCTCCGAGAGCGGTAGGTCGTACCGCGTCCGGCCGACCATCAGCAGCCGACGCTTCACGCGACCGCCTTCTCCAGCTCGGACGCGATCCGCCCAAGCAGCCGCTCGGCGCCGTACGACTCGACCGACGGCGCCGCCGCTGCGGCAAGCCGCGCCCGCAGCTCGTCGTCACCGAGAAGCCGGCGAATCGCCGCCGCAAGCGCCTCGGAATCACCGGCCGGCACGAGCAGACCGTTCTCGCCGTCGCGCACGACCTCCGGCACCCCGCCGACCGCGCTCGCGATCACCGGCGTTCCGACGGCAAGCGCCTCGACGACGACATGAGGGAAGTTCTCCCAGCGGGACGAAAGCAGAACGGCATCTGCAGCCCGGAATACGCGGAGAACACCGTCGCGCCCGAGCCCGCCCAGGAAGCGGACGCGATCGCCGAGACCGAGCGCGTCGCGCTGCCGCTCGAGCGCCGCTCGATCGGGCCCGTCGCCGACGATCACGAGTCTCACGTCCGGGACGAGCGCCAGCGCCGAGAGCGCGACGTCGAGCGCTTTCGCCGCCATGAGGCGACCGGCGAAGGCAAGCGTCGGCCCCTCGAAGCCGTACTCAGCTCGAAGCTGGTCGCGTGGCGGCAGCGGAGGCATCTCGGGCGCCGGGTTGGGGCTCACGCTGACACGGTCGGGGACGATCCCCCAGCCGACGACGAGCTCGCGCAGATACGCGCTCGGTGTGAAGACGTGCCGCGCGCGCCCTACCGCCCACATCCTCGTGCGCCGCAGCAGCGCCACGCGCAACCCACCGCTGTGACCCTGGAACGCGTCGAGGTCACCCGTAAAGCGACCGCTGCGGCGCTCGCGCTCGTACGCCTCGTCGGCAGTCAGCTTCAGCACGAGCGGCCGCCTGGCGAGAGCCGCTCCGAGAGCAGCGCGTCGAGTCATGCTGGTGGCGTAGACGACTTCGGCTGCGCGGGCGGCCCTCGCGATCGCGACGACCCCGGCCAGGTGCCGGATTCCGGGGGGAAGCCCGCGCGATACCCAGCGCACCGGGAACCCCTCGCGCGCAGGAGCCGAGCTCGCTGTCGTCACAATCTCCACCTCGTTGCCCCGGACACGGAGGAACGCCGCGAACTCGGGCGCATGGCTCGCAGGACCACCGAGATCGGGTGGCCAGATCCCGGAGACGATGAGCACTTTCATGCGAGCGCCTCCCGCGTCGCAACCTCACGGCGCAGTCGGACGAGAAACCCGCTCCACACCGCGACGAACACGCCGCTCGAGACGAGAATCGCGACTGCAGCTCCAGTCACGCCCCACTTCCAGCCGAAGACGACGACGAGTGGGAGCAGCACGGCGGTTTCGACTCCGTGCGCCCAGATCCGCAACTTCGGTTTGCCGATCGTCACGGGTAGCGACTTCGACCAGCCCACGACGAGTTGGAGTGCCGCTGCAAACAGCATGACGCGGGCCGGGGTAACGGCGTCGGGGTACTTCCCATGAAAGACGATCCGCACGAGCGCGGGCATCGCCCAGTAGAAAATCGGTAGCGCGACGGCCATCAGGCCCGCAGCGGCGAGCGTGTACCGGCGCACCCCGACGAGGACACTCCGTTCTCGACCATGCTCCCAGTCCCGTGTCTGCTCCGTGAGAAGGATGAGCCGGACGGGTGAGCTCGCTGCAGCGAACCCGCTTTGCGGAGCCTGCGCGGTGCGGAAGACGCCGACCTCGGTCGTGCCTGCGGCGATTCCAAGGAGGATCGGCGGCAGCAGCGTCCGGAGCGAGATGATCCCGCTTGCGACGCTCGACTGTGCGACGAACGAGACGATCTCGCGTCGATCCTCGGCGAGTGATCGAGATGGCGCGGTTGGAAAACGGCGGAAGGCCACGAGCCCGGCGATCGAGATCGCAGACGTGGCGACGACCTGTGCGACGACGACGCCGGCGATCGCCCAGACCGGCCCGTAGTGGGCGCCTACAGCGATTCCGGCCAGTCGGAGCCCCATCGAGAGGACGAGGAAGGCCGCGCGGATGTCATAGCGGCTCCGAAGGAGAAGCGCAGTCGCGGCGATGTCCTCCTGTGTCTGTACGAGCGGGAGGAATGCGACAACGAGCAGTGGCGCCCGAAGATTGCGGTCAACGACAAGAGCCGAAACGAGCAGCGCGAAAAGCGCTAGTGCCGCACCGAGCGCCTTCAGCCGCACGGCGACTTCGAAGAGCCGTCGCAGCCTGCCCCAGTCCGTTCCGGCTATATACCGAAAGCCGTACTTGGTTAGCGACTCCTCGACTGTGAGGTCGAGCAGCGACTCGAACAGCGCAGCGGCGGCGAGAGCGGTCGCGAACAGACCGAACGCGTGCCTGTCCAGCTCCCAGGTTGCGACGACGGTCGCGAACAGCCCGAGGCCGACCGACGCGTAAAGACCGACCGCGGTAGCGAGCCGCCGACTGTTCATCAGCCGCTGCGCCGACGTGCGGAACGAGGAGTCACGAGGCCCTCGGCAAACACACTGTCATGAGCCGTTTGCGAGGTGATACTGGGCAAACGGCCAGTATAGTGCGCGCCTTGGCGGCCCCTCATGTCCCGAGCTCGTGGCCGCGGGCGAACGGCGACGTCACCGAGGCTCGCCTCTCGTTCGGACCCGTCGTCCTCGCTGCAACGCTGCCGCTGATCTTCCTCCACTCGCGCTACCAGCCAGACCTCGGGTTCGGCGCCGGCGGCACGCACGTCAGCATTACGCTCTCCGACCTCGCGGTGCTCGCCATCGCACTCGCGGCAATCGCCACTGCGCGTCGTGCCGGCCTCACCGCTCTGCGTCGAGGCCTCCCCGTCTGGCTGGTGGCCGGCGCGCTCCTCGTCCTCGTCCTCGTCTCGATCTCCTATCCGCTGTTGCGCGACCAGCCGTACGACTGGCACGCGCGTCTCGTCTCGGCGCTGAAGTTCTGCGAATACGCGACGCTCGCGCCCGTTGTCGCGCTGCTCGTGCCACGGTTGCGAGACGCATGGCTGCCGCTCCGCGCGTTGATCGCCTGGGGCGTAGCGGCGACTGTCTGGGGTGTGCTGCAGTACGTCGGGCTCGTGCATCAGTTCCTCGGGCACCGGCCGGCCGAGCGCCAGCCGTCATTCCTCGGCTACCACGACTTCGCTGCGCTGTCGGGCGCGCTCCTCGTGCTCGGTTTCGTCGCGATCGCGCTCAACGATGACACGGTTCTCGACCGAAGCTGGGCGAACCTCGCCATCGCCGCAGGCGGGCTCGGCATCGTCGTTTCGGGAGCGATGACCGCCGTCATCGGGGTCTGGTTGGCACTTGCCGCCATCGCTCACGTCGCGCACCGGCGTAGGGTTCTCGCGCGACGTGCCGCGGCCATCCTCGTCACCGCCGCGCTGCTCGTCACGCTCGGCACCGCCGCAATGCGTGGATCTGCCCTCAAGGACTTCGCCGCGTTCCTCGGCCTGACACGGAACCCGACGCCGGGGGCCGTCGAGAGCTACTCACAGCGAACGGTGCTCGGCTACATCGGGCTGAGGATCTTCCTTACCGAGCCGGTCACGGGCGTCGGCTTCCAGGCTTCGAGCGACGAGTTCGCCTATGGGCCACAGCTGCCCGCCGCTCGGCACCGGTTCCCCGACCAGCCGGCCCAGGCATTCCCCTCCACGACCCATCCCTGGGGCGTCCAGAACTTCTACCTCCAGACGCTCGCCGACCTCGGGGTGATCGGGATCGCCGTGCTCGGGCTGCTGTTCGGCGCCGCATTCTGGATCGGGATGCGCGGCAGCACGACATCGTCGCTCGCGCTCGTCGGAGTCGCCTGGCTCCTCGTCGCCGCCGGCGTGTGGAACGGCCTCGGCATCGTTCCCGGGATCCCCCTCGCCGCGCTCACCTGGCTCGGCTTCGGACTGGCGACCGCACGTGAGTAACCCTCGCCTCGACCCGCCTAGGACGATGCCTACCTACGCGGTGCGCGCCCCTCTCGCGCGCTGGCTGCGCTACGAAGCGAAGCGCGCGAACGCCGACCTCGGTGCGTATCGCCTGCTCGACGTCGGTTGTGGGCAGAAGCCGTACGAGCCGTTCTTCTCGCCGTACGCCGCCTCGTACATCGGCGTCGACCCGGTCGACAACCCGCGTGCCGAGCTCAAAGGCTCGGTTGAGGATCTCCCTGTCGAGGACGGCAGCTTCGACGTCGTGCTCTGCAGCCAGGTGCTCGAGCATTGCGACGACCCGGCGCGTGCAATCTGGGAGCTCCACCGTGTGACAGCCCCGGGTGGCCGGCTCCTGCTCTCGACGCACGGCGTCCAGGTCTACCATCCGTCGCCGGCCGACTACTGGAGATGGACAATTGCGGGCCTGGAGAAGGTCGTGCGGGAGAACGGCGACTGGGCCTCGGTTAGGGTGTCAGCGGCCTCCGGAACCACGGCCTGCGTCGCAATGCTCCTGAACATGTACATAGACCTCGCCGCCCGCCGCGTCCACCTCGGCGCGCTCGCGAAGCCGCTCGTCGCAGGGTTCAATACGCTCGCAGAGGCAATCGACGCCCGCTCATCGAGGCTGCGGGATCCCGGCCCGGGAACGCTGCACGCGAACTTCCACGTCGTCGCGGAGAAGGCCCGATGAGGCAGACGCCATGAGCCGACGGGCCCTCGTTACCGGTGGTGGCGGCTTCATCGGCTCGAACCTCGTGCGCGCGCTGCTCGACCGTGGAGACACCGTCCGCGTGCTCGACAACTTCTCGACTGGAAACCGGGCGAACCTCGATGACCTGGATGTCGAAGTGGTAGAAGGCGAGCTCCGTTCGTACGAGCGGGTTCATGCAGCGGTTCGCGGCGTCGAGACCGTGTTCCACCTCGGAGCCCTCGGCTCGGTGCCGCGCTCGGTCCAGGATCCGCTGACGTCGAGCGCGGTCAACGTCGAGGGCACACTGAACGTCCTCCTCGCTGCGCGCGACGAAGGTGTGCGCCGCGTTGTCTACTCGTCGAGCTCGTCGGTGTACGGGACACGACGAGAGCTCCCGGTGCCGGAGAGCTCGCCGCCTGATCCGATCTCGCCCTATGGTGTCGCCAAGCTCGCGGCGGAGCGTTACTGCATCAGCTTCAGCCGCGTCTACGACTCGTTCGAAACCGTCGTACTGCGCTACTTCAACGTCTTCGGGCCGCGGCAGAGCCCGTTCTCGCAATACGCGGCGGTCGTCCCGCTGTTCGTGACCGCGATCGCAGAGGGTCGACCTATCACGATTCACGGCGACGGCGGCCAGTCGCGGGACTTCACCTACGTCGCGAACGTCGTCGACGCAACGATGCGCGCAGCCGAGGTTGCAGAGGCGAACGGCCGGATCTTCAACGTCGCCGCTGGATCGCCAGGCAGCGTCAACGACGTCGCAGACACGATCGGCCGTATCCTCGGCAAGCCGGTGCAGAAGGAGTTCCAGCTGCCGCGACCGGGCGATATCCGCGACTCCTGGGCTGACATCACTGCTGCGCGCGAGGTGCTCGGATTCGAGCCGATCGTCGGTCTGGATGAGGGCCTCCAGCGGACGGTCGAGGCGCTCGTCGATGGCGCCTGAGACCGCACGGGTCTCGGTTCTCCGCGTCATCGCGCGGCTCAACGTAGGCGGACCGGCGCTCCACGTCGCATATCTCTCAGCCGGCCTGACGCTCCGCGGCTACGACACAACGCTCGTGGCAGGGACGATCGCCCGCGGCGAGGAATCGATGGCCTACATCGCCGAGGAGGCAGGCGCTCGCGTCGTCGCCTTGCCCGGGCTGTCGCGGGAGATCTCGCCATTCCGCGACGCCCTCGCGGTCGTTCGGCTCGCGCGCCTCATCCGGCAGGTGCGACCACGGATCCTCCACACACATACGGCCAAGGCCGGCACGGTCGGCCGAGTGGCAGCACTCCTTGCCGGGGATGCACGCCCGCCGATCGTCGTCCACACCTTCCACGGCCACGTCCTTCGCGGCTACTTCGGGCCGACGAAGTCGAGGTTCTTCCGCGTCCTCGAGACGCTGCTCGCAAAGGTGACAACGGTGCTCGTCGCCGTCAGCCCGGAGGTGCGGGACGACCTCGTGCAGCTCGGTGTCGCGCCGGCGGAGAAGTTTGTGGTGGTGCGGCTCGGGATCGAACTGGAGCAGCGCGTTGCGACCGATGTGCCCCGGGACGAGGTACGGCGCCGGCTCGGGATTCCGCCGGAGCGATTCGTCGTCGGCTGGATCGGGAGGATGACAGGTGTCAAACAGACGCAGGATCTGCTGACGGCGCTCACCGAGCTGCGGGAGGGCGGCGTCGATGCGGGCCTGCTCGTCGTCGGCGACGGGCCTGATCGCGCAGGTTTCGAGCGGCAGGCGCGCGACCTCGGCCTCGTGCGCCACTGCCTGTTCCTCGGCTACCAGGAGGACGTGGCGCCCTGGTACGCGGCGATGGACGCGGTGGCGCTCCCGTCCGGGAACGAGGGTACGCCTGTCACGGTGATCGAAGCGCTGGCGGCAGGAAGGCCCGTCGTCGCATACGAGGTCGGCGGTGTTCCCGACGTCGTCCGCGAGGGCGTCGACGGCTTCCTCGTCGAGGCCGGCAGCACATCGAAGCTGGCGGAGCGCCTCGCGCAGCTCGCTGCTGATCCGGAGCTTGGACGTCGACTCGGCGAAGCCGGTCGCACGCGAGTCCTCGAGCGCTACGGCGTGGGCCGGCTGCTGGACGACGTCGACCGGCTCTACCGCGACACGATGGAACGGAAAGCGAGGTAGGAATGGCTCACACCTTCAGCTCGCTCGACGAGCTCGGCGACGGGTACGGCTTCCACAAGGTCAGGCGAGGGCTCGGCGTGACCGCGTTCGGTGTCAACGCCGTCGTCTTCCCACCAGGCTTCGAGGGTTTTCTCCACTACCACGACGAGCAGGACGAGCTGTACTTCGTGCACGCCGGCACCGCACGAGTCGAGGTCGGCGATGAAGTCCGGGAGCTGGGCGCGGGCGGGCTCGTGCACGTCGAGTCCTCGACGCCGCGCAAGGTGTCGAACGCGAGCGAGACCGACGATCTCGTTGTTCTGGTCGTCGGCGGCAAGGGCGGCTATGTCGAGCGGGACGGCCATCTGGTCGACGCGGCCGACGCCGAACGTCGCGCGTCGTTCGGTTCGTGAGCACAACCCCGCTCGAGCCAGCTCCTGCAGGGCTCGCAGATGGAGGCGTTTACCTCAAGCGGGAAGACCTGCACGAGCTCGGCGCGTTCAAGTGGCGCGGCGCGCTACCCGTTCTGCGCGAGTACAGGGAACGCGGCGCGGCGACGGTCGTCACGGCTTCGACCGGTAACCACGGCGCCGCAACCGCCTGGGCAGCCCGTGAGCTCGGATTGAACGCCGTCGTGTTCGCGCCCGAGCGGGCCGCCGAAGCAAAGCTCACACGCATTCGTGAGCTCGGCGCGGCGCTACGGCAGGTCGGCACGGACTTCGACGAGGCGAAGGCCTCAGCGGCGGCGTTCGCAGACGAGCAGGGTCTACCGTTGTTCGTCGACGGCCTCGAGCCGGGGCAGTTCGAAGGCTACCGCGCGATCGGCCACGAGATCGTGGCGACGCTCGAGGGTCAGGCGGGCACCGTGGTCGTCCCGGTCGGAAACGGCGCGCTGATCGGAGGGGTAGGCGAGGCTCTCTCGAGCACCGGCTGGCAGGTTGTCGGTGTGGTCGCGAAGGACGCACCCGTGATGGCGGACAGCTACGACGCCGGGGCGGTGCGAGAGGCGGCGAGCGGGACGACGATCGCCGACGGCCTTGCGGTGCGCGTGGCGATTCCGTACGCGGTCGAGCGCGTGCAGCCTGTCGTCGATCGAATGGTGCGTGTGTCGGAGCGGGAATTGGCCCTGTCGATCGGCCGTTTCGCGAAGGTCGGGATTCGCGTCGAAGCGTCGGCGGCCGCCGCGCTGGCCGCGCTCGATCACTTCAAAGCCGCGCCAGGTCCGCTCGTCCTCGTCGTCACAGGGTGCAACATCGACGACGAGCTTCACGCCCGCGCCTGCGACTCACCCGAGTCGTTTCCCGACTAGCTCGGTGATTCGTGCCACGATGTCGTCACGCTTCCGACCGTTCGCCCGTCACGGGACAGCCGAACAGCAGTCCGTGAAACCAGCATCCAAAGGGGGCCTGCACGAACCTGTTACAAACCCGAGACGGTTCCGACCACTCGACTGTCCGCTGCCTGTCCCGGGACAGGCAAACCTTGGAAACCGGCTAACCCGCGGTAACGGGGTCGCGGCCGAGCGCGACGAGCCAGCGTCGCAGCCCTTCCGCAAGGTCGATCTCGGGCTCCCAGCCGAGTAATTCCCGCGCGCGAGTGATGTCTGGCCGGCGGATCTGCGGGTCGTCCATCGGCAGCGCCTGGAACACGATCTGACTCGTCGAGCCGGTAGCCTTGATGATCGTCTCGGCAAGCTCGAGCATCGTCAGTTCGTGATCGGGGTTGCCGATGTTGACAGGCAGGTGCTCATCCGACTCGGCGAGCAGCACGAGGCCGCGGATCAGGTCGTCGACGTAGCACAAGCTCCGGGTCTGGGAGCCCTCCCCGAAGACCGTGAGCGGCTTGCCTGCCAGAGCCTGGATCAGGAAGGTGACGGAGGCACGCCCGTCGTTGGGGCGCATTCGCGGGCCGTACGTGTTGAAGATGCGCGCGATAGCAGTGTCGACGCCCTGCTGCCGGTGATAGGCCATCGTCAGTGCCTCGGCGTACCGCTTCGCCTCGTCGTAAACCCCGCGCGGCCCGATCGGGTTGACGTTGCCCCAGTACTCCTCCGGCTGCGGGTGTACCTGCGGGTCGCCGTACACCTCGCTCGTCGAGCTGATCACGAATCGCGCACGCTTGTGCTTCGCGAGGCCGAGCGCATGGTGCGTCCCGTACGAGCCGACCTTGAGCGAGTGCAGCGGCAATCGCATGTAATCGATCGGGCTTGCGAGCGCCGCAAGGTGGTAGACGTAGTCGACCGGCTCGTCGATCCGGATGTGCTCGACCATGTCGTGATACACGAACTGGAAGTCGGCGCCGTGCGGGATGTGTGCGACGTTCTCGAGCGAGCCGGTCTCGAGGTTGTCGACACAGATCACCCGCTGACCGCGGGCACGCAGCGCTTCGCAGAGATGCGAGCCGAGGAAGCCCGCGCCGCCGGTGACAACAGAGGTCGGCATCGAGCGGATGCTAGCGGCCACCACGGACGCAGGCCGGGCGGTGGGGTCAGACGCCCGGCGAAGACAGCCGTAGACTGCTCGCGTGCCCAGCTGGCTCGCCCGCCGCAGCGAGGCCGACCGGCGGCTCCTCGTCCTCATTGCGCTCCTGACGCTGGCCGCTGCGGTGCAGCACTGGTACACGATCGCCGACGGCATCCGCGTGCAGTTCGCGCACGACGTCAGCTCGTACCTCGTCATCGCGCGCGCCGCTCCATCGCTGCCCACGACCGGTGTGCTGCAGCCGTTCGCCGAGCGAATCCCCGTGCACTGGGTCGTCGGCGTCATCTCCAACGCCGGGATCTCGTTGGATCTCGTCTACCGAGTCGGGATGTTCGCCTGCCTGTTCGCAATCGTCTTCGCCGTGCACGCCACATTGACCGCGATCGGGCTCTCGACGGACGAGTATGGCCTGGCAATGGCCGCGCTCGTGGCGAGTGCGTACCCATTCCACTACCTGCTCGCCTCGCCGGGGATGCTGTCGGACGCAACCCTCGTTCTCGGCGTCGCGATCCTGCTGCTCGGCTTCGCACGCGGCCGTCTGTGGATCGTCCTGCTCGGGCTCGCTCTAGGCACAGCCGGGCGCCAGACAATGGTCCCCGTTGCACTCGTCGCAGCCGTGTGGGCGTTCGTCTCGCCCGCGTGGTCGCACGCGCGCTGGCGGGTCGCGACCGCGTGCTTGGCGCTTCCCGCAGGGATCTACCTCGCGCTCAACCTGGCAGCGCGCAGCTTCGGCTATCCCGAGCCGGGCGGTCTGCACGACCTCAGCGTGCTTGGTTTCTTCACCAGCCCGTGGGATCTGACGCTGCATTTCGGACGGGTAACTCTCGGCGTCTTGGTTCCCGTAGGGCTGGCGCTCGGCGCCTGGCTCCGTACACGTAACCCATTACCCCGCGGCGCTCTGCTCGTCGCGACGGCTGTCGCCGCTCAGCCGCTCGTCCTCGGCCCGTCGTCCAACGGAGGCAACGAGCCGCGCCTTGCCGGACTCGCAGCTCCCGCTCTCGTCGTCGCCGCGGGGGCGCTCCTGCAGGGCGCGCGCCTGACCCGTCAAGAGACAGCAATCGCAGCCGTGGCGATCGTCGTCGCGGGTCTGCACAGCCGCTATACGCACAGCCCATTACTCCGGAACTACGTCTGGGCGGGGGCCGAGCTCGTCGCTGCGATGACGCTCGTCGCGGTACTCGCTCGCCGAAGCGAAGCCGGCGAGCGACAATCCCCGGCATGACGACACCATTGCGCCAGCGTCCAGCCTTCCGGGCACTCGAGACGCATCACCGCGAGATCGCAGACCTCCATCTCCGCGACCTCTTCGCTGCCGATCCTTTGCGCGGCACACGTCTCACCGCTGAAGCCGCTGGCCTCTATCTCGACTACTCGAAGCACCGCGTGACCGACGAGACGATCGCCCTGCTGCTCCAGCTCGCCGGGGAGAGCGGGCTTCGCGAGCGGATCGACGCCATGTTCCGCGGCGACCGGATCAACAGCACCGAGAACCGCTCCGTCCTCCACACTGCGCTCCGGCTGCCGCGCGACGCGACGCTCGTCGTAGACGGTCGCGACATCGTCGCTGAGGTCCACGAGGTGCTCGACCGCATGGGCGCGTTCGCGCAGCGGCTCCGCTCGGGCGAGTGGCTCGGGCACAACGGGCAGCAGATCCGCAACGTCGTGAACATCGGCATCGGCGGCTCTGATCTCGGGCCTGTGATGGCGTACGAGGCGCTCCGCCACTACTCACGCCGCGACATGACGTTCCGCTTCGTATCCAACGTCGACGGCACGGACATCGCCGAGGCAACTCGCGACCTCGACCCAGCCCAGACGCTCTTCGTCGTTTCGTCGAAGACCTTCACGACGCTCGAGACGCTGACCAACGCGCATTCGGCACGTGCGTGGCTGATCGCCGGTCTCGGCGGCGACGAGTCGGCGGTCGCGAAGCACTTCGTCGCCGTCTCCACCAACGCAGCGGAGGTCGAGAAGTTCGGTATCGACACAGCCAACATGTTCGGTTTCTGGGACTGGGTCGGCGGCCGCTACTCGATGGACTCGGCGATCGGTCTCTCGACGATGCTCGCGATCGGCCCCGACGCGTTCGCCGAGCTCCTCGCCGGCTTCCATGAGGTAGACGAGCACTTCCGCTCCGCTTCATTCGACCTGAATCTCCCGGTCCTCATGGGTTTGCTCGCTGTCTGGTACCGCAACTTCTTCGGCACGCAGACGGTCGCCGTACTGCCGTACGACCAGTACCTGAAGCGCTTCCCGGCCTATCTCCAGCAGCTGACGATGGAGTCGAACGGCAAGCGCGTCACGCTCGCGGGAGCCGACGTCGACTACGAAACCGGCGCCGTGTACTGGGGCGAGCCCGGCACGAACGGCCAGCACTCCTTCTACCAGCTCATCCATCAGGGAACCTCGCTGATCCCGTGCGACTTCATCGGCTTCTCCCGCAGCCTCAACCCGCTCGGCAACCACCACGACATCCTCACCGCGAACCTGCTCGCCCAGACGGAGGCGCTCGCCTTCGGCAAGACGGTTGCCGAGGTCGAGGCGGAGGGAACGGCGCCCGAGCTGGTTCCGCACCGGACCTTCCCCGGCAACCGGCCGACCTCCACGATCCTCGCCGACGAGCTGACGCCGCGTGTCCTCGGCTCGCTCGTCGCCCTCTACGAGCACAGCGTGTTCACGCAAGGCGTGATCTGGGATGTCGACTCGTTCGACCAATGGGGCGTCGAGCTCGGCAAGGTGCTCGCCGTGCGGCTCATACCCGAGCTCTCGAGCGACTCCCCGCCCGAGCACGACTCGTCGACGAACGCGCTCATCGAGCGCTATCGCAGCAGACGGCGCTGACCGAGTCCACCCGCCGATCCGACCTCGGCTTGACAAGAAGTGCACTCGCGATATATCGTGAGCTCTCGTAATGGCAAGAAAGGAGTTACACACATGACCGCATTCGCAGTCACCCCCGTCACCCCCGTCAAAAGGGGCGGCCGGCGCCGGTGCCGCCGCGAAGGCTGGTTCCTCATGACGGAGGAACCCCGACGCCGACGCCGCGGACACCGCCCCGGACGACACGGCAGCATGCGCGGCTTCCTCGGCCCCGGCTCGAGAGCCGGTCGCGGCGACATCCGGGCGGCGATTCTCGCCCTGCTGGGAGAGAGCCCGATGCACGGCTACCAGATCATGGGCGAGCTGAGCGACCGCTCAGGTGGCGTCTGGCGCCCGAGCCCCGGCTCGGTCTACCCGACGCTCCAGCTGCTGCAGGACGAAGGACTCGTCAGCAGCACGGAGTCCGAAGGAGGCCGACGGATCTTCAAGCTCACCGACGACGGCCGAACCGCCGTCGAAGCGCTCGAGACACCCGCACCATGGGAAGCCGTCGCCGACGAAACGGAGTCGTCAGCCGTCGAGCTACGCGACCTCGTCTTCCAGGTGATGGCCGCCGCGCGGCAGGTCGTTCACGCCGGAGACGCCGACCACCTGGTGCAGGCGAAGGATGTCCTGACAGAGACGCGCCAGCGCCTCTACCGCATCCTCGCCGGCGACAACACCAAGCCCGAGTAGCCGGAAGCGGGGAACGCGCTCGTCCAACGAGCGCGTTCCCCCCGGCTTCCTGCGCTCGTATGCTGCGGGCGTGACCGCGCTGTCGATCCATCCCGACGGGGAGACCACCGCGCAAGCAGCAGCCGCCCTACTTGCGGAACTCATCGGCAACGCGCAGGCGGCGCGAGATGTCGCGCACGTCGCGCTCGCCGGCGGAAACACGCCGCGTCGGACCTACGAGCTGCTCGGCCCGCTACTGGACGATCCGGCGAGCGTCGAGTGGTGGTTCGGCGACGAACGCTGCGTCCCGCCTGACGACCCAGATTCGAACTACCAGCTGATCACGAAGACGCTCCTCCGCACGCCGACGATCCCCCCTCACAGAGTCCACCGCATACGAGGCGAGCTGCCACCGGAAGAGGCGGCGGAGCTGTACGAAGCGGAGCTACGCGGCGCGGCGCCAGTCCACAACGACTTCCCCAAGCTCGATGTCGCGTTCCTCGGCCTCGGCGAGGACGGCCATACGGCGTCGCTCTTCCCTGGCGATCCCGCGCTCGAGATCGACGACCGCCTAGCCGTTCCAGTCGTAGCCGTGAAGCCTCCGCCAAACCGGATCACGCTCACGTTGCCCGTCCTCCGCGCTGCGCGATCCGTCGTGATCCTCGCAACCGGCGAGGGAAAGCGGGACGCCGTCGAGCGCGTGCTCGCAGGCCCCAATCCGGCAACGCCGGCGAGCCTCCTCGAAGCCGACTCTCTGACGCTTGTGCTCGACCGGGCGGCCGCACCCATTCGTTAGGGGCAGCGGTCAGGGAACAGCGATCTCGCCCGATCCGCGCGTGACGAGCCTCGTACCCACGACGGCGTGGCGCGGCGGCGCCGGATCGCCTTCCAGGCGTGCGAACAGCAACTCCGCGGCGGTGCGGCCGAGCGCGCCCGCGTCCTGAACCACGACTGTCACAGGGGGTCGAGGAGATCCGCGAGCGGGAAGTCATCGAAGCCGACGGTCGACTGGCGTCGGCGCGAAGCTCGTCATCCTCGGCGGCTTCGCGCTCCTCGTCGCGGCCATCGGCTTCGCGGTGGCAACCGCCGGTCACTCCAGTCGCCTCTCGATGGCGCTCTTCCGGCTCCAGGACACGACGGCACAGATCCGCGTGCGCGGCGCATTCGTCCTGCTGGTCGGCTTCGCCGCCATCGCGCAACGACTCGGCCTGGAGACGATCCTTGGCGCCTTCATCGCCGGCGCTGTCCTTGCGCTGCTCGACACCGACCGGGAGATGACGCATCCCGAGTTCCGCCACAAGCTCGAGGCGGCCGGCTTCGGCATCTTCATCCCGATCTTCTTCGTCACGAGCGGTATCCGCTTCGACGGTCACGCCCTCTTCGCGAGCGGCAAGACGCTGGCCGAGGTGCCCGTCTTCCTCGGCGTTCTCCTCCTCGTACGCGGACTTCCCGCGCTCGCCTACCGCTCGACGATCGGTGCTGGACGAACTGTCGCCGCCGTCCTGCTCCAGTCGACGTCGTTGCCGTTCATCGTCGCCGCGACGATGATCGGCGTCGAGATCGGCACGATCGACGCGGCCACGGCGGCTGCGCTCGTCGGAGCCGGAATCCTCTCCGTACTGCTCTTCCCGGTGACCGCTGTCAGTGTGCTGCAGGGCGGCAGGTCAGCGAGCGTCGGGGTCGAGCACCAGCCTGTGGGCTAGCCGCCGGCTTTCCAGCTGTTGAATGCCGCGAGCAGCGTCTTTGCAGCGCCAGGGTCGACGTTGTCCTCCGTCAAGCGCCCAACAACCTCGATCGTCTCACGCATCTGACCGAGATAGGCATCGCAGCCGCTACAGGAGGCGATGTGCTCCTCGAAGCGCGCCTTGTCGTGCGCGTCCAGCGCACCCTCGAGGTAGCCGGTGACGAGCTCGACCAGCTCCGCGCACGTGAAGTCATCGGCCGGCGTCATGTGGTCTCCTCTTCGCCCAGATACGCCTCGAGCGCGGCCCTGACCTTCGACCGCGCGCGATGGAGGAGGACACGCTGGTTGACGTCAGTAAGACCGAGCGCCTCGCAGACCTCCTCGGAGGCAAACCCCGCGATGTCGCGCATCGTCAGCACGGCGCGTTGCACGTCCGGCAGCGTTTCGACGACGCGCTGGACGAGGTTCATGGTCTCGCTCGCCAACAGCCGTCCTTCAGGTTGCGCGTCGAAGCGCCGCGGCGACGACGCCCAGTGCCCAGCCCAGCGATCGCCGTCAGGGAGAAACCGATCAGGCTCGACCGACGGCTCGCCGGACTCCAGATCGTTACTCGCGAGGGACGAGAACGGAACGCTCCGTCCTTCGCGCTCGGCGCGCGTCTTGGCGATGTTGGTCAGGATCCGGAACACCCAGGTCTTCAGAGTGGAGCGCCCCTCGAACCGACCGATGCCTGACAGCACGCCGAGCCAGGTCTCCTGGACGACCTCCTCCGCAACCGCTCGCGACCTCACGAAGAGCAGCGCGACGCGGAGCATCGAGGGGCCGAGACTCTCGACCAGCTCCATGAAGACCTTTTCCTCACCCGCCTGCAAGGCCTGGACGATCCGCCGGTCCTCGTACGTAGCGGCATAGGCCCCGGCCTCCACAAGCCCGACGCTACCACCGTTGCGTAACACTCTTCGCTCGAGCGAGACGGAGGCTCGATGCCCTGGCGCACACTCCTGCCTCGCAGACACCCGCCCACGCTCCGCTGCCGTGAGCTCGTGGACCTCATCGGCGACTACCTCGATGACGCCTTGCCACCCGCTCGCCGCGCCGCGATCGATGGGCATCTCGAAGGGTGCGCCGCGTGCCGCGCCTACCTCGACCAGCTGCGGCAGACGACGGGGCTCGTCGAACGGCTCTGCGACGAGCCGCTACCGGCCGAGCTCGAAAGCCAGCTTCTCGAAGCCTTCCGACATTGGAACGACGTAGGGCCAGCCTCGTCGGCGTGAACAGGGAACCGGGGCCTGCCGAATGATCCCCAGTTTCTGGCGACTTCTCACGTCAGTGAGGGATATCGCCCGGATAGCACGGGACAGACAATGTTTGTGACCGATGTCTCAGACGAACAGCCCCTGACCCGTGGAAGCCGCAGCCATCCATTCGACACGACTCGTCCCCAGGATGACGCAGGCGGGGTCATGAGGCACTCCGAGGTGCTCCTGCTCCGAACCCTCACCCTGGGGCCGCGCACGCGCGCTCGGAGCTCTCGAAGCGTTCAAGGGATTCGACGATCGGACGCTGCGGAACTCGATTCGTGCTGGCTACGTCGGTTCGAAGAATGCAACCCTGCGGTCCGAGAGCGGCTCGGGCTCGGCCGCCGACGAGTACTACCTCACGGCGAAGGGTGCCATCGCGATCGGCGAGGATCCCGACCTCTACCCTTGGCCGTTCCGCACCTGAGTCAGCCCGCGACGACATCGTGCTGCCGCCGGTCACGCGCGGCCGAGCCGATACGTTGTCTGCCCGATGACGCGCTTCCAGGTCCTCTACTGGCAGGAGATTCCGTCGCTCGTCCGCGTCCTGGCCGACGATGGGAGCTTCGTCTCGAACCAGCTGGCCGACTGGTTCCAGCAGGAGATCGACCGGCGGGCGATGGAGCAAGATCTGGTAGGAAGCGACGCCTACCTCGAGCAGTGGCGGTGGGGAGAGGTCGTCGAACGACCCGAACCCGCCGCCGAGTTGATCGACGCACTCGAGTCCGAGTGGAGAGCAGGGTACGGCGTCGACCGTGGCTGACACAGTGCGCCTGACGGTCGTGCCCGACGAGGGCGAGGCGGAGATCCTCTGCCGGATGCTTCGCGCCGAAGGCGTCAAGTGCGCCCACTTCCGGACAAACTCGGGGAGCGGCGGCGCCGATGCGAGCGCGAGCTTCGGCGGCTGGCGCGAAATCGTCGTGCTCGCAGACGACCTCGAACGCGCGAGCGCCCTTCTCCCGCCTGCGTAACGCAACACCTCAGCGAACGCGGAGAATGTCGCCGAGCTCGACCGCACGTCGCTCCACATACTCGACGAGCTCCTCTTCGATCGTCTCGTCGAGAGGCGGCTGTTCGTACGACTCGAGCAGCTCCTCCCAACGACGCGCGGCACGCCGCTCGTGATCCAGAGAGCCGTTGCGTGTCCAACGGTCGAAGTTCTCGGTCGTGCCGACCGTGGGACGCCAGAAGCACTCGCGGAACCGTTCCAGGGTGTGCTCCGCGCCGAAGAAGTGCCCGCCGGGCCCGACCTCGACGTGGGCGCCGAACGCCAGGCTTGCCTCGTCCACCTCCACCTGCCTGAACTGGTGCAGCAACAGATCGAGGAGCTCGAGGTCGGCGGCGAACTTCTCGAACGACGTCACGAGCCCACCTTCGAGCCAGCCCGCAGACTGCCAGCACACGTTCGCCCCGGCGAAGAACGCCGCCTGCAGTGTGTTCATCGCCTCGTAGCCCGCCTGGAAATCGACCGCTGGGCTGGCGGTCAGCGTGCCGCCGCCCGAACGCCACGGCAGTCTCAGCCGCCGCGCGATCTGGCCAGAGGCGTACAGCCCGAATGCCGACTCCGGCCCGCCGAACGCGGGTGACCCGCTCTTCATGTCGGTGCTGGAGAGGAACGAGCCCATCACCGACGGAGTCCCAGGCCGGGCGAGCTGCACGAGCGCGATCCCGGCCAACGACTCGACCGTCTGCTGGACCAGCGCCGCAGGCACCGACACGGGGGCCATCGCACCCATCAGCAGGAACGGCGTGACGATGATCGCCTGACCGGCGGCGGCGTAGCCGAGGATCCCCTCCAGCATCCGGCTGTCGAAATGCAGCGGCGAGTTGACGTTGCAGTTCGCGAACAGGACGGGCACTCGCTCGATCTCCTCCCGTCCGCCGAACACGATCTCCGCCATGCGCAGGCAGTCATCGGCCGCGCCGAACGACGATGGCTCCCCTGCCCAAACCCGGTCGGTCAGACGGATCGCCGCCAGTGCGCGGACGAGGTGGCGCGAGTCCAGCGGGACGTCGTTCGGCTCGAGGATGTTCCGGCCCGGTGTGTCGAGCGCGTCCGTGAGGTGTGTCAGCTTGAGCAGCGACTCGAGATCCGCCATGGTGCCGTCGCGTCGCTCCTCGCCGATCCGCACGAACGGCGGCCCTTGCGCAGGACCGAACACCATGTGGTCGCCGCCGATCACGAGATCGCGTTCCGCGTTCCGCGCACGCATCTGGAACGTCTCGGGTGCACGGGCCGCCTGAGCCCGCAGGAAACCAGGGTCGAACCGGACGAGGTCGCCCTCGACAGACTGGCCGGCCTCGCGGAAGAGCTCGAGGGCCAGCGGGTGGTCGAACTGCACGCCGACCTCGGACGCGAGCCGATCGACGCCCCGCTCGATCGTCGCCAGCGCCTCCTCGGACAGCGGCTCGAAGCGCGGCATCGTGTTCACGAACACCTCAGTGCACCTCACTCCCGGTAACCCCGATCCCGGCCAGACGCAGGAAGTTCTCCACCACGATCCGTCCCGCCGGGTGCTCAGCGTTCCACTCCTCGGGGTGGAACTGCGTTCCCCACCAGGGCCGATCTCGGGCGGCGATCGCCTCGATCGCGCACGTCTCACTGCGCGCCAGAACACGAAAGCGGTCTGGGAGTACGCCTACCTCGTCGGTGTGGTACTCGAAGACATCGATGCGCGGCCCCAAGCCGCTCAGCAGGTCCGAGTCGTCAAGGACGTCGACGGACGCAAAAACTCCGGCCGCCGGCTCGTCGGCACTCGAGATCTCCCCGCCAGCGGCGCGCACGAGCGTCTGCATGCCCGCACAGATGCCGAGCACAGGCCCGTCGAAAGACCGAAGCCCGTCGGCAAGTCGCTCGAGGTCCGCTGTGCCATGAGCGCTCCACGGGTCGTAGGAGCCGCTCAACACGATCGCATCAGCCTCGACGGCGGCGAGCTCCGTGTAATGAGCGGTCGTGACATCCGTGTCCGCGATTTCGGCGAGTCGGTCCGCCGCTCGCCGGTATCGCTCCAAGGTCTCCTGCCGCAGACCCGCCCGGTGTTCCGAGACGACGAACGCTAGCCGGTTCACGCGGCGGTCCGGCTCGAGTGCCCGAGCGAGTGCGAGAGCTCAGCCGCCGCCGCCCGAACCACTGCCGCCACCTCCTCGAGGCGAAACTCGAGCCGGAAGGTCGGGCCTGAGACGTTGACGGCCGCCGCGACCCTGCCGGAGAAGTCGCGGACCGGCGCAGCAACTCCTGCGAGACCGGCTTCGAACTCGTCGACGGCGGCGGCATGACCGTCTACCCGAGCCACCGCGACCCGATCCGCAATCCCCGCCAGGCCAAGCTCCTCGAGCTCGGCCGACGAGAGGTCGATCACGAGCGCCCGGCCCGCCGACGTCGTCGCGACCGGCGTCAGGTCGCCCACCCGGCCGGGTGCATGAAGCGCACTCTGGGGCGACTCCGAGAGAACCGTGATCACGCTTGCTCCGCGCCGCACGGAGAGATGCGCGCTCTCGCCGAGATCCGCAGCAAGTCGGCGCAGCACCGGCGACGCCGCTTCCAGCAACCGCGGCTCGCCGCCCCGAGCGGCCAGGGCGAACGCCTGCCAGCCGAGCCGGTAGGTCTGCGTCACAGGGTTGCGCTCGACGAAGCCATGCGCTGCGAGCGTCGCGAGGGTGCGCGACACCTGGCTCTTCTCGCCGGAGACAAGCTCCGTGACACGCGCGACTCCGAGGCCGCCGGCGGCAGAGGCCTCCTCACCGGCAAGCGCCTGCAGCACCCGCAAGCCGCGCGTCAGTCCGGACGTACCGGGGTTCACGCTTGCAATCTACGCGCTCGTCCTTGAAGATGCAACTTGAGTTGCGAATTGAACAGCACGCAGAGCGCGTGTGCGCGGCGATAGCCCAGCGCGAAGGCGATCTCGTCGACCTGCTTCAGGCACTGATCAGATTCGACACGACGACGCACGCGCACGACGAGCCGGCGCGACAGGAGGCGGAGTTGCAGAGCCACCTCGCCGAGCGTCTCACCGCGGCCGGTGCCGAGGTCGAACTGAGCGAGCCCGACCCGGCGATCGTTGCGGGGCACCAGATGGTGCCCGACGGTTTCACCTTCACGGGCCGACCCCAGCTCGTAGCGCGTTTTCCCGGCTCGAGCGGTGGACCCAGCCTGCTCCTGAACGGTCACATCGACGTCGTCGGTGTCGAGCCGCGCGAGGAGTGGACGCACGACCCACTCGCAGCGACCGTCGAAGGAGGGTTCGTCCACGGCCGCGGGGCCTGCGACATGAAAGGCGGGGTCGCCTGCATGGTATTCGCGAGTCAGGTGCTTGCCGACCTCGGCATTCGGCTGGCGGGCGACCTGATCGTGAACACCGTCACGGAGGAGGAGTCGACCGGCGCAGGCGGGCTCGTGAGCGCCCGCACGCTTCAGGCTGAAGCTGCGATCGTGCCGGAGCCGAGCGGGCTCGGCGTCTGGATCGCCTGCCGCGGCAGCCTCCTGCCGACGATCACCGTCGAGGGTCGGGCAGGGCATGCCGGCCTTCCTCTGCGGGACCCAGGCACCGGAGGCGCGGTGAACGCAATCGAGAAGGCAGCCGTCGTGCTCGACGCGATCCGGCGCTTACGCGAGGAGTGGTCGCTCCGGCCTGCCCACCCGTATCTCTCCGCCGCGGACTGCGTGCCAACCCTGATCCAAGGCGGCGAGTGGATCGTCAGCTACCCGGCCCGCTGCCGAATCGACTGTCACATCGAGTACCTGCCTGAGCAGGCCGATGCGGGCGGCTGGGGCTCGGCGGTCGAGCGCGAATTCGAGGACCGGATCCAGCGAGCCGCGGACGCCGACCCGTGGCTGCGAGAGCACCCACCGCGCGTCGAGTGGATTGTCGGCGGCGTCCCTCCAGCCCAGGTGTCCGTAGACGAACCGATTGTGAAGGCGGCGCTCGCCGCGACTGCGGCGGTCGGCCGAGGCGGTCGGCTCGGCGGACTCGACAACTGGCACGACGGCGCGACCCTCACCGTCGAGGCGGGGATTCCCGCTATCTGTCTCGGGCCTGGCGATATCCAGCTTGCGCATGCAGTTGACGAGAAGGTTCCGATAGCCGACCTGGTCGCGTGTACTCAGGCGATCGCGATCACGGCAATGCGCTTTTGCGGCATCTCCTCCGCGTAACACCGATACTGGGGAAGATCGACCAGATGGTCGGTGCGTACTTCGCCGCTCTCATGGGAGCCGCGGCGACCAGAGCATCGAGAGCAGGGTCGCCGCTGCGAGCAGCCCTGCCGCGATGGCGAGGAAGAGAGCCGTGACCTCTCTCGTCCCCGGCTTACGACCGATCTGGCTGCCGAGCCGCGCGTAGGCGGATTTCACGGCGTTGGCGCTGTGTGCGGCAAAGAACGACCCGCCGGTCGTCGTGGCGATCGCCTTGAGCGTCGCCGGGTCGGGTGGAACCGAGATCGTGCGGGTAACGCCCTCGAAGGCGTGGGTCAGGGTGCCTTCGGGCGTTCCGAGCGCAATCGTGAACACCGGAATCCCCGCGGCTTTCGCCTTGGCTGCGCCGTCGAGCGGCTGCAGCTGACCGCGCGTCTGCGAGCCATCGGAGAGGAAGAGGATCGACACCGGGGGGCCCTTTGTCGGTACGGCTGCGGCGGCCAACCTGAACGCGATCGTCTGGCCGGTGGTCGTCGTAGGTGTCGTAGGCACGGGCGGCGCCGACTGCTGGGCGAGCTCGACCGCCGCAGCGAGCGCGTCTCCGATCGCGGTTCCTCCGAAGCCCGGGAACTCGCCCATCGCATCGAGAGCCGCCCGCACGAGGTCGTGGTCGGTCGTCGGCGGCGTCGCGACCTGCGGCTCGCCCGCGAAGACGATCAGCCCGACCCGCACACGGCTCGGCACCTTGTCCAGGAACGCCCGCACTGCATCCTGCGCCGCTGCCAGCCGGGTCGGCTTCACGTCGGCTGCCTCCATCGACCCCGAGTCGTCGATCACGAGGATCACGGTCGCATTGTCAGTCGGGACCAAGGTCGTCACGTGGGGGCGGGCAAGCGCCACCGAGATCGTCGCGAGTGCGAGCAGGAAGATCGCCGGTGGCACGTAGCGCCGCCAGGGGACGCCGCGAGCGACGCTCGCAAGCAGATCGAGGTTCGTGTAAAGGACCGCATATCGCGCGCGCCGACGCTCGATGACAACGTAGAGCACCAAGACGGCAGGGATGACGAGCAGCGTCAGGAGGAACACGGGCTGGCCGAAGCTCATGTCCCCACCGCGCAGACCGCACCAACCTGCGCAACCGCACGCACACCACGCACGATGCCGCCGGTTCGCGTGACGACCTGAACTCTTCCGCTGCGCACTGTGCGCGTTCCGCGTGAAACGGCGCTCGCGAGTCGGAGCGTCGGCGGCGCGGTCGTGTAGAAGCCGACGGCGTCCCAGCTCGCGACCGGACTCTCGCCTGCCGCGCAATGCACACTGATCGCCTGCTGCCTGCCAGGACGCAACCTCGTGTCTCGACTGCGGCGGACAACCGGCTTGCCGACGGGGGAGACATGGACGACCGTCGGCACACGTGCTCCGCCACCGCTTGCGGGGATGCAGCCGAGATGCGGCCGGAAGCTCGCGACGGCAGCGCCGACGCCGACGTAGGTTGCGGTGAACACGGCTGCGCGCCCCGTTGTGACTCCCGGGTTGACGGGGCTCCCCGAGCCGCCGAGGAACGTGACGTCGATCGCCCGGTCGCTGACCTCAACGTCGATGCCGCCGACGATGAATCCCGCCGGGCACGACAGCTGGTACTCGGCGCTTGGACGAGCGGCGCCGCCAGCCAACGGGACGACGACCCACGGGCCGGCGATAGGGACACAGGTCTGAAGGCCGTTGCACTCGTTCGTCTTCGCCGACGCCGGAGGTGCACCGGCGGCAAGGATCGCAGCGGCGAGGACGATCGTGATCACGATGGACTTCACGGGACGGGGATCCTCCGGAACCAGAGCGCGGAGAGCGCGCCGCCAACGACGAGAAGAGCGGCCGCGCCGCCGCCGAAGGCATCGGTCATCTCGCGCGACTCGCTGCGATGGCCGAGCCGCGAGGCGAGACGTTGGTAGACCTCCCGCAGGCCGGCGTCCGTCGTGACCGCGAAGAACTGGCCGCCCGTTCCTTTCGCGAGCTGACGCAGAGTGTCGGGCTTGGCCGGCACGCGGATGATCTCGTGGTACCCGCCGGTCAACGTTCTCTCCACCTGGCCGCTTGACGTCCCGACGAGAACGGTGGTGACCGGGATGTGGGCCGCTTTAGCCTTCTGCGCGGCAGCCTCGGGTGTCGTCGTCCCGCCTTCGGCGGCACCGTCGGAGATCAGGACTACCGCGGTCGGCGGCACGCTCCCGTCGCTCGTGTGCGCGGTGCGGCCCATCCTGGTCGCGAGTAGCACCGCGTCACCGAGGGCGGTACCTTCACCCGGCCGGAGATCTGCAATGGCCGCTGCTGCGAGATCGCGGTCGGCTGTGGGCGGCACGGCCACGGTCGCGCGCGTGCCGAACGAGACGACTCCAACCCGGAACTTCTTCGGCACCTCTGCCAGAAATGCCGTCGCAGCCGCACGAGCGGAGTCCAGCCGTGTCGGTGCAACGTCGTTCGCGAGCATCGAGCGCGAAGTGTCGATAGCGAGCACGATCGTGGCCTCCTCACGTTTCACGCTGACCGTCGCATGAGGCCGAGCGACGCCGACGACGAGGGCGGCAAGCCCGACGAGCAGGATGGCGAGCGGAAGGTGGCGCAGCCGGCCGGGCGAACGGTCGATCATATTCGGCAGAAGCGCCCGGCTCGAGAATTCAGCCGCGAGGCGCGCACGCCGCCGCTCGACGAGGACGTAGACGACAACGAGCGCCGGTACGACCAGCAGGCCGAGGAGCGCGAGTGGGGACTGGAAGCTCAGCGCGCGCCTCGCTCGAGGAACGCCGCGAGCAGTCGCAGCCAGTCACCCTCGGTCGTCAGAACGGCATGCCGGATGCCGAGGGAGCCGAACGTCCGGGCGAGCGCGCGACGCTCGTCGGCGGCGGCAGTGGCGAAGCGGTACCGGAGCTTCGCATCGCTCGTGTCGACCCGCAGCTGGCGCCCGTTTCCGGGTCGACCAGCCAGAGCTCGCCAAGATCGGGAAGTGCCTGCTCACGTGGGTCGCGGATCTCGATCGCGACGACGTCGTGACGCCCAGCGAGCCCGAGGAGCGGGACGCGCCAATCGTCGGGGCCGCGGAAGTCGGAGACCACCAGCACGAGGGACCGCTGCCGGGCCGCTGCCCCTGTCCTGGCCAACGCCTCCCCCAACGACGTGCTGCCCACGGGCGAGCTCGGCTCGTCGAGCCCTTCCTCGCGCAGCGCGCCGAGCAGCCCGAGCAGTCCGGCCCGGCCCTGTCTCGCCGGTGCCGTCCTCGGCTGAGCGTCCCCGAACGTGACGATCCCGAGCCGGTTGCCGCGGCGGGTTGCAACATGACCGATCGCAAGCGCCACACCCTCCGCGACGTCGGCTTTACGCCTGTCGGCTGTGCCGAAGCGCATCGACGGCGACGTGTCGAGCACCAGCCAGGTGACGAGGACGCGCTCCGCAAGGTGGACGCGGACATGCGGCTCGCCGGTGCGCGCAGTCACGTTCCAGTCGATCTGGCGGACGTCGTCTCCAGGGACATACGGCCGCACCTGCGCGAGCTCTGTTCCGGCACCGCTCACGCTCGACCGGTAGTCGCCCGCCAGGAGACCGCCCACGCGCCGCCCGATCGTGAGGTCGAGTGCGTTCAGGAGCGACGGCGGGATAACGCCTGGCCCCGGCCGATCCGGAGTCGGAGCCCGTCGGAGGACTCGGAGTGCGCTCACGCAGCCGAGACCCGAGCGAGGTCGATGCTCGGCACGGGGACCGACGTGAGCACCGAGTCGAGGATCTGGTCCGGGCTCACCTCCTCCGCGAGCGCCTGGTAGGTGAGAACGAGCCGGTGTCGCAACGCGTCCTTGGCGAGCGCCTGGAGATCCTCTGCGAGGACGTAGTCGCGGCCGCGCACGAGGGCAAGCGCACGGGCGGCCTGCACCAAGCTAATCGGGCCGCGAGGGCTGGCACCGAACGCGACGTAGGCGGCGAGATCCGGGAAACCGTGCGCCGCGGGCTCCCTCGTGGCGACCGCGAGCGCGACGGCGTAGCTGATCAGCGCCGGGTCGACGTACACCTGGAAGACGCCGCGCTGCAGCTCGCGCAGCTCGTCGAGCGAGAGGGCTTGCCGCGTCTGCACCGGCTCGACGAGCTGGCGCTGCACGATCGTCAACTCCTCGTCGTGGGACGGGTAGCCGATCACGATCTTGAGCATGAACCGGTCGATCTGCGCTTCGGGCAACGGGTAGGTGCCTTCCGACTCGATCGGGTTCTGGGTCGCCATCACGAGGAACGGATCCGGAACCGGATGCGTCGTATGACCGATCGTCACCTGCCGTTCCTGCATCACCTCGAGCAGAGCCGACTGCACCTTCGCAGGAGCGCGGTTGATCTCGTCCGCGAGCAGGAAGTTGCAGAACACCGGCCCGAGCTCCGTGTCGAACACGCCGTCGCCTGGCCGGTAGATCCGCGTCCCGACGAGGTCGGACGGCACGAGGTCGGGCGTGAACTGCACGCGCGAGAACGAGCCGCCGAGCACGCCGGCAGTCGTCTTGATGGTCAACGTCTTGGCAAGGCCGGGGACACCCTCGATCAGCAGATGCCCCTGCGCGAGCAGGCACACGAGCACACGCTCGAGCATCGCGTCGTGGCCGGCAATGACCCGCCGGATCTCGAAGAGCGCCTGTTCGAGCCGGTCTTTCGTCTCGGCGGGCGACAGGGTGGGCGGCGCAGCGGTTCCGCGATCGGTCACGCGTCTCTCCTCCAGGTTGCGTTCACACATACGTTCGAGCCGGGCGCCGGATCGGGTTTACCCGAGCGGAAGCAGAGGTGGACACGCTCGGCTGCCCGGCGAACAGTCACAGCCCCGAACACTCTACGAGACACGGTTAAGAAAGGGCTGTGAGGTTAAGAGCTCGAACCGGAATGAGCTTCGTCGTCCGGACGGGATGAGTGCGTGCGACGCAAGAACGCAGGGAGTCCCAATACGAGACGTATTGGGACGACTGAGGACGCGGCAGCGCGCGTGCACAGCACGTCTGGACGGCACAAGGCCTCATTTCGGTTCGAGCTCTAACTAACGCTTGGACGGCAGCAGTTGCGAGTCGCGGTGTGTGCTGTAGCGCGTGACGAGGTTCTCGAAAGTGAAGAACGTGACCCGCACGCCGATAGCCGACAACGCGACGGTCACAAGGAGGTCGCCTCTCTGCGTCTCGAACGTCTTGTCCCGCTGCGTTCGCCGGCGCGCGAAGCCGACCGCCCAGTACTTCCCGACGCGCCGGGGAGGAAGCTGGATCGACACGCGCCGGCCCCTCCAGGGTGCGACGGACTCCTGGACGAGAAACGCGAGAGCCCCGTCCCCGCGAGGCGCGAGCAGAGCGCGGGCGGCCCCGACGTCGCCGCGAAGGAGCGCCGTGGAGAACCTCCCGGCGACGGAGCGCTGCACTGCCTGGGACGGCCTGGGTGTCGTCGGCTTCGTGCCGCAGCCGGAGACGACGAGCGCGGCAAGCAGGCACCCGATGAGCAGCTTGCTCATCCTCCGGAATTGACTCCTAGGAGCCGTCGGACGCGTCGACCCAGGGGCCGATGCCGCCGACCGACTCGGGCGTGATGTGGAGGACCGCCCCGGGCGGCGGGTCGGGCATCGGCGGGAAGACCGCGTCCGGCCCGACGTATGTGTGGGCGAGATGCTGGAGGAGCTCGGGTGCACCTCCCTCGCTGATGCGGGCCGTCCCTCGGACGACGAGGTAGTGGCGCATCCCGATCGCGTTCGCCTCGGCGCCCTCGATCGAGAGCGCGACCCGTGGGTCGCGCGCGATATTCCGGAGCTTCCGCTGCGACACGCTCAGGTGCGCCGAGACGATCTCGTCGCCGTCGAGACCGACCCACACGCATGCAACCTGCGGGCCCCCGTCTGGGTTGATCGTCACGAGATGGGCAAGCGCACCGGAGAGAAGAACCTCGCGCGCGCTATCGGGAAGGACCATTCCCGCACGGTAGTCGACGCGACGCAGTGAGACGAGCTCAGTCTGCAAACGGTGCGGTGCGCTCGCGGCAGAGCTCCCAGAGCCGTGCTGCTTCGCGGGGCTCGTCCGGGCGGCGCGTGCGACGAAGTCGATGCTTCGCGCGCGGTCGCCGGTCGAGGAAGAACAGGCCGCTCGCGGCGACCGCCTCCGGCGCAGCGGCCAGCCAGACGATGGTGTCCGCGCCCTCCTCCGGCGTGCGGAGTAGCGGCCCGATGACCCGGCTGAAGCCCGGAGCGGTTCGGATTCCGGGCGTGTCGGCCCAGCCCGGGTGCATCGTGTTGACAGTGACGCCCGTGCCGTGTAGGTGCCGTGTCCACTCCTCTGCGAGCGCAACCTGCGCCCGCTTGCAGCGAGCGTACGCAGCGGTCCCGTCGTAGGCGTCCCGGTCCGGCTCGAGACCGTCCACATCGAGCCGCTCCGTGTACATGCCGCCGGAGGCGACGGCGATGACCCGCGCCGGCGTGGACGCCTCGAGCAGCGGGCGGAGCGCGCTCGTGAGCAGGAACTGCGAGAGGACGTGCGTTGCGAACGTGACTTCGTTTCCCTCGGCCGTGACCTTGTACTCGTGCGTGAGCGCACCCGCATTCAGCACGAGCACGTCGAGGCGATCGTGCCGCTCAGCGAATCGGGCCGCGAACGCCGCAGCTTCCGACAAGAGCGAGAGATCGGCGAGATCGGCCTCGACCGCGAAGCCGGCTGCTGCGGCGATCTCTCCACGCGCCCGCTCGGTCCGATCGGCATCGCGCCCGACGATGCAGACCTCCGCGCCCTGCCGCGCAAGGAGCTCGGCAGTCGTACGTCCGAGCCCGGAGGTTGCGCCGGTCACGACGGCGACCTTCCCGTCGAGGCGCAGCGAGTCGAGCGGCGCCCAGCGGTAGAGCCGCCGCCGCGCCTGGTAGCCGATGCGGGTGAAGCTGCCGACTACGCTCGCCTCCAGCACCGCGTCGACGAGCTTCGCTCCGGCGACGGGGTTCACGGATTCAGCGCGGCCTGCATGCCGGTCGCCGCGTGTGCTCCTACGCGGTTGAAGATGCGCTGCATGATCGGGTCGAAGAGTCGCCCGACGCCGCTGAAGGCCAGCGTCGCGTCGTAATGAACCTTCGAGCCGTCGCCCGCAGGCTCGACCGTGATCGTGTCGCGGGACACGAATCCCGGGCGGTTCGCCTCGAGAACCACGCGTTGAGGCGGCTCGAACGAGACGATCGTGTAGCGCAGTGGAACGTCGCGTCCGGCGAAGCGCGCGACGAGATCGAACGCCGAGCCGACGCCGAGGGGCGCGTCACCGACCGGGCGCGCCTCGCTCACGCTCGGATCCCAGGCCCGCGCGTTGGCGAAGTCGGCCATATATGCGAACGCGTCGGCTGTGGGGAGCCGCGACTCGATCGTGGTCACGTAGCGCGCCATACTCAACTCCTGTTCCGGTCGCGGCAAAGCCTCTCCCGACACTAGCGCCGCTCGCGCCCGCAGAAGCTTGTGTACGCAAGTATCTGCTAGGCTAGAGCAATGGAACTCGGCGTCTATACGTTCGCGGAGCTGACCTCGGATGAGGTGAGCCCGCAGCAGCGGCTACGTGACCTTCTCGAGGAGATCGAGCTCGCAGACCAGGTCGGGCTCGACGTCTTCGGGGTCGGAGAACACCACCGGCCCGACTTCGTGGTCTCAGCTCCGGCCGTCGTGCTCGCGGCGGCGGCAGAGCGCACGAAGACGATTCGCCTCACGAGCGCCGTGTCGGTGCTGAGCTCCGACGATCCTGTCCGCGTCTTCCAAGCCTTTGCGACCCTCGACCTACTCTCGGCCGGGCGCGCCGAGATCATGGCCGGGCGCGGCTCCTTCATCGAATCGTTCCCGCTCTTCGGGTATCGCCTGGACGACTACGACGAGCTCTTCCAGGAGAAGCTGCAGTTACTGCTCGCACTGCGTGAGTCGGAGCGGATCAGCTGGCCCGGCGGGCACCGCGCGGCGATCGACGACCGCGGCGTCTACCCGAGGCCGCTGCAGGATCCGCTCCCGGTGTGGGTGGCCGTCGGCGGCACGCCTCAGTCCGCGGTCCGTGCCGGCTACCTCGGCCTGCCGATGGCGCTCGCGATCATCGGCGGCCCAACGGAGCGCTTCGTGCCGTTCACCGAGCTTCATCGCCGCGCCGGCGAGGAGGCCGGTCACGGACGCCTGCCGCTGAGCATCAACTCGCACGGCTACATCGCCACAAACGCCCAGGAGGCGCTCGACGACTCGTATCCGTACGTCGCCGCGATGATGGACAAGATCGGCCGCGAGCGCGGCTGGCCGCCGCATACGCGAACCGACTACAACGCGGCTGCAACCCTCCGCGGCGCCAACTTCGTCGGCAACCCCGAGCAGATCGTGGAGAAGATCCTCTACCAGCACGGGCTCTTCGACCACGACCGTTTCCTGCTTCAGTTCAGCGTCGGCACGATGCCGCACGCGAAGATCATGCGGGCGATCGAGCTCTACGGCACCGAAGTCGCACCCGTCGTACGCCGAGAGCTGGCGCCGGCCGCGGTCGGTAGCGCATAGACGCTTCAGCTGCGGGCGGCGCGCCCTCAGATTGTGCGCGCGCTGAACCCACCGTCGACCACGAGCTCGGCGCCGGTGATGAACCGGCCGGCGTCACTGGCCAGAAGCAACGTTGCGCCGGCGAGCTCATCCGGTTCGCCAAAGCGCCCGAGCGGCGTATGGCCGACGATCCCCGTCACGCGTTCGGGAGTCAGGATCTCCCGGTTCTGCTCCGCAGGGAAGAACCCCGGGACAAGAGTGTTGCAGCGGATGCCGAAGGCCCCCCACTCCCGGGCCAGGTTCTTGGTCAGGTTGTGCACCGCCGCCTTGGTCATCGAGTAGGTGAACACCCGCGACAAGGGTGTGAGGCCCGAGATGCTGCCGATGTTGATGATGCTCGCGCCCACGCCGGAGGACGAAGCGCGCTCGACGAAGTACCGCCCGAACTCCTGGCAGGCGCGCATCACGGCGAGTTGGTTGACGTCGACGATCCGCGCCATCTCTTCATCGGAGATCTCCAGGAACGGCGTCGCAGAGTTGACACCGGCGCCGTTGACTAGGACATCGATCTGGCCGAACGCGGTCCGCACGCGTTCCACCAGGTCGCGAAGCTCGTCGCGGCGCGTGACGTCGCAGACCTCGAACGCCAACCCGCCGCCATCCACGCGCAGGCGGTCCAACACGAGGTGTGCTTTCGCCTCGTCGCGCCCGACGATCACAGTTCGCGCGCCCGCTTCGGCCAGAGCCCCGGCCATCCTGCTGCACAGCGCGCCGGTGCCACCGATCACAACAGCGACTCGCCCATCGAGCCCGAAGTCCACTACCTGCCCTGGTTGTCGACCCACGTCGCGATGCTATCGCTGTCTTGAACAGATCTGCCGAAGGCAGCCTGCAGGAAGTGGCTTGCAGTCGTCGTTTCATCTTGCGAAGGTTGGCCCGTGAGGGCTGCAGTCATCAGCGGGCTCGGGCTGCTACCAGAACCGGCTGACCGGCCCGACCCTGCGGGTGACGTGATCTACGAGGTCTCGGCGGTCTCGCTCAACCCGATCGACGTCAACGTCGCCGCGGGCCGCTACTTCGGCGGCCACCCGGAGTTCCCGTACGTCCCCGGCTGCGAAGGTGTCGCGGAGGCCCCTGACGGTAGCCGCGTCTACCTGTTCGGCGATGGTCTAGGTGTGTCGAGGGACGGCCTGCTTGCCGAGCGCGCGGCAGGGCCGACCGACCTCGGCATCCCCCTCCCGGATGCGGTATCCGACGAGATCGCCGCCGCATGCGGTATCGCGGGCATGGCCGGCTGGATGCCGGTCGTCTGGCGCGCACCGGTGCGGAAGACCGACCGCGTGCTCGTGCTCGGTGCGACCGGCACCGTCGGGCTCGTTGCCGTACAGGCGGCCAAGCTGTTCGGCGCCGAGCATGTCGTCGCTGCCGGCCGCAACCAGGAGCGACTCGTACGAGCGTCCGATCTCGGCGCCGACGCGACAGTTCGTCTGGACGAGGTAGACGACCTCGTCGCAGCATTCAAGGAGACGACGGGCGGCGAGGGCCCCACGTACATCGTCGACACGCTTTGGGGCACACCAGCGGTCGCTGCGATCCAAGCTGCGGCACCGGGTTGGCGACTGGTGCAGATCGGCCAGTCAGCCGGCGCCGAGGCCGTCGTAGCGTCCGCGTCGATCCGCGGCAAAGTGGGTGAGATCTACGGCTACACCGATTTCGCCGTCCCCAAGGACGTGTTCCGCGAGGAGTACCTGCGTCTCGTCAGTCACGCCGCTGCAGGCGAGGTGGTCTTCGACCTCGAGACCTACCCGCTCGACCGCATCGCGGATGCGTGGCAGAAGCAGGCCGACGGCGCTGGCGCGAAGATCGTCGTCACTCTCAGGTAGCCGAGACCGTGGAGCTCCGGGTACCGTAGAGAGCGTGGAGACGTGCTCGGTTTGCGGCTCGGCCCTGCCACCCGTTGCGCTGCGCTCGCGCGACCCTTTCTGCAGCCGACCGTGCGCGCAGGCCCACCACGGCACGGGTGATCCTGCCGAGCGAGCTAGGGCGGCGAGAGCACAGCTCGAGAGGCATATCGAGGAAGGCACCGACGCAACGTCCCTCGAGCTGAAGCGGGTCACGGTCGACGAGCGCCAGCGCCTGATCGTCGAAGGTCGCTACTCGGAAGAGTTCTTGCGGGCGTTCGCCGCATACCTGATCGCGCACCGCGACGGCACGAAGGTGGATACGGTTACCTGGTTCTCGCCCCGGGGCAGCGGGCCGACAATGAGGCTCTGGGAGGACGAGGCAGACGTCGCATAAGCGGATCCCTGCGACGCCCTACCTCGCTCCGACCGGCACCTCGGCGAGGCCCCGGATGATGGCCACCGGCCGTTTGGACTCCGACAGGATTCCACGTGAGACGCTGCCTAGGAGGAGGCTGGCCATGGTCCCGTGGCCTCGAGACCCGACGACGATCAAGTCGGCGCCTTGCGAGTCGGCATAGGCGACGATCTCGTCGACCGCGTTCCCCGCCAGGAGCTTCGAGCTTGCATCGACGCCACGCAGGACGGCGGCTTGTTCGGCGTCCTCGAGCGGTGCCCGATCGAATGCGTCCGGTGTATGCGGGATGCGCGGAACCGCCCCACCCATGCCGTAGTAGGCGGCTTCCGGAATGATGTCGAGCGCGGGAACGACGTGAACGAAGATCACCTTTGCCTTGTGCTCGGTGGCGAGTTCGAGCCCGAAGTCGACGGCTTCGCTCGAGGACGGCGACCCATCGGTCGCGATCAGGATCTTCTTCATCGTCGCCTCCTTGAAATGACATTGTGTCGTACGTCCATGATCGGGCCAGGCTCAGCATCAGCTATCGGGGCCAGCGCCGATCTCGCCTGCGTAGTTGGCCGCAAACCTCACCCTGACGCTCGTTCCAGCTCGCTCCGCGGATAATGGTCTTGTGAGCGAGATCGGCATCGACCAGGACGACAGGCTGCGTGCACTAGTCGGCGCCGGGATCGCCCTGAGTTCCGAGTTGTCCTTGGACGAGCTTCTGAAGCGGCTCGTTGAGACTGCTGCTGCCCTGACGAGAGCGCGCTACGCGGCGCTCGGCGTCATAGACCGCGACGGGAAGGAGCTCGAGCGTTTCATCACGCACGGCCTCGACGCGGATGCGGTGAAAGCGATTGGCGCTCTCCCACGCGGCGGCGGGATCCTCGGCGTGCTGATCCACGACGCCCAGGCGTTGCGCCTGCACGATCTCAGCGACGACCCCCGCTCGGTCGGGTTCCCGCCGAACCATCCGCCGATGCGCAGCTTCCTCGGCGTCCCGGTCATGTCGCGCGGCGTCGCCTACGGCAACCTCTATCTGACGGAGAAGGAGGAAGGTGCCGACTTTGACGCCGAAGACGAAGATCTCGTCGGACTGCTGGCCGCGCAGGCCGCGGTGGCGATCGAGAACACGCGTCTCTACGAGGCATCGCGGCGCTGGTCGCGTCAGCTCGAGGCGCTGAACGAAGTCGGCAACGCTCTTGCCACAGAGATCGATCTGCCGCGGTTGCTGGAGTTGATCGTGTCGCGCCTTCGTGAGTTGATCGACGCACGGGTGGTCGCGATCGCGGTGCCGCGGGCCGACGGCACGCTAGTGATCGAGGCCGCCAACGGTGAGCATGCAGACGAGATCGTCGGGCTCGAGCTCGAGCCCGACGGCTCGAAGAGCGGCCGGGTGCTCGAGCGGCGGCGTGGTGAGAGGGTCGACTCGCTCCTCGACGATCCCGAGGTCGACTACGGCATCGGTCGTCCGATTGGCGCGCGCACCGGCCTCTACGTGCCGTTGATCGTTCGCGACCAGGTGATCGGCGTCGTCGTCGCACACGATAGGTCAGGCGATGATCCACGGTTCACGAACGACGACCTACGGTTGACCGAGACGTTCGCGAGCCGGGCCGCAGTCGCCGTCGACCAGTCGCGGCGTGTCGCAACCGACGCGCTGCGACGGGTCGTCGAGGCGCAGGAGCTCGAACGGCGCCGCTTGGCACGCGAGCTCCATGACCAGACCGGCCAGGAGCTGACCTCGGTCCTCCTCGGGCTGAAAGCCGTCGAGGACGCGCCCGACTCCAATGCTCGAGCGCAAGCGCTCAAGACCGTCCGCGGGCAGGTTCTGGAAACACTGCGCGACGTCCGGCGACTGGCCGTCGAGCTGCGGCCGAAAGCACTTGACGACTTCGGCCTCGCCGCGGCGGTCGAGCGTTTGGCTGAGAGCTTCGTCGAGCAGACCGGTTTCAAGCTCGACGTCGAAGCACAGCTTGGTGAGGGGCGCTTGCCGAGCGAGGTAGAGACTGCGCTGTACCGCATGGTGCAGGAGGCGTTGACCAACATCGTCAAGCACGCCCACGCGCGCAACGTGAGCATCGTCCTCACGCGTGCCGGCGGCGTGATTACCGCTCTGATCGAAGACGATGGCCGCGGTTTCGACACCGAGGCCCCACGCGAAGGGATGGGACTCGACGGCATGCGCGAACGGCTCGGCTTGATCGGCGGGAAGCTCAGGATCGAATCGCGGCCAGGTGGCGGCACCACCTTGGTCGCCAAGGTCCCGTCGTCGTGACCATCCGCGTCCTGATCGTCGACGACCACGCGGTCGTCCGAACCGGACTCCGCCATGTACTCGATGCCGAGGAGGGAATCGAGGTGGTCGGCGAGGCCGGCGACGCCCAGCACGCGGTCTTCGAGACACGTGCCAAGAAGCCGGACGTGATCCTGATGGACATCGTGATGCCCGGCAAGAGCGGCATCGAGACGATCCCCGATGTCCTCAAGGACGCCCCTGATGCCAAGGTCCTCATCCTTTCGATGCAGGACGACCCGCACTACGTCCGCGAGGCGTTCGCCGCCGGCGCGTCCGGGTACATCCTCAAGGAGGCAGCCGACACCGACCTCGTCACGGCGGTCAGAGAGGTTGCCGGCGGCGGCAGCTACGTCCACCCGACGTTGGGGGCGCGCATGGTCTCGGCCGAGGCCGAGGAACGGAAACGGGCGGACGCCGACCCGCTCTCCGACCGCGAGCGCGACGTGCTTCGCCTGTTGGCCCTCGGCCATACGAACCAGGAGATCGCGGGCATGCTCTACATCTCGGTCCGCACGGCCGAGACGCATCGAGCCCACATCATGCAGAAGCTCCGTCTCCAAACACGCGCCGAGCTCGTGCGGTACGCGCTCGCTCAGGGCCTCTTGAGCGAGGCCGGGGACGACGCCGGCTGAACTGCGTCAGGCCTGACGGTGCGCTAGTGGCTCATCGTCCCTTTGACGTTGCCGACGTTCAGCAAGCCGACTTGTCCCTGGTCGACGGCGGCAAACGCGTGGGAGACGAACGGATAGAGGCCGGGCGCGTCGATCTTCACGTCGAAGACGCCGCCGCCGCCCGCGGGCACCGTCACCGTCTGCACGTTGTGTAGTGCGTCGGCGGGGTTCATGTCGCCGAATGCGTAGACGGTGTTCAGGATCGTCCCCACGATGTGGAAGTCCGTGTCGAGCGACGGGCCGGCATCCACGACCCAGAAGCGGACGAGCTCGCCGGGTTTCGCCGTCAACGGGTGCTTGACGTACTGGCCGGCGTAGCCGTTGAAGGTCATCCAGTCGGGCTGGCGGGCGTGCGCCTTGGCCATGCTGAATTGCGCCGGCTTGCCGAGCCCGTCGGAGTCGAGGTACCACTCGCTGGCGACGAGGACGTAGTTCTTGTCGGCCTTCGGCAGAACCCCTGGCTTCGGCTCGACGACGATCGCCCCGTACATGCCATTGGCGATATGCATCAAGACCGGCTTCGTACCGCAGTGGTACATGAACACGCCGGCGTCGTTGGCGCGGAAGCTGTAGCTGACCGACTTGCCCGGGAAGACATCGCCGAAGGCCTTGTCCGGTGCGATGCGAGCCGCGTGGAAGTCGACCGAGTGCGGAATCGCGCCCTTGTTGGTCAGCGTGATCTTCACCAGCTGCCCCTGGCGCACATGGATTACCGGGCCGGGAGCGCCGCCCGCCCAGGCCCAGGCGCTGTACTTGATGCCGGGAGCGATCTGAACGGTCAGGTCGGTCAGAACGAGGTTGACCTCCGCCACCGGGCCGGCAGAAGCTGCGGGCAGCGTCGCCGGGAACGCTTCGTGAGCTGCTGCGAGAACGTCGGCGTTCGCCGGCGCAGCGCCGCTGAAGCTCGTGAGGGAACCGAGGCTGGCCGTCGAGCCGGACGTCGAAGAGCTGGCTGGAGCGGGCTTGGCTGCAGCGTGCCTTGCGTCGTCACGCGCGCTGCGAGCGTCGAGCCACATCATCAGGGCGAAGAAGCCCAGGACCGAGACGAGGAGCCCGAGAAGCAACGCGGCGACCCCGAACATCGCATCCTTGTAACCAACGCTCCCGCCGGATCGGTTCTGTCTCGGTGCGTAGCGGCTGTCGCTCACCACTCACTCCCTTTCGTCCAATCGGTATTCGCGGACAACGGCCGAGGGCGGCGCGTGCCGCCCTCGGTTCTCGCCATTGACAGGACCTACGCGTGCATGGCCTCTGCGCGCTGGCCGGGCTTTGCGAGCTTGAAGACGCTGCCTCCTCGCAATGCTCCGCCGAGGGCGAGGATCAAGAAGCCGATCCCACTCAGCAGGAGCGCGGCTCCGACGACGATGCCGAAGATCGACAGCTGCTCGGCCATGTAGGAGGTGTTGAGCGCGGTCGAAAGCGCCGTCTCGGTGATCCAGACGCTGCGCACCGGGTTGTCGAGCGGCTGTCCGCTCGGACCAGTCTGCGCCTTCGTCGAGTCGTTCGTGCCCTTGCCGTCGGCCGTCGCGTAGCGCGGCGTCTGCGAATACGTCAGCCCACCGGTGGCCTCGAGCGCGTGGATCCGCATGTAACTGGCAAACGCGCGTGCGCGGTCACCAGTGTTGATCGCCTTGCCGGCGACATCGACGGTCGGCAGCTTGATGCTTGCCGGCAGCCCTGCCTTCTTGGCCTCGACGGCGATCGCGGCAGGCGTCATGTTGGGCGTGCCGACGACCTGCTCCAGCTTGAGGCTCGAACGCACGGTCGAGCGGCCGTTGATCCCGAGGACGAGCGCGCCGACGCCGAAGGCGATCAGCACGAATCCGGCGGCGACTCCGCCCCATTCCAGCAGCTTCCTCATGGTCGTCTCTCCTTCGCGGTTGTCTTGGATTGCTGCATCCACGGTATGGCGACCCCGCGGGGCGACCATCGGCGATCCGACACAGACACGCTGCGGCATACCCGCAAGAACGCCGCGGCAAGCGTGCGAGCGACGTCAGTGTCTCGGCGGACGCTCAGCTCCATGCGTGGCCCGAGACTGGGATCACCCAACAAGGGAGCATCATGAAGATCAAGCGCACGATTCCACTGCTCGCTCTGCTCGTGCTGACCGGCGTCTCCGCCGCCTTCGCACCGGCGGCGTCAAGCTCCACCCAGGCTTCACTCGTGATCCGTCATCAGACACGCGGCTGCCACGCCTGGTCGCTGAACGGCAGCGCCTACCGGGCAAGCCAGACCATCGTCATCCGCCGAGGCGCCTCAATCAGCGTCACCAACAGCGACGTGATGCCGCACAAGCTGATCAAGACCAGCGGCCCAGCCGTCACCTACACGCGTCTGAGCATCGGCGGCATGATGGGCCTCAAGGGGACCTTCCCGCCCGCGATGCTCGCCCACATGGGCGCGTCCACCAAGATCACCTTCGCCAAGGCCGGCGTCTACCGCTTCACCACCAAGGCCGGCGAGGACTACATGACCGGCATGAAGACCGTCGGCGAGGACAACGTCCTCCGCCTGACCGTCCGGGTCAGCTGAGCGCGGACGTGCGCAGTCGGACGGGGGCGCTTGCGCCCCCGTCCTGTTGGAAGAGCCGGATTGTCTCGCTCCTAGCGGGCGACGGTGTTCGTTCGAGCCGCGAAGCCGTCGACCGCAGCTGCGACCGCGACGGGGTTGCTGAGCATCGAGAGGTGCCCGGCGGCGGGAACTAGGACAAACGACGCGTGGAGCGCGGCAGCCGTGTGACGGCCGGCCGAGACCGAGTCGACTTTGTCATTGGCGCCCCAGACCACGAGGCTCGGCCGTTTCACCGCTTTCAGCTCGTCGAGCTGAAAGCCCTGAATGCCGTAGGAGACGAGCGTCTTGAACGCTCCACGAGTGCCCTGGACACGGAAGGGCTGCTCCCATTCCTGCAGATCGTCACGGCTGGGCGGTGGCGCATTCGGGCCGTAAGCGTCGTCGAGCGCCCGGCGGACGATCCAGTCGGAGCTCGTCGCGATGCGGAAGATGGTCGTGTAGAACGGGTTGATCAGCAGGTGACTGAGCCAGCCTGCTCCCCGGCCGGCGGCCAGCGCGTCGCCGTCGAGGAGAACGATCCCGGACGTCTCGGTCGGGTGCTGCAGCGCGTCGGCGACGGCAACGGCCGCGCCGAGCGAGTGGCCGACGACGACCGCCCGACTCAACCTCATCTGTCGCTCGAACCCGCGCAGCAGAGCGACCCAGTCGTCGAGCTTGTAGCGGCCGTCGCGCTGCGTGTAGCCGAAGGGCGGCAGGTCGAGTGCGTAGACGCGATGCCGACTCGCGAGGAGGGGGCCGAGAAGGTGCCAGACCCAGGATGGCTCGACAAAGCCGCCAACCAGCACGATCGGGCTGCCCTTGTCCCCCCAGTGCCGGTAGGCAACGAGTGTCCCGTCGACCAAGACGTACGGGCCGGGGTACAGCGCTTTCGCAGGCCGCTCTCCCCCGCTCCAGGCGGCGTTGTAGCCGAGCGAGGCGAGAGTCACGAGCACGAGCAGAACGAGGAGCCCGAGCGCGACTCGGCGAGACCAGCGGCGCAGGCCCACCATTAGCGGCGACTTAGAGCTCGAACCGGAATGAGCTTCGTTGTCGGGATGGGCTGGGTGCGTGCGATGCAAGGACGCAGGGAGCCTCGATACGTGACGTATCGGGGCGACTGAGGACGAGGCAGCGTGAGTGCACAGCACGTCCCGACGGCACAAGGGCTCATTTCGGTTCGAGCTCCTACAGAGAAACGGCCTCGGGCGATCAGAGCACCAGCGTAACCCGCGCGCGAACCGGCGCAGGCATCACGACAGCCCGACGATCCCGATCGCGAGCAGGATGAGCGCGATGAGAAGCACGAGAGCGGGCCCGAGGATCCCGGCATGCTGCTCCACTCGCTCGCGAGCGCGGGCGAGCGCTTCCACAGCTCGCGGGCCTGCAAGCTGACGGACCAGGAGCACTGCGACGAGTGGTGCGACGAACATGACGTTGAACAGGAGGATGAGCGCGACCTGGATTGCCAATGTCCGTCCCGACCCGGTGACGGCAGCGATCACGGCGAAATAGGGCAGCGCGGTTGGCAGCTCCACGGCCATGATCCCGGCACCGGCGAGAAACGATGTCCGCTGAACGGTTTCGCCGCTCCGGACGATTCGACGTGCGAAGCGCTTGCGCGTGAGCCAGAGCACCACTGCGAGTACGAGCAGGGCGGCGCCCGCAGCGACCTCGATGACGTGCTCGGTGCGCTGATTCGGGCGGTGCGCGAGCAACGCGCGACCAGGGCCCGCTACAACCACGACACCGACTGTCGCCGAGACGACGAACACGCCGGCGATGAATCCGAGCAACCTCCGCTCGGCGTCGCGGCCGGAGGCGAGGAAAAGCGCCGGGCCGATCGTCGAGGGATTGATCGAGTCTGCGAACCCTATCGTGAGGACGATTCCGAGGAGCGCATACATGCCATGAGCTTGTCAAACCTCACGGCTCGGCTAGGTTCCTCCGGTGCAGGATCGCGTCCTCATCTTCACCGCGAGCGTCGGGGAGGGCCACGATCTTCCGGCACGCACGCTGGCGGCGCAACTTCGCTCGGAGCGGCCCGATGTCGATGTCGTGATCGAAGACTGCCTGCCGGCGATGGGCCGAATCGTGGCAGCGTTCAGCGCGAGCGCGGCAACCGTCGTCTTCTTCCGGTTCCAGTGGCTTTGGGACGTCGCCTTCTGGTTTGCCGCACGGTTCGGTCCGACGCGCGCGTTCACCCAGTTGTCGATGACACGACTATCAACTCCCGGACTCCTCCGGCTGGTCCGCCGTCTCGATCCTGCAGTGATCGTGTCGGTCTATCCGAACGTGACAGAGGTGCTCGGGCGTCTTCGGGCTGCGGGCTCGATCGAAGTGCCGGTCGTAGCGGGGATCACCGACCTGGCGGCCATGGACTACTGGGCGACGCCGGGCGTCGACCTCCACCTGACGACACATCCAGAGTCGATACCCGAGGTCCGCGAAGTCGCCGGCGACGACGCCGTAGTACAGGTCGTGCACGGGTTCACTGCGCCGGAGTTCCTGCAACCTCGATCGCAGGCGGAGGCGCGTCGCACGCTCGGGCTGCCGTCGACGGGGAAGGTGGTGCTGGTCTCAGGTGGCGGCTGGGGAGTCGGAGACGTCGAGGGCGCTACCGCCACAGCCCTAGAGCTCGACGAGGTGTCGCAAGTCGTGTGCCTCTGTGGACGCAACGAGGACGTTCGCGGCAAGCTTCTGCAGAGCTTCGGCTCGAACCCACGGGTTCGCGTCGAGGGGTTCACGACACTGATGCCCGATTGGCTCGCCGCCGCGGATGTGCTCGTGCACTCGACCGGCGGCCTGACTGTCCTCGAAGCGATCATGGTCGGCTGCCCGGCGATCTCGTACGGTTGGGGTCGCGGCCACGTCCGGATCAACAACCGAGCCTTCCGTCACTTCGGGCTCGCGGATGTCGTGTCCCGCCGCAGTCAGCTGCGCGCCGCGATCGTGCGGGCCTTCGTGCGGGGGCGCAGCCAAACCGACGACTTTCGCACGCTTCCTTCCGCGGCCTCGTGCGTTCTCGAGTTGATGGACGGCCGTAGGCCTTGAGACGGCCGCTGTTAGGGGCCGCCGCGCTCGCCGCGGTGTGGTGCGCGCCGGCGCCGGCGCCGGTGGTGCCGCCGCTCGCTGGCCTGTTCGGAATCCGGCTCCGGCTCCCGTTGCCGCATGGGATCGCTCTCACCTTCGATGACGGGCCGCACCCGCTGGGAACCCCAGCCGTGCTCGAACTGCTCGACGCAGCAAACGCGCGCGCGACGTTCTTCCTCGTCGCGGAGCAAGTGGAGCGCCGGCCCTCGCTCGCTGCGGAGATCGCGGCCGCGGGACACGAGATCGGAATCCACGGTTACCGGCACACGCTGCTGCTGCGCCGGACGCCGCGGGCGCTTGCCGAGGATCTGGCGCGCGCCGCAGACGTGATCGGCGCGGCGACAGGCGTCGAGGCGGCCACATACCGACCGCCGTACGGGGTGTTCAGCGCGGCAGGGATCGCGCTTGCACGACGGCACGGCTGGCTCCCTCTCCTCTGGTCACGCTGGGGGCGCGACTGGACTCGACGTGCGACTCCCGCCGGCATCGCACGACTCGCGACCCGCAATCTTGCGGCCGGCGACATCGTGTTGCTGCACGACGCCGACTTCTACAGCTCGGCAGGCTCCTGGGCCAAGACGGCTGCTGCGTTGCCCCTCATCATCGAAACTGCCGGTGCGACAGGCGAGCCGCTCGTCTCCGTGAGCCACTCAACGTAGGACTGGACGCCTTCCACGAACGGGGTTGTGGCCCGCCAGCCCAGCTCGGCTGCGGCACGCTCGCCCGAGACATGGGTGATCTTCGCGTCCGCGGGACGCCCTGGACCGAACTCGATCGGCACGGCCGCAACGAGATCGCGGACGATCTCGGCGATTGCTCGGACACTCACCGACTCGTCACGAACGAGGTTGTAGGCGCGCCCTGCAGCCTGCGGGGCGAGGGCGGCGACGCAGCCCTCGGCGAGATCCTCGACGTAGACGAACTGTCGCGACTGCAAACCGTCACCGGCAATCGTGAGCGTCTCGCCGGCAAGCGCGCGCGCGACAAAAGCCGCGACGACCGCTGCCTTGCGGGCGCGAGGTCCATAGGGGATTCCGAAGCGCAGGATCGAATGTGGAACGCCATACAGCTCGTCGTAGGATCGGCAGTACATCTCTCCTGCGAGCTTCGTCGCTGTGTAGAGGTGGGTCGGCAAACTCAGCGGGGTGTCTTCGTCCACTGTGCCGCCGTCGCCTTCGACCCCGTAGACCCACACCGTGCTCGCATAGGCGACGCGGTCGACCCCCACCTCTCGAGCGGCCTCGAGCAGGATCTGCGTCCCGCGGACGTTCACGGCCTCGGCCCTCGTCGGATCGGCAACGACGATATTGACGTCGGCAACCGCTGCGAGGTGCAACACCGCGTCGCAGCCGCGGATGGCCGTGCGGACGCTGTCCGGATCGAGCAGGTCGCCGATCGCCGTGTCGATCTCTCCGGCGGAGTGGTACGGCGAGGGGACGAGATCGAAGATACGCGGCTCGTGCCCGTTCGCCCACAATCGATCGACGACGTGTGAGCCTACGAAGCCGGCTCCTCCCGTCACGAGAACCCTCATCCCGAGGCCGCCTGTAACGCCACGCGCGGTCGGTAGTAGAGAGGCGCACACCAGTGGTTCGTCGTAACCCAGTCCGAGTTCGGCAGGTCGACGTTGTGCCCCATGATCCGGTGGCACGGGGCGTCATAGACCTTGCCGGTGGAGCGTGGGATGGGCTCGAACACGACGTACTTGTAGAGACCCGAGACCATGCCTTCGGGGAGCCGTAGCCGATGCGCGTGGTGCGGGTCGAGGTATGTCCGCGCTGCGGTGTTCTTCCAGGCCACGATCTCAGCGAGTCGCTCGGCGCCGACGATGCCTAGGGCTGCGGTGAACTCGTTCATCCGGAAGTTGAGACCGCGCGTCGTGTAGTCCGGCTTCCCGTAGTTCCGGAAGGTGCGTGCGAACTCCAGGAGCTCGGGATTGCTCGATACGAGTGCTCCGCCCTCGCCGGTGGAGATCGTCTTCGTGGCAGCGAACGACCAGATGCCGGCGTCACCCCAGGTGCCTGCGCGCTTACCGTCCCATGACGCGCCGTGAGCGTGCGCACAGTCCTCGAGCAGCACGATCCCGTGCTCGCGACAGTAAGCAGCGATCTGCCCCACGTCGAACGCAATATGACCGCCGATGTGGACGAGCATCACGGCGTGCGGTTCGTGTTCGATAGCTTTTCGCTCGAAGTCCTCGAATGACATGCAGAGATCTTCGCGGTTGCAGTCGACGAACTCGACGAGACCGCCGGCGCTCTGGATCGCCAGAGGAGCTGCCATGAACGTATTGGACGGGCACAGCACCTTTTTCCCGCGGACACCGAAGAACTCGAGCGCAGCCAGCGCCGCGCCGGTCCAGCCGTTCATCGCGACCGTCGACAGTCCATTCCAGCTGGCCCAAGCAGCTTCGAAAGCCGCCACGAGCTTGCCCTCCGACCAGACCTCCGCGTCGAGCGCCTCGTCCCAGAGACCGTGCAGACGATCGCGGTCGCGGTGATCGAATCCTATTGCGAAGGTGTCGATGTCCATGAGTCTGGGGCAGGCCCGGAAGCGACCGGAACGTTATTGTGTTCTTCCGAGCTGGTCTAGCAGTAGCCCCGACTCCGCTAAAGTCGAGAGCGCATGCAAGACGATACCGTCGCAACGCCGGCGAAGATCTCCCGAACCGACGTGCACAGCGCGTCGCCGCCCATGTTTCGGTGGAACGTGGCAGATCGGCTGACCCGTATACACCCGGCCGTACCACCTCTCATCTTCGTTCCAGCCATCGCCGCGCTCGGCTCGGTCGGGAGCGGTGACCTCCGCTGGCGCTCATATTTGCTAGCTCTGGGCGGCGGCTACGGCTTCTGGACCCTCTGCGAGTACTGGGGGCACCGCACCGTTTTCCACTTCGAACCGGATCACGGGTTCGGCGCCCGACTCCACTGGATGATCCACGGTGTACACCACGACCACCCGAACGATCCCATGAGACTGGTCCTACCGCCGGCCCTCTCGTTGCCGCTCGCCGCAGGGTTCTGGGCCCTCTTCGTCTCTACCCTAGGCATTGAAGTCGGCTCCGCAACCTGCGCGGGATTCTTCACCGGGTACCTGCTCTACGACATGCTGCACTACTCGCTCCACCACGCACGGCCGAAGAGCCGGCTAGGGAGATGGCTTCGTGAGCTACACATGCGGCACCATTTCGAAGACGACGAACGCGGCTTCGGCGTGAGCGTCCCCTACTGGGACATGGTCTTCGGGACATACACGCGGCGGCGCAACCGCGGAAACAGGGCACGCGTCTAGCGTTCACCGTTCGAGCGCAGGTCTTTTTCTTGGCGTTCAGCGGTTCTTCATGAGCGAGCCGAGGATGGCCGCGCCACCTGCCAGCGCTCCTCCTTCGGCAGCTGTCTCGGTGACGATGTAGGGCTGCAGAGCGTGCGCGAGCCCGGCCAGCGTGATCGATTGCAACCAGACCTCGCCCGGACCTCGCAACTGGGCAAGGAAGAGGCCGTCGCCACCGAACAGCTTGTTTCGGATCCCCGGGACGGTGGTCAGCTCGAGGCTGACAGTCGACTCGAAAAGGCCGACGTGGCCGGGGTGGACTCGCATCTCCTGCCCCGGCTCGAGGTGGAAGCTGACAACCTGGCCGTGCAGCTCGACGTAGGCGCGGCCCTTGCCCGACAGCTTCTGGAGGAAGAAGCCGCTCCCACCGAAGATGCCGACCCCTAGCTTCTGCTGCACGTGCATGGAAAGCTCAACGCCTTCCTCACAACAGACGAAGCCGTGCCGGTGGACAACGAACTCGTGGGTGCTGTCAAGCACGAGCTCGCGGATCTCGCCGGGCGCCTTAGCCGCGAACGCAACGAACCCACCCGAGCCTGTCGAATAGCGCGTCATGAAGAACGTGCCGCCACCAAGCGCACGCTTCGCCGATTTCAGAAACCCGCCCTGCGACATCCCGACATTGCGACCCGTCTCGAGCGTGACATCGCCGCCGAGCCAGGACAGCTCTCCCGACTCGGCCACAACCGACTCGCCCTCGGCGAGCGTCACCGTCAGTACGGGTGTCGTCGGCCCGGTGATCACAGCATCCACAAGAACTCCTTCCATCGCAGGGGCAAGGTCTGAGCATGGCGACCGCCAGGCCGCGACGCAACACCGTCTCGACCCCGCCGCCGAAAGGAGGTCTTTGTTCGACTCCATGGGGACTTCCTCGGGTGCCGCTTGGTGTCGTCTCGTACCGTCGTTTGCGTTCTGACGCGGCGCGAGACCAGTTCGCCATGGCGTCGGGTAATGCTTCGTATTGGGTTGTGTCGCACCGTTGGGTTGCAAGCGGTTTGCAACACTAGGCGTCCGGCGGCTTACTCGCCCGTAAAGTCTGGCCGGCGCTTTTCGCCGAACGCCTCGACGCCCTCGCGGAAGTCGTGGGTCTGGCGCAATAGTCCGTAGGCCAACCCCTCGAGCTCTAGTCCGAGGTGGAGAGGGCCATCGTAGGCGGTGTTCAGAACCCGCTTGGCCATCTTCAACGCCAGTGGCGAGTGCCGGGAAAGCTCGCCGACAAGCTCGGCCACGGCCGCGTCCAACTCGGCGACCTGGACGAAGCGCGTCACAAGGCCGAGTGCGAGCGCCTCTTCGGCTCCCACGCGGCGGCCGCGCATGATGATGTCCTTCGCCCGGCCGAGCCCGACCATCCGCGCGAGACGCTGCGTGCCGCCCGACCCGGGGATCATCCCGATTGTCGCCTCGGGCAGCGCGAACTGGACGTCGTCGGCCGCGATCCGGAAGTCGCTGGCCAGCGCAAGCTCGAAACCGACACCGAACACGTAGCCGGCGAGCCGCGCGATCACCGGCTTCGAGCACCGCTCCGGCGCTGCGACGTTCCACGCGAGTTGCGATACCTCCCACGGGCTCCGCTCGAGGAACCCGGCGATGTCGCCGCCTGCGGTGAACTGACCGTCAGCCCCCGAGAGCACGACGAAGCGCACCGCGTCGTCCCGGTCGAGCACCTCGAATAGCCTGGCAAGCTGATCGCGCGCCGCCATCGAGACGCGATTCAGCTTGCCCGGGACGTCGAGCGTGATCGTCGCGACGCCGCGCTCGTCGGCGGCGTTGAGCCTGAACCCGTCGTAGTCTGTCACGCCCTCCCTTTCCGCTCGTCAGCCAGCTTGTCGCGTAAGACTCGCCGCAGGATCTTGCCTGAAGCGCTCTTCGGCAGCTCAGCCACGAAGCGGTACTCGCGCGGGCGCTTGAAGCGGGCGAGCGTCGAGGCGAGGCAGTGCGCGTCGAGCTCTTCCGCAGTCGCGGTGCCGACGACGACCGCGACCACTCGCTGGCCGAGGCGGTCGTCCGGCGCGCCGACGACCGCCACCTCGTCGACTCCAGGGTACTCTGCGAGGACGTCTTCGACCTCGAGCGGATGGACGTTCTCGCCGCCGGAGTTCACCATGTCGTCGACGCGACCATCGAGCCAGAGGTCGCCGTCCGCGTCGAGATGCCCCGTGTCTCCGGTGTAATACCAGCCGTCGCGAATCGCCTTCTCGTCAGCGTCGGGCCGGTTCCAGTACCCGGAGAACGCCTCGTCCGACGACAGGTGCACGCATACCTCGCCCTCGTCGGTGAGCTTGAGCCGTGCGTTCATTGCCGCGCGCCCCGCACACCCCGGCTTGGCGATCTGGTCACGACCGATCGAGAAGGTGTAGATCTCGGTCGACCCGACATGGTTGACGAACACCTCAGGCTCGAACACCTCCACGCAGCGCCGGACGAGACCCGACGTCATAGCGGCGCCCGCGTAGCCGAGTGCGCGGACAGACGAAAGATCCCGCGTCTCGAGGTCGGGGTGGTGGACGAGGTCGTGGAACAGCGTCGGCGCCAGGTAGAGCGATGTGATCCGCTCGGCCTCGATCAGCCGCAGCGCCTCGGCCGGGTCCCAGCGCGCGAGCGGCACGAAGCATCCTCCGATGAGGTGCATCGCGACGAGCGAGTGGATCCCCATCGTGTGGTAGAGCGGCATCACGCCGAGGGTCTGGTCGCGCCAGCCGTAGCCGTGCTGCAGCGCCTGCGACCAACCGCTGGCGCGATCGGCGCGATGCGACCGCGGCACGCCCTTCGGCCGGCCGGTCGTGCCGGACGTGTAGAGCATGAGCGCGTGCTCCCGGTCGTTACGGTCGAGCTCGCCCGGATGCTCCGGGCCGTCAGGCAGCGGGCCCCCGGCGCGAAAGACGATGCGTGCACCGCAGTCCTCGACGCAGTACGCGAGATCGTTGTCCGAGATCCGCCACGAGAGCGGCACCGCTATCAGACCCGCCCACTGACATGCCCAGAATAGGAGCGCGGTCTCGAGCCGGTTGTCGAGGACGATCGCGACCCGGTCACCCGCTTTGAGGGCTAGACCGCCCGCGATGCGCCTCACCCGCAGGAGAAGCTCGCCGTACGTCAGCCCCGGGAACGCGTTGAGCTCCGGGTGTCGCTCGCACGCGGCGAGGAGCGACTGTGCCAGGTTCACTCGGCCGCAGCCTGCTCGATCGCGGCCACGATCGGCGCGTAGCCCGTGCACCGGCAGAGGTGGCCCGAGAGCAGATCGACGATCTGCTCTCTCGTGGGAGTTCCCCGTTCGAGCAGCTCCGTCGCGGCCATCAGGATTCCCGGCGTGCAGAAGCCGCACTGGAGGGCGTGGTTGCGGCGGAACGCCTGCTGCAGAGGCGAGAGCTCGTCGCCCTGGGCGAGGCTCTCCACCGTCTCCAGCGTCGAACCGTCCGCCTGCACGGCGAGCAGGAGACACGACCGCACCGCCTCTCCGTCGAGCTGAACCGTGCAGGAACCGCAAACCCCGTGCTCGCACCCGACATGCGTCCCGGTGAGGCCGAGGCGGTGGCGCAGGAAGTCCACGAGCAGCAGCCGCGGCTCGACCGACTCCCAAACGGGACGTCCGTTGACAGTCAGCTCGATGTCCACGATCTCCTCAGAGCTCGCTCGACCAGCACGCCGGTGAGGTGCTTCAGATACGCGGGGCGAGGCATGGATGTGGCCCGGCGGATCGACAAGCGTCGCGGCAAGCGCTCCCGCTTCGCGGGCGAGTTCGTTGGATGTATCGGCGCCGGCGAGCAGCGCGCCGACCTCGCCGAGGACGGTTGGCCGGTCGGTGACCGCTCCGACCGCAACGGTCGTCCCGCTGACGACCACCATCGACAGCGCGTAGTCGCCCGCTCGGAGCGCGAGCTCCTCGAAGGCGTACGCCTCGCCGGCGCGGGGCGCGGGCCACGTGGTCTCGACGATGAGCTCGCCGGGCTGAAGCGTCGTGGAGTAGTGCGTGACGAAGAAGTCCTCCGGCTCGATCTCGCGGCGCCCGTTCGGGCCGTCGACGATGATCGAGCCCCCGAGCGCGGCGAGGCAAAGGGGCAGCTCGGCGCCTCCGTCCGCGTGCGCGATCGAGCCTCCAACCGTGCCACGCGCACGCGTGCCGACGTGCCCCACGTAGGCGAGCGCCTCGCGGACGAGCGGGTGGGAATCGGCGCAGCGCTCGAGCGTGGCCTGCCTCACCATCGCGCCAACGCGAAGTCTGCCGTTTTCCTCCGCAAGCCCGTCCAGGCCGGCGCGGTTCAGGTCGACGAGCAACGATGGACGGAGCAGGCGCATGTTCAAGGCAGGCACGAGGCTTTGCCCGCCGGCGATCGGTTTTGCGTCCTCCCCGCCAGCGGCGAGCGCGGCGAGCGCCTCTTCCACCGAGTGGGCCACGAAGTAGTCGAAGGGCACGGGCTTCACTGGAGGAGCTCCCAGACGCGTGGAGCTGTAAGCAGCAGCTCGATGTCGTCCCTGCCGAGCGCATCGGCGACGGCGTTCGCCAGCGCAGCGGGAGCGCTCATCGTTGTCCCCTCGCCGACTCCCTTGGCTCCGAGTGCCGTGAAGGGAGACGGCGAGGACCGGTGTGCGATCCGCGCCCCGGGAACATCGGGGGCGCCGGCAACGAGGTAGTCGACGAACGACGCTGTCATCAGGTTCCCGGATTCGTCGTGTACATGCCGTTCGAGAACTCGCGGGCCGAACCGATGATGCCCGTGCCGAATTGCTGCAAGCACTCGATCTCTATGAACGCAAGGGCAACCTCGTCATGGACGAACGCACACGCACCAGGCTCCGCGAACTACCGGGCGCAACAGACTCGTCGCAGCCGCACTAAAGGACAACCACCTCGTGCACGCGGGCTGCGCGGCGGTGTCGGATGCTGGTTGGGGTATGCGCGATTCAAGCGTGCCGGTACCGGCCGTGGCTTACGCGCTCGACCGGGACATCAGGACACCGCGCGCTCTTGTGCAGGCAGTCCTTGACGGTGTTCCAGGAGAGCGGTTCGCCTTTCAGCTTCTGGGCGGCAGCGTGGATCTCTCGGGCGCTGCAAGAACTTGAAAGACCGTAGTCCGCACGACCCCTGAACGTCTCGGAATTGAGCGTCGTTCTGTCGGTTCCACCCCTGGGACATGCGCAAGACGCTGCACCAGATCCGCGTTTCGGCGCACATTCTCCTGAACGTCGCGGTTCAAGAATGCTCCGTTTAGTTCCATCCGTTGTTCTTAGAGCTCATTGCAGAATGAAGGGACCCGTTCCCTGACGACGAAAGCCGCCGGCATCTGTCGTCAAGCTTGGGAGGGGTGCCGATGGCCGGGTCTACGCCGTGGGAGGTCTCGGACGAGCTGTGGGAGCTGGTCGAG
>JBBRNX010000004.1:0-144769 GCA_038230035.1 Gaiellales bacterium
AGCAGCGCCTGCGTCAGCTCGGCGAGCTTGGCCCGCGTCAGCTGCAGGTCGAGGTGCTTCGGGCCTTCGGCGGTCGCGGTGACGAACGGCAGGTTGATCTGCGTCGTCATCGTCGAGCTCAGCTCGATCTTCGCCTTCTCGGCGGCCTCGTAGAGCCGCTGTAGTGCCATCTTGTCGGCGCCGAGGTCGATGCCCTGGTCCTTCTTGAACTCTGCGACCATCCAGTCGACGATCGCCTTGTCGAAGTTGTCGCCGCCGAGATGGTTGTCGCCGTTCGTCGACTTGACCTCGAACACGCCCTCGGCGATCTCGAGCACGGACACGTCGAACGTGCCGCCGCCGAGATCGAAGACGAGGATCGTGTGGTCGGCGCCCTGCTTGTCGAGGCCGTAGGCGAGCGCCGCCGCTGTCGGCTCGTTGATGATCCGCATCACGTTCAGGCCTGCGATGCGGCCCGCGTCCTTCGTCGCCTCACGCTGCGCGTTGTTGAAGTACGCCGGGACGGTGACGACGGCGTCCGTCACCGGCTCGCCCAGGTACGCCTCGGCGTCGGCCTTCAGCTTCTGGAGGATCATCGCGCTGATCTCGGGCGGCGAGTACTCCTTGCCGTCGGCTTCCACCCGCGCGTCGCCGTTGTCACCCTTCGCGACCTCGTAGGGGACGATGGTCATCTCCTCGGAGACCTCGTCCCACTTGCGGCCCATGAAGCGCTTGATGGAGAAGATCGTGTTCTGCGGGTTCGTGACCTGCTGGCGCTTGGCAGGCGCACCGACGAGTCGCTGGCCGTCCTTCGCGAAGGCGACGACGGACGGTGTGGTGCGTCCGCCCTCGGCGTTCGGAATCACGGTGGGCTCGCCGCCCTCGAGCACGGCCATACAGGAGTTGGTCGTGCCGAGGTCGATGCCGATGGTCTTGGCCATGGTCTGATTGCTCCTTCCTCGAGGCCTGATACAGCCTTGAGTGTCATTGACTCAGATAAATCTAAGTCCGACCGTAGCAGATCAGGGTGAGCTACCGGAAGATGCCAATCAGCACGCCGCCGGTGACCACGCATGCAGCACCCAACAGCAGCCGCCACCCGACGCGCTCCTGGCGCAGGAAAATCGTCGACAGCCCCACCGCCCACACCGTCTCCGTCGCGACGAACGGCGAGACGACCGAAACGCGACCGCGGTAGAAGGCCGCGAACAGGAGGATGTACGACAGCCCGAAGCAGACGCCCGCGGGCAGGAATGCGGGTAGAGCGCCGTGCTGGACGGGTCGCTTCCGAAGCACGGTGAACGCAGCCAGCGTCGCAAAGCCGGAGATCATCGTCGCGAAGGCTGCGAGGCCAGGATCGACGTGAGTCGCGTGCGTCCCGAGGCGGCGGATCAGGCTGTCCCGTGTTGCGAAGATCACGGTCGCCGCGAGGGCCAATCCGAGTCCGGTGAGACGGAAGTGCTCCGGCCGGCGCCGCTCGCTGAGCAGCAACGCGCCCCCGACAACAACGAACACGGCCCCCACAACGACGCCGGCGATCACCGGCTCACCGAGGAAGACGAGTGCAATCGCAACTGCGAACAACGGTGCCGTCCCGATCACGACCGACGCGCGCGACGCGCCGACGTCGCGGATCGCGGCGGTGAACAGCGTCTGGGAGCACCCTGGAGCGAGCACACCGGCGATCAGGAACGGCCAAGCGCTCGGCAGGTTCCATTCTCCGCGCACGGCCGCGTTGACGCCGAGCACGACAAGAGCGACGAGGACAGTGGCTAGCGTGCCCGCCTCGGCGCTCGCACCAGCACGCAGGGCGACACGGAGCAACACGGTCATCGCGCCGAAGAGCGCGGCGGAGCCGCAGGCGAGGAGGATGGCGTCCATCAGGCTGTTGCCGGACGGCCGGCGAGGCGGCGCAAAGTCGCGGCTGCGGCCGGCTCCGCGATGACAATGCCGGCCAGCATCACCGCACAGCCGGTCCAGCCGACCCAGCCGAGTCGCTCGCTGAGCAGCACGACGCCGAAGAGCGCGGCGAACGGCGCCTCGAGCGTGAACACGAGCGCCGCGCGCGCAGCCGTTGTCCGTGCCTGCACCCACGTCGCGACGAGATAGCCGAAAGCGCCTGCGAAGATCCCGGTGACGAGGATCCCGTACCAGACGACACCGGTCGAGGGCCACTCGAGCTCGCCACGCGCGATGGCGATGACCAGGAAGCCGCAGGTGGCGACCGCCATCTGCAGGAACGTCAGTGCCCGCGGGTCATAACGCGGCGCGAATCGCTCCATGAGCGCGATCTGCAGCGCCTGCGCGACCGCGTTCCCGAGCACGAGCGCGTCTCCATACACCGACCCGCCGGGGATCCCGCTCAGAAGCAGCAGGCCGACGAGTGACAGTGCAACCCCGAGCCACGCCGCGCCCGGAACCGGCGTCCGGAAGAACGCGAGCGCAAGGAGCGGCGTGAGCACGACGTAGAGCCCGGTGATGAAGCCCGTGCTCGAAACGGTGGTCAGCTGGAGCCCCGCGGTCTGCAGCCCGTAGGCGAGCGCGAGCAACGCGCCCGCTCCGAGGCCGGCGACGTATCCAGAGCGAGGCAAACGCCGTAGGGGAGTCGCCGCGAACGGCGCGAGCACCGCCGTCGAGACGGCAAAGCGCAGCGTGAGGAACGTGAACAGCGGAAAGCCGTCGACCGCCTTCTGCACCGGAACGAACGTGTAGCCCCAGACCGCGGTAACCGCAATCAGTGCCAGCAGGGGTGAAGCACGCCGCCCGACCACGGGCACACGCTAACGAGCCCGACCACGAGCACACGCTAACGCGGAGGCCCCTCCCTCGCTCGGTTACCGGTGGCGATTGTTCTGCGAGAGCGCTCGGCGCTACTTGCCTTCGAGCTCGCGCCTCGCCTCCCGCTTGCCCTTCTCACGCTCGATGCGCGCCTTGCCCTCGTCTGGGAGGCCGCGAATCCTGTCCTTCGCTTTGCCAAGCCGCTGCTGCAACTTCCCTTCGATCTCCTTGGCCTTACCCTCGACGCGGTTCTTGTTCATGTTCATCTCCTTCTCGATCGGAAAGCTGAGGCGCAATCTCGTGCGCCGAGTCCGGTTCCGCGTCGAGTTTCCTCTGTGTCGGATTGCGTCCGTCCCTCGAGATGCGCTCGTCTCCGGTCGCGCCTTCCGGGTCGGTCAGCTCGATTCGCTCTTCGTCGGGAACCTGGTCTTCGCGTGCTCCCCGGTTCGGAGCAACGCCCTCAGGATCGTCGTCTACTCGGTAGATCGTCATCTGCACCTCGCAGGTCGCTTGCATACGGAGGGTTCCCGCAAGCGGCTACCCTCAAACGGCGATGCTCGACACCTATCAGCGACCCTTGCGCGACCTGCGGATTTCGGTCACCGATCGCTGCAACTTCCGCTGCGTCTACTGCATGCCCAAGGAGGTCTTCGGGCGCGGCTACCGCTTCATGGATCGCAAGGAGCTGCTCACCTTCGAGGAGCTCGAGCGCCTGGCCCGCGCGTTCGTCTCGGCAGGCGTCGAGAAGATCAGGATCACCGGCGGCGAGCCGTTGCTGCGACGCGATCTCGAGCGCCTGATCGAGAAGCTGGCCGCGATCGACACGCTCGATCTGACGCTGACGACGAACGGCGCGCTGCTGCCGCAGAAGGCCAAGGCGCTCGCTGAGGCCGGCTTGACCCGGATCACCGTCAGCCTGGATTCGCTCGACGACACGGTCTTCCGCGCGATGAACGACGTCGACTTCCCCGTCGCTCGCGTTCTCGACGGGATCGACGCGGCTGCGGGCGCCGGGCTACCCGTGAAGGTCAACGCCGTCGTCAAGCGCGGCCAGAACGACGGTGAGCTCGTCGACCTGGCACGCCACTTCCGCGGCGCCGGGCACACCCTCCGCTTCATCGAGTTCATGGACGTCGGCGCGACGAACGGCTGGCGTCTGGACGACGTTGTGCCGGCTGCCGAGATCGTCTCGTCGATCAACGCTGTGTTCCCGCTCGAACCCGTAGATCCGGCGTACCGTGGCGAAGTTGCGCGCAGATGGCGCTACCTCGACGGTGCTGGCGAGATCGGCGTCATTGCCTCGGTCACGCAGCCGTTTTGCGGCGACTGCACACGCGCGCGGATCTCCGCCGAGGGTCGCCTCTACACCTGCCTGTTCGCCGCCGCCGGCCACGACCTACGGTCGCTCGTCCGCTCAGGAGCCGGAGATCCGGAGCTGCGCCGTGCGATCGAAGCCGTCTGGAACCGCCGCACGGACCGCTACTCCGAGCAGCGCACGGAGGGGACGGTGCTGCCGAAGGTCGAAATGAGCTACATCGGCGGCTAGCGGTGGCTGACGGGCGAAGGCGAGGCAAGCCTCGGCCCTACATTTCGGTGACCGGCCGAGCACCTTGTAGAATCACCCGGTTCCGATGACGAGCTATGCCGCTTCCGTGAGTCGGCGCCTGCCTCGCGGCTGGGTGCACCTCCTCCTCCAGGTCGCCATCTGGCTGGGGTTCTACGTCGTGTACCAGGTCGTCCGCGGCCACGCCGACCGCAACGTGGCGAAGGCGTTCACCGATGGGAAGTGGGTCATCTCGACCGAGCAGCGCCTGCACACGCTCGTCGAGCCATCGTTCCAGCGCGTCGTCGAGGCGCACGGCTTCCTCATCGACCTGACGACCTACACCTACTGGCTCTCACAGTTCGCGGTCGTCGGCATCGCGCTCCTGTGGGTCTACTTTCGCTACCACGAGCGCTTCTACGACCTGCGCAACACACTCGTCCTAGCGAACCTCACGGGTCTCCTCTTCTACCTCGTGGTGCCGACCGCGCCGCCCCGCTTCTTCCCGAGCGACGGCTTCACGGACACACTTGCGCTCCATGCGCGCGTTAATCAGGGCAGCGGCTTCCTCTTCCACGTCACGAACCAGTACGCGGCAATGCCGAGCCTGCACTCGATGGACGCGATCATCGTCGGGCTGACCATGGCCTACCTGTGCCGGAGCCGGATCGTGAAGCTCGCATGGCTCCTCTGGGCGCCCTGGGTCTGGTTCACGGTGATGTCGACCGGCAACCACTACTGGCTCGATGTCGCCGCAGGTGTGCTGCTGGCCGGAGTCGTCGGCGCCGTCGTGCACCGCCGCCGGCTCATCTCCCGGTTCGGATGAGCTCGGCGCTGGCGCGGCTCAAAGACGGTTATACGACGGGCGCGCGCGGGCTCGCATCGCGAGTCATGACCGGGCTCGCGCAGACTCGGCTGACCCCGAACCAGCTGACCGCAACCGGCGTCTCGCTTTGCCTCGGCGCCTCGGTGCTCGTGTACTTCGAGGACAGGGACGAATTCCTGTTCTTCTGGCTCGGCGCAGCAGCGTTCATCGTCGGGTCGATCCTCGACATCCTCGACGGCGCGCTCGCCCGCGCGAGCGACAAGGCGACGCCCTTCGGTGCCTTCGTCGACTCCACCACCGACCGGATGGGCGAGGCGGCAATGCTCGGCGCGATCGGCCTCGTCCTGATCCGCCACGGGCACGAGTTTGCGCTCGGCGCGACGTTCGCCGCCGTCGCCGGTTCGTTCCTCGTCTCGTACACGCGTGCCCGGGCCGAGGCGCTCGGGCTGCGCGGCGACGTCGGTATCTCGTCGCGCGCAGAGCGGGTCGTCATCATCTCCGCCGGGCTGATCCTCGCGCCATGGGGCTTCCTGCCATGGGCGATCTACGTGCTGGCCGCCAGCGCTTGGGTCACGGTGCTGCAGCGCGTCCTGTTCGTACGCAAGCAGCTCAGCGAGCAGAGCTAGCGGCCGGTCGGCAGCCGTGGTTGCCGCGGAGACGTTCGGCCGGGACGACCAGCTGGCAACACTCCGCGAGCATCTGGCGGGGGAGCTTCCCACGGCCGCACTGCTCGAAGGCGACGCCGGGATCGGTAAGACGAAGATCCTGCGCGCGACCCTCGAAGGATGCCGGTCCAAGGGTTTCCGCATCCTCGAGAGCACCCCTGCCGAGGCCGAAGCGAGCCTCGGCTTCGGCGCCCTCGCGGACCTCGTGAGTCCGCTTGTCGAAGACGTCGCCGACCTCGTTCCCGCCCCGCGCTGGCGAGCCCTGGCCGCGGCGGTCGGCTTGGTCGACGACGGTAGGGCCGTACCGGACGAGACATCTGTCGCGCTCGGTCTGATCGAGACGCTCCGCGCCGCGGCTGAGCGCTCGCCCGTCCTCGTGGCGATCGACGACGTCCAGTGGCTCGACGAGGCTTCCGCAACCGTTCTCGCGTTCGCCTTGCGCCGCCTCCGCGAGGGCGACCGCGTCGCTCTCGTTCTCACCCGCCGGTCGAGCACGCCGACGCGAGCACGACTCGACCTGCACGGATCGACCCTCGAGGAACGGCTTTTGACGATGGACATTGGGCCGCTCAGCGTCGGCGCGGTGCACCGACTGATCCGCGTCCGACTCGGCCGGTCTCTCGGGAGACGCGAGCTTCTCCAACTCCACGCCACGAGCCACGGCAACCCTCTTCACGCTCTCGAGCTGGCACGCGCGCTCGACAACGGAGGGAGCTCGACCGACACGCTGAGGCAGGCCGTCCGTCGCCGGGTTGGCCGGCTTCCCGGACCGACCCGCGATGCGGTCCTGATCGCGGCTGCGGCGCCGAAACCAACCGTCGAGCTTCTCGTCGAGTTGCTCGGTGAGGGGGCCGCGTTCGAGGCCGTTCGCATCGCAGTCGACGCCGAGATCCTGGTCGATGCCGATGGGCGGCTCGAGTTCTCCCACCCACTCTTTGCATCGCGTACCTACGAAACCGCAAGGCCGGAAGCGAGGCGCCGCACACACGAGAGACTTGCGTCGATCGCCAAATCGCCCGAAGAGCAGGCCCGCCATCTCGCGCTCTCGTGCGACGGCGAGGACGGCGACGTGGCGGCGATCCTCGAGGGGGAAGCAGCGGCCGCCGAACTCAGAGGAACACGTACGGCTGCCGCGGAGCTCGCGGAGGAGGCAGTCCGGCTCACACCGGCGACGGATCTGGAGGACAGGGCGAGGAGGCTCCTGGCGGCGGGCGCCGCGCGCTCGGACACGGGCGACCCGGAGCGGGCGCGCGAGCACCTCGAGCAGGTTGCGGCCGGGCCTGGGCCTGATCAGCACCGTGCGCTCTGGCAGCTCGGGATGCTCGTCGACGTATCCGAGGGACCGACCTCGACCTCGATCGCGCTCTACGAGCAGGCTCTCGCCACGCACGACGACGGCCTGCGTTCCGAGATCCTCCAGCACCTCGCTGTGTCGACGGCATACGTCGACGTGGAGCGGGCTGTCGCACATGCCGATGCGAGTGTCAGCGCAGCCGAGCGCAACAATGAGCCGCGGCTTCTCGCCGGAGCGCTGGTGACGAAGGCGCTGGTCGCCACCTTGGCAGGCGACCCCGAGGCGTCGGCGTGGCTCGCGCGGTCGCTCGAGGTGAGCGACGACCCAGGTGTTCGTAGCATGTGGACGCCTCAGGTCCTGGGTGCGGACATCGCGCGGACGACGCTGGATCTCGAGGCTGCGCGGGATGCCTACGGGAACGTGCTCCGCGATGCCTTGGATCAGGGCGACGTGTCGATCGAGCTCTGGGCGCGACGGGGGCTGTGCCTGACCGAGGTTCTCGCGGGCCGTCCCGCGCAGGCGCGTGAGCATGCCGACCAGGCGCGCGACCTCGCCGATCAGACCGGCCTACGCCTCGGCGCCGTGCTCCGGGCGCTCGGTGTCTTCCATGCGCACGTCGGTGAGGTGAGCGAGGCGCGTGCAGCGTTCGCCAAATGCCGGGCGTGGGCGAGCAGCAACGAGGAGCCGCTGATCGACGTCATCGCAGCCGCAGCTCTCGGCGCGCTCGAGCTCTCGCTCGGCGATTGGTCGGCGGCCGTCGACACGCTCGATCAAGCTCACCTGCTTGCCGCCGGGCTCGGACTGGATGGCGCCGGGTATCGGCTGCTCGAAATCGACAGGGCGGAGGCTCTCGCCATGACGGGAAAGGCGGTCGAGGCTGATGAGGCGACGGCCGAGTTCGAGACTCTGGCTGCGCGCGAGAAGGTGCGCTGGGCGACGCCGTTCGTCCGGCGGGGGCGCGCCGTTGCCGCGGCGGCCGGTGGCAATCTCGAGTCGGCCATCTCGCTGCTCGAGCAAGCGGTGAGCGACGAGCAGATGGTGCCGCTGCCGCTCGAACGGGCTCGAACACGACTCGTCCTTGGACGCCTGCTCAGGAGGACGAAGCAGCGAGCCGCGGCGAGGGAGATGCTCGAGTCGGCCCTCGAACGCTTCGAGGCGCTCGAGGCTCGGCTTTGGAGCGACCAAGCGAAGGCCGAGCGCGGCCGGATTGGGGGCCGTCGCCCGTCGGGCGTGGATCTCACAGCGACAGAGCAGAGGATCGCCGAGCTCGTCGCGGAGGGCAAGACGAATCGCGAGGTGGCAGCCGGGCTGTATCTCGCGGTGCACAGCGTCGAGACGACGCTGACCCGCATCTACCGCAAGCTCGGGGTGCGCTCGCGCACCGAACTCGCCAACTTCCTCTCCAGCGACACGGACGACGCGGATCTCAAACAGTAGAGGTTTCCAGATTTCGCGAGACGCGCCGGACAGGCAGCGTGCAAGCCATGCCGAGCTACCTGGTCGAGTCGTATCTGCCTCGGGCGCCGCATGCGCTCGAGGACGCTTCTGATCAGGCACGTCAGGTGGCGGATTTCGCCACCACGAACGGTCTCGGAGTCCGCTACGTCCGGACAACGCTGCTAGGCGCCGACGAGACGTGTTTCCACTCGTTCGACGCAATGTCCCTCGAGAACCTCGAAGCCGCTTTGGCGGGAGTCGGTCTCGTCGTCGATCGGATCGTCGAGTCCGACGAGACGCCGTCTGCCGCTCCACCTCACCCATGACAGAAGGAGTCGAGACATGATCCCGCGAGCACGCCTGAACGGACACCGGTCGAGCATCGGCGCGGTGGCAATTGCAGCGGCAACTGTCGGCGCACTGCTCGTCGCCGGGCCGCTCCAAGCACGATCGAGTGCACTTCCCACCGGCAATCTCGTCCAGAACCCCGGCGGCGAGGCGGATCAGCCCCCAACCGACACGAACGCGGTCGTGCCCCCACAAGGCTGGACGACGACGGGCACCTTCACGTCGATCCGGTACGGCTCACCGGACTTCTTGACGACCGCCTTTGCAGCGCAGATCGGCGGCGGCAACAACCTCTTCACCGGAGGCAAGAATGCGCCTCTCTCGACCGCCACACAACTGATCGACGTAAGCGCTGCGGCAGCCGACATCGACGCCGGCGGCGTGCAAGCGAAGCTCTCCGCGTACCTCGGCGGCTACGCGAGCCAGAAGGATGCGGCGATGGTCGATGCCACGTTCCTCAGCGCGACGGATGCTTCGCTCGGGTCGCTGAGGATCGGGCCGGTCACACCCGCCGACAGGAACTTCAAGAACACGCTGCTCCCCCGCGCAGGGACGGCCGAAGTGCCGAAGGGCGCGACGAAGATCAAGGTCGTCCTCACCTCAACGCGGGCTGACGGCACCTACAACGACGGCTACATGGACAACATCTCGCTCGAGCTCGCTACTACTTCGACGCCTCCACCTCCGCCGCCGCCGGCTACGGGCAAGCCGACGCTCGCGGTCTCGTGCTCCGGCAAAACGCTCGTGGCCACCGTTCGGCCTGCTGCAGGCCGAAAGATCACCTCGGTCACGTTCCTCGTCAACGGCAAGGCGCTCCTGGTCGACTTGAAGGCGCCATTCACGCTGCGGACGAAGCCAACTGGTCATCCGGCACACCTGAAGGTGACTGCGCGCGTGCGGGCCGCCGGGAAGAACACCCTGCTGACGAAGACGGTGAGGCCATGCTGAGCAACGCGCTCGGTCTCGCCGCCGGGCTCACGGTCGCCGCGGTCTTCGCGGCGGCCGGGCTCGGGAAGCTGAGAGATCGTGCAGGAACCCGCAAAGCCGTCGGGGAGTTCGGTGCTCCCGACCGGCTGGTGGCGCCGGTCGCGCTGCTGCTGCCGGTCGCCGAGCTCGTCGTCGCAATCGCTCTGCTGTTCGCTACAACGCGGTCGGCGGGCGCACTGGGAGCACTCGTCCTGCTCGGCGTCTTCTCGACGGCCATCGGTGTGAGTCTCGCCCGTGGTCGGACGCCGGACTGCCATTGCTTCGGCCAGCTGCACTCGACGCCCGCGAGCTGGAAGACCCTCGTCCGGAACGCGCTGCTCGCCGGGCTCGCGGCCGTGGCTCTCGTCGCGGGCGGGCCGGGTGCGTTCGGGTGGATCGGGAACCTCAGACCGGTCGGGACCCTGGCGCTCGTAGCCGGAGCCGTCGCCGCCAGCCTCGCTGTCGGCGGAAGCTTCGCGTTCATCTCGCTCATGCGCTCACATGGGCGCGTCCTCCTGCGTCTCGACACGGTCGAGAGTGCGCTCCGCGAGGCAGGCATCGAGGTGCCGGACGACGAGGATTCGCTGTCGCAGCTCGGCATCGATCCCGGCTCGCCGGCACCGGCGTTCGCGGCGGAAACCGCGAGCGAAGACCACACGTCCCTCGACAACCTCCTCGAACCTGGCCTCCCGCTCCTGCTGCTCTTCACGAGTCCGACGTGCGGCCCCTGCCAGGCTCTGCTGCCGGATATCTCGCGTTGGCAGCACGAGTACGCGGATCAGCTGACGATCGCGACATTGAACGGCGGCGAGAAGGCGGCGATCACTGCAGAGGCGCACGAGCACGGTCTCGAGCGCGTGCTCATCGACCACGACCTTGCCGTTCTCGAGTCGTACCAGGTGACGGGAACACCAAGCGCCGTGCTCGTCGCCGAGGACGGAACGATCGCGAGCTATCTCGCGTCGGGCTCCGGGGAAATCGAAGAGCTCGTCGAACGCGTAACGCTGGCGAGGAAGAGCCTGGCGGCCTGCCGATGGGGACGCCGGCGCCGGGGCTCGAGCTCCACGACCTGGACGGCGCTCGAGTCGCGCTCGCCGATCCCGAGCGAGAGACTCTCGTCCTGTTCTGGAACCCCGGGTGCGGCTTCTGTCGTTCGATGCTCGACGACATTCTGGGCTGGGAGCAGGCGAATGACGCCGACCTGCGTCTGCTCGTCGTCTCTTCGGGAGACGCCGAAGACACACGGGCCAACGGCTTCCGCGCGAAGGTCGTACTCGACCCCGGATACACGGCGGCTGCTGCTTTCGGTGCGAGCGGTACGCCAATGGCTGTCGTGCTCGACCGAAACGGACGCGTCGCGTCGCGCCTAGTCGGTGGAGTCGCCGGAATCATGGCGCTTGCGGCGACGTACCGTCACGACCGCGAGGTGGCGGCGTCATGAGCGAACGCTTCTTCGACAACCTCGCCCGCACGCTCGCCTCCCCGATGCCGCGACGGCGCGCGCTGCGGCTGACCGGCGCGGCGCTCGTCGCGGCAGCCGTGCCGGGCCTCCGACCGCGGTCGGCTCTAGGGGCGTCCCGGGACTGCGGCACCAAGTCCACCCCGTGCAGCTCGCTGTGCCTGCTGACCAACCCAAAGGGCGCCTGCGGGATCCCGATCTTCAACGACTGCAATCAGGAGCTGTGCCATGTCGGACTCGCCGGCTGCATAAGGCCGGACCAGGTCTGTTGCCCGGTGGCGCCCGACCCCTGGTACTGCGAGAAGGGCCAGGAATGTGGCACCAAGCCCGGACAGTGCATCACCAAGTGGTACTGCCAGAAGCAGTCTCTCGGCACCGACTTCTGCGACCAGATCTGCAAGGAGACCGGGCACGACAAGTGCATCGGCGTGTGCTGCACGAAGAACGAGACCTGTGGCTTCTTCGGTTGCTCGTGCAAGTCCGGATACGTGTCCGCGGGCAACGGAACGTGCACCGAGCCGAAGAACGATCCCGGCGAGCCCAAGCCGGGGTGGAACCTGTTCAGCGGTTGGCGGGACACGTTCGGCCAGACGGCCGCAACACACGGCGGCAAGCGATATCTGATCGCCGGTGGCGAGGTTCCCGCAGGATCGGTGACTCCCGTTGCAGCGTTGCGGGCATTGGCGGCCGTCAACGCGCAAGGCGCCGCCGCGATGCTCTCGATCCGGTTCGGCAAGCCCGACCCGGCCTACGCGCAGAAAGTCACGCCGTCGCGCGCCACGCCGCCGACGGTTTCGGCGGGCGCCGGGCTCGACGCCGCGTCCGCGGCGGCGCTCAACAAGCTGCTCGTGGCCGAGGCGCGCGCCCACTCACTGATCGGCGCTATGGCGAAGGCGCTGTGGCGTGCGCGCGCAGCTCACGACGCGAAGAACCCGACAGCTGCCAGCGAACAGCTTCGGTCGTCGGCCGCATTCGCAGCCCAGGCGGCTTCGGCGCTCGGGAGAGTCCAAGACCTACGGACGGGGGCTGCCGCAGCGCTGACGGCCGCCGGAGTTTCAGAGGTGCTCTCGACGGAGGACGGGGTCGCGGCTGTCTTCGCCGCCGTGAGGTCACGGGGCATCGCCCGAGCCCTGGGTGCGCCGCTAGGCAAGCTCGGGGTCGGCAGCGCCGACCTGAAACGCCTGAGCACTTATACGCTCGAGCGGTCCGTCGCCTCGGCCGTCGGGCCTGTCCTGATCGCGCCGTTGGCGGATCCGTCGCGTGCCACCGACCTGAAGTCCCTGGTCGCCGAGCTGTCGAAGTACTCGACGCGAGCACGCCGGCACCCGATCGCAAACTGACGTGGATAACCGGCTCGTCGACGTGGAGCACTCAACCTCAACGAATGGAGCACACGGTGAAACGGCGCGACAACGAACGGAGGACACGATGACACGATCGAGACTGATGATGGGCGCCGGGATCCTTGCCGCGGTCGCCGTGCTCGCCGCTGGAGCAATCCGCTCAACCGCGGCCACCGCGACGACCGCGACCACCGCCCAGGCCTGCGGCACCTTCTCGGGAACCGCCTGGGAGGACCTCGTCAAAGGCGTCAAGGGCATCCAGTGGAAGGTGGTGGCGGTTGGTGTCAAGTGCTCCTACGCCCGATCGTGGGCGATCAAGCTCGCCAAGCCGAACTACAAGGGGCGACCCGCGGGTGCAATTCGGGGACCTGCAGGTTGGAAGTGCTACTCGGCGATTGACGTCGCGGGCGGAACTCCAGGTGAATGCCGGAAGGGATTGAAGACTCACTTCGCCTGGGGCTACTCGAGTCAAACCTTGGCGTAGTCCTGGTGCTGCCCGGCGTTCTGGCGATGCCACCACGATCAAACGGAGCCGCAATGCAACGAAAGCAGACGATCGGAAAGCAAGCTTCTCGCCTCGCCGCGACGTTAGCCGCGCTTGCTGCGCTACTCGCCGCTTCAGCCGCGGGTGCCGGTCTGCCGAAGGTCGGCGACTGGATCTACGACATCCCGACGGGAACAGTCTTTGGTAGGTCCGAGCGCCATCCAACGAGCTTCCGAGCCTACGTCGAGTTCAGTGGCAACGGAACAGGCTTCGTCTACGCCTTCGACGCAATCGTCGGCGACGGCACATGCACGAAGAACGGACGCAGAATCAAGAAGCCGGTCGGAGGAGCAACGCGCTCAGATGGCCCGGACACGCCAGGCCATCTGGCGATCCCGATCAGGCGTGACGGCCATTTCTCGGGAAGAGCCAACGTGATCGACGACAAAGAAGCCGCCACGGTGAAGGGCCAAATCAACGGCACCAAGTTGACCGGCACGGTCAAACTCCACGTGCGCAACGCTGTCTGGGGAGATTGCCAGGGCACGGGCAAGATCGTGCACATAAAGGGTGTCCGGGTCGCCTAGCAAGACAACCGACGACTCGTAACCGAAGCCCGGCGGGCTAAGCGGATGGACGAGATCGTCTGGCGCGAGCCCGCGCTCGAGACCATTAGGCGCCGACCCGAGCCGTTGCCCGAACGCCCCGGTCAAGCCGGCCCGGGCCGTCCGTCCAATGCGACGCAACGCCATGAGGAGATAGAGATGAACACACAAGGCCGATGGAAGAACGCCGGGTCGCTTGGGGCATGCCTTGCGATCGCTCTCTGCCTGGTGCTTCCGGCTCTGGCCGCGCCGCCGACGAGCGCGACGATCATGGAGGGCGTGTCGATGGGCAAGGTGCGGCTCATGATGAAGCGGAGCGCAGTCGTCGTGATATTTGGGAAGCCCACCTCGTGCTTGAAGCTCTACACGGACCTGGTCGACTGCCAGTGGCTTGCACCAACGCATCCGCCCAACTTCGTCGGAGCCGTCTCGGTGAGGTTCTGGAAAGGCGCGGCGATCGAGATCCACCTGATGGCGCCTGATCGTGCTCGACCGGAGTACCGAAACGTGCCCTTGCTCAGCGGCTGGAAGACGACGAAGGGCATTGGCCTCGGGTCGAGCGCCTCGAGTGTGCGGGCGGCGTACGGGCACGCGTTGACCCAGCAGAATTACCCTGCAGGCGTACGCTTGAAGCTCATCTCGAAGCGAGGTGGGAGGCGGGTGGAGACATGGTTCGAGATCGGCCCCTCGGCCTCCACCGTCTGGGAGATCATCATCCTCACGCCGGCCTCGTAGAACCACACATCGGGGTGTTTATCGTCCAGTCGCCAAAAGCCGATCAGTGAGCGGACGCATGCTGACCACTCATTACCTGAAAGCTGTTGCAATCGCCGTCGCCATGGCGGCGATCGTCGCGGCAACGGGCAATGCGGTGACGCTTCGAAGCTCCGCTCCGACGGCCAGTGCGCAGTTCGGCGAGCCTGCACCCGGCAAGGTACTGCTCGGCGTCGTTGGGCCGGATCCGCCCGCGTTTGACCGGCTGACCGGGAAGCACCACGCGCTGCACGTGATGTTCGCCACCTTCGCCGGCGACGTCGCCGGGCTGATCGGCAAGGAGTACGCGGCGGGGCGGCTCCCTGTCCTCTCGCTCTCGTCGTCGTTTCCGCCGGCCGACATCGCGCGCGGCGCCGAGGACTTCCGCTACGTCGCGCTCGCCGCCGCCCTCAACGGGACGGGCAAGAACATCTGGGTGCGAATCCTGCCCGAGATGAACGGCGCGTGGAACCCCTGGTGCGCGTTCGACGTCTCCGGCCGCTCGCGCGGGCCGAGGTACGCGACGCCGCAGTTCGTCCGGGCCTTTAGACGAATCGCTCTGATCTTGCGCGGCGGCCCGGCCGCGGCGATCAACGCGAAGCTCCGAGGCGCAGGGCTGCAGCCGCTTCAGGCCGCCCAAGACATCAAGCCGTCGGGCAAGGTCGCGATCATCTGGAACCCGCAAGGCCACGGGACGCCGTTTATCGACGCGAACGGCCCCGCCGCGTACTGGCCGGGCCAGAGTTACGTCGACATCGTCGCCGACGACATGTACTCCGACAGCGCTGAGCCGTCGTGGCAGGGGATGGACACGCTGTACGCCTATGCGAAGCCGTTCCTCGTCGCCGAATGGGGGCTCAAAGGCGAGGACAACACGACCTTCGCAAGCCGGATGTTCGCATGGATCCCGAGCCACCGACGAATGATTGGGCTCGTCTACTTCAACAAAGGCTGGAGCGGCGGCAGCGGCATCTACGAGTTGGGCTCGAAGCCTCGCTCGCTTGCCATCTACCGCGGCGCGATCCGCAACCCGCGCTTCCTGGCGACGTTGCCGTAGCGCCCGCGACACAGCGGTAGCCGTTTCGCACTGCTATTGTGCTAGCACTTTGACTGCTAGCAGATCTCCACGGAAGGGCGTCCTAGTGAGGATGCCCTTCTCGTTGAAGCAGGCTCTCGTCCGCGAAACGGCTCGGCGCGACGCTTCTCTCAACGACGTCGCTGTCGGACTGCTAGCAGATTCCCTTGGGCTTGACTACCGCCCTACTGGGCGCAAGAGCCCTCTCCCGGGCTCGAGCCCCGTCCTTCTCCTCCGCATGCCGGACGAGATCCGTGACGCCATCCAGGCCGAGTCGACAGCGACCGGCCAGACCCTCAACGACGTCGTCCTCCGCGCACTCGCGCACGAGCTCGGCGTTCCCTTCACATCGAACAGACAACGGCCCACGGTTCGGGAACGTACGGGTCGAAGAAAGGACACACCTATGGCCGCCACAAACGGCAGCAAGAACGGCTCCGGGCGCGCAAAGGACAAGGTGCGCGTCGCGATCATCGGCGCCGGCAACTGCGCCAACTCGCTCCTCCAGGGCGTCGAGTACTACAAGAACGCGAACCCCGAGGACAGCGTCCCGGGTCTCATGCACGTCGACCTCGGCGGGTACCACATCTCGGACATCGAGTTCGTGGCCGCCTTCGACGTCGTCAAGGGCAAGGTCGGCGTTGACCTCGCCGACGCGATCTGGGCGCATCCGAACGACACGATCAAGTTCTCCGACGTCCCGAAGACGGGCATCACGGTCTCGCGAGGCATGACGCACGACGGTCTCGGCAAGTACATCTCGCAAATCGTCGAGAAGGCGCCGGGCGAGACCGCCGACGTCGTCGGGATCCTCAAGGAGACCGGCGCGGACGTCGTCGTCAACTACCTCCCTGTCGGTTCGGAGGAAGCCACGAAGTGGTACACCGAGCAGATCCTCAGCGCAGGTGTGGCGATGGTGAACTGCATGCCGGTGTTCATCGCACGTGAGCCGTACTGGCAGAAGCGCTTCGAACAGGCCGGCGTGCCGATCATCGGCGACGACATCAAGTCGCAGGTCGGCGCGACGATCACGCACCGCATCCTCACCACCCTCTTCGGGGATCGAGGTGTGCACCTCGACAGGACGATGCAGCTGAACGTGGGTGGCAACTCCGACTTCCGCAACATGCTCGAGCGGGATCGCCTGGAGTCGAAGAAGATCTCGAAGACGAACGCGGTCACGTCGATGCTCGACTACGACATCGGCGCCGACAACGTCCACGTCGGCCCGTCCGACTTCGTGCCGTGGCTGACCGACCGCAAGTGGGCCTATATCCGCATGGAGGGCTCGGCGTTCGGCGACGTGCCGCTGAACATGGAGTTGAAGCTCGAGGTGTGGGACTCGCCGAACTCGGCCGGCATCGTGATCGACGCCGTCCGGCTCGCGAAGCTCGCCCTCAACAACGGCATCTCGGGCGCCCTCGAGGCTCCGTCCAGCTACCTGATGAAGTCACCGCCGAAGCAGATCCGCGACGACGAATCACGTGAGCTCGTCGAGCGCTACATCGCACAGAACTCCGCGAAGAAGGCAAAGGCAGCCGCCAAGGCGTGACTCGCTCCGGACTCAGCCGGATCTTCTGGATCGGGGCGGCGGCGTTCGTCGTCGCTGCCCCGATCGCGTTCACCGCCGTCGTCGAAGACAGCCTGTCCGACTCCGGCTGGAAGATCCTCCTCACGGTCGCTGTCCTGCTACTCGCGGGGGCAACAACGTTCGGGCGTCGCTCGGCGATGAGGAACGGGAAGGCGGTGGCGTAGCCCAGGAATGTCCGACACCTTCAGCGCAAGGCTCGACGATCTCGAGCGCCGGCTAGAAGAATTCGCCAGCGAGCTCACACGCCTGCGGCACGCCGCTGCGGCCGAGAGCCACCCAGCCGTCGACGAGCCGGAGGCCAGAACAGCACGAGCGGCAGCGAGCGAGGCGCCGGGCGGTGCCTCGCTGTCGGTGACCGCGCCTGTCGTCGCCCCCGCCCTCACTTCGGGTCCGACCGCTCTGTCGGGGTTCGACGAGGCGCTGGAGTTCGCCCGTGGCATGTTCGCGCACGGCGCCCATCAGCGGGCGATCGCCAGCCTTGACGGCGACCGGCAGCAGGCACTTCGCCGCGAGGACGTCGACGCCCTGGGCGTCGTCCTCGCCGTCGCACGAAAGCTCACGGCCGAAACACCCTCGAAGTTCGAAGCACGGCGGGCAAACCTCGCCTACGCGACCGAGCAGAACATCCGCTTCTTGACGCGGAAGCACGGCCTGGCCGACCCTCCGCCCGAGGCGGGTGACCAGGGGCCGATTGCCGCATCAGCGCCCGTGTCACGACCCTCAGAGGCCGAGCCGCCGGCAGACTCGGGGACTGGTCACCCGACACTTGGTCGCTCGAAACTTGATCGCCCGACACTTGGTCTCCCGACGTTCGACGTCTCCGACCTGCTCGGCGCACGCGCGCTCGCATTGGCGGGCGGGATCGTCACATTGCTCGGCATCGTGTTCTTCTTCGTCCTCGCCGTGAACCGCGGCTGGATCGGCCCTGGCACACGCGTCGCCCTCGGCGCGGTCGCGTCGCTCGTCGTTTTCAGTGCGGGGCTCGAGCTGCGACGGCGTCAAGGCGAGACCTACGCCGTGCTCGCAGCCGTCGGCGCCGGAATCGCGGGCGGCTACGTGACGACGCTCGCCGCAACCGCGCTCTACGACCTGATCTCCAACCGTATGGCACTCGTGCCGGCGACAGCTATCGCCTGCATCGGGCTGGTGACGTCGCTGCGCTGGCGTTCGCAGATCGTGGCCGGCCTTGGTCTGATCGGCGCGCTGCTGATGCCGGTAGCGGTCGTCTTCCAGGGCGGACTGAGCATCGTCGGCACGACGTTCGCGGCGATCGTGCTCGCCGCAACGCTGGTCGTCGCGATCGGTCAGGGCTGGGACGAGCTCCTGGTTGTCGCCGTGGTCGCGAGCGCACCTCAAATCGCGGCGCTCGTCGCTCGCGAGCGGTACGCCGGGCACCCGACCTGGCAGATCGTGCTTCTCGCAGCCCTCTTCGCGCTCCTGTACCTCACTGCGGGCCTCGCCTACGAGCTCTACGACAAGCGCACACGCCTTGCACAGCTCGCCATCTCGCTGATCGCCTTGAGCGGGCTCGTCGCGGCAGGTTCGGCAGTTCGGCTCTTCGGAGACATCCGCGGCGAGGGAGTCGCACTGGTGGTGATCGCAGGTGTGTACGCGGCCATCGGGATGTTCTTCCGAAAGCGCCAGACGACGAGCGATCTCGGAGCTCTCGCGGTTGCGATCGCTCTGACGATCGGCGCTGTCTCCGTTGCCGACCTGCTCAGCGGTCAAGCGCTCGCCTTCGCCTGGGCGGCCGAGGCTGCCGCGCTCGCCTGGCTCGCGCATCGAGTACGTGACATCCGCTACCAGCTCTGGTCCGCCGCATACGTCGGGCTCGCGCTCGGCCACGTCCTGCTGATCGATGCGATCCCGTCGCATCTCGTCGTCGAGACCGAACATCCGGCGCGCGGTGCGCTCGCCCCACTTGCGCTCGCATTCGGCGTCGCGATCGCCGCGTTCTACGTGCGCGACCGCGGGGTCGAAACCGGCTCGAAGGCGGACCCGCCGGCCCTCCGGCAGCTCCTCGAGCCGCTGCGCGAGGAGCAGCCGACCGTCCGTTCAGCCGCATTCTGGCTCGCCGGCACGCTGGCAACGTACGCCGCCTCGTTCGGGATCCTCGGCGCGTTCGCAAGCTTTGACTGGGGGCATGTCGCGGTCGCCGGGCTGTGGAGCGTGCTCGGACTCGCCATCCTCGCCAACGGACTGATACGCGAGTCCGCGCAACTCCGGCTGGGCGGGCTCGCCTGGCTCGCGGTCACGACCATCGCGACCGCCGGCCACGCCGAGAAGTACCTCCTGCCGACGCCGCGGGCCTGGTCGTTCGCGATTCTCGGGGCCGCGCTCCTCGTCGCCGGCATCACCCATCAGCTCCGCGAGCGACGCGCCGAGACGCTCGATCCCGTTTCGACAGCGTTCGTGCTCGTCAGCGCGATCCTCTCGATCTGGGCAATCGCCCTCCTCCTACGCAATGCGGGAGGTCAAATCGATCGAGAGGGCGCGGCCCTTCTCGGACTTGCGACGCTGTACGGGGCCGTCGCGTTCGCGGTCTTCCGCCGGCCGGGACAGCGAGACTTCACGACACTGTTCTGGGGCCTCGGGCTCGCTGTCGGGCTTGCCGCGGCGATCAGGCTTCTCGACGACACCTACCTCGTTCTGGCCCTTGCGGGTGCTGGAGCGGCGCTCTCGTGGCTCGCTGCCCGAGCGCGCGAGCCACGGCTCTTCGTCGGTGCGGCTGCGCTGACCGCGATCGCATTCGCCGACGCGGTCGGGATCCAGAGTCCGCCAAGCCGGTTGTTCGTCGCCCAGCACCACCCGGTGAGCGGTGTGCCCGCGTTGCTGTGCGTCGTAGTTGCCCTGGTCCTGCTGGGTCACTATCTGACAAGCGAGACGCTGCGACTCGGACGTCTCGCCTGCTGGTGGATCGCAGGCCTGCTGCTCGTCTACCTGATGTCGATCACACTGCTCGACGTCGTGGAGCGCGCATTCGGCGCCGCAAGCCTGGAGACGGCGTTCCAGCGCGGCCACACCGCTGTCAGCGCGTTCTGGGGCGTGATCGGCCTGGCGCTGCTGTACGCGGGCCTCCGACGCTGGCGCCGGCTCCGCTTGGCCGGGCTCGCTGCGTTCGCCATCGGCCTGGCCAAGATCTTCCTTTACGACCTGCCTGCGCTCAGCTCCGTCACGCGCGCGCTGTCGTTCCTCGCCGTCGGGGCGGTGCTTCTCCTCGGAGGTTTCTTCTACCAGCGTCTGGCAGCCAGCTCGTCAGGCGACAGCGCTTAGCGATCAGCCGACGCGCGACGCCGTTTCTTCCGCGACGAACCCGATCCGCTTGTGCGTCGCGTCGCAGAACGGCTTGTTCTCGGAATGACCACAACGGCAAAGGACGACCGCGGCTCCCTCCGGGATGACGAACTCTCGCTCCTCTGAATCGAGGATCGTGAAGGGCCCGACGACCTTCAACGGGCCGTTGTGGCGCACGTGGATCGTAACGCCGCTCACGCTGCCACCCTAGCTACGCGACGTAGACTGGCCCGCGAATGGGCCTGCGCATCTGCCTCGTCACACCGTTCTCCTGGTCGCAGCCGAACGAGGCCAACGACCATGTCGCCGGTGTCGCCGAGGCGCTACGGCGGCGTGACCACGAGGTCACGGTGCTTGCGCCGTCCGGGCGGGCAGCGGACCTGCTCGCCGGTCGCCGCGCGCTCGCCCGGGGAGAGCTCGGCTACGTCGTTGCTCTCGGTCGTGCAGTACCGATCTCGCGACGAAGCCGGCTCGGCGTTCCCGTCGGGGTACGGGCGAACCTCGCGCTCGCGCTCCAGCGCGGCGGCTTCGACGTCGTGCATGCATTCGAACCAGGCCTGCCGAGCCTCTCGTACCTAGCGCTGCTCGAAGCAAAGTCCCTGACTGCGGCGACGTTTCTCTCCGCCGACCGGCTCGGATACCCGACACGGCGGACACAACGCGAGAAGCTGCTGGCACGCATCGACGCTCTGCTCGCCGTCTCGCCAGAGGTCGCGGCCGTTGCGGCCGAGCGCTTCCCGGGCGACTACGAGCTGCTCCCCCTCGGGGTCGACATGGCTCGCTTCGCGCCCGGCCGCAAACGACAGCTGATCGCCGTCGAAGCTCGCGTCGACGCAGTGGCAGTCGCACGCGCGGTCCTGCGGGAGTTGCGCGGACTGCCTGGCTGGGAGGTTGCGCTCGTCCGCACCGCCCCGCTCGCCACCCGGCCCGCAATCCCGCTCTCGGTTCGCGACCGCGTTCACGTCCGCTCGTTGGTGCGGCTCGAGGCGCGCGCCGCGCTCCTGGCCGAAGCCTCGATTCTCGTACCGGCAGCTGAAGGCAACGCTCGGCTGCGGCTCGAGGCTATGGCAGCCGGCTGCGCGATCGCGGCCCCGGCCGGCGTCACCGAGCAACCGGAGCTCGCGGCCGCAGCGGTGGCACGGCTCGCCGAGAACGACGAGTTCCGGGAGAGCGAGTCGACGAAGAGCCGGGCCATGGCCGAGCCACAGTCGTTCGACCACGCAGCAGCCGAGCTCGAAAGCGTCTATGCACGCATCGGAGGCCGCCGTCGCGGCAAGCGCCGGGACGTCGAGCCGCTTGCCGATCGGGAGTGGATCGTTGCCGACCTCCACATGCACACATCTCACTCGCCCGACTGCTCGATCCCGGTCGCGGAACTTCTCGACCATGCGGACGCGGAAGGTTTGGGCGCGATCGCGATCACAGACCACAACGTCTTCACCGGAGCCCTCGAGGCCGTCGAGCTCGCGCGCAACCGCGACTTGATCGTGATCCCGGGAGAGGAGGTGAAGACCGACAACCAGGGCGAGGTGATCGGGCTCTTCCTCGAGCAGGAGATCCCGCGCGGCATGTCGTTCACCGACACGGTCGCCGCGATCCGGGAACAGGGCGGACTCGTCTATCTGCCGCACCCGTTCGACCGGATGCATGCCATTCCCGATCCCGCAACGCTCCATCGGCACCTGCCCGAGATAGACGTGTTCGAGGTCTACAATGCGCGGCTCCTCTTCGACGGCTACAACGACGAGGCGCTGCGCTTCGCAGGCAAGTACGGCCTGCTCGCCGGCGCCGGCTCGGACGCACATGTCCTGCCGGGCGTCGGCACCGGGGCACTCCGACTCCGCCGCTTCGAGGGCCCTGAGGAGTTCATGCTCGCGCTGCGCACCGCCGACGTGCTCCGACGGCCAAAGTCACTCGCGTATCTGCAGTCGCTGAAGTGGGTCGCGCAAGCCCGAGACAAGTTCGCGCCGACCGGCTGACCTCGACCCGAGATCGAGAATGAGGAAGCGCACGCTCTGCGGCGAACAGAAGAGCGCATGGCACAAACGCCCGAGAAGCGGACGTCGCGTTCGTACGTAGCGGAATCGGCGCGAAGCGTCACTTCCGCAGGGTCAACCGACGAGATCTCCGACCGGTATCTCAAGAAGGCCATCGCCGAGATCAACGTGCTCGGCGACGAGCTTGCGAGCCACGGCGACGAGCTGCACATCCCGGTGCTCGGCTCCGGTCATCCGCTGGCCGACATCTTCCTGCTCAAGTGGGCGCCCCAGCCGTCGGAGATCCAGGAGGGTGTCGCGTTCTTCGGCCGCACGGGCCAGGCTCTGCTCAAGTCGTTGCAGCGCCTCCACGTCGACCCGCTCGCGGTCTACGGTACGAACTGCCTCAAGTTCGGGACGGAGGATCCGGAGGAGGCCCGCGCCTGGCTGGCGCGCGAGTTGCACATCGTCCAGCCGAAGCTTCTTATCGTGATGGGCGAGCTGTCCGGCGAGTTCGTGAACGAGCTGGCGTTCCCGCTCTCCGAGCCGCTCGACGTGGGGGTCGCCGGGATCCGTCGCTTCACGCCCACGATCGAGGCGCTGCCGACACCCGATATCGACGCGTCGCTCGACGAGCAGAGCACTAAGACGAGCTTCTGGAACGCCTTCAAGGCGCTCGGCCCGTGGTGGGCGGAGCTTCCTCCGTACTGAGCCCTCGGCGGGCGCTGGCGCTCGGCACCCTGCTGGCGGCCGTGGTGCTGTACGACGCGGGCGCCGGCCGCCTGCCGGAGGTGTCCGAAGCATGGGATGTCGCGTTCGTCGCGCTGGTACTCATGCCCGCGACGGTCGCGATTCTGTGGCTTGCACTACCAGCGGCGACGGCTCGCGGGCTGCTGCCGGTCGGCCTCGCCTTCGGTGTGCTCACGATCGTGCTCGGCATCGCTGGCCTGGGATCGACGTTCAACGCCTCGAAAGTCGCCACATACACGCTGCTCGGGTTCGTCTTTCTCGAGCTGTTTCAGGAGCTTTCATGGGTGGTGCTGGTCGCCGCGATCATCCCGTGGATCGATGCGCTCTCGGTGTGGCGCGGCCCGACGAAGGTCGTCGTCACCCAGCACCCGGGCCTCTTCGACCGCATCTCGATCGCGTTCCGGATTCCCGGCGAGGAGGGATCGGCGAACCTCGGCCCGCCGGACATCCTCTTCTTCGCGCTCTTTCTCGCCACCGCGCAACGGTTCGGTCTCCGCGTCGGGTGGACGTGGATCGCGACGACAGCGTTCCTCGGCATCACGCTCGCGCTGACCTCCGCGTTCGATCTCGCCGGCCTCCCCGCTCTGCCCGCTATCTCGCTCGGCTTCCTGCTGCCGAACGCCGACCTGCTGTGGCAGCGGTGGCGCGCCTCGCGTCGGGTCAGCGACGTTCGAGCAGACTGACCGACTCGATGTGCGGCGTGTGCGGGAACATGTCGACGGGGCGGCAGCGAACGAGCTCGTAGCCGTACTCGTCGCGTAGCACCGCAAGGTCGGAGGCAAGCGTCGTCGGGTTGCACGAGACGTAGACGATCCGCGTAGCTTCGAGCGCCCCCGTCCGGCGCAACGCCTTCCCGGCGAGACCCGCGCGTGGCGGATCGACCACGACCACGTCCGGCTGACCCGCACGCTCGCGCAGCTCCTCGATCGACTGCCCGACGTTTCCCGCGAAGAATGCCGCGTTCGTGATCCCGTTCAGCTCGGCGTTCTCGATCGCGCACGCGACGGCCTCCTCGGAGATCTCGACGCCCCAGACCGTGAGAGCGCCAGCGGCCAGCGCCAGCCCGATCGTCCCGGTGCCGCAGTAGAGGTCGTACACGGTCTCTGCGCCGGTGAGCGCGGCGAAGTCGCGCGCCGTCGCGTAGAGCGTCTCGGCCATCTCCGTGTTGGTTTGCAGGAAGGCGTTCGGGCGAACCCGGAAACGGAGGCCGAGCAGCTCCTCCTCGATCGCCTCCTCCCCCCACAGCAGCTTCGACGGTAGATTCGTGATCTCCGCGGGCGTGTCGTTGACCGCCCAGTGAATCGAGCGCACCTCCGGGAAACGACGGAGCACGTCGACGAAGTAGCCGGTGTCGAAGCGTTCCTTCGGCCCGGTGACGAGCATCACGAGCGCCTGGCCGGTGTTCCGCCCTTCGCGGACGACGAGGTGGCGCAGGTAGCCGTCCTGCGTCCCCTGGTCGTACGCAACCAGGTTCTCCTCGCGCGCCCACGCCTGCACCGAGGTGCGGATCGCATTCCCGAGCTCGGTCGTCAGCAGGCACTCCTCGATCTCGAGAACCTCATCCCAACGCCCTGCGCGATGGAAGCCGAGCGCTGGTCCTTCGTCTGTCCGGGTGAAGGAGTACTCGAGCTTGTTGCGATAGTGGAACTGGCTCGCGGCGGGAACGATCGGCTCGAGTGGCGGATCCTGGAAGCGGCCGAGTCGCACGAGCGCGTCCCGCACCTGTGTCTCCTTCGCGACGATCTGCAGGTCGTACGCGTAATCCTGGAAGCGGCAACCGCCGCAGGAGCCGAAGTGCCGGCACGGAGCATCGACCCGACCCTCGCCCGGCTCGAGCAGGCTGGTGGCGGTCGCTTCGGCGAAGCCTCGCTTGACCTTGGTTACCTGTGCCCTGACCCGATCGCCAGGCAGCCCGCCGCGCACGAAGACAACGAAGCCGTCGAGGCGCGCGACGCCGTTCCCGCCGTAGGCGAGCGAGTCGACGCGGAGCTCGAGCTCCTCGAACTTCTTGACAGGCGGCGCAGCCACGGGCAGCCAGCCTAGCCGCGACCGGCGAAGCGACGGCTCTACTGGAGGACGGAGACGTGCACAGACCGCTCGCGTGGCCCGTCGAACTCGCAGAGAAAGATGCCCTGATACGTCCCGAGCGCGAGGGTGCCGTCGTCGCGCAGGGGAACAAGCACGTGGACGCCGACCAGCGTCGAGCGGAGGTGCGACGGTCCGTTCGGCCCGTCCGCGTCATCGTGCCGCCAGGGCCATGAATCGCCGACAACACGCTCCATGCCGTCCGCGAGATCGTGGAGCAACTCCGGGTCGACGTGCTCGTTGATCGTCACACCAGCCGTCGTGTGCGGTACGTACAAGAGGACGGCCGTCCCGGAAGAGCCCGCCAACGCCTCCCTGACCTCGCGCGTGATGTCGACGAGCTGGCTTCGCCGCTCGGTCCGCACCGAGATCGTCTGCACGGCGCTAGAGAGCGCCGCCGGCGGCGGGCGGTGCACCCGCCCCAAGCGGATTCGCGCTGCCGGACGACTCGCGAACGAGGAAGTCCTCGATCAGCATCACGTTGTCACGGGACCGCTCGACCACCTGGAGGAGCGCCGACATCGACGAGACTTCCTCGCGCTGCTCCTGTAGGAACCAGTGCAGGAACTGCTCGCCGACAAAATCGCCGTCTTCCCGCGCGCCGCGCACGAGCTCGATGATCTGGGCCGTGACGCGCTTCTCCTGATCCAGGGCAAGCTGCACGGGCTCGACGACGTCTGCGAACTGGGTCTGCGGCGCTGCGACACCCGGGATCGCAACCGGCAGGTCGGCGTCGAGCAGGTACTGCACCATCATCAGCGCGTGGTTGCGCTCCTCGACAGCCTGGCGGTAGAAGTGGGCGGCGAGCTGCGGGAGCGTCTGCGCGTCGTACGAGACGGCGATCGCGATGTACTGCTGCGAGGCCGCGAACTCCTGGCCGATCTGCTCGTTGAGCGAGTCTCCAAACGCCATGACCCGCGGGACTCTAACGACTCGGCTGCCCGGCCCGAAGTAGCATCAGAACCAATGGCGGGAATCCCCGACGGGCTGAAGGGTCGCAGCTACACACGCGTTTCCGACTGGACGCAGGACGAGTTGCGAACAGCACTCGATCTCGCTGACGAGCTCAAGGTCGAACGCGTACGACGGCGCGAGTTGCGGGCTCTCCCCGGTCGCACCGTCGCCTTGATCTTCCGCAAGCCGTCGACCCGGACCCGCATCAGCTCCGAGGTTGCGATCGCCGAGCTGGGCGGTATGGCGCTCTACGTCCCGGCTGCCGATCTGCAGCTTTCTCGCGGAGAGAGCACCCGTGACACAGCGCTCGTCCTCTCCCGTTTCGTCAGCGCGATCCTGATCCGTACCTTCGAGCAGTCGGAGGTCGAGGACTTCGCCGCCCATGCGACGGTGCCGGTCATCAACGGCCTGACCGACACGTCGCACCCCCTACAGGCTCTCGCCGACGCGATGACTATCCGCGAACGCTTTGGCCAGCTCGAGGGCGTGCGCATCGCGTACCTCGGCGACGGGAACAACATCTGTCACTCGTTGATGAGGATCAGCGCGCGCTTCGGCGCACATTTCGTCGCGGCATGCCCACCCGGCTACGAGCCACGCGCAGAGACCGTCGCCGCCGCACAGGCTGATGCCGCGGCAGCCGGCGGCTCGGTCGAGGTCGTCACCGACCCGCGCGCAGCGGCGACCGCGGCGAACGTCCTCTACACGGACGTCTGGGTGAGCATGGGCCAGGACGACGACCGAGAGGGGCGGCTCCGCGACTTCGAGCCGTACCGCCTGGACGCAGCGAAGCTCGCGCTCGCCGATCCGGATGCAGTCGCGATGCACGACCTGCCCGCGCACGTCGGCGAGGAGATCACCGAGGACGTCCTCTACGGCTCGCGGTCGCTCGTCTGGGAGCAGGCTGAGAACCGGCTCCATACGCAGAAGGCCGTCATGGCGCTCGTCATCCGCTGATCGGCAACTCGGCCATGTCGTTCGAGGATCACGTTCGCGCAGCGCTCGAGTCGCTGCCCGCCGAGCTGGCCGCTGCGCTGCGGAACATCGCCGTACTGATCCGAGACGAGAACCCCGATGAGCCTGACCTGTTCGGCCTCTATGAAGGCGTTCCGCTTCCCGAGCGCGGGAACGACGTAGGCGCGCTGCCGGACACGATCACGATCTACCGTCTGCCGTTGCAGGACGAGTTCCCGGATCCGGAGGAGCTGCGACGCGAGATCCGGATCACCGTCCTGCACGAGATCGGGCACTACTTCGGGCTCGACGAGGAACGACTCACACAGTTGGGGTACCAGTGAGCACGGCGCTTCACGCGATCGGCATAGCGGCACTCATCGTGTTCGCCCTGGTGGTGCTCGCCCTGGTCTTCGGCCGCTGGAACTGACGCGGGACTGACGCAGGACTGACGCAGGAGTCTCGGCGCGGAATGTCTCGCGCAAGACACTCGTTTTGCCGAGCATGACCACGAAAGAGATAGAAGCGATCCACGCCGAGATCGAGAAACTGAGCGCGCGCCGTGCCGACCTCTGGCACGACCTCCCAGGTCGCCGAGATCCCGGTGTGGCTCAAGAACTGAAAGACCTCGATGCGCGCCTCGAGGGACTCTGGCATCAGCATCGCGCCGAGCGCGCGCGCATCCGCTTCGGCGAGCGGGAAGAGATCGTCAGACGTGCACGGGCCGAAGAGCGGCTCGAGCGAGCCGCGTAGCAGAAACAGAGCGGCTCGAGCGCGCCGCCTAGTTCGACCCCGGCCCCGGACACTTCCCTCCGGTGTTCAGCGAGCGCCCGGTTCTGCCGGGCGCTCGCCTATGATCGCGCCGTGTCAGGGTTGTTCCGTCGCATTCGCGGTGCGTCTTCCGTCGAGGACGAGCGCGAGCGGCTGCGCCACGCGCAGGAGTCCGCGGCGCGTCAGCTGGAGGCGATGAAACATGAGCTCGCCGAACGGATGCAGGCGATTCGCGAGCGGGAACGCCAACTCGAGCAGGCGTTGACCGGCGTGCCAGGCTCGTCCGTTGCGGCTCTCCCGCCACTCGACGGTGATGCCGCCGAGATCGCCCAGCGAGAACGCGCTCTCGAGGCCCGAGAGGCTGCACAGGCGCAGCACGAAGAGGAACGCGGGCGCATCGAACAGCGTCTCGCCGATCTCCGCGAGGCAGAGAAGCTCTTCCTTCACACGCAGGCGGAGCTGGCAACGCGCAGCGAGGCTATCGCCGCGCGCGAACGGCTCCTCGCGGGCCGTGAGCGCACCTTGGGGGACGGCGACCGCTCGGATCGCTCGGAGCTGACCGAGCTCGAGGAACGCCTGCGCCGACTCGAGCGCGCCGGCCCCGCACCCGTCGTCGCCGACACAGCGAGCTTTGCAGGTGGCCTCGAATCGCTACGCCGCCGAGGCACGCGCCGCGCGACGTGATCGATCTCTAGACTGAAATCGACGGGGCGTTAGCTCAGCTGGGAGAGCGCCGCCTTTGCAAGGCGGAGGTCATCGGTTCGATCCCGATACGCTCCATATCCTCGATTTCCAGGGTAAACGTGAACAACCAAAGTGTCAGGTACGAACCCTGACCCCTGTAGCGGGTTCTCGCGACCCCGTGGACTACGTAACGCTTGTTGCACGAACGGTCGGGAGGGCGGTATTCGCGCGGATCGAGTCCGACGGCGAAGTAGGCCGCGAGGCGCGGTCATCGTTCCGGTGCTGGACTCGTGCGAAGAATCCGCCGGATGAGGCTTCTCAGCGTCGCCGTCAGCGTTGAACGCGTGCCGAGCCGCCGGCCATGAGGCGTTCGACCTCGGCGAGGGTGGCCATCGAGACGTCGCCCGGCGTCGTCATCGCGAGCGCCCCGTGCGCGACACCGTAGGCCAGCGCGGTGTCGAGATCGCTGCCTCCGAGGAGCCCGTAGACGAGGCCGGAGGCAAACGAATCGCCGCCGCCGACTCGGTCGAAGATCTCCAGCCGCTGCATCTGCGGGCCTAGGTGGAAGCCCGAGCGGTCGCAGCCGACGGCTCCCCAGTCGTTGACGGTTGCGGTATGCGCCTGGCGAAGCGTGATCGCGACGAGGGAGAGGTGCGGGTGATCAACAACCCCCGAGCGGACATCGGGATCAAGATGTTCGCTGCGAGTTCGCTGTGCTATTTATGAATAGATGTTCATTCGTTCTGGTGTTCGGGGCAACTTGTGAGCCACGGGGTTCGCGAGCAATCGACTCTGGGGTCTGTTGACTCGACAACGGCGCGTCAGGTTGCCGAGACGATGCAGGCGCTGGCGACACCAAGCCGGGTTCGTATCCTCGCCCGCCTTCGCGAGGCGCCCTGCTCAGTCGGCGACCTGGCCGTCGCGGTCGGGATGGAGCAATCGGCGGTCTCGCACCAACTACGACTGCTGCGCCACCTCGGGCTCGTCGTGGGTGAGCGCGCCGGCAGACGGACGATCTACGCGCTCCATGACCCACACGTCGGGGTCCTGCTCGAGGAGGCCGTCTACCACGTCGAACACGTCCGGCTCGGCTATCCGGACACGAGGCTTCCGCGAAGGAAGGCGTCGTGAGGGAGGAGCCGTCACACGGCGATCACGAGCTCGCATCGGGACCTCACGATCACGCACATGCCGCCGCGCACACGCAGGCGCACGGCCACGGGCACGGCGCGCACGGCCATTCGCACGGGCTCGTCGATTCCTCGATCGTCCGTTCTCGCCAAGGTGTCAAGGCAGTCTCGCTCTCGCTCGCTGTCTTGCTGGCCGCGGCTCTTGCGCAGACGGCGGTTTTTGTCATCTCGGGCAGTGTGGCGCTTCTCGCCGACCTGATCCACAACTTCGGAGATGCGCTGACCGCTGTCCCGCTCGGGATCGCGTTCTTCCTGCGTTCCTTCCGCGGCGAGAAGCTGGCCGGTCTTGCGGTGGTTGCGGCGATCCTCGTCAGCGCTCTGGTTGCTTTCTACGAGACGATCCGGAGGCTGATCCACCCGGACCACCTCTCCCATCTGTGGGTGTTGGCAGCAGCCGGCCTGATCGGGTTCGTCGGCAACGAGGTCGCGGCGCAGATCCGGTTGCGCGCGGGGAAGCGCCTAGCGAGCCCCGCGCTCGTCGCCGACGGCAACCACGCCCGCGTCGACGGCTTCGTCTCGCTTGCCGTCGTCGCCAGCGCCGCGGTCGTGGGACTCGGTTTGCCACGCGCGGATCCGATCATCGGCCTGTTCATCACGCTCGTGATCCTCAAGATCACCAGGGACTCATGGCGGACGATCCGTGCGAGCGAGCCGGGCGACGCAATCAACGACTAGCGAGCCGTTCGCGCGACCAGGATCTCTGCAGCGGCCGCTAGGTTCGCCCGGCCGGCGCCGTAGGTCGTCAGGTGGGCGCCAAAGCTCGGTGGGCGCCAAGCCGGGTAGCCGACGTCGACGACGACCGTGTCGGGACGTGCGCTCACCAACTGCCCGGCAAGCGATCGCTCCCATTCGTGCCGTTGCGGGTCACGGATAACGAGCACCAGAGCTCTGCCATGCGCACTCTCGAGCAGCGACGTGGCATCGGCGACCGGACCGGAGACCTGCACCGACTCGGCTTTGGACCCGACCTCTTCCAACAACTCAGCCAGGCTGTGGCGCGAGGGGTCGGCCGCCATCGTCGTCTCGGGGACACACTCAACAACGAACGCCGTGCCGGTCAGCCGTGCGTCGCCTTCGACATGCAGCGCGCGCCGCGCGGCGACAAGACCGACGGCGGGGTCGGGCGAACCGTCGGCCGTAGCCGCGCGCGACCATTGGCCGACCGATACGACCCTGCCTGCGGCTTCGATCAGCCGATCCTCGGCCAGCTCGCCCCGCTGCACCGCTCCGACGATCGCGCTCCGGACGCTTTCCACCGCCGCTTCGGCAAGGTCGTGCCCGAGACAGAGCGCGTCGGCGCCCGCTGCCAGCGCGAGAACAGCGCCCTGCTCGACACCGACCGTCTCGCTGATCGCGCGCATCTCGAGCGCGTCGGTGAACACCATGCCGTCAAAGCCGAGCTCCTCGCGTAACAGCCCGTGGAGGTGCGCCGAGCTGATCGTCGCAGGGCGCGGATCAACGGCGGGAACCGTGATGTGCGCAGTCATGATCGCCTTGACGCCCGCGTCGATCGCCGCGCGGAACGGGACGAGCTCGGACTGGCGCAACGCCTCGAGGGTGCGCGAGACGGTTGGCAGCTCGAGATGAGAGTCCGTCTCGGTGTCGCCGTGTCCCGGGAAGTGCTTCGCGCAGGCGGCGACGCGGCCGCTCTGTAACCCCTCGACGAACGCCCCGACGTGGCGGGCCACGAGCTGCGGATCGGAACCGAACGACCGCACCCCGATCACCGGGTTGCGCGGATTCGTGTTGACGTCGGCAACGGGCGCGAGATCGAAGTTGACGCCGACCTGCGCGAGCTCGGCTGCGATCGACCCGGCGACAGCTCGGGTGAGGTCAATGTCGTCGACCGCGCCGAGCGCGAGGTTCCCCGGGTACGAGCTGCCTCGGTCAACCTCGAGGCGGGTCACGTCGCCGCCCTCCTCGTCGATCGCGATCAGTACGTCGTCACGCTCGCGCTGGATGGCGCCGGTCAGCTCGGCGAGCTGCTCCCGATCACGGACGTTCCACGAGAAGAGGACGACTCCGCCGAGTCCGCCGGCTACCTCACGGCGCAACCACTCGGGAGCGGAGACACCCTCGAAACCCGGGAAGATGCACGTCGAGGCGAGTCGTTCCAGATCGTCGCTCACGGGCCGTCCATCGGCCTGTGAGCGAGGGGAAGGGGGCGCGGGGGAAACCGGGAGGTTCCCCTCGGCTCAACGAAGAAGGGGGCCTGTGGGGGAAACATGGTTTCCCCCACGACCGAGCCGGAGGCGTAGGTGGTCACGCTTTCACGGCACCGGCGGTAAGCCCGAACGCGATCTTCCGCTGGACCAGGAGGAAGAAGACGACGACGGGGATCGCAGTCAGCGTGGAGCCCGCCATCAGCGCCCCCCAGTCCGTATGGCGGCTCGTGCCGTAGAAGTACGAGAGCCAGACGGTCACCGTTTGCTTCGACTGATCGGTGAGCAGCACGTTCGCGAAGATGTACTCGTTCCACGTCGTGATGAAGGCAAAGACGGACGTGGCGACGAGACCGGGAGCGACGAGCGGCAGGAGAATACGGACGAACGCCCCGAGCCGGCTGGAGCCGTCGACCATCGCCGCCTCCTCGAGATCGCGCGGGATGCCGATGATGAAGCCGCGCAGCGTCCAGACGGAGAACGGCAGCACGAACGTCATGTACGTGACGATCACGCCGGTGAGCGCGTTCGTCTGGTGGTAGCGGGCGAGTACGACATAGAGGGGAATGATCAACCCGGCCGGCGGCAGCATCTGGATGCCGATCATGAGAACGATGAACAGCTTTCGACCCGTGAAGCGGAACTTGGCGAGCGCCACGGCCGCGAGGAACGCGAGCGTCATCGAGAGCACGAGCGTGACGACGACGATGATCAGGCTGTTCTTCACGTCGACCCAGAAGAACGGGCGGTTCACCGCGTCGCGGAAATGGGTGAGGGTCGGGTGGAACGGGATCCAGGTCGGCTTCAGCCGGTTGATCTCGTCGTCGGGCTTGAACGCCGTCGAGATCATCCAGAAGACAGGGAAGACCATTACGACGAAGGCGGCTATCCCGACGGCGTTCCAGACGAACCTCGCGCGACGGCGACGGCGACTCACTCGACGTCTCCCATCCGCACCATGCGCCGGACGTAGAAGACGCTCATTCCGGCGACCATCACGAGCATCAGGATCGAGATCGCGGCGCCGCGGCCGAAGTCGCTCTTGAAGTACCCCTCCTCGAAGAGGTAGATCGCCATCAGGAAGTTCGACGCGTGGATCCGCGACTGCTCGATCAGCAGGTACGGCTGCGTGAAGACGCCGAAGTCCCAGATGATCGAAAGGCTTGTGAGGATGAGGAAGATCGGCTTCAGGATCGGGAAGGTGACGTCGAGGAACACGCGCCACGGCCTGGCCCCGTCGACCTCGGCCGCCTCCACGAGCTCGGACGGCACCTGCGCCAGGCCGGCGTAGACCGTCACGACGATGAACGGGACTGCGCCCCAGACGATGAGCGTCGTCACCATCCCGAGCTGCGAGAAGGTCGTCGCGTACCAGTCGTGCTGCTCGTAGTCGCCGATGCGGAGCTGCGTGAGCGCGTAGTTGACGACGCCGTTCTGGAAGTTCGTCATCCAGTACCAGACCTGAACGGCGACGACGACGGGCATCGACCAGACGAGCACGAGACCCGCAGTCAAGAGGATCCTCACCCACGCGCTGACCCGCACGAGGAGCAGAGCCAGCAGCGTCCCGATCCCGATCGAAAGGCCGACATTCACCACGGTGAAAACGGCCGTGCGAAGCAAGGTGTGCCAGAAGACAGGGTCGTGCAGCACCGAGCTGTAGTTGTCGAGCCCGACCCAGGTGCCGCTGTGTCGGATCAACTCGAACAGGCCGTACTTCTCGAACGAGAGCTTGACGAGGTTGTAGAGCGGGTACCCGAGGATCACCGCGATGGCGGCGACCACGGGAAAGATCAGGAGATAGGGAACCGAGATGCGAAAGGCACGGGCTCTCGTCAACGGCTGACGCCGCCGAGACCACGAGGGTGAGGTGGTCTCGGCGGCGCCTGCTGCTCGATCGGGGAGGGGCTCTGTCACGGAGATCGGATCAGCGTCCCTTGTGCGTCGTGCCTAGCCGTTGAGGATCGACTCGATGTTGTCGCCGGCGGAGGCAGCTGCCTGCCTCACGCTCAGCTTGCCGGTCAGGATCTGGGCCAGCATGTTGCGGAGGATATTGCCGTTCTCGACGTTGACCCAGTTCTTCGCCGTCGGGACGAACCAGCTGCGGGTCGCAGCCCGCTCGTTGATCTTCGACGCGTTCGTGAGCGCCGTCGAGTTCGGGATGTTGCCGATCGCCTGCAGCGCCTTCTCCGACTGCGTGCTCGTGTAGGCGGCAATCCAGTCGACTCCGAGAGCCTTGTCGCCACCGAGCGGGACGGCGAGATCGGAGCCGCCGAGGAAGCCCGGGATGACCTGGCCCTTCGTGTGGCTCGGCACGACGAACTGACCGGTGACCCCGGTGTACTGCTTGCCGACGCAGCAGCTGAACCAGGCCGGGCCGATGATCGAGCCCGCCTGCCCCTGGGCGTACACGTCGTACGGGTTGGGGTGCGACTCGTCCGTCGTCTTGCTCGCCTTCGAGACCGCGTTGAAGAACGTCTTGTAGGCGGTCAGGCCGGCAACCGACTTCGGCGATGCGAGCAGGCTCTTCCACTTGCCGCTCACCTGCGTCGCGATCCCCCCGCCGTAGTCGAACACGAAGCTCATCGCGAAGTACCAGTCGGTACCGGCAATGTAGACGGGCGAGAAGCCCTTCGGCTGGCCCTTGGCGAGCTTCGCCCCAAACGCCTGGAACTGAGCGAGTGTCGTCGGCACCTTGAGGCCTGCCTTCTTGAACAGATCGGTCCGGTACGTCACGACGCGCGATCCCGCGTAGTACGGAACGCCGTAGAGCTTGCCGCCGTAGCGCCCCGAAAGCGCGAGCCCCTGTAGCCAGGAGTCCGAGTTCGGGAGCGACGACTTGCTCGACGAGATGTCCTGGAACGCGCCCGCCGCCATGTACTTCGTCATCTCGGTGTTCCCCATCTCGATGACGTCCGGCGCCGTTCCGCCGGCGAGCGTGGCGTCGAACTTCTGCAGGTGCGCGCCCCACGTCTGGTACTGGACGTTCACGGTGACGCCCGGATGAGCCGCCTCGAACTGCGCGTTGGCGGCCGCAACGATGGGCTTCCAGTTGTCGGCTTGCGCGTCTGTCTGGAGCCAGACAGTGATGCTCTTTGCGGCGCTTGCCTTCGATGCTGCCGTGGCAGCAGTCGAGGCGGCCGCGGCGACGGCCGCGGTAAGCAGCGCCGCGACGATGATGCGTGCCCTCATGGAAAACCTCCAAGAAGCGTCGCTGGACAGCCTTGTTCGCCGGTTGCTCCCCGAGGTGGCACGAGGAGAACACGTGCTTGGGCCGCCAATTGGTTTAGACCACTCTGCCACCGGGGCGGAGACTTGCACATCTAGCCCCGACTTGTCAAGACCACTTCTGATCATTCCGTTCACCAGACGCACACCCAACCTCGTGTTTCGTCAATACACAAGCCGATGCTTGCGGTGTTGGCTCTCGGCGCTCGTCGAGGTCGGCTTGGCCGCTGTGGTACTGACCAGCAGTCGAGAGGTGGTCGCTACGAGTCAGGCGAACCGTCGACCGGGGCGACCTTCGCGGCGGTTGAGCTCCGTCACGAGCCGGTAGCGGTCGCCGCGATAGATCGAACGGACGTGCTCGACGATCTCGCCTGCCCGCGTCTGTGTCGTCCGCTCGAAGAGAAAAGCCGGCGAGTGAAGAGGGACGCCGAGGGCAGACGACTCCTCCTCGTTCGTCACCGTCGGCTCGATCGTCTGGATGCCGGACGCGATCACGATCCCGTAGCGCTGCTCGAGAAGCTCGTAGAACGAGCGCTGCTCGAGGTCTCCGGCGTTGAGCCCCGGAATCAGCGACTCGCGAACGTGGAGCGTCTCGATGGCCATCGTCTCGCGGTCGGCGAGCCGCAGCCGCGTGATGACGACGACCGGTTCGGAGGGAGAGACCTTGAGCAACCGCCCGAGATGAGCGCCGGCCGGCACGGTGCGCAATCCGAGCGTCCGGCTCGCCGGCACCATCCCGCGCCGGCGCATGTCCTCGGTGAACGAGGTCATCGTCAGCTCCTGCGCGATCTTCGGCTCGCTCACGAACGTGCCGCTGCCACGGCGACGCACGAGAAGGCCCTCGCGGACGAGATCGTCGAGAGCGGCCCGAACCGTCAGCCTCGAGACGCCGAGATCTGTGCCCAGCTGACGCTCCGAAGGGATCGCATCCCCGACGGCGAGTTGCTCGATGAGATCGAGCACGCGCTCCCGCGTCTCGCTCTGCTTCGTGACAACCGGCGCACGTACGGCAGAATCGATCATCGGTCGCATCCTAGAGCACGGGACAAAGTGGTTCGTACCTCTAGATCCCGCCCGCCACCGGCGAAAGCAGGCTCTCGCCGCTGGTCGCGTCGAAGAAATGGAAGCGGGCTGGATCGACGGCGAGGGCGAGCTCGGAGCCGACGCGAGCACGACTCCGGGCATCGACGCGGGCGGTAATGATTGCGCGGCCGTCTGTGAGGAGTGCCGCCTCGTCCGCCGCCTCACGCGCCTCGGACTCGGCTGGCGCGGCATCGACGCGGAAGAAGACGTGCGCCTCCGACCCGAGCTCCTCGACGACCTCGACGTTCGCTACTAGCCGTGGCAGCTCGTTGGACGCGAACTCCGCATCCTCGAACGCCTCGGGGCGGATGCCGAGCACCAGAGGCCCCGACTCGAGCGACGGTCGCCGGATCGGGTCGAGCGGAAGCCGATTGCCGCCGAACACGAGCGCGCCGTCCGCGACTGTCGCCTCGATCAGGTTCATCGCAGGCGAGCCGATGAACCCGGCGACGAACAGGTCACGCGGCGCGTCGTAGAGTCGCTGCGGCTCGTCGACCTGCACGATGCGTCCACGGCGCATGACGGCGACGCGTTGTCCGAGCGTCATCGCCTCGGTCTGGTCGTGGGTCACGTAGATCGTGGTGACGCCGAGCCGGGAGTGGAGCTGCGCGAGCGACGTACGCATCGAGACGCGCAACTTGGCGTCGAGGTTCGAGAGCGGTTCGTCCATCAGGAACGCGCGCGGCTCGCGGACGATCGCGCGCCCCATCGCGACGCGCTGACGCTGCCCGCCGGAAAGCTGTGCCGGGCGCCGCTCGAGCAAGTCCTCGAGCCCGAGCAACGCGGCAACATCAGTCACCCGCTGCGCGATGTCGGCCTTCGGAGCAGCCCGCCTCACGCGCAGCCCGTACGCCATGTTCTCCCGCACCGACATGTGCGGGTAGAGGGCATAGCTCTGGAAGACCATGGCGATGTCGCGGTGGCGCGGCGCGAGGTCTGTCACGTCGTCGCCCTCGATCCTGATCGAGCCCGCCGTGATCTCCTCGAGGCCAGCGATCATGCGGAGGAGCGTCGACTTCCCGCACCCCGACGGTCCGACGAGAACCATGAAATCGCCGTCTTGGACGGTGAGCGACACATCGTCGACGGCAGCGACGCCACCGGCGAAGAGCTTGCTGACGTGATCGAGCTCGATCGAAGCCATGACTGGCCGCAGAGCATAGCCGCCAGCCGCAAGAGGTCAAGACCAGTTTCAAAAGTGGTATTGACCACCGTGGTCGCAGCAGCGTAGACTGCCGCGATGGCTACGTCTGGCAACGAGCGCGCCGAGCATCTCGACGATCTGGCTACCGAGGCCTGGGATGCCGCTGGGAGCGATCTCGATCTGCGCTCCACCCTCGAGCTCGTCCAGCTGATGAACGCCGAGGACGCCTCGGTCCCTCTCGCGGTCGCCGCCGAAAGCGAGGCGATCGCGGCAGCCGTCGATGCGATCGCGGCCCGCTTGCTCGACGGCGGCCGACTCGTCTACGTGGGCGCGGGAACGTCCGGGCGCCTCGCGGCGGTCGACGCGGCCGAGTGTGAGTCGACGTTCTCGACACGCCCGGGTCAGGTGGTCGCCCTCATGGCGGGCGGTGATGCCGAATCCGCCGCCGAGCAGGAAGCGGCCGAAGACGACACTGAAGCGGGTAAGCGCGAGCTCGAGGCGCTCGGAATCACCGACGCAGATGCAGTCGTCGGGATCACCGCGTCAGGGCGAACGCCGTACGTTCTCGGCGCTCTGGACGCGGCGCGATCCGCAGGAGCGTTGACGGTAGGAGTCGTCAGCGTTGAGGCTTCGCTGCTTGCCGGCCTCGTCGAGCACGAGATCGCCGTTGTCGTCGGTCCCGAGGTGCTTGCCGGCTCGACGCGACTGAAGGCCGGGACGGCGCAGAAGCTGATTCTGAACATGATCTCGACGCTCTCGATGATCCGAATCGGCAAGACCTTCGGCAACCTGATGGTGGACGTCGACGCCTCCAACGAGAAGTTGCAGGCACGTGTCCGGCGGATCATCCGCCACGCGACGGGCGCGTCGCCGGCAGCGGTCGAGTCGGCGCTGGCAGACAGTGGCGGGAACGCGAAGGTCGCCATTGTCTCGTTGCTCGCGGACACCGATGCGGCTACCGCCTCAGCCCGGCTCGAAGCGGCGAACGGCGTCGTTCGGCGGGCTCTCGACTGATGCGGCCCATCTGATGCGACTCGGGGTCGAAGCGGCGCTCGTCGGCGGCGAGCTCGTGCGGGGCGATCTCGAAGTCGCCGACGGGCGGATCGTCGGCTACGGGCTGCCATCTCCGACGGGACGAGGCATCGCGGCTCCGGGCTTCGTCGACCTGCAGGTGAACGGGTTCGGAGGCATCGACTTCCTCGATGTCGCCGAGGACGGCTACACACGCGCGGGCGAGGCGCTGCTCGAGACGGGTGTCACGGCCTATCAGCCGACGTTCATCACCGCGGCGGAGGACCGGCTGGTCGAGGCTCTGCGAGCTGTCCCACGAGACAGCGGCTACGGGCCGCGCATTCTCGGCGCCCATCTGGAGGGCCCGTTCATCTCGCCGCTTCGTCTGGGCGTCCACCCTCTCGACGCCCGGCTCGACCCCGACCTCGCGCTCACGCAGCGCCTGCTCGATGCCGGTCCTGTGACGCAGATGACACTTGCTCCCGAGCTTCCCGGTGCGCTCGACCTCGTCAGGTTTCTCCGCTTGAAGCACGTCGTCGTTTCCTGCGGACACAGCGATGCCGGCGCTACCGCAGCACACGCGGCGTTCGATCAGGGCAGCACAACCGTGACGCACCTCTTCAATGCGATGCGCCCGCTCGGACATCGCGACCCGGGCATCGTCGGCGTGGCTCTCGCACGGCAAGATGTCGTCGTCCAGATCATCGTCGACGGCGTCCATCTGGCCCCTGAGGTCGTCAAGGTGATCTGGGCTGCCGCCGCAGGGCGGGTGGCGCTCGTCACGGATGCCATTGCCGCAGCAGGCGTCAGCGACGGAACGTTCGAGCTCGGCAAGGTGCGGATCGACGTACGGGACGGGGTCGCCAGGCGCGCTGCCGATGGGGTCCTCGCCGGCAGCGTCCTCACCATGATCGACGCCGTTCGCAAGCTCCATGCGGCCGGCGTGCCGCTCGAGCGGACGCTGGAGGCGGCAAGCGCAGTGCCTGCCCGCGTCCTCGGCCTGACCGATATCGGCCGGATCGAGCGCAACGCGCGCGCCGATCTCGTCGTCCTCGGCGACGGCCTCGAGATCGAGCGGGTCCTGGTGGGAGGCAACACGCGTGTCGCTGCCTGACGCGGAGGTCGGCCACGCCGGCCGGCATTTCCGCAGCGAGATCTACGAGCAGCCCGCCGCCCTTCTACGCCTCCTCGAGCACGCGCCGACTTTCGGCGAGGTTGCCGCGACGATGCGGGACCGCGACGCGGCGCTCGTCAGGCTCGTGGGCCACGGCTCATCGGACAACGCCGCGTCCTACGGCGTCTACGCGTTCGGCCTGATCCCGCGCTGGACGGCTCTCCGCGATTCGATCACGCTCACCACCTACTACGACAGCGGTCCTGACCTGAGCGGGTCGACGGTGATCGGGCTCTCTCAGTCCGGGCGAACGCCGGACGTCGTCGAGTACGTGACTCGCGCCCGCCGGAGTGGCGCGTTCACGGTCGCCATGACCAACGATCCGGAATCGGAGCTCGCCAGAGCCGCCGAGGCCGTGTTGCCGCTGGCAGCCGGCGCCGAGCATGCGGTCGCCGCAACGAAGACGTATACGAACCAGGTTGCCGCACTCGCCCTGCTCGCGGCACATGTCGCCGAGCAAGGCGCGAGGTACACCGACGGGCTGCGCGAAGTGGCCGCCTCGCTGGCGGGGAGCCTCGACGAGATCGAACGACTCGTCGCGCCGATCGCGCAGTCGTTTTCGTTCATCGGCCGGATGTTCGTGATCGGTCGCGGCCCGGAGTACGCAACGGCGCGCGAGATCGCCCTCAAGCTTCTCGAAACCTGCCGCGTCGCGGCCGAGCCGCTGACCTCTACCGACCTCGCCCACGGGCCGGTCGCGGCGCTCGACTCGATGTTCCCGGTCTGGGCAATCGCCTCCGACGACGTCACGCTGCCGGCCGTGGCCGAGGCTGCCATACGCGTTCGCGCCGCAGGAGCCACCCTCGTCGCGAGCGGCGCCGCAGCAGCGGCCATCGAAGGCGCCGACTACCGGCTGCCGGTGCCGGCTCCGACGCTACCTCTCCTCGCACCGATCCTTTCGGTCGTTCCCGGGCAGTTGTTTGCGCTCGCTCTCGCACAAGCGAAGGGCCTCGATCCCGACGTGCCGCGCGGGCTGACGAAGGTGACACTCGCGCGTTAGGAGCGCTGCTTCAGCGCGAGAATCCGCCGATAGCTCCGCTCGAGGCCACCTCGCGGAAGAGCTCCCGACTCCGCCGCGCGGAGCAGATGGGCGTAGACGGCGCCACTCTCGGACTCGCTGCCGGTGACGAGCAGAAGATCGACTCCAGCCAGGGCGGAGAGGGTCGCGACCGAGGCAACCGAGCGACGGTGCGTAGCGGCTACCGCGTCGAGCGCGTCCGTGATCGTCACGCCGGTGAAGCCCAGCGTGCCGCGCAGCAGCCGCTCCACCGGAGGCGACCACACCGCCGGCTTGCCGTCGAGCGCGGTGTAGCTCGCATTCGACAGCATCACCAGCGGTATGCCCGAGCCGATCAGCCGGCGGTACGGAACGAGATCGGCGTCGAGGGCGGATCGCGACGCGGTGATGACGACCGCGGCCTGATCGGTGCTGACTCGCGCGTAGCCGAGCCCCGGAAAGTGCTTCGCAGTTGCACTGACGTGACCCGCGGACAGCCCGCCTGCGAAGGCCGAGGCAAGCGTCGCAACGCGCTGAGGATCGTTCGAGAATGCACGCGCCTGACGGGCGATAAAGGACTCCTCGACCCGCGGCACGTCGACGACGGGCGCGAGATCGACGTTCACGCCGAGAGCGCGGAGTGCCGCGGCGGTCGCAACGCCCTGCGCACGCGCGGCGTCGGACGACAGCATGCCGAGCGTCGATGCGGCGTCGAACGGCGGCGCCCAGGCGAAGCGCCGCGTCGCGCCTCCCTCCTGGTCGGCCATCACGAACAACGGCGGCTGACCGCCCGCCCGGGCCGCGGCTTGGAGCGTCACGTTCAGCGCCTTCACCTGGGTCGCGCTGCGGACGTTGAAGCCGAACAGGATGACACCGCCGATCTTTCCCTGGCGGACGCGGGCGAGAATGCCCGCGCTCGGCGTCGTGCCCTGGAGGGCGACAACCAGGCGCTGGCCGATCAGCCGCTCGAGCGCAACCGAGTTCGGTGTCGTCGCTGCGGCAGTCGAGAGCCCACCCGCGATGACCACGGCCAACCCGAGCGCGACCCAGCCGGCTCTACCTCCGGCCACGCGCGACGTCCCAGCGTGCCACGACCTCATCCTCCGAGATGACGACGAGCTCTTCGAACATGTTGGTGACGACGCACGCATGATTGGGAACGATCCGGACCTGCTGCCCGACCTCGAGCGTCTCATCGGGGCCGACCGAGACGTAGGCGTGCTCCTCGTTCAGCTGGATGATCTTGGAGCCGGGTGCTGCCAGCACAAGCCCGAAGCCGTCGTCCGGGCCACGGTCCGAGGTGAGCGCCTTGCTGCCGGCGTCGAGGACAGCGCGATTGGACGCTGGCCTGCTGACGACGGTCGCGAGCACCGTGAGGGCGACGTCCATCATCGTCGCCGAGCCTGCAGCGATCGTGTTTCGATCGTGGAATGCATACGTGCCGGCGCGATACTCGCTGACGATGGGCCGCAGGCTCTCGGAATCCCACATCCGAGGCGTACCACCGACGGAGACGGTTGCAACTGCCAGTCCGCGTCGCTCGGCCAGCTCCTGTGCGGACGCGAGGAAACTCCGTGCGGCGGGCGGAGCAGGGTAGGTCAGGAACCCGTCGAAGCGCAGCGCGGGCCGCTGTGCGACCCGGAGCGCAAGCTCGACGGCGGCCTCCGGGCTTGCGACTCCGGTGCGGCCAAGGCCCGTGTCGCAGTCGACGAGTACGCCGAGCTCGCTCCCGGCCTCGGCCGCTGCGTTGTCGAGCCCCGTGAGCAGCTCGACATCGTCGACGCTGACGCTGACCGTTGCGCCCCTGAGCAGCTCGGTCAGACGTCGGAGCTTCGGGGCTCCAACGAGGTTGTACGGGACGAGGATGTCCGTGAGCCCGGCGCTCACCATCGTCTCCGCCTCGTGGAGCGTCTGGCAGGTCAGCCCGACCGCGCCCAGCTCGACCTGCCGCTGCGCGATCTCGACGCACTTGTGCGTCTTGACGTGCGGACGATTCGCGAGCCCGATGCGATTGCAGTGCTCCTGCCAGCGCGCGAGGTTGCGCTCGAGGCGATCGAGGTCGACGACCGCAGCCGGCGTCTCGACCGCAGCCAGTCCGCTCATTCTGGCCTTCTGGCGACCGCCTCGATCTCGACCAGGATTCCCGCCGGCAGACCCGCCTCCACGGTCGTCCGCGCTGGATAGGGCGCGTCGAAGTAGCCGCGGTAGACGTCGTTGTAGGCCGCGAACTCGCCGAGGTCAGCCAGGAAGGCGGTGACCTTCACGACGTCGGCGAGATCGCAGCCTGCCGCGCTCAGACAGTGGCGAAGGTTCTCCAGAGCCTGCCGCGTCTGTTCGGCAACCCCTCCCGGCACGAGCTCGCCTGTGCTGTCGTAGCCGACCTGCCCCGCCGTGAAGACGTGGTCGCCGCTGACGACGACCGGCGAGTACGGCGCTTTCGGCGTCGCGAGGCCTTCGGGCTGGAGCGCTTGTCGTGTCATCGCGCCAGCGTAACCTTGCTGAGGCCTGCGGGTGGTCGGAGTCGAGTCCCTTGGCGTGCGCCAGCGCCCCAGCGAAGAGCTGGCCCGGGACGACGGAGAGCAGCGGGGCGAGCACGAGACCTGGTGCCTTCGGGACGGGCAGAGCGTAGGCAGCTCCCTCGATCGCGTCGGCGGCATTGCCACTCGCGATGACCGTGGCGCCGGCAGCCTGGGCCCTGGCCACCGCTTCCAGCACCGACGGCAGGCTCGGGTCGTCCGTGGCGATCGCCCAGAGCGGAAACAACGGATCGAGCGCCGCGATCGGGCCGTGGGCGAGCGCCGTGGCCGTCAGCGGCTCCGCGGCAACGCGGCACGTCTCGGTCAGCTTGAGGGCGATCTCGCGCGCGGTCGCGAACTCCGGCCCGCGGCCGACGACGAACATCCGACCGACGAACGCGAACGGCACCGCGAGCTGCGTCGCGGCATACTCGAGCTCGGGGAGCGCCCGGGCGAGCAGCCCGGCAACCCGCCGCAGGTCGTCGGCAACCTCGGAACCGCGACCAGCCACACCGCCTGCGAGCAACGCCAGGGTCGCCAGCTCGTTGAAGTAGGTCTTCGTCGCGGCGACCGACAGCTCGGGTCCAGCCCAGAGCGGCAACGTGATCTCGGCCGCAGCGGCAAGTGCCGAGTCGAGCTGATTCGTCAGCCCGATGGTCAGAGCACCGCCGGCCCGCGCGCGCTGGACGTAGTCGACGACGTCGGGCGTCCGGCCGGACTGCGAGAGCGCGATCACGACCGAGCGCGAGAAGTCGAGCCTCGCCCCGTAGTAGACGGAGAGCGAGATCGAGTCGCGGAGCGCCGTCCAGCCGGGGAGCAAGCCAAACGCGTACACGCCGTACGAGGCTGCGTTGTCGGACGTCCCGTGGCCGACGAGGCGTACGACGACCGGGTCGCGTTCGACCATCGCGTGGGCCGCCGCCGCGACGTCTGCCTCATGGGCGAGGAGGCGTAGGAGCGCATCAGGTTGCTCGTGGATCTCGGCGAGGTAGAGCGCGCCGGGTGTGACCGTCGACTCGGGCGGCGCCCTCACGATCCGTCCAGCCGCTCGCCGCTCTCGCAGTCGAAGACGTGCGCTGCACCCGGCCGCGGGCGGAGGTTGACCCGCTCGCCGCGCATCGGGCGATCGCGCGCGTCCACGCGGGCGACGAGCTTCGTCTCGCCGTCGCCGGTCTCGGCGATGCAGAAGACGTACGCGTCGGCCCCGAGCTCCTCGACCACCTCGACTCGCGCGGCGAGTCCATCGGGCGCCAACTCGAGCGCCTCCGGCCGCAGGCCGACGACGATGCTGCGGCGACCCGCGAGCCGCGTTCCGGCCGGCAGCTCGACGGGCGTGCCGCCGAGCGAGACGGTGCCGTTCGAACCACAGTCGATGGTGCAGAGATTCATCGACGGCGAGCCGATGAAGCTGGCGACGAACGCATTGACCGGGCGCTCGTACAGGGCGCGGGGCGCATCGCACTGCTGGAGCAGGCCGTCCTTCAGAACGGCGACCCGATGCCCGAGCGTCATCGCCTCCGACTGGTCGTGCGTGACGTAGACCGTCGTCGTGCCGAGCCGTGACTGCAGTGCCGCGATGTCGGCCCGCATCTGGACGCGTAGCTGTGCGTCGAGGTTCGAGAGCGGCTCATCCATCAGATAGACGCTCGGCTGACGCACGATCGCCCTGCCCATCGCGACGCGCTGGCGCTGACCGCCAGAGAGCTGGCCCGGCTTGCGCTCCAGATACGGGTCGAGGCCGAGCGTCTCGGCCACCTCGCGGACGCGCTGCGTGCGCTCCGACTTCTTCACCTTCGCGATCCGCAGCGGGAAGCCGATGTTCTCCTCGACGGTGAGGTACGGGTAGAGCGCGTAGTTCTGGAAGACCATCGCGACGTCGCGGTTCTTCGGCTGCACGTCGGTGATGTCGCGGTCGCCGATCAGGATCGCGCCCGCATCTACCTCCTCCAGCCCTGCCAGCATCCGCAGCGCAGTGGTCTTGCCCGAGCCCGAGGGGCCGACGAGAACCATAAACTCCCCGTCCGCGATCTCCAGATCCAGCGCGTCGACGGCAGGCGCGTCGGTTCCCGGATACATCCTCGTCGCCTGGACGAACCTCACACCGGCCATCACTCGACCTCCACATAGCGTTGTTCGGAGACATCGGGCTCGGGCTCGGCGTCCACTGCGGCGCCAAGCTCCTGCCGGACGCGATCCTGGGCCTCCGGGCTCGCTCCGATCTCGTCCAGCGCGAGCAACGCGGCGCCGACGATCGGGGGCGAGTCTGTGGCGTGGATCGAGACGTCAGGAGCGAAGGTACGAAGCTCTGCGTCGATCGCGGAGAGCAGCCTGTCGTCTCCGGCCCGCAGCAGCCCTCCTCCGAGCAGAACCTCGGTCGGGCTGCGCTCGAGCCCGAGACGCACGAGCGCCGCCCGTGCAAGGGCCGCGACCTCGAAGGCCAGCCGGTCGACGATGCCGGCTGCGACGACGTCGTTCTCGGCCTCGGCCAGCACGAGAGGAGCGAGCTCGACGACCCTGCGAACCGAGAATCGGCCCTGGTGGATCGAGCGCGCGAGCTCTGTCGGTGTGGCGAGGCCGAAGTACGCGGGAACCGAGCGCTCGAGGCTCGTCTGCGGTCCGCGCCCGTCCTCGCTCCGGGCGGCGGCGGACACCGCTGAGAGGCCGACGTCGTAGCCGCCTCCCCAGTCGCCGGTGATAGCACCGAGGGAGGAGAACCGCGCGTGGCGTCCGTCGGGTGCGACTCCGACGCAGTTGATCCCGGCGCCGCAGACGATCGCGACGCCCCAACCCCGCTCCGTGCCCGCGCGGAGCACCGCGAACGTGTCGTTCGCGACCGAGATCATCGATGCCCAGTCGCGGGCGAGCGCGCGACGCTGCAACTCGATCTCCTCGTCGTGAAAGTCGACGCCGGCAAGCAAGAGCGCCCCGACACGGACAATCGGACGGCTCGTGAGCTGTGCATCCCGCGCAGCTGTCTCGAGAAGCGTTTCGACGACGCCCAGGCAGCCGTCGACGCCCAGGTGGTGGGGCGAACTCTGCGGGCCGCGGGCGAACGCGAGCAAATGGCCGTCAGCGCGCACCAACGCTAGATCCGTCTTCGAATTGCCGCCGTCGACGGCGAGGACGATGTCGTCGCTCACGACGCGACCTCCGTCTGGAAGTTGGGGAGGTGCGCCGCGTCCGCATCGAGCAACCGCTCGACGAGCTCTTCGGCCATGCCCCACTGGCCGACGAGGGGGTGAGCCAGGAGCGCCTTGCGCACGACAGCCCGGTCTCCGCTCAGGGCAGCCTCGACCGCCAGTCGCTCGTAGGCGGCAACGTGCTGGACGAGACCGAGCAGCTCGGGCGCGAGCGGTGCCTGCGGCAGAGGGACAGGCCCGGTCGACGTGATACGCGCGGGAAGCTCGACGACGTCGTCGTCAGCGAGACCTGCGACTGCGCCCGCGTTCCGGACGTCGACGACCTGCGCGTCTCCGGCCCCGGTCGCGAGCGACGTCACCAGGGCCGTCGCCGCCTCGCTGTAGAACGCGCCGCCGCGCTTCTCGAGCAGCGCAGGCTTCTCGGTCAGGTTCGGGTCGCGGTACATCTCGAGCAGCTCGCGCTCGATCTCGGCGACGGTGGTCGCGCGCGGCACACCTGTCTGCTGCTGGGCCAGCACCTCGTCGTGTGCGTAGAAGTAGCGGAGGTAGTACGAGGGGATCGCGCCCAGCTCGTCGAGAAGCTGCCGCGGCAGGTCGACGTGCTCGGCCAGATCGTCGCCGTGCTCCTCGAAGAGAGTCGGCAACACGTCCTTGTCGTCGAGCCACACCGCCCGCACCCAGGTCAGGTGGTTGAGGCCGACCTGGTCGACGAGCAGCTCGTCCGGGCCGACATCGAGGAGCCCAGCCAGCGCGCGCTGGAGCCCGATCGCGACATTGCAGAGCCCGACCGCGCGATGGCCGGCGTCGAGCAGCGCCCGCGTCACGATGCCGACTGGGTTCGTGAAGTCCACGATCCAGGCATCACTCGCAGCACGCGCCCGTACCTCGGCCGCGATGTCGAGCATCACGGGCACGGTGCGCAGCGCCTTCGCCAGTCCGCCTGCGCCGGTCGTCTCCTGGCCGATGCAGCCGCAGGCAAGCGGTACCGTCTCGTCGGAGAGTCGTGCCTGCTGGCCCCCGACGCGGATCTGCACGAGCACGAAGTCGGCGCCGTCGAGAGCGCGGCCCAAGTCACCCGTGACGGCCAGCTCACCCGTGAACTCCTGGCGCGCGAGCATCCGCGCAGCGAGCCCGCCGACCACCTCGCGCCGATCCTCGTCGATGTCGTGCAGGACGAGTTCGGTGACGTCGAGGCGATCCCGCTCCCGCGACAGCCCCGACACGAGCTCCGGCGTGTAGGTCGAGCCGGCGCCGACAACGGCGATCTTCATCCCTTCACGCCCGTCAGCGTGACACCTTCTACGAACGCTTTCTGGGCGAGGAAGAAGAGGATGATGACCGGCGCCATGACGAGCATCGTCGCCGCCATCGTCAGGTTCCACTGCACCTGATGCAGGTTGCGGAACTGCGAAAGCCCGACCGAGACCGGCCAATTGTCCGGGTTGTTGCTCGTGTAGAGGAGCGGCAGGAAGAAGTCGTTGAAGGTGTAGAGGACGGAGAAGAGCGCGATCGCCGCGATCGCCGGCTTCGCCAGACGCAGAACCACCGTCGCGAGAATGCGGTACTCGCCGCAGCCGTCGACCCGTGCCGCGTCGAGGTACTCCTCCGGGATCGTGAGGAAGAACTGCCGCAGGAGGAAGATCGAGAATGCGTCGCCGAGCCAGGCGGGGATGATCAGCGGCCAAAGCGTGCCGATGAACTGGATGCCAATCGCGTTGCCGAGCTTCGCCCACATAACGTAGAGCGGGACGACCGACACCTGCGGCGGCAGCATCAACGCGACGAGGACGATGAGGAAGACGATGTCGCGCCCTTTCCAGCGGAGCTTCGAGAGGGCGTAGGCGACCGGGATGCTCGAGAAGAGGACGCCGAGCGTCGCCAGAGTCGCGTAGATCATCGTGTTCAGCGTCCAGCGCCACAGCGGCGCCTGCGTGAACACGTCGATGAAGTTGTGCCAGCGGAACGGATGCGGCCACAGGCGAGCGGATAACGCCTGATCGTTCGTCATGAACGCCGTGAGAACGATGAACACGAACGGCAGGAGGAAGAGAGCGGCGAACGCGATGAGGATGCTGTGGTCGGCGACTGCGATCAGGAAACGGCGGCGCCGAACGCTGCGAGGCACTTGCCGCCGGACGAGCTCCACGGGCTCAATAGCTGTCGCAGTCGACATCTCAGCGGACCGCCCCGCCGTAATGCACCCAGCGTCGTGAGTTGCGCAAGATGACCAGCGTCAGCGCAAACGACACAGCGAGCAACAGCACGGCCATCGCCGAGGCGTAGCCCATCTGGAAGAACTGGAAGCCGTGGTAGTAGAGGAGGATGGGATAGAAGAGCGTCGACCCTTGCGGGTAGCCGAGTTCGAGCGTGCTCGTTCCGCCAGCTTGTGACGCTTCGCCGGCAGCGACCCCCGCCGCCACGTAGGCCTGGGTGAAGTACTGCAGCCCCTGGATCACGCCGAGCACGACCGAGAAGAGGATCACAGGGCTGATCGTCGGGAGCGTGACGTAGCGCATGCGCTGCCACGGCCCCGCACCGTCGAGCTCCGCCGACTCGTACAGGTGCTGCGGAACGTCGAGCACGGCGGCCAGAAAGATGACCATCGTGTTGCCGATGCCCCAGACGCCGAGAATCGCGAGTGACGGCTTTGCCCAACCCGGATCGTTGAACCAGAGCGGGCCCTGAATCCCTAGCTTGCTGAGGACGGTGTTGATCGGGCCGGTCGCCGGGTTCAGCAGGTAGACGAAGCCGAGCGTCGCGGCGACCGGTGGGGCGAGCGCGGGCAGGTAGAAGATCGTGCGGAACAGGCCGACGCCCGCTTTCGCCCGCGTCAGCATCACCGCGATCCCGAACGAGAACAGAATCTGCAGCGGCACGCCGATCGCGATGATCCAGAGCGTGTTGTAGATCGACGACCAGATCTGGTGGCGATCGTCGCCGAACAGGTAGCGGTAGTTGGCGAGGCCGATCCAGCGTGGCGGGTTCAGGAGGTCGTAGTGGGTGAACGAGAGGTACACGCTCATCACGAGCGGGTACGCGATGAAGATCGCGAAGCCGAGGAGCCAGGGGCTCATCAATATGAGCACCAGCCGACGGTTGCGCCACGCCGACTTGCGCCTGGCTCGCCGGCGATCAAGCACCAGCGAGCCCGGCAGGGCCGGGGCCGAAGCCCCGGCCGCTGTGGGCGTGTCCGTCACGGGGCGCCGCCGCCGCCCTTCTGCGCCTGCTTGATCTTGGAGTCGATCGACTTGTCCACGGACTTCAGCCCGCCCAGCAGATCGCTCGTCTTCCCTGCGTACCACTTGACAGCGAAGTCCGTCAGCGTCTGCAGGTGATCCGCGCCGATCGGCGTGATCGGGCTCGTCGTCGAGTGCGCATTGGTGAAGATCTTCAGGAACGTGGCGAACTTCGCGTCGGGGATCAACTCCGGCGACTTCGACGAGCTGACCGTCGACGGGACGTTGCGGATGTCGTTGGAAAACTGCGCGAGCGCATGGTCGTTCGTCGTCAGGTACTTGACAAGCTCCCACGCCTTGTCGTGGTTCTTGCCGGTCTTCGGGATTCCGATGATCGTGCCGTTGATGTAGCCGCCGCCGTAGAGATTCGGCTGAGCGTCGTCGACGGCCATCGGGGCCGTCCCGTACTGCAGCTCGGGTGCTCGTGCTTGATGAACGAGACGCGCCATTCGCCGTCCAGCATCATCGCGAGCTTGCCGGTCTCGAAGGCGTGCGACGAGGAGAACTCGTCCCCGGCGCCCGTCTGCCAGCGCACGAGCTTGTCGTAGCCGTAGAAGTCGATCAGGCTCTTCTGCCACTTGAACAGGCGAGCCCAGCCCGGATCCGTCGAAATGTTCGACTTGCCGTTCTTGTCGAAGTAGGTCGCGCCGATCTCGGTTCCGTACACGGAGATGCCGGCCCCGCCGTGGTAGAAGGTCGGGTTCGGGTCGTAGCCCACGACCTTGAGCGAGCCGTCGCTGCCCTTCACGGTCAGCTTCTTCGCGTCCGCAGTCAGCTCCGAGAAGGTCTTCGGCGGGCTCTTGATGCCGGCCGCCTTGAAGAGCTTCTTGTTGTAGTAGAAGCCGTAGCTGTCGGCGAGCAACGGGAGCGCACATCGCGTTCCCTTGTACTGCGTGTAGTAGCGCGAAGCCGCCGGGAAGATGTTGGTGTCGATCTTGTCCTTCTTGAGGTACGGCGCAAGATCGACCCATCCTCCGGACGGGCAGTAGATGCCGACGTTCTGCGACGAGAACGAGCTCACCACGTCGGGTGCGTTGCCCGCCCGCAGCGCAGCGATGATCTTGTTGTCGTTGATGCCGCCGACGACGTTGATGTCGACGTCCGAATGCTTCGCGTCGTACTCCTTCACGAGCTTCTTGAAGGAGATGAGCTCGGTGCCTGCACTCCAGCCGACCCAGACCGTGAGCTTCGTCGGCCCGGCCGTCTTCGCACCTGCTCCCGCTGCCCCATATGCGACGGCTACGAGTGCCGTCAGCGATACGAGGATGACCGCCAAACGTCTCATGCAACTGCCCTCCCGGGTCGATGCCCTCGATCGAATCTAGTAAGGAACCTTGCCGAGACAGCACCCTAGAGCGTTATCCCATCCCAGTCAAGGGAGTCCTGTCGTCGATCTGAGTTAGGATGCCTCACCAGATGCCTCGCGACACCACCATGGCCCCCGCCATACCGCCGCTTCTGAAAAGCCTCAACGAGCGCACCGTGCTCGAGGCTATCCGAGCCGGCGCACCGATCTCGCGGGCGGAGATCTCACGGCGGGCGGGCATCTCGAAGCCGACCGTCTCACTCGCGCTCCAGTCGCTCGTCGAGGCCGGTCTGGTACGTGAGGCCGACCACGACCCCGACGGCCCGAGTTACGGCGCTGTCTTCTTCGAGCCCGTACACGAGGCTGCCCTCGTGCTCGGGCTCGACCTCGGCGCGCGGTTCGTGCGTGGATCGATCTCGGATCTGGCCGGGGACGTGCGAGCCCGCCATGATGTCGAGCTGCCGAGTGCCGACGCCGACGTGGCACTAGCAGCCATCACGACGCTCGGCACGTCGCTGATCGAGGCGACGGGCTTGCCGCGCGACCTCGTCAACGGCGCAGTGGTCGGCGTCCCCGGCGTCGTCGACGACGCGGGTCGGTTGTACCTGACGCATTTCCGAAGCCTCGAAGGCCGCGAGCTGCGCCGCGAGCTCAGCGAGCGCCTCGCCATGCCGGTGACGCTCGACAACGACATCAACCTGGCCGCTCTCGGCGAGCAGGCCCACGGTGTCGCACGCGGTGTCGACGACTTCGCGTTCCTCTCGGTGGGCACAGGTCTCGGCATCGGGCTCGTACTCAGGGGCGAGCTCCATCGCGGGCGGCATGGGGCAGCAGGCGAGCTCGACTACGCGCTTCTCGGGTTCGGCCAGGACCTCGACCCGTCTGCGAACGGCGTCGTCGCGATAGCGGCCGAGCTGACGGATGGAAGCGGCTCGGCGCTCATTGCCCCCTATGACGCCCGCGACGTGTTCGCGCAGGCAAGGCGAGGCGACGACCTGGCTCGGCGAGTTGTCACCGAGGTTGCGCATCGGATCGCGCTGCATATCGCTCCGATCTCGGCCGTGGCCGACGTCAGCCTCGTCGTTCTCGGCGGTGGCATCGGCACGAACGGCGACCTGCTGCTCGACCCGATCCGCAGCGAGCTCGCCGCGTGGCTTCCGTATCCGCCGCGGGTCGAAATCTCGAGCCTGGGCGAAGCGGCCGTCCTCACCGGAGCGCTCGCAGTCGGATTGCGCTCGGCGCTCGACAACGTCTTCGCGCAGCGCCGCTCAGCTCTGCGCTAGCGGGTCTTGGTCAACCGCTGGACGACCTCGAGGAAGCTCGCGGGACGTCTGCTCGGCTGCCAGCTTGTCGCCCGAGGAGAGGGCCCCCGGCAACGCAATGCGACGTGCCGGCGCTTGTGCAGGCCGATATCGTCCTTGCGATCGGGACCGGCACGGAGGTCGCGATCGAAGCCTTCGATCTGACCTTGGTCTCCGGCGACCTGCGAGGCGCCCTCGCCTCTCGCGGCGGACACTCAATGGCTTTCTCGCGCGTCTTCGTCGTCACGAACTCGCTCCGCCTGCGTGGTCACCCAGCGATTCGCCTAGCAGTAAGGTCAGGGCGTGGATCCGGAACGCTTCCTTCGCGAGCTACCTCTGCTGTTCGACGACTTCCCGACGTCCGTCACCCCGCGTGATCCCCGCTTCGCGGCCGTGCTCGCCGACGTCAACGGCCTCGCCCAGCCGAACAACCTCGCGCTCCTGAACCTGGCGGCGTCACTCGTCGCCCCGGGCGAGACCTACGTCGAGATCGGCACGTTCAGGGGAACGAGCTTGATCGCGACCCTCCTCGACAACGAGGGCAAGGACGTCGTCGCGATCGACGACTTTTCGAAGAGCGAGGGAAGCCGCCAACAGCTCGCGGTCAACCTCGAACGCGCCGGGCTGGGCGGAATCCCGACGATTCTCGAGGGCGACGTGTTCGAGATCGTTCCCGCCGGCGCGCTCGGGGAGCGCCGTGTCGGCGCGTGGTACTACGACGCGGCGCACGACTACGACTCGCAAGTCCAAGGGCTCCGAATCGCCGAGTCGTACCTCGTCCCCGGCGCGCTACTGATCGTCGACGACACCGACTGGGAGCGGGTTGCCCGCGCGCTCGACGACTATCTCGCGGCGCAGCCTCGTGCGCGGCGCATTCTCAAGGTCGACGGCGAGGACTACGGCGCGCCGCACTGGTGGTGCGGCATGCAGGTCCTCGCCTGGGACACCTAGCGGCTACGTGCCGCGAATCGTCGCGATACGGGTGACGAACACGCCGTTCTCGGTGTTCATGTCGAACGTCACGGCGTAGGTTTTGCCCTTCGCGACGGTGAAGGCCGGTCTGATCGCGACCGTGCAATCACTGCCGAGGACGACCTGCACCTGCCCGACCTTTACGAGCTTGCCGGCGATGCGCGCGCGATACGTCGTCCCGACGGGAGTTCCCTCGGCGTTGTTGCCGCAGATCTCCCGCACCGGCAGGCTGATGGTCGGTGCAGCGGAGCCACCTTTCACGGACAGGCTCGGGTTTCGCGCATCGAGGCCGGGCGTCACCGCCGTCCAGCGGGCGAGCGCAGGCTTCGGCGTGCCGTTGATCTGGCTGAGGCCGCTCTGCCAGGTGCTGCCCTGCGAGTCGCGGAACACGAACCAGATGAACATCTTCACGCGCGGGTCGGCCTTCGCGAGGGCTATCGCCCGCGGGAGATACGCCGCCTGCTGCGCAGGAGTCACCCCGAGTGGCTCGCCCGGCTTCGTCTCGTGGCCGTACTCGGTGATCCAGATCGGGATGTTCTTCCGCTTGAACCACTTGTCGAGCGAGGTCTCGAAGCGCGGAAACGACTTGAGCGAGACGTTCGGCCACTTGAGTAGCTGCTCGGGCTTGAAGAAGACCGGGTACGGGTACGGGTGGTGGGCCCAGGCGTCGAACTTCAGGGTCGGGTTCGCCTTGGCCACGAGCTCGGCGAACTTGCCGGGGGTAACCGCGTCGGAGCTTCCGGGGAGAGGCTTGTCTCGGCCGTGCGAGGACGTCTCCCCGATCGCGACGAGCGCCTTGGGGTTCCCTGCCTTGATTCCGGAATACGCTGCAGCAGCGAGCCTCGCGTACGCGGCCGGGCCGATGATCGAACCGTCCGGCCCGAACTGCGGTGACAGGAACTGGCCGAGGTTCGACTCGTTCCAAATGCCATAGAAGCGGACGAACGGATAGCCGGGATTGCGGCCTGAGTAGCGCGCGGCGAGCGCCTGCGCGAACTGGCGCATGTCGTTCATGTTCGTCGGCAGGTAGTTCGGCGTCTTGCCGCCGTTGGCCCATTTCGGGGTGCCCCAGATCGTGATCAGCACCTCCATCCCCCTGACCTGCGCGTTGCGCACGAGCTCATCGACGTCATCGAGTTTGTAGGCCGGGTCGAACGGGTTTGTGGCATTCGCCGGCTTCACCGGAGCAGCGTTCGCCCAGGTGACGAGCGTACGGATGATCGTCGCGTGTGCGGCCTGCGCCTTGTCGAGCTCGTCCATCCTGATGTTGTCCCAGCGGAAGACGGGGTCGTCGTGGAAGCCCATCCACATGCGGTCGGCGGCGCTTGCAGCCGGGATAGCGGCGATTCCGGTGAACGCCAGGACGACGAGCAGGCGAATGAGATGCTTCACAGGGGGATCCTCCTCGGAGGTCGGGAGCAGACGGCAACGTACCGTCCTGTTGTGAGGAGCTTGTGAGGACGAGTTTCGCGTTTAGCGCCCCGTTTCCCTTCCCACGGCTCGTTCATGCGAGACATGGCGTAGACTCGCCTGTGATGGCTTGGGAACTCATCTTCATGCTTCTGCTCCTGAAGATCCCCCTCTTCTACCTCTGCGGCGTCGTCTGGTACGCCATCAAAGCCGAGCCTGTTGTCGACGACGCTCCGGGCGATGTCGCCCCGGTGCGCGAGCCTCGCACCCCGCTGTCGCCACCTGGCTTCGGTGCACGACGGGGTCCTGTCCGGCGCGACATTCCGGCACGATTCGTTCGACGCGCCTCGCGGACACGGACCGCCGCGGTGCGCAGATGAGCTCCGCCCCTGCCTCTGGCGAGCAGCGACACGCGATCACCGACATGATCGCGGGCCTGTTCGCCGCTTCATCCCTGTTGCTGTCGTTCATCGCCGTCGGCTTCGGGCTCATCCTCCAGGTGGAACCGCACCCCGCGCTGCTCGTTCCGGTTGCCCTCGTCCTCGCCCTTGTTGCCGCCCGCATGAGCGTCCGCTACCAGCGTCTCGCCTTCGCAGCTTTGATCACCGGGATGATCTGCTGGGTCGTCGGCATGACGCTCGCGATCATCACCCATCACCCGCTGATCTGACCGGGCAGACGGGCGAGGCACGCGGCGCCCCTGGTACAACCTGACGTGTGATGCGCGCCAACCTGGAAGGGTTGAACGCCGGCTATGTCGCCCAGTTGTTCGAGGACTATCTCGACAGCCCGGGCAGCGTCCCCCCGGAATGGCGGACTGCGTTCGAGACCGACGACGCGATCCTCGACCTCCTTCCGGGCTTGCGCGTGCTGCTCGAGGCGCGCACGAACGGTGCGCCCGCTGTCGTCGTACCTCCTGCCGTTCTACCTCCCGTTGCTGCCATACCGGCGCCCGAGAAGGTCGATGAGACGTTGCTCGGCGGCGTCGCCGCGGCGATGGCACTGGTCAAGGCCTACCGGATGCACGGGCATCTGGCTGCACGTCTCGATCCGCTCGGCTCCGAGCCGACCGGCGATCCGGCGCTCGACGAGTCGCGCCTCGTTCCCGCGCTGACGCCGGGGCTGCAGGCGAGGATCCCGGCACGCCTGCTACGCCTCTATGTCGAAGGAGCCAGTCTCCTCGAGGCGCTGCCCCGGCTGCGCGAGGTCTACTGCGGCTCGAGTGCCTACGAGATCGAGCACATCTCGGACCACGCCGAACGCGTGTGGCTGCGCCAGGCGATCGAATCAGGTCGCTTCCGCGAGCCGCTCCCGCCGGATCGCCGGATCGCGCTGTTGCGCCGGCTCTCGCAGGTGGATGGCCTCGAGCAATACCTGCGCAAGTCGTTCCTCGGGCAGAAGCAGTTTTCGCTCGAAGGGCTCGACGTGCTCGTTCCGATGCTCGACGAGACGATCGAGATCGCCGCCGCCGACGGCGCACACGAGATCGTGATCGGCATGGCGCACCGTGGCCGCCTCAACGTCCTCTGCCACACGGTCGGGCGTTCCTACGAGTCGATCCTGCGCGAGTTCGAGGGGGAGAGGGCAATCGACGCCGTCGTCTCCGATCCGGAGGGCGGCACCGGCGACGTCAAGTACCACCTCGGCGCCTCTGGTGCGCGCCAGACGGCCGCGGGCGAGATCGAGATCACGCTGTCGCCGAACCCGAGCCACCTCGAAGCGGTCGATCCCGTCGTCGAGGGCCGGGCGCGGGCAGAGCAGACCGATCGCACCGGTGGAGCCGCGCTCCACGACCCGTCGGTCGCGCTCCCTGTCCTCATCCACGGTGACGCGGCGTTCCCGGGCCAGGGGGTCGTGGCGGAGACCTTCAACCTGCAGAGCCTGGAGGGCTATTCGACGGGCGGCACCCTCCACCTGATCACGAACAACCAGGTCGGCTTCACGACCGATCCGACCGAGGGCCGATCGACGCGCTACTCGAGCGACCTCGCGAAGGGGTTCGACGTGCCGATCTTCCACGTCAACGCCGACGACCCCGAGGCGGCGGTCAGCGCGATCCGTCTTGCGCTTGCCTACCGAGCGGAGTTCGGACATGACGCCGTTGTCGACCTCGTCGGCTACCGGCGCTTCGGTCACAACGAGCAGGACGAGCCGGCGTACACGCAGCCGCTGCTCGTCGAGCGGATAGAACGGCAGCCGACCGTGCGCGAGCGGTATGCGACTCAACTCGTCGAGGCGGGCGTCCTCTCGGCCGACGCAGCGGCTGGGCTCGTTGCGGAGACGCAGGCCGCCCTGCGCGCCGCGCACGAACGACTCAAGGCGACGCTCGCGGAGACTCCTTCCGCGACGGCAGGCGGAGCGCGCGACGAGCCACCGAGCGCTACCACCGGCGACGCGGTCGTCACAGCTGTTGCACCGGATCGGCTTCTGATCCTGACCGAGCAGCTTCTCGCGGTACCGGCCGGATTCACCGTGAATCCGAAGCTCGCTCGTCAACTCGATCGCCGCCGCGAGGCAATCCACGAGGGTGGGATCGACTGGGGTCAGGCCGAAACGCTCGCGTTCGCCACGTTGCTCGAGGAGGGAATCCCGATCCGGCTGTCAGGCCAGGACACCGAGCGAGGGACGTTCTCGCACCGGCACCTCGTGCTCCACGACGCGGCCACAGGCGAGACGTTCACGCCGGTGCAGAACCTCCCCGGTTCGAACGCGTCCTTCGAGGTCTACAACTCGCCGCTCTCGGAGTACGCCGCGCTCGGCTTCGAGCACGGCTACTCGATTGCCGCACCGGACGCGCTCGTGCTCTGGGAAGCGCAGTTCGGCGACTTCGTCAACGGCGCGCAGATCGTGATCGACCAGTTCATCGTCGCCGGCCGCTCGAAGTGGGGGCAGACGTCGAGGCTGACGCTTCTCCTCCCGCACGGCTACGAGGGCAACGGCCCGGAGCACTCGAGCGCGCGGCTCGAGCGCTTTCTGCAGCAGGGTGCGCAGGAGAACATCCGCATCGCGAACTGCTCAACCTCGGCGCAGCTGTTCCACCTCCTCCGCCGGCAGGCACTCGATGCGACCGCGAGACCGCTCGTCGTGATGACGCCTAAGGGTCTACTGCGTCTCAAGCAAGCGTCCTCGACGCTCCACGACCTCTCGGCCGGAGCGTTCCAGCCCGTCATCGACGATCGGGTCGACGACCGCTCCGGTATCCGGCGCCTCGTCGTCTGCTCGGGGAAGGTGTACTACGACATCGTCGGGCACGAGACACGTGTGACCGCCTCGTCGGTCGCTGTCGCCCGTCTGGAGCAGCTCTACCCGTTCCCGGTCGACGCTGTCTCGGAGCTCCTCGCGGCCTACCCGGCACTCGAGGAGCTCGTCTGGGTGCAGGAGGAGCCGCAGAACATGGGTGCGTGGCGCACTCTCCGGCACCGGCTCGAGGACTCTGCCGGCACCGTGCCCGTCCGCTACATCGGGCGGACGTGGCGGGCGAGCCCGAGCGAGGGCTACCCGGCGGCGCACCTGCGCGAGCAGGATCGGATCGTCCGCGCCGCGCTCGCGCCGTTACCGGGTTAGCGGCGCTTCGAGACCGGCATCCGCTTCACGACGAGCGATGCCAGCTTCGGCCCGTGCGTGGTCGCGACCCTGTAGCCGTGCTGACGCATCACGAGCATCGCCCGACGCCTCGCGCTCGGCGGGAGCCGCCTCCAAACGCGCCACGCGACGATCGCCACCCCGACCGGGGACCGTACGAGTGCGCGGGACGCCATGCTGACATCCTACGGCACTGCTCTCCAGAGGCGAAATGACGCCAACTTGCAGGGAAAATCGAGTCGGGTACACTCCAACGAGCCCCCGAGGCGATCAGCCGTACGTCGGGGAGGTGTGTTGTAGTGAGAAGGAGAGACATTGACTGCTTCGGTGTTTGCAAGCGTGATCAAGGACCACCTCGAGCTGAAGGCCAAGAACGCCGAGCTCGACGGGACGATGCCGATCAACCGCTACACGAGCGACGACCCTTTCGAGAACCACCCGCTCTTCAAGTCCGAAGAGCAGGCGCGTCTGGAAGAGACGATGGACGGCAACGAGCCGGCTGTCGACCTCCATTCGGCGGCCCTGCCGTGGCCCGGTGAGGTTGCGGGCGACGACGTCACCGTCGAGCAGCCTGTCCAGGTCGGCGGCTCGGCTCTCGAAGACGGGCTCTGGAGCCGCACTCGAGACTTCGACTGGGGCGACTGACCTGACACTTCGGCGGTGACCTCTGACGAGCGCCTCGCACGCTACGGCGACATCGCGGTCCGCATCGGTGCGAACGTCCAGCCGGGCCAGAGTGTCGTCGTCATTGCTCAGGTCGAGCACGCGCCAGTCGCGCGGGCTATCGCCACAGCCGCCTACCGGGCCGGCGCACGGCGCGTCGAAATCTCGTACGGCGATCTTCACGTTCGACGAGCGGCCGTCGAGCACGGTCCCGAGGATGAGCTCGGCCGTGGCCCGGATCACATAGTCGAGTGGATGGGCCACTGGGCAGAAGACCGCCCTGCGGTCATCAGCCTCACGGGCAATCCCGAGCCGCATCTCATGGACGGCCTCGATCCGGCGCGGGTTGCCAAGTCGGGCCCGCGTGATGTCCGCGAGGCGTGGCTCCCACTCGTAGCCGGGAGAAAGCTGAACTGGGCGATCGTCTCGGCGCCGAACGCAGGGTGGGCTACCGACGTGTTCGGTGCTCCCGATCTCGAGCGCCTCTGGGAGGCTGTCGGCACTGCGACACGGCTCGACGAGATTGACCCGGTCGAGGCCTGGCGTGAACATGTCGCCCGCCTCAAGGATCGCACTCGTGTCCTCAACGACTCCTCGTTCGACGCGATCCGCTTCCGCGGCCCTGGCACCGACCTCACCGTCGGTCTGCTCCCCGTCTCGCGGTGGGGCTGCGCGACGTTCACGACGGAGACGGGGATCGAGCACATCCCCAATCTGCCGACCGAAGAGGTGTTCACGAGCCCGGACTGGCGCCGGACGGAGGGGACGGTTCGTTCGACCTACCCGCTCATCGACTCCGGAACCGCGGTGCGGGTCGAAGGCTTGGAGCTGCGTTTCGAGAACGGGCGAATTGTCGATGCGCGGGCTGACCAAGGCATCGAGATCGTCCAGCGGCAGCTCGACACCGATCCGCAGGCACGGTTCCTCGGCGAGGTTGCGCTCGTCGACGGGACGTCGGCCGTCAAGAAGACCGGGCTCGTCTTCGGCGACACGCTGTTCGACGAGAACGCGACGTGTCACATCGCCTACGGCATGGGCCTGCCGATGGCCGTGGATGGCGCCGACGGCAAGACCGCGGAGGAACTCCTCGCCATGGGTGTCAACGCGTCGCAAGTGCACACGGATTTCATGATCGGCGGCCCAGATGTGGATGTCGACGGGATCACCACGGACGGCCAAACGGTGCCGATCATCCGCGACGACATCTGGCAATTGGAGACTGCTTCGGCGACCGCCTGAAGGTCGTTCTCAGGCCGCCTCTGCGCCCGCGAGCGTCTCGGCCAACCGGCGGAACGGACCGGCTTCGGCGAGGAGATTGGCGGCGGAGCCGCGCTGGACGATCCGGCCGTGCTCGACGACGAGGATCTCGTCGGCGCGGCGAACGGTTGCCAGGCGGTGCGCGATGATGATCGAGGTGCGGCCGGAGAGCAGCCGGTCGAACGCTCGCTCGATCAGAACCTCGCTCGGCCGGTCGATATTGGAGGTCGCTTCGTCCAGAATCAGAATGCGCGGGTCTGCGAGGAGCGCCCGGGCAATCGAGATCAGCTGACGCTCGCCGGCGGAGAGTCCGGCACCGCCCTCGCGGACGACGTGCTCGAGGCCGTCGTCGAAGCGGGCCGCGACCCGGTCGACGCCGATCGCCTCCGCGGCGGCCCGCACGTCGTCGTCGGTTGCATCCGGGCGCCCGAAGCGGAGGTTGTCCGCGATCGTGCCACTGAAGAGGAACGGATCCTGGAGGACGACGCCGAGTTGCCTGCGGTAGCTGCGCAACTCGACGTCGCGCAGGTCGGTGCCGTCAACCCGCACGACGCCTGACAGCGGGTCGTAGAAGCGCGCGATGAGCTTCGCCATCGTCGACTTGCCGCCGCCCGATTCCCCCACCAGCGCTACGCAACCGCCTGCCGGCACGTCGATCTCGAGCGTGTGCACCACAGGTTCCGCGCCGTAGGCGAACGTCACACGGTCGAGCTGGAGGTGGCCGTCGATCCGCCCCATCGGCCGGGCGTCCGGCTTGTCGGTGATGTCCATCTCGGCATCCAGGACGGAGCTGATCTTGACCATCGCCGCCGCCGCGGACTGAACCTGGCCGTAGAGCTCGGACAGCTCCTGCAGCGGCTGGAAGACGAGGTTGAGCAGCCCGACGGCGGCGATCAACGTGCCGATCTGGAGCGACCCGCCGCTGATCAGGCGCGCGCCGGCATAGAGCACCGCCACCTGCGCGACGATGCCGAGCAGCTCGATTGCCGGGAAGAAGACCGACGACAGCTTCTGCGCGTAGACGTTCGCGAGGCGGTTCGCCTCGTTCAGGTCGTCGAACTCGCGCTGGAAGGCGCGCTCGCGGTTGAACGCCTGGACGACCGCCATGCCGGCGACCGACTCGGCGAGTTGGGCGGTGACGGCGGCGATCCTCGTGCGGACGTCGGTAAACGCCACGTGCGATGTCTGCTGGAACCAGCGCGTGCAGATGATCCCCGGCGGTGTGACGCATAGCGCAACCAGCCCGAGTCGCCAGTCGAGGATGAACAGCCCGCCGATCGCTGCGATCAGCGTGAGCGTGTTCACCACGAGCGTCGTCAGCCCCTGGTTGAGGACATCCGAGACCGCATCGACGTCGCTCGTCAGACGAGCGATGATCCAGCCCGCCTTCTGCTGCGAGAAGTAGCGCAGCGAGAGCGACGTCAGATGGTCGAAGAGATCGCGGCGGACCTCGTACACGACCTGCTGGCCGATCCGTGCCAGCCACAGCCAGGTCGTCGTGCCGAGCAGCCACGCGGCAGCGTTGACGCCGATGTAGGCGAGTACGTCGACCGCGAGGCGCGTCTGGCTGTCGGCACGGATGCCGTTGTCAATGGCGTCGCCGACGATATGCCAGCCCGCGACGGGCGCCGCCGCCGAGAGCGCGGCGAGCACCATCACGACCGCGATCCGCCCGTGACGGCCGGCCGTGTAGCGCCAGAGGCGCGAGAGCCCTGTTCTCTTAGGCTGCAACGGCCTCGTCTCCGAAGAGGCGGCTGAAGGCTCCGCCTCGGCCGAGGAGCTTGCGCGGCGCGTCGTCTTCGACGATGCGTCCGTCCTCGAGCACGACCGCGCGGTCGGCGACCAGGATCGTCGACAGGCGCTGGCTCGAGATGAAGACTGTTCGTCCGGCGACGGCGGCGCGCAGCCCGGCGACGAGCTGGCGCTCGGTCTCCGTATCGACGGCCGACATCGGGTCGTCGAGCACGAGCACGCGGGCACCCCCGATCAGGGCGCGAGCGAGAGCGACACGCTGCCGCTGGCCACCGGAGAGGTTGACGCCGCGCTCACCGATCAGTGTGTCGTAGCCCTGCGGCAGCTCGCCCGCAAACGTGGAGACGCCCGCGACCTCGCAGGCCGCGAGCACCTCGTCCCAGTCGGCGTCGGGTCGCGCGGCGAGCAGGTTGTCGCGCAGCGGCACGGAGAAGAGCACGGGCTTCTGGGTCACGATCGCGACCGAGCGGCGGAGCTCCGCGAGTGCGACATCTCGTGTGTCGATGCCACCGACGAGCACCCGGCCGGCCGTTGGGTCGTAGAAGCGAGGCAGCAGGTTGAGGAGCGATGTCTTGCCGGTTCCCGTCGCGCCGCAGATCGCGACCACTTCGCCCGGCTCGACCGTGAGGTCGACGCCGCGCAGCACCTCGCTGCCGGTCTGGTAGCTGAAGCGGACGTCTTCGAAGCGAACCCCGAGCTTGCCCGCCGGAAGTGCGAGAGGCGCGGCGCGTTCGGCGAGCGGCTCGATCCCGTCGAGCCAGGCGAAGCTGCGGCTGGCGGAGGCGATTGCCCGCTGGCCGAGGTTGATGATCCAGCCGAGCGCTTCGAGCGGCCACACGAGCTGCAGGAGCAGGGTGATGAAGAGCATGAACTGCCCGATCGTCAGGCTCCCGTGGACGACGTCGCGGCCGCCGAAGAAGAGGACGGCGGCGATCCCGAGCGTCGGCAGGAACAAGAGCCCCGGCAGGAAGCGCGCCTCGACGCTCGCCTGGTTCATCGTCTCGCGGCGGACGGCCTCAGCCCTGCCGCCGAAGCGGTCGCGGACGTCGTCCTCCCGACCGAAGGCCTGCACCATCTCGATCCCCACCACCGCTTCATCGGAGGCTTCTGTGAGGTGGCCTTTGCGCTCCTGCACCTTGCGCGAGATCGGGAACACGCGATGGGCAAAGAGCCACGTGAGCAGCGCGATCGGCGGCATCGTCAGCGCCGCGAGAACCGCCAAGCGCCAGTTGACAAGAAGCAGGACGATCGACGCGCCGACGATCATCATCCCGCTCTGCAAGGCCTGGATCACACCCCAGCCGATGAAGTAACGCACCGGATAGATGTCGTTCGTCGCGCGCGAGATCACCTCGCCGGTCGCATGGCGGTCGTAGAACGCGCGTGGATAGCTGAGGTACGCCTCGTAGAGAAGGTCGCGCATCCGGGCCTCGACGGCGATCCCGACCCGGGCCGTTGCGTACCGGCGCGTGAAGTTGACGACGAAGCGCACAGCCGCAACCGCGACGATCGCACCGAGGAGCGGTAGAAGGAGATGGTGCTCGCGGCCGACGACCGCGTCGTCGATCACGCGTTTCACGAGCAGCGGGATGGCAAGCGACAGCCCGGTGAACACGAGCGCGCAGGCGAGCCCGACCGAGACCAGCCGCTTCTGCTCCAGCCACAGTGGGAAGAGGTGTCTGATCGTCTGCGAGGACGAGAGATCCGGCGGGTCGACGTTCCTGATAATCGACAATGCGTCTCCTTCCTGCGCGCCGTTCCACTCGCGGTGGCCACCCGGGCCACCGTGGAGCAACGCGCCTCGTGCGGGACGGGCGTCGCTTGGGGTGCGCGGACGCCTGTCTAGCTCGCGCTGACGCCAGGAAGCCCGGCGTCCACGCGGTCGAGGTGCATCTTCGTGCGCATCACAGGCCTCCTTTCGGCGTCGCAGAGCGAAAAGCGAGACTACACGATGAGCCGGCTGGAATGTCAGAGATGTCGATCTGACACTTGACAGACATCACAATGATGTCATACTGCGGTCATGCAGTTGACCCCTCACGTCTCGGCCATCCAAACCGACCTCGCCGCCGCGGCCGCTCTCGGCGACGAGGCGACCGCAGAAGCCGCACGCCGACTCGCGGACGCTCTCGGCTCGTCGCTCCAACTGCGGCTGCTCGAGTTGCTCGGCGAGGCCGCGCTCGACGTCACAGCACAGCTGCCGACGGGGCATGTCGAGGTTCGCCTGTCCGGCCGTGAGCCGCAGCTCGTCTTCGTTGTCGAGCCCGAAGCGGCAGCCGAGCCGCAGCCGACCGCGGGCGACGACGCGAGCGCCCGCATCACGTTGCGCCTCGGCGAGGCTCTGAAGGCGGCTGTCGAGGCGGCCGCCGACCGCGAGCGGGTCTCGACGAACACCTGGATCGTCAGGTCGCTCGGCCGCGCACTCGACTCGCGTCCGGCCCGCGTCCGCACCGGCAACCGTCTACAGGGCTACGCCCAGTCCTAGGAGAGGAGCACCATGCCCGTCTACGTTGCATTTCTCGGTCACGTCGAGCTGCCGAACGTCGACGATCGACCACCACGCCAGATTCCCGAGACCCGGGTAGACCGACGGCCCGCCCGACGCAAGCGGCGCGGTCAGGAGGCGTGATGCACACCTTCGAGACACCCGGCCAGGTGCTCGTGCGGGTCTCGATCGCCGAAGGTGCGGTCGAGGTTTCTACAGGCAGCGCGCCACGGGTCGAGGTCGACGTTCAAGCGCTGCGCAACAACTCCGCGTCGAGGGAGGCTGTGGAGCAGATCCGCGTCGAGCTCGTGGAGCGCGGCGGGCGATACGAGGTCGTCGTCGAGGCGCCGAAGCGCTGGGTCGGTTTCGGTCGCGGTGCGAGTATCGGCGTCCGCGTGACCTGCCCGGAAGGCGCCAGCCTCGAGGTCTCGACCGCGAGTGCGGACATCCGGACAACCGGCCGCCTGGGTGAGATCGACGTGAAAACCGCCTCGGGCGATCTGAGCTTCGACACCGTCGACGGCGACGCTCGCGTTGCGACAGCCAGCGGTGATCTCTCGATTGCCGAGATCGGCGGTTCCGGGACTGTCAAGAGCGCATCTGGCGACGTCGACGTCCGGCTCGGTCGTGGACCGTTGTCGATCAATCTTGCGTCGGGTGACGTGCGGGTGACGCGGGCCCTGGCCGGCGTCTCGATCGGGTCGGCGTCGGGAGACCTCGAGATTGGCTCGGTCGAGTCCGGCGAGATCCGCCTCCAGTCGGTCTCCGGCGACGTGCGCGTCGGTGTGCGCGAGGGGCTGCGGGTGTGGATCGACGCGTCATCGGTGAGTGGCTCGATCTCGTCCGAGCTCCCTGCCGAGGACGGTCCGCGCGCCGATGGCACCGCTGCGCTCGAAATCCGCGCGCGAACCGTGAGCGGCGACGTCCGCATCACCACGGCAGCTGGCGTCACGGCCTAACCGACTGCGTCCGCGAGAAGCGCTCGCGCGAAGCAGCGCCAGGCGAGATCGGGGTCGGCCAGAAGTCGTAGGCGGGCCGCATCGGTCTCCGGAAGGCTGGCAGTGTCGGGCGCGAGTGCGTCGAGGGCGGCTAGGAGCTGCTCCCGCGCAGCTGGGGAATCGAGATCGTCCGCCACGGCCGTGACGGCGCGATCGTCGAGGTCGAGCTCGCGTCGCGGATTCCCACCGGCCGCCAGAAGCAGCTCGGCCCGTCTGAGCGTGGCGTAACGCTCGTCGTCGTCGAGATCAACGAGTGCACCCGCCACGAAGCTGATTGCCGTGAGACGGTCGGCGGGAGCGGCGTCCTCCAGCGTCCGAAATACAGCCCGGATCAGGCTCTCGTCGGCTACGACGCTGCCCGGACGGCGGCGACGACCTGATCCTCGTCACCCTCCGCGATCAGGTCGGCGAGCCTCCGCTCGGACCCGCTGCGGCGCCCGAGACCCGCGCGCATCGTCAGCAGGTCGTACAGACGCTGCTCGTCGAGGCCGCGGTCGCGCGCCGCGGTCACTATTCGTGAGACCCCCGACCTCGGCGCGCCGTCCGAGAACTGCCACGCCGGATAGAGCCACTCCCCGCCTCCGGTCGGCCGCACAGCGATCAGCTCGCCCGCACGCCGCTGCCGATCGATGCGAGCAGTGTCAACACCGAGTCGCGCAGAGAGCCAAGAGGCGCTCAGGCAGTCGTCGTAGGTCGCTGTCGGGGTGGTGCTCATCGAGGCGCGAGCGTAGCGAACGCCCGGTGTTTCCCGCCGAAGCACCGGGGTAGACTCGCCACCGTGAAGTTCAAAGACGACGCCAAGCTCGATACCTCCGAGGTCGAAGACGTCCGCGGCTCCGGCGGCAGGCTGAGCGGCGTTCCCGGCGGTGGCCTCGCCGTCGGAGGTGGGGCGACGGGAATCGTGATCCTGCTGGTCGTTCTCCTGCTGAACAGCGTTCTCGGCGGCGGTGGAGGCGGCCTCGGCGGCCTCCGCTCACTCGTGAACCAGACCGCCGGCGCGCCCACGCCGAGCACGCAGATCGCGACCGACTGTCGTACCGGCGCCGATGCAAACCAGCGCGAAGACTGCCGGATCGTCGGCTACGTCAACAGCATCCAGGCGTACTGGCGCAAGACGTTCACCGCCGACGGGAAGCGGTACGAGACGTCGAAGACACGGTTCTTCTCGGGCGCAATCCAGACGAGCTGCGGCCAGGCGAGCTCGCAGTCAGGCCCGTTCTACTGCCCCGCCGACAAGTACGTCTACATCGACCTCGGCTTTTTCGACGAGCTCAAATCGAAGCTCGGTGACCAAGGCGGACCGTCAGCGCAGGCGTACGTGCTCGCGCACGAGTACGGGCATCACATCCAGGATCTGCTCGGGATCCTCGGGCGGGGAACGAGTCAGAGCGGGTCGCAAGGTCGTTCCGTGCGAACCGAGCTGCAGGCGGACTGCTTCGCCGGCGTGTGGGCCAACCGCGCGGTCGAGACCGGATACCTCACGCGGCTGACCGACGCCGACATCGCGGACGCACTCAACGCGGCCGCGGCAGTCGGTGACGACCGCATCCAGTCCGAGTTCCAGGGCCGCGTGACGCCCGAGACGTGGACGCACGGTTCCTCTGTGCAGCGCCAGCACTGGTTCACGACTGGCTACCGCTCCGGCTCGCCTGGCTCCTGTAACACCTTCAAGGGCCAGATCTAACGGGCCGATCCACCCGTCCGAGGGTTCTGTTTCAAGACCGTCGCAGGGTCGGTCGATACCCATCGTATGCGCCGTGTGCTTGCGATTCTGTGTGTGTCGGCGTGCGTTTGCGTTCCGGCGGCCGTCGCCGCACGGGTCGACACACCGCAGCCGCTTTCGGAGGCGATGCTGCACTGGGCCGACCCGCAGATCGGAACCGTTCTCGCCGCCGGCGTCATGGGGCCGAGCGCGGAGGAGTTCGATCCGCAGGGACCGTTGACTCGCGGCGATCTTGCCGCCGCCCTCGAAGCGTGGGGGCATCCGATGGCGCCACCCGTAGACCCGAGCGTCCTCGTTACGGTGCGCGAGCTCGACGCCCGACTCGTGGCGGCGCTCGGCCTGCAGCCTTCGGCGCGCGCGATCCGGATCGCGGCCCGCGACGCGGGTCTCATGCCGGTCTCCTACCTCGGCACCGAGACGGTGGCCCGGCTGCTCGGCCTGAGAACGAACCATCCCGCCGCGTTCGACGCGCTCGAGCTGCTGCCCGGGCAGCCGGTGACGCGGGCCGAGGCCGCCTTCTCCTTGGCGCAGGCGATGGGTGTGACGGATTGGCAAAAGCAGCGCGTGCTCGCCGGTGCGGCGACGTTCTCGTTCCCCGAGCTCACCGGCTGGCAGCGGGTCGTCTTGACCCGTGCGCTTCGCTTCGTCGGCGACCCGTACGTCTGGACCGGAACCTCGGAGAAGCGGCAGCAGACACTCTGGGACGGCACGGTCGTTCCCGGCGGCTTCGACTGCTCGGGCTACGTCTGGCGGGTGTACAAGCTGCAGCCGTTCCCTGACGCGCCGACGTTGACCGACGTCCTCAAAGGCCGGACGACGTACGCAATGAGCGGAGAGGTCACGCCTGATCTGCGGATCTCGCAGGTCGATCTCCAGCCGGCGGACGTCGTCTTCTTCGGCTCGCGCGGCCCACTCTCGAGCCCGAACGAGATCGGCCACATGGGCGTCTACCTCGGCAACGGCTGGATCGTCCACTCGTCCGGCCGCGGCGTCACGCTCGACCCGCTGAGCGGCTGGTACCAGAACACGTTCGCGTGGGGACGCAGGCCGCTCGCCGAAGCGGGCCTCGAGGGCTGAACCCGGCCGATCGCGCTACGCTCCCTCGTCTGACCACGAGGAGGGTTCGATGACCGAGCTTGCAGACGCCCCCGAGCACACAGACGCGCCCGATCTCAGGCGTATTCACCACTGGATCGGCGGCGAGGCCGTTGCGAGTTCGTCCGGCCGGTCAGGCCCCGTTTTCAATCCTGCGACGGGCGTTCAGGCTGCTGCAGTCGACTTCGCCTCGGTCGAGGAGGTCGATCGCGCGGTTGCCGCTGCCAAGGCTGCTTTCGGCTCCTGGCGGACGGTGTCGCTGTCGCGTCGTGCTGAGTTGTTCTTCCGGATCCGAGAGCTCTTCAACGCGCACCGCGAGGACCTCGCGAAGCTACTGACGGCCGAGCACGGCAAGGTCTTGTCGGACGCGATGGGCGAGGTGGCGCGCGGACTCGAGGTGATCGAGTTCGCCTGCGGCATCCCGACGCTGATCAAGGGGAGTTTTTCGGAACAAGCCTCCACCGGTGTCGACGTCTGTTCGATCAGGCAGCCACTCGGCGTCGTTGCCGGGATCACGCCGTTCAACTTCCCGGCGATGGTGCCCATGTGGATGTGGGCGCCGGCGCTGGCTTGCGGCAACACGTTCGTGCTGAAGCCGTCGGAGAAGGACCCGTCAGCGTCGGTCTTGACGGCGGAGTTGTTGAAGGAAGCTGGTGTGCCGGACGGCGTCTTCAACGTCGTGCAGGGCGACCGGCTCGCGGTCGAGCGGCTGCTCGAGCATCCGGATGTTGCCGCGATCAGCTTCGTCGGCTCGACGCCAATCGCTCGCTCCATCTACGAGACGGGGACGCGGAACGGCAAGCGCGTGCAGGCCCTCGGTGGGGCGAAGAACCACATGGTCGTGCTGCCGGACGCCGACATCGACATGGCGGCCGACGCTGCCGTGAGCGCCGCCTACGGATCGGCCGGCGAGCGCTGCATGGCGATCTCGGTTGTGGTCGCCGTCGGGGAGGTGGCCGATCCCCTGGTCGGCGCGATCCAGGGGCGGCTGCCGAAGATCAAGGTCGGCGACGGGATGCTGCCCGACTCCGAGATGGGACCGCTCGTGACCGAGGCGCATCGCGACAAGGTCGCCTCGTACCTCGACTCCGGCTCTGAACAGGGTGCCACGCTGCTGGCTGACGGCCGCGAGACGGCGCCGGCCGACGGCTTCTTCCTCGGCGTCTCGCTGCTCGACCACGTGACGACCGAGATGGATGCCTACAAGGACGAGATCTTCGGGCCGGTGCTCGCGGTCGTTCGCGTCGGCACCTACGACGAAGCGCTCGCGCTCGTGAACGAGAACCAGTACGGGAACGGGACGGCGATCTTCACCCGCGACGGCGGCGTCGCCCGGCAGTTCCAGTTCGACGTCAACGTCGGCATGGTTGGCATCAACGTGCCGATCCCGGTGCCGGTTGCGTTCTACTCGTTCGGCGGCTGGAAGGACTCGCTCTTCGGCGACCGGCACATCTACGGGCCCGAGGGGATCGAGTTCTATACGCGAGGCAAGGTCGTGACGAGCCGCTGGCCGGATCCGGCGACGAGTCACGTCAACCTCGGCTTCCCGCAGACGCGGTAGCCCAGCTCGGCTGCCGCGCGGTCGCTGTGAATCAGTTCGGTCACGCTTGCGTGGCGCTCTAGACCCGGTGCCTGTCCCGTGGCTGGCACCGGGTGTGGCGGGAGCGACCAGATAGCGTCGTTTGCGGAAAGCGACCGAGAAGGGGTGCGAAAGTGGGCGCGTTCCCGGTTTGCGAGGCTTCGCGAGGACATGGCCGCCGCGGATCAGCGTCGCTGACGTAATCTCCGCCGCGTGCGCGACCTGCGACCGCTGTTCGACCCACGCTCGGTCGCTGTTGTCGGGGCGTCAGGCGACCCCGTGAAGTGGGGGCACTGGCTCGCTCGCGGGGCGCTTCGTGGCGCTCATCGGCGCGACGTCTTTCTCGTCAACCGACGCGGCGGCGAGATCCTCGGCCGGACCACCTTCACGTCGCTGACGGAGCTTCCCGCCAGGCCGGAGCTCGTCGTGCTCGCAGTCCCTGCTACAGCGTTCGAGTCGACCGTCGATGAGGCGCTCGCAGTCGGAGCGAAGGCGATCGTCGCCATCAGTGCCGGTCTCGGCGAGCTCGGCGAGGAGGGCCGTGCGCTCGAGGCGGCGGTGGTCGAACGTGTCCGTGCCGCCGGCGCGGTGCTCCTCGGGCCGAACTGCAACGGCCTCTGCGATGCCGCCGCCGAGGTGGAACTCGGCCTCGACGGCATTGCCCCCGGGCCGATCGGGTTCATCTCGCAGAGCGGAAACCTCTGCTACGAAGTGGCCCAGCTTGCCGCCGACGCGGGCCTCGGCCTCTCGCGCGTCGCGTCGATCGGCAACCAGGCAGATCTCGACGCGGCGGCGCTTGTCGAATCGTTCGCGGCCGATCCGCACACCCGCGTTATCGCGGCCTACGTGGAGGACTTCCGCGACGGGCGTGCCTTCGCGCGAGCCGCCCGCGCGTCCACCACCCCGGTCGTGCTACTCGCCGCGGGCAGCAGCGAGGCCGGCCAGCGCGCCGCGCTCTCGCATACCGGAGCGCTCGTGAGTGGCTCGGCCGCGGTAGACGCGGCCTGCCGAGCCGCGGGAATCGTGCGCGTCGGCACGCCGCGCGAACTAGTCGATGCGGCGCAGCTCCTACTCGCGCCGCACCTTCCGCGCGGTCGTCGCATCGCCGTCGTCGGCGACGGCGGTGGAACCGGGGTGATCGCCGCCGATGTGGCGAGCGGCCTCGGGCTCGAGCTGCCGCAGCTGTCCGACAAGCTCCGCGAGACGCTCGCAGCGGACCTTCCGCCGACGTCCTCCACCACAAACCCGGTCGATCTTGCAGGTGCGGGCGAGCAGGACTTCGGCTCGTACACGCGGGTCGTCGGGACGCTGCTCCGCTCGGGCGAGATCGACTCCGTGCTGCTCGTCGGCTACCTCGGTGGCTACACGCACCAGAGCGAGGAGCTCGCGAAGCGGGAGCTCGAAGTTGCCGCCTCGCTTGCGGCGACCGCGCGCGAGAGCGGTCGGCCGCTTGCCTGCCAGCTCATGTACGCGGACGCGCCGCCCGCCCAGCTGCTGCGCGCGGAAGGCGTCCCGGTCTATCGCGAGATCGAGCGGGCGCTCGGTGCGCTTGCCCGGGTGGCGGCGATCGGTGAGGGCTCCGGAAGAGATGTCCCCGCGTACGCGACTGCGCCCTCGGGTCTCGTCCCGGACGACGGGTATCTCGGCGCGCGACGGCTTGTGGAGGGGGTGGGCGTTCAGCTGGCCGAGTGCCGTGGAGCGCATACCGCAAGCGAGGTGCTGGTCGCGGCCGAGGAGATCGGCTACCCCGTCGTCCTGAAGGCGCTCGGGCTGCTCCACAAGTCGGATGCCGGCGGAGTCGCCCTCGCGCTGGCCGACGCGAGCGCCCTCGCGGACGCGCATGCACGTATGGAGGCGGCGCTCGCGCCGGAGGGCTATGCAGTCGAGCGGATGGTCTCGGCGCCGGGCGCGGTCGAGCTGATCGTCGGCTGCAGGCGAGACCCGCGCTTCGGCCCGCTCGTGCTTGTCGGATTGGGCGGCGTCTACGCCGAAGTGCTCCGCGACGTCGCCGTTGGGCTCGCGCCAGCGGAGGCCGATCAGCTCGAGCAGCTGATCCTGTCCCTGCGAGGTGCGTCGCTGCTCACCGGGGCACGTGGCCGGGCGCCCGTCGACATTGCGGCCGTCGCGCACGCCGCGTCTGCGTTGTCACGACTTGCCGCCGACCATCCGGAGATCGCGGAGGTCGAGGTCAACCCGCTGCTCGCAACACCAGACGGTGCGATCGGCCTTGACGCCCGCGTCGTCCTCGCGACCCCGTAGCGGCTGATCGTTCGACGTCGATCGCGCTCTCTCACCGTTCTCACAGTCGGCTTGGCCCGGATTCTCAGCGGCCCGGGCAAAGCTCTTGGAGTCCTCAAATCCGAGTGACGACTCACCAAGCCAAAGGAGAATCGGATGACCGAAAAGACACGGCGCACGTGGATGCCGAGATCGCTCGCAGTCGGAGCTCTCGCCCTCGGCCTCGTGGGCGGAGGGTACGGGATTGCCAGCGCGGCGACCGGATCCAGCACCACGACTACGACCACGACGTCGAGCAACACAGCGAGGCCGGCCGCGGCGTCCGCTCCGAACGCCCAGCAGCCGTGGGGCGCGCAGCGCAGCGACGAGACCCTGCTGACCGGCGATGCCCTGAGCAAGGTGACGGCGCTCGCCAAGGCCAAAGTGCCCGGAGGCACGATCGTTCGGGTCGAGACGGACGCAGACGGCCATGCGGCCTATGAGGCGCACATGACCAACGCGTCAGGGGCGCCCGTCACGGTCTATGTCGACAAGCAGTTCAACGTCGTGAACGTCGGCGCTGGGCAGCCCGGGCCCCCGAAAGCGGCCGCCTAGCGAGAGCCGGTGTCGCGGGCGGGCTCTAACCATGGGCTCGCCCGCGGCGGCGGGTCGCCGCGATGTCGAGTCAGGTGTCGAGACGGGCCGGCAGGCCGAAGAGCGGGAACAGCCGCTCGGTGTCGAGGAAGAACGTGAGTTCCCCGATCCGGCCCGCGGAGAGCTCGACGACCTGGAGTGCCCAGGGCTCGTGGCCGCTGCCAGTCTCGGCCGGCTTGTACTGGCCGAAGGCAGGCGAGCCGTTGGCCGCGACCGTCGGGATCACGCGTGAGCCGCTGCAACCGATGCCAGGCCCGAACCACCACGCGAGGATGTCATCGCGGCCCCGGAGCCAGAGGTCGTACGGCGGCATCGACTGCGTCGCGTCCTCATGAATCAGCGCTGTTAGCGCCTCGAGGTCGTAGCGCTCGAACGCCGTGACGTAGCGATCGAGGAGCTCACGGTCGGCCTCGTCGAGCTCGGGCAGCGGATCCGCGCTGCTGGCTTCGCTCGCCGCAAGGGTCGCACGGGCTCTTTGCAAGGCGCTGTTCACCGAGGCAACGCTTGTGTCGAGCAGCTCGGCGACCTCGGCCGCCTGCCAGTGGAGCACTTCGCAGAGGATGAGCGCCGCCCGCTGCCGAGGTGGCAGGAGTTGGAGCGCCGCGACGAACGCGAGCCGGATCGTCTCGCGACCGGCGGCGATGTCGGCCGGATCGCCCGCGGGAAGCGGCTCGATCCACGTGTCTGCCGGTAACAGCGCGAGGTTCGCCAGCTCGGGCTCCCGAGACGGCCCGAGATCCATCGGGCGAGCGCGCCGCTCACGCCCGGCTAGGAGATCGAGACAGACATTGGTCGCGATCCGGTACAGCCACGATCGCAGAGCCGCCCGGCCCTCGAATCGATCAATGCCGCGCCAAGCGCGAAGCAGCGTCTCCTGCACTGCGTCGTCCGCCTCGAACGGCGAGCTGAGCATCCGGTAGCAGTACGCGATCAGCTCGCCGCGATGAGCCTCGAGATCGGCGGCGACCGGAGCGATCGCGGGAGACGGCTGCGACACCACGCCATCGTGGCACACCGATGAGTCTCGGTGCTCCGCACGGTCTAGAGTCGCAGGAAGCAGACGAGACGAGCCGAGACGGAGGGAACGACTATGACGCAGACAGTGCTGCTGGTTGGGACGCGCAAGGGCCTGTTCATTCTCGAGAGCGACGCCGATCGCAATGACTGGAGCACCCGTGGCCCGCTGTGCGAGGGGTGGCCGATCTTCCACGCCGTGCACGATCCCGTCTCGGGCTCGATCTATGCCGCCGCCGCCAGCGAATGGCACGGTACGGGCGTGTGGCGTAGCAGCGACCTCGGCGAGACCTGGACGCTCTCGAGCGAGGGTCTTGCCCTCGAAGCCGACGGCGACCTCAAGCTGTCGAAAGTCTCCGGCCTGACCGTCGCCCACGGCCGTGTCCTGGCCGGCGGCGAAGCCGCAGCCTTGTTCGAGAGCACCGACGGCTGCGAGACGTGGTCGCTCCTGAGCACGCTTGACGGTCAGCCCGGTCGCGACGACTGGAACGATCCGGCGAAGCAGCCACCCGGGCATCTCGGGCTGCCGGCGATCATGCCGCACCCCGACGACCGGGATCATTTCTGGGTCATCATCCAGGGGTACGGCATCTTCGAGACGACGGACAACGGCGGCTCGTGGACGCCGCGCAACAAGGGGCTGCGCGCCGACTGGCCGCTCGAGAACCCGGAGATCGGCTACTGCGTGCACAAGATGGTGATGTCGCCGCTCGACACCGATCGCCTGTACCAGCAGAACCACGTCGGCATGCACCGGAGCGACGACGGCGGGCACTCGTGGACGGAGATCACGGATGGGCTGCCGACGGAGTTCGGCTTCGCCGCTGCAACGCATCCGCACGACCGCGAGACGTTCTACACGATCCCGCTCGACCCGGGCCACGGCCGGTTCATGCCGGACGGGCGCGCGTCGGTCTGGCGCACTCGCGACGCTGGCTCGACCTGGCAGCAGCTCAGCGAAGGGTTGCCCCAGCACGATGCGTACCTCGGCGTGCTGCGCGAGGGGATGGCGATCGACACGTACGACACACCGGGCCTCTACTTCGGCACGAGCACCGGCCAGGTGTTCGCGAGCCGGGACGAGGGCGACAGCTGGAGCGAGATCGCGAGCTACCTGCCGGCGATCTCCTCGGTCGAGGTCGCGGTTCTCGCATAGTGGCCGACGTGCATTTGCCGGCGACGCTGCCGCCGCTCTTCCCCGGCCTGCCGAGGCGGCTCGATGTGGACGCGGCGACGGTGGCCGACGCGATCGACCGTCTCGACGAGCAGTGGCCGGGTTTCCGCGATCGGCTGTGTGAGCCGGGGCCGAAGCTCCGGCCGCATATCAACATCTACGTGGATCGTGAACGGGCGGCGCTCGACACGCCGCTCGAGTCCGGTACTCGGATCGACGTCATTGCCGCGATCAGCGGCGGCTAAGCAGGGCGCTTCCAGATCACGAGCAGGCCGTCGGCGACCGTGAGCATCGCGTTGTCGACGCGCGGGTCGGCCTGGATCTGATCCGCGAAACGGCGCAGGCCGACCGTGTCCTCGTCGTTCTCCGTCGGGTCGACCACGCGACCCGACCAGATGACGTTGTCGGCCACGATGACGCCGTGGTCTGCGAGCTTCGGCAGCACAGCCTCGTAGTACGCGCCGTAGTCGCGCTTCCACGCGTCGATGAAGACGAGATCGAACGGGCCGTCGAGCGCGGTCAGCGACTCGCGTGCGTCGCCTTCGATCAGGCGGATGCGTTCTCCGTGTGGGCTCGCTGCGAAATGACGACGTGCGAAGGCGGCATTGTCGGGGTCGATCTCCAGCGTCACAAGCTCGCCGTCTGCGGGAAGCACTGCCGCGAGCGAGAGCGCCGTCACGCCACGGAAGGTGCCGATCTCCAGTACACGCCGGGCGCGGCTCGCGATGACGAGCGCCTCGAGGAGCTTGACCTCGACGACACCGCCCGCCATCTGCGGGCTCGGCAACGTCACGACCTCGGCGCGCAGGGCTGCGACCTCGTCCCGCGCCGAGGTGGTGTGCGCGACTGCGTACTCCTCGACTTTCGGGTCGACCGGATCCATCGCCGTCACCCCCAGCCGAGGTAGGGGGCTGCGCCCCGCTTGAGGAGGCCACGGGCGATCACGAGCCGCTGGATCTCGCTCGTCCCCTCCCAGATTCGATCCACGCGTAGTTCGCGGTAGAAGCGTGCCGCCGGGTTTTCGGTCATGTAGCCCCGCCCGCCGAAAGCCTGCACCGCCCGATCTACGACTCGGCCGGCCATCTCGGAAGCGTAGAGCTTGGCCATCGACACCTTCCCGTGGACGATCTTGCGATCGCTGAGCGTGTCGAACGCGTGCGCGGCGTGGTACGTCAGCAGGCGCGCGGCGAGGAGCTCCGTCAGCGAGTCCGCGAGCGGGAACGAGATGCCTTGGTACTCGGCGATCGGCGAGCCGAACTGCTCGCGCTCCTTCGCCCAGTCGGTTGCCAGCTCGAGGAGGCGCTCGGCGGCGCCGCAGCAACGGGCCGCGATGAACAGTCGCTCGACGAGGATCCATTCCTTCGCACCGGCGTCGCCGCTCGAGGGAATGCGATTCACCTCCGGCACGCGGCAATCGCGGAACACGATCTCGGGGTGATGGTCGAGGTAGGGGTCGTGGAGGAAGCCGGGCGTACGGACGATCTCGAGTCCGGGCGAATCGGGGTCGACGAGGAACAGCTGCTGCTCGCCTTCGTGGACGGCGGCGACGATGTAGACGCCCGGTGCGCCCTCGCTCGTGACGAACCACTTCTCGCCGTTCAGGAGCCAGTCGTCACCGTCTGGCGTGGCTGTGGCAGCGAGGCCAGCGAGGTCGGAGCCGGCGCCCGGCTCGGTCAGCGCCCACGCCTCGCGGTACTCGCCACGGACGATCGGTGCGACGAAGCGCTCGGCCTGGTCGGGCGTCGCGATCTCGAGCAGCTCGCGCGGCCCACGGTCGACGACCGCGAAGCCGAGCCCGTTCGTCGCCTTCCCCGACTCCTCCTCGAGCGCCACCTGGCCGAGCATCGAGAGACCGATCCCACCCTGGTCAACAGGCATGTTCAACATCGCAAAGCCGGCCGCGCGCGCCTTCTTCCGCATCACGTCGACCTCGGCAGCGTCGATCGAGCCGCGTTGTGCGATCCGGAGCTCGAGCGGGTAGACCTCGTCCTCGAGGAAGCGGCCGACTTTGGCCTTCAGCTCGCGGATCTCGGCTGGCAACTCGGGGACGATCACGGACGAAACCTCCAACAGCGACTCTTTGACCGTACGGTCAGGATTGCGCTGGAGACTACGCGAAGGCAGCCTCTGCCGCGCGTGTTCCCTCGAGAACGGCCTCTTCGAGACCGCGTGGCGAGAGGCAGTCGCCGGCCTCCTCGACCGTCATTCCCACCGCGCGCAACGCGACAGCCAGGCTGTCCTCCGGCACGCGGCCGAGCGCCAGCACGATGGTGTCGGCCGCGATCGTGGCCTCCAACTCCGGCGCAAAGACGTTCCGTAGCATCGCGTTCTCGGCGTCGCCGGCCACGAGCTCGTGGTGCTGGACGATCTCGACGCCGGCGCGGTACAGCCGCTGTAGGAAGAGGTTGCGGCGGTACTGGTGGAGGCTCTCGCCGACCGTTACCGACGCGACGCAGTAGACGACGTCGTGATCTGCCTCCGCGAGGACCTCGGCTGTGCATAGTCCGAGCGGGTCGCCGCCCCAGTCGGCGACGACGGCTCGCTGCCCGACGAAAGCCGTGCCGGCGAGCACGTCCCACGCCTGGACGACGGTCGCCGGGTTGACCGGGAGCGTCGGCGCGTACGGGCGTGCGCCGGTCGCGACCACGACGACGTCCGGCGAGAGCGCCGCGACCGTCTCGGCGGTTGCCTCTACTCCTAGGCGAAGGTCGATGGAGGCGAGCATCTCGGCGTGGTTCGCAAGAAAGCCTTCCGCAACCGCGCGGGTACCCGGAGCGCGTTGCGCGAGCGCGAACTGGCCGCCGACCGCAGTCGCCCGCTCGAGGAGGACGACGTCGTTCCCTGCGGCGAGGGCGGTGGCGGCTGCCGTGATCCCCGCCGGGCCGGCGCCGACGACGACCACGCGGCCACTGCCCTGCGCCGTGCCAGATGCCTCGCGCTCGCGGCCGGTACGCGGGTTGATCGCGCAGCGGATCGCCTCTCCCGCGTGGTAGTGCGCGATGCAGGCCTGACAGCCGATACACCGGATTGCCCGCTTCCCAGCTCGCGCTTTGGTCGGCAGATCCGCGTCGGCGATCAACGCGCGGGTCATCCCGAGCGCGTCAGCCGCGCCCGAGGCGACGAGCGCATCCGCCTCTGCCGCATCGACAATCCGAGATGTCGCGATCACCGGTAAGCCGACGCGGAAAGGTGCGGTGTGGTCCGCGATCAGGTTCTCGCCGAGCGGCGGCGGCGGCACGATCAGCGTCGAGCCGAGGTACGACGGCGACTCGCCGAGCGCGACGCTGACGTAGTCGACCTCCTCAGTCAGGTACGGCGCCATGCGCTGCGCCGGTTGCGAGTCTGCGGACAGGCGCACGCCGACGCAGAGCCCCGGCGCCGCCGCACGGGCCGCACGTACGACCGCGAGCAGGAAACGCGAAGGCTCCGCCCACTCGTCGTCCCGCCGGTTCAGCTCCGGATCGAAGAACTGGGCCACGAGATAGCGGTGCGCCGCTGAGATCTCGATGCCGTCGAGGCCGCCCTCGGCCGCCAGTCGCGCAGCATCGGCGAAGCCCTGGACGATGTCCTCGATCTCCTCGGCGCGCAGGGCCCGTGGCGCGACGCGGAAGCGCTGACTGGGGATCGCCGACGGAGCGAGGGCCGGAGTGCGAGGCGGTCCCGCAATCTGCTCGCGACCGCCGTGGAGCAGCTGGACGAACAAGCGCGTGCCGTGCGGCTGAACGGCCGCGGCAACGCGCCGGTAGACGTCGACCATCTCAGGGAGATAGCCGGCGAGCTCGTGCGCCGTCAGGATGCCGGATGGGTGCGGCGCCGTCGCTTCCATGACGATCAGCCCGACGCCGCCGCGGGCACGGGCCCCGTGGTAGGCGACGAAGTCGTCCGTCGGCAGATGATCCGCGACGAGCGTCGTCTGGTGCGCCGTCGACACGATCCGGTTCTGCAGCTCGACCGGCCCGAGCCGCAGAGGAGAGAACAGACTAGAGAGCACGCTCGAAGGCCTCTCGCTCCTTCTCGGTCAGCGGGCGGGAGCGACCGAGATCGGGGTCTCGCGCGACGAGCACGGCCTCCGCCTCGGCGGAAAGCTCGCCGTCCAGCGTGCGGATCTCCTCGCGCGTCGTGACGCTCGAGTTGCCGACGCGAACCGGCCGGCAGGTAACGAGCACCGCGTCGTCCTCGAGCGTCAGCTCGCGGCGGAAGTCGATCGCCACCCGCGCGAGCACGAATCCCCACAGATCGCCGTCGGCCCCGAGCACGGTCTCGGCCCACTCGTCGCGGCACTCCTCGAGATACGTTGCATAGACCGCGTTGTTGACGTGCCGGTAGGCGTCCACGTCGTGCCAACGGATCTCGATGCGTTTCTCGAACACGGCGCGCCGATCCTAACGCGCGCGCCTCTCCCTTGACTTCACGGTCAGGACCGGGATTGAATGGATGCCCGCCGCATGGCTCACCCGAAGGACCAATCCGGACTCACGCGCCGCCAGCTCCTGCACGGGGCAGCGGGAACAGTCGTCGGTGCGAGCGCGCTCGGCCTGGTGGCAGGCTGCGAGAACACCACCACGCCGACTGGCGGAACGGCAGGCGTCGGCTCGAAGTTCGTCGTGCCGAAGCCGCTCGGCCCGGGAGGTCTGCCGCTGCCGCGGCCGGACAACAGCGTGACGTGGGCAGTCACCGCCGACAACCAGGCGATCACAGACGGCAAGCCCACCGAGGACGGTGTGCTGACGATCTACAACTACGCGGACTACATCTTCCCCGATCTCCTCCGGAAGTTCGAGAAGCAGTACGGGGTGAAGGTCAAGACGGCGACGTACAACTCGTCAGACGAGGCCATCGCCAAGCTCGCGGCGGGCGCTGTCAACTTCGACGTGGTGATCGGTCTCTCCGGGTCGAACATCGTCAACCTGATCGCCCAGCAGCTGCTGCAGCCGCTCAACCACTCGTATCTGCCGAACCTCGAGAAGAACATCTGGCCGGAGCTCCGAGACCCGTTCTACGACCGTGGCAGCCGCTACACCGTGCCGTACGTCGTCTGGCTCGACGGGATTGGCTGGCGCAACGACAAGATCCCGACGGACATCGCCGGGATGGACGTCCCGTGGGACATCTTCTGGCAGTCGCAGCCGTATCGAGGCAAGGTCGGCCTCCTCGACGACAAGCGTGACGGCCTGAGCATGCCCATGCAGCGGGACGCGATTCGCGCGGGAATCACGCCCGACCTCAACACCGAGGATCCGGCGCTCGTCGCGAAGGCGGGCCGCGATCTCGGAGAGCTGACGCAGATCTGCAACATCAAGGTGGCGATCACCGACTACCAGACGCTCCCGGAGGCGAAAACCTGGCTCCACCACTCGTGGTCCGGTGACATTCTCGGCGCTGCTTTCTACTACCTGCCGAAGGGCGTCAAGGCTAGCGTGTTGTCGTTCTGGGGGCCGAGCAGCGGCGGCGTCGTCCAGAACGACTTCTTCTGCATCGGCCGCCATTCGAAAAGGCCCGTTCTCGCACACCGGTTCATCGACTTCTTCCTCGAGGAGAAGCACGCGTACGACAACTTCGTCCAGTTCGTCGGGTACACGCCGCCGCAGAAGGCAATCGACGCATCGGCGCTCGTCAAACAGGGCCTCATCCCCGACTCGCTTGCCGATGCGGTCGTGCGGCCTGAGCAGTTCGCGGCCAACCAGGAGCTGCTCCAGCTGAGCGTCGCCGGCGAGCGGCTGTGGGACGACGCCTGGTCGAAGTTCAGGGCGGGGTGACACTGGTGCTGGGAAGCCCTCGATGAGCTCCCGCTGGACATGGCGTCTGCTCGCGCTGCCGGGAGTGCTGTGGCTCTCGATCTTCTTCCTCGCCGCGTTCTATGCGGTCGTCGCGGTCGCGTTCGGGAACCAGGACACCTTCAGCGCGCCGGTGCCGTTCTGGAACCCGCTCGACTGGAACGTCGGCTACGTCATCGGTGTCCTGCGCAACATCTGGCACGGCGGCGCATACCTCACCGTCTTTTTGCGCACGTTCCTCTTCGTCGCGATCGCGATGGCGATCTCGCTTGCAATCGGGTACCCCGTTGCCTATTTCGCCGCCAGGCATGCCGGTCGGCGGCGCGGGCTGGTGCTGCTTCTCCTCGTGCTGCCGTTCTGGATCAACTACCTGATGCGGATGCTCGCCTGGATCAACCTTCTCGCGCCCGATGGGCTTGGCACCCGGGTGCTCCACGCGATCGGAGTCGACCGGCTGTTCATCTGGCTCGGCTTGCTCGAGAGCCAGGGCGGGTGGCTCGACGGCCAGCCATCGACGGTGATCATCGCTCTCGTCTACGGCTACGTCCCGTTCCTGATCATCCCGCTGTACGCCTCGCTCGACCGCATCGACCAGCGACAGATCGAGGCGGCACGCGACCTCGGGGCGAGCCCGCGCGGCGCCTTCCTACGGGTGACGCTGCCGCTCTCGAGGCCCGGGATCCTGGCGGGCATGGTGCTCACCGCGCTGCCGATGTTCGGCGACTACTACACGCCGGACCTCGTCTGCGCCTCACCGAAATGCAGCATCATCGGCAACCAGATCGACCAGTTCACACGCCAGGGCTCCGAGAAGGTCACGGGCGCGGTGCTCACGCTTCTGCTCGCCCTGGCGTTGCTCGTGCTGATGGTCTACTACCTGCGCTCGACGCGGAGTGCCGATGCTGCCGAGGCAACGGCGTGATCGCATGGCTGCGGAACCCTTGGGGACGGCCGCGGGGGCTTGCCGTCGTCACGGGTGTCTACGTCCTCTGGTCCATCCTCCCAGTGGCGATCGCGATTCTCTTCGCGTTCAACTCGGGTCGCTCGCGCACGACGCTGCAGGGGTTCTCGTTCCGCTGGTTCACGAGCCAGGCGGGCGTCTTCCACGACCAGGCGCTGCAGAGCGCCCTCACGCACACCCTCCTGCTCGCGGCGATCTCGGTCGCAGTCGCGGTGCCGCTCGGTGTGACGCTTGCCCTCGGCCTGCAGCGCTGGCGCGGACGTGGCTCGGGGACCGTGAACACGATGATGCTGCTGCCGCTCGTCACGCCCGAGATCGTGATGGGCGTTGCCCTGCTCCTCCTCTTCCTGAAGGTCTTCCCGGGGCTCGGGCTCGGGACGAAAGCGCAAGCGATCGGCCAGGTTACATTCACGCTCTCGTACGTGGTCGTCATCGTCCGCGGACGTCTCGTCTCGATCGGGCGTGATTACGAGGAGGCCGCCGCCGACCTCGGCGCACCGCCGCACGACCAGCTTCTGCGTGTGCTGCTGCCGCTTCTCGCGCCGGCGATCATCGCGAGTGCGGCTGTCGTGTTTGCCCTCTCGATCGACGATTTCGTCGTGACCCAGTACCTGTCGGGCGACGCGAGCACAACAACGATTTCGATGCTGCTCTACGCGACCGCTCGCGGCGCACCGACGCCGGCGCTGAACGCGATCGCGACGGTCGCACTGCTGATCACGCTGGCGACGCTCGCGCTCGCCTTCTTCGTCTACAAACGCTTCGCGGGCGGCGGTGACGCAGCCGTGGCCGCAGTCCTGGAGGTCTAGTGGCTACGCACGGTGAGATCCAGCTCGAGCAGCTGACCAAGCAGTTCGCCGAGGTCGTCGCCGTCGACGGAATCGATCTGCACATGCCGCCGGGCGAGTTCTTCACCATGCTCGGCCCGTCGGGCTGCGGCAAGACGACGACGCTGCGGATGATCGCCGGCTTCCAGCGGCCGACGAGCGGTCGGATCGTGCTCGACGGGGTCGACGTGGCGCAGGTGCCACCGCACAAACGGAACGTCAACACGGTCTTCCAGAACTACGCGCTTTTCCCGCATCTCGACGTCGCGGGCAACGTCGCGTTCGGCCTCAAGTACCTGCGTGTGACGAAGGACGAGCAGCGGAAGAAGGTCGCCGAGGCGCTCGATCTCGTCCAGCTCGGCGACCTCGCTCGCCGCAAGCCTGGGCAGCTCTCGGGCGGTCAGCAGCAACGGGTCGCGCTCGCCCGCGCTCTCGTGTTGCGCCCGCGGGTGCTGCTTCTCGACGAGCCGCTCGGTGCGCTCGATGCGAGGTTGCGCAAGGGTCTGCAGGTCGAGCTGAAGACATTGCAGGCCGAGCTCGGGATCACATTCGTCTTCGTCACACACGATCAAGAAGAAGCATTGACCATGAGTGATCGTGTCGCTGTGATGAACGGCGGCCGGGTCGAGCAGGCGGGCTCGCCGCGCGAGGTGTACGAGGAGCCGAGCACGGTCTTCGTCGCCGACTTCCTCGGCGTCTCGAACCTCCTCACGGGTGAGGCGTCGGCGGACGGCGACGGGTGCGCCCTACGGGTCGGCGAGCGGACGTTCCGGGCGCAGCAGGGTGCGACCGGCGAGCGCGGCGAGGTAAAGGCGATGATCCGGCCGGAGCGCATAGGTGTCGAGGCACACTCGGCCTCGGGGGACAACCGGCTGCCGGGACTCGTCGAGCGCGCCGTGTTCCTTGGCAACTCGTTCGAGCTCCACGTGCGCGTCGTCGGCGGCGAGGTGATGAAGGCGACGATGCCAAACGACGGGACCGGGATTCCGGTAGAGGAAGGGACGGCCGTAACGCTGCACCTGCCACCGGAGGCGCTGCGGATCCTTGCACCGTCGTCGTCGTTGTCCGAGGACGACCCAAGGGTCGCCTCCACGAAGTAACCCGAATCGTAGGGGCGAGGCTTGCCTCGCCGCTCGACGAGGGCGACCCAAGAGTCGCCCCTACAGCATGGCGGCGGCGGCCGCGCGGCCTGTCCGCACTGCGCCTTCCATGTATCCGGCGACCCACTGATCCGAGCCGCAGACGTAAAGCGGCGGCGCGTGCGTCCCGTGCAGTGGGCCGACTTGCATGACGTCGCCAGGCCACCACTGCGTGACGTAGCCCTGCGTAAATGGATCGATCCCCCAGAGCCTGATGTGAATCGACTCTGTCTCGCGCGCCGCCGCCCCGTACATCCGCTCGAGCTCGTCGCGGACGACACGCGGTCGTTCCTCCGGTGGCGTCGCGATCAGATACGCGAGCCGGTCGGGCGGGACGAGAGCCGAGAGCACGCCGTCGCGCTGCGGCCATGTCGATCCGAGCAGATGCTCGCCGCCTGCGAGCCCGTTCGCACCGACGTCGGCCCAGATCGAGCGGCCGTACACCGTCACGACCTTCGCCGCGAGCGCCATCCGCTGCGCGCGCAGCGACGAAAGCCGGTCCGCAGCGACACCGTCGATCTCGATGTCGCGCAGCACCCCGACTGGAAGCGCGGAGACGATCGCCTCCGCGCCCAGGATCTCTCCGTTCGCCAGCTTCACCCTGCAGCCCGCCGCCGAAACCGTGATCGAGCGAACCACTGCACCGAGCCGAATCCGGGACCCGAGCTCGAGAGCCATCCGCTCCGCCACCTCGGCGCTTCCCTCGCTCACCTGGAGCGACTCCCAGATTTCCTCGGAGTAGAAGCTGAAGTCCTGAGCGGCAGCCCCCTTGCGGAGCACAGCGAGGAGCGACCACCTCTCGATCGACCCGTCGGCGAGGTACAGGGCAGCGTTCTCGCGGTTCCGCACGACAGCCGGCCGTGCGTCGATCGACCGCAACCAGTTCCCCACGGAAACGGCGTCGAGCCGCGCGGCGTCCTTATGCGACCACGGGTCATCGGGATCGACGCTCCGGACGAGGTCGGCGTAGAGCTGCTCGACGCGCTCGTAGTCGGCGCGATCCTCAGGCGTCTTGAAGGGCCAGGAATCGGCGCGCTCGACACCCTCGACGAGGTCGTAGGTGGTCTTCCCCGCGACCGCGACGTAGCTCGGCTGCAGCGCCAGCCCGAGCTCCTCGACGAGGCCCAGGTACGCCGTGTGGAACGGGCCGACGACCTCGCCCCCGAGCTGGATGTGACTGCCGTCGTCGAGGAGCACCTGCTCGACGCGGCCGCCGACGCGGTCGCGAGCTTCGAGCACGACGACATCGGTTCCGGCGGCCGCTAGATCGCGCGCGGCAGCCAGACCGGCGAGCCCGGCCCCGAGGACGAGCACGTCGGTCATGCCGAGGCGAGCTCTTGCCGGATGCTGCCGATCATCAGCTCACGCGCCCGCTCGCGGTCGATCAACCCGAGATAAAGGAGCGACTCGAGCCCGTCACCGACCGCGGCGAGACGCCAGCCTGCATCCACCGCATCGACTCGGGCGGGCACGGAGCCGTCCGCGTGCCCCTCCTCGACCAGCGCGACGAGCCGCGACAGCCACTCGCGGTACGAGCGTTCGACGCGAGGGCGCAACTCGTCGTCGAAGCGCAGGCTGCTCCAGACCTCGTTCCAGAGCGCACGCTGGTAGCTCAAGCTGGTCTCCGAGTCGATGCTCAGGCACAGCGCGCATTCCAACCGCTCCGCGCCGGTCGGCAACACCGCAAGCTGCGTCGAAAGAGCGGTCTGCCAGCGCTCCTCGGACCAGGCAAACGCGTTGCGGAGGAGCTCCTGCCGCGTCGAGAAGTAGTAGTGGACAAGAGCCTTGGAGACGCCGGCCTCGTCGGCGACGCTCGCCATGCGAAGCCCGTACGACCCTTCGCGCACGATGACGCGACACGCCGCGTCGAGGATCCCGGCGACGCGTCCGCCCGGCTCGACCGCTGTCTGCGTCGCTTGACCCATTGCCTACGAGGAGGATAACCTGACTGACCAGACAGTCAAAGCGCCAGGCAAGTGTTTGGCCGAGAGAGGGATATGACGGCGATCGACATCGCAAGGCCACTCGCCGACGGCTGGACGCTCCCGGCGGGCTGGTACTCGGATCCCGAGGTCCTGAGGCTCGAACGGGAGCGCATCTTTACCCGCAGTTGGCAGTACGTCGGTCACGTCGATCTCGTCCCTGCGCCGGGGAGCTTCTTCGCTTCGCAGGTCGGCCATGTCCCGATCGTCGTCGTCCGCGAGGACGAGGAGACGGTGCGCGGCTTCGTCAACGTATGCCGGCACCGGGGGCACATCGTCGCCAAAGGCTCCGGCTGTCGGACGACCCTCCAGTGCCCGTACCACGCGTGGACATACGGGCTCGATGGCTCGCTGCGTAAGGCGCCGAGAAGCGAGCGCGAGCCGGGCTTCGACGCGAGCGCGTTCTCGTTGCTCCCGATCTCGGTCGACACGTGGGGGCCGTTCCTGTTCGCGAATCCGGATCCCGACGCTTCGCCGCTCTCCGAGACGATCGACGGCATTCCCGAGATGGTCGAAGCAAGCGGCGTCGACCTGAGCTCACTGCGGCTCCGCGAGCGCGTCGAGTGGGAGATGCCGGCGAACTGGAAGAACGCGATCGAGAACTACCTCGAGTGCTACCACTGCCCCACTGCTCATCCGTCTCTGGCAAAGGTCGTTGACGTCGATGTCGACGCGTACCGCCTCGTCGAGCGCGAGTTTTCCTCGAGCCAGTTCGGCTCTATCCGCCCGTCGGTCTACGCGGAGGGCGCGAACGTCGCCTACGTGCCGCGCGGCGAGGTCGAAGGCGCGCAATACCACTTCGTGTGGCCGAACACGACGGTGAACATCGAGGCAGGCCGAACGAATCTCTCGATGGACGTGACGTTTCCAACGGCGCCCGGCCGATCGAAGGGCTGGACGGATTACTACTACGGCGCTGATGTGAGCGATGAGGAAGCCGCCGAGCTGATGGCGTTCGCGAGCCAGGTCGCGTTCGAGGATCAGTCGCTCGTCGAGTCGGTGCAGGAAGGGCTCGACTCCGGGATGGTGCCGCAGGGCCGGCTCCTCCTCTCGAGCGAGAAGCTGCTGCACCACTTCCAGCGCCGCGTCAGCGCCGCGCTCGCTCCCTGACGGCGCTTCCTAAACCCGAGCCGGGCTTCTGCCGATGAGGGGCCATGTTCCTCACCGTCACGCAGACGCGGCTCATGCTCCTCGCGATCGGGGCGGTCGCTGCACTCGTCCTCGCGCTCGACCTTGCGCGGGTCGCCAATCACTCGCAAACCTCGCCGCCCACGGCGACGTATGTCGGGACGCCGCGGAACACGCCAGGCTCGACTGCCCATTTCCGCGTGGCGTACCGGGCCACGCTCACTCCACCCTCATAGGCCCTCGCTAGCCTGGACGGGGTGCGCTCGCTCCTTGCCGTCCTCGTTTCGCTGTTCGTTGTCGCCGGTGGCGGCGCAGCGGACGCGGGCGCGACTGCACCGAACCCGCTACGCGTGACCTTCGTGGGAGACTCGGTTCCTGAGGCGATCACCTACGTCCCGGCCGCTCGACGTCGGCTCGCGTACGGCTTTGTCGTCAAGCTCGACCTGCGCGTCTGCCGGCGGCTCTGGACGCCGAGCTGCACGTTTCAAGGGTCGCCGCCGCCGTCGGCTCTGGACGCGGTCCGGTCGTTCGGCCGCCGTCTCGGCGATGTCCTGATTGTAGACGTGGGCTACAACGAAGGCCCGGTCGGGTACGGCACAGGCATCGACCGCGTGATGAGGGCGGCGCGGGCGCAGGGCGCGGTCGGGGTCGTGTGGGTGACGTTGCGCGAGACCCGTGATCTGTACCGGCAGACGAACATGACGATTGGCCGCGCTGCGAAACGCTGGCCGAACCTGCAGGTCGCCGACTGGAACGCGTTCAGCCTCGGCCACAACTGGTTCTCCGGCGACGGGCTTCATCTGACGCCAACGGGTGCGACCGCGCTCGCGGCGTTCCTCCGGCCGTACATCCTCCGCGCCGCCGGCCGCTGACAGCCCCCGGACGAGCTAGGCGGGATCGGCGAGCGCGTCGTACACAAGCCGCTGGAAGTGCTGCAGCAAATGCTCGCTGCTTCCGAGGAGGCGGCCGTGCTCGAGGACGCCAGAGCGCAGGCCGCGATGGACGGACTCCACGAGCTCGGTGTCCTCCAGGCCGACGTCCGTGCCGAACGCGGTGATCTCCTCCACGACCTCGTCCGGCGTGCCCGGCGCCCAGAAGCCGTCGACGAACGTCGCCGTGCTCTCAGCGTCGAGTGGCTGGAAGACGAGCACGCGCACGTGAGGCGGGCCGGGGAACGTGTTCAGCGTCCAGTTCGGCCAGATGTAGTGGAACTGGCTCTCGGAAATCGCGCCCACCGGCTCGTACGGCCGCTCGCGCCCGTTGCCGCCTCGCACCGGCGCGACCTGGCTCGAAGTCCATCTCGCAGTGGTCAGTCGGTAAGAATCCGGATCGACATCGATCAGCCGGCTGAAGCTCTTGTGCGCGACAGGGCAGTGGTAGCACTCGAGAAAGTTCTCGACCACGATCTTCCAGTTCGCGTGGATGACGAGCTCGCGCGAGCGACCGCGGTACGCCATCGTCGCCGCGTCGAGCCCGCTACGGGCGATCCGCGCCGGCAGGTCGCCCAGGGTCTCCCGGAGCGGTGCAGCATCGACATCGGGATTCACGAACACGAGCGGCCCCCAGGTGTCGACGAGCACCGGCAGCAGTCCCCAATCCGCCTTGTCGAACCCGGGCTCGCGGTCCGAGCGGGGTGCAGCCCGGAGCGAGCCGTCGAGGTCGTACGTCCACGCGTGGTAGGGGCACTGCAGCGTCTCGCGCCGCCCGCATCCATGCGCAACCTCGTGGCCGCGGTGCCGGCAGACGTTGACGAACCCCCGCAACTCGCCGTCGCGGCCACACACGACCACGATCGGCACGCCGCCCGCGCGGCAGGTGAAGAACGCTCCCGGCTCTGCGACGTCGCCCGCAACCCCCGCGTACTGCCACGAGCGGCTGAAGATCCGCTCTTGCTCGAGCTTCAGGATCTCAGGCGCCGAGTACCAGGAAGCGGGCAGCGTGAGCCCCTGCTCGAGGTTGCGAAGAACGGCCGAGTCAAGTGCGGCAGCCACGCCGGAGAACGTACATCGCCACGGTCGGTGTCTCCAACATGGCACGAGGTGTGCAGCCGGCAGGGGCGGCGACCACGGGTCTCGTGGCGCCGCCCCTGCCGCGTCGGTCGGATCAGGCGTCGCAGTGGCTGACGAGCTGCGCCGCCTGCGGCCTCGACTTGTGTCCGGCCTGCTGCATGATCGGCGGCACCTCCGGATCCGAGACGAAGCTCTGCCAGCCCTGCTCGTCCCAGTCGAAGATGACCCACACCCGATCCTCCTCGGAGGGATCACGGAAGATCGTCGCGCCCTTCGAGCCGTGCTGCTTGCGCTTCTCGGCACCCTTCGTCGTGAAGACTTCGAGGAAGCGCTGGACGTCCTCGACCTGCGTTGTTGCGAGGAGCATGTCGTTCTCCTTTCGCCGTGCGTGGTTAGGGATGGACTCGTAGGTCAGACGGCGAGAGCCGGCGCCTCGACCAAACGCTCTTGCGGGTCGATCGCACCGAGGCTCTCGACGATCTCGAACCGGCCGCCTCGGGCCTGCGCGATATACATCTGGAGACGCAGGTGATGCTGCCCGGGGACCATCGCCGCCGGCCCACCCGGCCCCTCGGCGATCTCTGCCCGATCGAGCGCGGCGATCACATCAGCCTGGTCGAGCGACCCAACCTCGCTCACAGCGGCGGCCCAGAGCCGCAGCCCGCGGTAGAGGCCGGAGCACGCGCTGCCACCCGTGAACTTCGCGTCGCCGGGGTAGAGCGCGTCGTACTGCGCGAGGAGCTTCTGGCTGAACGGATCCTCGACGGCCTGGTAGTAGTCGAGGCAGCTGTAGAGACCCTCGCAGTGGGCGGCCGGCATCAGATTGAGGAAGTTCTCGTCCATGTACGTGCAGACGAGCTGGCCGCCTCGGCCGACGAAGCGTGAGTCGTACAGCTGCTCGAAGAACGGCGACAGCCCTGGTGGCACGATCGTGTTGAAGACGACGTCGGCGCCGCTTGCCGTGATGCGCTCGACGGTCGCCGCGTAGTCCGTGTGGTCGAACGCGTAGTACTCCTCACCGACGATCTCGCCGCCGTTCGCGGTGACGGCCTCCGTGACACGCTCGTTCAAGACGTGCGGCCAGATGTAGTCGGCCGAGGGTAGGTAGAACCTCTTCGCGCCCGTCTTCTCCATCAGCCACGGGATCAGCGGATCGACCTGCTGCGCAGGCCCGGGACCGGTACAGAAGATGAGCGGATCGGACTCCTGGCCCTCGTACTGCTCGGGGTAGATGTAGAGCGTCTTCCCCTCCACGACAGCCGGGCCTTTGATCGCCTGGCGGGTCGAGCTGTAGATGCCGCCGAGGATGACGTCGACCGCGTCCTCCCGCACGAGCTTCTCGGCCTTCTCGGCCGCGACGATGTCGTCGGTCGCGCTGTCCTCGAGGCAGAGCTCGAGCTGACGTCCCAGAACGCCGCCCTTGGCGTTGATGTCGCCGATCACCATCCGCGCGACGTTTGCATTGGCGATGCCGACGAACGAGAGCGGGCCGGTCTGGTCCGCGATCACTCCCACCTTGATCGTGCTTGCGCTCGACATGATCCCTCCGTCTCTGACGCGGTACCTGTCTGAGCAACGCTCGGCAGGGCGCGCTGGTGTGGGAAGATGCTCCCCCATCGCTCGCGCCGAAACATCGGGAGTACGCCCTATCTTTTCTCCATCACTCCGCCTCGCCGAGCTCGTCGCCACGCTGGCGCTCGCACAGGACAACGCGTTCGGCCAGCCGCTCGAGTCGCAGCTCCGCTCCTGCCTCCTCGCGAGCTGGTTGTGCGAGGAGGCGGAGTTCGAGGACGACGTGCGAACGGACGTCTACTGGGTCTCGCTCCTGCGCTACATCGGCTGCACCGGTCATGCGCACGAGGTCGCCACCCTGTTCGGCGACGAGATCGCGATCCGGGCCCAGACGCTCGTCCACGACGGCGGGAACCCCGCCGAGGTGATGCGCGACGTCTTCGAGTACGCGACCAGGTGGCGTCCCGAGAACGAGCGCGAGGCGGTCGTCAAGATGCTGCAGGAGACGGCCCACGAATGGGCAGTGCACAACTTCGCCTCGGGCTGCGAAGTGGCCGACATGCTCGTGGTGAGGCTCGACTTCGGACCGAGCATCCGTGAGGCGCTGGCCTGCACGTTCGAGCGCTGGAACGGCAAGGGGTTTCCACGGCACGTCAGCGGCGACACGATCCCGCTGCCGATGCGAATCGTCCATCTGAGCCATGACATGGAGGCGATCGGCCGTCTCTTCTCGCCCGAGCAAGCCGTCGCCGCCGCCCGCGACCGTCGGGACCAGACCTACGACCCGGTGCTCGCCGACCTCTTCCTCGAGCACGGCGCGGCCTGGTTCGAGCGGCTCCGCGAGACAGAGCCGTGGGACGCCGTCCTCGCGCTCGAACCCGAGCCCCGGCGCACGCTGGAGGGCGAGGCGCTCGACCACGCGCTCGAGGTGGCAGCCGACTTCATCGATCTCAAGTCGTCGTACTGGGGCGGGCATAGCCGCCGGTGTGCACAGCTCGCAGCGGATGCGGCCCGCGTACTCGGCTTTGCCGAAGAGGACACGACCGCGCTTCGCCGAGCGGCACTCGTGCACGACTTCGGCACGAGTGCGGTGCCGAACTCGATCTGGGACAAGCCCGGCCCGCTCACACGCACGGAGTTCGACCGCGTCGAGCTTCACCCGATGCTCACCGAGCAGATGCTCCGCCGCTCGCCGGCCTTCGCCACCCTGACCCCGGCCGCCTCGGCTCATCACGAGAAGTGCAACGGGTCGGGCTACCACAGGCGGCTCCGATCGGATACCGGCGATCGAGGAGCGTGCGTGCTCGCGGCGACCGAGATCTACGTCGGCATGACCACCGAGCGCGCAGATCGGCCGCGCTTCGCCGACGACGAGGCGGCCGCCGAGCTGCGTCGCCTCGAAGCAGACGGCGTGCTCGAGCCGAGCGCAACACGCGCCGTTCTCGTCGCCGCGGGCCACGGCGAGCCCGAAGCCCGTGTGCGAAAGCGGCCCCACAATCGAGGCGGACTGTCAGGCCGGGAGGTCGACGTGCTCCAACTCGCCGCGCGTGGCCTCACGACCCGCCAGATCGCCGACCGGCTCGTCATCTCCCCCAAGACCGCCGACCACCACATCCAGCACATCTACACGAAAATCGGCGTCTCGACCCGAGCCGCCGCCGCTCTGTGGGCGATGCAGAACGACTACGTCGTCGGCTGAGTCCGCGCGAGCGGGCAAGGCGGACGGAGTGGCAGAAATCGGGCCCGAACCCATGGTTGTCGACGCTATCCCCGTACATCGGGGGCATGGAACCAAACGGGGCACGTTCGAACCCTCGACTACAACTTGGCGGGCTGCGGCACGAGTCTGACGTGTTCACCGGGAGCGAGACATGCCACGAGCGTCATGTCGTGCGGATCACGCACCTGAATCTCGCTGCCGTCTGGCAGGCGCAGACGGTTGAGGCAGTGGGAGAGGCCGTGTGCGTCCGGCTGGCACTCCTCGTCGGTGAGAACGATCGCGTCGACTGCCGCGGTTGGCATCGTCCCACTCACGAGCTTCGCGCGAAGACCGTCGGAGTTGGACGGGGACGGCATCCTGCTGGAGATCTGCAGCTGGCGTTGCGCCGGAAGGGCTGTGCCGTGCGGGTCGACAGCCACGGTGTGAGAGCGGGACGCTCGCTCGATGACGAGCCCGGTGCCAGCGAGCACCAGAATCGCCAAAAGGGCGGCTCCTAGCGTCCGGCGGGTGCTCATACGCCTACTCGTATCCGTCCGCCTCTTACGCGTCATCAGCAACTACCCCGATCGCGGCTGCGGAACTTCCGCGACCGTCCGTTGTGCGGCCGCCCACCTATTGAGGGGCGCGAAGCCGTGTTTTCCCGCAAGCCGATCCGCGTACGCAACGAAGCGCAAGTCGCGCCGCCGCACGACGATGCAGTAGATCACCAACAGGAGGCTCTCCGATGATGCACGGGTATGGCATTGATGGCTGGGATTGGTACTGGATGGTGCCGATGATGCTCTTCTGGATCGTCGTTCTCGCCGCCGCCCTCTACGCGGCTGTCAGGTTGGCCCTACACCACGAGCGCCACACAACCAACAGGTCCTGACGGTCACGCGAGCAGCTCAATCTCAGACCGCCGACCGGGGAGCCGAGCTGGCGCATGGCTAGCCCGGGAGTGTGCGTTTCCAACCGGGCGTCCGATGGCTGCGATCAGCCAATGCGGCGGCTCCCGAGCCTTGTCGCGCCGACCCACTGTGATACCCTGGGCGGGTATACCGACGTGGAGGTACCGCGATGACCGAGATCATCTACACCGTTCCCGACATGAGCTGCGGCCACTGCGAGGCCGCGGTGAGTGCCGAGCTTGAGGAGGTCGCTGGCGTGGAGTCGGTGGACGTCGACCTCGACACCAAGCGCGTCGTCGTCCGTGGCGACAAGCTGGACGACCATGCTCTGCGGGCAGCGATCGACGAGGCCGGATACAAGGCGTCGTGATGGCTGTCCTCGCCGAACCGACCGCGAAGAGGAGCGAGCTCAGGCTCGACCTGCAGGGGATGACCTGCGCTTCTTGCGCGGGTCGGATCGAGAAGAAGCTGAACAAGCTCGAAGGTGTCGACGCGACCGTCAACTTCGCTACCGAGCAGGCCACCGTGCGTTGCGACCCGTCCGTCACGGTCGATCAGCTCGTGGACGTCGTCGAGTCGGTCGGCTACCGCGCACACGAAGCTGCTTCGGCCTACGGCTCGCACGAGGGTCATGACGGGGCCGGCGGGCACCATCACCTCGACGAGGCGCTCGCCGTTCTGACCCGCCGATTGGTGGTCGCGATCGTCCTCACGGTCCCGGTCGCCCTCTTGGCCATGCTGTCGCCGCTGCAGTTCGCACGCTGGGAGTGGGTGGCGCTTGTGCTCTCGGCGCCCGTTGTTTTCTATTCGGGCATTGGCTTCCATCGAATGGCGTTGAAGACGGCCCGTCATTTCGCGGCCAACATGGACACCCTGATCTCGCTCGGAACGCTCGCGGCTTGGTCGTGGTCGACAGTCGTCCTGGTTGCCGGTCTCAAGATCGACACCTACTTCGAGGTGTCGGCTGTGGTCACGACCTTGATCCTGCTCGGCCGCTACCTCGAAGCGCACGCGAAGGGCCGTTCCTCGGAGGCGATCCGCAAGCTCCTGGAGCTCGGCGTCAAGGAAGCTCATGTGCTGCGAGCCGGCGAGGAGATCCTTGTCCCCATTGATCAGCTGCAGGTCGACGATCTGTTCGTCGTCCGACCCGGGGAGAAGGTCGCGACCGACGGCGTCGTCGCCGAGGGCGAGTCGGCGCTCGACCAGTCGATGCTGACCGGCGAGTCCTTACCAATCGAGGTTGCAACCGGCTCGGAAGTCGCGGGAGCAACGGTCAACACATACGGTCGGCTGGTCGTTCGCGCCACGAAGGTTGGCGCTGACACCGCGCTGGCGCAGATCGCACGCTTGGTCGACGCGGCCCAGTCCGGGAAGGCGCCTGTGCAGCGGCTCGCCGACCGTGTCTCGGCGATCTTTGTGCCGATCGTGATCGTTCTCTCTCTGTCGACGCTTGCCGGGTGGCTCGTTTCCGGCGCCTCAGCCGCGACTGCTTTTACCGCCGCCGTCACCGTCTTGATCATTGCCTGCCCCTGCGCGCTCGGTCTGGCCACGCCGACCGCGTTGATGGTGGGCACGGGTCGCGGCGCCCAGATGGGCATCCTGATCAAAGGCCCCGAGATCCTCGAACAGACCCGCCGCGTCGACACCATCGTGCTCGACAAGACCGGCACGGTGACCGAAGGGAAGATGGAGCTGGCCGAGGTAGCGCTCTTGAACGGTGCTGCGCGCACCGACGTTCTGCGCTTGGCTGGCGCGGTCGAGGCAGCCTCGGAGCATCCCATCGCGCAGGCGGTCGCCCGAGCAGCGCAGGCCGAGGTTGGCCGATTGCCTGAGGTTGTCGGCTTCCGCAACCAGGCTGGTGTCGGCGTCTCCGGCGTCGTTGACGGCCGCGAGGTCGTCGTCGGGCGGCAGAACGGCGAGATCGTTGTCTCCTGGGATGGCACGGCGCGGGCGACGCTCGCGGTCCGCGACACGGTCAAGGCGTCGAGCGCGGAAGCAATCCGCGAGCTCAAAGCGCTCGGCCTGACCCCAGTGCTTATGACCGGCGACTCCAAGGAAACGGCCGAGCAGGTCGCCCGCGAGGTCGGCATCGAGCACGTGCTGGCCGAGGTCTATCCCGACGACAAGGTCACCGAGATCAAACGGCTACAAACCGAGGGACACCAAGTTGCGATGGTCGGCGACGGCGTCAACGACGCGCCGGCCCTGGCCCAGGCCAACCTCGGCCTGGCCATCGGAACCGGCACCGACGTAGCGATCGAAGCCTCCGACCTGACCCTGGTCTCCGGCGACCTACGCGCGGCCGCCGACGCCATCCGCCTGGCACGCAGGACATTGCGGACGATCAAAGGCAACCTCTTCTGGGCCTTCGCCTACAACGTCGCCGCAATCCCGCTCGCGGTTGCCGGGCTCTTGAATCCGATCGTCGCCGGCGCCGCGATGGCCGCCTCGAGCCTCTTCGTCGTCACCAACTCGCTGCGGCTGCGACGCTTCCGCAGCGCACGACAAGGAGCACCGGCATGACTGAGATCACAACCACCCCGACTTACGGCTACACGAAGGACAAAGAGGCCCTCGTCAAGCGTCTGCACCGGATCGAGGGCCAGGTGCGCGGCATCGAGAAGATGGTCGAAGACGACCGCTACTGCATCGACATCCTCACCCAGATCGCCGCCGTCAACACCGCGCTCGAATCCCTCGCATTCAAGATCCTCGACCAACACGTGCGCCACTGCGTCGCCGGCGCTCTCCAATCCGGAGACGCAGCCGACGCTGCAACGAAAACCGAGGAACTGCTCGAAGCCGTCCAACGCTTCTCACGCACGCGCTGATCGGTCGCCGTTTTCGACTCACCGGCCACCGAGTTGGCGAGGCCATGTTCCCATACGGGCCATTTGCTGGTCGAACGGCGAGACCACCGCGGCGACGATGAGGCTTCGGCTCAAGGTCAGTCAGAAGCTCTCCATCGCGGGTTGGTGCGTGTGCGTTCCATCTACCAACCCCCCTGCTCGGGTCGGGTTCGTACCTGACACTTTCCTGTTCGCGTTTCCGCGGGGAAACACGGGTATGGAGCCGAGGGGGCTCGAACCCCTGACCTTCTGGCTGCCAGCCAGACGCTCTCCCAGCTGAGCTACGGCCCCGCAGTGCGCAGTCTAGCTTCGAGCAAGTAGTCAGGGGCCATGTTGATGCCAACCCGCTGGTTGTTGCGGCAAGGAGCTGTCCGAAGGTGCACTTGCCGACGACCACTGAATCGGCTCGGCGGCAACAGGAAGCAAAGATCGACCTCAGCGCAGTACGCCACGATCGCATCGACCTGCTCCTGAGTGTACGAACGGACGATCATTCCAGCGCTCCCGCGACGACACGAGTAACAGCGCACCACCACCACATCCCCATGAAGAGTCGCCCACTTGCACTGAATCCGCAGCAATCGATCACCCACGTCGAAGATCAGGTCGTAGCGACCTCCGCCCGCGAGCGGCCGGTAGACGTCGATCCCGAGCTTGATCGCAGCGTGGGCGATCGCCGACTCTGCGATGGCGCCTTTCTGATCTGTCGAAAGCACGTTCTCAGAATAGAGAACAGATCGGACGGAATCGCTAGCTCGCGGCGACCGCTTCCAACTCGATCGCCGGCACATCGCTCCACAGATCCTCGAGCCGGTAGAAGTCCCGCGTTTCCGGCGTGAAGACGTGCAAGACGACGTCGAGGTAGTCGGCGACGATCCACGTGGCCTCGGGCAGCCCTGCGCTGGCGCGCGGCACCAGGCGCTGCTCCTGTTTCAACACACCGAGGACCTCGTCGTGCATCGCCTTCGTCTGACGCGTGTTCTGCCCGCTCGCGATGACGAAGAAGTCGGTGTAGTCGCAGACGCCGCGCATGTCGAGAATCGCGACGTCGGTCGCCTGCTTCTCCTGGCAGAGAGCGGCAATGCGCCGTGCGTTCTCGAGCGGATTCAGGCGGCCTGCGTCCTTTGTGGTCGTGCCGGGATCGGCAGCCATCAGTCTAGCCGCGCGGGGCGGAGATAGAGGCCGCGGCGAGCGATCTCGGCCGCGACCGACCCCGGTACGAGATCGTCGATCGGCTCCCCGTTCCCCACCCTTGCACGGATCTCCGAGGACGAGATCGGCAGCTGCTCGATCTCGAACACCTCGACCCGCTCTGGCCGCGAAAGCCGGGCGATCGCCGCATCGAGCTGCTCGCGCTCCACTCCCGGTCGCGTGGCTACGCCGAGGCGGGCAAGCTCGAGCACGCGGTCCGGGTCCTTCCAGCTCGGAAAGCTCGCGAGCTCGTCGGCACCGATCAGGAACAGCGGATCATCGACGGCGAGCGCCTCGAGCGAGTCGACTGTTCGAGCGTGCAGGTCCAAAGCAACCTCGGCGCCGTGGACGTACGCGAATGCGAGCTGGGCAAGAGCGAACCGATCGTCTGCCGAGGCGACGACGCTCCGGTGCCCTGGGGCTGCGACAACGCGCACGAGCAGGCGTGTCAGATCGAAGTCCGCAACGGCTCCGAGTGCCAGCGCAATGTGACCGTCATGCGGCGGATCGAACGCCCCACCGAGGATCCCTACTCCCACTCGAACTCCTCGTCGCCGATCTCGACCATGACGCCCTTGCGCACGCCGGCCGCCACGAGCGCTTCGTCGAGTTCGGCGCCTTCGGGTGCGATGCCGACAACTCTCAGCCCGCGGTCGGTGCGATGGATCCGGTACCGCCTGCTATCGGGCCGCGGCCGGTAGTCGAGATACTCGGGCAACGCCGGCTCTATTTCAGCGACGATCTCCGGCACCGCGGGGCACAACTCGAACAGCGCCTGCTTCAGCGCGTCGATTCCCTCGCCGGTCAGCGCCGACACTGCGAGGACACCGACGACCCGGGGGTCGTCGACCGCGAACGACGTGACGGCGCCCGGCATGTCGATCTTGTTCAGAACAATCAGCTGCGACCGCTCTTCGAGGCCTGCCCCGTAGAGGACGAGCTCACGATCGATCGTCGCGAAGCGCGCGGCTACGTCCGTCTCCTCGCTTGCATCGATGACGTGGACGAGCAACCGCGCCCGTTCGAGATGCGCGAGGAACGCGTGGCCGAGGCCGACTCCCTCGCTCGCACCCTCGATCAGACCGGGGACGTCGGCGACGGTCAGCTGACGCCCATCGTGGCCATCGACGGTCCCGAGTACAGGTGCAAGCGTCGTGAACGGATATTCGGCGACCTTGGGTTTCGCGTTCGAGATCCGCCTGAGCAGCGACGATTTGCCGGCGTTCGGCAGGCCGGCAAGCGCCGCGTCGGCCATCAGCTTGAGCTGCAGGTCGAGGTCGCGCTCCTCGCCGGGCAGGCCGGTCTCGGCAAACCGGGGAGTCTGGCGGGTCGGTGTCGCGAACTGCGAGTTGCCTCGACCGCCGCTGCCTCCGCGGGCGACGACGAGCCGCTGAGCGTCGCGCGTGAGGTCGCTGACCAGCGACCCGTCCCCCGCGAATACCTGCGTCCCCACCGGTACCAGGAGCTCGATCGTCGTACCGTCCGCGCCATGCTTCCCCGTTCCACGCCCGTTGCCGCCACCGGTCGCGACGAACTTCCGCTTCGCCCGGAAGCCGGAGAGATCGCGCAGCGCAGCATCGGCAAGAAGCGCGATGTCACCACCACGGCCACCGTCGCCGCCGTCAGGCCCGCCTTTGGGGACGAACTTCTCACGCCGAAAGCTGAGCCCGCCGTCGCCCCCGCGGCCGGCCCGCACGTGGATGCGAGCCCGATCGTGGAACATCGCTCGCCTAAGTGCTGGTCGGCTCGGCTTCGGCGACCGAGATGAATCGCTTCTCGCCGCTACGCCGGAACTCGACCACGCCTTCGCGCATCGCGAAGATCGTGTCGTCACGCCCGAGGCCCGCACCTGGGCCAGGCCGGAACTTCGTGCCGCGCTGCCGGACGATGATCATGCCCGCCTTCACCGTCTGGCCGGCGAAGATCTTCACACCGAGCCGCTGTGCCGCGGAGTCGCGCCCGTTGCGCGAGGAACCTAGACCTTTCTTGTGCGCCATCTAGCTCTCCGATCCAGACGCTTGAGCGGACTCGAGCGCTGCGAGCGCGCCTTTTCGCTTGCCGTGCGCGTGCTCGTACGCGAGCGCCTCGGCGATGGCCGTGGCGTCCCACGAGCCGACCGCTTCCTTGATCTGCGCGATCGTCATCTCGGCGTATCCCGCCGGCGCTGCAGCCGACTCGACAACCGCGGGTGCCTCGACAACCGCGGGTGCCTCGACGATCGCTGCTTCGACCTTCGGCGTGGCTGCGGCGCTCTTCTTGCCACCCGAACTCTTGCCACCCGAACCTGCGCCAGTGCCGATCGACTCGATCTGGATTTGCGTCAGCGCCGACCGGAAGCCGTTGTGCCGCTTGTAGCCGGTGCGCTTCTTGTACTTGCCGATCCGGATCTTCGGCCCGCGCTGCTGACCGAGCACTTTGGCAGTGACGACGACGTTCGACGGTGCGATCTGCGGCTCGCCGCTCCCACCGACGAGCAGGACGGGCGGAGTGAACGTCTTGCCGTCCTCCTCCGCGACGCGGTCCACGAGCAACCGTTCGCCTTCGCGAACACGGTACTGCTTGCCGCCGACAGAGATGATCGCGTAGCTCATTGGAGTCTCTCGAGGTAGTTGTAGCGCACAGAAATGCGGGCACCAGCCCGCGAGCCGGGGGATTGTAGCAGCGGTACTGCTGCTACCGATCCGTGTCCTTACCAATCTGTGTCCTTACCAATCTGTGTCCTTACCGATCCAGGTCGTCAAGCCACTCGGACATCGGCACGTAGCCGGTGTCTGCTGCGGCCGGGGCGGCGACCACCTGTTCCGGATCGGCGTGCGGTACGGGATCGGCTACACCACTTGAGGTTTCTGCCGCGTCCGGCTGGCCGTTCGCCTCGGCCGCCGGCGCCTCCGGGCCAACGCCCGCTCCTGCCGCTCCCGCAGGCTTCTTGCGGCGGTTCCGACCACCGCGTGAGCCGCGTCGCGTCTTCGGCTTCGGCTTCTCACCCGACTCGACCTCTCCATCTGCGGCGGCCGGTTCGTCGACGGGCTCCGCTGCAGCGTCGCCGTTCGCAGCCGCTGTTTCGTCGACAGGGACGTGGATCTTTGGTGCGCGAGGCCGCCTCGGTCGTGGCGTCGCCGGCGCAGGGCCGTCGTCAGCGGCAACCGCGGGCTCGATCTCACCGGTCCCGTCACCGGCAGCAACGGCCTCCTCGGCGCCCTCGACGAGGACGCCGGCCCCGGCCGGTTTGCGGCGGCGGCGGCCCCCGCGTGAGCCCCGGCGCGTCCGCTTCTTCGGAGTAAGGGGCACGCCATCCTCACCGATCGGAACGGCCTCGACCGCTGCCGTCTCATCGTCTAGCGAGTCGGCATCCTGTGAGTCGGCGACCACCTCGATCTCCGAGTCGGGCACCAGGTCGTCGACGTCCGCTTCGAGATCCTGCACCAGATTCAGCGCGGGGTCGTCCTCGCCGGCCTCACCATCCACCATTTCCGAACCGGCGTCGAGGGCTTCCTTCCGCTTGGCGGGCGCGCGCGTGGGCTTCTCAGCTTCGCTCTCGAAGGTGATCGGACCCTGCGTCGCACCTTCTCCGGCGACGACGAGCGTCCCGAACACCTGTCCTTCGAGCGTTCGGCCGACGAGAACCTTTGCTTTCTTGCCGACGAGCGACGCCGCGTTCGCAACGACGACATCGACACCGTCCGCCTTGCCGACACCCGCGGCAGCGTCGTGCAGACCGAGCTCGACGAGCTTCACGTCGATCTCCGATCCCTCGGCCTGGCCGGCCGGTTGGAGGTCGGCGAGCTTGCCTTCGGCCAGCACCTCGAAGTGATTGATATGGACGTGCCCATCCGTGGCCGCAACGAGGAAGAAGCGCCGCTTCGCGGCCTCCTCGATCGCCGCCAGGCGCGAGCCACCAGGCCCGGCGAGAAGCCACAGGATGCGCGGATGCACCGCGATGCGGTAGGCCTGCACGCGCGAGGCCGACGAGCCAAGATCGCGCAGCTGCCGCTCGATGCCCATCGCCACCGTCGTGTCCGAGACGACGATCCCGTCGCCGGCGCAGACCGGGCACTTGCGCGTCAAGATCTCGCGTGGTCCGTCCGTCACGTTCTGCCGCGTCATCTCGACGAGGCCGAGCGGCGAGATCTCGACGACATACGTCTTCGTCCGGTCGCGCTCCAGCTCGGTGCGCAATGCCTCCTCGACGGCCGCACGGTTCTTCGGGTTCGCCATGTCGATGAAGTCGATGACGATGATCCCGCCGATGTCGCGCAGCCGCAACTGCCGCACGACCTCCTTCACGGCCTCGAGGTTGTTCTTCGTGATCGTGTCCTCGAGCCGCGCCGACGAGGTCTTCGAGCGCGAACCGACGAAACGACCCGTGTTGACGTCGATGACCGTGAACGCCTCGGCGTAGTCGAAGACCAGGTAGCCGCCTGACGGCAGATCGACACGCCGACTGAGCGTCGACTCGATCTCACGATCGACGCCGTGCTCCTCGAACAGCGGTGTCCGTTCCTTGTAGCGGTGCACCCGCTCGATCATGTGCGGAGACGTCTTCTTGAGGTAGCCGAGGATCCGCTTGTGGGTGCGCTCGTGGTCGATCGTCGCGGAGAGGAAGTCGCCGGCGAAGAGATCGCGCACGATCCGCAGCGGCAGCTCCGCCTCCTGGTAGACGAGCGTCGGCGCGGTAGCCGGCTTCGCGCGGGCCTGGATCGTGCTCCACAACCGCTGCAGGAACACGAGGTCGCGCTCGATGTCCTCTGCCGATGCGCCTTCGGCGGCAGTGCGGACGATGATGCCGCCGCCCTTGGCATCCAGCTGCTTGATGACGTCCTTCAGACGCTGACGCTCGCCGTCCTCGAGGCGGCGGGACACGCCTAGGCCCTCGCCGTTCGGGACGAAGACTAGGAAGCGGCCTGGCAGCGAGATCTCGGTCGTGAGCCGTGCGCCCTTCGTCTTCATCGGGTCCTTCACAGCCTGGACGAGAAGCTGCTCGCCACGCGAGATCAGATCCTGGATCTTCTTCCCGTGGCGCTTGCCTTCGAGCTCGGGGACGACAATCTCGTCGACGTAGAGGAAGCCGTTCTTCTCGAGGCCGATCTCGACGAACGCGGCCTCCATCCCGGGAAGGACATTGTCGACGACGCCGAGGTAGATATTGCCGGCGATCGAGCGCCGCTCCGGGCGCTCGAGGTAGACCTCGGCGACCATGCCGTCCTCGATGACGGCGACGCGCTGTTCACCTACGTCGACCGAGATAAGCAGCTCGCGCTTCGCAGCCGGGAGCGGTGCCCGGCGCGGCGGCTGTTTGCGGCGCGCGTTGGCGTTCGAGCGGCTCGAGCGGCGTTCGCTGTTCCCGGCAGCGCGCTCGCGCGGCTCCTTCCGGGCACCTCCGAACGAGCGCTGACCTGCGGTTGACGGCTCCCCGCTCGCACGCACGGCTACCTCCGCGCCTTCATCTTCGGCACCGTCGGTCGGGGTCGCACCGGGCTTCTTGCGGCCACGACCGCCGCGGCTACCTCGACGCCGCCGCTTTCGCGCCGCTTCAGCGGCACCTTCGGCAGTCGTTTCGGTTGGTTGGGCTGTCTCGGCAGCCGGCGCCGGTGGCGCCGCAATCTGCTCAGGGAGTTCTGGAACTTGCTGTGGCGAGGCGTCGCTCGGCGCCGCCTCGGCGTTCTTCTGTCTCTTGCGAAACCAGGACAAAGAGGGTTTCTCCTCGTGTAAGCGCGCTCGGGCAGAGAGCCCCGCGTCCAGCCGACCGGTCGGCGAATGCCGACCTACGGAGATGGACCGACCCCATCCGGGCAGGAACTGCCTGGACGGAGGGAGCGCAGCGGGTGTTGAAATCAACGGCCTTCACATCAGCCTCATGGGCAAGGCTAGCAGCGGGGCACGCAGCGGCCGTCGCTGCCGGTGCGGTTCCAGAGCTACGCAGCGGCAGGGCGAAGCCGCGCGCGCCGACCACGGACCGCTCGCAGGCGTTGCGTAAGGCGCGCCCAAGCCCACGGTTCGAGTTCGGCGTACCGCGTCTCGCTCTGACCGCGCGTCGCCTCGAGGTACTCGAACCAGGCATCCGCTTCCTCGATCTGCAGCAATTCCTCAGCGAGCTCCGTCTCCGCCACACCGCGCCTCCTCGATCGGTAATCGGGGTCGGCGCCGATCCTAGGTCCTGTGCCGGACGGAGCTATGTGGTCGCTTCGAGGCCGGCAGTGTGGCGTCGGAGAGCTGCCTCGCCGATCGCGCGCGTTCCCAGGTAGCCGGTGATCCCGCCGACGAGAGGGATCCAAGCCGGAAGCTGACGGGCGAGAGCCCGAAGCCCAAGACCGGTGCCGGCGACCGCGCCGATCTCCGGCCCCCGCTCAGCGTCGATGGCCTGCCCGTAGGCTGCTGCCAGATCGAGGACGAGCCTCGTCTGGATCAGCGCCATCGCGGGAAAGTGGGCTGCCTTCCCCGATGGGACGACGCCGACCGCCGCAGCTTGTCGGGACGCTACGGCTATCAGGCTGCGGCACACCGGCTCACGTAAGACCGGCAGCCTCGCGGCAAGGCTCACTCCTTCGTGACCGAGCCTGCCCGCGATGGCAGCCGCAATAGCGGGAATCGGAAAGCCTTGACCGGGCGGACAGTCGACGACGTCGGTCGCCAGCACGTAGGGCACGGAGACGCCCGCGCGCGCGTCCGTCTGGACTGCTACGACCGGCGTTCCGCGGCGGGTGGCCTCTCGCAGCGCCCGCTCCTCGACGGCACCAGGCGATCCGGCGACGACGACGAGCAACGCTGCGGCACGCGTTGGGCTCCCTCCGACGACGACAGCACCGTCATCCTTGCTCCCGGCTCGTAGCCCTCGGGCGAGCTCCTCCGCCAGGAAGCCAAGCACGACGATCGGCGCGGACGACGTTGCGCCGCTCTGCGCCTCGCGCAGCACGCCGAGCACCTCGCGCGCGCTGAAGCCAGCCGGCATCAGCGCCGACTCGGGCTGAGCTGCCCGCGAGCATGGATCGACTGCAGGATGCCGATCGCAAAGAGGTTGGCGACCATCGACGAACCGCCAACCGTAACGAACGGCAATGGGATGCCCGTTACCGGAGCGATCCCCATGGTCATGCCGACGTTGACAAAGACCTGGAAGAGGAACGCGAAAACGATCCCGCCGGCCACGACCGCACCGAAGAAGTCGCCCGCGACTGTGATCACGCGTAACCCCCGCCAGACGACGAGCAGATACAGCAGCAGGAGGATCGATACGCCGAAGAAACCCCGCTGTTCGGCGAACGAGGCGAACACGAAGTCTGTCGCGTGCTCAGGCAGGTAGGCGAGCCGCGTCTGGCTCGCACCCGAGACGCCCCTGCCGCTGATCTTCCCCGCGCCTACCGCCGTGATCGACTGTGTCACGTTGTAGGTCTGGCCGCTCGGGTCGCTCGACGGGTTCGTGAACCCGGTGATGCGGGCGGTCTGGTACGGCTTCAGCAGCGGCACACCGGCGGCCGGCAGCAGCCAGAGGACGGACACCACGGCGAGCACGGTTGCCGCACTGAGCCCCGCCAGATGCAGCCACCTCGTCCCCGCGACGAACAACACGGCGGCGAGTGCGGCGGCGTACACCATCGCCGTCCCGAGATCCGGCTGGATGAACACGAGCCCGATCGGGATCAGGCCAAGCCCGATCGCCTCCAGCACCGTGCGCAGCGACCCTGCGCGCCGGGAGCGTTCCGCGAGGAAACCGGCTATCGCCAGCACGAACAGCGTCTTGCCGAACTCGGACGGCTGGAACTGGAACGGCCCGATCACGAGCCAGCGCTTCGAGCCGCGGATCGCCGCCGACACGACGAAGACCAGCACCATCAGGCCGATTGTGCCGCTGTACAGCGTCCGCCAATGCCGCTGGAGCAATGAAGGCGGCACGACGAGCGCGACCGCGAAAGCGACCACGCCGAGGGCGGCCGCAATCGCCTGGCGAACGAGGTGGTAATGGGGGTCCCCGGGAACGTCGAAACGCGTGATGCCGGAGATCGCCCAGAGGCCATAGCCGACGAGCGCGGCAACGGCGAGCAGCAGGACGAGATCAAGGCGCCGCAGCGCGCCTGTGAGCTCGACCGCGTCGGTCCGAACGGCGCGGCCGCGTGATCGTGATCGTGATCGTCCGGCGTAGTCGATCATCAGTCTGTCTTCACCAGGACCTGTGAAGCGGCCTTCTGGCGGAACCACTTCTCGAACACCTCGAGCGCCGCCGGGGCTGCTGCAACGGAGCCATGGCCGCCGTTCTCGATCAGCGCGCAGACGACAATCGGTCCATGCCCGTGGTAGTCGGTCTGCTGGTACGGGCCCCAACCGCACCACCACGACTGGTTCTCGAGGTGATCGGCCGGGTAGCCGGGCAGCGGGACAACCTTCTCGGCGGTGCCCGTCTTGCCGGCGATCGGCACCGGATACGTCCCGAAGGAGCCCGACGAGGTGCCCTTCGTGCTGTGCGTCGCGGCGAACAGGCCCTGCCCGATGATGTCGACGGCCGAGCGGTCTACCCCGGCGGGGACAGGCGGGTTCGGAGCGAAACGGCGGAGCACGACTGGCTCCTGCCCGTTCGCAGCGGGACGGTCGACGCCGGCGACGACGTACGGCGTTACGAGGTTGCCGCCGTTCGCCAACGTCGCATAGAACCGCGCCATCTGTAGCGGCGTCACCGCGATGTCCTTCTGCCCGATCGCAAGCTGGATCGAGTCGCCCGGGTTCCACGCCTTGTCGACTGCGGATGCATACGTCCTCTTTCGCCACGCGGGAGTCGGCACAAGACCCTGCACCTCACCGCCGATATCGAGGCCAGTCGGCCTCCCGAACCCGAACTTCGTTGCCCAGTCCTGCAGCCGCGACCAGGCCGCCGGGCCGCGCTGGTAGAAGCGGTCACCGACCGTATAGAAGTACGTGTCGCAAGACTGGGCAAGTGCCGTCGTCAGCGTCATCGGCTCGTTGACGAACGGGTCCCAGTTCTTGAACACCTGCTTGTCGAGGCCGTAGGTCGCCTGTCCGGTGCATTGGATCGACTCGTACGGCGACAGCAGATGCTCTTGCAGCGCGGCCAGCGCCGTCACCGGCTTGAACGTCGAGCCCGGCGGATACTGGCCGGCAATGGCGCGGTTCAGGCCGGGGTGGTTCGCCTTCACGGCGGCCGTCTCGTTTACGAGCGGCGCGATCTTCTTCGGGTCGACGCGGCCAACCCAGACCGACGGCTTGTACGTCGGGTACGACGCCATCGCGAGCACGGCGCCGTCGCGCGGGTCGAGCGCAACGATGGCGCCTCCGTTCGCGGCCCACTGGCCGTTCCTGTGGGCGAGCGCGATCCCGTCGCGGATCGCCCGCTCCGCGGTGCGCTGCAGGCCGACGTCGATCGTCAGCTGGATAGCGTTTCCGGCCTGGGCGCTACGGCGGAGCTCGAGCGCGCTTCGTGGTCGGCCCGCCGAGTCGACACGGATCTGCGCCAACCCAGTCCTCCCACGCAGGAACTTGTCGGCCACCGACTCGACCCCCGCCTGCCCGATCTTGTCCCCCGGCCGGTACCCCTGCCGAGCCAGGATCTTGAGCTCACCGGGCGACACCTCGCCGACGTACCCGAGCAGCTGCGCGGCTATCGATTGGTAGTCGTAATGTCGCAGGTACGTCTGGACGATCTGGACGCCTGGAAAATCGACCTGGTGCTCCTTCAGGTACGCGACCTGGTCGTAGCGGACGGCGGTCTTGACGGTGATCGGATCGACGGGATCGTGCGTTCGCGCGTCGACGTTGGCGGCAAGCTCGTGGAGGGGCACGCCGAGCACGGTCGCGAGCCTGCGGATCTCGCTGTAGCGCCCGTGTTTCGGCAGATCGCCGACCCAGAGCTTGACCGCCGTGCCCGCCGTGTTGTCGACGATCACGGTTCCGTTCCGGTCGAGGATCGGCCCACGTGGCGCCTCGACGCGGATCAGCCTGAGCTGGTTGTCCTGCGCTGCGGCGAGGTACTTGGGTCCGGAGAGCGCCTGGAGCGACCAGAGCCGGAAGAACAGCACACCGAATACGAGCAACGCCATAGCACCGAGGACACCGATACGGACGGCAAGGCCGGGTGTCAGCCGGTATGGCTCCTGCGACTTCGGATCAGGCGGCAGGAACCGGCGGGACGGAGAGCGGCGGTCGCTGTACGGGACGCGGCTAGACAAGGACCTGAACCTCGGTCGAGCGCTGCGCCTCCGACGGCGTGCGTAGGAGTGCGCGGCACAGGCGGCTCAGCGGCCACGCCAGGAGCAGGTTGAGCGGGATCGCAGGTAGGAGCGTCGTCACGAGCACGCGATGGGCCGAAACCGGATCGCCCAGCATGTAGTGGAGCCCGAGCCCGCCGAAGGCGACGAGAACGGTCATCACAGCCACGGTGAGAGGGACCGCATACACGCGGCCGCGTCCTGTCGTCTCGCCGTAGCGTCCCGCCCAGTAACCGGCGACGGTGAGAAGCAAGGCAGTGACGCCGAGCGTCCCGAGTGTCGCGACGTCGACGAGCAGACCACCGGCGAATCCTGCAACCGCGCCGGCGACCGAGCCTCGGAGCAGAGCGATGCAGACGAGAACGACGAGCAACGCGTCCGGCGTGCCGCCGAGGATCGAGATCGGCGCAAGGATCGAGACCTGGACGATCGCTGCGAGGACGACGAGAGCTCCGATGCGAACCGCCGAGCTCATGGGATCGCTGCCGTCTTTCGCACGAGGACGATCACTGCGTCGAGCGCCGAGAAGTCCGCGAACGGCTGCACCTGGACCTGCTTGTAGAGGTCCGTATCCGTCTGGCCGACGCTCGTTACGACACCGATCGGGATGCCCTTCGGGTAGAGCGACGAGAGACGTGCGGCACGCCAGCCGGCGGACACGATCGTGTCGCCGACGCGTACGTCCTTGTCCTTCGAGACGAGATCGAGCTCGAGCGACGACCCAATCCCAGGGCCTTGTCCTACCACTCCGGCGGCGTCCGTCTTCGCATCCAGAGCCGAGACCGCGCTCTGCTCGTCGGTGAGCAAGGTGACGCGCGAGGCGTGCGAGGTGACGCGCGTGACAAGGCCGATCAAGCCGTCGCCGTTGACGACCGGGGCGTTGACCTCGACGCCGTCAGCAGAACCGGCCGAGACGATGATCGCCTGAGCGAAGGCGCCGGCTGGTCGGGAGATGACGCTCGCCGAGATCGAATTGAAGTCACCCGGGAACGTCGGACCCTCCTTGAAGTCGAGCAGGGCCTTGAACTGCTTCACCTGGTTCGCCGCGAACTCGTTCTGGACGAGCTGCTGCCGGAGGCGCTCGTTCTCGGCTCTGAGCTTCTTCTGGTCCGAACGCGCGTGGAGGAGCCCGTCGAACCAGGAATAGGCATCGTGGAACGGTCGTGCGACGCGGGTCGCAGCGATCTCGAACGGCCGGAGGGCAGCCGCTCCGGCGTTCTGGGCAGACGTCACCGGACCGCCGTTCGGCTCCCGAAACGAGAGCGTCACGAGCGCGAGTGCGACCACGACGAGGACTCCCACGATGATCCGCCGCCGAAGCGCGGTGCTCGTTCGTGAGGTCGACTGGCCTGTGGCGGGACGCCGGACGCTTACGCCCAGCACCGCCGTACGCGCGGTGCGGTTACGGGGCACGGAGGGTCAGTGTAGCGGCGCGGATCGCCGAATCGGCGCTAACGCTTGCCAGAGCGGGCGACTGACCAGGGCCATTGTCCTGGCTGCCCACCATTCCTGCGCGGACAGGATTCAGCAGAACGTAGCCGACGACGTCAGAGAGATAGCGCTCGCTGTCGATAACGCGTGCTCCGTACCGGTCACCGAACAGGTGTGACCCACGCGTCCGTACCGCTGGTTGAATCGTTGCGCGTAGGTGCCGAGCAGACGTTGCATACCCTTCGAGATACGCGGAAGCCCGGCTTCTACGACGAGGTGGACGTGCGTGTCCATGAGGCAGAAAGCGTGCATCCGCCAAGCGTCGAGGCCGACAACTCGCGCGAGCAATGCGAGGAACGCCAGACGATCGTCCACATCGCGGAAGATCGTGAGGTGGTCGAACCCTCGCGCGTAGACGTGTAAATAGCACCGTCAGCGAGCGCGTACCGCGGTAGGCGAGCCATGGCAACGACGGTAGCGTGCAACAGACCCGAACGGCCCCTGTGGACACATTGGCACGAACTTGGCACAAACCGGGAACTGTCCCTAGGTGTGCCAAGTTCGTGCCAAGTTGTCCACAGGATTGACCGACCTGGCGGCGAACTCCGGTTCTCACCAGCGGACGGCCTTGCTAGTTGGACGGCCTTGCTAGTTGTAGCGGCGGGAGCCGTTGCGGCGGCCACGGCCGGCGCGGTTGGAGCGGTGGATCGCCTCGAACTCCTCAAGGCTCCTACCGGACCCGACGGCAACGCACGTGAGCGGGCTCTCCGCGAGATGGACGGGCATCTGCGTCTCGTAGCGCAACCTCTCCTCCAGCCCGTGCAGCAGCGCGCCGCCGCCCGCAAGCACGATCCCACGGTCCATGATGTCCGCGGCCAGCTCCGGTGGCGTCTTGTCCAGCGTCGACCGGATCGCGTCGATGATCTGGGTCACCGGCTCTTCCAGTGCCCGCCGAATCTCCTCCGACGAGATGACGACTGTCTTCGGCAACCCAGTGAGCATGTCGCGCCCGCGCACCTCGGCCTGCACCTCGTCCTGCATCCGGTACGCCGAGCCGACCTCGAGCTTGATCTCCTCAGCCGTCTGCTGGCCAACGAGGAGCTTGTACTCCTTCTTGACGTGGGTGACGATCGCGTCGTCCATCTCGTCACCGCCGACGCGCAGCGACTGCGAAACGACGATGCCACCGAGCGAGATGACCGCGACCTCCGTCGTGCCGCCGCCGATGTCGACGATCATGTTCCCGGTCGGCTCGCCAACGGGAAGGCCGGCGCCGATCGCCGCTGCCATCGGCTCCTCGATCAGGTACGCCTGGCGCGCGCCCGCCGACAGCGTCGCCTCTTCCACCGCGCGCTTCTCGACCCCTGTGACGCCTGATGGGACACACACGACGACGCGCGGGTGCGCAAAGCGGTGCTGGTGCACCTTCTGGATGAAGTGGCGGAGCATCTGCTCGGTCACGTCGAAGTCGGCGATTACGCCGTCTTTGAGCGGTCGGATCGCGGAGATCGTGCCGGGAGTACGTCCGAGCATCCGCTTCGCCTCGACCCCGACTGCATGCACCTCGCCCGTCCGTTGGTCGATCGCCACGACCGACGGCTCGGAAAGCACGATGCCACGCCCGCGCACATAGACCAGCGTGTTGGCGGTGCCGAGGTCGACCGCCATGTCGCGACCGCCGAAGCCCGAGAGCGCATTGAACCAGCCCATGAGCGGACGAGTCTAGCTGCGCGCTTTCAACAGATCCGGCGCGTGACGCTCGAGAACGTCGATGAGCAAGGCGCCCGGCAAGCCGACGACGTTCAGGTAGTCGCCTTCGATTCGCTCCGCGAGCCGACCACCGAGCCCCTGGATCGCGTAGCCCCCCGCACGGCCGCGCCATTCCCCGCTCGCGACGTACATGGCGACATCTGCGGGCGAAAGCTGCCGGAACCGCACAGCCGTTCGCTCCTCGTCGACGACCTCGAACCCGATCCCGAGGAGACACAACCCCGATTGCACCACGTGAGTCTGGCCGGAGAGCTGCCGGAGCATCCGCTCGGCTTCGTTCTCGTCCACCGGCTTGCCGTACGCTCGTCCGCCGAGGACGACGGCCGTGTCGACCCCAAGCGTGAACGAGCCGGCATTGTGAACGGAGCGCGCCTTCCCTTCGGCGTGGGCACGAACCAGATCGGCCGGATCAACATCAGGAGAGTCGCGCTCGACGTACGTCGGCGCAACTGCGTCGAACGGGATTCGCAGCTGGTCCAGGATCGCCCGCCGCTGCGGCGAGGTCGAGGCGAGAACGAGCCTCACGCGACTTTGCGCGCCGAACAGATCTCCTCCGACGGCCACTGGCGAGCCCAGTCAGCGGTGACGAAATCGCAGTACTCGTGTGTTTCGGCGCTCGGAGGCGCGCAGAGCTCGTGCAGAGCTTCGACCTCGAAGCCACTCGCTCGCAGGACGTTGATCATCTCGCCGTGGGCGAGGTGAAACTCGATTCCCTCTTCTCCGGGCCACTCGAACCGATGCATGTCGAACTGTGGCCGCAAGAGCTGTGTCTCGGCCGGGCCGGCATCGGGTGAGCAGAGGATGACGAGCGGGCTGTTCACGAGGAACACGAGCCGCCCGCCCGGCCGAAGCAGTCGAGCCGCCTCGGGTATCCAACGGTACGGGTCGCACCAGATCGACGCGCCGTACTCGGACACGGCGAGGTCGAACCCGGCATCGGGAAGCGGCACCTCCTCGGCGCTCGCTTCGATCAGCGGAAACACGATCCCGAGCTCTGCCTGGCACCGCCTCGCCGTCTCGAGCTGCGCAGGTGTGATGTCGACTCCGACCGGTCGTGCGCCGCGCTTCGCAAGCCACGCCGAGAAGTACGCCGTCCCGCAGCCGAGCTCGATCACGTCGAGACCAGCGAAATCTCCAAGCACGCCTAGCTCACGTTCAGGGACGTTCCACATCCCCCAGGTGATCTCTTCTTTCCGCCAACCAGCGAGCGCCTGTCCGTCCGTGTACTCGGCGTTCGATGTCGTCCAGACCGCGCGATTCGCGACGACGTAGTCGGGCTCAGACAAGGCCGTCGGGGAAGAACAGGCCGAGCTCCCGCTTTGCGCTCGCGCGCGAATCAGAGCCGTGCACGACGTTCTCGGAGAGCTCCGTTGCGAGGTCGCCGCGGATCGTCCCGGGCAGCGAGTCGGCGGGATTTGTCGCACCCATCAGCGCTCGAACGCCCGAGATCGCGTTCTCGCCACGAACCGCGAGCGCGAGCACAGGCCCTGACGTGATGAACGAGACGAGATCGGGATAGAACGGCTTGCCCTTGTGCTCGGCGTAGTGCTCGGCGGCAAGCGCGCGCGGAATCTTCAGGAGTCGGGCGCCTCGCAGGTCGTAGCCGCGCCGCTCGAAACGCGAGACGATCTCGCCGGCGAGACCGCGGCGAACGCCGTCCGGCTTGACGAGGACAAGTGTGGTTTCGATAGCCATAGGGCGGCGGAGTCTAGTTGCTGATGCGCTGTTGCGGCGCGCGCAACTGCGCTCGCCCCGCGGTGCTCCCGGCGGGGAGGCTCGCGACCGACGGCACCGGCGCGGCGCAGTACGGGCACGCCAGCCAGATGGCCTCGAGCGGGGCGTTGCACGACTGGCATGCCTGGCGGAGCCGGGTCGTGCAGATCGGACAGACGAGGTAGGTCGACTCGACTGACGCACGACACGTCGGGCATTCGATCCCGCGTAGTGCCAGCCGCTGCTCGATCACACGCAGCTCGAGGTCACGCTCGCGCACTTCGCGCAGCAACTCGGCCGGACGGAAGAAGAGGTACACGAGCGGGCCGAGGAACGGAACCGCGAGCCCGAACATGGTCGCGACCGCGACGAGCCACGGGTTCGCAATCCGTCGGCGAGCGTCGCGGAAGACCCAGAACGCGGACGCGAGCCAGAACACCACCGCGATGGCGATGGCGACGTTGCGAATCAGCCTCCAGGGAGGGGCTGAGAGAAGGATTCCGGCGGCGAGATGCACGTGTGGTTGGTTCGTATCAGAGGACGAGCTTGCCGACGATATACCCGAGCGCGAATGCACCGCCCACGAGAAGCGCGAGGAGCGTCAGCGCGAACGCAAGCACGGCGACCCGCTCGCGCGCGCGTGTCACCTGGCGCGCTCCTGCTCACGACGCGCGAGATCCGCGAGGAGGTAAAGCGACCCTGTCACGAGGACGGGCTCGCCGAGCTCGTGGGCGCGTACCACGGCAGCCGGCGGATCGGCGACGACTTCGACGTGGGGGAAGTACGGCTTCGCGAGCGTCGCGAGATCGGCGGCGGGCAACGCACGCGCATTCGACGACTGGGTGGCGACAAAGCGCGAACCGGCTGCCGCGAGCGCCTCGAGCATCGCCCTGGCGTTCTTGTCCTGGAGGATCGACGCGCAGACGACATAATCCGCCGGCGGAAGCTGGTGCAGGAGCCAATCGACACCGTCCGGATTGTGGGCGCCGTCGCGGATCTCGCCTTCACGGTGCTCGAGCCGGCCGGGCAACGTGACGTCGACGGTCGCGGCGATCGGGTGACCTACAAACGCCTCCGCCGCTTCCCGCGCGCCGCCGAACACGATCGAGCTACCTCGGACATACTCGCGGAATATGTTGTCCGATAGGACAACTATACTGTCTTCGTGCGCTACCGCCAGCTTCTCCCGTGCGATCTCCTCGACCGTCTCGCCGAGCACTTCCGTGTGATCAAGGCCTACGTTCGTCAGCAACACGACGTTGGTCTCAAGCACGTTCGTCGCGTCGTGCCGGCCGCCGAGCCCGGCTTCGACGACCGCAACATCTACCCGGCAAGCCGCGAACTCGGCGAGCGCAGCGGCCGTAAGCGTCTCGAACTGGGTTGCTCGAACCTGCTCCGCGGCATTCCGCACACGACCGATCGCAAGGTCGAAGTCCACCTCCCGCCCGTCGACGCGAATCCGCTCGGGCCAGCCGGATACATGAGGCGAGATCGTCGAGCCAACGTGGAGCCCGTCGGCGAGCAGCAACGCCTCGATCGTGCGCGTCGCGGTCGACTTGCCGTTCGTTCCGACAACGTGAATCGCCGGATACGCCCGCTGCGGATTCCCGAGCGCCTCGAGCAGTGCCCACATCCGGTCGAGACCGAAGCCGTCGATCGGCCACGGCGACAACGACTCGATCCACTTCTCCGCACCTGCCGTTCCCGGGCATGCCAGAGAGCTCATCGCGCTAGAGGGGTAGCGCTTCGAGCTCGCGCTGGTAGCGGGCGAGCTTCTCGCGCTCCGCCTCGACGACCTGCGGCGGAGCGTTGTCGACGAACCTCGCATTCGCGAGCATGTCCTCGCCGCGTGCGATCTCCTTCAGCAAGCGCGCCCGCTCTGCTTCGGCATCGCCATTCGCCTTCGCGCGATCAGGGCGGACGACGGCCGCGAAGATCCGCCGCTCGTCGTCACTCCCGAGCTCGACCTGGACGCTGCTGCGGCGGAACGTCTGCGCTGCCTCCTGCACCCGGTCGAGCGCATGGAGATCGGCAGCGAACGAGCTGTCCGGCTCGGGCCACGGCGAGACGATGAGCCGCGGGCGCTGCGCGGGCAAGTTCAGCCAGATCTCCTCGGTCACATGCGGCAGGACCGGATGGAGCACGGCGAGCAGCCGCTCGAGCGCGGCCAGCGCCGTCGCGGCCGCATCGGCATCTCCGTCGTAGAGGCGGGCTTTGATCGCCTCGGCGTACCAGTCGCAGAAATCGTCGAAGGTCAGGTGGTAGAGGACGCCCGTCGCCGCGGAGAACTCGAAGCGGTGCCAGCAGCCCTCGACCTCCTCCCGTGCGGCATCGAGACGCGCGAGGATCCAGCGCTCCTCGAGATCGCGCGGTCGGACGGCGGCCGACGCTTCCGGGCCGGCCGCCGTCACGATCAGCCGCGCGACGTTCCAGAGCTTGTTCGCCAGCTTCCGCCCCTCCTCGATCGCCCCGTACGAGAAGCGGACATCCTGGGTCGACGAGATCTTCAGCAGCCCGTAGCGCGTCGCATCGGCGCCATGGTCGTCGATCGGCTCCATCGGGTCGATCCCGGTGCCGAGGCTCTTCGACATCCGGCGACCGTCGGGCGCCAGAACGGTCGAATGGATGATGACGTCGCTGAACGGAATCTCGCCGAGGAGGAAGAGGCCCGAGAAAATCATCCGGTTCTCCCAAAGGCGGATGATCTCGCGCGCCGTCGAGTTGACGTCACCCGGGTAGTAGCGCGCGACCTCCGCCGTCTCCGCCGGCCAGCCGAGCGTCGCGAACGGCCACAACGCGGACGAGAACCACGTGTCGAGGACGTCCGGGTCGCGTTCGAGCGCGCCGGATCCACACTCTGCGCACGCGTCCGGAGCCGGCCACTGGACGGTCACATGGCCGTCCGGGCAGTACCAGATCGGTAGTTGATGCCCCCACCAGAGCTGACGCGAGATGCACCAGTCGGGCGCCTCCTCGAGAGACTTGATCGCAAAGCGATGCTGCGACTCCGGGTGAAAGCGGACGCGTCGCTCCTGGAGCGCCTCGATCGCGGGACGCGCAAGCTCCTCCATGGCGCACCACCACTGGAGCGACACCAGCGGCTCGATCCGGCTATGGCAGCGCTCGCAGGTGCCGACCGCGTGACGGTAGTGCTCGCGCTTCTCGAGCTGATCGTGCTCCTTGAGCCAGGCGACCACGCGGTCGTCGGCCTCGCGCTGATCGAGCCCGGCGAACTCCGGGCCGGCAGCGTCACACATCCGTCCGTCGAGGCCGATCACCGCAAGCTGCGGCAGATCGTGGTCGCGGCCGATCTCGAAGTCCAGCGGATCGTGACCTGGCGTGATCTTGAGCGCGCCGGAGCCAAAGGCCGGCTCTACCCGCGGGTCGGCGATCACCGGGACGGTCCGCCCGACAACGGGGACGACGACCTCCTTGCCGATCGCGTGGCGGTAGCGCTCGTCGTCGGGATGCACGGCGACTGCGACGTCAGCGAGAATCGTCGCCTGTCGAACTGTGGCAATCGTGATCGACCCTGACCCGTCGGTGAACGGGTAGCGCGCGAAGGTCAGCGTGTCATCCATGTCCTCGTGGACAACCTCGAGGTCGGAGACCGCGGTCCGGTGGAACGGGCACCAGTTGACGATCCTGTTTGCGCGGTAGATCCAGCCGCGATCCCACAGCCGCGTGAAGAACGTCATCACTGCGTCGATGTAGGGATCGTCCATCGTGAACCGTTCGCGCGAGTAGTCGACCGACGCACCGAGCCGCCGGTACTGATCCATGATCGTGCGACCTGTCTGCCCGAGCCACTCCCACGTGCGCTCGACGAACGCGTCGCGACCGATCTGCTGACGCGACGTACCTTCGGCGACGAGCTGCTTCTCGACGACGTTCTGGGTCGCGATACCCGCATGGTCGAAGCCCGGCTGCCAGAGCGTGTCGTACCCCATCATCCGGTGCCAGCGCACGAGGACGTCCTGGATCGAGCCATTCAGCGCATGTCCCATGTGAAGGCTGCCGGTGACGTTCGGCGGCGGAATTGCGATCACGTAGCTCTCATCGCGGCGCCGACCCGCGCCGGCCGCATACAGGCCCTCATTCTCCCAGGTCTGCTGCCAGCGCTGCTCGACGCCGTCCGGTTTGTACAGCGGTTCCATGAGCCAGGATTCTACGGAGGCACCGGCCGGCCGCTACGGCGTAGTTGCCTTCCAGATGCCGGTTATCGGCTTGGCACCTGCCGACGCACTGAGACGGGTCACGCTCAACCCGTCTTCGATCGTGCGCAGCAGGCTGTAGTGGTCGAGGACAGCTGCAGTCCGGGCACCGGGTCGCACGAGCGGCCCCGCGACGATGGCCGGAACGATGCCGCCACCATCGACATTCGAGTCATCACTCTCGTCGAAAACGACGAACAGAGCGCCACCGCGCAACTGCGCGCTGCCCAGGAGCGGAGCGACGAATTGCGCGAGCCAGCGATCACCGGTCGCAACGGAGCAGTCGTGCATGTCATTGCAGAGGTCGGGGACGACGAGCGAGTAGTCAGGCAGCTTCCCGGCGGCAAGATCCTTCTGGAACCTGACGAGCGGAACGATCCGGCTCAGCCGCTTGGGTGCGGAGAACACGCTGCGGAAGTAGACGAACGGATTGTGCTTCTTGGCATAGCGGCCCGCGTACGGCCCGGTGAACCCCGCCTGCGGCAGCCCTTCGGCGTACGTCTTCCACGTGCGTCCAGCGGCTTCGAGGGTGTCGGCCAGGCTGCGGCCCGCGACGACGCAGTCCGTGCAGTCGTCGGTGATTCCCTGTGTCGACCCGGACACGAGGGCAAGGTAGTTCGGGAGGCTCGGATGAGCGACGGCCCGGTACTCCGTCAGCGCGGCATAGCGCTTTGCCAGCCGGTTGAAGGTCGGCGCGTCCGGGCTACCGAAGACGCGGTCGCGACCCTTGTTCTCGAACACTACGACAACCACCCGGGTGAACCGCGGTGTCCTAACGGCGAGGTGATCCCGTCCGTTCGCAGCAGCCGCGCAGATCGCGGTGGCCACGAGAACGGCCGCAGCCCCGACGAGGAGCTGGGCGCGGAGGCTAGCCGGCTTCCTCGGCAAGCTCGCCGAGGTCGTCGACGTCGTGCTCGGCGCTCGTCACGAGCGTCGGCCTGATGCCGTTCGCGATCGTCTCCTTCGTGATCACGCACTTCGAGACGTCCTTGCGCGAGGGCAACTCGAACATCACGTCGAGGAGCGCAGCCTCGATAATCGAGCGTAGGCCGCGCGCGCCGGTCTCGCGCTCGAGCGCGCGGTCGCCGATCTCCCAGAGCGCGTCGTCGGTGAAGACGAGCTCGATCGAGTCGTAACCGAAGAAGCGCTGGTACTGGCGGGTGAGCGCGTTCTTGGGGCCGGTGAGGATCTCCACGAGATCGTCGCGTCGCAACTGATGCACTGCCGACACAACCGGCAGCCGACCGATGAACTCGGGTATGAGGCCGAAGTTCACGAGGTCCTCGGGCATCACCGCGGAGAGGAGCTCGGCTCCCTCACCGGAGTGCTTCGAGCGGATGTTCGCGCCGAAGCCCACCGAGTTGGCGCCGATCCGCCGCTCGACGATCTTGTCGAGCCCTGCGAACGCGCCGCCGCAGATGAAGAGGATGTTCGTGGTGTCGATCGAGAGGAACTCCTGGTGCGGATGCTTGCGCCCACCCTGCGGCGGCACCGACGCGACCGTGCCCTCGAGGATCTTGAGGAGCGCCTGCTGGACGCCTTCGCCGGACACATCGCGCGTGATCGACGGGTTGTCGGCCTTGCGCGCGATCTTGTCGACCTCGTCGATGTAGATGATCCCCGTCTCGGCTTTCTTGATGTCGAAATCGGCGGCCTGGATCAGCTTGAGAAGGATGTTCTCGACGTCCTCTCCGACATAGCCCGCTTCCGTCAGCGCAGTCGCGTCGGCGATCGCGAACGGGACGTTGAGGATGCGCGCGAGCGTCTGAGCGAGCAACGTCTTGCCGCAACCGGTCGGGCCGAGGAGCAGGATGTTCGACTTCTGCAGCTCGACGTCCGACTCGTCCTGGCCCATCCGGACGCGCTTGTAGTGGTTGTAGACGGCAACGGAGAGGGTGCGCTTGGCCTCTTCCTGCGACACGACGTAGTCGTTGAGGACGGAGTAGATGTCCTTCGGCCGGGGGAGGTTCTCGAGGTCGAGGTGCGTCGGGGCGGTGAGCTCCTCGTCGATGATCTCGTTGCAGAGATCGATGCACTCGTCGCAGATGTAGACGCCTGGACCGGCGATCAGCTTCTTGACCTGGCGCTGGCTCTTGCCGCAGAAACTGCAGAGCAGCTGCTCGTTGCCATCCGTCGCTCGGGCCACTAGTGGTTCACCTCGTCACCTTTTACTCCGATTTCGCCGGTCCGGCTACCCAGGGAAGGGTTAACGGTGGGCGATCACCTGGTCGATGAGCCCGTACTCGACGGCCTCGTCGGAGGTCATGAAGTAGTCGCGATCCATGTCCGCAGCGACCTTCTCCAGAGACTGGCCCGTGTGGTGCGCCATGATCTCCTCGAGCTTCCGCTTCAGTGCGATCGTCTCCCTGGCGTGGATCTCGATGTCGGACGCCTGCCCTTGGTACCCACCCCAGACCTGGTGGATGAGAATCCTGGAGTTCGGCAGAGCACGCCGCTTCCCTTTCGCGCCACCCGCAAGGAGCAGTGCCCCCATGCTCATGGCGATCCCGACGCAGATCGTCGACACGTCCGGCTTGATGAACTGCATCGTGTCGTAGATCGAAAGACCGTCGTAGACGACGCCGCCCGGGGAGTTGATGTAGAGGTAGATGTCCTTGTCCGGGTCCTCCGACTCGAGGTGGAGGAGTTGGGCGTTGATCAGGTTCGCGATCTGCGAATCGAGTTGCCCGCCCAGGAAGATGATCCGCTCGTTCAGCAGGCGGGAGTAGATGTCGAACGACCGCTCGCCGCGCGACGTCTGCTCGATCACCATCGGGATCAAAGGACTCATAGGTTGGTTTCCGGAACGATGCTCATGCAGGCTCCGTTCTCGCTCCCGGCACCGGCAAAGCCGGCACCTACGCTCTCAGGCGGCTCCGTCGAGCCTACGCCGCTGCTGCCGGCCGCGAAAGCCGTCCGAGCAGAACGCATGACGAATTGGGTTGACGCAGGACGTTTCATACAGGCTCCTTGCTACCGGGGGTCCACAACTTCGCTTCGCTGGCGGGCTTTTCCTTTTCGGGTGTCCAGAGCTTGTCGCGCGCTTCCGCGAGTTCGACCGCGATCGGCTTCGCGTCGGCGGCCAGGCGGTCGAGCGCGGCTTTCAGGCGCAGGTCTTCGCGCAGGCTCTCGTGGTGCCCGTGCGTCCAGACGTCGGCGATCACCTCGTCGGCGTCCTCGCCAGCTGCCTCGGCCTGCTCGCGAATGAGCGCTTTCACCTCGTCGTCGGAGACCTGAATGCCGGCTCGATCGGCCACCGCCTCGAGTGCGAGCTCGCGCGCTACCGACTGTGCAGCCTCGGCGCGCAGCTGGCCGGTCAGGAACTCCGGCGTCTGGCCTGTCGCTGCGAAGTAGTCCTCCGGGGAGATCCCGCGGCGAGCGAGCGAGCGGACGAAGCCGTTCAGAAGCTCTCGCGCGCGCGCCTCGACGAGCGGCCCAGCCGCGACGACTCCCGACTCTGCAATGAGCTTGTCGACAGCGGCGGCGCGGTACGCGCTGTCGATCTCCTCCTCGAGCGCCACGCGGATCCGGCTCTCGATGTCTGCGCGCAGCTCGACGAGTGTGTCGAACTCGCTTGCCGCTCGCGCCAACTCGTCGCCGACAGCAGGCAGCACCTTCTCGCTGACGGACTTCACAGTCACGTCGACCGTTGCCGAACCGCCGTCGGCGATCTCATAGGTGACTTGTTTCGTGTCTCCGGCGTTCGCGCCGACGAGCGCCAGCTCGATCTCTTCCACGAGCTGTCCGCCGCCGAGCTCGACGACCGTGTCCGACTGGGTTTCGCCGGACGGCGTCGAGAGGTCGACAACGAGCGCGTCGCCGGCCTGAGCCTGGCGGTCGACCGGGGCGAGCTCGGCAACCGACTCCTGCAACGCGGCGAGCTCCCGCTCGACCAGCTCCTCCGGAATCGCCACCTCCGCGCGCGGTACCTCGAGGGTCGTCCAGTCGACGATCTCGGGTGTCGGCTGCACCTCGACGGTCGCGGTGAATGTCCAGTCGGACTCGTCACTCGTCGGCAGCTCGTAGTCGTACTCCGGCCTCGTTATCGGGCGGAGCCGCGTGTTTGCGAGCGCCAGCGAATACCAGCCGCCGATATGGCTGTCCACGGCTTCCGCATAGATGCGCTCCTGGCCGATACGCGAGACGAGCACCTGCTGCGGCACCTTGCCACGCCGGAAGCCGGGGATCTTGACGCTTTCCGCAAGGTCGTTCGTCGCATGCTCGACCGCATGCTTGAGGTCGTGCGGCGTCACGTCGACGGTCACGCGAACGCGGTTCTCTCCCAGTTCCTCGACCGCCGTTGCCACGCCGCCATTGAATCAGAGACATGGTGGAGTCCCGCTGCAACAACCAGCTCCGGCGGCCCAAGCCGCCACGCCCGACCTGAGCGGGCGCGGCGGTCCGAGCGAGCAGGAAAGCGAAGCGGTGCGATGCGGGTGAGAGGGGTCGAACCTCCAAGGGCCTCGCGGCCCACCGGGACCTAAACCCGGCGCGTCTGCCAGTTCCGCCACACCCGCGGGGTGTGACGGGAATCTATCGACCGATCAACAGCCCGAACGTCTCGCGCACGGAATCGACCACCAATCCGCAGAGCGAAACGAGGGCGAACACCGCGAACGCCTCGAACGGCGCGTGCGTCTGGGCGACGAGGAGCGCAACAAATGCTCCGAGAACGACAGCTGCGGTTGCCAGCGGCCGTCGCGTCGACGTCCCGAGCGCAAGCCCGATGAGGAACGCGGCCCCGAACACCACGATTCCGAGTGTCATGGCGGAATCGTAGGACCGCCACCGGACGGACATCGTCTCGACACAGGGCAGCCCAGGACGCAAAGCCCTCATTCAAGCCTCGAACGAGGGATGCCGATGCCCGTTCCGATGGCCAGATCGGTCACACCACCGGTTCGCCGAATCGTCCTCGCGACGAGGATCCTCCTCCTCGTCGGCACCTGCGCATTCGTCGCCCACTCGGTCCTCCCCGACACGGGAGCTGTAGCGAGTTTCTGCGACAACTGGCTCTACGACGCGCTTGTCTTCCTGGCAGCAGGCTTGTGCGGAGCGAGGGCGGTCCTCGTGGAGCGGAACCGCTCGGGTTGGCTCGCGCTCGCCATTGCGCTCGCGTTGTGGGGAGCCGGCGACACGTACTACACGCACGTGTTCGGCAACGATCCGAACCCACCGGCACCGTCGATCGCAGACATCGGCTATCTCGGCTTCTTCCCGTTTGCCTACGCCGGGTTCATCCTTCTCGTGCGAAGTCGTGTGCCGAAGCTCACGGCTGCGGTATGGCTCGATGGGTTCACTGCCGTGCTCGCCGCCGGAGCACTCGGCGCCGCGGTGGTGTTCGAGGCCGTCCTGCAGTCGACGACCGGCAGCCCCGCGGCCGTCGCGACGAACCTCGCGTATCCGCTCGGCGACGTGATCCTGATCGCGCTGGTCGTCGGCGCGTTCTCCCTCATGAGCTGGCGGCCCGGGCGCGCCTGGCTCGTCCTCGGCGCCGGCTTGGCCGTCAACGCGATCGGAGACTCCGTCTACCTGTTCCAGGTCGCGCACGGCACGTACCAGCCCGGCGCCTTTCTCGACTCCACCTGGCCGATCGCGATGGCGCTGCTGGCGAATGCCGCTTGGGTCTCGGAACGCAACGAACGGCCAATCGACGCCGAGGGCCGGGCGCTGCAGGTGATCCCGGCTACATGCGTCTCGGTCGCGATCGGCGTCCTCGTCTACGACCACTTCGGGCGCGTGAACCTCCTTGCACTCGGCCTTGCCACTGCGACCGTCGCCGTCGTCGTCGTCCGGCTGGCGCTCACGTTCAGAGAGAATACGCGGCTGTTCGAGCTGACCCGGAACGAAGCCGTGACTGATGCGCTGACCGGCCTCTCGAACCGTCGCCGGCTCGTTGCCGATCTCGACCGTGTGATGGCCGAGGCAAGCGCAGACGAGCCGTGGATCCTGTTGCTGTTCGACCTCGACGGGTTCAAGCGCTACAACGACACCTTCGGCCATCCCGCCGGCAACGCACTCCTCAACAGGCTCGGCGCGAAGCTCCGCGCTGTCCCTCCACCGGACGGCAACGCCTACCGGCTGGGCGGCGACGAGTTCTGCCTGCTCGCACCGGCTTCGATCGTGCCCGCGGCGGACTTGATCGACGCCGCCGTCGCAGCCTTGTCGGAGCAGAGCGAGGGGTTCGCGATCGGTACGTCGTTCGGTGCGGTGTTCATTCCTGCCGACGCGACGTCCCCCAGCCAGGCGCTCAGCGAGTCCGACACCAGGCTCTATGCGCACAAGCACCAGAAGAGCACGAACCGCGACCGTCCGCACGAGGCTCTGCTCCAAGCGTTGTACGAGCGCGACCCCGAGTTGAAGGGGCACACGAACAGCGTCGCGGCGCTGACGGTCGAGATCGGCCGGCGGCTCGGCCTGAGCGACGCCGAGCTGGAGGAGCTCGGTCTCGCCGCGCAACTGCACGACATCGGGAAGATCGCCGTGCCCGACGACGTGCTCCACAAGCCTGGCCCGCTCGACGAGTCCGACTGGGACCTGATCCGCCAGCACACGATCGTCGGTCAGAGGATCTTGAGCGCGTCACCGGCTTTGCGGCGTGTCGGAGAGATCGTCCGAGCGACGCACGAGCGGTGGGACGGCGCCGGCTATCCCGACAGGCTCGTCGCCGAAGAAATCCCCCTCCCTCCACGCTTGATCGCGGTCTGCGACGCCTTCGACGCCATGACCTCGACCCGCGCGTACCGTCCGCCGTTGACCGTTGCCGAGGCGATCGCCGAGCTCGAGCGCTGCAGCGGGAAGCAGTTCGAGCCCGCGCTGGTCATGGCGTTCGTCGCGGCGGCCACTGCGCGGATCGCCGCGTAGCTGCTACGCCGGCGGCGCAGCATCGAGCGTGAGCAGCCGGTCGCTCGTGCTGTGATCGACCTGCAGCGTTGTGTGCTCGATGCCGAAGGCTCGCAGTAGCGTCTGCTCAAGTTCGCGGCGGATCGCGTGGCAGTCGTCGCCAGGGTGAACGAGCACGTGCGCCGAGAGGGACGGGAAGCCGCTCGACACCTCCCACACGTGGAGGTCGTGCACGCTCGCGACATGCGGGTGCTCGGCGATGACTCGGCCGACCTCGGCGACGCTCATCCCCTCTGGTGCCGCCTCGAGCAGGACACGGCCGGAGTCGCGCAGGAGCCCGTAGGCGGCACGCAGCATGATCACGGCGACAAACAGCGCGGCGATGGCGTCGGCGCGGACCCAGCCGGTCGCGAGGATCACCGCTCCGGCGATCGCGGTGGCTATGAACGCGATCAGGTCGGTCAGGATGTGCTGGAACGAGCCTTCGATGTTCAGCGACTCGCGGTTCGCCTTGGACAGCTGCCAGCTGGCCATCAGGTTCACGACCACTCCAGCGAGGGCGACGATCAGGATCGGCAACCCTGCAGGCTTCGGCGGCGAGACGAGCCGGCTGACCCCTTCGTAGACGATCAGCCCGGAGAGGACGAGCAGCGTGAAGCCGTTTGCCTGGGCGGAAAGGATCTCGGCACGCTTGAGGCCGAATGTCAGGTCGCCGCGAGCAGGCCGAGCAACGAGCCGGATGACGACCAGCGAGAGCCCCAGAGCGCCGGCGTCCGTGAGCATGTGCGCCACGTCCGAAAGCAGCGCAAGTGAATGAAAGACGATGCCGACCACGATCTCGCCCGCCATGAACGCGAGGATCAGGCCGAGCGCGATCGCCAGCCGGCGCGAGTCCGTGTCGGCCGTGACAGCCGCGTGCGAATGCCCGGCGTGGCGTCCGACGCCGCCGTCGTGCCGGTCAGCAGCAGCCATCGACGCAACCCTCGCCACGCCAGCTCTCGCGCCCTTCCTTGACCGCGACGCCGGCAATCGCGAGCGCGGTCAGCGGATCAGCCCACCACAGCCCGAAGAGCGCGTTCGCGCCAAGGCCGAGCAGCAGGGCGATCGAGAGGTACGCGCAGAGCTGGGTCTGAGACGCCTCCTTCACCGCAGCAGACGAGTGCAGCGAATTGCCGATTCTCCGCTTCGCCCGGGCCAGCAGCGGCATCGTCGGGGCTGTGACAGCGGCTAGGCCGATCCCGACCCAACTGGCGCTCGGGTGATCCCCGCCGACGAGCGTGCGAACGGCCTCGACCCCGACATAAGCGGCCAGAACGAAGAACGAGATCGCGATCAGCTGCTGCGCGCGCCGCTCGGCCGCGTGCGACCCAAGCCGGCGGCCTGTGAATAGCCACAACACGACGACCCCGGCGCCGGCCTCGATCAGACTGTCCGTACCGAAGCCGATCAGCGCGATCGAGCCCGCAGCCACGCCGGCGCCGATTGCGATCGCGAACTCGACGACGTGCCAGCCGATCCCACCCCAGGCAAGCACCCGCGCGCGTCGCTCGAGGAGCAACCTGTCGGCCGGCGGCGGGAGGACTGGCGCAGTCACCGACTCGAGCGGCCCGAGCTGGATCAGCGTCACCCGCTCAGACACGCGAACGCTCCGCAACGGCCGACTCGAGCGCGGCGTCGAGGAGCTCCCGGCCCTCGTTCGTGAGTGCGTACATCACCATCTTCCCGTCACGCCGCGAGCGGGCGAGTCCGTGCCTGCGGAGGACACGCATGTGGTGCGAAACGAGATTCTGTGCACGCTCGACGATCCAGGCGAGGTCGCAGACGCAGAGCTCGTCCGCCTCGGCGAGCGCAGCAGCTAGCGTCAACCGGGTCGGATCCGACAACGCGTGCGCCCGCCCTGAGGCTTCTTCGGCAGTTGCCACATCGAGCCGCCGAAGGCGCAGTCGCTCCGCAGTCTCCAGGTCGAGACAGAGAAGATCGCAGCGATCGTCCACGACAACATCCTAACGGGCGTTGCTGCATGATCGCGACGAACGCGTACGGTTACTCCGATGGCTCAGGTCTCGGCATTCCTCGCGATCGCTGTCCTCGTGATCGTCGTCCCCGCGCCGAATACTGCGCTCACGATCCGCAACACCCTGCTCGGCGGGCGGCGCGCCGGGGCGTTCACAGCCCTCGGGGTCTCGGCGGGGCAGGCGTGTTGGACGGTCGCAGCCGCGATCGGTGTCGCGGCGCTCCTGCGCGCGTCCGAGCCGGCGTTCGTTGCCGTAAAGCTTGCCGGCGCGCTCTATCTCGTCTTTCTCGGCGTGCAGGCGCTCGGACTAGTGGTCCTGGCAGGCGAGCAGCGCTAGTTCGGTTTCCTCCCGGGGTCGAACACGCCAGGCGGGCTGGATGGCCCCGGGAGGAATCGAACCTCCGCGCGCAGGTTCGAAGCCTGCCGCTCTATCCACTGAGCTACGGGGCCTTGCAGGGCTGAGGGTAGCGGCCTTCCCAGCCGCTCGGACCCCGAGTCCGATCTCGACCAACGAGCAGCCCAGTTCGATCCCCGCACCCGCAGGTGCTCCTGGCAGCGGGCAGCCCCTTCAGGGGTCAGGGTGCGACCGACGAGCAGCCAAGTTTCCCAGACCGAGCGCGATGGTGCTCTAGGGAGGCGGGCCGACCCTTCAGGGGTCGTAAGCGCAAGGATCCGCTTTCGCGGCTCCGTGCTTGCGCGGTCAGTTCGATCCCGTACGCGAGGGTGCCTTAGGGAGGCGGGCCGTCCCTTCAGGGGTCGTAAGCGCAAGGATCCGCTTTCGCGGATCCTTGCTTGCGCGGCTAGTACAGGTGGCGGACGGGATTCGAACCCGCGACCACCGGGACCACAACCCGGGGCTCTACCAACTGAGCTACCGCCACCAGGCAGCTGCGACAGGATACCCGTGCCGGGGCCTAGGATCGGCGGCGTGGACGCCATGCGGCATACACGCACCGGCTGGTGGCTCGAGGAGGCGGTGTCGGAGCTCGGGCCGATCACGCCGACACGACCGCTCGAGGGTGATGCGACCGCGGATGTCGTCATCGTGGGCGGCGGCTACCTCGGCATGTGGACCGCGTGGCACTTGAAGGAGCTCGAACCAAACGCCGACGTGCTTCTGCTCGAAGCGGGGCTCTGCGGCCACGGGCCGAGCGGCCGCAACGGCGGTTTCGTCTCGACGCTCTGGGACGATCTCCCCAAGCTGAGGGAACTGGCCGGCGACGCGGGCGCGCTCGCGGTCTGCCACGCGTCGGAGCGTGCACTCACCAGCATCGGCGTGTGGTGCGAGCAGAACGGCGTCGAAGCGTGGTACACGGTTGCGCCGCGGCTCGACGTTGCGACGACGCCGGCGCAGGTCGGCACGTGGGACGCCGACCTCGCGGAGGCTGCGGCAGTCGGCTCGCCCGACGAGATCGTGGCCGTCGACGCCGCCGCGGCACGTGCGATCTGCGATTCGCCGCTCTTCCTCGCCGGCGTGCTCCTGCCGAAGTCCGCAACCGTGCAGCCAGCGCGGCTAGCGCTCGGGTTGCGCGCACGCCTGCTGGAGCGCGGCGTGCGAATCCATGAGCGCACGCGCGTCACCAAGCTCTCGCGAGACGCTGACGCGACGACCTCGGGCGGCACCGCGCGCGCAGGCCACGCCGTCCTTGCCGTCAACAGCGCTGCCGCGGCGTTCCCTGGACATCGCCTGTCGCTCGCGGTCGCATCGAGTCACATCGTGCTGACCGAGCCGGTGCCGGACGTGCTGGACGAGCTCGGCTGGACGGGCGGCGAGTCGATCGCCGACGGCAGGACGATGCTCCATTACCTGCGCACGACGCGCGACGGCCGCATCGTCTTCGGCTGGGGCGGCGGCAGGATGGGCGTCGGCGGACGCGCACTCGGTCGGCTCGAGGTCGATCCCGGTGTCGTCGCTCGGATCCGCGAAAGCCTCTTTCGCTTCTTCCCGCAGCTCCTCGGCCGCGCGGTGACGCACGCCTGGGGCGGACCGATCGACGTCTCCCCCACGCACCTGCCGATCTTCGGCAGCCGCGACCGCGTCCACCACGGCTACGGCTTCACAGGCAACGGCGTCGGGCCGTCGTACCTCGGCGGCGAGATCCTCGCGCGACTCGCCCTTGACCGGCGCGACGAGACAACCCGACTCGCGATCGTCGACCCGCCACGCAAGCTCTTCCCGCCGGAGCCGGTCCGCTACATCGGCGGCTCGGTTATCCGGCATGCCCTCGTGCGCAAGGACGCCGCCGAGGACGAAGGACGCGAGCTCGACCCGGTGACGACGCTCGTCGCGTCGCTTCCCAGGCGGCTCGGGCTCCGCCTGCCGCGCTAGCCGTATTCGAGCGCCGGGTACCAGTCGGCTGCGCGACCCGCGGGTGTGTGGTCGAGCATCGCCCAGAGCGGCCAGAGGAAATCCACGTGGCGCGGGTTCTGGCCAGGGTCGGTCGGCGCAAACAGCAACTCGCTGCTCCACACGTGGTTAATCCGTCCGTCGCGGCGCGTGAAGACCGTCGCAATCGGCAGCTGAACCCCTTCGGGAGTCTCGGCCCGGTAGTCCCCGTTGTACGTCGTGCCGGCGGACGAGAGCAGCCGCGCATTGCGCCAGCCGCGCTTCGCCGCAAGTGCCCGGAACCGCTCGATCGGCGCCTTGGCAACGGCCGCAAAGCTCATGCTCTGCGTCAGGTGCGGCACCTCGCCGTCGATCGCGTCGATGATCGACGTGCAGCTCGGGCACCCCACCTCGAGCGGCTCACCACGCTCGCCTGGAATGAACATGAAGCTGTAGAGGAACAGCGTCTCCTTGCCGTCCTCGAACAACTCGGAGAGCCTGACCGAGCGCACGGCGCTGGCTGCGGCGTCCCACTCCTCGAACTCATAGTCCTCCAGGATCTCGCCGCCGGGCGGTAGAGCCCGCCGCTGAGCGGCGACGTCCTCGGTCTGACGGCGCAGTGCGATCTCGGCCTGCAGCAGCTCGTTTCGTGCGCTCCGGTAGCGCGCGGACTCGCCCGGGAAGCTGATGTCGTGCGAGAGCTCTTCACCTCGGTACGACGCCATCAGAGCGCTCGCATCCGGTTGTTGCGCGGGTTGTTCTCGACTTCGGCGAGTCCGAGCACCTGGAGCACGGGCGGCACGTAGACGCCGAACCGGCCGCGCAGCCCTTTCTTGAGGCCGTACCAGCCGCCGACCGGGTTAGCGGCCGATCGCGCCCACGCCTCGACCGACCCTTCGGCGGCCGGCTTCTGTTCATCGGCGCCGCCGAGGAGCACCCAGTCACCGTGTTCCTTCAGCATGGCGTGTAGGTCGTCGATACACCGCAGCTGGTAGCGGAGCTGCGTCTTCCCGACCTGGACGACGAGCACAGGTGGATCGAGCGACGGGTCGCGGTAGGCAGTGAACTCCGAGCGGCCGCCAGGAGTCGCGAGCTGCCACGGCGTCTCCGGCGTTCCGACCCCAGTCACATCTCCCCCGACAACCACGGGTCGACCCCCGCTTCGCCGCCTGCCGCAGCGATCTGAAGCCGCGTCAGGTAGTGATCCCACCCCTGCGCGTGCTGGGTTGCCATCTCGACCGCGGAGAGATTGTGCGAGAAGCGCACGAGGGTGCCGCTATCCGGTGCGGGAGCAAGCTCGATCTCGATCGTCGATGATCCAGGCGGCACAGCGCTCGGCCCGTCCTCGCCCGGGTCCCAGCCGAAGGTGAAGACGAGACGGTGCGGCGGCTCGACCTCGACAAACTCGCCACGTGCTGTGTGGCCGTCGATCACCTTGACGAGGTAGACCCCGCCCGGTTGCGCGTCGAGCGTCGCCTCCAGCCCCATCCAGCGCGTCATCTTCAGGGGATCGACGAGAAACTCCCACACCGTTTCCGGGCTCGCGTCGATGGCAATCTCTCGCTGGACTGTCGTAGCTTCAGTCACGCTTTCCATCGTTTCCGCTCTCCTCTCTTTCAGCCTCGCGTTTGAGCGCCGCCAGGCGGTCGCCCCAGAACTCTTCGAGAAACGCCTGCACGTCGGTCAGCCCTTCGGGACGTACGCGGTACAGACGTCGTGCGCCGTTTCGCCGCTCATCCAACAGCCCCGCCTCCTTGAGGACGCCGAGATGCTGCGAGATCGCAGGCCAGCTGATGTCGAAATGCGCCGCGATCTCGCCCGCCGACAGCTCACCGTCCTTGACGAGCCGCAGAATCTCGCGCCGGCGCGGCTCCGCGATCGCCTTCAGGGTCGCATCCATGGCGCTCTTATAGCGTCTACTTAACTAAGTGTCAACTTAATTGTTCTTCGAGCGATCGCTGCCGGAATGTGACGAGCCCCGCACCCGCCACGATCGTTGCCGCCCCAACGGCAATCGCCGAACGCACGCCGTGGGCGTCGACCATCCAGCCGCCGACTGCCGTTCCGCCGGCGATGCCGGTCACGATGGCGGTTCCGATCCACGCGAACGTTTCGGCGTGCGAGCCCGGCGGCGCAACGCGTTCGACGAGCCCGTACACAGCGGTCGCGAGCGGCGCGATGGGAAGCCCGGCCAGGAAGAGGAGGCCGCACATCGTCGGGATCGAGTTCGCGACGAGCGGGAGCGCAAGACCGACAGGCAGGAGCCACGCAAACGCGAGCAGCTGGCGCTTCGCGTCGCGGGCGGGACGTAGCCCGGCGACAAGGCCGCCGACGAGGCTCCCGGCCGAGAACGAGGCGAGAGCGAGCCCGGCGAGCGCCCGCGAGCCGTGCATCTCCGCGAAGGCAGGCATCGCGACTTCGACCGCCCCGAACGAGAGCCCCATGAAGCCGGCGAGGAGGAGCAGCGTGCGGACGCCGACCGCCGTCAGGGCACCGCTCCGTGCGTGCGCGGGCGCGTCATCGGGTCGCGCGTCGCGCACCGGCGGTACGCGGGCGAGCACGAGCGTGCCGATCTCAACAGCCACAGCGGCACCGGCGAGGGCGGCAACCGGGTGGATCGCCGCGAGCAGGGCGACGAAGAGCGGCCCACCGACGAAGAACACCTCCTGCGCCGAGGCTTCGAGCGCGAACCCGGTCGCGCGGAGCTCCGAGGGCAGCAGGCTCGGGAGCAGCGTGCGAACGGATGCTGCGACAGGTGGGAACGACGCACCCGCCGCCGCGGCCGCGACAGCCAGAGCGGGTGTCGGGACGTTCGCGAGCGCCAGTCCGCCAACGACCGCGAGGAGGGTCGAGTAGACGATCGCGCGAGGCACAAGCGCGTGTGCCTGGCCACGCCGATCGACCTGCCGGCCGGCGATCGGTGCACCTACACCGAGTGCGATCGCATAGGCGGCGGCGACCGCACCGGCAGCCGCGTAGCTCTCACCCTCGCCGCGCACGACGAGCAGAAGCGCGAGCGGCGTCATGCCGAGCGGCAGGCGGGCAACCATTCCCCAGCCGAGGAGCGCGGCCACGTGCGGCGTCCGCAGGAGAGCGGCGTAGCGGCCACCGCCGACTTCCGAGACCAGCGTCATCGGCCGATCGTGCCACGCCGGCGCATACGCGACCGGGTAAGCAGCGATGTTCCTCCTGAATGCGCTTCCCAACCCTGCCGACGATCTAAGAGCTCAGGCGCTTCCTCGATGCCTGACCGACCTTGCGCGTTCGATCCCCTCGATCGCTGGAGGGGGTCACCGGGCGATCGCCAACAGCGGGTCTTGATTCCCCGGTCGCTGGCAGGTCTCAGCCGCCTTTGATGATGTTGTGCACCGGAGAGACCATCGGCTCGCCGGGATCCGCCCCGATTTCCGCCATGATCGGCAACAACGTCGCCCCGAAGGCCTCGAACGACTCCTGCGAGTCCCAGACATCGAAAACTTGGATCAGACCATCCGTCTCGAGGGCTACGTGGTAGAGCCTGCCAGCGGGGGCGCCGGCACCCGCCGCTTCGAGTCGGGCGACCGCATCGTCGTAGAGCGACGGGGTGAACGAACTGGGCGTGAAGTAGAAGCCGAGAGCCATGTCCGAAACGTCCTTTCCGAACCATCAATTGGTCGAAGCGCCGTCGTCTGTCCAGCCTAGGACTCGAGACCCTAACCGAGTCGCGACATGCTCGTCGCGAAACCGCCGGACCCCGAGGGGTGGACGAGATTCGTCGTTTCGGCCCGATCACCTCTGGAAATACAGAGGAATGCCCCCAACGGGATTCGAACCCGTGCTGCCACCTTGAAAGGGTGGTGACCTAGGCCGCTAGTCGATGGGGGCGAGCGACGCCGTACCGAGAATAGCCGCGCGCAGCTGTACAGCCCGCGTCGGCGACAAGCATCTCTGCGCAGCTCCTCGACGCGGTGCTACGCAAACAAGCGGGACGATCCACCGAGCGAGAAGAGCCGTCACGGGCCGGGTCTAGAGTGCCAACCATGCGCGAACCCATCTCCGCGCTTGGGAACCACGACTCAACCCAACGTGCTTCTCGGGATGCAGCCGTACGTCCGGCTCGCCTTCCTGGCGTCGAAGGCGCACGTGGAATCGCGGCGCTGTCGGTTCTGGCGTTTCACGTCTGGCTCCGCGGTGGCGGCGGGCTCGGAGCAGGCGGCACGATCCTCAGCTACGGGTGGCTCGGCGTGCCGTTGTTCTTCGTGCTCTCGGGACTGCTCCTGTACCGGCCGTTCGCACAGGCGATCGTCCCCGGATCGTCGCTGCCGTCGTTCAGAAAATACGCGCGCGCGCGCGTCCTTCGGATCTTCCCCGCTTACTGGCTCGTCCTCGTATGCACTGTGCCCTTCCTCGATCCGCGCTTCGCCGACTCCGCGAGGTCGTGGCTGACACACGGCATCGAGCAGGTCTTTCTCGTCCAGACGTGGTTCTCCAACGACTGGACCGGGCTTGCGCCCGCGTGGACGCTCGTGATCGAGATCACGTTCTATGCGGTGTTGCCGCTCATCGTGGTCTGCTGCCTGATGAGCGCACGTCGCGCTGAGACTCCAGGGGGACGGGCATGGGCCCAGGTGTTGACGCTCACGCCGCTGATTCCGGCCGCGTTCGTGTACCAGCACTTCGCGCTGCTGGAAGATGGCCGGTCGCACTGCCCGAGTACATCGACGAGTTCGCCGTCGGGATGCTGCTCGCCGTCACCCTCGAACTTGCAGCGGCCCGACGAGGGCTCCGTCACGGCTGGCTCCTCGGCCCTGGCGGGATCCTGGCCGTCTGCCTTGCCTTCGTCTTCAAGCACGCCGGGCCTGCCACAAACGGTTACACGGGAATGATGTTCACATTCCTTGTGACGGTCGGATTTGCACTCTTCCTAGGCAGCGTGCTGTTCGCCGGCAGTCGGACGACGCTCCTCGGTCGGGTCCTCTCGTGGCGACCGCTCGTCTCGCTTGGAATGGTCTCGTACGGCATCTACCTCTGGCATTGGCCCGTGATCACAATCGTCGGCGGGAACTCCTGGAGGCACGACAGCTGGCCGCTCTTCATCGGCCGGCTGGCTCTTGTTCTAACGGTGACGCTGACCCTGGCGGCGGCCTCGTGGTACGTGCTCGAACGGCGTGCGATCGCCCTCAAGAACACACCGCTCCGGCGACCCACCAAGACGGCCGCCGGCCGCGCCGCGCAGGAGATCGGGCCACCGATCGACAACAGCATTGACTCGGTAGCTGCTCGCTCGTCGACTTTGTGAGACCGCTCGTGCATGTCGAACGACCTGCGTCACCGTCGACTCACGCTGCATGCGTCGGTGGAGAGGTCGGCCGTACGAAGTCGTTGGGCGCGCGCACGAGGCAGCTGCGGTCGCCGCGACTGACCTTGGCGCAGGGCAGCGGCGCGGCCTTCAGCCACTCCTCGACGAGCGAGAGGAGCTCGACAACCCAGTCTCCTTCCGACGCCAGCGGCTCGAGCCGACGATCCACGCCGCGCTCGGCATGATCCGGGCCCGGAGCGCCGGTGGCGCCTGATCGACCAGCAGCTGCGCGCAGTAGCGATCTGGCGCAACGATCTCGACCGCCCCGACGCTCGTGAGGCTCCGACGGAGCCGCCCGCCCGGTAGGGCTCGCAGATGCGCCACCGAGCGACCTTTGTCGCGCTGGACAAGAGGTAGTAGAGGCGCGTCGCTCATTGTTCCTCCAGGTCGCCGAAACGTGCTCGCCGACCAGGCTGCATGAGGTCGGCCGCTACCTGCTCCAGCCCGCAACGCCTGTGGGTCACCTACCTTTGAGACCCGGCGAGCACTCCGCAGCACCGATGTTTACAGTGCCGCGCGCGTTGAGACTAGCACTCGCTGTCGAGGGTGTACCTCTGCACGACCGAAGGCCGCCGGATCGCGGGGAGCGAGCGGCCTTCGGTCCTGCCTCAACTCGGGTCGCCGCCGATCCTGGCGCCGATCTTCTGGTCACCGAGGTTGTCGAACCCTTCTTTCGCGTCGACGATTACCTCCTTGACCTTGGCTCCGGCGGCGCCCGCCACGGTCGGCTCTGCTGCCTGTGGCGAACCGTTCGACGACGGTGGGTTGCCGCCGACTTCGCCGCGCCAGGCGCCTGTCTCGCTGCCGCGCGCCTCGACCATTGCCTTGAAGCTCTCGAGGTCGGCCTTGACGCGGCGCTCGTCAGCCCCCAGGGCGCTGCCGATCCGCTCCACGATGCCTTCGGTCAGATAGTCCATCTGCGCCATCACCTTGCAGCTCGTGTCGCTCAGGCGATGGAACGTGACGACGCCGGCGTTCGGCTTGCCGCTCGTCGACTTCCAGGCGATCCGTTCGTCGGGCTTCTGCTCGGTGATCTCGGCATCCCACTCGACGACCTTGCCGCCGACCTCGGCGACCCAGTGCAGATGGGTGTCGTCAAGCTGACGTACCTCCGAGACGTCCTCCATGAAGCTCGGGAACTCCTCGAACTGCGTCCACTGATTATACGCCGTCGAGACTGGGACGTTCACTTCGATCGACTGCTCGATCTGAGACATCGGTTTGCTCCTTCGTGTGTGTCGAATGACCGTCGACGCCGCCCGATTCCGGGTCGCCAGCGAACGGTTGTATGCGGCGGCGCCGGCCGAAGTTCGTGCGAAACGCAACCTCGACCGCGGCATCGTGTCGGCCAGACTCGGCCACTAGCGCCACACACCCTGCGTACATCGACCCTGTGTGTATCGACGCTCCGGCGGGCGAGCCGCATGAGCGTCGAGTCGATCATCTCGGTCGGCCAGATGACGTACGAGAGCAAGAGCTCGCGGTCGTCCTCGCCGCGCTTGACGAGATGCATCGCTGCCGTGTGTCTCGTGTGCAACCCGGCGTCCCACACAAGGCCGCGATCGACGAACATCGGCGGCGCTGCTGCTTCCACGTCGTCGCTCATGACCGGTACCGCGTCCTACTGCTCATTATTCTCTTCCCGTCGGAGGTGGTTCGTATCACCATGGAAGTTCCCCAAACACGGGATGCGAAACACCGCGACGCGCGTCGCCGAAGGATTTTCTGAGGCATGCCCTCCGACCGTCGAGCTTGAGCGCCGACCGCGTTGCTCGACCGGCAGACCTGCACCAACCCACAACGTCTGCAGGTTGGACTATTCCCTGTGCCCGCAGGCTGCTAGAAGTCACATCGAATATGAGTGCGCGCGCGCATGCCTGATAGCGATCCGCAACACCTGCGGGTCCTGATCGCGAACGAGAAACGCGACCGGCTCGAGCTTCTCGCCCAGGTCGTGATCGGCCTCGGGCACGACGTGATCGCCCGTGAGATCTATGTGAAGGAAGTCGGGCCGGCTACGGCTCGCGAACATCCCGATGTAGCCCTCGTAGGCCTCGGCTCGAGCTCGGAGCACGCCCTCGAGCTGATCAGTGAGATCGTGCGCGAAGCCTCCTGCCCCGTGATCGCGATCCTCCACGCCGACGACCCCGCCTACGTCCACGAAGCGGCAAAGCGCGGCGTCTTCGCGTACATCATCGACGGCACCCCCGACGAGCTGCAAAGCGCAATCGACATCACCCTTCAGCGCTTCGCCGAATACCAATCCCTCCAAGGAGCATTCGGACGGCGGGCCATGATCGAGCAGGCCAAGGGCATCCTCATGGCCCGCCACTCGATCAACGCCGACACCGCCTTCGAGCGGCTCCGCGACCACTCCCAGCACAACGGGCGCAAGCTCAGCGACGTTGCCGCCGCGGTCGTCGAAAGCCACCTCCTGCTCCTTCCGCCAGCGACGCCCGCACCTCCCGGGCCATAGCCGACGCGGACGCGTCACCCCATTTCGAGCTCGGCTCGGAGGCCGGCGCGGCCTAGCTCTCGGAGGTGGCGGAAATGAGAGCGGAGCGCTACGTGGAGCGACGGCTGGGTGGTGTAGCGCACGCCGTGACGTAGGCAGTTGCGCTTGACGATCGGCGCAATCACGGGATAGAGCGTGTGCGGCAGCCGCGGGAAGAGGTGGTGCTCGATCTGGTAGTTCAGACCTCCGAGCGCCCAGGTCAGGACCTTGTTGCGCGGGCAGAAATCGACCGTCGTCTCGACCTGGTGTACCGCCCAAACGCTCGCGTCATGCTTGAGGTCAGCGGGCGACGCGAAGCTGGCCTCCTCCACACAGTGCGCGAGCTGGAAGGTCGTCGCCATCACGACGCTTGTCAGCATGCTCAGCCCGACATAGACGGCCACCACGGCCCACCACGGGTACACCAACATGGGAATGACGATCGCCCAGCAGACGAAGAACGCCTTCCCGACCAGGATGCCGGCCGCCGGCCAGCCGGAGGGGAACCTGAGGACGCTCTTGCCGATGGACCCCTGGCGGAAGCTCTGGAGATCGCCGAGTACCTGCCAGCGGATCCCCATGAACGAGTACAGCGGCCAGATGTAGAAGTGCTGGAACCGGTACCACGGTCTCGCCGGCTGCGCCGGGGCGAGCCGCGCGAACGGCGCCTGCTCGATGTCGGCGTCGTATCCGTCGACGTTCGTATATGTGTGATGCGCGACGTTGTGCTTGACCCGCCACGCGTAGCTGCTGAAGCCGAGCAGCAGGTCGGACGTCCAGCCCACGAGGTAGTTGTTGCCGCGCCGTTTGAAGTACGCGCCGTGGTTCGCATCGTGCTGCACGCAGAAGGCGATGAGCGTCGCCCCGACACCCAGGCCGGCAACGCACGCTGCGATGCCGAACGGGTCCGGCCGCAGGAACAGGAGCACGGCCCAGGAAACGACGGTGATACCGACCGCGATCGGCGCCTTGGCATACAGCTCGATCGAGCCGCGTAGCCGAACGTGCCGGACCGCCAAGTGCTCTTCGACCTCGGCACGGAGGTCACCGAGAAACGCGCCGCCTGCCTTGAACGACACTCTGGCCGTCTGCGACGACGATTCGTTGGACATCGCCTATTTGCCCCGCGAGGTCTTCTTGACCTTCGCGGTCTTCTTCGGAGTCTTTGCAGGTTCGTTGAGCGGGGTACCCGCAGCCGCCGCCCTCTGTTTCTGCTTTCTCGTAGCCATCGACGCCTCACCTTCTTCGAGTGGGTGCTTCCGAAAGCACAACTCCCACCCGCTCTGCTGGGGGCGGACGGTCCGGCGGGCTCAATCGATAGACCCGCGCAGCATCACCACGCCAGTTCGCTGAGGCGTAGCCGCAAGAGCGTAGCATCGACCTTCCGGACGACAGGCTGAATCAGCAAGTCGCGGTCCCGCCGTCCTACGCAGGCAACCGGGCGAACGCTACCGTCATCCCATGACCGCGCTGAGCGCAACCCGTATTACCCGCTCGCCGAGCGAGGCGCTGATCGGGCTGTGCGTGAGCGCGGGGACGGTTGCGCTCGTGACCGCCGTGATCGACCTGCTGAAGACGCATGTGCCGCTGCTCAGCCTCGGCGCCCTCTACCTGTTCGCGGTGCTGCCGGTGGCGGTCTTCTGGGGGATCGCCTTCGCGGTTCCCGTCGCAATCGCGAGCATGCTCGCCTTCAACTGGTTCTTCCTCCCGCCGACGCACACATTCACGCTGACCGACTGTCGGGCGTCCATGGAGCATCACTCCGCGCGGTCAACTACGCGAGGAGCCTCCAGCTGGACGGGACGCGTGCCGTCTACTTCGCCTTCGACGCCGAAGAGGCCCTCCGCATGCGAGCCGAGTGGCAGCGGCGCGAGGTCGACATCCCGCTCGACATCGCCGAGGCGCCGTTCCGCGACCTGGGCGAGCCGCTGCTCGCGTACCTTCGCAACCTCATGGGCGACGGTGAGACCGTCGTCAACGTGATCATGAACGAGCTCGTCGTCCGCGGCTGGCGGCGGCTCCTCCACAACCAGCGCGCCCTCTACATCAAGCGGCGCCTGCTCTTCGAGCCCCGCGTGATCCTCTCCAGCGTGCCGTACCAGCTGAGCTAGAGAGCTCTAGCTCTGGAGCGCGCTCAGTACCGCCACGCCGATCACGATCAATGCGATCCCGCAAACCTGTACGCGACGCGGCCGCTCCCCGAACAGAAGGAACGCGAGCACCGCGGAGATGCCGCCGAATTGCGATGCGATAACCGCGGCGACGGCGACGCTGTGGCGGGCGCCGAGGGTATACGACACGAAGCCTGCAACCTCCGCGAGCCCCCCGGCAATCACTAGCGGAACAGCTGCACGGGTCAGGCGGAGACGAGCGGAGACGGCAAGCGGCGCCGCCAGCGCCACGGCACCGATGAGGCGCGCCGGCAGGACCGCCCAGACGACCGGGAGAACGTCGCCGGCGCGGGCTGTCGCGTAAAGGCTCGCTCCAAAGCAGCAGGCGGCGAGGATCGCGAGCCCCGCCGGCTTCGCGCTCCCATCGACCGCGGTCTCGCTCCTCGTGATGCCGGCGGCAACGATTCCCACGGCGATCACCGCGAGCGCCGCTCCCGATGATGCTGCAAGCTCCTCGCCGGCGATCACCGCGATCATTGCGGCGATCGCCCCTTCGGTCGAGACGACCGGCCCAACGACGCTCACCTGACCTCTCCGCAAGGCAGCGTTCGTCAGCACGAGACCAGCGACGTTCCCACAGCCCGCGAGAGCGAGCCATGCGATCACCGCCCCGCGCAGACGGTCCGGGAGCCCGCCCGCAAGAGCGACGGGCAACGCCACCGCCAGCCCGACGAGCATCACCCAGGCCGTGACCACCGCGGGTCCGAGCAGCTGCGAGGCTCGCGCGTAGACGAGCGTGGTAATCGAGAACGCGAGCGCAGCTCCCAGCCCGCCGAGGACCGCGATCATGCGCGGTGGCTAGCTCGGCGGCGCGTAGTACGGGTAGAGGCCGTCGGGAACGGAGAGGTCGCTGCCCGCGTATCCCTGCAGCGTGTAGCCGGCGGGAGGCGGGTCGCACGTAATGCCCTTCCCTTTGACGTAGATCGCGGGCGTCGCACTGGTGTAGTGCGAGTCTGTCGCCGGCTGCTGGTAGACGGGGTCGAGGAAGGTCCCGGGCACGATCGCCGTCCCGTCCGGTCACGTGTTCCCGGGAGCAGAGCAATAGCCCGCATGCGGGATCTGCGCGTCACCGGAGGCGATGTCGACGGCCAGGTTCAGCCGGTAGCCGTGGCCTCCGGTGATCGGGTTGGCGATGCCGCCGACAGGTGTGCTCGGGTCGAAGAGCAGGTACTGGTCGTTGACGTCGCCGGTGAAGCGCGCGCAGTCGGTGTCGGTCTCGACGTAGAACCCGATGACGTCGCCGCCGTGCACGACGATCGACGACGGAAAGGTGTTCAACACGCCTGGAGTCAACGTCCTCGCACTGGTTGCGGCGACGATCCTGTACTGGCTCGCCACGCCAGTTGGATGGAGGACTCGCAAGCTGACCGTGCCACCCGAGCCTCCCGCCATGCTCCAGGCTCGCAGCGTCCAATCACCGCTCGGGACGACAACGGGGTGCCGGACGAGACCTGGCTGTTGATCGCGATGAAGCCGCTGCCACAGTTCGTGTCGGCTCCGATCCCGCCGAGGTGAACGATGTCGGCGGCCGCCGACGCGACAAAGATCAGGGCAGGCACAGCCGAGCCCGCGACGAGCCAGCGTTTCATTGGGAGCGACGTTACTCTCGACGGCGGACGCTGGGAGCTCTTAGGCCATCGTGTCGAGGATCGTCGCGATATCGGTCTCGCTCGTGCGCAGATTGATGATCGCGAAGCGCGTGATCGTCTCACCCTCGTGCGTCGACGGCGTGACGAAGGCGAAGTTGGCCTTCAGGAGACGATCCGACCAGCTGTAGTACTCGGCCGGAGACCAGCCGAGGCGACGGAAGACGACGACGGAAAGATCCGGCTCGGCCAGTAACTCGACGTAGGCGCGGGAGCGGATCTCGGTGGCGGCATAGCGAGCCACCTCGAGCGTCCGTTCGATGGCGGTCGTATACGCGCGAGTGCCGTGCGCCGCCACCGAGAACCAGAACGGCAGCCCGCGCGCGCGGCGCGAGAGGTTGATCGCGTAGTCCGACGGGTTCCACTCGCCTCCCTCAAGCGGCTCGAGGTAGCCGGCAACCTGCGTGTGCGCGAGACGCGCGAGCTCGGGATCGCGATAGAGAAGGGCGCAGCAGTCGAACCGGGCGAACAGCCACTTGTGCGGGTCGACGATGAACGAGTCGGCGCGCTCGATGCCGGCGAAGAGTTGCCGCACCGAGGGAGCGGCCAGCGCAGCCGCGCCGTAGGCGCCGTCGACGGGGAGCCAAAGCCCGCGCTCGGCACGATCGACGAATGCGCTCCGCCGGTCGCGGCGATCTTCCAACGTGCAGGCGGCGGGCCGACGCGGTGCGTGCGTGCCGTGTGCCGGGCTGCGACGAGCGCCGAGAGGTTGCCGAGGGTGCCGCCCTGGACGAACACGCCGCCGGCTCCCTCGGGCAGCCCGCCGAGGTCGGCGATCCAGCGGAGAGCCTGGTTCTCGGCGTAGACCGCCCCGGCCCCTTCGAGCCAGCTGCCGCCGTAGATCGAGGATGCGCCGACGACGAGGTCGAAGAGTGTCGCCGCCTCCGTCGGCGCGGCCGGGATGAACGAGAGCGAGCGCGGATGGTCGATCGAGAGGCACGCACGCGACAGCACCTCGCCGAACAGCTCGAGCGCCGCCTCGCCGCCCATGCCGTCTTCCGAGATCGTCTGGCCAGCAAGTCGCGTGAGCTCCGCGTGCGGCATTGCCGCGTCGAGCGGCACCGGATCGAGGCGGAAGCGCGCCTCGGCGTACGCGAGGATCGCCTCGGCCAGACGCTCGGTCTCGACAGAGTGGCGATGCACGGAGCCGAGTCTACGGAGGCAGGAGTGATTCAGACACAGCAGCACTCTCAACCCGATGGCGACGTCGGTCCGTTCCTAGGCAGCACCGTCGCTACTGACAAGGTCATGGCTCGTATTGACAGCTACCAACGCTCACTTGCCCGAGTAGTCTGACAATGACTAGTGTTTGTCCGCACCTAGGATTCTCCTGTGCACGACGTGGATGGAAGGAGCGGGTTTGGACCGAGCCGGGTTTCTCTCGTTGGGCGCTCGTAGCGGTGCTGCGGTCGCGATGGGTGCAATCACGACGGGGCTGCTGGTCGAGAACGTCGCTGCGGCAGGCGCACAGGCAGCCGCGTCAGGACCGTTGGCAGACCTCGATCTTGCGCTTGCCCGTCTGGCGGTCGGCGCCGAGATCCTTGCGGTCGAGTTCTATACCGAGGCGATCGCGTCGAAGAAGTTCACGGCCGACAGGGTCAAGTACCTCAAGCGTGCGCTGTTCAACGAACAGGAGCACCTGACGGCGATGTCCCAGGTCATCTCCGGGGCCGGGCAGACACCGTCGACCGCGGACGACTTCACGATCACCTTCCCCAAGGGCACGTTCGACTCGCGGGGCGCGATCGCGAAGTTCGGTGTCGCGATCGAGACCGCGTTCGTCGGGGCGTACCTCGGAGCCGTCGACGCCGCCGGTTCGAGTGACCTGAGAACGACTGCGGCCCGCATCGCCGCGAGCGAGTCACAGCACCTGAGCGTCTTCTCGGATCTCGCTGCGAACCGCCCGATCGGGATTTCCTTCCCGGCGCACATCGATTATGCGACCGCGTCCGATCTGCTTGACGCCTACCTCAGCTGACATGACCAAGCAGATTTACACGGGCGCAGAGGCCGCACGAGAGCTCGGGATCAGTCTCGACACGCTCCGACGGTGGGACAAGGACGGCAGGCTCGCGACGACCCGCGATGCGGGGAATCGCCGGCAAGTGTCAGCGACCGAGATCGAGCGGCTCCGCGGCTCGAGCGGCCATGAAGGCCTGAGTGCCAGGAACCGGCTACGCGGCGTTGTCAGCGAGGTCAAGGTCGACGGCTTGCTCGCGCAGGTCGAGATCCAGATCACCGAACCGGCCCGCGTCGTCGCGATCGTGACGCGCGACTCGATCGAGGAACTCGGCCTGAAACCCGGGATGCCAGCCACTGCGATCGTCAAGTCAACCTCGGTCATGGTCGAGCGCTAGCTGATGAACTCGATGAAAGGAGCATCCGTCTTGAAGCCGTTCCGGACCCGATTGCGGATCCCGTGGAGGCGACGGGCAACCTCGACGTTGGTCGTCGCGTTCCTCGTCGGACTCGTTGCAATCTCCGCCGCGCTCGCTGCGCCGAGACGAACGAGCGCCCAGATCCGCGTCCTCGCGGCCGCGTCTCTGACAAACGTCTTCCCGCAGATCGACTCGACGCAGAAGTACTCGTTCGCCGGTTCTGACGCCCTCGCCGCCCAGATCCGGCTGGGTGCCCCCGCCGATGTGTTCGCGTCGGCCAACACGTCGATACCGAACGCGCTCTATGCGCAAGGCTTCGTGGAGAAGCCGGTCGTGTTCACGACGAACAAGCTCGTGCTCGTCGTGCCGACGTCCAACCCGGCCGGAATCAAGACCGTATTCGATTTACGCCAGAAAGGGATCAAGCTGCTGGTCGGCACGCCGACCGTCCCGATCGGCATCTACACGCGGACGATCCTGAAGAATCTGGCGCTCACGAGCGTGCTGTCGAACGTCGTCAGCCAGGAAACAGATGTGCGCCAGATGTTGACCAAGGTTGCGCTCAACGAGGCAGACGCTGCCTTCGTATACATCACAGATGCCAAGACAGTGGACGACAAGGTCAATGTGATCAGGCTGCCCGCCTGGGCGCAGCCACCTATCCGTTACGGGATTGCGGTGCTCAAGTCGACGCAGAACCGTGCGGACGCGGTCGCGTTCATCAACAAGGTGCTCGCCAAGGCGGGCCAGGCGAAGCTCCGCGCTGCCGGCTTCGGCGCCGTCAAGAACGGCGTCACGACGTACGCCGGCGGCTAGGTCGGGCGGCATCTTGACGAGGAGGCCCCTCTTTCCGTTCAGCCTGCTCGTGGCAACTGTCATCTCGGGGGCCTTCCTCCTGCTGCCGCTGATCGCGATCTTCACCCGCATTCCGCTCTCGACCCTCGTCGACCAACTCGGCAACCAGGTCGTTCTGGACGCGCTCATCGTCAGTGTGAAGACGACGCTGATCGCCCAGGCGCTCATCCTTCTCTTCGGCACACCGACCGCGTACCTGATCGCGACGCGGCAGTTCCGCGGCCGATCGCTCGCCATCACGCTGATCGAGTTGCCGCTCGTCCTACCGCCGGCCGTCGCCGGCATCGGATTGTTCGCCGCCTTCGGTCGATCCGGGCTTCTCGGCTCGACGCTGCGCGTGTTCGGCCTCGAGCTCCCGTTCACGCAGACGGCGGTGGTGCTTGCCGTCGCCTTCGTCGCCAGCCCGCTCTACGTCCGCCAGGCGATAGCCTCGTTCGAGGCAGTCGATCAGTCGCTGGTGGACGCGTCACGGACACTCGGCGCGAGTCCCGCCCGCACGTTCGCCAGAATCGCATTGCCACTCGCAGTTGGCGGGCTGGCGGCCGGCGCGGCACTGGCGTTCGCACGTGGGTTGGGTGAGTTCGGTGCGACGATCATGTTCGCCGGCAGCTTCCAGGGAGTCACACAAACGCTGCCGCTTGCCATCTACGCAGAGTTCGAGAACAGGTTCGAGGTCGCGCTCGCGATCGGCGGCTTGCTCGTTGTGATCAGCGCGCTCCTACTCGTGGCGTTGAAGATACGGCTCCCGTGGACATCCTCAACATCGACATCACTGTTCCTCTCCGCTCGTTCGCGCTCGAGCTAGCCCTTCCGCTCGGAACGGAGACGGTCGCACTGGTCGGCCCTTCCGGAGCCGGCAAGTCAACCGTGCTCCGAGCAATCGCCGGTCTCGCCCGGCCTTCTAGAGGAGCGATCACCCACGCAGGTGAGACGTGGTTCTCCAGCGAACGCGGCATCAACCTCGCCCCCGAAGACCGGTCGGTGGGGCTCGTCTTCCAGGAATACGCGCTCTTCCCGCACATGAGCGTCCGGCGCAACATCGCCTACGGCGGCACGAACCGGGTCGACGAGCTGCTCGAACGCCTCCACCTCGGAGCGCTCGCCGACGCCAGGCCCGGTCAGCTATCGGGTGGAGAACGCCAACGAGTCGCTCTGGCCCGCGCCCTCGCGCGCGATCCACGTGTCCTCCTCCTCGACGAGCCTCTGACCGCCCTCGACGCGCACACCAAGGCAAGCGTGCGTGCCGAGTTGCGCGAGCTGCTCCGCGAGATCCAGCTGCCCACGCTCCTCGTCACCCACGATTTCGAGGACGCCGCGGTTCTGGCGCAGCAGGTCGGCGTGATCGTTGATGGCAGCCTTGTCCAGATCGACACGCCAGCCGCTCTCGTCGCCGCGCCGGCGAACCCGTTCGTCGCCAGCCTCACCGGTGCGAACCTCGTCGAGGGAAACGCCCGTGCCCACGGCGATCTCACCGAGGTGATCCTCGACGAGGGCACAACGGTCTACTCGACCGACTCGGGGACAGGCCGTGTCGGCATCGTCATCTATCCGTGGGAGATCACCGTCTCTGCGGGGAAGCCGGACGATTCCAGCCTCAATCACGTCACAGGGACGATCACTTCGCTCGTCACAATCGACAACCGAGTACGGGTACAGGTCGGACCCCTGACGGCGGAAACGTCGTTAGGCTCGGCCGAGCGCCTCCGCCTGAAAGAAGGTGGCCAGGTGGTCGCATCCTTCAAAGCAACCGCCACCCGACTCCTGCCCTTGCTCCAACCGCCGAGATAGAAGCGTAGACATGCGGGTCACTCGCGTACGTCGTCCGCCGCGCACCCGGCTTGCGCTCGCCGCGTGCCCTCTTTCCGGTGCTGGAACCGTCTTGGACGCGCAGGCGTAGAAGCGTGTATGAGGCTGACGCTGACTTGTGCGCGACTCGTTCGAGCGGCGCCGGACGGCTCTTGGCGCCCGCTCTGGAGGTTTTCGTCGGTCTGCGCGATTCTGACGTTGGCGCTCGTGGCGACAGCTTGTGGTGATGCGAAGCGAAGTTCGCGAGAGACGGTGGTGGCGCCTGGCGCGTCGCAGCAGACGAGCAGCGCGCCTCGGGCCTCTGCGAAGGCGTATCGGGCTGGTCTTGCCTATGCCGCTTGCATGCATGCGCACGGCGTGGCGCATCCGAACCCCGATCATAAGGGCGATTTCCATCACCCCAGCCCAGGAGCGACGCTTGAAGGCTGCCGGTCGCTCCAAGGTGGAGGCCGCCACGAGAGCCTGCTTCAAATACCTCAAGCCGGTGGTCAGCACCAAGCCTCTGTCGGCGAATGCGAAGGCGCGGGCGGTAAAGGTACTCGAACAACTTCGAAGATGTACATCCAAGCTTGGCTTCAAGCTCGGTACTCCGGTCGTGAAGGACATGACGCTGGGGCGCGCCATGTTCGGCTTCTTGCCAGGAGCATCTCCGCCCTCGAAAGCGATGATCCTTGCCGAGCACACGTGCGAACGGCGAGTTCAGCTCGCGAAGAAGCTCGATGCGATCATCGCATTCGACCGAGCGCCCGTTTGAGCCTAGATCTAGGTGTCCTACCCACAGACGTTGTGAACGCGGCTGATCGGGGGTCGGTCTCCGAGCGAGCTGTGTGGTCTTGTCCGGTTGTAGTGGTGGAGCCAGTGTGGCAGCGCTTGGTTGCGCTGTCGATGTGAGTGGTAGGCGAG
>JBBRNX010000005.1:0-128541 GCA_038230035.1 Gaiellales bacterium
CCCTGGTTCGATCCCAGGTGCGCCCATTCGTCCGATCGTAGGCAGCACACGGTTGGTACCCTCCCGACGTCCGGTCGCGCTAGGTGGGGAGATAGCGGTTCCCTGAACCCGAAATCCGCTCCAGCGGGACCGAATGCCGTCCGAGGGGCGGCTCGTTGGGATTGGGCCTGCGCACGCGGTGTTGACAGGTCGGGTCCCGCGCACTGGGAGCGTTCGAACCGCGTCAGGTCCGGAAGGAAGCAGCGCTAAGGACTCCCTCTCAGGTGCCGCGGTTCCGCCCGGCCCGAGCTAGCGACGCAGACACCTCCGGCGGGATGACCTCGACGACGGAGCGCGCGACCGGACATGTTCTCCTCGGCGCTGGCCTTTTGGGACACGTCGGCAAGAGCCATCTTGCCCCGAGGTTCTTTGCCTGCTACTTCTGTATGCAGATGAGACAACGACTCGCCGAGAAGAGTGCGAAGGGAGAGCACATGCGCTGGAGGACGACGACCGACCTCGAACCACACGGGAACGCACCGCCAGATCAACAGGAAGGGCAGCGCGCGTCACGCGTCGCGCTGGCGACGACGCTCGGCATCGTTCTCGCCGCTGGCGCGGTGTGGACCCTGATCGCGCTCGGAGCCATCCCTGGTGCGAATGCGTTGCCATCGGCCGGTGGCGCGGGCGAACCCTTCATCGAGGCAACCCACCTTCCGCCGCTCCTCACCGTAGCCGACGACCATCTCGCCGTCCTCAGCTACACCGCCGCATGCGCCGGGCCAACCTCTGAGGTGAGTTCGCCTTGCGACCTTGGAGGAACGGCCTACGTCCGCGAGGGCGCCACGGGCGCGTTTCACGCACTTCCGCTGCACCTTGTTCACAGCGCGGCCGGGGGACGGTACGACGCCGACCTCCCCGCCGCCATTGCCGGCTCCCCGACCGGCTTCTCCTATTACGCGGTCATCCGTGACCGCACCAGTGGCGCGACTGTGACGCTTCCCGTGGGAGGAGCGGCTGCCCCGCAACGAAGCCTCCGACTGGCCAGCCCGATCGGCATCGATCTGGGCGCGCACAGGTTCGGTGTGACATCTACGGCCGACGCACGCGTTGCCACGGCTGCATGGGGCGACGGCACGAGCGACGCGGGAATCGAGGAAGGTCCGCAACTCGAGCCGATCGGCGCCTCGTCCTTCGACGCCGACACCGCCGGCACGGTCACCGTGCTCGACGAGGCACACAAGCGCCTCCTCCGGTTTGCGACCGGCGCACCCGCGACGCCGGCGGCAATCTCGGTGAACGTGCGCGGGACGATCGCCGATCTCGCGGTTCGTCGCGACGGTGTCTCGTACGTCCTCGAATCGGTTGCCGATCCCGGTCAGACCCCGCTCGTGAAGAGCTTCGACGCTGCCGGGCGACTGACGAATATCTGGCACACCTCGGAAGCGACGGCGGGCAGTCTCCGACTCGGCCCAGACGGCCCGCAGGTACTCGAATACCCCGCATCTCAGTGGATGCCCGTCGCGAACGACGCTGCGAGCTCCGCCACGGCACAAACGGCGCTCGGGCACGCAGGGCGTGCAGTCGTCGGTGGTCGTGAGATCGTCGCCCAACGCGAAGGGAACGAGGCACGCGTGGCTCTGGTCGACGCCAACGGCGTCGCGCGAAGCTGGCGTATCCGGAGCGTGACGCCTCTGGGCGAAATCCAGCTCGCAGAGCTGCTTGGCGACCGCGTCGTCGTCGTGCTCCGCACCTACACCAACACCGACGCGGCGTTCCTTGCCCTGGTTCTCGGCGACCGAGGTCTCGAGCAGCACCTCGTCATCGCTCCCGCCGAGTGGGCCGAGACAGCTCCGCTCTCTCGCTTCCGGCTCGTCGGCTCGTCACTCTTCCACCTCGGCTCAACTTCGACCGGGATGTTCGTCGACCGCTTCGACTTGGAGGCGCACTCATGACCACCCATCCACGCCCTTGGCGACACGTCCGAAGGCTCGCTGGAACGATCGCCGCTGCCGCAGCGCTTCTGGTCGGCGTCCAGTCCGCCCGGGCTTTTCACACGCAGTTCGTCGCGCTCAACTGCAACACCAACAACCCGCAACGAACATCGACCTTCACCCGGAGCGGCTCGACCGCCGTGGCGCTCCACGCACGCTACGAGGGATACCAGTGGGCCGGAGGGTGCTGGAAGGACAACAACATCGACGATTCTCCCGGCGACCCCACGGAGAACCCGAACACGGGCGGCGAGGGCGGCGACTGCTCCGGGTTCACGTTCAAAGTCTGGCGCGAGTCGACCAACGAGAATGACGCCGGCGCCTATCAGTGGAACATGCTCCGGAACATCCACGGCCTGTACACCGCCGACCGGTTCAGACATGGCGACGGAGCACCGAACGTCACGTACGCCAAGTCCGGTCTGATCGGAATGGACGCACTTGCGAGCTATCACCACATCGGACTGATCTACGCCACAAACGCCGACGGCACCGATCAGATCATCGAGGCGAAGGGCGAGGCGTACGGTACGAACATCTGGACCCGGACCTATCGCGGCGACACCAACTACAGCGGCGTTCGCCGGTTGGGTTGGACCGGGTAGCGATGTTCCCGAGAGTCCGACTCGGAGGGACCGGGCAGCGAGGACTGCCCTTACCCTCCGTCGCAGCGGTAGCCGCAACCGCAGTCCTACTCCTCGCCTCGGCATGCGGAGACTCCAAGCCGCGAGCCCGGCTCTCCGACGGCTCACCCGCTGAAGCGGTTCCATCCGCGCTGAAGCACCTGGGAGCGGCCGCCCTCCTCACGACCGTGCGCACTGTCCGATTCCTCTCACTCGATCCCCGCGGACGCGCGTGCGTCACGCTCACCACGGGACTTGCGCTCGCACCAGACCAGCCGTTCGTCGAGCGAGTCGACCACTTGGGATCGAGCGTGACGTTTCGTCCGCACGGTGGACCGTTCGTCATCGGCTGCACCTCGGGAAGCACTCGCTCTGGAAGCAAGAAGGCCTGGTGCGGACATGTCGTCGGCGAGATCCGGGGCGACCACCTCGCCGACCCTCGCTTCGACATCGCCTGCCGAACCGCCGGTGGGGCGGCGGTCGGCTCAGCGTGGATCGAGCCAGTTCACAACGCCAGATGGATCGTGGTCCGCGACCACGCTCTCACTCAGGTCTATCCGGTCGCAACTGGCGCTGGAGTGGCACTCCCGGTTCGCGTCACGACTCTCTCAGCCGACATCCCGACGGCCACCGGAGTGTTTCGGGTTGAGCAGTACGACAAGGCAGGAACCCGGGTGGCCGAAGGAACTTTCAGAACGGCGGTGGCTGGCTGATCTTCCGGCAGACCTTCGCCACCGAATAAGATCGGGGTCGTGACGGCGCTCTACCGGACCTACCGCCCGCTCGATTTCGAGCACGTCGTGGGGCAAGAGGCGGTCGTGCGCACACTCCGCAATGCGATCGAGGGTGGCCAGGTACGGCAGGCGTACCTCTTCGCTGGCCCACGCGGGACCGGAAAGACGTCGATGGCACGGATCCTCGCCAAGGCACTCAACTGCGCGCAGGGGCCGACGATCACACCGGACAACTCGTGCAACGCCTGTGTGGCGATCACGAATGGGTCGTCACTCGACGTGATCGAGATGGACGCAGCCTCGCAGCGCGGGATCGATGACATTCGTGAGATCCGCGATCGGGTCGTGCTCCAGCCCGCCGAGGGCCGCTTCAAGGTCTACATCCTCGACGAGGCGCATCAGCTCACCGACGCGGCGTGGAATGCGCTCCTGAAGTTGATCGAGGAGCCGCCGCCGCACCTCGTGTTCGTCTTCTGCACGACCGACCCGACGAAGGTCCTCCCGACAGTTCGCTCGCGCTGCCAGACGTTCCTGTTCCAGCGTCCCCGCCTGGCCGAGCTCGTCACGCTGCTTCGTCGGGTGTGCGACGGCGAGGGAATCGAAGCACCAGACGCCGCGCTGGCTCTCATCGCCCGCGGCGCGCGCGGCTCGTTCCGCGACGCGGTGTCGACGCTCGACCAGCTCTCGGCCGCGACCGCTCGTGAGGTGACAGTGCAGGCTGTGCTCCAACTAGCGGGCGCGGTCGAGGAGGACTCCCTCTTCCGGCTCTGCGACACGGTGGTCGACCGCGATGCGGCGGGTGCGCTCGTGCAGATCGACGAGCTTGCCGAGCGGGGCCAGGATCTCGGTCAGCTCGTCAACGACCTCCTCGGTCATCTGCGGCACCTGCTAGTCGTCCAACACGTCGGCCATGTCCCAGCCTCACTTCCGGTGACCGAGGAGACGCGTGACCGGCTGCGAGAGCAGGCGAATCAGCTCCCGGAGCCAACCGTGCTGCGCATGATCGACCTGCTGGCAGTCGCACTCGACGACATGCGACGAGGTGCCGACCCGCGGCTGCCGCTCGAGCTCGCCCTCGTCAAAGTGACGCGTCCGCAGGTCGACCTGCAGCGCGAGTCGCTCGCGCACCGGGTCGAGCTGCTCGAACAGCGGCTCCACGGAACGCCGGTGACTGCGCAAACTCCAGCAGCCGCCAACCCACACGCGCCCGAGCCGCCGCGCCAGCCACCCGCGGCGTCCCCGTCGGCGCCAACCGCCGAGGAGGAGAACTCGACACCGCCGTCACTCGAGCTCGGGCAGCTCCAGGAGGCCTGGCACCGCAGCGTGCTGCCCGCCGTGCAGGAGAAGAAGATCTGGCTCGGCTCGCTCCTCGCAGAGGCGATGCCGATCGCGCTCGACGGTGCAGATCTCACGCTCGAGTTTCCGCCCGAGGCCGGCTTTCACCGGAACCAGCTGCTCGACGATCAGACCAATATCACTGACGTCAGTGACGCGCTGTTCGAGGTCACCGGGCAACGCCTCACGATCTCGACGGTTGTCGCCGAGACTTCGGCTGAGCCGAACGACGATGAGGAGCACCTGGACGAAGACGCCTTCATCGCATTGCTGAAAGACAAGCTGGACGCCGAGGAGATCGACACCCCTGTCGATGCCCCTGGTACGCCGAGGGCCTGAAAGGACACTCATGGCAAAGATGGATATGAACGCGATGTTGAAACAGGCCCAACAGATGCAGGAGCAGATGCTCAAGGCGCAGGCTGAGGCCCGCAACGAGGTCGCCGAAGCGTCGGCCGGCGGGGGGATGGTCACCGTGAAGGCAAACGGCGACGGCGAGCTCGTCGAGATCACCATCGCTCCGCGTGCGATCGACTCTGACGATCCGGAGCTGCTGGCCGACATCGTCCTCGCCGCCGCAAACGAGGCGTTGCGCTCGGCGAGGGAGGCCGTCGAGGCGAAGCTCCGGGCTCAGATGCCCGATCTCGGTGCGCTCGGCCTGCCCGGCTTCTGATGCTTGGGACACGCGCCTCGATCTTCGGCGCGGTCGCGCTTGCGACCTTCACGCTCACGCTGACGCCAACGGCAGGCGCAAGGATCGTCCCGCAACATGCGATGGCCGGGGTTAGTCTCGGCATGACTCGCGTGCAGGTCACGCGAGCCGCCGGCAAACCTCTCCGCATCGGGCACCTACGCAACGAGTTCGGGGCTCTCACACGGTTTGTCTACTCCGGCCCGATCGTCGTCGACTTCCAAGGAAACAGCACGGTGACAGCGGTGTCGACAACGGGCACGAAGGAGCGGACTGCACGCGGCGTGGGTGTTGGATCGACACGTCGGCAGGTTCTGCGCCTCGTTTCGGGCGCACGATGCGAGACGACCGCCGGGTTCACGCATTGCTACGTCGGCACCTTCGGGCCTGGCACGCGGGTCACCGACTTCAGGCTGCTGAACGGTCGAGTAGCCCGAGTGACTGTCGGCTTCGTGATCGACTGACCGCCCGACTCCCGCCGCCGGCAGGCGTGTCCGTAGCGGACAGCTAACCTGGCGACGTGCTGAGCCCGTCGGTCGAGAACCTCGTCGCACAGCTCACACGGCTTCCCGGCATCGGCACACGAACCGCGCAGCGTCTCGCGTTCCACCTCCTGTCCGCGTCGAAGCCGGACGCACTCGCGCTCGCCACGGCGATCGAAGACGTCAAGGAACGCGTCCGCTTCTGCCGCGAGTGCGGCAACCTGACGGAAGAAGAGCTTTGTCCCATCTGCCTCGACACGCGCCGTGACCGGACGCTCGTCTGCGTCGTCGAACAGCCGACCGACGTGATCTCGCTCGAGCGCACGCACGAGTACCGCGGCCTCTACCACGTCCTTGGTGGATCGCTCTCCCCCATAGACGGCGTCGACCCGTCAGACCTCCGCGTGGATGAGCTCATCCAACGCATCGCGCGAGGCGGTGTGGTCGAAGTCGTGCTCGCGACGAACCCGAACATGACAGGCGAGGCGACAGCCGCGTATCTGGCCGACCGCCTCCGCGGGGTCGTCACCGTCACCCGGCTAGCGTCGGGCCTCCCGGTCGGCGGCGACCTCGAGTATGCGGACGAGGTTACGCTCGGCCGTGCACTCGTCGGGCGGCGCCCGCTGTAGCGAGCACGGGCGGGGTCGGCACCGAGACAGCGGGCTGCGATGAGCCGGCAGCGTTCGTCGCGACGACAGAGAGCTCGAGCGCGGAACCGGCGTCAGCAGCGGTGAGCAGGTAGCTCGCGGAGACGGCGCCGTCTATCGGCACACACGCCGCCAGGCCACAACGAAGCCACTGGAACGCGTAGGCGCTCGGCGCGTTCGTCCAGGAACCCGGATCACCGGACAGCGTCTGGCCCACCTGCGCCGTGCCTGAGACGATCGGCAAGACACTGTTCCCGGGTATGAGCTCCGCGCGCATGCGAGCAGCGACGACGTCGACGAGCCGCGTAGCCTCCGTCCCGACGATCGGCGTGTTCGGCGCGCTCAGGAGGTAGAGGAGCTGGACAGCGCGATCCACCCGGACGACCTCGAGCACGAGCGCAAGCCTCACCCGGCCAGGAAGCGAGATCGTGATCGGCGCCATGAATGCTGCGTCGCCGCCTGCGATCCCGTGAATCCCACTGAACACGATCCGCAGTGACGCCTGGTCCCAACCGGCGTCCTGGAGAACGCCTCGCACGAAAGCCTTCCGCGCGCTCTTCGACCGCAGCGTGGCCGCGATCCGACCGACGAGCCTCACCGAGTCCGCCCTGGTTGCGGTCACGCCCACATCGCTCTCCAAGCCCGAGAGCACCGACCTTCCGACCGAGGCACCAGGTTTGAACTCGCGGACGTAGTACGCCACGAAGTTCCGATCGTTGACATAGCCCTGCCGTCGGATCGAGCCGCGCGCTGCCAGATCGCCGACCATGAGCCCCATCCGGTCGAGCGCCGGGCTTCCCGGAGGTGCGCCGGCAGTCGCGGCAGTCGTCGCCGAGATCACGACGAGGGCAATCGTCAGCGTGACTCCGGCGACCAACGCCAGCCGCGCAACTCCCTCATACCGCATGGCCGCGACCCTAGCGCAGCGGGCCTCGCGGCTAGACTGGCCGGATGGGAGACCACGGCATGTCGGCCGAGCGAGGTGCCCGGATCGGGGTCATCGGCGCGACCGGCGCAGTCGGCACGGTGACACTTGGGCTCCTCGCAGAGCGCGGCTACGAGAATGTCCGTGCGCTCGCATCCGCCCGATCCGCCGGCGGTCGCCTCTCCTTTGGCGACGACGGAATCGAGGTCGAGGAGGCGACGCCCGAGAGGCTCGCCGCCGGCGACCTCGACCTGTGCCTCTTCTCGGTCGGGACATCGGCGAGTCGGGCACTCGTGCCCCACGCCTCGGCCGGAGGCGCGATCTGCGTCGACAAGTCGGCGGCCTACCGGCTCGTCGACGGTTACCCGCTCGTCGTTCCCGAGGTGAACGGCGCACGCGCGTTGGAAGCACTCGGGCGCGACCGGATTGTCGCGAACCCGAACTGCTGCACGATTCCTCTCACCTGCGTGCTCAAGCCGCTCCATGACGCAGTCGGCGTCGCGAGCGTGCGGGTCTCGACGTATCAGTCCGTTTCCGGAGCGGGCGCTCACCGTATGAGCGAACTCGAAGCCGAGTCGGCGCGGGAGCACAACCTGTTGATGGACTGGGACTGGGTCGGCGACGAGTCGGACGAGGAAGCCAAGCTCGTCGCGGAGACACGCAAGATCATGGAGCTGCCCGATCTGCCCGTGTCCGCCACATGCGTCCGTGTGCCGGTGCTGGTCGGCCACTCGGAGGCGATCTGGGTGGAGCTCGGCAAGTCGCTCTCCCCCGAGGACGCAGCGGACATCCTGCGCGACGCACCCAGCGTCCGCGTGCTCGATCTGCCGGAATTCCCGACGCCGCATGCGGCGACCGGCATCGACGAGGTGCTCGTCGGCCGGATCCGCCGCGACCAGGCGAGCGAGCGGGGTCTGTCGCTCTTCCTGTCGAGTGACAACCTCCGCAAGGGCGCCGCGCTGAACGCCATTCAGATCGCCGAGCTGCTCCTCGCCGGCGTCGCGGCCTGAGCTTCTAGCGACCGAGTAGGCCGAATGTCAGCCGGCGGAGTCGCTCGCGACGCCGTGCCTCTGCCGCATCTTGCGCCGCCAGTCGCCGAAGGCGCCGCTCGTACATCTCGCGGAACGATCTGCTCTCCTCAGCCCAGCGAGCGCGGAGCTCCGGGTCAATCCTCTTCTTCACGTTCGCCTCCGATCAGAAAGTCGAGGATCAGATTGAGCTTGCTGTCCATGATCATGAGCTTGACGATGATGTCGCTGACCTCTTGACGCGTGATGCCTGGATCCGCGGGTCGGCGTCGAAACACCTCTCCATCGTGCCGCCTGGCCTCGTCTCGCGCAAGATGTCCGCTACGGCCCCTGTCCTGCCGGCGCCGGCGCGGGCGTGAACGCCTCCTGCACGACGCGCAAGACACGCGCGCGACGCCCCTCCTCGACCGGTTGCAGCCCGCCTAGGTCGAGGCGGACGAGTTCGACATTTCCCTGGACGCGCACCGTCTGAAAGCCGAAGTCTTCGAGGAAGTCGCGCGGAAACACCGTGCGGTGGACGAGAAACCGCTCGTAGGTGGACTCGCCCTCCGGGTAACGGTAGGCGAACGCCTCGAGAGCTTTCGCGCCACGATCGCGAGACTCTCCGATCGCAGCGAGGAACAACGACTGCTCGACCCAGCGCGCCGCATCGCCCGCGAGGTAGGCGCACGTGACGATGACGGCGTCGTGCGACGGCGGCCCCGCGGGGAGGTCGGCCGCACGGGGGAAGAGCCCCGCCGGGCCGTACTGCATCGAGCCGAGCAGCTTCCCGTCGTCACCGTAGTAGACGGTCCCCCACTCGCCCCAATCATCTTCCACCTTCTCGATCCAGCGATCCTTGCTCGCGGTCTTGTTGCCCCGGGATTGCCACCAGACGCAGTCGTGGCACACGGCGGCCGTATCCGGCAGCGTCACGCGGGAGAGTCCGACGACTCGGCTCGCCATCAGCCTGTCCTCAAGCCTTGGCAGCCGGCGGCCGGATCTCGGCGACCACGACGTCGATCGACGCCGGCCGAACGTCGGCCATGCGCGCGAGAAACTCGGCGACACGTCGCTGAACTGCAGCGCTTGTTTCAGGCACGCTCGTACCCCAATCGAGCGCCAGATGAAGCTCGACTGCGACGGCGCCGTCGTCGTCGGTCACTCGCACTCCCTTGTGCCGTGCGAGAGGGCTCTCGACAAGGCCGTGCACCCCGTCCACCTCGAGAGCTGCGTCAGCCGCATACCTGCCGAGCACCTCTGCCGAAATCGACGCTTGTCCCTCCATCTCGAAGATTGTCGCACCTCCGGCGGCTCCAAGTCAGCGCGCCACGCGCAGCACGAGCTCCGTCACCTCGGGTCGAGCGAAGAAGCGGACCGGGAGCAGCGAGGTCCCGAGTCCCGGCGAGACGTGCATCGGCCCGCAGGTCGTGGAGACAAGACCGACGAGGTCGTTGGCATGGGGATGTGCGAGCGCGAGCCTGCCACCGGGGTACGGGATCGCGATCTGCCCCGCGTGGTGGTGCCCCGTGAGGATCAGGTCGAACGCATGATTTGACTGCCGCCGGACGATGGCAGGGAAGTGGCACAGCAAGATCCGAAGCCCAGCGGCTGGGTCGGCGAGCGGCCACGGGTTCGCAGTCCGCGCCACGTAGCTCTCCGGCGCGACGCCGACGATCTGGACCTGCATTCCCCGGAGGGTGATGTCGGCGGCCTCGTCGCTGAGGAGAACAGCCTCGCGAAGGTCTGCGAGCTCCGCGGCCCGCGAGAACGGATCTTTCGTGATTGCGACGTCGTGGTTGCCGAGCACCACGTACGGCCGGCCAAGCCGTTCGAGTACCTCGCGCAACTCCGGCTCGCCACGAGGGTGCGAGACGAGATCGCCTGTGATGCAGATCAGGTCGGGCTCGCGCTGTCTGACCCATACGACCGCGCGCTCCGTTGCCACTCGTCCCCGCGAGGGAAAACCGAGGTGGAAGTCGGAAAGGTGCGCGATTCGCAGCCCGTCGAGCTCGGCCGGCAACGCACGGATCTCAACCTCGAGAACGCGCGTCCGCAGCCAGCCCGCTTCGAACCAGCCATAGACGAGACCGGCAGGAGCGATCACGGCCGCGCTCACGAGGATCCATCCGAGTGCCGTCACCCGGAGACCCTAGCCGCCACTGGAGGCCCCGAACTCGTCGGGGCCTCCCGTGAGATTCCCTGCTAGCCGCCGAGGCAGCCCTTCTGGCCGGACGAGTTCGGGTAGCCGGTGCCGGCCGTGTAGGCGGCGTTGCTCCACTCGCCCTGCAGCTTCCACGAGGTGCCGTTCGAGAAAGAGACCGACGGTGACCCGAAGGTCCACGCGCACTTGTCGCCGTTCTCGGCGCCGGCGCGGTCGTACCACGCGCCAGGGTTGCCCGGGTCGGTGCGCGCCTCGCTCAACTCGTGCGCGCTGACGTTGGCGAGCGCGGCGAGCCCCTCCGAATGGCCAGTGGTGGAGTCGCCCGGATCGCAGCCCGCGTCACCGTCGAGCTTCCAGAAGAAGGCGAACTCGACAACCCTGCCGTTCACCGCGCCGCTGGAGTGCCACGCGCAGTAGCCGGCATTGCCGCGCGGCAGATCGGTGTAGACGGCAACGTACGAATTACCGGACGCGTCGAGGACGATGCTGCCCGCATTCACCTGCTTCGCGACCTCGGCGAGGATCGCGGAGGTATTGCCGCCGCCGCTTGCCGCGGAGATGTCGATAACGTGCCCCTGGTACGTCGTGGCCGAGCCGACCTGTCCGTTCGTGCCGGTGTACTCGTCGCTCGTCTTCGAGTAGTTCGAGGTGCTGAAGCCGGTGTAGAAGCTGTCGAGCCCGGTGATCTTGTCGCCGACGAAGCTCGAGTTCGTCCAGGATGGCCCCCAGAAGATCGTCTTCGTGATCGCAGTCGGCATGATCACGCCGCCGTGGTAGGTCATGTTCGGGTTCCGCTTGGCGGCGCCTCCGCCCTCCTTGCCATGCGGCTGCACAAGCCCGCGAGCAGGCCCAGCCTGGCCAACGCCCGGAGCTGCGACCCAGCCGACGCTACGGAGACCGCCGCGGCCACGACCAACGCCAGACCAGCCAGTACTGCGCTCAAACGCCTCATGCCATCGTCTCCCCTGTCGGTGAACGGAAACCTCGCGCATCTAAGCCGCGGCGTGCCGATACGTCAACCCGACGACCGGATGAAGCGCTACCCCTCCCGCGCGGTAGTGCAATCCAACGCGCAGGCGCTTGCCGCGAGTATCGGGCGCGCGCACTGCCCCACTGGTGCGGGAACGTTCCCTGAATCAGTGGGGATCAGTCCGGTGGTCCTTCGCTCTTCTCCAGGATCCGCTTCAGTCTGGCGAGATCCTTGCGGTTCGCGCGACGCACGGCGCCCGCCATCAAGGGTGCGACGATCTTGCCGAAACCGGCCGGCTCACCACGGTTGCGTAACGTCATCCGCGTGCCACCGTCAGGCAAGTCAAACCAGGCGTACGTCGTCTCCATAGGGAAGGGGCCTTCCGCGGTGGCCATCACGAGCCGCTCACCCGGCAACAACGTCTCCACCGTGTAGGTGTATGCGAGCCGACGGCCGAGAAACCGCGCGATGAACCCGAGCCGCGAGCCGACCGCCACAGGCTTGGAAGTCTGCCACTCAACCGACACGATGTTCTCGTACCACGAGGGGGCGTTGTCGGGATCGCCGGCAAACCCGGCCACCTCAGCTCGCGGCCGTCCGATCTCGACCTCGGTCACAACGTCCACCGGCATGACGGAAGTCTAAGCGGCTACCGACGACGACCTGAGTTGGCTAGGCGAGTGCGCGGGGAAACGTTCCATGAATGAAGCCGTGTCGACGCGTCCGCGTCTAGCCGCTTGGCCCGCATTCAAGGCCTGAACGAACTTTGAGATAGTTACTTATTCCTGAGCACGTATATAGCCGTGGGTGACATCTTAGTTTCATCCCGCCACTCTATTGAGTCATCGCTAGAACCCAGCGGTTTGTGAAGCTTGGCGAGCATGAGCCCAGCGCGTTCGGCGGCTCGTGTGTAATCATCCTCAGTCCAGTAGTAGTCATACAGTATTACGTCGATGCCCCGGATCAGCAGTTTTACCGTGTCACCGCTATGGAGCGGCCTATCGTTCTCTGGAAACGAGTATGACAACGATACCCAATTTCCTTTGGTAGCTTCCATCGAATCGGTCACGACTATGATGATGGCATCCTTCCGAAGCACTCGCTTCATTTCCTTGAGAATGCCCTCGGTCTCTTCGATTCGCGACACTTCCAGAAACACAAAGCTCGAAAACACTAGATCGAACGAAGAATCCTCGAAGGGCAGGTGTCCGCTAGGAATATGGTGATACTCACCCAACCTATCTTTGGATCGAGCTTGTTCTAGCATCTCACCGCTAACGTCTACGCCAACCACATTGAACCCTAGGCGCTTCAGAAATCGTGTTGAACGCCCAGCGCCGCAGCCATAATCAAGCGCAGATGATATGGATCCTGCGTATTCGCGGATCAGCATGGAAATGTCGCGAAATGCTAGGTATTGTGTTCCTTCCATCCCTAGCTCGGCATATTCGCCGGCATGTTTTTCATAGTCATGTGTCTTGCTCATATGACCCTCCTCCGCAAACGAACTGCGCCCGTTGGTCATCGGCGATGATCGGCGATGATCGGCGATGATCGGCGATGATCGGCGAGCAACTCTAACGCACACTCGGATGCCCGACGGTGGTCCCGCTTGGGGCTTGCCCTGACGGTCTCGTCAGACGCGGAGCTTCTCGACTACTGGCCCGACCGAGACGACGTGGCGCTTGAACTTCAGCTCGCTGTCGGTCAGGCCAGCCGCGACGCCGATCAGCTGTGAGAGATGGAGGATCGGCATCTTGAAGTCCTTGCCGGTCTGCTTCTTCAGCTTCGACTGCCACGCGTCGAGCGAGAGGTGACAGAGCGGGCAGGGCGTCACAATCGCGTCGGCGCCCGCTTCCTTCGCCTGCTCGATCGGCTGGATCAGCTCGGCGAGGGCTGTGTCCTCCCGCGCCTGGATGATCGGGAAGCCACAGCATTTGATCTTCGCCGGGTAGTCGATCGGCTCGCCGCCGCAGGCGGTGATGATCCGCTCCAGCGACTCCGGCTTGTCCGGATCGTCGAAGCCGAGCAGCTTCGAGGGCCGCAAGATCTGGCAGCCGTAGAACGGGGCGATCTTCAGCCCACGTAACCCTTTGTGCGCGGCGGCCTGCAGCTGCGGGAAGTGCGTCCCCGCGGCCATCCAGAGGAAATGGAGGACATCGACCTTCCCTGAGTAGCGCGGCACGCCGACCGCCTCCAGATTGTCGTTCACCCGCTCGCGCAGCGTCTCGTCGAGCTGCAGCTGGTGATTCGCCTGGCGCAGGTTGAGCGTGCAGACGTTGCAGACCGTCATCAGCGTGTCGCAGCCGGTCGCCTCGGCGTACGAAAGGATGCGCGCGTTCAGATGGAGGTAGTAGTCGGGCTCCGCCTCGTGGATGTCGCCCGCGCCGCAACACGTCACTGAATCCAGCTCATGCAGCTCGATGCCGAGCTTCGGCGCAAGCGCCTGCGTCGAGATGTCGAGCTCCTTCGCCGAGAGCGACGCGAGGCACCCCTTGTAGTACGCAACCGCTTTCACGCAGGCTCCTTCTTCTCGATCTCGGGTAGATACGGGGTCGGGTAGTCGCCGCCCTTGCCGAAGGCGCCTTCGGTTCCGCCGGCGTCGTGGGCGAGATGCCTGAGCGCGCTCTCGCCCTGGACAATGCCGGCGGCGCCATCGCGGCCCTGCTGCTTCACGAGGTCGAACAGCGCGCGCGACTCCTGGACCTCGGCCGCGACATGCGGCGGGAACGGCGGCGGCACCTTCCCTTTCACCGCCAGGCCCATCGCGAACTTGATCTCCTTGATCGACGAGACAACGCCCTGCGTCTTCGGCACGAGCTCGGTCTCGCGTAGCCAGCCGGTCGTTTTCGCCGAGGTGACGAACCACTTCGCGTGCTTCGCGCCCATGTCGCGGTCGATGCCGTTGTGCATCGCCTCGGCACCGAGCTTCGCGATCGCATCACGCGGATCGACGCCCTTCGGGCAGCGTTCCTGGCAGAAGTAGCAGCGCGTGCAGTCCCAGAGACCGTGCTCTTCGGAGTAGGTCTCCAGCCGCTCGACGGTCGCGCCGTCACGCGCATCGCCGACGAAGCGCATCCCTTTCGCGAGCGCCGCAGGGCCGAGGAAGTCCGGGTCGGCCTCCATCGAGTTGCACTCCGACACGCAGCAGCCGCACTGGATGCAGAGCGCCTCCTTCTGGATCGGCTCCATCTGCCGCTGGGAGACGACGTTCTCGCGCTCGGCCGCCTGGTCGTACCGCGGCTTGAGGTACGGGTCGACGGCACGGATCTTTGCCCAGAACGGATCCATGTCGACGACGAGATCCTTGACGATCGGGAGGTTCCCCATCGCCGAGATCACGGGCACGTGGCCTGCCTGCGCGATGTCGAACATCCGCGTCTTGCAGGCGAGGACCGCGCCACCGTCCATGCGCATGCCGCAGGAGCCGCAGATCATCATCCGGCAGCTTTTGCGGTAGGCGAGCGTCCCGTCCTGGCGCTCCTTGACGATGTCGAGGCAGTCGAGGAGCGTCGCCTCCTCCGGCGCGTCCATCTCGTACTCGCGCAGCGCCTTGTCCCCCGACTTCGAGTCATAGCGCCAGATCTTCAGCCCCACCTTCATTGGCCGTTACCCCGTCCCGGTTCCGAGGGACCCGAGCAGCTTGGCTGCGTCCGCGGTCTTGGACGCGGGAGGAGCCACGACCTCGAGCGGAGCGCCAAAGCCGAAGAGGTTGAGCCGCGCCTGGAGGGAGATCGCGGCGCCGGCACCCTTCACCTTCAGGTGTGCAACCCGGACTCCGAGACGACGGATCAGATGGCGGCCGTCGATCCAGACGTCGAACGGAACCGACTTCAACCCGACCTGCTTCACGCTCTGCTGCAACGACGACTGTTGAGACTTCGGCAACGCTGCGGCGAATGCAGCCATGTCGATCCTCCCTGCGTAGTGCGTGGTGCTGACGCCGCCGACCTTGGTCGTACCGATCTGCTTGACGTTGACGGCGGTCGTGAGGGCAGCGAACAGCTTCTTCTGGTCGAGCGAGGTCAGCCCTCCGACGTTCGCGCCGGCGGTCGCCGATTTCGGCAGCGTCTTCGCGTCGAGCTTGAGCCACTCGGTGCCCGGCTTGACCTTGGCGGCGAGAGCCGGGAAGTGGACGTAGAGCACGTTCCGAACCACCAGCACGTCGATTGTCGCCGGCACAGCCACGCCCTGTGTGAGTGCCCCGAGCGAAGGCGCGAGCGCCCCGAGATCGAGGTGGATGATCGCTGTCCCGTGCTTGGTATCGGAGCCGCCGGACCCCTTGAGCGCAATCGCACCGCCGGGCAGTCCTGTGACGCCGGAGATGCTGAACGTGAAGGTGAACTTCGAGCTGTTGGCCGCAGCTGTCTTGGCGATTGCGGCTTGCAGCGGTGAGCCGCCGTCCCGCTGGGCGAGCGCGGTGCCGGCCACGGCGGCCGTCGCGACGATCGCGACGACGGCGGTCAGGCGAAGGAATCGTATGCAAGCAACCATGTCAGTACGTCCTCTCCATCGGCTCCCATTTCCCCATCCGGACTTCCTTGTACGAGAGCTCCGGTGCGCCATCCTGCCAGCGCACGATCGAATGCTTGAGGAAGTTCTCGTCGTCTCGGGTCGGGAAGTCGTGCGGGCGCGAGTGCGCGCCACGGCTCTCTTTGCGCGCGACGCCGGCGGTCAACATGCATGCGCCGAGGTCGATCGCGTTCCCGAGCTCTATCGCCTGCGTCAGATCGTTGTTGAAGATGTCGCCCTTGTCCTCGACGAGGACGTGCGCGTAGCGCTCGCGCAGCGCGTCCACCTGGTCGATCGCCGTCAGCATCTGCTCCTCACGGCGGAAGACGCCGAAGTTCTCGAACATCGTCGCGCCGAGCTCATCGCGGATCTGCCACGGACGCTCACCCGACGTTCTGCCGAGGAGCGTCTTCAAGTCGCGCTCGGCATCGGCGAGCTGCGACTCGGGGGCGGCTCCGTTCGAGCTCTGCGCGAGTGACCACTCCGCGGCGTGCTGCCCTGAGCGGCGACCGAAGGTGATCGTCTCCATCAGCGAGTTCCCGCCGAGCCGGTTCGCGCCGTGCACCGACACGCACGCGTTCTCGCCGGCCGCGTACAGCCCTTCGAGCTCGGTACGCCCCCATTCGTCGGTCTCGACGCCTCCCATGTGGTAGTGAGCGCCCGGGCGGACGGGGACCGGCGCGTAGATCGGGTCGACCCCGGCGTAGACCATCGAGAGCTCGCGCGAGCCGGGAAGGCGCTCGAGGATCTTCTCCGCACCGAGGTGGCGCATATCGAGGTAGACGGAGCCGTTGATGCCGCGGCCCTCGTCGATCTCGGTCTGCTCGGAGCGCGAGACGACGTCGCGCGAGGCGAGCTCGAGCGCGTTCGGCGCGTAGCGCGCCATGAAGCGCTCGCCGTCCTTGTTGGTCAGGTACGCGCCCTCGCCGCGGCAGCCTTCGGTCAAGAGGATCCCGGTCGGATACATCGTCGTCGGGTGGAACTGCATGAACTCCATGTCCTTGAGGGGCAGGCCTGCGTAGAGCGCCATCGCCATGCCGTCTCCGGTACACGCGTAGGCGTTCGTCGTGGTGCGGTAGATGCGTCCCGCGCCGCCCGTCGCAAGCACCGTCGCGCCACCGCCCACGAACTTCAGGCCGCCGTGCAGGAGATCCCAGGAGATGACGCCGTGGCAGCGACCGCCGTCGACGACGAGCCGCCAGCCGAAGTACTCCTCGTAGACCGTCATCCGAGACGCGTCCTCGGCAAGCCGCTTCATCAGCTGCTCGTACAGGACGTGGATCAGGACGTGGCCGGTGATGTCAGCCGCAAAGACGGTTCGCGGGGAGCCGGCAGCCCCGAACGGCCGCTGGGCCAGTCGACCGTCCGCGTTGCGCGAGAAGACCGCGCCCCAGTGCTCGAGCTGATAGATGTCGCCTGGAGCCTCGCGCGTGAAGATCTCGATCGCGTCCTGGTCGCCCAGGTAGTCGGAGCCCTTCACGGTGTCGAACGCGTGCGTCTCCGGGCTGTCCTCGGCGGTGTTCCCGAGCGCCGCGTTGATGCCGCCTTCAGCAGCTCCCGAATGGCTGCGCGTCGGGTGCAGCTTCGAGACGACACCGACGTTCGCGCCCTGGTCGAAGGCCTCGATAGCGGCGCGCATACCTGCACAGCCGGCGCCGATCACGAGCACGTCGTGCGTCTCTCCCATCGCGGAGGACGCTATCGAAACGACCGGGCCAGCCGCGTCGTCAGCCGACAGGTCCGGCGGAGGCCGTCTCGGGACGAACAACGTCGGCGAACTGCTCGAAGTTCTTGCGGAACAAGCCGGCCAGCTCGTGCGCCTTCACGTCGTACGCCATCGGATCGCTCCAGGTCGAACGCGGGTCGAGCAACCCCTGCTCGACATCGCGCACCGAGAGCGGCACGGCGAGCCCGAAGATCTCGTCCGTTCTGTAGTCCGTGTCGGCCAACTCACCCGACAACGCAGCCTGAAGCAGCGCGCGCGTGGCCGCGATCGGCATCCGCTGCCCGACGCCGTACGGCCCGCCGGTCCAGCCGGTGTTGACGAGCCACACCGTCGAACCGTGCGCATCGAGCTTCTGTCCCAGCATCCGCGCGTAGACGGATGGCAGCAGCGGCAGGAATGGCGCTCCGAAGCACGTCGAGAAGGTCGGCTGCGGCTCACGCACGCCGATCTCGGTTCCGGCGAGCTTCGACGTGAAGCCGGAAAGGAACCAGTAGAGCGCCTGATCGCGAGTCAACCGCGCAAGCGGCGGCAGGATGCCGAAAGCGTCGGCGGTGAGGAACACGACGTTGGCCGGGTGGCCGGCGCGTTTCGCCGGTAGCGCGTTGGCGATCTCCTCGAGCTTGTATGCAGCGCGCGTGTTCTCGGTCTTCGAGCCGTCGTCGAGATCGACGACACCGCGCTCGTCGACGACGACGTTCTCGAGGATCGTGCCGTAGATGTGGGTCGTTCGGAAGATCGCCGGCTCCGCCTTCGCCGACAGCCGTATCACCTTGGCGTAGCAGCCGCCTTCGATGTTGAAGACGCCGGTGTCACCCCAGCCGTGCTCGTCGTCGCCGATCAGCTGCCGCGCCGGTTCTGCCGAGAGCGTCGTCTTGCCCGTTCCCGACAAGCCGAAGAAGACCGCGACCGAGCCGTCGGCGCCGACGTTCGCGGAGCAGTGCATCGGGAGGACGCCCTCGCGCGGCAGCCGGTCGTTCATCACCGTGAAGATCGACTTCTTGATCTCGCCCGCATAGAACGTGCCGCCGATCACGACCTCGGAGCGGCTCGGGTGGAGCACGACGAACGTCCCCGATCTCGTCCCGTCCTCTTCGGGCACGGCCTCGACCGCAGGCGCGTGGAGCACAAGTGCCTGCGGTTCGAACTCGACGAGCTCGGCAGGGGTGGGGTCGATGAAGAGCGTCTGCGCGAACAACGCGTGGTACGGGCTGTCGGTGACGACGCGCACGGCGATCCGATGCGCCGGATCCGCACCGGCGAAGGCGTCGACGACATAGACCGTCGGTTGCGCGTCGAGATACGCGATCACCTTTGCGCGCAAACCGTCGAACTGCGCCTCTTCCAGGGGACGATTGACGCCACCCCACCAGATGCGATCCTCGGAGCCCGATTCGCGCACGATGAACTTGTCGTTCGGAGAGCGGCCGGTGTGCTTCCCGGTGTCGACCGCCAGCGGGCCGCCTTCCACGATCCGGCCGTCGCCGCGGCGGACGGCATCCATGTACAGCTCCGACACCGTCCGGTTCCGGTACACAGCGCCCTGGGGCGAGAGCCCGTGTTCCGCGAGATCCGTGGCGCTGCGGCTCGGCGTCATCGTCATCCAGGCTCCTCGGTGTCGCGATTCGGGAACGCGCAGGCGACGACACCTGGACTACCGGCCGTCGTCGCCCGGAGAACGGCCGCATGCTACGCGCGTCGGGCGTCTCCCGCGCTGATTGGGTCCCCAGCGTCAGTTCGAGCACCAGTCAAACGAGGGCAGCGTCCGCATCGCGCGAGACGAGCGCCGCATAGCGGCCGTCGCGTGCCAGAAGCTCGTCGTGCGTCCCGACTTCGGCGATGCGGCCCCCGTCGAGCACGACGATCTGGTCGGCGTCGCGTACGGTCGACAGACGATGTGCAATGGCGATCGTCGTGCGCCCGGCCGCCAGCCTCTCGAGCGCCTCCTGCACGAGGCGCTCCGTCTGTGTGTCGAGTGACGAGGTCGCCTCGTCGAGGACGAGGATCGGCGGGTTGCGCAACACGGTCCGGGCAATCGCGATCCGTTGCTTCTCGCCGCCCGAGAAGCGGTAACCGCGCTCGCCGACCACCGTGTCGTAGCCGTCAGGCAGGGTCGAGACGAGCCCGTGGATTTGCGCTACCCGCGCCGCGTTCTCGACCTCTTCGTCGGTCGCCTCAGGATTTGCAAAGCGCAGGTTCTCGCGCACCGTCGCGTGGAAGAGATAGGTCTCCTGCGACACGACGCCCACGGCGGCAGCGAGCGACTCGAACGTCAGCTCGCGCACGTCGACGCCGTCGATCGCGACCGTCCCGTCGTTCGCGTCGTAAAGGCGCGCGACGAGGTAGCCGGCGGTCGTCTTGCCCGAACCGGTCTCGCCGACGATCGCCGTCGTCGTTCCGGCCGGGACCTCGAACGACATGTCCTCGAGCGTCCAAGCGTCGTCGTCGTAGCGGAACCAGACGCGGTCGAAAGAGACATCGCCTCGCGGTCGCTCGAGCGCTCGCCCGCCTTCCTCGATGTCGACCGGGACGTCGAGGTAGTCGAAGACGCGATCGAACAGCGCAAGCGAGCTCTGCACCTCGACCGCAACCCCGAGCAGCCCGCCGATCGGGAAGAAGAGGCGCGACTGCAGCGTGGTGAACGCGACGAGCGTGCCGATCGAGATCGCGGAGCTGCCATGTGAGATCGCGAGTCCGCCGAACCAGTAGACCGCGGCGGGCATCACGGCGAACGTCATCTGGATCGAGGCCATCATCCAGCGGCCGGTCATCCGGCTGCGCACCTCGAGCTCGGAGAGCCGGGCCGACTCACCCGCGAACCTCTCGGCCAGCGCAGCCGACCGGCCCATCGTCTTCCCGAGCAGGATCCCGGAGACCGAGAGCGACTCCTGCACGAGCGACGAGATGTCGGCCATCGACTCCTGCCGGACAGAGGTGATCTTCCGGCGCTGCTCGCCGACGCGCCTCGTCATCCAGACGAACAAGGGAAGGAGCGCGAGCGCGAACAGCGCGAGCCGCCAGTCGAGCAGGAACATGGCGACGATGGTCGCGATCACCGTGGTCACGTTCGAAACGACGGACGTCGCCGTCGATGTGAGCACGTTTTCGACGCCGCCGATGTCGTTCGCGATCCGGCTCTGCACCTCGCCCGTCCGCGTCCGCGTGAAGAACGCGAGCGACAGCCGCTGCAGATGACGGTAGACGGACGTTCTCAGGTCGTGCATCACCCGCTGGCCCACCTGGTTCGAGAGCAGGGTCTGGACGACGCCGAGCACGCCCGTGACGATCGCGATCGCGATCATCCCGAGTACGAGGGCGGCGAGCAGGCCAGTCCTCTGGTGCGGGATCGCCGTGTCGAGCACGCCGCGAAGCAGGAACGGCGATACGACCCCCAGTGCGGCCGAGATCACGATCAGCCCACAGACGGCAGACAGCTTCGTCCGGTACGCGCGGAAGAGCGCGGCGATACGGCGCAGGTTGGCCCGACGCACCGCCTTGTCCGCCGGCCGCTCCGGCATCTCGCCCGTGCTGAACATCCCTCCGTGCGGCCTGGCCATAGACCTAGGGTACGGATTCAGGTCAGGTCAACGACTCGACGGCGAGGCGTAGCCGCTCGGTCAGCTCGGTCGCGGCGTCGGGATCGTCGCCCACCGCGGTAACCGCGATCGGCTCGCCGAAGACGAGACGCACGCGCGGGAAGCCGATTCTTCCTCGGGAGAGCGCGCGCGCCGTGCCCACGAACGCGACCGGAACGATCGGCGTCCCAGTCGCCAGCGCGAGTCGGGCTGCCCCACGCCGCCAGCGGCGATCACCGCGTACCGCGCCCTGCGGGAAGATCGCCACAACCCGGTCTTCTTCGAGGGCGCGACGTGCCCGGGCGAGGGCGTCGAGATCGCCGCGGCCGCGTTCGAGACGGATCGCGCCGACGCCGTCGAGCAGCCATGCGAGCAACCGAAAGCGCCACAACTCGGCCTTGCCGAGAAAGCAGAGGTCACGGTCCACTACCGCGCCGAGCACGATCGGGTCGAGCACCGAGATGTGGTTCCCGGCGATGACCGCTGCGCCGGCAGCCGGAATGTTCTCCGCCCCGACGACCTCGACGCGGTAAAGAGCCCGCACGAAGCCGCCGAGAGCACGGCGTACCTGCGCATAGCTGGGAGCAGAAAACCTCACGAGGACCCTCATCTTTGTTCGCCGGACGGCCGACAAGGGTTTTCATGCGTCGAAGTCGAACTCTCTCAGCTGGAATGCGCGTTGCCGCCGGGGTGGTCGTCTCGTCAGCGTTCCTGGCCCTCGCGGCGCCAGTCGACGCCGGAACGCTCGTGCGCACGTGGTTCCCGCAAGGCGATCAGCTGCGGTACGGCATCCGCGACGTCGATCAGAAAGGCCCCCTGGTTCCGGCGGCTCTACGCACGTTGCTTGCCGGCCCGACCGCGCCCGAGGCGCGCGGTGGGGCGCGGACGGCGTTCGCTTCGGGAACCCGGCTCCTCGGCTTCCGCCGAACCGGGTCGGCGCTGACGATTCAGCTCGACAGTCGCTTCCTTGCCCAGACCGCCGCCTCGATGTCTCCTGTGAAACCAGCGAGGCTGGGCTTGCGTGTCCTGCAGATCGGGCGGACGCTGCAGCAGTTCGCCAGCTTGCGGCGCTTCCGCGTCTCCGTGTCCGGCCGGCTCGTCACCGTCTATCCCGATCTTGGCCTCCACTGGCATCCGACAGCGGACGGCTGGTGGGATCTGACGCTGCTCGCACCGACGACTGCACCGGCGATCAGAGCCGAGCTGACGGCCGACGATCTCGAAGAGCCCGGCCAGGTGCGCCTGGCCCAGAGGATCCTCGCCGACGCAGGCTGGCTCGACCGGCAGGAAGTGACCGGCGAGCTCGATTACGCGACGTCGCAGGCACTGACGGCGTTCGAGGCCTGGCGAGGGTTGACGCGCGACGGCACGCTGACGACCGAGTCGTTCGCGCAGGTTCTCCGTGCAACCCGCCCGCAGCCGACGGTGACCGACCCTGGCCGCCACGTCGAGATCTACCGAGGCCTCGGCGTGCTGCTCGAGGTCGTCGATGGACAGGTCGTGCGAGCGGTGCACGTGTCGACTGGCGCCCCCGGCCGCGACACCCCGTCGGGCACGTTCAGCGTGTACCGCAAGGAGCAGCTTTCCTGGTCGATGCCGTTCAAGGTGTGGATGCCATGGGCGTCGTACTTCCATGGCGGGATCGCGATGCACTCCTACTCGTACGTCCCGGCCTACCCAGCGTCGCACGGTTGCGTGCGGCTGTCCGCGCCGGAGGCGCAACGGGTCTACGAGTTCGCGACTCAGGGCACCCCGGTCTACGTCTACTAGGCGGGCGCGAGCACACTCAGGCCGTGCGCCACTGCCGCCGTTGCTAGTCGCGCGTCGTAGCAGACGAAACCCGCGAGCGATTCTGCCGCGATGAGCGCCGTCGCGAGATGAATCGCATCCAGCGCGCGGAGGTTGGGGTCGAGACCCAACGTACGCCGCTCGACTGCCTCGTCGAGCTCTGCGATGAGCAGCGTCGCGGCAAGCGCGTCCGCCCGATCTGCAGTCTCACCGCTCCTGCGCCCGACCCGGCGGAGCTCCACGACGCCGACCCGGCTCGTCAGTAGGGGTGTCTCAGCCGAACGGAGGAAGTCGGCCAACGCTTGGCTCTCCGGCTCCTCGACGAGGAGCTTGACGGTCGCAGAGGTGTCGACGTACAACACCGCTCAGAAACGCTGCCCCGCACGATCTTCGGCGAGCAACTCGCTCGGCAGGCGTTCCCCCGGGCGGGGAGCGCGGGGCGCCGCCAAACTCGCGAAGTCGAGGCTCGGCGCCCGCAGGACAAGACCTCGGGCCTCCAGCGTGGCGATCTCACTTGCGGTGTCGACTGCCGGGACGAGACGTGCGACGAGTGCGCCGTGGTCGGTGACGTCGATCGTCTCACCGGCTCGGACGCGATCGACGTACCGCGACAGATGCTGCCGAAGCTCGCGTATGCCGGCCCTCGAACTCATTGTGCGTCATAGCGTAGCACATTTCGTCCGGCTCGGCGCGTTAGGGCTCGGTGCTCGATTGAGCACGAACTCGAATCATCGCCTACGGCTTCCGCCATCAGCAGCTCCAGGAAGCCGCGCTGCTCGAAGGCGGTTTTTTCCCCTTCACGAGCACCGCTGCACTGCTCTTCGCGGTTGCCGGCATCGTCCTTGGCTTGGCCACAGTCGTCGTGGTCATCGTCTAACGGCGGCGGGCGAACGGGGTCTCGGCGGGCGCACTGTTGTCAGGAACGGAAGCGGGCGCCTGAATTCGTGAGCGGGCCAGCACGAGTTGCACGTCGCGGAGCACGCGGGCTCTGAACGCTGCCTCGCAGTAGGAGAGGTAGAAGCGCCAGATGCGGAGGAAGCGGTCGTCGTAGCCGAGCGCACGGATCTCGTCGACGCGCGACTCGACGTTCTCGCGCCAGATCTTCAGCGTCTCGGCGTAGCCGGGGCCGATCTCCTCCACGTCGGCGATCTGCAGGCCGGTGTTCGCCGTTGCACGTTCCACTGCCCCGACCGAGGGAATGAGCGAGCCCGGAAAGATGTACTGCTGGATCCAATCGCTGCGGCGGCTGTAGCGCTCGAACCGCTTGTCCGGGATGGCGATCGTCTGGATGACGGCGATCCCGTCCGGTTCGAGGAAATCGTCGATCGCACGGAAGTACGTCTCGTGCTCGGCTAGGCCGATCGCCTCCAGCATCTCGATCGACGCCACCTTCGTGAACCGTCCCTCGGTATGCCGGTAGTCCTGCTCGCGGATCTCTACGAGCTCATCAAGACCGGCCTCGCGCACCCGTTTGCGCGCGAGCGACGCCTGGCTCGGCGAGAGCGTCAGTCCGGTAACGCGGCAGCCGTACTCGCCGGCGGCGTAGATCGCGAAGCCGCCCCAACCACAGCCGATCTCTAGGACGTGGTCGCCAGAGACGAGCTGCAGCTTCTCGCAGATCCGCCGGTACTTCGCGCGCTGCGCGTCGGCAAGGCTCATTCCCGGCCGCTCCCAGACTGCGCACGAGTACGTCATCGTCTCGTCGAGCATCAGCTGGAAGAGGTCGTTGCCGAGGTCGTAGTGCGCATGGATGTTGTCGCGAGCCGCCGCAGGCGACTGGCGCTGAGCTCGGTGGGGCCGGAGCTCGTGCAGCTTGTGGAGGACGCGGAAGACCGGGTGAGATTCGGCCGCCTCGAGGTTCACGGACAGCAGTTCGAACAGTGCAACGAGATCGTCGGCATCCCAGTCGCCGTCGACGTATGACTCGCCGAAGCCGATGCGGGTCCGCAGCGCAAGTTTCTGCCAGAAGGAGTCAGTGCTGTGCACGTCGACCACCGCAGTCGGTCCAAGCCCGTCGCCGAACCGCTTCCCGCGGCCGCCTCCTCGGTAGCAGGGGTAGCGGATGACGAGCTCGCCGCCGCGGAGGCCTTGGAGCGCCCGGAAACAGATGCGCTGTGCAACAGCCCCCGCAAGCCTCACGGCTTCACCGACCCTTGACCAGCCACGAACGGCGGCTTGTGGAAGAACGGCACGCGCTTGAGCTTGAGCAGCGCAGCGTTCAGGTGGATCAGCGAGATCACCTTCGCCGGCATCAGCGGGTAGCGGACGAGCGCGGCGCGTATCGCCGCCGGCGTCAGCTCGACGCGATGCGAGACGAACGTCGCGTGGAACGGGCGCATCCCTTCTTCGTGCACGTCGATTCGTACAGAGAGCCGTTCACCCGGCTCGGAGAAGAACCACGTGTACCGCTGATCCATCGACATGAACGGCGACACGTGGATCCGCTTGTCGGTCGCGTACGCGTGCCGGCGTGGGTCGTCGACCTCGTTCGCCGGCGAGAGTAGGTATGGGAGCCGCTCGCCGAAGGTGTTGTTGATCTCGGCGACGATGCATGCGAGCTCACCGTCGGCGCGGTAGCACCACCAGAATGAGACGGGGTTGAAGACGTAGCCGAGCACGCGCAGATTCGCCAGGCAGACGATGCGGGCCCCCTGGCCGAGATCGATGCCGTTCTCGCCCAGGTACGCGCGGATGTCGATGTGGTCCTCGTCGTGCCAGGACGTGACGGCGCGGCGGTTCCAGCCGAAGAAGCGGAAACGCCGGTCCAGTTCCGGCAGCTCGTCGAGGTCGATGAGCCACTGGTAGACCGGGTAGCGGAAGACGTGGTCGCGCGGCGAGTGCCTGGCGTGCATCACGGTTCCCACATACAGCGCGGAATTCACCAGCTCGCTCCAAAGCTCTCGGCGGCCCGGAGGCCGGAGACGAGCCCGTCCTCGTGGAAGCCATTCCCCTGCCAAGCGCCGCAGAACGCGGTCGCGCGGGGCCCGTTGAGCGTGTGCAACTCGGACTGCGCTGCGATGCTGGTCATCGTCATCTGCGGATGGTCGTAGTTGATGGTGCGGATGATCTTTGCCGGATCGATCGCAGCCCTCTCGTTGAGCGTGACGCAGTATCGCGCGTCACCGTCAAGACGCTGTAGCCGGTTGAGGAGGTAGGTCATTGTCGGCTTCGCCAGCTGGTCGCCGCAGGTCTGGAGCCGGACGTTCCACGATGCATGCGCCCCCTCAGCCCGGGGAAGAACACGCGAATCCGTGTGGAGCACCGTCTCGTTCGGTGTCGTCGCGAACGCAGAGAGCAGGCGCAGCTCCTCGTAGGACGGGTCGGCGAGCAGAGCAAGAGCCTGCGGCGCGTGGGTTGCGACGACGACGCCGTCGAACGGCCGTACGACGCCGTCGTCCGTTCGCAGCTCGACGCCTACGTCTGTACGACGCACCGATCGGACTGGCGCGCCAAGCTGGATCGGCATGCCCATCCGTTCGAGCAACGCCCGAACGTAGGTCCGGCTGCCACCGGCAACCGCCCTCCACCGGTGTCGTCGGAAACCGAGCATCCGGTGATTGGCGAAGAAGTGGATCAGCGTCTCGGCCGGGAACTCGAGCGCCAGCGACGGCGCAGTCGACCACAACGCCGCTGTCATCGGGACGAGGTAGTGGCGGCGAAACCCCTCGGAGTAGCCGCGTACCTGGACATACTCGGCGAGCGTCAACCCGCGCGCATCGTCAGCCTCGGCCGTGCGGAGGAAGCGGACGATCTCGCGCAGTAGCTTCGGCCCGCACGTCCATGGCCGCCGGCTCGACCACTCGAGCCCGCAGGCACACGCGACGGAGAACGACATCTCCGACGGCTGCGTCGCGACGCCGAGCTCGCGGAACAGGCGTGTCAGCTGCGGATAGTTCGCCGTGTTGTGGACGATGAACCCGGTGTCGAGCTCGAGCGACCCTGCGCTGATCGTGTTGACGTGGCCGCCGGGACGCTCGTCGGCCTCGAACAGCTCGACCGGGTGCGTGTGTGAAAGCGCATAGGCAGCACCCAGTCCTGCGACTCCCGATCCCACGACCGCTATCGTCATCGAGGCGTATTCGTGACCGCGGGCGATCCGGTTGGCGCTAGAACTCGAAGAACCCGAGACAGAGGAGATCGAGACATGTCGGACGTAGCCTCCAAGGTCGCGATCGGGACAGTACGCGAGCGCACCAGCCTGGTCAGCCAGGTCGTGACGCTGATCGCCGTCGGCGTCCCGCCGCTCGGACTGCTGTCGGCCATGGGCCTCCTTTGGGGTGTCGCGCTCTCGTGGCTCGACATCGTGCTGTTCCTGGTCCTGTACTCGGCGAGCGCGCTCGGTAACTCGGTCGGCTTCCACCGCCTGTTCACGCACAAGAGCTTCGAAACGACGAAATGGCTGCGTGCAACGTTCGCGATCCTCGGCTCGTTGGCGATGCAGGGGCCGGTCACGCAATGGGTCACCGACCATCGCAAGCACCACGCGCTCTCCGACAAGGACGGTGACCCGCATTCGCCGCATGCCGGTCACGGCGACGGCGTGCTCGGCGCGGTCAAGGGCTTCGCGCACGCCCACGTCGGCTGGCTTTTCACGCTGAAAGGGATGGAGCGCGGCTGGCAGTACGGCCGTGACCTCTACGAGGACAAGCTGATCCGCAGGATCGACCGCCTCTATCTGCTCTGGGTCGTCGTCACCTTCGGGCTTCCGTTCCTCGTCGGCTACCTGGTCGGCGGCTTCCGCTGGCAGCTCGGTGTTCAGGCGCTGGTTTGGGGCGGGCTCGTGCGGGTCTTCGCCTACCAGCACGCGACGTTCAGCGTCAACTCGATCTGCCATATGTTCGGCCAGCGCGCCTACCGCTCGCGCGACGAGAGCCGCAACAACTGGATCGTGGCGATGCTGACGATGGGCGAGGGCTGGCACAACAACCATCACGCCTTCCCGAGCTCCGCGCGACACGGCCTCGGCCGGCTACAGATCGACGCGTCGTGGTGGACGATCAAGCTGCTCGAGAAGCTCGGACTCGCCTGGAACGTGCGACTGCCCGACCGCGATCAGCTCGAGCGGCGCAAGCTCGTCGCCGAAGTCTGAAACCGCTCCAGCCCGACACCGACCTGATCGACCCAGCGTTGCCAGCGCGGCAGCCTGACGAGACGACCCGACCTGGCACGAACCGCGCAGCCATGTAGGCCGCCGGGGATCAGCGTGTACGTCCCCTCGACACCGAGAGCCTGCGCACGATCGAACCCGGCGCGAGAGCTGCTCGGTTTCACCCCCGGCACCCCCGGTAGGTAGCGATCCCAGGAGCCGTGGACGACATCGAGGCGCTTCCCGCTGAGCCCGTCGAGCGGGAGGCGGGACGGAATCCACGGCGCCAGACCGAGCACGCCGGCCGCGGCCTCGTGACCGGCAACGCCGATCGAGACCGCTCCGCCCATCGAGAAGCCGACGAGCAACGCGCTGGCCGGGCTCTCTGCCGGGACAAGGTCGAGCGCCGCGGCAGCGTCCTCCATGCAACCGTCGAGCTCCTTCCAGGTCTTGAGCCGGTAGCGCACTTCGACGAAGCAGATCCCCGGGAAGCGCGGCGCAAGCTCCGTCGCGAGCAGCTCGCTCGTGGCGCTCCAGGTGCCGGCGATGCGCTTCGCCGTGCCGCCGTTGACAAGGATCGCCCACAACGGCGCGCCCTCGTTGCGGATGCGCGCCTCGGCCCCGCTCGCGAGCGGGGCCACACGTGCGGTTGTCACTGGCCGATCCCGGCCGAGTGACACGACCGTAATGCGGCAACGACCGCCTCGGCACGGGCGACGTATCCGTCCGGACTGCCGTGGATGCCGTCGGCCGCGAGCCACTCGGGGTGCTTGTCGATCATTGCCGACCATTCGACCAGACGCAGGTTCCGGTTCCGCGCCGCGGCCGCTCGCAGGACGTCGTTGAACGCATCGTAGGCGTCACCGTCACGGTGGATCGTCGCCCAGACGACGCACCGGTGGGATCCTGCCAGGCGCAGTGCCTCTGCAACGTCGCTGCGGAACGCACCGACCGCTGACAACGGGTCGTTCGTGCCGAGGCTGATCACGACGTACGGCGCAAGTGTCGAGCCCGCGCGCCGCAGACGGTCGATCCCTGTTGCGGCATCGCGACCGACTACATCGTCGGTAGTGAACGTCCGGTGCCGAAGTGCGCTGCGGAGCGCGGGCTCGGTGCCGAGATTCAGCGAGTCTCCGACCAGCGAGACGGCGCTCCCGGGAAGGACCGGCGATCGATTCGCCGGTTGCCGGTCGCGAACGACGAGCACCAGGGCGACGAGAGCGGCTAGACCGAGGGCGACTATGAGGAGCGATCGTCTTCGCATCGGCAGGCGACGTGGAGCTCAGGGCGAATCGGTGGACATGGATCTCGCTCATGCGATCGATCGCTATCTCGCAAGCCCTGGTCTCTCCGAGTCTACCCGGCGCTCCTACGGCTTCGACCTGCGTGATTTCGCTCGCTGGCTGGACGCGCGTGGCCTCGGTCTCGAGGAGATCGACACGCGCGCGCTCGCGGGATACACGGCCGATCTGGGTCGCGACCGGCGACGCCTCGCTCCGACGACGATCGCGCGCCGCCTCGCGTCGGTACGGTCGTTCCTGCGCTTCACACTCGGTTCCGGCCGCGTGCCCAATGCGCCGTTTGCGCCGCGCAAGCCGCGCCGACTGCCGGATGCGCCGAAGGTCGACGAGGTCGAGGCTCTCATCGAGGCATTGGTGGGCGACGAGCCACTCGCGGTGCGAAACCGCGCGCTCGTCGAGCTCGTCTACTCGTGCGGCCTGCGCAGTGCGGAGGCGGTTGCGCTCGACCTGGCAGACGTCGACTTCGAGCAGGAGGCGCTTCACGTTCGCGGGAAGGGTGGGAAGGAGCGCGTCGTGCCGCTCGGGGAGGTCGCGGCGCTCGCCGTGGCGGCGTATGTGCGCGACACCCGCCCGGCGCTCGCGCGAGAGGCTTGTGACGCGCTCTTCCTTTCGGCGCGAGGGCGCCGGCTCGACACCAGCACATTGCGTCGCCTCGTTCCGAACCCGCATCGCCTGCGCCACTCGTACGCCACCCACCTGCTCGAAGGCGGAGCGGACCTCCGCACGATCCAGGAGCTACTCGGCCACTCGTCCCTCTCGACGACCCAGATCTACAGCCACGTCGACGCCCGCCGGCTGCGGAAGGTGTACGACCACGCGCATCCGCGCTCCTAGGAAGTCGAGCGCCGCGCAGGAGCGACGCGCGGACCGCCGAATCGTTCCTGGCCGATGAGCGACCTTCCCACCACGACGACGAGACGAGTCCCCGAGATCGATCGCGACGTCGAGAGCTTCCTCTTGCTGCTCGGCGCGCAGCGTTCACCGAGAACGGTCGATGCCTACCGCCGTGACCTCGCTGACCTCGCCGGCTTCCGCGGCGGTACGGTCGGCGCTGCCTCGGTCGAGGATCTGGAGAAGTGGGTCGCCCAGATGCGCGCCAACGGCCTCGCGGCTTCGACCATCGCGCGCCGCCTCGCGGCCACGCGGTCGTACTACCGCCACGCGATGCTGACCGGCTCACGCGCCGACAACCCGGCGGCCGAGATCGTGCTCCCGCGCCGCCAGAGGAAGCTGCCGCGGACGCTCTCGGCCGGAGAAGTCGAGCGCCTGATCGAAGCCGCCAACGACAGCACACCGCGGGGGATGCGCGATCGTGCTCTCGTCGAACTCCTCTACGGCGCCGGCCTTCGTGTGTCGGAGGCAGTTGGGCTCGCAAAGACGGGGGTCGACCTCGACGCGCGCACCGTCCGTGTCCTCGGCAAGGGGAGCAAGGAGCGGATCGTCCCGCTCGGGCGGCCCGGCGTCGAGACCGTCCGGCGCTATCTCGCGCTCGGCCGGCCACATCTCGATTGCCGCCACCGCCCTGATCTGTTCCTGAACGCCCGCGGCGGAGCGCTCACGCGGGCCGGCGCATTCCTGATCCTGCGGAAGCTGGCCGACCGCGCGGGACTCGAGCCCGGGCGCGTCCACCCGCATCTCCTCCGGCACTCCTTCGCGACACACCTCCTCGAGGGCGGAGCCGACCTACGCAGCGTGCAGGAGATGCTCGGCCACGCCGACCTTTCGACGACCGAGCTCTACACCAATGTCTCGGATAAGCGCCGCCGGGAGACCTACTTCGACGCGCACCCGCACGCGCGACGCTAGATCGCCGCGAGCCGTACCGCTTCGGCGATCGTCTCCTCGGACGCGCCGACGAACGTGACGTGTCCGACCTTCCGCCCCGGGCGCGGCTCCTTGCCGTAGAGGTGAACGCGAGCAGCCGGCAGCGCGAGCAGCTCCTCTAGCCGCGGCAGCGTGCCCACGAGATTGACCATCGCGCACGCGCCCACCGCCGACGTCGACCCGAGCGGCCACCCGAGGATCGCCCGCAGGTGATTCTCGAACTGGCTCGTGACCGAGCCTTCGATTGTCCAGTGGCCGCTGTTGTGGACGCGCGGTGCGAACTCGTTCGCGAGCAACGCGCCGTCGATCTCGAACAACTCGAGCGCGAGCACGCCGACGTAGTCGAGCTCCTCCAGCAGCCGGCGTGCGTACTCCTGCGCCACATCGTCGTCGGCACCCTCGGCTGGAACGCGAGACAGCCGGAGAACCCCGTGGCGGTGCACGTTCTCCACGAGCGGGTAGAACGCAACTGCGCCGTCGGGACCCCGCACTGCGATCAGCGACAACTCACGCCCGAACGGCACGAGCTCCTCGGCCAACTCATCCTGGCCCAACGACTCGTCAACCTGCACGATGCGCTGGCCCTTCCCGTCGTAGCCGAGCCGCCGGCTCTTGATGATCGCCGGCACTCCGGTGTCGGCGAGAGAGCCGAATCGTGCCGTCGGGATGCCGAGCCGCCGGAAGAGCTCCTTCTCGCGCAGTCGATCCTGACCCTCCTCCAGCGCACGCGCGCCTGGAAGCGCGCCTACCCGACGCGCAGCCGCAACAGCCACGTTCTCGAACTCGTACGTGACCACAGCCGCCCCGTCAGCTAGCCGGTCGAGCAGCGCCTCGTCGTCGTAGGCGCCGACGAGAAGCTCGCCGACCTCGCCCGCGCAAGCCTCAGGCGACGGATCGAGAAACCGGAACTCGAGGCCGAGCGGGATACCGGCGAGCGCGAGCATCCGCCCTAGCTGGCCGCCCCCAAGACAGCCCACGGTCGTCACGGAGACGGGTCGGGCGAGTCGAGCACCGCCTGCGTCTGCTCGGCCCGGAACCGCCGCAACCGCTCACGCAACTCGGTGTCCCCCCGTGCGAGGATCGCTGCCGCGAGCAGCGCCGCGTTGACAGCACCGGCGCGACCAATTGCGAGCGTCCCGACGGGAACGCCTGCCGGCATCTGCACGATCGAGAGCAGCGAATCCATCCCCTTCAGCGTCTTCGACTCCACCGGCACGCCGAGCACGGGCAGCGCGGTCTTCGCCGCGGTCATCCCGGGAAGATGAGCCGAGCCGCCTGCACCGGCGACGATCACCTGCAACCCGCGCTCCTCGGCCGTCCCCGCGTACTCGAACAGCAGATCCGGCGTGCGATGGGCCGAAACGACCTTCTTCTCGTACTCCACACCGAGCGCGTCGAGCGTCTCGGCCGCGTGGCGCATCGTCTCCCAATCCGAGCGGGAGCCCATGATCAGGCCGACGACCGGCGCAGCGCTCAATGCTTCTCGCGTGATTTGCGCGTCAGGAACAGCGCCACCGACCGGGCTGACGAACGCACCTCGCGATCCTCTTCGTCATCCCCAGCCAGCCCGTCGAGCAGCTGGATCGACTCGCGGGTCGCACTCCCGTTCTTGAGGCAGAGAATGGCGAGCCGCCGGACCGCGATGTTGCCGTCCTTCGCCGCCAGGTCGTGGAGGAGCGGCCGGAACTTGTTGACGTCGCCCGGATGCTGGCGCGAGAGCCCTTCGAGCGAGATCAGCGATGAACCGCGTGCCGCCGGGCTTTCGTCCTCGAGTCCCCGGCGCAGCAGGTCGATCTTCTGCCGGAAACGGAACTGCGCGATCGCCCGGTACGCCTGACCTCGCACGCGATAGTCCGGGTTCCGCGCAGCCGCCTCGATCTCGTCGTCCCACTGCGAACGCAGCGTCGCCAGCTCGCGCTCCAACCCCTTCTGCGCGTACTCGTCGGCGAGCGCCGCAGCCTCGGCGAGCGTCATTCCGAGAGCTGCCGCGGACCGGGGCCGACGTAGCGAGCGGACGGTCGGAACAGGCGCCCGGTGCGCTTCTGCTCGAGGATGTGCGCCGACCACCCGGCCACGCGCGAGCAGGCGAACATCGCCGGCGCGAGCGGCGGGGGGACTTCGGCGATGTCGAGAACAAGGGCCGAGTAGTACTCGACGTTCGTCCTCAGCGGACGCTCGGGATGCCGCCGCTCGAGCTCGGCGAGGGCCGCCTCCTCGAGCCTCTCGGCGATCTCGATCTGCGGCGAGCCCAACTCGCGCGCGGTTTCCTTGAGAATCCGCGAGCGCGGATCCTCGGCGCGGTAGATGCGGTGCCCGAAGCCCATGATCCGACGGCCGGAGTCGAGGGTGTCCGCCACCCACTTCTCCGGGTCGCCCATCGCCGCGACCTCTTCGAGCATCGGCTTAACGTATGCGGGCGCGCCGCCGTGCAGCGGCCCCGAGAGAGCGCCGACCGCCGACGAGAGGGCAGCGCCACAGTCCGCCCCCGTAGAGGCAGCGATGCGCGCGGCGAACGTCGATGCGTTCAGCCCGTGCTCGGCCGTGCAGATCCAGTACGTGTCGATCGCCTTCACGGCGTTCGGATCGGCCTCACCGCGCCACTGGAGGAGGAACTTCTCCGCGGCCGTCGTTCCTTGCGCGACCACGTCGGCCGAAACTTCGTCGACGTTCTTGTCGGCGACGCGTGCGGACCGCGCCACGATCCCCATCATCTGGGCCGAGAGCCTGCCGAGATCATCGCGCGCCTGCTCGTCTGAGATTTCGTTCAACTTGCCTAGCTTCCACACGCCGGAGAGGCGTGCTGTCTCGGCCTGGAGGTCGGACGGTGCATTCCCGGTCAGACGAGCCGGTTCGTAGGGCTCCGGCTCGGGCATGGCCGAGTCGATGTCGTCGTCGACGAGAAGACCCCAGATGCGTTCGTACGGATAACGGCCGACGAGCTCGACGAGGTCGACACCCCGGTAGCGGAGCTGGCCGCCATCGCGATCGGGCTCCGCGATCTCGGTCTCGACGGCAACGACACCATCGAGACCCGGCTTGAAGTCGGCGACTTCACTCATCCGCTTTGGACGGTACCTGAGCGGTGAAGCCGAGGAGCGCACGTACAATCCGCCGCCCATGGCCTACCGCGTCACCCTGATTCCCGGCGACGGGACAGGCCCGGAGCTCACCGAAGCGACCCGCCGTGTGCTCGAGGCGACCGGAGTCGAGTTCGACTGGGACGTGCGCCACGCGGGCGTCGACGTAATGGAGGAGGCAGGCACACCGCTGCCCGAGGAGACGCTGGCGTCGATCAAGGCGAACCGCCTCGCGCTGAAAGGCCCGATCACGACGCCGATCGGCACAGGCTTCCGTTCGGTCAACGTTGCCCTGCGCCACGAGCTCAGCCTCTACGCCTGCCTGCGGCCGTGCAAGAGCTACGCGGGCGTTCGTTCCCGCTACGACGGCGTGGATGTCGTGATCGTGCGCGAGAACACGGAGGACCTGTACGCGGGCATCGAGTACGAGGCAGGCACCGACGACGCGCACTCGGTGATCGACTTCCTGAACACGAAGCAGACGAAGCAGATCGCACCGTCGTCCGGAATCTCGATCAAGCCGATCAGCCCCGAGGGGACCGAGCGGATCGTGCGCTACGCCTTTGAGCACGCGCGGGCTGCCGGCCGGCGCCAGGTCGCCTGCATCACGAAGGCCAACATCATGAAGTTCACGGACGGCCTGTTCCTCTCCGTCTTCCGTGACGTCGCCGCCGACTACCCGGACATCGAGCCGCGCGAGACGCTCGTCGACGCGCTCTGCATGGGTCTCGTCCAGCGACCGGAGGAGTTCGACGTCCTCGTGCTCCCGAACCTCTACGGCGACATCATCAGCGATCTCACCGCCGGACTCGTCGGCGGCCTCGGCGTCGCACCCGGTGCGAACATCGGCACCGATGCAGCGGTCTTCGAAGCGACGCATGGGTCGGCGCCGAAGTACAAGGGACAGAACAAAGTGAATCCCACCGCGATGATCCTCTCCGGCAAGCTGATGCTCGAGCACATCGGCGAACGCGAGGCCGCCGCCCGGCTCGAGGCTGCCGTCGCTGCGGTGATCGCCGAAGGGGAGAGAGTGACGTACGACCTGAAGGAGCGCCGCGACGATCCGACCGCAGTAGGAACGGCGGAGTACGCGAACGCGATCATCGCCAAGCTGACGACCTAGGAGAGGTAGGAGAGAACGTGCGCAAGAAAGTCACAGTCGTAGGAGCGGGCAATGTCGGTGCGACCTGCGCGCAGGAGATCGCGCGCCGCGACTACGCCGATGTGGTCCTCGTCGACATCGTCCCGAACTTCCCGCAGGGCAAGGCGCTCGACATGAACCAGGCCGCCGCGGTGCTCGGCTACGAGCCGAACATCGTCGGCACGAACGGCTACGAGGAGACGAAAGGCTCGGATGTCGTCGTGATCACCGCCGGCCGGCCGCGCTCCCCCGGGATGAGCCGCGACGATCTCGTCCAGACGAACGAGGCCATCGTCGCGTCGGTGACGAAAGAGGTCGTGAAGCGCTCGCCGAAGGCGATCATCGTCGTCGTCTCGAACCCGCTCGACGCGATGTGCCACGTGGCCAAGGCAGTCTCGAAGCTCCCGAAGGAGCGCGTCTTCGGGATGGCCGGCATCCTCGATACGGCGCGCTTCTCGGCGTTCATCGCCTGGGAGACGGGCTCGTCCATCAAGGACGTCACCGCGATGGTGCTCGGCGGGCACGGTGACCAGATGGTGCCGGTCGTCTCCGCCACCACCGTTGGCGGTGTCCCGCTGGAGCAGCTCGTCTCGCGCTCGCGGATCGCGAAGATGGTCGGGCGCACGCGCAAGGGCGGCGGCGAGATCGTCAATCTGCTGAAAACGTCCGCCTGGTACGCGCCCGGCGCGGCCGCGGCGCAGATGGTCGATGCAATCTGCCTCGACGAGAAGCGCGTCCTCCCCTGCACGGTCCTGCTCGAGGGAGAGTACGGCGTCGACGGTCTCTACTTCGGCGCGCCAGCGAAGCTCGGCGCGGCCGGGATCGAGGAGGTCGTCAAGCTCAAGCTGACGGCGGCCGAGAAGGCGGCGCTCCGCGCGTCGGCCGCGGCTGTTCGTGACGTCGTCGGCGTCCTCACCCACAAGTAGGGGCGAGGCTTGCCTCGCCCTAACGACCAACTGTCAACCGCCTACTCTTCCCGATCGTGGATCTCGGCCTGAGCGGACGGACGGCCATCGTCTGCGGCGCGTCGCAGGGGATGGGCCTTGCAACCGCGCAAGCGCTGGCTGCGGAGGGCGCGAACGTCGCGATGTTCGCGCGCCGGCAGGACGAGCTCGCGCTCGTCGCTGAGCCCATCGGCGCGCTTGCCGTCGCCGGCGATCTCACGGCAGCGGCCGACGTCTCACGGCTGGTCGAGACGACCAGCGATGCGTTCGGCGGTGTCGACATCCTCGTGCTCAACGGCGGCGGCCCACCGCCGGGAACCGCTGCCGAGATGACCGTGGAGCAGCTCGGCGTCGCCGTCGACCTCCTGCTCACGTCTCACGTCAGGCTCGTCGGAATCTGCCTCCCGTACCTGCGAGCGAGCGGGCACGGCCGGATCGTCGCTATCGAGTCGACGTCGGTGAAGGAGCCGCTCGCGAACCTGGCGCTCTCGAACGCCGTCCGTCCCGGCGTCGTCGGCTGGCTGCGCACGCTCGCGCGAGAGCTCGGACCGGACGGCGTCACTGTGAACACGATCGCGCCCGGCCGGATCGACACCGAGCGGCTGCGCTCGCTCCACCCGAACGGCCTCAGCGCCAGCGACCTCGAGTCGATCCCGCTGCGCCGCGCGGGGACAGCCGCGGAGATCGCGAGCGTCGTCTGCTTCCTCGCCTCCGACCGAGCGTCCTACGTCTCCGGCACGGTGCTTGCCGTTGACGGCGGCTTCTCCCGCGGAGCCTAGAGGCCGTGCTTCGCTACATCAGGCGCGCCCTCACGGTCGTCGCCATCGTCGTTCCACTCGTGCTGTTCGCGCTCTGGCGGTTCCCCTCATCGGACTTCCTCTTCCTGCCGAACAGCGCCAAGCCGCTCACCGGGCTCGTCACGGTGGAGGGGAGCCACCCGCCCGCTGCGCCAGGAGGGATCTACTACCTCGACGTGACCGAGCGTCAGGCGTCGTGGCTCGAGCGTCTAGTCCCGTTCACCCGCCCGGACGGAGCCTCGATCGTTTCAAACCGTGCCGTCGTGCCGAGCGGCATCTCGTTCGAGGACCAGCACAAGCAGGAGCTCGAAGATATGGAACGGTCGCAGGAGATCGCGGCGGCAGTCGCGCTCCGGCGCGCCGGCCTGCACGTGATCGCGCGACCGACTGGTGTGCTCATCGAGGGTGTCTTCAGCGACGTCCCGGCCGCAAAGGTTCTGCGGGGCGGCGATGTCGTCGTCGGTGTTAACGGCCAGGGCGTCCTCAGCCGCCCGGAGCTCCGCGCGGCGCTCGCGAAACACACGCCCGGCGACGTGGTCTCGCTGCGCATCCTGCGCCAAGGCCAGCCGCTCGTCGTCTCGGTCAAGACAATCGCCGATCCCCAGGATCCGAAGCGAGCTCTGATCGGCGCCTACCGTGCCTCTCAGGCCGCAGCAATCACTCTTCCCTTGAAGGTTCACATCGACCTGCGAGGTGTCGGTGGACCGTCGGCCGGGCTCCCGTTCGCACTCGACGTGCTCGAGCTCCTCGGGAAGAACGTGACCCACGGGTATCGGGTCGCAGCGACCGGCGAGCTCGATCTCGACGGCTCGGTGAGCCCGATCGGCGGCGTGAAGCAGAAGACGGTCGGAGCCCGACGCGCAGGTGTCGATGTTCTCCTCGTTCCGGCTGGGGAGAACGCGGCCGAGGCTAGGCGCTATGCAGGAGGTCTGCGCGTCATCCCTGTGGAGAGTTTTCAACAGGCGTTGCGCGCTTTGGCAACTCTGCCGCCGAAAACGTGATTTTGCAGGACTTTGTCAAGCTCACGTCCTGACGGACAACAGCCGGAAATTGCACGACTTTTCTCGCGGTCGCCCCTTGTCGCCACCTGCCGACCTCGCCAGAATGGCCACTGGCCCCGGGAGTGGGTCATAGAACTCCTTATTCGATGCGCAAACAAACCATCTTATCCTGCAATAATTGCTACTTCCGCGCGGCCGGACTCTGCGCCCTGCCTGGCGATGTTCCGTGCCCGACGTTCCGAGCGGCAACGGGTCACGCGCTCACTCCGCCGCGCCAGGCGCCGCTCGTCGTGCGCCAGCTCAAGCCGCTAGCCGCGAGCAGCGCAGCCGCCTAGACTGCCGGCATGTCTGGACACGTTCCCGCACCGGCGAACACGGACAAGCCAGGCTTTCAATGGACGCCGCGCCGCATCATCCTCGGGATCGTCCTGCTCTACGGCGCAATCCTCGTCGTCCTCAACCTGCACCGCACGAACGTCAACTTCGTCTTCTTCAGCACGAGCGCGCCGCTCTTCGTCCTGATCCTGCTCGCGCTCGCGGTTGGCTTCCTGCTCGGCTGGCTGTTCGACGACATTCGCGCGCGACGCGCGCGCAAGCATTCGGCTGGCTAGAGCAGGCTGGCGAGCAGCGTGACGCCCTCGGCAATGCGCTCCGGTGTCTCGTAGCTGAAGGCGAGCCGCGCCGCGCTCGTGCCAGCAGTGCCGCCCGGGAAGAAGTCGGAGCCCTTGACGAAGGTCACGCCCGCCTCGGTGGCACGGGCCAGGAGCGCTGTCGAATCGACGCCGGCTCCGCACTCGAGCCAGAGGAAGTAGCCGCCCTCCGGTCGGCTCCAGCTCACGTCGCCGGGTAGCTCGAGCGAGTCGAGCGCCTGGAGCATCGCATCGCGCCGGCTGCGCAGAAGGCCGCGCACGCGCTCGAGGTTCGGCTCGAAGCCACCCCGATCCATCAGCTCGAACACGACCGCCTGCGGAAGCAGTGAGGGAGAGATGTACGTCGAGACGGCACGGCCGTCATAGGCCGCGGCCAGCTCGGCATCGACGACGAAGTAGCCGACGCGCAGGCCCGGCGCCACCGTCTTCGAGAACGACGAGGTGAACGTCACCCGAGATCCAACGTCGAGCTCGTGGAGCAGCGGTGGCGGCGTGCCGTCATAGCGGACGAGCCCGTAGGGGTCGTCCTCGAGAACGGCGACGTCGTGCTGGCGTGCCAACTCGACGAGCCGCGTTCGTCGTTCCACGCCCAGCGTCCGCCCGGACGGGTTCTGGAACGTCGGGATCGTGTAGAGGAACGAGATGTCGCCGGCGCGCCGCAGCTCGGCTTCGAGCGCATCGAGGTCGAGACCTTCGTCGTCCATCGGGAGCGCGACCACCTCGGCACCCTCGCGGGCCAGGATCTTCAGCGGCCGGTCGTAGGTCGGAGCCTCGACGAGCACGCGGCCGGGCTTGCGCGCCAACTGCGCAGCGGCGTAGAAGACGAAGCCCTGCAGACCGCCTGCAGTCAGGAAGACGCGGCCGGGATCGACGCCGTGCCGTGCCGCGAGAACCTCCCGCAGCGGCCCGTATCCCCCACCCGCTCCGTAGGACAGTATGGTCGTGCCGTCTCTCTCGAGCGCGGCGCGTGCGCAGTCGGCAACGAGCGCCGGATCGAGGCATTCGGGCGCCGGGGCGCCTCGCGCGAACGAGATCGGGGCCACGACCTCAGCCTACCCGGCGGCTCCGTTTCGCCTGTGCAGGTATCCCAGCTGCTACGGTGAAGCAACGGGTAGCACCCGCTGCCCCGTGAGATCTCGCTTCTTTCGACTCCTCCTACAGCGGTTTCGAGGGTAGGTCAGATCTCGATCCCGCAACACAACAGGAGTCGAAAACCCTATGTCACAGCAGTCCTTCGCCGAGCTTGGCCTGAGCGCTGACGTGGTCAGCGCGCTTGCGAAGCGCGGCATCGTTAGTCCCTTCCAGGTGCAGATCCGCGCCATCCCGGCCGGTCTCGCAGGCCAGGATGTGCTCGCCAAGGCGCCGACCGGATCGGGCAAGACGCTCGCATTCGCGGTGCCGATCGTCGAGCGCGTCGCAGCCGACGCACCACGGCCCGCGGCACTCGTCCTCGTCCCGACCCGCGAGCTCGCAGGTCAGGTGACTGAGGAGCTCGAATCGCTCGCCCCAATCAACGGCGGGGCGCGCAAGCTGCGTATCGCGTCCGTCTACGGAGGCGTGCCGATTCACGCCCAGGCCCAGAAGGCCAAGAACGCCCACGTCATCGTTGCCACGCCCGGCCGTCTGCAGGATCTGGTCGACCGACGGTTGATCCGGCTCGACGCCGTCTCCATCCTCGTCCTCGACGAGGCCGACCGCATGCTCGACATGGGCTTCAAGCCCCAGGTCGACAAGATCGTGCGGCTGATCCCGGAGAAGCGGCAGACGATGTTCTTCTCCGCCACGCTCGACGGCGCCGTAGGTGAGCTGGCGCGGGCCTACACACACATGCCGGCGCGGATCGAAGCGGAGCTCTCCGAGGAGCAGTCGCCGGGCGAGATCGACCACCACTTCGTGGCGGTCACGCCCGAGAACAAGGTCGAGAAGCTCGTCGAGCTGCTGAACGCCGAGCGCGGCCTCGTGCTCGTGTTCGTGCGGACGAAGCGCGGCGCCGACCGGCTCGCGCAGAAGCTCGCCCGTTTCGACATCCATGCGGCAGCGATGCACGGCGACAAGACGCAGGCCGCACGCGAGAACGCTCTCTCCCGCTTCGAAGAGGGCAAGTGCAGGACGCTGATCGCGACCGATGTCGCCGCGCGCGGGCTCGACCTCTCCGACATCACCCATGTCATCAACTTCGACCCGCCTGAGGACGACAAGGGCTACATCCACCGCGTCGGCCGCACTGGGCGGGCCGGGAAGAGCGGCATCGGGATCACTCTGGTGCTGCCCGACCAGCAAGCTGACGTGAGTCGGGTGGCTCGGTTGAACGGCCACCAGGAGCGCTTCGAGCAGACGGGGATGCGGACCGCGCCCCCGAAGCTCGTCTACTCCGGTCGCAACCGTGGCTCCAAGTGGGGCCCGACCCGGCCGAAGCGGAAGATCTGATCGAACCGCGCCCATGACGGCGTCTGCCGCCTCGAGGATCGCCGACCCCGCCCTCGCTCCTCTCGGCGAGCAGAAGATCGCCTGGGTCGCCCGGCACTCGCCGGTCCTCGATGCGCTCGCGCGCCGAGTGCTGGCGGACGGCGCGCTACGCGGACGGCGTGTGGCCGTCGTCGTGCACCTGGAGGCGAAGACCGCGTACCTCGCGACGATCCTCGCCGAGGCGGGCGCATACGTCGTCATGGCGGGAAGCAACCCGGGCACGACGCAGGACGCAGTGTGTGCGGCGCTTGTCGGCCGCGGCATCGAAGTGCACGCGACGCACGGCGCGTCGCCGGCCGACTTCGAGGCGGATCTGCTCGCGGTCGCAGACAGCCAGCCGGAGATCGTCGTCGACGACGGGGCCGAGCTGACCCTCCGCCTGCTCGACCAGCGGCCGGAGCACGCCGCCGGCCTCCGCGGCGTGACCGAGGAGACGACGACCGGCGTCGCGCGCTTTCGGACACTCGAAACGCAAGGACGGCTGAGCTTTCCGGTGATCGCCGCCAACAACGCCTCGTGCAAGCATCTGTTCGACAACCGCTTCGGAACTGGTCAGACAACGCTGACGGCGATCGACAGGCTGACGAACCTGCAGCTCTCCGGCAAGACGATCTGCGTGGTCGGCTACGGCTGGGTCGGGCGTGGAATCGCGCGCTATGCCGTTGGGCTCGGCGCGCGGGTCGTCGTCGTCGAGATCGACCCCGTGCCTGCGCTCGAAGCGCACACGGAAGGCCACCGCATCGCCCGACTTGCCGAAGCGCTACCCGACGCCGACATCGTCGTTACCGCGACGGGGACGGCCGCTGCGCTGGGGGTCGAGTCGTTCGCCTGCCTCGCGGACGGAGTCGTACTTGCGAACGCAGGTCATGACGCCCGCGAGATCGACGTCCCCGCGCTCCGCTCGCATGCCGTCGGAATCGAGGCGACCCGGCCGGGCGTCGAGACGCTGGAGCTCCCCGGCGGGCGGCGGGTGCACCTCCTCGTCGAGGGACGGCTCGTGAACATCGCGGGCGGCGACGGCCATCCGGTCGAGATCATGGATCTCTCGTTCTCCGTACAGGCTCTCGCAGCGCACCTCCTCGCCTCGCGGCGGCTCGAGCCTGGGCTGCAGGCGTTTCCACGGGAGCTCGACCGCGAGATCGCACGTACCAAGCTCGCGACTCTCGGCGTCGAGCTGGCGTAACGGCTAGAGAATCACGCTCGCGTCGCGCCAGAGCTCGACGCCTGAGCGGGTGGCCAACACAACAAGCGCAAGCGGCACGACGATCCGCGCGACCATGAGCAAGCGACTTGCCAGAGCGGGCGAGCGACGGAGTCCGAGCGCGACACCCGCGATTGCAGCAACGACCACAAGGACGATGTTGAGGACGAGCGCCGCGACCGAGAGCGCGATCGCCAGCGGTCGGCTCGACCACGGCTCGACGGCAAGCAGATGCTCGATCGCAACCGCTGCCGTGAACGCGGCAAGTCCAGGCAGCAAGGTGAACGCGACGATCGCGAACGCCTTCGGGTCCAGCGCGGAGAAATCGAGACTCACGGGATCGACGATGTCCGCACCCGTGACGACCGCGGCAACAAGGCTGACGAGCAACGGGCGTCCCCTGGCCGGCAGTGCACGACGTATGGCAACGTACACCACTCCGCCCGCAGCGCCGAGACCCCCCGTCACCATCAAGAGGAAGAACGTCTGGGCGGAGATCTGGCCGATCTCGAAGCCATCGTCCGTCGACACCCCATGCAGCGAATCCGAGGAGCCCAGCCGCAAGACGAGCATCGCGAGCCGGCCGCCGATGCCCCCGATCACGGCGCCGGCGATCGCGCCCGCACCGGCGCCGACAACGAAGCGCCAGGCCACCTCACGGACGTCGTCGGGGATCCGCGACAGCTTGGTCGTCGACATTGAATAGGAAGATATAGTCGCTTGCGCGTCCGCGTGCAACTGCTCGTGTTCAACTTGACGTATGGGAAGATATATGCCTATTATCCAGAGGTGAGACGAAAGGCAGGCACACTCCTTCCGCTCGAGATCTCGATCCTCGAGACTGCGATCGACCTTCGCAGGCGCGGCGAAGAGGAGTTCCACGGCTTTGCCATCGCAAAGGAGATCGCAGAGCGCGAGGAGGCCCGCACGCTCACCGCACACGGCACGCTCTACAAAGCGCTCGAGCGGATGCAGCAGGCAGGGCTCCTCGAGAGCAGCTGGGAGGATCCGGCTGCCGCCGCCGCCGAGGGCCGTCCGCGCCGCCGGCTGTACCACATCACCGGGCTCGGTGAGCAAGCCCTCGCCGTCTCCGACGCGCTCAGACGGTCACCCGCGATCCAGCCCCACGGTGGGCTCGCTCCTTCGTGACCGGACGCACGCCCGAGCTCGCGGAGGGGTTCACGCGCCGCTGGGCGAGCCTCTACACGCGCGGGCTTCCCGCCGACCTTCGGACGGCACGGAGAGACGAGCTGGACTCGGATCTCTGGGAGCACAGACAGTGGAGCACCACCGAAGGCCGCCGACCCGGTCAGATCGCGATCGAGATCACGGAGAGGCTGGTCGCCGGGATGGCAGGCGATCTCCTCTGGCGATTCGAGCACCGAGGAGCACGCCCACACACAACCCGTCCACTTGGAGGTGGAGACATGACCCGACTGCTGAAGAACTACGGAATGGTCGCCCTCACAGTCGCCCTCGGAATCTTCACGATCGCGGTTTCGATCGGCGTCATAACCTTCGGCGATGGTAAGGGCTTGCAAGGCGCGATCCTGCTCGTCGGCGGCGTCCTCATGCTTGGCGGACTGTTCGCCGTGCGCAGTGGTCTCCCCGGCGGCCGACCAGCCGTTGCGCTGGGCGTGATCGCGCCAGGGCTCTTGGGGATCTGGACGATCGTCCTGCCGATCGTCTCCCTCGTGATTCTCATCTGGCTGTACGCACCGAGCCAGCTGCGCCGCGAGCCGGTTCGGCCGGCCTGACGAACGCTTTACCCGCGGGCGAGCGCAGCCGCGAGCTGAGCGGTCTCCGTCGGTGTCTTGCCGACCCGGATACCTCGCGCCTCGAGCGCATCCTTCTTCCCCTGCGCGGTTCCCGACGAGCCGGAGATGATCGCACCCGCGTGGCCCATCGTCTTGCCGGGCGGCGCGGTGAAGCCCGCGATGTATGCGACCGCGGGCTTGCCGAGCTCCGCCTCGATGAACGCAGCGGCCTTCTCCTCCTCGTCGCCGCCGATCTCGCCGACCATCACGACGTACTCGGTCTGTGGGTCGTCGCGGAACTTCTCGAGAACATCGATGAACGACGATCCGACAACGGGGTCGCCGCCGATCCCCACGATCGTCGAGTTGCCGAGCCCGAGCTGCGTCAGCTCGTGGCCGATCTGGTACGTGAGCGTGCCCGACCGGGACACGAGCCCGATCGAGCCCTCGCTGAAGATCTCGGCCGGGATGATCCCGACATTCGCCTTGCCGGGAGAGAGCGCACCTGGGCAATTCGGTCCCAGCATCGTCACGCCCTTAGGGCGGATGTGGGTGTGGATGCGCAGCATCTCGTGCGCCGGGATTCCCTCGGTGATGCAGATGACCGTCGAGATCCCTGCGTCGACAGCCTCGTAGATCGCATCGGCCGCGAACGGAGCCGGGACGAAGACCATCGCCGTGTTCGCGCCCTCGCGCGCCACCGCGTCGGCCACGGTGTCGAAGACGGGAACGCCCTCGACGTCCTGTCCGCCCTTGCCCGGCGTCACACCGGCGACAAGCTGCGTCCCATAGGCGCGATTCCGCAACCCGTGAAAGCGGCCCTCGGAGCCGGTCAACCCCTGCACGACAAGGCGCGTTTCCCGATCGACGATGATCGCCATTAGCTTTTCACCGCCCGGAGAGCGATCTTCGCGAGCGTCAGGCGGCCACCCGCGACGCGCGAGCCGAGTAGCTCGACCGCGCGAACAGCGTCGTCACCCGTGCATCCGGTCCGCCCGAGCCACGCCTGGAGGTCGAACGAGTGCTCGAACTCCCGCGCCTCGGCGACCGACAAGCCGGCGCCCTCGACAAAGCCGCGCCACTCGTCCGCGGAGTAGTTGCGCACGTGGGACGGATCACGGAGCGTCTCGGCCTTCTCGACGTCGTCGCCCATGAACATCGTGTCCACGAGCAGTACGCGATCACCGCTGACGCGAGCCATCTCGGCTACCGCGGCGCCAACATCCTCGAAATGGTGGGCGGCCGTGCGGCACGCCACGACGTCGAAGCTCCCGCTCGCGAACGGCAGATGCTCCGCCGGGCAGATCACATCCGGATGCATCCCCGGCGCCCGATCGCAGGTCACGACGTCGAGCCCAGCCTCGCGGAGCCGCCGCGCGACGTGCCCGCCGCCGGTCGCGACGTCTAGAGCCGTTCGCGCCCCCGCAGCCCACTCGACGAGGGCGTCCAGATCCTCGCCACGGTTGTGCGCGTCGGACTCCACGTACAGCGCGGCCCTCTCCGACCACACGTCCGTCATGCCGCAAGCTCCACGGCGCGCCGGGCCGCATCGAGCATCGTCGGCTCGACATGAAGCCCCGGCGGTGCCGCCTCGACGAGGATCCGCCGGCCTTCTTCCGAGTTCGTCCCGTCGAGCCGCACGACGATCGGCGCCGTGATCTCGATCTGCTCGAGCGCCTGCAGGATCCCGCGGGCCACTTCGTCGCAGCGCGTGATCCCACCGAAGATGTTGAAGAAGATCGAGCGCACCTGCGGGTCCTGCGTAACCACCGAGAGTGCGTCGACTACGCCCTGAGCGTCGCCGCCGCCGCCGAGGTCACAGAAGTTCGCGGGCCGCCCGCCGGCGAAGGTGACGACGTCCACCGTGGACATGGAGAGACCGGCGCCGTTGCCGAGCACACCGACCTCGCCGTCGAGCTTCACGTAGGTGACGTGCTTCTCGCGTGCGAGCGCCTCGAGCGGATCCGCCGCCGCGGTGTCGCGCATCTCCGCGATGTCCGGATGCCGATAGAGCGCGTTGTCGTCGACCGTGAACTTCGAGTCGAGCGCCCGCACCTCGCCGTCCGGCGTCACGATCAACGGGTTGATCTCGCAGAGCATCGCGTCGCAGCCGACGAACGTCTCGTAGAGCTTCCCGATGATCGCTGCAATCTGCTTCTGCTCGCTTGGCTCTTTGACTCCAGCTGCGTAGATAAGCCGCCGGGCCTGCCACGGATTGAACCCTTCGAGCGGATCGACGTGCAGGTAGACCAGTGCGTCGGGATTCGTCTCCGCGACCTCCTCGATCTCCACACCGCCCTGCGTCGTGAACATGAAGAGCGGCTGCTTCGCGCCCCGGTCGAAGGTCAGCGAAAGGTAGTACTCCTTCGCGATGTCGGACGCGCTCTCGATCCAGAGGCGCCGCACGACATGGCCGCGAATGTCGAGGCCGAGGATCGCGCGAGCATGCTGCTCGGCCTCGTCGGGGGTCGCTGCAAGCTTGATGCCGCCGGCCTTCCCACGTCCACCGGTGAGCACCTGAGCCTTGACGACGACAGCGCCGCCGATTTCCTCGGCTGCGGCTCGCGCCTCCTCCGAGGTCTCGGCCAGGCGTCCGTTGGAGACAGGGATGCCGAAGCGCGCAAAGAGCTGCTTGCCTTGATACTCGTAGAGGTCCACCCCGCCGCCGAGCCTACCAGCCGACCATCGACGGCTTGTCTGTCAGCATGGGCCGGTGCGCCGGACGCTCCTCTTGCTCGCGTACCTCCCGCTGCTCGCCGGCTGCGGCACCGTCACTACCTCGCTGCCGCCCGCACATGCAGCGTCACCGCAGCGAGCCGAGCTCGGGTGGCTCGAGAGCATCGGCGACAAATCGGGCCGCATCGTCTTCGGGGTTCGGTCGTTCGAGGTGACCAAGGACGGGTGGCGTGCACACATCTCGGTCGAGAACGACACAGAACTTCCGTTCGCAGTCGGGCTCCCCGGGCGATCCGATTCGCTGACCTTCGGACTGATGCTGTTCTCAACCGGCGCCCACTCCGAGCTCGAGACGCGCAGTGCAGACAACTCGCTCCCCGCGATCCGGCCGGCCGAGACCTTCACGCCTGCTCTACCCAAACAGCTCGAGGCGCACAAGACGTGGACGGGAACGATCGCCGGTGGGGGACCGGTGGCGGCTGGCACCTGGGCCCGCGTCGTGTACGGCGCCCTGTTCCCGGTGCCCGCAAAGGACGGCACCTCGACGTCTCAGCTGCCCGATGCGCTGCGCAAGGCAAACGTCGACAAAGGGCTGGTCTGGATCACCGACCACGCATACAAGCTTCGGCCGTAGGGCGACCTACGGCGTTGCAAAGCCTCGCCCTACACGCCGACGAGCGCGCGGAAGTCGGCGTTGTCCGCGAGCGACGCGAAGTCCGAGTCGACCGCCATCGCGGCACGCACACCCGGGTCGAGCTCGACAGCCCGCCTGACATGAGAGAGCGCGTCCTCTGTTCTGCCGTCGAGTGACTCGAAGCAGGCCAGGTCGTAGAGGAGCATCGGGTCGTCGCCGAAGCGCTCGTGCGCAGAAGCGAGGAGCGCAACCCCTTCGCCGTAGCGGCCGGGTGCGTGGTGTGCCGTCGCCAACCGCAGGGCATCCCAGACAAGACGGATCCCGAGCAGTCGCCGCAGCTCGACGATCGGCTCCGGGTGGTCGTCGACCCGGAGGTCGCAGATGCGATCGAGGCCCTCGCGGCTCTCGGCGGCCGCACCGGGTCGCTCGACGAGGACGGCGGCCGACTGCTGCCCGCGGGCGTCGCCACCCGCGGCCTGCCCTGCCTCGAGCGCGGCGACGAGCCGCTCCGCCAGCGCGCCACCGGTTCCGAGGTACGCCCGCTCCATCTCCGCTACGACGGCCTCGCCGGCGAGAATGTTCCCCTGCACCGCATAGCCCGGCCCCGTTCGATGCCCTGCCCAGGCAAGGCACTCCGACCCGGTGTGCGCCGCGGCGGTCCCGTCCGCGGCGACGACGCCGAGCTGCCGGGTCTCGCGTTCGCTGTCTGCCGCGAGCACCTGTGAGATCGCCTCCTGCGGCCCGAGTCCGCTGCCGAGCCGTTCGAGGATCCGCGGCCCGAAGACGGCAACGCCGGCAGCCTGCGTCGCGACCGCACCAACCCCAGCCCGCGCCCACGGCACGACGTTGCCGACTGCGAAGTAGCGCGATTGGACAGCGCAGCCGATCTCGCCTGTCTCGGCGTCGACCGCGACGATCGAGAACGTCGCCTTCCTGCCTTGCACGCGCATCTAGAACTCCTGCGCGGTCGGTCGGACGAGAAGCTCGTTGACGTCCACGTGCGCCGGTTGTTCCAGCGCGTACAGCACGGCGCGGGCCACGTCGTCGGGCTCGAGCGGCACTTCCATCGGCTTCTGCGCGAAGAACGCGGTATCCACAATCCCAGGCGCAATCACCGTCACCCGGACACCCGTCCCGTTTAGCTCCTGCCTTGCCGACTCGGCCATCGCGTGCACCGCGTGCTTCGTCGCCGAGTAGAGCGAACCCGGGACGTGCCTCCGGCCGGCTGCCGAGCCAGTGAGCAGCAGATGCCCGCGGGACTCCTTCAACGCGGGGAGCGCGGCCCGGATCGTCAGTGCAGCACCGTAGACGTTCGTCAGCACCATGTCCCGCCAGTGCTCGGGCGTGTCGCCGACGAAGCTCCGTGTCGCGCCGAATCCGGCGTTGGCCCACGCGGCATCGAGGCGTCCGAAGTGCTCGAGCGCGATCGTCAACGCCGCCTGCTGATCCTCCCAGCTCGTGACGTCACACTCCACGGCAATTGCGCGCTCCGAACCGCCGAGCTCGTCGGCGAGCGCGTTCAGCTTGTCGAGCGAACGGGCTGCAAGAACGAGCCTCCAGCCGGACGCAGCAGCGAGGCGCGCAGTCGCCGCGCCGATGCCGGCCGAGGCTCCCGTGATCCAGATGACGCGCTCGTCGCTCATGTGCCGATGCTAGTCACGACGTAGCTGTCTACGCGTCCGCCGCCGCTGAGGCCGCGTCTTTCGCAACGATCGGAAGGGTCGTGCGCGACGGAAACAGCCGCTCGCGGACGCGCAGCGACGGCTCGTCCACGATGGCCGCGGCAACCACACCGGCCGCGGTCGCGACGCACACATACAACGCGAACGAGACGACCCAGCGAAGTTCGAGGGACACGCCGGTTCCGAGCTTGAAGAGTGGTGCCACAAGCCGTGTGACATTGATGTGCCACAAGTAGATGGGATAGCTGAAATACCCGATGAACGCACCGGAATCGACCGGCTGGATGGTCGAATGCGTGAACAGGACCAGCAGGATGGCAATACCGCGGAGAACGTCCAGCTGGATCATGCGCGATCGATCTCGGCCCGGCGTGCGCCAGTCAGGCAGCCAGCGAACGCGTCTACCGCTCATGCCTCGATGTTCGTGACGACCTGACGCTCGACCTGCTCCGGCTCCTTGCCGCAGCTCGCCGGCACCGTCGGGCCGTCCTGCACCTCGACGGTCGCATCGACCAAGCCCGAGGGCAGCGCAAGCGTCACCCGACCATCCTCGACCGAAACGAGGTCGACGTGTCGGAGCCCTTCGACGAGGAGCGCTGCCCGCACCGCGATCTCGGCGGCCTGTGCCGCCGGCGGGAACGTCGTCCTGCCGCGGAGCTGTTCGACCGGGAGTCGGCCGGCCCGCAGCGCGCCGACGAGTGAGAGCGCCTCCGTCGGATCGACCCGTCCGAACAGAAGGCCGTCGGGCAGCCAGAGAAGGTTCGGCGCGAAGCGATGCCCGCCCTGATGCGACGAGAGCCACAGTGACTCCGAATCGAGCTCGTCGCGCAGCACGTCGTAGAGCGGTCGCCCAAGTCGTGCACAGCAGGCGTCGCGCCGGCCGTGCCCGCAGACGAGCGCGAGCGGGCCGGCGAACGGCTCGCCGCCGGTCGCAAGGTCGACGTCCGGCAGGTCGTCGTAGCCGGTGAGCCGGAAGCGCCGGATCGTCGGCGTCGCGGCAGCAGCCCCGACGACAAACGCTGCGAGCTCTCTCCCGCGCCTGTCCGGCCGCCGGATCAGCAGTGCCTTCGAGCGAGGGGTCCCGTCCAGCCACGAAGCGACCGCACTCGCAGCGGGTGGGGCAAGACTGTCGAGAGCGTCTCGTTCCCATGCACCGCGAACCTCGAGCAGCAGGAACGAATCCGCACGGCCCGCGGTGCCGGCGAGCGGCTCGGCGGCGGCAAGCGACAGCGCCGAGCACGTGCCCTCGTTCATGAGCGTTGCGGCAACAGGTCGGCAAGGAGGCGCTCGAGTGCCGGCTTGATGCCAAGCGCATCGGCGAAGTGCCGGTACTCCCCATATGCCTTCGCCCGATCTCGCGCGGGTCTCGATGTCGCACGGATGAGCACGTTCTTCGGCGTGTGCTCGAGCTCCACGAACTCGACGAGCTGAACGTCGTAGCCGACGGCCTCGAGCAGTTGCGCGCGGGCCGCGTCGGTGACGTCCGAGGCGAAGCGCGCCCGCAGCAACCCGCGATCGAGCAGTGGCGCGAGCGGCGCATTCCGGATCTGTGTCGACAGCTCGTGCTGGCAGCACGGCACCGCGAGAATCACCGGGGCCTTCCAACGTACGGCTCGCTCTAGCGCAGCGTCGGTCGCTGTGTCGCACGCATGCAGCGAGACGACCAGATCGGCTGCGTCGACGCCGCGGTAGCCCGCGATGTCCCCGACCTCGAACCGCAGCCCTTCGCTCCCGAGGTTGCCGGCGAGGGCGTTGCACGCCGCCACGACGTCCTCCTTGAGATCGAGCCCGACGAGATCGACCTCGCGCCCGTGGAGAGCTGTCAGCAGATGGTGGAGCGCAAAGGTCAGATACGACTTGCCGGAGCCGAAATCGACGACGCGGAGCCGACCCGAGGGGAGCGCCGGCAGGACATCCTCGACGAGCTCGAGGAACCGGTTGACCTGGCGAAACTTGTCCTGCCGCTGCGCCTTCACCTTCCCAGCCGGGGTCTGTACCCCGAGCTCGACGAGAAACGGCACCGGCGTCCCGTCGACGAGAACGTGCTGCTTCTGGCGATCGTGGCCGCGTGTGGCCCGCGTACGCGTGGCCGGGCGCCGTAGCACCGTCGTGCCGTTTGGCCCGGCGAGCACCTGATGGTCGGCGTCCGTTGCGCGGAGGTGCGCCTGCCGGAACTCCCCGCCCACGAGATGGACGAGCCGCCGCGCCGTCTCGTCGGGCGCCAGATTCTCGTCGGTCGTCTGAGTCGCATAGTGATAGCGCCAGCGGTAGCGCAGTGCACCGCGCACCTCGACCGGGTCGACGGTCACCTTGGAGTAGCGGGCGGGATCGGAGCGGCGCGGCTTGCTGAGCGTCGCGCCCGTCAGCGCGTCGCGGCCGATCAGATCGTCGACGAGGTCCGACAGCTCGCTCATGGGTCAATCCCATGAGCGTGGGGATGGGCGTGTGGGGGAAACCGGGAGGTTCCCCCCAGGATGAGGAAGAAGGGGGCACGTGGGGGAAACATGGTTTCCGCCACGACCGAGCCGCATCGGGGCCCCCAGGAAGTGCGAAGCACTTTCTGGGGTGAGCAGGCGTAGGTGCTCATTTGTCCGCCAGAACGCAGATCGCTTCACCCGCCGCGACCGGCTGACCCGCTTCTATCGTCAAACCGCGGACGATCCCGGGACGGTGGGCGACGATCTCGTTCTCCATCTTCATCGCCTCGACCACGCAGATCACCTGACCCGCTTCGACGGCATCTCCGTCAGCCACCTCGACCTGGAGAAGCGTCCCCTGCATCGGGCTGACAACTGCGTCGGAGCCGACGCCGGATTGCCTGGCATCGCGTCCGCGACGCGCGCGCGCGAGCTCCGACCACGGCGGCTCCGGCGTGACGAGGTTGACGGCGTAGCTGCGGCCGTCGACCTCGACGCCGACCAGCTGCGACCGCGTTCCACGCTGTCCGTCCGGCCCGGTGGGTAGGCTTGTTCTCAGATGCGACAACGTGTGGGTCAATTCATCGGCGCGCTCCGCCAATTCCTCGGACTCGGCAACGCCGTAGCACGTCTCGCCGGCCACGAAACACGGGTGCTCGAGGAGCGCGCGATGGAACCCGAGCAGCGTCGGCGGACCCTCGATCACGAACTCCTCGAGCGCGCGCAGCATCCGCCGCCGGGCCCGATCGCGGTCGACATCGTGGACGATCAGCTTGGCGATCATCGGGTCGTAGAGCGCGGAGATCTCGTCACCGGCCCGGACGCCCGAATCGACGCGGACTCCCGGCCCGCCTGGCTCGCTATACGCGGTGATGCGGCCTGGCGCCGGGAGAAACCCCTGGGTCACGTCCTCGGCGTTGATCCGGCATTCGATGGCATGCCCGCGCAGCATGACGTCCTCCTGACCGAAGGAGAGAGGCTGTCCGGCGGCGACGAGGATCTGCTCTCGCACGAGATCGAAGCCGGTCACGAGCTCGGTCACCGTGTGCTCGACCTGAATCCTGGTGTTCATCTCGAGAAAGAAGTACTCGCCCTCGCGGGAGAGCAAGCCTTCGATCGTTCCGGCGGAGCGGTAGCCGACCGCGCGCGCGGCGTCGACTGCAATCGCGCCGATCCTGTTGCGGAGAGCGTCGTCCACGGCCGGCGACGGCGACTCTTCTACGAGCTTCTGGTGGCGACGCTGGATGGTGCAGTCGCGCTCCCCAAGGTGAACGACCGCCCCGTGCGAGTCGGCGATGACCTGCACCTCGATGTGCCGCGGATCGACGAGGTAGCGCTCGACGAAGACGGTGGCGTCGGCGAAGTACGCCTCACCCTCACGACGAGCCGACTCGAACGCGCGCTCGACCTCGTCCTCCGAATCGACGATCTTGAGTCCCTTCCCGCCGCCGCCGGCAGAAGCCTTGATCGCAAGCGGATAGCCGACCTCCTGGCCGATCCGCCTCACCTCGTCGGCGGTCTCGACGGGCTCCGTCGTGCCGGGAATGATCGGAACGCCCGCCGCCTGCATGCGTTCACGAGCCGCGATCTTGGAGCCCATCGCCTCGATCGCCTCAGGAGGCGGACCGATCCACACGAGGCCGGCCTCCTCGACGAGCCTGGCAAACCCTGCGTTTTCCGCGAGAAAGCCATAGCCGGGATGGACGGCTTCGGCACCGGAGCGAAGCGCCGTCTCGACGATGACGTCGCCGCGCAAGTAGCTCTCCGCCGGCAGTCCTCCTCCGACGAGATAGGCGTCGTCGGCGACAGTCGCGTGCAGTCGGCCCCGGTCAGCCTCCGAGTAGACGGCGACCGTACCGATGCCGAGCTCGCGGAGCGTCCGGAACACTCGCACCGCGATCTCGCCTCGGTTCGCGACGAGCACCTTCGAGAACGGAGGCATGGGTTTCGGCATCTGCCGCGTATTCTCCCGGAGCGTGACCATCCCCGACCAGCTGACCGTGGCCCGCGCCCTCTCGGTACCGGTCGTCGTGGCGCTCTTTGCTTGGTCCTTTCCCAACCACAACTACTGGGCAACGACCCTGTTCATCGCAGCGATGGCAACCGACCAGATCGACGGCTGGCTCGCTCGCCGCTGGGATCAGACCTCCGCGTTCGGGGCCCTCCTCGACCCCATTGCCGACAAGGTCCTCGTCCTGGCGGCGATGACGATGCTCGTCGGTCAGCATGTCGTTCCGGCCTGGATGGTCGCGGCGATCGTCGCGCGCGAGTTCATCGTTTCCGGTCTTCGGATGGCTGCACTCGAGCGGCAGGTCGTGGTCGCGGCGCGCGACCTCGGGAAGCTCAAGACGTGGGCGCAGTCTGTTGCCGTCGGGATCGGAGGCTTCGCCGCCGCTGGGGCATGGGACAAGAACGTAGCCTGGTGGGCGTTCCTCGTCGCGGTCGTCCTGACGTGGCTGTCCGCGATCGACTACGCGCGCGTCACACCGCGCGTGCTTCGCGGCGAGCATCCGTAGCTGCTCGGCACCGACCTTCGTCATCCGCAGAGGCTGATGCGACACCGTCAGCCAGGCCAGCCAGGCGCCAATGACTCGCATACACCTTGCGTGGGGCATCGCCCGCGTCTGCGAAGCCGACCAGCGCAGCCGCTACAGCCCGCCGCGTCGGCTCGTCTGGCTCAGGGAGCAGCGCGAAGTCCACAGAGGGCACAGTAGCTCGGCGCCTCGCCGGGCCAGCCTAGGATCGTCGGATGACGTACGACGCGTCGAAAGCCCCTCCGAGTTCCTCGAGACTGCTGGGCCGCTCCTCGCCGCCGACGAGGCGCGCCACAACCTGATTCTCGGTCTCGCCTCGACGCTCGACGAGCATCCAACGCTCTATGCCGAGCATCGGCTCTGGGTCGCCAAATGGTCCGGGGTCATCGCAGGCGCAGCACTGCGAACCCCTCCCCACGGGCTCGTCCTGGCTCGGGCGGCCGACGATGTGCTCGTCAAGCTGGTCGACGCGATTGACGACGACCTGCCGGGTGTCGTCGGCGCGCGCCCAGAGGTCGACGTCTTCGCCAATCGCTGGGCGTCGAAGACCGGAGCCGAGGCCCGCATCAAGATCGAGCAGGGCATCTACGCGCTTCGCGCGGTTCAACCCGTGCGTGAACCCCGAGGCGTCGCACGTGCCGCGACGCACGATGACCGCCCGCTCCTGGTCGAGTGGTACCGGTCGTTCGCCATCGAGGCCGTCCATGAGACCGACCCTGACCTCGACGAGATCGGGCGGGCGATCGACTACCGCCTGAACGACCCCCTCGCGGGCCTCCTCGTGTGGCAAGACGCCGAGGTCATATCGCTCGCAGGCTACGGAGCTCGTACCCCGAACGGCATCCGCATCGGCCCCGTGTACACGCCGCCCGAGCATCGCGGCCGCGGCTACGGGTCCGCGCTCGTCGCCGCACTGTCCACACAGTGCCTCGCCGCGGGCCACCGTTTCTGCTTCCTCTACACGGACCTCGCGAACCCGACCTCGAACGCGATCTACCGCCGCATCGGCTACGAGCAGGTCTGCGAATCGGCCGAGATCGAGTTCACCCTCGCGTCGTAAAGTGGAGCCGATGACCGAGCCATGGCCAGATTCGCTCGACGCCGTCTCCGCGGCACCCGAGCATCACTCGGTGCTGTTCGAGAACGAGCGGGTCAGGGTTCTCGACGCCCGTGTCGAGTGCGGCGACACCGTCCCGCTCCACACCCATCCCTGGCCTGGCGTCCAGTACGTCACGAGCCTCGTCGCGTTCGTGCGCCGCGACGTCGACGGCAACGTCCTGCTCGACTCGCGGACGATCGATCTCCCGCCAGAGAGTCCGCTCGTCCTTTGGTCGGAGCCGATCCCTCCTCACACGCTCGAGAACGTCGGCGACGTCGCCATCCACGCAATCGTGATCGAGCTGAAGCCGCCGTCATCGTAGGGCGACCCTTGGGTCGCCCTCGCGAGGGAGGTAAGCCTCGCTCCTAAAGCGGGATGTTGCCGTGCTTGCGGCGCGGGGTCTCGACGCGTTTCGTCAACGTCAACTCGAGCGCCGAGATCAGCACCGGCCTCGTTCGTCGCGGCTCGATCACCTCGTCGACGTACCCTCGCTCCGCTGCGGTGTACGGGTTCGCGAACCGCTCCTTATAGTCGGCGATCAGCTCCGCGCGGCGCGCGTCCGGATCCGCGGAGGCGTCGAGCTCGCGCCGGAAGACGATGTTCACCGCACCCTCTGGCCCCATCACCGCCACCTCCGCAGTCGGCCAGGCCAGGTTGAGATCCGCTCGGATGTGCTTCGAGCTCATGACGTCGTAGGCGCCGCCGTATGCCTTGCGGGTGATGACGGTCAGCTTCGGCACTGTCGCTTCCGCGTACGCGTAGAGAAGCTTGGCTCCGTGCCGGATGATTCCGCCCCACTCCTGCGCTGTCCCAGGAAGAAACCCGGGTACGTCCACGAACGTCACCAGAGGAACGTTGAACGCGTCGCAGGTACGCACGAAGCGTGCGGCCTTCACCGAGGCATCGATGTCGATCACCCCGGCGAGCGCAGCCGGTTGGTTCCCGACAACGCCGACCGCGTGCCCGCCGAGCCGCGCGAAGCCGCACACGATGTTCTCGGCGAGGTGCGGCTGCACCTCGAGGAAGTCGCCGTCGTCGACGACCCGCCCGATCACCTGCTTCATGTCGTACGGCTTGTTCGGGCTGTCGGGTATCAGTGTGTCGAGCGACGCATCTTCCCGATCGACCGGATCGCTCGGCGCCGCGTACGGCGGCGACTCGAGGTTGTTCTGCGGCAGGAACGAGAGCAGGTACCGCGCGTCCTCGATACACGACTCCTCGTCCGGCGCCGTGAAATGCGCAACCCCCGACTTCGTGGAGTGTGCAACGGCGCCGCCGAGCTCCTCGAACGACACCTCCTCACCGGTGACCGTCTTTACGACGTCGGGGCCGGTGATGAACATGTACGAGGAACCCTCGGCCATCAGAGTGAAATCGGTGATTGCCGGCGAATACACCGCTCCGCCGGCGCACGGCCCGAGAACCAGCGAGATCTGAGGGATCACACCCGACGCCTGCACGTTGCGCCAGAAGATCTCGGCGTAGCCGGCCAGCGAGACGACGCCCTCCTGGATCCGCGCCCCGCCCGAGTCGTTGATCCCGACGATCGGACAGCCGTACCGAACGGCCATGTCCATCACCTTGCAGACCTTCTCGGCGAACACCTCCGAGAGCGAACCGCCGAACACCGTGAAGTCCTGCGAGAAGACGAACACCTTCCGCCCCAGCACCGTCCCGTAGCCCGTGACGACGGCGTCGCCCCACGGTCGGTTCTCCGCCATCCCGAACTCCGTCTCGCGATGGCGGACGAACCGGTCGAGCTCCACGAACGACCCTGGGTCGAGCAGCTTCTCGATGCGCTCGCGCGCCAGCAGCTTCCCACGCTCGCGCTGCCGCGCCACCGCCTTCTCAGCCCCCGAATGCAGAGCGAGCTCGTTCAGCTCCGCGAGCCAGGCGAGCTTCGCCTCGGTTGTGTCGTGGGTCATGCGGATGCCGTCGTCAGCTGACACGTTGCGAGACTAACGCGACCAGACGACAGGGAAGAGCGGGTGGTCGAGCGGCGCACCGGCCGGCAGCTCGTCGGCGAGTCCAGGGAACTCGGGCGATGTCTTCCAGGCCCGCGGCGCATGCGTGACGTCATCTCCGACAAAGCGCAGCGACAGGACGCGCCGCCGATCTGGCCCTTCGACCCCTCCGGCGCAGTGCAGCGTGAGCATGTTGAAGAAGACGGCGTCGCCGGGCTCGAGCTCCCAGCCGACGATGTCGTATGCGTCGCGATCCGCCTCGATGTCGGGCAGATCGGCAAGGCTTCCCTCCGGGAACCACTTCGCCTCGCTTTCCATGAACGTGCGGGGCATCAGCCACGGGCCAAGATGCGAGCCCGCCACGAACTCGAGCGTCGCCGTGCGAGACACCGGGTCGACCGGGAGCCAGACGCTGCACGTTTGCGCGCCGTCGACGTTGTAGTACGGCTGATCCTGGTGCCACGGCGTCCTCTGCTTCGTGCCGGGCTCCTTCACGAGGACGTGGTCGTGGTAAAGGCGAACCTTCTCGCTGCCTGTAAGCGCACCCACGATCGCTGCCGCTGCCGAGCCGCGCGCAAGCTCCTCGAGTTCGGAGATCCGCTGCCAGTTGCAGAAGTCCTCGAAGAAGCGCCCCGGATCGTCCGGCCGGCTCGCGACCAAGGCGCGCTCGCTCGGCGAGGCGAGGTTCCGCTCGATCCCGCGCTCGGCAATCACGATCTCGTCGGCCGAGAAGGCTCCCCGAACACAAATGGCGCCGTCACGCCGGAACGCCTCGACGAGCGAGGCGTCGGTGAGATCGGCAGCAGCTGCCACGGCACCATCGTATTCGGACGCGAATGCTGTGCGAGACTCGTGCCTGTGACGAGCCACTCTGTCGCCGATCTCGTCGATCTCGATCGCTACCCGATCCACGAGCTGGAACGTGGCGCGGGGCGTAACCTTGTCGAGCAATGCCGGGAGGATCTGGCGCGATCGGGCGCAACGAGACTCGACGGTTTCGTCAGACGCGAGGCGGTCGCGCAGCTGGCGTCGGTCGCCTCCGGATTGGTGCCGCTCGGCTTTGCGAACGACGACGTCCACACGGTCTACTTCGAGGACGTCGACGGGTCGCTGCCCGCCGACGATCCACGACGCATGCTCGTGCGTTCGGCGCAGAAGGCCGTGGCGATGGACCTCCTCCCGGAGAGCTTCGCCGTACGTCGCCTCTACGCGTGGGACGGCCTGACGACCTTCGTCGCGGCTGCGCTCGGGAAGGATCGTCTCTACCGCAGCGAGGATCTGCTCGACGGCTGCAATGTGACCGTGTACGAGGAAGGCGACGAGCTCGGCTGGCATTTCGATCGCAGCGAGTTCTCGGTCACGCTGATGAGCCAACCGGCCGAGCAAGGCGGCGTCTTCGAGTACGTGCCGACCGTGCGCTCGGCCGACGACGAGCGATTCGCAGCAGTAGGCGCCGTTCTCACCGGCGAGCGGAGCAGCGTCCTCGAGCTGTCGAGCAAACCGGGAACGCTCGCCATCTTCCGCGGTCGCTACTCGCTCCATCGTGTGACGCCCGTAGAAGGCACCCGGCCGCGGTTGAACTCAGTGCTCACGTACGCGTCCGAGCCGGGCCACCGGCTCAACCCGCTCACGGCAAAGCTGTTCTACGGCCGCGACCCGGCCGCCGCCTAGTGACGACGCCGCTCGACCGCTCGGCAACGTGGCCCTACGAGGACGGTGAGCCTGGCCGCTTCTCCTACGCGCGCGCCGACCATCCCGCCGGTGTCGCCGTCGAGGAGGCGCTGGGCGAGCTCGACGGCGGGCACGCGCTCTTCTTCCCCTCCGGAACCGGCGCCATGGCGGCGGCCGTGCTCACGATGTGCCGGCCCGGCGACACGATCGCTATCGCCGAGGGCGCCTACTACGGGACGAGCGCGATGTTCGAGCACCTCGAGCCGTGGGGCCTCCGTTACGTCGAGTTCGATCAGACCCGCCCGCCTCCCGAGGGTGCCGCGCTCGTCTGGATCGAAGCGCCCGCGAATCCGATGCTGACCATGCCCGACTTCGAGGCGGCCATCGCCCACCCGGCGCCCGTCGTGTGCGACTCGACGATCGCGACACCGCTCGGAGTTCGCCCGCTCGATCTCGGCTGTGACGTCGTCATCCACTCGGCGACCAAGTACCTCGGAGGCCACGATGATCTGATCGCCGGCTCGCTCGCAGTCCGCGACGCAGAGCTCCGCGAGCGCCTCTGGCACAGCCGCCGGCTGCTCGGCCTGACGCCGTCCGCTGACACAGCATGGCTCGTCCTCCGCGGGCTGAAAACGCTCGCGGTGCGCGTCGCCCGTCAGATCGCCACGGCAACCGAAATCGCGCAGCGTCTGGAGCGCCATCCCGCAGTCACCACCGTGCGCTACCCGGGGCTCGGCGGAGTCATCTCGTTCGATGTCGCAGACGGCGCCGCCGCGCTCGAAGTCGAGACGTCGTTGAGCGTGATCGAGAACACGACGAGCCTCGGCGGCACGCGCTCCAAGATCGAGTCACGCCACCGCTGGGAAGGTGATCGCTGCCCGCCCGGCCTGCTGCGTCTGTCGGTCGGCCTCGAGGAGTCGGACGCCATCTGGGCCGACCTCGAGCAGGCTCTCGCCAAACTTGCCGCGTAACGTTCGCAGCCTCCGCGGTACCCTAGGAACATGCTCTTCACACGAAAGGCCAAAGCCATTCCCGCCGCCGAGGATGCTCTCCCCGGCCGCGACACGCCCATGCCCGTCGTCGAGCAACACGTCGTGCTCGGGACGCCTATCGTGCCCCCGTTCCCTGAGGGGACCGAGCGCGCGATCTTTGGCATGGGCTGCTTCTGGGGCGCCGAGCGCCTCTTCTGGAAGCTCCCGAACATCTACACCACCGCCGTCGGCTACGCCGGCGGCAGCACGCCGAACCCGACCTACGAGGAGGCCTGCTCCGGTTACACGGGCCACACCGAGGCCGTGCTCGTCGTCTTCGACCCGTCGCTCGTCTCCTACGACGAGCTGCTGAAGGTCTTCTGGGAGGGCCACGACCCGACCCAGGGGATGCGACAGGGGAACGACGTCGGCACGCAGTACCGCTCGGCGGTCTACTGGACGACCGACGCGCGGCGGGATGCGGTGCTCGCGTCGCGCGACATGTACCAGCAGGAGCTGACGCGAGCGCGGCACGGGCAGATCACGACCGAGATCGCCGAAGCCGGCCCGTTCTACTACGCCGAGAACTACCACCAGCAGTACCTCGCGCGGAACCCGAACGGCTACTGCGGCATCGGCGGCACCGGCGTCGCCTGCCCGATCGGGCTCAGCGTCTCGTCGTAGCCCTACTCAGCCGGCCGCGGTGCCGGCCTCGTATCGATCTCTCCCGCGAGGCGCTGAGCGACGTATACGGGCACGATCGTGAGCGCCATCACGGCGAGCGCGATTACGTTCACGATCGGCAACTGCTGACCGTTGCGGATGAAGCCGTAGATGAGGACCGGCAGCGTGTTCTGCGCCCCGGCAGTGAAGAACGTCACGACGATCTCGTCCCAGGAGAGCGCGAAGGCGAGCAACCCTCCCGCGATCAGCGCTGTCCGGACCGCCGGAAACGTGATGTAACGGAACGTCTGCCAGCCGTCGGCGCCGAGGTCGGCGGATGCCTCGAAGTACGAGCCCGAGGTCCGGCGCAGCCGCGCGAGCACGTTGTTGTAGACGACGACGACGCAGAACGTCGTATGCCCGATGACGATCGTCCAGTACGACAGGTTGATGTGCCAGTAGACGAAGAACGAGTTGAGAGCGATGCCGGTGATGATTCCGGGCAGGGCAATCGGGAGTACGAAGAGGAACGAGATCGCGCTCTGGCCGAAGAAGCGGAAGCGCCCGAGCACGAAGGCGGCCATCGAGCCGAGCACGAGAGCGAGACCCGTCGCGGCGAACGCAGCCTCGAGCGAGAGCTTCAGCGCGTCGCGCACCTCCTGGTCGTGCCAAGCAACGGAGAACCAGTGTGTTGTGAAGCCCGGGATCGGCCAGCTCTGGAGGTTCGACGAGTTGAACGCGTACAGGGCCATGATCACAAGGGGCACCCAGAGAAAGACGAAGACGATCGCCGTCCATACCCACAGGCCGATCCGAAGTGAACGCGTCTCCACTACAGGTTCTCAAACGCCCCGAGGCGTTTCATCACGACGAGGTAGGCGGCCATGATCACCAGCGGCACCGCCGAGAAGGCAGCTGCAAACGGCAAGTTCAGCTGGAAGTTGGAGTAGATGGTCGACCCGATCAGCTGGGAGTTTGTGCCACCCACGAGCGATGGCGCGATGTAGTCACCGAGCGTCAGCGAGAAGGTGAAGATCGAACCAGCCGCTATCCCCGGGATCGCCAACGGGAACACGATCCTGCGGAATGTCGTCATCGCGTGCGCCCCGAGATCGGCCGAAGCTTCGAGATACGACCCAGGGACCCGTTCGAGCGCCGCATACACCGGCAACACCATGAACGGGAACCAGATGTATGTGAAGACGAGCCAGAGCGCGGTGTTCGAGTAGAGGATGCTCTGCTGCGGCAGGTGGAGTTTGGCGAGAGCCCAGTTGAGCGCGCCGTCCGGATTGAGGATCAACCGCCACGAGTAGACACGAACGAGGTAGCTCACCCAGAGCGGCAGGATCGACGCGACGAGAAGCGCGACGCGGAGTCGCGGTGGGGCAATACGCGCCATGAAGTAGGCGTACGGGACGGCGAGTACCGCGCAGGTGACGGTAACCGCCGAGGCGATCAGCACGGTCCGCACCGTCACGGTGCGCCACGCCGGCGTATGAATCAGGTCGTGGAAATTGCCGAGTCCCCAGACGCGGACGACCTCGTTGGTGAACTCGTCGGTCGTCCAGAAGCCGGTGATCAGCAGGGCGACCAGAGCGGCGACATAGACGACGACAAACGCGCCTAGCGGCGGGACGAGCTGGCCAAGCGCTTTCAACCACGGTCGCCGCCAGGCGAGCCGAGAAAGCGAGCGGAGAGGCCCGCTTCGCGCGGGCCCCTCCGTCACACGTGATGCGTCGACGGCCAACGACCGTCGACGGCTAGCCGAGAACCTGCGACGTCCAGGCAGTTACCCACTTGGTGTAGGGCACGCAGTCCTTCTTGCCGTTGCCGCAGTCGGTGAGCGGCGTCTTCCAGTACTTCAGCGAGCGGTAGTACGCGTCGGGCGCGTTCGCCTTGTAGACCGCGCACGAGCCCTTGCTGAGCTTGTCCATGAGCGGACAGGCCTTGCTGTTCACCGGCGTCTCGCCGTACGTCGTCGCCTGCAACGCTTGCACCTTTGGCGAGGAGACGTAGTTCCACCACTTGTAGGCACAGTTCGGATGCTTCGCCTTCGACGACAGCATCCACGTGTCGAGCCAGCCTGTCGCCCCCTCCTTCGGGATCACGCCGGCCACCGGCGCCTTCGCCGTGAGGAGCTGAGAGAGCATGTACGGCCACGACGCGCCGAGCGTCGAGGCGCCGTTCTTGAACAGGTCGGTCTGATCCGATGCAGTGCCCCAGTACTTCTTGACGAGCGGGTGCTGCGCCTTGAGCAGCTTGATAGCCGCGTCGAACTGGGTCTGTGTCAGCTCGTACGGATCCGTGATCCCGAGCGACGGCTGCGTCTTCGAGAGATAAAGCGCGGCATCCGCGATCTGGATCGGATTGTTCGGAATCGTGATCTTGCCCTTGTTCTTCGCGTCGTAAATCACGCTCCACGAGGTCGGCTTCTTCTCCTTCTTCGTGTTGTAGAGCAGGAGATTCGGCCCGAACTGCAGCGAGATCCCGTAGTGCACGCCCTTGACCGTGTTCGTCGCGGGGTTCTTGAAGGCCGCGAAGAAGTTGTGCCAGGCCGGGACGAGTTTCACGTTCGCCGGGGCGAGGTCGCCGCCATAGATCAGCCGTAGGCTGGCGTCACCAGACGCGGAGACCATGTCGTACTGCCCGCCGCCTCCAGTCCGCATGAGCGAGACCATCTCGTCGGAGCTTGCGGCGTACTTGGCACTCACCTTGCAGCCCGTCTGTTTCTCGAACGGCTTCACCCACGCCGCCTCGGTGTAGCCCTGCCACGCGACGAGCGTGAGTGCCCCCTCCCCCTTGCCGATCGACGTCGGCAGACCTGTGCTCTTCGAGACACCAATTGACGGCACGACCAACGCGCCGACGAGTGCGGCGAGCGCCACGAGCACCAGGTGCCGGCCGCGAATGCGCTTTCTCACGTTTCCTCCTTGATTGCGAACTCTGCGTCCCGACTCCAGGCAAGCCGGACGTTCCTGCCTTCCATCTCGCGCACGTCACTCGACGACGTTTCGAGGTTCTGCTGCACCACTGCGAGCTCTCCGCCCGCGTCGAGGACGCAAACGTACCGCGTGATCGCGCCGAGGTATACGGCAGCGCGTACGCGGGCCGGTTCTCCTTCGGTCGCGCCCGCGGGCAGCAGCCTGATCTTCTCCGGCCGGATCGTGACCCGACGACCGTCGCGGTCGATGACGTTCGATGTGCCGACGAAGCCCGCGACGAACTCGGTGCTCGGGTGCTCGTACACCTCGGCCGGCGTTCCGGTCTGCTCGATCTTCCCTTTGTTGAAGACCGCGATCCGGTTGCTCATCGTCAACGCCTCGTCCTGGTCGTGCGTCACGTAGATGAACGTCATGCCGAGCTCCTGCTGGATCCGCTTCAGCTCGATCTGAAGCTCCTGCCGCAGCTTGAGGTCGAGTGCGCCCAGCGGCTCGTCGAGGAGAAGCGCCTGCGGCCGGTTGACGATTGCACGGGCGAGAGCGACGCGCTGGCGCTGACCGCCGGAGAGCTGGCTCGGCTTCCTGTCACCATGCGCGTCGAGCTGGACCATCGCGAGCGCTTCGGCGGCGCGACGCCGCCGCTCTTCGCGCGAATACTTGCCCGCCACACGTAGCCCGTACTCCACGTTCTCCTGCACGGTCATGTGCGGGAAGAGCGCGTAGTCCTGGAAGACCGTGTTGACGTCGCGCTCGTACGGTGGAAGTTGGGACACGTCTTTCCCCTGCAGCTGAATCGTGCCACCGTCGGGCCGCTCGAAGCCCGCGATCAGGCGCAGCGTTGTCGTCTTCCCCGAGCCTGACGGGCCGAGCATCGTGAAGAACTCGCCGCGCGCGATCTCGAGGTCCACACCGTCGACGGCCCGAACCTCGCCATAGCTCTTGCGCAGTCCCGAGACGCTGACGTCGGCAGGGCTATCAGGCACTGGCGGCGAGAGCCCGCTCGAGAATCGCCATGCCCTGGTCGAGATCGGCGTCGGAGATCGTCAGGGGCGGCAGCAGGCGGATCACGTTGCCATAGATGCCGCACGCGAGCAGCAGAAGACCGTTCTCGAAGGCCGAGGCGACGACCGCGGCTGCGCGATCCGGGCTTTGAGCGGCGAATTCGAAAGCAAGCATCGGACCGATCCCACGCACCTCGCCGATCGAGTCGTGACGAGCCGCGATGGTGTCGAGCCGCGGCCGGAGCGTGTCGCCGAGAGCGGCCGCGGCGGCGAGAAACTCCGGCTGCCCGACCGCGTCTAGCACGGCAAGCGCAGCGGCGCACGAGAGCGGATTCCCGCCGAACGTCCCACCGAGGCCGCCTGGCGGAACCGCGTCCATCACCTCGGCGCGACCCGTCACACCGGCGAGTGGCAAACCCCCGCCGAGCGACTTGCCCGAGACGAGGAGATCGGGCTGGACACCGTCGTAGTGCTCGATCGCCCACACCTTGCCCGTTCGGCCGACGCCCGACTGCACCTCGTCGTCGACGTAGAGAATCCCGTGCTTCGCGCACAACTCCTGCAGGCGCGCCGGGAAGTCGGGAGGCATGACGACGAACCCGCCCTCGCCCTGCACCGGCTCGAGCACGACGCACGCGACCGCCTCGGGGTCGACGTCGCCCTTGAAGAGATGCTCGAGACCCTCGATCGCGTCGGTCGACGAGATGCCGCGGTAGGGATACGGAGCCCGCGTACGATAGACCTCGGGCGCGAATGGACCGAAGCCGGCCTTGTACGGCTTCACCTTGCTCGTCATCGTCATGGTCAGGAGCGTTCGGCCGTGGAAGGCGTTGTCGAAGACGACCACCGCCGGACGGCCGGTCGCGACCCGCGCGATCTTCACCGCGTTCTCGATCCCCTCGGCGCCGGAGTTGACCAACACGGAACGCTGATCCGTGCCGGCGCACGGCGAAAGCTCCGACAGCCTGCGGCAGACCTCGACGTACGACTCGTACGTCCCGACCATGAAGCACTGGTGCAGGAAGCGGTCAGCCTGCTCGTGGATCGCCGCAACGACGGGCGCGAAGCCGTGGCCGGTGTTCTGGCAGCCGATGCCGCCCGCGAAATCGATGAAGCTGCGCCCGTCGACGTCGGTGACGCGAGCGCCCTCGGCCTGGCCGACTACGAGCTTCGGCGTCGAGACACCGCGCGCGACATAGCGGCCACGGTCCGCGGTGACCCGCTCCGTGGCGGACTGCTGAGTCACGGACACGCGGGGATCTTCCGTCCTCGACGCCCACGGGTCAATGGACTGACCGGTGAGAGGCTTCCTATCGACTTCGCCACCGTGTACAACCAGCATCGTGGCTACGCGTTTACGATTGGCCAGTTGGGCCTAGCGGTGCTGACGGTTCGCGACATCGTCGACCTGCCGGCGCTGGGACTATCCGTCGCAGCCGGCGCCGGGTCGCTCGATCGCGAGGTGACCTGGATCCACGTGTCGGAGCTCGCTGACCCGACGCCGTGGCTCGAAGGAGGCGAGCTTCTCGTCACGACGGGCATCGGGATCGGTGAGTCGGCTCAGGCTCGACGCACGTACCTGCGCCGCCTCGCGACGCATGGGCTCTCGGGACTCGGGTTCGGCACGGGCTTCGGGCACGGCTCCGTACCGCGCCAGCTAGTCGACGAGGCCGAGCGCCTCGGGTTCCCGATCGTCGTCGTCCCGTACGAGGTTCCGTTCATCGCGATCACGAAGGCCGCCGCGACCTCGCTCGCGAACGAACGCCTCGCGCGGCTCGAGCATGCGCTCACCATCCACGAACAGCTGTCGGCGACGGTTCTCGAAGGTCGTGGCGTCCAAGCGCTGCTTGTCGTTCTGTGCAAGCACGTCGGCTGCAGCGCACGCCTCGTCGACGAGCGGGGCAAGGTGCTCGGCGAACGCCACGGCGCGCGGCGGCTCCAGTTCGACAGCGCGCTCGAGCTACCCATTGTCGCCGGCGGCGAGACCGCGCAGCTGTTGGTGGCCGCCGATGCGGCGCTGAGCGAGGAGGACCGGCTGGTCCTCCACCATGCCCAGACGGCTCTCGCGTTCGAGCTCTCACGACGCAGCGCAGTCTCGTCGGCCGAGCTCAGGCTCGCAGGCGACTTGATCGACGACCTTCTCAACGACCGGCTCGACGAGCGTGAGATCAATCGTCGACTCGTGGCGTTCGGGCTCGATCCCGAGCGCAGCTACGCCGGCCTGCTGATCGCGCCGGCCGACGGTGAGTCAGCCGAGTCGACACGCCTGGCTGCAGCGCGAGAGATCGAGTCGAATGGCGGGCCGCACCTCTCTGCCGCGCGGCGGGAACGCGCCACGTTTCTCGTCGCGGCCGACAACGAAGCAGTCGCGCGGAAGCTCGCCGAAGGAATCGTCGAGCGACTGAGCGGAACCCGGATCGGCGTCGGCCGGCCGGCGACAGGGCGAGCTCTCGGCAAGAGCCTGCTGGAGGCGCGCGCCGCGCTCGACGGCACCGCCGGGCCTGTTGCGACGTATCACGACCTCGGTTCACTGGAGCTGCTGCTCGGCCTGCCCAACGCGGCTCTCGAGGCGTTCGTCGACCGCGTCCTCGGAGTTGCGGCCGAGCGCGAACGGCTCGTCGAGTCGCTCACGGCTCTGCTCGATGCCGGCTGTCGCTGGAGCGAGGCGGCCAACCACCTCGGCATCCACCGCCACACGCTGCGCTACCGGATGGAGCAGCTTCGCAAGCAAACCGGGCGTCATCCGGACGACCCGGCGCAACGCATGGAGCTGTGGCTCGCGATCCGCGCGCGCGACGCGCTCCACGCGCACGAGCGTGCCGCGTCGAACTGATCTTGCAGGCCCCTTCAAGTGATGGCGCAACTGTCGGACGACGCGCGCCTTGGCCGCGTCTACGATTGGCCGACCGGCCGGAGTAGCTCAGCTGGTAGAGCACCGCTCTTGTAAAGCGGTGGCCAGGGGTTCGAGTCCCCTCTCCGGCTTGTCGGACGCGCCTACGCGGGGACTGCGCGCGTTGCCTGGTGGGCGAGGATCTTGCGCTTCACTCGCTGGAGCGCGTTGTCGATCGTCTTCGTGTCGCAGCCCAGCTCTTCGGCCATCTCCTCATACGAGAGGCCGTCGAGGTAGCGGCGCAGCGCGTCAGATTCGAGCGACGACAGGCCGCTACCGAGGCAGAAGACGAGGCTCTGCAGCTCCTCGGTCGAGATGACACAACTGGCCGGGTCGTCGATGCCAGGACCGGGAAGCGCGTCGCCGAGCGTGCACTCGCCGTCGCCGTCGTAGCCGGCGGGGCTGTGCGCAAACGAGACGTACGTGTTGAGCGGGGAGTGCTTGAAGCGCGTGGCGGTCTTGATCGCGGTGATGATCTGCCGCGTGACGCAGAGCTCCGCGAAGCTGCGGAACGAGGTCTCCTTGTCGGTGCGGTAGTCGCGGATCGCCTTGTAGAGCCCGATCAGTCCTTCCTGGATCAGGTCGTCGGAGTCGCCGCCGGCGAGGAAGTACGAGCTCGCCTTCAGCCGCACGAAGCCGTGGTAGCGACGTAAGAGCTGGTCGAGGGCAGCCTGGCTGCCGTTCCGCGCTTTCAGGACGAGCTGTAGATCCTCAAGCTCTCGTTGAACCCTCTGTGCGGTTTTCGGTGCTGCGGCGGTGCGAGCGGACATCCGTTCCCCCGATCGTTACTGGTCATTTCCGGGTGATTCCTGGGACGGCTTGTGAGGTCGGCCGGCGAAGTCTCACCCTGAAGTTGAGGGAGAACCTAGCACCATTGTTCGAGCGATACAACCCCTTTGCAACAAATGCAGATTGCTAAGAACATATGTTCGCCCTACTCTCCTCGGCGGAGGCGTTCGAGCTTGGCCAGCGTCGCCTCATCGAGATGCTCGCGGACGGGGCTGGCGCGTCGCTCGCGGTGCCCCTCGGCTTCCAGATCGGCGAGGAACGTTGCCGAGGTCGTCTTGCGAACCTCTTGTCCCGACGTGCCTCGAATCGCTGCGTCTGAAGAGACCAGGCACACGACATCGTGGCCGCGGTGCTCGGCAGCGAGCCGCTCGATAAGCGTGTCTGCGTGACTGGCGTAGCGGACGGCCAGCGGGCCGACGTCGCGCTCCTCCCCGCCACCGTCGAAGACGACGACCCCGCGGGCGCCACGGGCAGCGACAAAGCTCGCGAGGTGGTCGACCAGAGCACGAGGGTCGTCGTAGTCGCCGGCGTGCAACAGGTTGTAGCCGTCGAAGAGGTAGAGGGTCGGCTCGGCCATCACGCGGCCCGTTGCCGTCGCGCTTCGTAGAGCAACACAGCGGCGGCAACGGATACGTTCAGCGACTCGATCCCGGGAGCGAGCGGGATCGATACGGCGCCGTCGCACGACTTGCGTACGAGCGGCCGTACGCCCTTTCCTTCCGCGCCGAAGACGAGTGCGACTCCGCCTGCTAGGTCGGCGTCCCACATCGGTGCCCCGCCGTCGGCGACGGCGGCGTACGACCAGAGGTCGCCGCGCTTGATCTCGGCTAGGTAGCGGGCGAGATTTGGCACGACAGCAACTGGCAGATGCTCGACGGCGCCCGCCGACGACCGGCAGACCGCCGGGGTCACACGTGCCGAGCCGTGCGCCGGCACGACGACGCCGGTGGCTCCGGCACCTGCGGCGCCTCGGACAACAGCGCCGAGGTTCCGCGGATCGGTCACCTGGTCGAGGCAGGCGAGCAGCGGCCGCTCGCCCGCTGCCAGTTCCCAAGCATCGGCGTACGGATACGGAGCGGCCCACGCGACTACGCCCTGGTGATCGGGCGAACCGGCCACCTCCGTCAGCTCACGCTCCTTGCGCACCTGAACGCGCGGGCCTTCGGCGAGCCAGTCGAGTGAGGCCGCCGCGCGGTCTCCCGCCCAGAGCTCGAGCACCTCGCGCCTCCCCCGCAGCGCCTCGCGAACCGCGTTGCGGCCATAGATCAGCTCGCGGGTCATGCGCGCGGAACGAGCTTGAAGCCAGGCGCGTCTGCAGTGTCACGAACCTCCCAACCGGCTGCCTTGATCTCACCGCGCAATCGATCCGCCTCAGCCCAATTCTTGCTCTCGCGGGCTTGGACGCGGCTGTCGGCAAGGGCGGTCACCTCTGCCGGCGCGAGCGACGCCTCGCCAAGCGATCCGAGACCGAAGAGCTTCAGGGCTCTCGCGAGGAGCTCGCGGTCGCGCCACTCATGGACGATCGCGAGTGCCTCGGGAGTGTTGAAGTCCTCTTCGAGCGCCGCCGTGAACTGATCCCAGGCGCCGGCCGCTGCCGGGACCGACGGCGCACGCAACACCTCCCGGATGCCCTCGGCTCGCGCGCGTGCCGACTCCATGGCGGTCGGCGAGAAGTCGATCGGCTTGCGCCAGTGTGCGGCCATGAAGAACAGCAGCGCCGTCTCCGCCCCCCACCCCCCGAGCACGTCCTCGATCGTGGCCACGTTGCCGACCGACTTGGACATCTTTTCGCCGGTGAAGCGGAGCAAGCCGTTGTGCATCCAGACCTTCGCGAACGGGTGCCCAACCGCGAGCGACTGAGCCCGCTCGTTCTCGTGGTGCGGGAACACGAGGTCGAGGCCGCCGCCGTGGATCCAGAACTCCGGACCGAGGTGCTTCGCGGCCATCGCCGAGCACTCGATGTGCCAGCCCGGCCGGCCGAGACCCCACGGTGACTCCCACGACGTGTCCTCACCCGGCTTGTTGGCCTTCCAGAGCGCGAAGTCGCGCGGATCCTCCTTACGCGGGTTCGGCTCCTGCTCCTCGACCTGATCCGGACGCTGGCCGGACAGCCGACCGTAGTCCGGAAACGACGCGACGCGGTAGTAGACGTCGCCGTCGGACTGGTACGCGTGCCCGCCGGCAACCAGCTCGGCGATCAGCGCGACGATCTCGGGGATCGTCTCGGTCGCGAGCGGCAGCGCGTCCGGCCGGCCGAGGCCGAACCCGTCCGTGTCCTCCAGATACCACTGCGTCGCGTCACGCGCGCGTGCCGCCGAATGCCCTGGGGCCGCCTCGTAGATCTTGTCGTTCACGTCCGTGATGTTGTGGACGAAGGTCACGTCGTAGCCGCGAAACCGCAGCCAGCTCGCGAGCCACGAGAAGACGACGTACGGCCGCGCATTTCCGATGTGCGCACGCTGGTACACGGTTGGCCCGCAGACGTACATCCCGATCTTCGCCGGCGGCGCGGGCAGCTCGACGAGCTCGCCGGTCAGCGTGTCAGTGAGCCGCACGTGCCCTCCTGATCGCCTCGTCACGTGACAGCGCGGCAACCACTGCCGACAGCTCCGGTCCACGCTCGGCCCCGGTCAGCGCGAGGCGTAGCGACTTGAGATCGCCGCCGACGGCCTTCAACTCGCGCACGATCGTCTTCGCACCGGCCGCATCGAGTGGACCCGAGGCCTCGCGGAGCTCGACGAAGCGGTCGAGTGTCAGACCTGCGGCGGGTTCGAGCGTGACCGTGGGCGCCTCGGCGATCTGCCGCGCGATCTCGCGCGCCTCGACGAGCGTGCGGGCGCCGCGCAAAGCAGGCACCGCCTCGAGCGGAGCGCCGGCGATCGCCGCAAGCTCGGCGTCCGACATCGCAGCGATGGCGTCGATCGCGAGGCGGCGGACCCGTGCCAGATCGAAGTGCACGTCGTGCGTTGGCAGCCCCAGCTCGTCGAGATACGCCCGCACCGCGCTCCCGGGAATCCCCTCGTCGCGAAGGTCGGCGACCGACGCGTGGCCGTGCCGCTTCGAGAGCTTCTTGCCGTCGTCGCCGAGGATCAACCCGTGATGCACGACTTCAGGCAGTTCGCCCCCGAGGGCGCGCGCAATTGCCTGCTGGAGCGGCAGGTTCGGCCGGTGATCGGAGCCGCGGATGATCCGTGTGATCCCGAGCTCTAGATCGTCCACGACGGTCGCGAGCTGGTACGTCGCGGTGCCATCGGCGCGCAGCAGAGTCGGACGAGGCGAGGCGACGAGCCGAACCGTGTCGTCGGGCTCGCGGGTAGCGGCGCCAGACTCCAGCAACCCCGCGGCCGCAGCGGCATGGATAGCGACGCGATCACTCTGACGGATCGGCCCTTCGTCCCAGGCAACCCCGAGCCAACCGAGATCGGCGAGCACCGCGTCTTCGCCGCCGGGCACAACGCGCGTCGCGTCAGTGTCGTCGAGCCGCAGCAGGAACTGCCCGCCCTCGAGATCGGCGCAGGCGCGGTTGGCGACCGCGTCGAGCGCATTTCCAACGTGCAACGAGCCTGTAGGAGATGGAGCAAAGCGGACGCGAGCGGTCATGCGTCCAATCTACCGTGGTACTCGTTGGACACAGGGGTAGAGTCGGCCCGTGGAGGCTGAGCTTCTCGCCTGGTACGAGCACGCGAAACGCGATCTCCCGTGGCGGCGGACACGCGACCCGTACGCGATCCTCGTCTCCGAGGTGATGCTGCAGCAGACGCAGGTGGAGCGGGTCGTGCCGCGCTACCGCGCCTGGCTCGAACGCTGGCCGACAGCCGCGGATCTTGCGAGCGCGAGCGCCGCCGACGTCATCCGCGCCTGGCAAGGGCTCGGCCACAACCGGCGTGCAGTCGCGCTCCACAACGCTGCCAAGATGATCGCCGAGGCCGGATGGCCGGCCGACCTCACCGATCTGCCCGGGGTCGGCCCGTACACCGCCGCGGCCGTCCGCAACTTCGCGTTCGGCGACGCCGTCCTCCCGGTCGATGTCAACGTCATCCGCATCCACGAGCGAACCGGCCACGCGTTCTCACCGCTCGCAGCCCAGGCGCTGATGGATCTCGGCGCGACCGTCTGTCTCGCACGAATCCCCCGCTGCGGCATCTGCCCGCTCGCGACGGCGTGCCCATCTCGCGGTTTGCGTTACGAACCTGCAAGGAAGCAGAGTCGCTTCGAAGGCTCGTTCCGCCAACGCCGCGCGGAGCTCCTACGGCTGGTCACCGACGCGCCCCGCGATGCCGCCCATCTCGAGACGCAGGTCGTCGAGTCACTCCTCCGCGACGGGCTTGTAGCCCGCGACGGCTCGCTCGTGACGCTCCCTCGTTAGCGAACCGCGGCCACGATAGCGGCGACATGCGCCGGAGTCGACCCGCAGCAGCCACCGACGATCCGGACGCCCTGCTCGACGTAGCGGCGAACGTGCTCGGCGATGATCTCTGGCGTCGCTTCATACACCGGATGGTCGCCGACCATCTTCGGCACGCCGGCGTTCGGCTTGACCCAGACCGGGAGGTCGCCGGCCGCGTCCAGGAGCTCTACTACCACGGCGTCTGCGTCGGCAAGCGAGCGGCCGCAGTTGGCACCGACAGCCGTGACGCCGAGCGGCGCAACGGCCTCGACGAAATCGCGGGGCGAGACACCCATCATCGTGTGCGTGCCTCGGTCGAAGCTGAAGCTGACGACGAGCGGCAGATCGCTGGCCGACTTCACGCCACGGATTCCGGGTAGCGCTTCCTCGAGCGCGAAGAAGGTCTCCATCACGAGCAGGTCGACGCCGCCGTCGGCAAGGGCGGCTGCCTGCTCGGCGTACGCTGCCGCGCACTCGTCCGGCCCGAGCGGGCCGAGCGGCTCGGCAAGCTGGCCGGTCGGACCGAGGGATCCAGCGACGAGAACCGTGTCGCCGGCGGCTTCCCGGGCGAGCTCGGCGGCTCGAAGGTTGACGTCGCGGGCGCGCCCTGCAAGCGGAGAATCAGCGAGCCTGAGCGAGGTCGCGCCGAACGTGTCGGTGAGGATCAGATCGGCGCCCGCGTCGACAAACTCACGATGGAGCTCCAAGACGAGATGCGGTGCGTCGAACAACCATTCCTCTGGCGCGACGCCGAGCCCTAGCCCTTTTTCCTGGTAGTTCGTGCCGGTCGCGCCGTCGGCAACCAGTACGACACCCGACGCGAGCCGCTCGGCAAACGATGTTCTGGTGCTGCTCATCGCGATCTCCTCCTCGCTCGACATCCACCCGGGTGTGGCACCTTGCGCGGCGCGCAGGTTGCCGAGGCGTTCTCGGGCCGGGCCCCTCGGCCTCTCTCGATGTGGAGCGGTGGCTCACCGCGTCCCTCCGCGAGCATAGCCGACGGAGCGCTTAACACCCACGCAAGACGAGTTCAGGACGCTGTAACTGGGTCGTAAGATCGCGCACCTACAACTCGGCTCTCCGCACGACATCCACGAACGAGGAGAGTCCGATGATCCGCAAAGTCCTTTCAGGCCGTCCCGCGGTGCTCGCTGCTGCGGCAGGGGGGCTACTGCTCCTTGCAGCAGCCGCCGGCACAGCGACCCTCTCCGCGGCTCCGGCCGCACCGAAGATTCTCGTCAAGAGCGTGGTCGCTCTCGACACCAAGGCCGGAACCGTCACACTCCCCGCCTTCCGCGGCAGGACAGCCGCCGGGGGCGCGGTCTGGTACATCGTCACCGATTCGTCGGACAAGGCAGACGCTGCGAAGCGCGGCGTCAACTTCGCGCCGAAGCTCCGCAACGCCCTCGGTACGAAGGCCGTCGAGAAGGCGCGGCTGACCGGTGGCGAAATCGTGTTTCCCGGGACGGTCGACTTCCGTCCCAAGTCCATCGTGGTGGCCGGGCCGACAGGATTCCCGCCCGCGAAGGTAGCCCCCGGCTCGATCGGCGACGCGCGGTACAGCCCGCTCGTGACCACTGGCGGTGGCATCGTGATCAACGCCTCGCAGATCGCGAACGCAACGGGCAAGGGAGACAACGTCGTGTCGCTGGACACCAAGTCCCGCCGCGTCACGCTCAAGCTCCTGACCGGTTTCACTCTCGGCAGCCCCGTCTTCTACCTGCGCACCGATGCGTCCGTCGATGTCGTCTCGGCGCTGGAAGGCAGCAACCTGGCCAAGAATCTGGACGCGGCGCCTGGCCTTGGATCCAACGGGCCGAAGTCGGCGCGTTCGGCCATCATCCCGATCGTCAACGGAGCGCGTGGGAAGTCGAACCCGCAGCGACAGGGTCTCCAGTCCGCCGTGTTCGGCGAAGGAAGCCCGCTCAATATCCAGCAGTCGCTTCCCGGAGCGGCGGACTACAGCCCGATCTGGGACGTTCATCCCGCGGTCTGGTCGGCCGCAGCGATCAAAGCCGGCGACCGCAAACGGCTCACGTCCTCGACCGAGATCACCGCTCTCGTGAAGTCCGGCGAGCTCGTCAGCGGCGGGACGGGGCCGTCGGATCCGAGCCTCGGCGGCCTGAGGACGGCCGGCTTCATCTCCAACTGCCCGACGATCGCGGTCGGCTGATCGACTCGATCCAACCTGTGGACAACTTGACACGAACTTGGCACAGCTAGGGACAGTCCCCGGTTTTGTGCCAAGTTCGTGTCAGTTTGTCCACAGCGAATACCGTCCGTTTGGGGCGATTTCACACGCGCGTAACGTCTCGCAGGGAGAATCAGAGGATGGCAACCGTCCTGGTCGTCGACGACGAGCCGATCGTGCGCGACGTCGTCGTGCGCTATCTGGAGCGCGAAGGCCACACGACCCTCGAAGCCGACCACGGCGACCGAGCCCGCGAGCTGCTCGAGCAACGCACACCCGACCTGGTCGTGCTCGATGTGATGCTTCCCGGAGCGGACGGTCTCGAGCTGTGCCGCTGGATCCGCTCTCGCTCCGATACACCGGTGATCATGCTGACGGCCCGCGGCGAGGAAGCGGACAGAATCGTCGGGCTCGAGCTCGGCGCCGACGACTACGTGACGAAGCCGTTCTCCCCGCGTGAGCTCGCCGCGCGCGTCCGCTCAGTACTCCGCCGCACCTCGGGGCCGGCCACGGCGGGCGAGCGGCTCTCATTCGGTGAGATCGAGCTCGATTCGAGCACGCGTGACGTCAACCGCTCTGGCGACGAGCTGAAGCTCACGGCGAAGGAGTTCGACCTCCTCTGGTTCCTCGCGAGCCACCCGCGCAAGGTGTTCTCGCGCGATCAGCTGATGAGCCGCGTGTGGGGATACGAGGCCGCCCTCGACACCGGAACGGTCACGGTTCACGTGCGCCGCCTGCGCGAGAAGATCGAGGACGATCCGTCACAGCCCCTGCATCTGCAGACGGTGTGGGGCGTCGGCTACAGGCTCGTCCCGTGATCGTCGACGCGTTTGCAATCGCTTCGATAACGCTTGCTGTCGGGTTCTTGCTCGTCTTCCTGCTTCGCCTCCTGCCGACCGTCCGGCTGCAGCTGACCGGGCTCGCGATGCTTGCCGTGACGCTGCCTCTAGCGTCGGTTCTGCTCTCCGGCTGGGTGATGTTCCACATGGGCGACGACGTGAAGATCCTGGCGGTGTCGGCAGCCTCTGCCGCGATCGCGATCGTCGCGGGCCTGTACCTCGCCCACGCGATCGCTCGCTCGGTCGACCGCGTCCACGACGCTGCAAGAGCGCTCGCGCAGGGTGATCTGTCCGCCCGGGCGCCGGAGTCAGGCCCGGCCGAGATCGCCGATCTTGCCGCGTCGTTCAACGAAATGGCTGGCAACATCGAGCAGCTGTTCGATGCCCGGCGCGAGCTCGTGGCATGGTCGAGTCACGATCTGCGGACGCCGCTCGCGAACATGCAGGCAATGCTCGAAGCCCTGGAAGACGGCCTTGCCGAGCCTGCCGACTACCTCCCGGCGCTCCGCGAGCAGGTCGGAGTGCTGACCTTGCTTGTCGACGATCTCTTCGAGCTCGCGCGGATCGACGCAGGCGTGCTCACGCTCGAACTGCAGGTTGCACCGATCGCGGCTGTTGTCGATTCGTGCCTGCGCGGCGTGGAAGCCGAGGCCCGGCAGCGTCAGGTGACGCTAGTCGGCGATGTCGACAGCGCGGTGACCGCCCGCTTCGCGCCGGAGAAGGTCGAGCGCGTCCTGCTCAACCTCGTTACGAACGCGCTCCGGCACACACCGTCCGACGGCTCGGTCGCAGTGCGGGTCGAGTCGCTCGCGACCGAAGTGCAGGTCATCGTCGAAGACACCGGCGAGGGACTCGGCGAAGAAGCGCAGACGCGGATGTTCGAGCGCTTCTGGCGGAGCGATCGCGCGCGTTCGACCCGAGGCGCTGGGCTCGGCCTCGCGATCGCCCGCGGACTTGTCGAGGCGCAGGGTGGCCGGATCTGGGCCGAGAACCGCCCTGGCGGCGGAGCCCGCGTCTCGTTCACACTCCCTGCGGCGTAGCGGCCTCAGACGCGCCGCAACAGCGCAACGGCTTCAGCCGCCAGCCCCTCGCCGCGCCCTGTGAAGCCGAGCCCGTCGGTCGTGGTGGCTCGGACGTTGACCTGCTCGAGACCGACACTGAGTGCACCGGCCAGCCGACCACGCATCTCATCGCGTCGCAAAGCGATGCGTGGTGCCTCGCCGACAAGGATGCAGTCGGCGTTCACGAGCTCGTAGCCGGAGGCCGTGACATGCGCGTAGGCCTCAGTGAGCAGCCCGAGCGAATCGGCACCGCGATACCGGTCGTCGTCCGACGGGAACAGCGAGCCGATGTCTCCGAGACCAGCAGCGCCCAGGAGCGCGTCCGTCAGAGCGTGTGCGATCACGTCGCCGTCGGAGTGACCCGCCAGTCCAGGCTGCCCCTCGAAGCAGACGCCACCGAGCACGAGTGGCACGCCGTCTTCGAACGCATGAGCGTCGACGCCGAGTCCGATTCGCAGGTTGTTCATGCGAGCGAGCGTAACGCGGCTGGCAACTCGGCGAGCGATTCGACCCGCATATCCGCCTCCTCCGACCCGCGCTGCAACCGACCCCACGGCCCTCGCCGTACATGGATCGCCACGAGGCCAGCGGCCTTCGTTGGTCGAACGTCGAAGTCGACACGATCTCCGACGTATGCGCACTCGCCGGCGCCGAACTTCGTCGCGCCAACCAGCCGGTCGAGAACTCGGTTGCAGGCTTGCGAACGCCGAGCCCGACCGACGACGTGACCAGGTCGACGTCGAGGCCAAAGGTGCGCAGATCGCCTTCGAGGCTGGCGCCCTGGTTGCCTGCCACCGCGACGAAGTACCTGTCAGCCCGAAGCTCGGCGAGACACGGCCGCGCGTCCGGATACAGGTCGGAGGCGATGTAGCCGACTTCGTCGCCGGTCGGCACCGGGTGGCCGAGATACGCCCAGACCCCGCGGTGATCCTCTCCGCGCTCGATGGTCATCCCGAGCGCGGCAGCGAGAACGATCGGCGAGACGCCGATGCGCGCCGCATGCTCGCCCCACCAGCGCATCTCGTCGACGAGGGTCTCCCCCACGTCGAAGAAGATCGCCTTCAACGCTGGTCGAGTTGGAGCCACGACTCGATGCGGGCGAGATCGTCGGGTGTTGTCACCTTCAGCAGCCGCTGATCGCCTTCGACGACCCGTACGCGGCCACCTGCGCGTTCGACGAGCGACGCGCAGTCGGTCGCTCCGGTGAGAGCGCCCGCGTACGCCGCCCGAAGGGTCTCCGCCGGGAAGGCCTGCGGCGTCTGCACGGTCACGAGGTCGCTGCGGTCGATCGTCGCCGTGACGACATCCTGCGCGACACGCTTCACAGTGTCGATCAACGCGAGACCGGGAACTACTCCGTCCCATCCGTCCGACAGCGGCTCGAGGACGCGTCCGAGGACGGCATCGTCCACCAAAGGACGAGCGGCATCGTGGACGACGATCGCGACGATCTCGGCCCCGACCTCCGCAAGCCCTGCGCGCACCGATTCGGCTCGAGTTGCACCCCCCGTGACGACTGCTCCGACTTTCGACACGACGAGTTCTTCGGCAAGGAGGATGGCGGGCTCCTCCCAGCCGGGCGGCGCTACGACGACGATCGAGTCGATCCAGTCCGAACGTTCGAGCCGTTCGAGACTCTCGGCGAGCAGCGGCCGCCCGCCGAGAGCTACGAATGCCTTGGGACGATCCGAGCCGAGCCGGTTCCCCTCACCAGCGGCGACAAGGACGGCGCAGACACTCACACGCCGCGGCCGCTCAGACCGTTGCGGCTGCTGCCTTGGCTTTCGTCGTCTTGGCAGCCTTCTTCATCGCAGGCTTGGCGAGCACCTCGTCGAGCCAAACAGCTGCCTCGTCCTCCGACATCGCCTTCGCGTACATGAGCTCCGAGGCGAGGATCTTCTTCGCCTTCACGTACATCTGCTTCTCGCCTGTCGAGAGGCCCTTGTCGTGGTCGCGCAACGCAAGGTTGCGGACGACTTCGGCAAGCTCGAGGATGTCGCCCGTCTTCATCTTGTCGCGGTTGTGCTTGAAGCGACGGTTCCAGTTCTTCGGCATCTCCGTGGAGACACCCGTCAGAGCGCCCACGACGACCTCGACCATCTGCTCGTCGATCACCCACCGAAGACCCACCTTCTCGGCGTTATCGCACGGCACGTTGACCGTCATGTCGTTGTGCAGGATCTTGATCGTCAGGTATTCGCGCTCCTCGCCGAGCACAATCCGCGTTTCCTTCGTTACAACAGTGCCTGCGCCGTGATGCGGATACACGACCTTGTCGCCGACCTCGAACAATCCAAGCCTCCCCGCGGTAATCGTTTCGAGTAGTCCGACTGCCTCACGAAAAGCGCCGGCAGGGTGTAGAACTCCGCCGGCGAACCATCACAGTCTAGCCGCTCTGAGCGATTTCCGTCAGGGTTTCGACACGATTCGGGTTGCGCGCCGCGCGTTGACCCAAACCGAGCGAGATGGCCACTTGGAGCGACTCCGCCTCGCTCAGGCGCACGGCTTTGCCCGATCCTTCTCTCGCGGGTGCCGTTCCAGCTGAAACCACCACCGAGCGCACCCCGAACTTGCCGCATTCCTCGAGCCGTCGCTCCGACTGGCCGGCCTGACGGAGACGACCGGTGAGCCCGACCTCACCGAAGGCTGCCATCCCCTCGACGACCGGCGTTCCGCGCGCTGCGGATGCAATTGCGAGGGCGATCGCGAGATCAGCGCCAGGCTCGTCGATGCGAACACCCCCGGCGACGTTGACGAAGACATCTGCAGAACCGAGCGCCACGCCGGCGTGGCGTGAGAGCACAGCGACGATCATCGCGAGCCGCTTCGGGTCGACGCCGGTTCCAACGCGACGTGGCATCGCGAGATCGGTCGGGGCGACGAGCGACTGGATCTCGAGCAGCAGCGGACGTGTCCCCTCGAGCGCGCAGGCGACCGCGGAGCCGACCTCGCCGGCCACGGTGTGGCCGAAGAGCTCGGAGGGATCGGGTACGCCAACGAGCCCCTCGCTGGTCATCTCGAAGATGCCGAGTTCGTTCGTCGAACCGAAGCGGTTCTTCGCTGCGCGCAGGATGCGGTGAGCGTGGTAACGGTCACCTTCGAACTGCAGGACGCAGTCAACGAGGTGCTCGAGCACGCGCGGGCCGGCGACGGCGCCGTCCTTGGTGACGTGCCCGACGAGGATGATCGCGATACCGCACTCCTTCGCCGTTCGGAGCAGACGGGCGGCAGACTCACGCACCTGGCCGACCGAGCCGGGCGCCGACCCGAGTTCCGACGAGTACAGCGTCTGGATCGAATCGACGACGCAGACCGAGGGCCGTTCGCGTTCGAGGGTCGCGCAGACGGACTCGAGCTCGGTCTCGGCCAGGATCTCGACCGTGTCGGCTCCGCCGAGCCGGGCGGCGCGCAGCTTGACCTGGGCAACGGACTCCTCGCCCGTTACGAGTACCGCGCGACGACCTGCGCGCGAGATCGCCCCCAGCGCGGTGAGCAGCAGCGTCGACTTGCCGACGCCAGGCTCGCCACCGACCAAGACCAGCGACGCCGGAACGATTCCGCCGCCGAGCACCCGGTCAAGCTCGGGGACACCGGTGGAGATGCGGTCGGCCTCGGCGGCGTCGACCTCGGCCAGCCGCAGCAGCGGCTTCACCTCTCCTCCGCTTCCGCCCCCGTTTCCACCCCCGCGAGCCTTGCTGGCGCTCTCCCGCGCCGTCAGCTCCTCGACGAGCGTGCCGAATGCCGCGCAGCCCGGGCAGCGGCCGAGCCAGCGGCCCGTCGTCGTGCCGCACTCGGAACAGGTGAACTGAACGACGACCTTAGCCATGCGTCCAGGGTAGCCAAACCGTCGGACGTCATGTCGCCTGTATTGAAAACGCGCTCTGGCCGAGAAGGGCGAGACAAGCCTCGCCCCTACAAGTGCTTGACGAACAGCACGCGGTCCTCGCCGGGGCCGTCGTAGTCCGTCGCCACCCGGTCGGCCGTGAAGCCGAGCGCCTCGTGGAAGGCAACCGAGTCCAAGTTCGCCGGCGATGTCACGCAACGCGCGACCGTCCGGCCGTGGCCCCGAGCAACCTCGAAGAACCGCTCGTAGAGCTGCCTCCCAAGCCCCGACCCGCGGAACTCGGGCGCGATGCCGACGAAGTGGACGTACGCCTCACTCTCGTCGGTCTGCGACAGGAAGCCGATCAGGAAACCGGCGATCGTCCCATCCTCGCGCTCGGCGACGAAGCTCGTCCCCTCGAAGTGGAGGAAGAACAGCTTCGGCAGCATCGGCGCCATGTCGCGCCCGCCCCACCAGGCGTTGACGTGCTGGATGACGCGCCCGTAGTCGGACGGCTGCGCGTGGCGGATCGCGAGGTCGCTCACACGTTCAGCGTACTCGCATGACGGCGCTCGCTATTCGTCGTCGGTGGCGTCGTCCGCGGCCGGCTCGCCGGCTGGGACGGTGACCTTCTCGGGCTCGGGCTCCGGGCCCTCGACGATCGTGATCGTGACGAGCGACTCGTCCGGTAGCAGCCCGTCGGGGCCGATCTCGCGGCGGTCGACGACGATCGTCGACCCTTCCTTGAGATCGCGACCGAGGACGAAGTCGGCGAGCGGATCCTCGATCAGGCGTTGGATCGAGCGACGCAATGGCCGCGCGCCCATCGCCGGGTCGTAGCCCTGCTCGACGAGCAGCTCGCGCGCCGCATCCGTCAGCTCGATTGCTGCGCCGTGGATCGACATCTGGTCGCGCAGCCGCTTCATCATCAGGTCGACGATCTGCAGGATCTCCGACTTCTCGAGCTTGTGGAAGACGATGATCTCGTCGATCCGGTTCAGGAGCTCGGGCCGGAAGACCTTCTTCAGCTCGCTCATCACACGGCCGCGCATGTCGTCATAGCTGAGGCCGCTCTCGTCTCCGACGGTGAAGCCGAGTGACTGGTTCTTGGAGATCTGAGCCGCGCCGATGTTCGACGTCATGATCACGATCGTGTTCCGGAAGTCGACCTTGCGGCCTTGCGAATCGGTCAGCTTCCCGTCCTCGAGGATCTGGAGCAGGATGTTGAAGACGTCCGGGTGCGCCTTCTCGACTTCGTCGAGCAACAGCACCGAGTACGGCTTACGGCGGACGGCCTCGGTGAGCTGGCCACCCTCGTCGTAGCCGACGTAGCCGGGGGGCGAGCCGACGAGCCGCGACACGGAGTGCTTCTCCATGTACTCCGACATGTCGACCTGGATCAGGGAGTCCTCGTTGCCGAACAGGAACTCGGCGAGCGTACGCGCCAGCTCCGTCTTACCGACACCAGACGGGCCAAGGAAGATGAATGAGCCGCTCGGCCGCTTCGGATCCTTGATGCCAGCGCGGGCGCGGCGGATGGCCTTCGAGACGGCGATGATCGACTCGTTCTGGCCGATCACCCGCTTGTGTAGCTCGTCCTCCATCTTGATCAGCTTCTGCGACTCAGCCTCGGTGAGCTTGAAGACCGGGATGCCGGTCCACATCGAGACGATGTCTGCAATCTCGTCCTCGCCGACTTCGGGCTGCTCCTCGTCGGCCTCGTTCTGCCAGTTCTCCTCCAGCTCTTTCTTCTTCTGCGAGAGCTTCCGCTCCTTGTCGCGTAGCGACGCAGCCTTCTCGAACTCCTGCGAGTCGATCGCCGTCTCCTTGTCCGCGCGCACACGCTCGATCTCGTCCTCGAGCTCGCGATACCGAGGCGGCGCGGACATGGTCTTTATGCGGAGCCGTGAGCCGGCCTCGTCGATCAGGTCGATCGCCTTGTCCGGCAGATGACGGTCCTGGATGTAGCGGTCGGCGAGAACGGCAGCGGCGCGCAGAGCCTCGTCAGAGATCTTGCAACGGTGATGTGCCTCGTAGCGGTCGCGCAGCCCGCGCAGGATCTGCACGGTCTCGTCGATCGACGGCTCCTCGACACGGACCTGCTGGAAGCGGCGCTCGAGCGCAGCATCCCGCTCGAGGTACTTGCGGTACTCGTCGAGCGTCGTCGCGCCGATCGTCTGCAACTCACCGCGCGCAAGCGCCGGCTTGAGGATCGAGGCTGCGTCGATCGCGCCCTCTGCTGCTCCTGCGCCGACGAGGTTATGGAGTTCGTCGATGAACAGGATGATGTCGCCGCGCTGCTGGATTTCCTTCATGACCTTCTTCAGGCGCTCTTCGAACTCACCGCGGTACTTCGAGCCTGCCACTAGCGCAGCCAGGTCGAGGGAGTAGATCTGCTTGTTCTTCAAGAGCTCCGGCACCTGGTTCGATGCGATCCGCTGCGCGAGACCCTCGACGACGGCGGTCTTGCCGACGCCCGGCTCGCCAATCAGGACGGGGTTGTTCTTCTGGCGTCGCGACAGAATCTGCATGATCCGCTCGATCTCGGTCTGGCGGCCGACGACCGGGTCGAGCTTGCCCTCGCTCGCGAGCTTCGTGAAGTTGCGACCGAACTGGTCGAGCAGCTTCGAGCTCTTCGACTTCTCACCCGGCACAGCGCCGGCGCTGCCCGCCTGACGCCGGCCGGGGCCGGAGAGCATGCGGATGATCTCGTTGCGGATCTTCTCGGCGTCGGCGTCGAAGTCGAGCAGGATGCGGGCGGCGACGCCTTCGTTCTCGCGCACGAGGCCTAGCAGGATGTGCTCGGTGCCGATGTAGTTGTGGCCGAGGGAAAGTGCTTCGCGCAGCGCCAGTTCGAGGACCTTCTTGGCGCGTGGCGTGAACGGGATCTGACCGGTTGTCACCTCGTCACCCTGGCCGACGATGCGGGCGACCTGCGCGCGCACCTCCTCCACGGTGATGTCGAGTGACTCGAGCACGCGCGCGGCGAGACCTTCCTCTTCGCGCAGGAGGCCCAGGAGGATGTGCTCCGTGCCGATGTAGTTGTGCTTCAGCGCGCGCGCTTCATCCTGCGCGAGCACCACAACCTGCCTGGCCCGTTCGGTGAATCTCTCGAACACGCTCCCTCGACACTCCTCTCGTTGCTCGTTCCGGAGTCCCTGTATCGGTCGCTCCGGGCCGAAGGTAGAGCCATCTTACCCGACCACCCCCGAGCCAAGCCTCAGCCGGTCGTCCGGGTTGCGGGAATCGTTCGCCCGGCGACGCCTGTACCCTTCCCCGCCATGCCGGGCTCGGAATCTCAGCGCGTGCTCGTCACCGGCGGAGCCGGCTTCATCGGGTCGCACCTCACGGAGCTTCTGCTCGCCGCCGGTCACGAGGTCTGGGCGCTCGACGACCTGTCGACGGGATCGCTCGAGAACGTCGAGCACCTCCGTGAGAATGCCCAGTTCCACCTCGTCGTCGACTCCGTCCTTTCGTGGTCCGTGGTCAACGAGCTCGTCCACAAGTGCGACGTCGTCTTCCACCTGGCGGCTGCCGTCGGTGTGCGGTTGATCGTCGAGCAGCCGGTTCAGACGCTCGTCACGAATCTGCGCGGCACCGAGATCGTCCTCGAGCACTGCAACCGTTTCGGCAAGCGTGTGTTGATTGCTTCCACTTCCGAGGTGTACGGCGACCATCGCGAAGAAGCGCCGCTCGAGGAGACCGCCCGCCGGATCTACGGGCCGACGACGCAGAAGCGGTGGGCGTACGCCGACTCGAAGGCCATGGACGAGTTCCTCGCGCTCGCGCATCACAGCGAGCACAACCTCGACTGCGTGATCGTGCGCCTCTTCAACACGGTTGGGCCTCGGCAGAGCGGTCAGTACGGCATGGTGATCCCCCGCTTCGTGCAACGCGCCCTTGCGAACGAGCCGCTCGAGATCCACGGCGACGGTACGCAGACCCGCTGCTTCTGCCATGTGCAGGACACGATCCGCGCACTTTCCGGTCTGATGGACAGTGGCGTGTCTGGGGAGATCTACAACATCGGGTCGACGAACCGCATCTCGATCCTCGGCCTGGCAGATCGCATCCGGGAGCTGACGGAGTCGTCCTCGGAGCTCACCTTCGTGCCGTACGAGAAGGTCTACGACCAGGGAATCGAGGACATGCTCCACCGAATGCCGTCGATCGCCAAGGTGGGAGGCGCGATCGGCTGGCAGCCGGAGCGCGATCTCGACTCGATCCTCGCCGACGTCGTCGCGTACTACAGCGACTGAGCGGCGCGATGGCCAACGAGCGCGAGATCCTCTCCTGGGAGCGGTTCGGAGTCGCCTCCCGCGAACTCGCCCAGCTCGTGCACGACGACGGCTACCGGCCCGACCTCGTGCTCTCGATCGCGCGCGGCGGTCTCCTCGTCGGCGCCGCGCTGGGTTACGCGCTTTCCGTCAAGATCACGTGGACGATGAACGTGGAGTTCTACACCGGGATCGACGAGCGTCTCGACGTGCCGATGATCCTGCCGCCGGTGCCCGAGCTGATCGACCTGGATTCCGCCCGCATGCTGATCGCCGACGACGTGGCCGACACCGGCGAGACGCTCGCCCTCGTCAAAAAGTTCTGCGAGGGCAAGGTCGCCGAGGTGCGCTGCGCCGTCCTGTACGAGAAACCGCGCTCGATGGTCGCGTGCGAGTACGTCTGGAAGCGCACCGACCTCTGGATCGACTTCCCGTGGAGCGCACAGGAGCCGATCGCCGGGTAAGGCCCTAGTTCGTTGGGTTCTCGGCTCGGAGTGCGGGGAACAGGACAACATCCCTGATCGTCTCGCGGCCGGTGAGCAGCATCGTCAGCCGATCGATGCCCAGGCCGAGACCCCCTGTCGGCGGCATGCCGTAGGACAGCGCCTCGACGTAGTCGGGATCGCCGGGTATGCCCTCGACCTGCCCCGCCTGCATCGCGAAGCGAGCGGCTTGCTCCTCGGCCGTGTTGATCTCGGAAAATGCGTTGCCGAGCTCCATCCCGCCGGCGAAGAACTCGAAGCGCTCGACGGTCAGCGGATCGTCGTCGGTCGGACGGGCGAACGGCGAGATCTCGACCGGGTAGTCGTGCACGATCGTCGGTTGAATAAGGCCTGGCTCGACGAAGTGGCTGAACGCATGGTCGATGAGCTGAGGCCAGTCCTTGTCAGCGTTCGTGTCGATGCCGCGTTCGGTGAGCCAGGCGCGCAATTCGGTCTCATCCCGTGTCCAGAGCTCGTATGCCTCGAGCGACTCGACGAATCCAAGCCGGATCCATGGCGCTTTCAGCTCGATCTCGTGCCCGCGGAACGTCACGGTGGTCCGGCCCAGCACCTTGCGCGCAACGGCCTCGACCAGCTGCTCGACGCGCGCCATCGTGTCGCGATAGTCCGCGTACGCCTCATACCACTCGAGCATCGTGAACTCGGGGTTGTGCTTGAACGAGACGCCCTCGTTGCGGAAGTCCTTCCCCAGCTCGTAGACCCGCTCGAGGCCACCAACGATCAGGCGCTTGAGATACAGCTCAGTCGCGATGCGCAGGTAGAGGTCGGCATCGAGCTCGTTGTGGTGCGTCACGAACGGGCGGGCGAAGGCGCCGCCGTAGCGCGGCTGCAGTACCGGCGTCTCGACCTCTATGAAGCCCGCGTCGTCGAGGTGCCGTCGAACAGCGGTGACGATGCGCGCTCGTGTGAGAAAGTCAGACCGCGTCTCCTCGTTCATCAACAGGTCGAGGTAGCGCTTGCGGTAGCGGAGCTCGACGTCGGTGAGACCGTGGAAGGTGTCGGGCAGCGGCTGGGTGTTGCGGGCCAGCACCTCGAGCGAGTCGGCGAGGAGCGACGGCTCGCCGCGCTTCGATTTGCCCGGGCGCCCGACGACGCCGATCACGTCGCCGAGGTGGATGTCGAGCTCGCCCGTCTTGCTCGTGTCGCAGATCAGCTGAATGCGGCCTGACCGGTCGACGAGATCGACGAAGACAAGCTTTCCCATCCCACGCCGCGCCATCGCACGCCCCGCCAGTCGACGCGACTCGGCCAACTCACCGCCAGGCTCCAGCGGCTCGCATTCGGCGAGAACGGCCGCCACCTCATCCCGGTCGGGGAAGCGCTTCGGCGCAAACATCGCGCGAGTCTAGTTGGGGGTGAGGCTAATGACGCCCCGCTGTCAACCCCAGATCAGCCAACCGAGCAGCAGCCCGATGCGGAGCGACACCGCGAAGAGCAGCCAGCCGATCAGGAGCATGCGATACGAGACGCGTCGATCCGACGCTGTCCAGCCACGATCCGGTGCGGCCAGCATCCGACGGTAAGGCGCAGTCGGGACCGGCGGGCCCTCCACACCCGACATGACTGGTTGGCCGGGACCCGGCAGCATCCGGATGATCTCATTGCGGATCTTCTCCGCGTCGGCGTCGAAGTCGAGCAGGATGCGAGCGGCGACACCTTCGTTCTCGCGCACGAGACCGAGCAGGATGTGCTCGGGGCCGATGTAGTTGTGGCCAAGGGAAAGTGCTTCGCGCAGCGCCAGCTCGAGCACTTTCTTGGCGCGCGGCGTGAACGGGATCTGACCAAACGTCACCTCGTCGCCCTGGCCAATGATCCCAGCCACCTGCGCGCGCGCCGCCTCCACCTCGATCCCAAGTGACTCGAGCACGCGCGCTGCGAGACCCTCCTCCTCACGGAGAAGGCCAAGAAGGAGGTGTTCGGTACCTATGTAGTTGTGCTTCAACGCGCGCGCTTCGTCCTGCGCGAGCACCACCACTTGCCTAGCCCGCTCGGTGAACCGCTCGAACACCTGGTCAACGTAGACCGTCGGGCACAGCGCGACTACGCCGCTTTGATCTCCATGATCTTGAACTTGAGCTTCGCGCCGCGCGGCGTTGCGACCTCGACCGTCTCGCCCTTCTTGCGGCCCAGGATCGCACGCCCGACAGGGGAGTCGTTCGCGAGCTTGTGCTCGGACGGGTTGGCCTCGGCGGAGCCGACGATGTGGTACTCGACGGTCGCCTTCGCATCCACGTCGCGCAAGCGCACGACCGAGCCGATCGAGACCACGCTCGTGTCGATATCGCGCGCGTTGATGACGCGTGCATCGAGGAGCCGCTCCTCGAGCTGGGCGATCTTGTGCTCGAGCATCGCCTGCTCGTTCTTCGCGTCGTCGTACTCGGCGTTCTCGGCGATATCACCGAAGGCCCGCGCGACGCGAATGCGATCCGCGATCTCGCGGCGCCTGTCGGTGCGCAGTACGTCGAGCTCCTGCTTCAGGTTCTCGTAGCCCTCAGGCGTGAGGATCACGTCCTTCACACGGCCTCCAGACAGCTTCTCGAAACGGGGCGCGGCGCCGAATGCGCCACGTCGGGGCGGGAATGGTAGCTCGCACCCCGGACATGGTCAAACGGAGACCGACTCCCGCCGCGGGAAGCGCGCCCTACCATGTCGTTGTGGAGATCGACCTGCGCGAAAGCTGGTTCATCGGCCCCGTCGAAGTGTCGACCAGGCTGGTGCTCGCGCCGATGGCCGGCGTCAGCGTGCAGGCGTTCCGCCGCCAGGGGCGGCGGTTCGGCGCTGGTCTCGTCTGCTCCGAGATGGTCAGCTGTGCCGGCATCGAGCACCGCAACGAACGGACGCTCGGGTACCTGCGTGTCGCCGCCGACGAGCATCCGCTCGCGATCCAACTCTTCGGCTCGGACCCGGTCGTGATGGCGGAAGCCGCCCGCATGGTCGAAGCTGCGGGCGCGGACATCGTCGACATCAACTACGGCTGCCCGGTTCGTAAGGTGACACGAACAGGCGCCGGCGCAACGCTTCTCGAGCAGCCGCGGCTCGCCTGCCGGATCGTGGAGGCTGTCGCCGGCGCGGTTGACCTGCCGGTGAGCGTGAAGATGCGCCGCGGGCTGCGAGACGGATCGCTGACCTGCCTCGAGGTCGGGCCGCAGCTCGTGGCGGCCGGCGCGTCGACGCTGACCCTCCATCCTCGCTCAGCGCATCAGATGTACACCGGGACGGCGGATCACGCTCTGACGGCCGAGCTCGTCTCGCTCGTCGACGTGCCGGTGATCGCCTCTGGCGACATCACCTCTCGAGCGCGGGCCCAGGCTGTGCTCGCTACGACCGGCGCTGCGGCTGTCATGGTCGGCAGGGGCGCGCAGGGCAACCCGTGGGCGCTCCGCGAGATCGTCGACGGCGACCCACCCGAGCCGAGCCGCGAGGAGGTCGTCGCGGAGCTGATCCTCTTCGTCCGCGAAACCGTCCGCGAGCTTGGCGAACGCCGTGCATCCGGATTCCTAAAGAAGTTCTACGGCTGGTACCTGCGGCGAGGACGGTTCCCGCGGCCGTTCACGCAGGAGATCGTGGTTCTCGGCACGACGGCCGACGTCGAGTCGCGGCTCCTAGCGGCAGCACCTGGGGCTGCACCGTTGCTCGCCCAGCTCGAGGCCGAGCTCCCGTCCGGCGACGAGGTCACGCTCGAGCTGCCGATCTCGATCTACGGCGGGGGTTAGTCGGACGAGTGGTGGGCGCCTGCGAGCGCCGTCACGACGCCGAGGCCGACGAACACCGATCCCGACACATACCGCTGCACAAGGCCGAACCGGCGCGAGCTGCGGAGCACGTCTCCCGCTGTTCCGGCGGCAATCGCCCACAGCGAGTCGGTGATCATGCCGAGCACCGCGAAGGTGAAGCCCAGGAGCAGGATCTGCAGCGCCGGACGGCCTCTGCTCGGATCGACGAACTGAGGCAGAAAGGCTAGGAAGAAGAGCGCGGTCTTCGGGTTGAGCACGTTGACGACCACGCCCTGAGCGAAGACTCGCCGCAGTCGTCGCTCGCCGCCGAGTGCGATCTCGGCTTCAGCCTTCGGCGAGAAGAGCGTCCACAACCCGAGCGCGATCAGGTACGCGGCACCCGCCACCTTCACGACGGTGAACGCCGTCGCCGACGAGACGACGAGAGCCGACAACCCGGCCGTGGCCGCAACGATATGGACGAGTGTCCCAAGGTGGATGCCGAGCACCGACACGAGCCCCGCTTTTCGTCCCTGCTGGATCGAGCGAGTCACGACGTAGAGGACCGCCGGCCCGGGCACGAGCAGGAGCGCGAGCGCCGCGACGACGAAGAGCGCCCAGCGATCCGGCGCGATCACCGATTCAGCTCCCATACGAGTCGCAGTCCTTCGAGCGTGAGGAACGGGTCGACGCGCACGATCGTCGCCGTATGCGGCGCGATCAGCTCGGCGAGGCCGCCGGTGCCGACGACCGGCGCGTCGGGAGAGTCGAGCTCCGCGCGGATCCGGCCGACGATTCCGTCCACCTGACCCGCGAAGCCGTAGACGAGGCCGGACTGCAGACCGGCGACTGTCGTCTTGCCAATCACCGTCGGCGGCGCAGTGAAATCGACTTTTACGAGCCGGGCCGCGCGGGCGAACAGCGCATCCATCGAGATCTCGATCCCCGGCGCGAGCACACCGCCGACGTAGTCGCCCTCCGGCGACACGACGTCGAAGTTCGTCGACGTCCCGAAGTCGACGACGATGCAGGGCGCGCCGTAAAGCTCTTTTGCAGCCACCGAGTTGACGATCCGATCCGGGCCGACCTCGCGCGGATCGTCGTAGCGGATCTTGATCCCGGTCTTGACGCCCGGTTCGACGGACAGGAGCGGCGCCTCGACCCACCGTTCGGCGACCCTCTCCCACTCGCGCACGAGCGTCGGCACGGTGGAAGCGAGACAGATCCCGTCGACTGCATCCACATCGAGAAGGCCGCCGAGGAAGACACCGAGCTCGTCGCCCGTCCGTGTCCGTTCGGTGGCCAGCCGCCAGTGCTCGACGATCCGCTCACCCTCGTAGAGGCCGAGTACCGTCTGCGTGTTCCCGACGTCGACTGCGAGCAGCATTGGGCGAAGTCAACCAGAGGACACAACCCCGGCCTTGTGTTACAGAAACACAAGGCCCCACACGCGTCGAAGTTGCCGTAGGCATCGCCTATGGCTCCTGCAAACCTCCTTGTGTTTCAGTAACACAAGGAGGCCGGCAATCGACTAGAGCGACTCCTCGTCCGAGGGTGGCACCTCGCCGATGCGCTCGGCGAGCGCTTCCGGCGTCAACCGCGGCTCGTCGCCCTCGCCGCGCAGCTCCTCGACCGTGACGTCCCCGGAGGTGTAGACCCGCGCCCGCGGGATCATCCGCGTCGGCCGGTTCTTGTCCCACACCCACACATCCTCCATCTGGAGATGGAAGAACGGATAGCTCGTCTGCGGCTCGACCTTCAGGTCCAGGGTGTTGCAGAGGTAGGTCGCGTCCTGCGTGAGGACGCAGTACCGGAAGAGCCCAAAGACTGCCGTGTACTCCTTCTTCAGCCGCAGCTCGAGCTCGGCCTCGAACTCGTCCAACTCGTCGAGGTGACTCATGGTTCGGAGTGTAGCCCTGCGAGCGCCGCCGTCACGGTGCCGTGACCCGGGATGCGAAGTGCTGGGTCGAGCTCGGCTAACGGCTCCAGGGCAAAGGCGCGCTCGTGCAACCGCGGATGCGGAACGGTGAGACCCGGTCGGTCGACGATCTCGTCGCCGTACATGAGTAGATCGAGGTCGATCGTGCGGGGGCCGTTTCGCTCGGGGCCGCGCTCACGGCCGAGCTCCAGCTCGACCGCCAGCAGCTCCGCGAGCAGCTCGTCCGGCTCGAGCGTGGTCTCGAGCATCGCGGCGCCGTTCAGGAACGCAGGCTGCTCGACAAAGCCGACCGGGGCCGTCTCACGAAGCGTCGAGACGAGCAGGATCTCCACGCCGGGGCGCTCTCCCAGCAGCGCGAGCGCCCGACGGATCGTGACCTCCCGTTCGCCGAGGTTCGCCCCCAGCCCGACGTAGGCCCGAGTCACGGCGGGCAGGATAGCTCGAAAGGCGGCCGCCTGTCTCTCGAGTCAGTCTCGCGTCCGCTCGACCTCGACCGCCGAGTAATCAACCGGCACCTTGAGCCTGACGTCTGGCTTCCGCACGCGGACGCGCACCTTCTCGACCGGGAAACGATCGAGAAGCGCGTCGGCGAGAGCCGCCGCGAGCGCCTCGAGCAGGTGGTACGCGCGCCCGTCGGAGATCTCCCGCACGACTGCGACGACGGGCCGGTAGTCGACCGCGTCCTTGATCGAGTCGGAGTGACCAGACCTCGTGTCGGCGACATCGAGCCACAGATCCACGAGGAAACGCTGACCGTGCTCGCGCTCCTCGTCGAGAACGCCGTGGTAGCCGTAGAGCTCCAACCCGGCAAGCTCGATCGTCATGCGCTCCATTCGATCACTCCATTCTCGACGGCGCGTGCCGCGGCAAGCGCCTCGACGTGCGACCGAACGTCGTGGACGCGGAAGATCGACGCGCCGCGGTCGAATGCGGCGACCGCCGCGCCGACAGATGCCGCATCGGTCGCGACACGAGCCGCCGGCTCGCCGACTGCCTTGCCGATCGTGCTCTTGCGCGAGAGCCCGACGAGTACCGGCCGGCCGAGCGCGACGAGCGCGTCAAGCCGGCGGACGAGCTGCAGGTTCTGGTCGGGCGTCTTGCCGAAGCCGATTCCCGGGTCGAGGCAGATCCTGTCCTCCGGCACCCCGTGGTCGACCGCGAAGGCGAGTCGCTCCTCGAGGAAGGCCGCAACCTCGGCGACGACGTCGTCGTAGTGCGGATCGATCTGCATCGTGCGCGGCTCGCCCTGCATGTGCATCAGGCAGAGGAACACGCCGCTCTCGGCCACGACCTCGACGAGAGCCGGATCGCCGCGCAGCGCGCTGATGTCGTTCACGAGCATCGCTCCGAGCTCGACGGCCGCGCGTGCGACTTCGGCCTTCATCGTGTCGATCGAGACAGGGGCACCGGCGAGCTGCTCGAGCACGGGTACGACGCGCCGCAGCTCCTCATCGGCAGACGTCGGCGGCGCTCCAGGCCGCGTCGATTCCCCGCCGATGTCGACGATCGCCGCTCCCTCGGCGAGCATCCGCCGCCCGGAGGCAACGGCCACGCTCTGGTCGAGATTGACACCGCCGTCCGAGAACGAGTCCGGCGTCACGTTCACGACCCCGAGCACCGCCGGGCGCGCGAGCACGACATCGATTGGCGCGGTCACTCTCCGAGCCTAGCGCGCCCGGAATAGGCTGCTACCCTTCCGCCGAGACCTAGAGCGAGTACCGGTGGTGCAGAGCGCCTCTCTACCCGTTCGTGATGTGGTGAGGGAGGTGTATTTCTATGGCAACCGGAACCGTGAAGTGGTTCAACGAGACGAAGGGCTACGGCTTCATCGCTCCCGACGAGGGATCGAAGGATCTGTTCGTCCATCACTCGGGAATCTCAGGCGATGGGTTCAAAACCCTCGCCGAAGGCGCACGCGTGACGTTCGAGCAGCGCCAGGGCACGAAAGGCCCTGAGGCGACCGACGTCTCGGTGATTCCCGCCTAGCACGGCATCCGACCCCGCGCTCCGCGCAAAGAGCGCGGGGTCGACCTTCATCTGGAGAAGGATCGGCCATCGCGAACAAGGAAGAGAAGATCGAGCTGGAGGGTGAGGTCGCCGAAGCTCTGCGCGGCGGCATGTTCCGGGTCGTTCTCGACAATGGTCACGAGACCCTCGGCTACACCGCAGGAAAGATGCGCCGTTACCGGATCCGGATCTTCCCGGGCGACCGGATCAAGCTCGAGCTGTCAGCCTACGACCTGAGCCGCGGCCGCATCGTCTACCGCTACCGCTGACGCGGGAGGGCGAGGCAAGCCTCGCCCCTACGACACCTACGACGCGGCGGGATCCGGCGGCGGCTGCATTGCCGCCCCAGGAATCGCACGTGGTGTCGGCCGCGGAGCCGGCTTCTTCTCGGGAGTTGCCTCGGGCTCTGGCTCGGGCTCTGGCTCGGGCGGGAATACCTGCTCCTCCGACTCGCCGGCAAGCAGCCGCTCGAACTGATCCTTGTCGATCGTCTCGCGCTCGATGAGGATCGCCGAGAGCTTGTGGAGCTCGTCGGCGTGGTCGCGCAGCGTCTTCGACGCAATCTCGTGCGCCTCTTCGATCACGCGGCGGATCTCATCGTCGATCTCGCGGGCGATCTCCTCCGAGTAGTCGGGCGAGGAGCCCATGTCGCGACCGAGGAACGGCATGTCGTTGTCGCGACCGAGCACGCGCGGGCCGAGCTTCTCGCTCATGCCCCAGCGCATGATCATCCGCTTCGCGGAAGCCGTAACGCGCTCCAAGTCGTTCGCGTCACCCGTGGTGACCTCGCCGAAGACGATTTCCTCGGCGGCGCGGCCACCGAGCGTCATCGCCATCTCGTCCATGATCGCGCGGCGTGTCGTGAGGTACCGATCCTGGCTCGGCAGCGACACCGTGAGGCCGAGCGCCTGGCCGCGGCTGACGATCGTGATCTTGTGCACCTCGTCGGTGTGCTCGAGGTAGAAGCCGACAAGCGCATGGCCCATCTCGTGGTACGCGATGATCTTGCGCTCCTGCTCGGAGATCAGCCGCGACTTCTTCTCCGGCCCGGCGATCACACGCATGATTCCCTCTTCCAGCTCGTTCTGGCCGATCGTCTTCGCGCCACGGCGGGCTGCGAGCAGCGCCGCCTCGTTGATCACGTTCGAGAGGTCAGCACCGGTGAAGCCCGGGGTCGACGCGGCGAGCACGTCGAGGTCGATCTCCTTGTCGATCGGCTTGCCCTTGGTGTGCACCTCGAGGATCTGCTGCCGACCCTTGCGATCGGGACGGTCGACGACGATCTGCCGGTCGAACCTCCCCGGGCGCAGCAGGGCGGGGTCGAGGATGTCGGGGCGGTTCGTGGCGGCGATCAGGATGATGTTGTCCTTCATCTCGAAGCCGTCCATCTCGACGAGCAGCTGGTTCAGCGTCTGCTCGCGCTCGTCGTGGCCGCCGCCGAGACCCGCGCCGCGGTGACGCCCGACGGCGTCGATCTCGTCGATGAAGATGATGCAGGGGCTCGCCTGCTTGGCCTGCTCGAAGAGGTCGCGGACGCGTGACGCTCCAACGCCGACGAACATCTCGACGAAGTCCGAGCCCGAGATCGAGAAGAACGGCACACCGGCTTCTCCGGCGGTCGCACGCGCCAGCAGCGTCTTACCCGTTCCGGGAGGCCCGTAGAGGAGGACGCCCTTCGGGATGCGAGCGCCGAGCGCCTGGAACTTCTTCGGGTTCTCGAGGAACTCCTTGATCTCCTGCAGCTCCTCGACTGCCTCGTCGGCGCCGGCGACGTCCTTGTAGGTGGTCTTCGGCGAGTCGGGCGACATGCGCTTCGCGCGCGACTTGCCGAAGCTCATCACCTTCGAGCCACCCCCCTGCATCTGGTTCATCAGGAAGATCCAGATGAGCACCAGGAACACGAGCGGCAGGATGCTGCCGAGGATCCCCAACCAGGCGGAGCCGCTGATCCCCTTGGAGTCGTACTGCACGTGGTTCGTGTCGAGTAGCCGCTGAAAGTCGAATTGCGACTGGGCCGTCGGGTAGTGCACCTTGACCTTCTGACCCGTAGAAGCAATCGTCGCGGTGATCTCCTGCGACCGCGGGCTGAAGACGACGCTGTTCACGTCGCCCTTGCCCACCTCGTCGCGGAGTTGCGAGAGCGTCACTTTGGCGCCGCTGTCGTGCTTCGGGATCAACGTCTGGCTCGCCAGGTAGACGAGCAAGACGATCACCACGAGAGGGAACAGCGCGCTGCGGAAGAAGCGGTTCACGCTGTTTGCAGGGTAGCAGCCACCTCGAAGTCTGCCGGCCCGTTACGTACCGTCTGTCACGACCTCGGGGCGCAGAACGCCAATGTACGGCAGGTTGCGATACCGCTCCGCGTAATCCAGCCCGTAGCCGATCACGAACTTGTTGGGGATCTCGAAACCGACGTAGCGGACGGGAATCTCGATCTCGCGCCGCTCGGGCTTCGTCAGGAGCGCGCACACCTCGAGCGACGCCGGCTCACGGGCCGCGAGGCTTCGCATCAGATACGACAGTGTGAGCCCCGAATCGATGATGTCTTCGAGGACGAGCACGTCACGGCCGGCGATGCTCGCGTCGAGATCCTTCAGGATCCGGACGACGCCGGAGGAGTCGGTGCCGGCGCCGTAGCTCGAGATGGCCATGAAGTCGATCTCGCACGGCACGCTCAGCCGGCGCATCAGATCCGCAAGGAAGAACACGGCACCCTTGAGGACGCCGACGAGCAGGAGATCGCGGCCCTCGTAGTCGGCGGAGATCTCTCGCCCGAGCTCGTCGATCCGCACCTGCAACGGCTCCTCGTCGATGAGGATCTCCGCGACGTCCGCTTCGAGATCGACCATGGTCATCAGTCTCTCCGTGAGCGTACAGCGCCTTCGAACCCCGGTGCGTCGGCGACTGATGGAACGCTTACCACCTCGTCACCGAGTACCACGACCGGCCACGAGTCGCGCTCCGCTCGCGGCACCTTGGCGTCGACGAACAGGTCCTGCAGCTTCTTGCGTCGACCCTTGAGCCGGTCGCCGGGCCGACGCGTGCGCACCTCGAGACCGGCGAGGTCGGACTCCAGCGTCCAGGGCCCCCAGCGAACCGCTCCGTCGAGGCGAACGGTGTCGTACTCGCGGACGGCGCGAATACCGCCGCCGAGATCGGCAGTCTTCGTTCCGTCGCGCGACGAGAAGAGCTCGACGAGACTCGCCTCGAGCGCCCTCGGCAGCCGGTCTCGCTCGTCCGCGAGCGCGAGCAGGTTCGCGTCTGCCCCGGGATGGAGACGTCGCAGCAGCGGCAGGATCTCGTTGCGGATCAGGCCGCGGGCCGTCTCGGGGTTCGACGAGTCACGGCGGAACGGCAGCCGGTTCGCCGCGCAGTACGCCTCGGTCTCCTCGCGCCAGAGCGATAGCAGCGGCCTGACGACACCGTCCTCGCGCCGTGGCTTGATCCCTTTCGCATTCCCGCTCGAGACGACGCGATAGAGAACGGTCTCGACCTGGTCGGACGCGGTGTGCCCGGTCGCTCGCAAGCCATGACCTGCGGTAAGCCGGTAGCGAAGATCGCGCAGCGCGGCCTCGGAGTCAGCGCGCGGCGCGTCAATGACCTCGGCACCGAGCTGCGTCCTGCAATGGCGCGCGTCCTCGTCGGACTCGCTGCCTCTGAGGTGATGGTTGACGTGCACGGCGCTGACTCGATAGCCGAGCGCACCGAGCGCATGCCAGAGGCAGGTCGAGTCCGCGCCTCCGGAGACGAGGCACGCAACGGCGCCGCCAGGCGGGATGAGCTCGTACGCGCAGATCTGCGCTTCGACCCGCTCCAGGAGGGTGTTCACGGGGCGGATTGTCGCATGCTCCGGTCAGGCGCCCGCGTCGCGAAACTGCGGGGTCTGCGCCCACACACGCAGAGTTTCGGCTGCCATGTCGACCTGCTCGCGGTCGAGCGGGTACGGCGTCGCGTGTGCGAGATGCTCGATCTTCGCCGCCGGGAAGCTGCCGTCGGCCGCGTCGAGCACGTAACGCAACGGCAACGCGTGACCGACGACGAGGATCGTCTCCTCGGGCCGGGCGAGCAGTAGCTCCAGTGCCGTTGCGATACGCAAGGCGACATCGGATCGGCTCTCACCTCCGCCAGGACAGGGTGCGGCAGGCTCGTTCGCCCAGGCCCAGTCGCGGTACGCCTGCAGCGGGCCGCCCTCGAAGGAGCCGAAGCCGATCTCGTCCAGCTCCGGCATGGCGATGGTCGGCACCGACGGGCGACCCGCAAGCGCGAGGCCCAGCGTCTCCTGTGCCCGTGCGAAACGACTCGAGACTCCGAGATCGATCCGCTCGTTCTGAAGGCTGACGCCGAGTTCGGCCGCTTCCCGCCGCCCTTGGTCGCTCAGCCCGGCGCCCGGCGGCACGCCGCTCACGATCCCATCGACATTCGATGCAGCCTCTGCGTGCCGTGCCAGGATGGTTCTACGGTTCACAGGAGGATGCTGCGGTACGTCAGAACCCGCTCCATCCCGATCGCGTCGTACAGCCCTATCGCAGGAACGTTCTCGGTACGGACGAAGAGCGTCACGACCGGCGAGCGCTGCAGGAGGAGACGGATGAGATCCCGCAAGCCGCGTGACGCGTAGCCGCGACGCCGCACCGGCGGGTCGACCCAGACCTGCTGGAGCTGGATGGCCGACGGGGTCCACGCCGAAGCCTCGGCCTTGAACCGGATCACCCCGTCTTCGACCCACAGCCAGGAGCGGCCCTCCTCGATCTGGACGCGTGTGCGCCAGCGGAAGCCCTCGGGGTCGCGGCGAAGCGGATCGACGCCGAGCTCCTCTCGATGCGACGCAGCACAGGCCGGCACGAGCACCCCGAGATCGTCCAACGTGGCTGCGCGAAGACCGGTTTCGCCGGCCGCCGGCGTGGTCGAGATCGCATAGACGGGCTGACCTGGACGATCCTCGCGCGCCTTCGGGAGTCGCCTGCCTGCGGCCTCCCACAGCTCGGTGACCGCGCGCTCCTCGCCGATCAGCATGCGAGCACCGGCCCGGGCAGCCGCCACAGCGAACACTGCGCAGCCCTGGCCCGACGGAACGACGTTCGTTCCCACGTGGCACAGACCACGGATCGTGCCGTCGCCGTCGGGAAGCGCGAGGAAGCGGGCGTGGCCGCGTCTCGCCACATCCTCGAGGAACACGCGCTCCACGGGGTCAGCCCGGCAGAAGTCGAGGATCTGCCCCGTCGTCGGCTCGATGACGTGTGCCACACTCGTGATCCTGACGTATAGGGTTGCCGCCGTGCCAATCCACATCAGAGCGAATCCGGGCGACTACGCGGAGGCGTGCCTCCTCCCCGGCGACCCGCTGCGCGCGAAGTACATCGCCGAGACGTACCTCGACGACGTCGTGTTGCGGAACGAGGAGCGCGGGCTGCTCGGCTACACGGGAACGTACGAAGGCACGCCGGTGTCCGTGCAAGGAACGGGGATGGGCTGCCCCGGAGCGACGATCGTCTTCGAGGAGCTCGTCCAGCTCGGCGTGAAGAAGCTGCTCCGCGTCGGCACCTGCGGCGGGCTGCAGCCGCACCATGCGCTCGGCGACACGATCATCGCGCTCTCCGCCGTTCCTGCGGACGCGACGGCGATGCACCTGGTGGCGAACGAGCCGCACTGCCCGACCGCGAGCTGGGAGCTGATCCACGGCGCCGTGCACGCTGCGAAGCACATCGGCCTGCCGGTGCACGTCGGCCCGATCGTCTCGAGCGATCTCTTCTACAACCCGGACGAGGGCCAGTACGAGCGCTGGTCGAAGCGTGGTGTGCTCGCCGTCGAGATGGAGGCAGCAGCCCTGTTCACCATCGGTGCGCTCCGGGGTGTCCAGACGGGCTGCCTGCTGACGGTGAGCGACATCGTCGTCGAGGGCGAGTTCCTCCGCATCTCGGACGACGACATGAGGAAGGCCGTCGACGCGATGACGAAGCTCGCACTTCGCACCGTGACCGAGTGATCGACGGCCACACGAGGACATGAGCTCAGCTGCGGAGGGCGGGTCGAATCGCGACCTCCGTGTGATCGCCGGTGCGATCGGGCTCTCCGCCATCGGCGACGGTGCAGCGCTGATCGCGCTGGCGCTCGCGGCTCGGACGATGGCCGGCACCAATATGCGGTCGGGGCTTGCGGTGTCGGCCGTGTTCATCTGCCTGTGGGCGCCTCTCGCGCTCCTGTCGGGGCACGTCGGGCTGCTCGTCGACCACTTCGAGAACCGCGCCTTGCTCGTAATCGCCTCAGTCGCCCAGACGGTGGTCGCCGTTGGCCTCGCGTTCGTCCACTCGCTTGCGGCGCTTCTCGCTCTGACGGTCGCCCTAGGGATCGGCGTGTCGGTCTCGCAGGCTGCCGAGTTCGCGCTCGTCCCCGTCGCCGCGGGGACGCGGACGCTGCAGGAGGCGAACAGCCTCGTGGAGTCGGCGCGCGCCTTCGGCTTCACGGTCGGGCCGGCATGCGGCGGGCTATTGGTGTCGGCTGGGGGGACGCGCGCGGCGATGCTCGTGGATGCCGCCAGCTTCGTCGTCGTTGCCGTCGGCGGGCTTGTCCTCCACGCGCGCCGGCGACCCGGCAAGGCACTCCCCGAGGAAAAGCGCCGCGCCCGCGATGGCCTCGCCTTCCTGTTCTCCGAGCGGGCCCTCGGGCTGGCGATGGTCGTCGCGTTCGCATCGCTGCTGTTCATGTCCGCGTCGATTCCGGCAGACGTCATCTACGTGAAGGACGTGCTCCGGATCGGAGACGCTGCGGTCGGGCTCGTGGTCACCGCCTGGACGATCGGGATGCTCTTCGGTTCGAACGTCGTCGCGAGACGGATCCCGTTGGCCGCAATCGGGACCGCGGCCTTCGCCGGTGTGACGCTGCAAGGGCTGGGCAAGGCAATCGCGCCGTTCTGGCAGACGTTCGGCTTCATGGCCGTCGCCTACGTCGCCGGCGGGATCGGGCACGGATTGAAGAACGTCGCCTTCTGGACGCTCATCCACGCACGCGTGCCGGCCGACCGTCACGGCAGGGTCTTTGCGGCGTACAGCGGCCTGCGTAACACCGCGGAGCTCGGTGCGCTCGCTCTGGGCGGCGTCGTGGTCGGGCTCGTGGGTGCGCGCTGGACGTTGTGGCTCGCCGGCGGCCTCTCGGCGGCCGTGGGACTCGCAGGGCTCGCAGTGCTGCGAAACGACGGCCGATCGCCGGGCGGCAGCGCCGCGACGCAGGCGTCGTAGGCACGATTCGGACCATGGACGCCGACGCTCTCTCCTTGGCAACCCCGGCGAAGCCTGTCTTTCTCGTCAACCCTGCATCAGCCGGCGGCTCGACGGGGAAGCGCTGGCCCGAGATCGCGCACCGCGCGGCGGCAGCGGGGCTCTCCGGAGACACGTTGCTCAGCGAACGGCCCGGGCAGCTCGGCGAGCTCGCCCGCGAGGCGGTGGCAGGTGGCGCGACGCTCCTCGTGGCCGTCGGCGGCGACGGGACGGTGAACGAGGTCGTGAACGGGATCGCCGACCTCGACGAGCAACCCGAAATCGCAATCATCTCTCGGGGCACGGGCTGGGACTTCATCCGCACGTTCGGTATCCCGCGCAAGGTGGAGGACGCCGTCGAGGTGGCGCTTAACGGCGAGACACGCTCGGTCGATCTCGGCCGCGTGAGCTACCGCGCATGGGACGGAAGTGACGGCCAGGCGGTCTTCGTGAACGTCGCGAGCGCGGGCATGAGCGGGGCAGCGGCGCAGCGCGCGAACGCGACGACGAAGGCGTTCGGCGGCAAGACCGCGTATCTGTGGGCAGCGCTCGCAGTGCTCGCACGCTGGTCGCCCGGCGAGCTCCGCGTCACGGTCGACAGCGAGAGCCGGGCCGGACGGATGTACGACGTCATCGTCGCGAACGGTCGCTACTTCGGGGGTGGTATGGAGATCTGCCCCGGTGCGGTCACCGACGACGGGCTGTTCGACGTCCTGACGATCGGCGATCTGAGCAAACGCGACCTGATGCTGACGATGCCGAAGGCGTATCGCGGTGCGCATCTGCCACATCGGAAGGCCGAGGTGCTGCGCGGGCGCGTGGTCACAGTCGACGCGGACGACCCGGTGCCTGTCGAGCTCGACGGCGAGCAGCCGGGTACGACACCGGTCCGGTTCGAGGTCCTGCCCGGTCGCCTGCGCCTGCGCGTGCCTAAGCGGGTGGCGTAGGCGGAGCGGGTTTAGGCTTCGCCGCCGTTGCCCTTGACGCACGAACGGGTTTCTTCAGCGCCGAGACCTGCTTCTCGAGCTCTGCGATCCGCGCCTCGAGCGCGTCGATCCCGCGCACCTTCTTGCCGAGCTCGTCGACGCGATCACGGAGCTCGGTGAACGCCTTGAGCGCCTTGGCGCCGCCGGGAAGCTCGGCGAGCTTGTTGAGCACGTCCTCACCCCGGTTCGCGAGCCGCGCCATCACGTCCTTGTCCTTCTTCGACTTGGCCATCGTCACATCCTAATGAGGACCGGTGTGCCGGTCGGCGCGAGCTTGTACAGGCGGAGCACGTCTGCGTTCCCCACACGGATGCAGCCATGTGACACCGCGCTGCCGAGCAACGTCGCCTGGTTCGTGCCGTGGATGGCGATCGGGCCGCCTTGCATCCAGGTCTTCAAGACCGGCGAGAACGCGGAGATTCCAAGTGCCACCGGCCCGAAGGCACCCAGCGGGTCGGGGGCGACGAGCTTCTGGTTGACGTAGTAACGGCCGGTCGGGGTAGGTGTCGCGCTCGAACCGATGGCTGCTGGGACGACCATGATCGGCTGCCCGGCTCGCAGCAAAGTCACGCGTCGTTCGGACAGGTCGACGACGATGCGTGTCGCGACCGTTCGCTCCGCAACTCTCGAAGCGCGCACCCAGCCGGCGATCCCGTTCGGACGAAGTGGCAGCTGAACGTGGTACCAGGCCGCCTCGCACGAGGCGTCGACACGCGCGCCGAGCACGCCGAAGACGGTCGGCACGCCGTTGACGTTGCGCCTCCCGAATACCGCGATCCGCCCGGATCCCGGGCGACGGTAGGCGACCGCACGCGAGGTCACGGTAACGGCGTAGGCGAGCGTGCCCGCCTCGAGCCGAACGGAGCTGCCGGGCGTGCAGACCGGCCCTGGTGCGATACGCGCCTTCGAGGTTGGAGGTTTCGCGGCCTTGACCTCGGGTGGCGCGGATGCGGTCGCTGCGACCGGCGTGGCGCGTGCGACCGAGCCACCGTGCCCGAGCTGTGTGGCGCCGAGCACCACCAGCACCGCCGCCACAGCGGCGATGAGCACCGGGGTGACCAGCCGGGACCGCACGCGACCGTTGTAGCGGCTCCGTCGACGATTGACAACCAAATCACCCAACGCTGCGTCGCCCGGGATACTCCGACGATGCTGGCTTCCGACACCGAGAGGGCGCGCGCGAACGAGCTTCTGCGACGCTGCTCGCACAGCTCCGAGTCGGTGATCCTCCGCTACGACGCGCCGTGGCGCTATCTGTTCGGCGCGTCCGTCGAAGGCGTGGTGGCCTGGATCGAGGCGCATCGCGTGGCCGTTGTCTGGGGCGACCCCGTATGCGCTGGCGGTGACGAGCGCGCGCTTGTAGCGGAGTTCGCGGCGCATGTCCGCGCGGAGCGTCTGCACGCGTGCATGCTCCTGGTCGAGGAGCCCGCCGCGCGTGCGGCGCGCCACTGCGGCTTCGTCGTCGTGCACGTCGGGCGGGAGGCAGTGTTCGACCTGACGACGTGCCGGTTGCCGCGCGGCGACAGCGGGAAGAGCCTTCGCTGGTGCCTGAACCGCGCCGGTCGGGCCGGCCTCGAAGTGGACGAGTACCGGGGCTCCGACGGCCGGCTGCCGGCGCTCGAGCAGGAGATCGGGGACGTCGTCGCGGCATGGGAGGCCGGGCTGCCGACCGCTCCGGCGCGCTCGATCCTCCAGACGTCGCCGCTGCTCCATGTCGAGGACAAGCGGCTGTTCACGGCACGTCGCGAGGGCAGGCTCGAGGCCGTTCTGGCGTGCTCGCCCGTTCCTGCAGCCGCCGGTTGGTACCTCGAGGATCTGGTCCGCGCGCCCGATGCAGCGGTCGGAGCCAGCGAGGTGCTCGTGGTAGCGGCGCTCGAACAGCTCTCGCTTGCGGGCGCGCGCACGGCGAGCCTCGGAGTCGCACCGTCCCTCGATCATGCAGGGCAGATCGACCGGCGCGCCCGGTTCCTGCTGGCCGGTCTCCGCCCGCTTGTCTCGTGGATCGATCGCCGATACCGGTTCCAGGCTCTGGCCTCCTACAAGGAGAAATTCCGACCCACCTCCTGGCAGCCGCGCTACGTCGCCGTCCTTCCCCCACGGCCGAGCGTGCGCCTCGTTCGCGCGATCCGCTCAGTGCTCGGATAGCGCTGCGACGACGGCAGCGAGGGTCTCCCCGGCGCCGCCTTCGATCTTCAGCAACGCCTGGTCGTCGAGCGCCGTCGCGCCGAGGTTGACGATCGCGAAGGCGGCTGCTTCGAGCGGTAGGCCGGCGACCGGCCATACCTCGAGCGAGGAGCCGACGACGAGGACGAGCCTGGCAGCGCGCGCCAACGATGTCGCCCGCTCGATGGCGACTGCCGGCAGAAGCTCCCCGAACATGACGACACCAGGCTTCAACGGAGCGGCGCACGTAGGGCACAACGGAACCGGCGTCTGAGCGAGCAGCCGCCGAACCTCGTCGATCGGCTCGCGCCGGCCGCAGGACGGGCAGATGGCGGTGGCCAGGGAGCCGTGCACCTCGACGACGTCGCGGCTGCCGGCTAGCTGATGGAGGCCGTCGACGTTCTGCGTGATAACACCGGCGACGAGGCCGCGCCGCTCGAGCTCGACGATCGCCTCGTGGCCGGCATTCGGCTGGATGTCGCCGAGCATCCCGAGCCGCCGTCCGTAGAACTCCCAGACGCGGCCCGGATCGCGCCGGAACGCGTCGATCGACGCGACCTCGACCGGGTCGATGTCGGCCCAGATCCCGGTTGGCGAGCGAAAGTCGGGGATCCCACTCTCGGTCGAGATGCCGGCGCCGGTGAGCACGACGCACGGCTGGCGCTCGCGGATGAGCGTTGCAAGCCGTCTGGCCGACACGCGCGCATCGTAGGCTTGTCGCGGTGAGCGACTTCTCGTTCTCGACGGAGGTGCAGGTCCGGTTCGCGGAGACGGACGCGCAAGGGATCGCGCATCACGCGGCCTTCGTCGTCTTCCTGGAGGTCGCGCGCGTCGCCTGGCTCGACGAGTACGCGGGCGGCTACCAGTCGATCCGTGACCGCGGGATCGAAGCCCTCACCACCGAGGTAAGCCTCCGCTACCACCGCGCAGCCCACTTCCACGACCGGCTACGCGTGTGGGTGCGGTGCGCCGAGATCCGTGGAGCGCGGTTCCGCTACGAGTACCGCGTCGAGCGGGGCGACGAGCTGATTGCCGACGGCCACACTGGCCACGCCACAGTGGACGCCGCGAGCCGGCGCCCGATCCGCGTGCCCGATTGGTTCGCGGAGTCGGTCTCGCGCAGCTCTACGCAGCTCGCGTAGGAGCGTCGCCGCCCGGGACATTGGCCGCGGGCCTCTGCTTCGGCGGCTTCTTCGTCCCGATCCTCACGAGCTGAGTGTCTCCGACGTAGTGTGAGTGCCAGACGTCGTCGTAGAGGAGCTTTCCGTCGGCCGAGTACACCTTCCGTATCACGGTCGTCGCGGTGGCAGGCGAGCCTCCGTGGTCGACGACCTGCTCGCCCTTCTTCAGCGCCGGGTCCTTCGTCACCCTGACCGGTGTCGATCCGACGACGGTGAGCGGCGCGACCTGTGACTCGACGCGCCGGTTCTGCGGCGTCCCGTAGATCGTCACCGTGAGCGAGCCGGTCGAGACGAACGTGCGGATCAGCAGCCAGTGGCGGGTGTCGTTGCGGAACTTGAGATCGACGCTCGGGTAATCGACGGTCGCGTCGCGCCCGAGCGGGTAGTGGCTGATGTACAGCGCATGGTTCGTCCGCTCGGTGATCGGCAGTCCGCCGTCGAACGCAGCGTTGAACGTGGTCGTCGACACCTGGCACACACCGCCGCCAAGACCTGTCGTCACCTCGCCGTTGATGATCACGGGCGCGACCTCGAAGCCCTTCGCAGCGGTGCGGGCGCCGGTGGTCTTGTTGAACGAGAACGTCGCACCGGGGGCGACCAGGGCGCCGTCGATCAGCTGCGCGACCAGCGCGACGTTGTGCAGCCGCTCAGGGATGCCGCCGTACGTCGTCGAGTAACTCGAAACCTCGCCGACGATGCCCATCGCCTTCGCCTGCGCTGTCGTCCGGGCAGGCTGCGCGACCCGGACGACCGTGTCGGCACTTCGATCGACGGTCGAAAGCGCTGCGGCGAGGAGCGCACGGGACGTCGCGACGACGTCCAGTGCAAGGCCCGGCTTCGAGGGCACGACTCCTACGCGGTTTCCGGCAAGGATCCGGAACGTCGCGTCGACCGGCTTTCGGGCAACGAACTTCCCGAGTTGCGCGAAGTACGCCTCTGCAGCCGCGCCACCGATAGCCAGCTTCGTCGAACCCCCCGACGGCAACGTCAGCAACTCGGCGATCCGCCAACGCGCCAGCCGCCAGACGGTGCCTCCATGAACCAGCCGAACCGGCTCGGACAACGCGAGTCGGGCGCGCTGTGCCGCACCGGCGAGCAACGCCGCCGTGACACGTTGTGGCGCGCTCACAACAGTCAGCGAGACGTTGGACGGATGATCGAGACCGCCCAGCGCCTGCACGATCGCGTGCGACGCCGCCGGTCGGCGGAGCGCCTGCCCCGCCTTGCCTGGGACGACCTCGACCGAAAGACCGTGCCGCACAAGAGACGCATCGACCTGCTTCACGTCAACAGCGTTCGCAACCTCGGAAACGGCGTACTGCAACGGCGTCCGGTACGCCGTGACATGGGCAGAGATGTGGTTCCCGAACAGCCGCGTCCGCGCACGCCGAAACGCACGAACCGGCCAAAACCCATCGCCGTCGTGGCGCGCCGCCGTAACAGCCTGCTGCCAGTCGGACCGAACACCGAGCTCCGAGGCGGAGTAGCGAAACGCCTTGCCTGCAGCCGTAAAGACAACGGGCGCCGTCGCCACCGCGGCCTCTTTCGCACCCAGCCGCGCCACCGCCTGACGCTGCGTCAAGCCGCCGACATCGACTCCGTCGATCGAGGTGCCGGACGCGAGAGACGACGGCGACCCGGCGAATACCAATCCGAGACCCACCGCGGCAGCCACGACCGGCAGCAGCACGACAAGCGCCCGGCGTACCACGACGACGGACTGGCGGTGACGACGCGCGCGCGTCCGGTAGATGGTCGTGTCGGCGCTCAACGAGACGCCAGTCTAGCGGCGACCGCAGACCTGTCCCGGCGGCGATTACACCCTCCACACAACAGAGATTGAATCGATACCCAATTGGCACAAAGTGCGCGCAATACGTGCGCTTTTTGCGACTAGAATTGAAACCGGGAGGTGGGTTGGGGTGCCCCGACCGAGAGCCGCTCGTAGCGACAATCGGCGCTCTGGCAATGGCTCGAAGGCGGGCCCGTCCGAGCCAGGTGTCAGCCGCCGTGCGGCAGGAAGATCTCGCGTGCGATGACGAGCCGCTGGATCTGCGACGTGCCCTCATAGATCTGGAACAGCTTCGCGTCCCGCATCAGCTTCTCGACCGGGTACTCCTTCATGTAGCCGTACCCGCCGTAGATCTGCACTGCGTCGGTCGTCGCCTTCATCGCTGTGTCCGCGGCGAACCGCTTTGCAAACGACGAGTAGAGCGTCGCGCCGCGGCCGCGGCCCTCGTCGAGCATCCACGCCGCCTGCCAGACCAGGAGACGGGAAGCCTCGATCTCGGTTGCCATGTCGGCGATCATGAAGTTGATCGCCTGGTGCATCGCGATCGGCACGTCGAACGTCACGCGTTCCTTCGCATAGGCGACCGCCAGCTCGTAGGCCGCCTGCGCCACCCCGACCGCGCCGGCCGCGGTGCCCGGGCGCGTGAAGTCGAGCGTCTGCATGGCGATCTTGAAGCCGTCGCCCTCCGCGCCGAGTCGGTTGCCGGCGGGCACCTTCACGTCGGCCAGAGCGAAGGCGGACGTGTCCGTCGCACGCTGCCCCATCTTGTCGAGGTGCTTCTCGATCGAGAGTCCGTCCGAGTCCATCGGCACGACGAACGCCGACAGGCCCCGGTGCCCTTGCGATCGATCCGTCGATGCGAACACGACCGACCATGCAGCGTGACCGGCGTTCGTGATGAACATCTTCGACCCGTTGAGCACGTAGTCATCGCCGACCCGCTCCGCCGTCGTCTTGATGCGCGCTGCGTCCGAGCCCGCGTCCGGCTCGGTCAGAGCGAACGAGCAGAGGATCGGTGCGTCGACGAGCGGAGCGAGCCACTCGCGCTTCTGCTCGTCCGTTCCCGCAATCAGGACAGGCCCGGCGCCCAGGCCGTTGACGACGAGCGTCGTGCCGATGCCCGAGCAGCCCCAGTTCAGCTCCTCGTTGATCAGCATCCCGTCGAAGCACGAGAGACCGGGGCCACCAAGCTCCACGGGAACATGCAGGTTCATCAGACCGAGTTCGTGCGCCTTGACCACGAGCTCCGCAGGGTGAGTCTGGCTGGCGTCGTACTCGGCAGCCCGAGGGCGGATCTCCTTCTCGGCGAACTCGCGCGCCAGGGCGCGCAACGCCGCCTGCTCATCCGTGAGTGCGAAGGACACCCCTGACACCCCGCGGGCGACATCGGTCTCGGTGGCAGCCACTGAACCCTCCAAGCCTGTCGATTGACTAGTCAGTCAACAAGTTTAGACAGCTACCGCCGCTTACGCAACACGAGAAACGTACGGTCACCCTGTGGACACCACGCTGGCATTCACGCTCACCGAGACCGCCGTCTGGCGTTGGGATTCCGACGCCGGCGTTCGTCGGCCGATCCTCGAGAGGCTCGACTGGCAGGCGCGCACCGGCGAGGTGTGGGCGCTACTCGGACCGAACGGCGCCGGGAAGACGACGCTCCTGACTGTGCTCGGTGCCGTCGAGTTTCCGAGTAGCGGCACGGTCGAGATCCTCGGTAAGAGGCTCGGCCGGACGGACGTCTTCCGGCTCCGCGAGCAGATCGGCTTCGTGGACGCCCGGCTGGGTCGGCGCTTTGCGCCCGAGTTGACCGTCGCCGAGGTCGTCCGGACGGGTGCCACCGGAACGATCGGGCTCTTCGACGAGCGACTGACAACCGACGACCGAGACCGCGCGGTTGGGCTACTCCGGACGATCGGTGTCGCCCACCTGGCCGACCGCCAGTTCGCCGTGTGCTCGCACGGAGAGCGCACACGGGCGCTGATCGCGCGAGCGCTCGTCGCAGGCCCGCGACTGCTGCTGCTCGACGAGCCGGGCTCAGGACTCGATCTGGGGGGTCGCGAGACGCTGCTCGCCGCACTCGGTCACGTCGTCGCCGGAGACTCGGGGCTCACCATCGTCTTTACGACCCACCACCTGGAGGAGCTCCCGCCGGAGACGACGCACGCGCTCCTCCTGCGCGAAGGCCGGGTCGTCGCGGCCGGCCCGGCCGACGACGCGCTCACGTCCAGTTCGCTGAGCGCCTGCTTCGGGCTGGACGTGCTCGTCGAGCGTTCTGCCGGGCGCTGGCGTGCAACAGCCAGCCGGTAGTTTTTCTATAGAATCTCGCGGTCGCCCACACGCCTTCGGAGGAACTGTGACTGCCACGACCGAGCTTCAAGCCCTCGATCCGCTCGACTTTCTCGCGCTCGACGCGCTCCTCGACGACGAGGAGAAGGCGATCCGCGACACCGTCCGCCAGTTCGTCAGAGAGCAGGTCACCCCGTACGTCGGCGAGTGGTTCGAGCAGGGGATCCTGCCCCGCGAGCTGATCGCCGAGCTCGGCAAGCTCGGCCTCTTCGGGATGCACCTCGAGGGCTACGGCCTCCCCGGAGCGAGCGCCGTCGCCTACGGCCTTACCTGCCTGGAGCTCGAGGCCGGCGACTCGGGCGTGCGCAGCGCCGTCTCGGTGCAGGGCTCGCTCGCGATGTTCGCAATCTGGCGCTGGGGCTCCGAGGAGCAGAAGGAGCGCTGGCTGCCGCCGATGCACACCGGCGAGGCGATCGGCTGCTTCGGCCTGACCGAACCCGACGCCGGCTCCGACCCCGGCTCGATGCGCACACACGCGCGGCGCGACGGCACGGACTGGATCCTGAACGGCGCGAAGATGTGGATCACGAACGGAACGATCGCCGACGTCGCCATCGTGTGGGCGCGCACCGACGACAACGCGATCCGCGGCTTCCTCGTCGAGAAGGGCACTCCCGGGTTCACGGCGCCGGAGATCCACCGCAAGCTCTCGCTGCGCGCGTCCGTCACGTCCGAGCTCGTTCTGCAGGACGTCCGCGTGCCCGATGCGAACCTGCTGCCCGGCATCTCGACCCTGCGCGGTCCGCTCTCGTGTCTGAACGAAGCGCGCTACGGCATCGTGTGGGGTGCCGTCGGCGCTGCGCGGGCGTGCCTCGAGTCGGCGCTCGACTACGCGAAGGAGCGGATCGTCTTCGGCAAGCCGATCTCGGCGTATCAGCTGACGCAGCAGAAGCTCGCGGAGATGGCGCTCGAGGTGAACCGCGGCACGCTGGTCGCGCTCCACATCGGCCGGATGAAGGACAACGGGACCCTGCGCCAGGAGCACGTCAGCATGGGGAAGATGGGCAACGTGCGTGGGGCGATCGAGGTCGCACGCAGTGCGCGCACGATCCTCGGCGGCAACGGGATCACGCTCGAGTATCCAGTGATCCGCCATGCGAACAACCTCGAATCGGTGCTCACGTACGAGGGCACGCACGAGGTGCACACGCTCGTCGTCGGCCAGGCGCTCACCGGCCAGAGCGCATTCCGCTGATCCAGATGGCGGTCGCTGCGCAGGCCGTCCCCACCCCGACCGCGCAGGCCCGCGCGGCCTCCGCGTTGCGCGCCGCGATCCTCGAAGGAGAGCTCCGCCCCGGGCAGCGTGTGAACCAGGAGCTGTGGGCCGAGCGGGCAGGCGTCAGCATGATTCCCGTTCGCGAGGCCCTGCGGGGGCTCGCGGGAGAGGGCCTCGTGACGTACCGGCCGCGCCGTGGCTACGCCGTCACCGAGTTCGACCTCGACGAGTTGGACGAGATCTATCGGCTGCGGCGGCTCCTCGAGACCGAGGCGCTACGCGAGGGAATCCCCCGTGCGACCCCAGCTGACGTCGGCGCACTGCGCGACGCGGCCGACGCCTGCCTGGCCGCGGGTCGCCGCGGCGACATCGCCGGGCAGCTCGCGGCCAACCGGCGCTTCCACGACCGGCTGCACTCTCTTGCCGGCACCCGTGCGCTGTCCCGCCTGATCGATCTCCTCTGGGACTCGACGGAGGCGTATCGCGCGCTCTACTACACGCTCGAGGACGAGACCGCCGAGAGCGACCGGGCACACCGCGCAATCCTGGCGGCAGTCGAGCGCGCCGACACGGCCGCAGCAATCGCGCTGCAAGACGCACACCGCGACCGCGCGCTCGAACGTCTCCAGCTCGCGCTCGCCGGCTGAGCTCCGGCGACGAAGCGCTCTCTAGCGACCGCCGCGTAGTCGGGAGCCAACCCAGTCGATGGCGCGCTCCACAGCAGCCCTGGACTGTTCAGCGTGGTCGACCATGTCGAACGCGTGACGGCCGTCCGGGACGTCGATGATTTCGAGGCTTGCTCCGGCGTCGGCACTCGCTCTCACGAACGCATCAACGGCGGCCGCGACGTCCGGCTGCTCCCGACCGGCTCGGGTCAGGAGAATCGGGAGTTCCCCGGCCCTGCGTAGCGCTTCGGCGGGAGCGATGGCAACATCTCCAAGTTCCTCCTGCGTCGGGCAGATCGGGTAACTGGCGGCGACGCACCGAAGCCAGCTCGGCGGCTCGCTCAGCCAGTTGCCCATCAGAATCCCTCCGCCGGAGAAGAACCACAGCGCGAGCCGGTCGGAGTCGACCAGAGGGTCGCTGCGAACGCGTTCGACCGCTGCTGCGATGTCCTGGCCGGCCTTCTCGATCAGGTCGAGACCGTGGAACCCGTGGTCGAACGTCACTCCCACAAGCCCGCGCGACGCTACGGCGGAACCGTAGCCCTGGTAGACCGGCCAGTCGCGCGGCGTCGGCCGAAGATCCAGCGGCAGCGGCCCGCCGTGGACGAACACCAGGGCAGGCGCAGGCTCGTTGCCTTCGAGGCGATAGACGTCGATGTTCCCCTCCCGGACCGGGGTCACCGGATCCGGCTGGAGCACGAAAGGGGCCATGAACGGAGGACGATCGCTCACCTCCGATCAACCTAACAGCCGCCGCCGAGACGGTTCGCGACGGGCGCAGCTGCGCGTAGGATCGGGGCATGATCGTTGCGCTTCTCCCGGCTTCGCCGAGACGGCGTCGACGCATCGCCTGGCTCGCAGCTGCCGGGGCCGTGGTCGCGATCGTCGTCGCCGCGCTCTTCATGCTGCCGTCACCGCACAAGATCCCCGAGACGTTCTCCGGCAGCGCGACGGTCGACAGGCCCGGCCAGACGCATGTGCCGCCGCTGGAGCGGCAGCGCATCAATACGGTGGTCGACCGCTTCGTCATAGCCGCGCTCGAGAGGGGCGACCTGGGGAACGCCTGGGATCTCGCCGGCCCAGACCTGCGCGGGACGAGCACACGCGCGGACTGGGTCGCCGGCAGGACGCCGGTGTCCGCGTTCCCGGCGGCCGGCGAACACTTCCACGGCTGGACGCACATCGTCGCGCGGCCGGGTAGCGTCACGTTCGACCTGCTCATCCAGCCGCGCAAAGGGGCGAAGGTCGGCGCCACCGCCTACAGCGTGCAGGTCGTCCGGCGCCACGGTGGCTGGATCGTCAACCGCTGGTACACGCAGGCGACGTTCACACCCGTCGGAACCAAGAAACCGCGGATCGTCGGACCGAACGACTTCGGCGCCGGCACGCCAGGCCCGGTGGAAGGGCACGGCGAACGAGCGCGGCTATCCCGGTGGTGGTTGGCCGTTCCGGTCTCCTTCTTCGCCCTCGGCCTGCTCGCGGTAGGGATCGTCCTCAGCCGCAACTGGCTCCGCTACCGACACATGCGCACCGTCCTCGACGCCGAACGTGCGCGCGACGAGCGCGTTCTCTAGCGGCGGACCTGACCCCCACTAGTGTCGAGGATGGAGGTTGAGGGCCGGCGGCAGCCTGGCGCGCCCGCCAGGGAGCTGGTCTTCTCGGTGATCGTGCCGACGTTCGCCCGGCCCAGTGCGTTGACGGGCTGCCTTGCCGCGCTTGCCGTGCTCGATTTCCCGCGCGACGAGTGGGAGGTGATCGTCGTGGACGACGGCAGCGAGAACCCGCCGGATGCGATCGTGCAGAGGTTCGCGAACGATCTCCAGGTGCAACTGGTGCTGACGTCTCATGCCGGCCCGGCGGCGGCGCGGAATGCAGGCGCAGCAGTCGCCAAGGGACGCTATCTCGCATTTACGGACGACGACTGCAGACCAACAGCCGGCTGGCTGCGAGCGCTGCGGTCACGCCTGGACCTGGATCCCGACGTCCTTGTGGGCGGCAGGACTGTCAATGCAGTGGAGCAAAACCCGTACTCTGCGGCGAGCCAGTGCCTGATCGACCATCTGTTCTCGTACTACAACGCCGACCCGTCAGACGCCCGCTTGCTGACCTCGAACAACCTCGCGCTCGCAGGCGGCCTTTTTCGGTCGAGCGAGGGCTTCGACGAGCGGTTTCCGGTTGCGGCAGCCGAGGATCGCGAGCTCTGCGATCGCCTACGGCGCGCCGTGCGAAGCTCGTGTACGCAACTGACGCAGTCGTTCACCACCACAGTGCCCTGACGCTCGGCCGCTTCTCGCGTCAGCACTGGGGGTACGGCGTGGGCGCGTACCGGTTCCACAAGTTGCGCGGCGAGTCCACCGGCGAACGGATCCGGGTCGAGCCGCTCTCGTACTACTGGCGCCTGCTCCAGAGCCCGCAGGGCGGCACGCGGGCAGCAACGCTCGGGCTGCGCTTGCTGGTGATCCTCTCGCAGGTCGCGAACACGCTCGGCTTCCTCGCGGGCCGGCTCGAAGATCGTCGCGCAGGACACGACAGGCGTCCGCGGTGACAGAGATCGAGTTCAGCCTCGTGGTCGAGTCGTTCACCCTGGACGAGGGCGGCGACTGGGAGCGCTACCGTGCCGTCCTCGCCGAAGCCCTAGCGATCACCAGGCGGGAAGGCGCCGGTGAGGTGCTCGCGATCGACGCGACTGGCCTGCCCGAGGTCTCGACGCTGCTCGAGGCGGAGTTTCCGGCTGTGCGTCGCGTGACGGCAGCCGGCAAGGGCTACGACGGCGGCAAGATGGAAGCCGCACTCATGTCGCGCGGTACCTTCGTCCTCTACCTGGACGGAGACTGTCTGCCGCAGCCGGGCTGGAGCGCCGAGCTTCTACCCGTGCTGCGTTCAGGCGCTGCCGGTGCAGTCGGCGGCTACACACGCTATGACGGCGGCTTTCTCGCCGCTGTGCACTCCGTGCTGGACTTCGGCTTCATGTATCCGCTCCAGCGGCGCCCGTTGCAGTGCTACGCCTCGAACAACGCCGGCTTCCGCCGTGAGCAGCTCATCGAGGTGCCGATGGATGACGGCGGCAGCTTGCGGTGCTCCTGCTACCACCATGCGCAACAACTCGCACGTCGCGGCACGCCGATGCTGCTCGTGCCCGAAGCCCGCGTCCTACACGAGATGCAGCCGGTGATTCGCGAGAGGACGCGCCAAGGCTACGACGCGATAGCCGCGTGCTGGGACGACCCGGCTCTGCCGGAGGCGCGATTGGTGCGTCTCAACGTCCTCGCGATCCCGCTGTTCTACGGCATGAACGTCCTGCTCGATTGGCGACGCGCGTGGTGGGGGCGCACACCGCTCGGGTTGGGTCCATTCCGGTTGCTTGCCGCTCTCCCTCTGTTCCCGCTCTACCGGCTTCTCGACGTCGCCGGGATGCTGCGCGCGTTTGTCGGCGGACGCGCCGCTGGGGGCTGGCAAGGGAGCCTTGGTCCACCGCCGCTCCGACGACTCGGTCGACGGGCTCGAATCACCTGCGCCATGACCCAGAACGTCGACGCCCAACCCGCCCCGCAGCTCCATGGTGTGTCGTTGCGCAGAATCCTTGCCGGGCGCTGGTTCGCACTCGGCGTCACCGGGATCGCGCTCGCCGCGACGGCGTTCTTTCTCGCGACGCTGACCGCGTGGCCGCCACACGAAGACGAGACGCTCGCGCTTTTCACCGGGCGCGATTCGCTGCTCGGCACGATCCGCCACGTCACACGGGAGCGCGGCGGCGCGCCGCTTCACTTTCTCCTCGCCTGGGGCGTCGCCCACGCCGGCTTCGGCTGGCGCGGCCTCCGGCTCGTTTCGGCGATCCTCGCTGTCGCGAGCATCCCGGCGATGGCACTCCTTGGGCGCCGGCTCACCGATGGGCGTACGGCACTGCTCGGGACGGCGCTCGCCTCCGGCAGCTGGCTGTTTCTCTTCTACGGCACGTTCGGCCGGATGTACAGCCTGTTCCTGTTCACCACCGTGCTCGCCGCGCTGGCACTCCTTCGTGCGGTCGACCGGGGCCGCCCCCGTGACTGGGCGCTCTGGGGCGTCGCAATCCTTGCCGCGGTCGCGAGCCACCCCTACGGCGCGCTCGTCGTCGCGGCGCACGGGCTGTTCGTGCTGCTCGCGCATCGCGAGCGGCTGCGCGCGGCGATTGTCGCGTTCGCTGTTGTGCTCGTCGCCGGGACTCCGTTCTGGCTCACCGACCTGACACTGGCCGGCAGGTTCGACGTGGGAGTTGGCGGCGGCGGCCGGCAGCTCGGCGGGCCGAGCGCCGTCGCGGACTTCGCCTGGCAGGTGGCCGGCGACTACTCGACCGGCCGCCACTGGCTACTGCTCGCGATTCTCGGCCTCGCCGCCGTCGGGGCGGTGAACGTCAAGTGGGAGACGCTGGCCCTGGCGTTGTCTCTCGCCGCCGTGCCGGCGATCTCGTTCCTCGGCGCTCGCCTCCACACCGCCGCCGCGCCCCAGACCCGCCATTTGATCTTCGTCCTGCCGCTCTTCTCGCTGCTCGTCGCTGCGGGAATCGTGCGGGTCGTGCGCCGCCTGCCCGCCTTGGCTGTGGTCGCCGTCGCCGCGCTGCTCGTCGCCGAAGTCGGGTGGGCGTGGCACCGGACCCCTGGACTGCTCAAAGGCGAGCCGGCTGCACGCGTCGCCGCGCGGCATCAGGCGTCGGCCTGGCTCGCGAGCACGTCGCGTCCCGACGACGTGCTCTTCGGCTACGACCCGATCTACCTCGGCGCGTGGGAACGGAACCACGGTCTCTCCCGGACGATCGTCCCGCGCGCGGATGCCGTGCTCGCCTACAAGGTGCTGACGCGGAGCACACCACTCGGGCGCGGCGTCTTCATCCTCGACGGGAGCGACTCGCACAATCGCGCGCCCGCGATGACGATCGCCCTGCGCTCACCCAAGCCTGCAGCCGCGTTCGAAGTGCGACGTTTCGGCCCGTTCCTCGTCGTGCGCACGCGGGATGCGACGGAGACGCCGCAGCGCTTTCTCGCGCTGGCGGAGGCGACCCAGCGGCTTGGCCGCGAGCTCGGCCTCGACGACTCGGTGATCAACCTCGACATCGTCCTGGCTACGGAACGCCGATTCAGCTAGACGCGCGGCTCGCCGTCTTCGCTTTCGAGGAGCTCGCGGAAGCACGGCGCGCTCTCGAAGGCGGCTAGACCGGAAGGCGTCCCTCGCCGCCGCGCGCGCCGCTTGCGCTTGCCGGTTGCGAACACTGCGGACGCGCCGAGCAGGCCGCCGATCACGAGCGACCGGGCGCGATCCCGGCGCCTCCGCTCTCCATCCATGCCACGATCGTACTCGCATGCTCGTCTGCACCCTCGGCGATCTTCATCTCGATGTCGTGGCGCGGCTCGACCGGCCGCTCGTCACCGGGGCGGACACGCCTGCCGACACGATCGTCTCAGCGGGTGGACAGGCCGCGAACGTCGCCGCCTGGGTGGCCGCTCTCGGCGGGCAAGCCCGACTCATCGCCAAGCGCGCCGACGACGAGAGCGGCCAGCTCGCTGCGGCTGCGCTACGGGAGCTGGGGGTGGAGCTTTGCGGCCCGATCGTCGACGACGGAACCGGTGTCGTCGTCTCGGTCGTGACGCGCGACGGCGAGCGCTCGATGGCCTCCGACCGGGGCGTGGCGGCCGAGCTGCGTGCGGACGAGCTCGAGCCGGCCTGGTTCGGAGGCTGCGACCATCTTCATGCCTCCGGCTACTGCCTAGCGGCGGAGCCCGGACGATCGGCCGCCACCCGCGCCGTCGAGCTCGCTCGTGCGGAAGGGGCGGTGGTAAGCGTCGACCTGTCTGCGTCGACCGTGATCGCGACGTGCGGGGCCGAGCGGTTCCGCGAGCTCGTCGCCGCGCTGGCGCCGGATGTCGTCTTCTGCAACGAGGACGAGGATCGCGCACTCGGCGGTCCGATTCCGGGAACGACGTGGATCCTCAAGCGGGGCGCGCGGGGGGCATCGTTCGACGGCGACGAGCGACCGGCCGCGCCGGCCGAGGTGATCGACGCGACCGGCGCGGGCGACGCGCTCGCCGCCGGCTGGATCGTCGGTGGCGCGGATCTCGCGCTCGCCGCAGCCGCACGCTGTGTCGCTGCAGTCGGAGCGATGCCCGGCCGGTAGGCTCGGAACGTGGCCGACCTGATCCACGTCTCCGACGAAGTCTCGACCGCGCGCGCCGAGAGACGGGCGGTCGTCGCGCTCGAGACAACGCTGATAGCGCACGGGTTTCCCGCTCCCGAAGGCGTCGCGGTCGGCCTGGAGAGCGAGCGCCGGGTGCGTGCCGCCGGCGCAGTCCCCGCCACGATCGGCGTGCTCGACGGGGCCGTCCGCGTCGGTCTGACCGAGGACGATCTCCACCGCTTCGATCTTGGCGCCCGAAAGCTCGGCCCTCGCGATGTCGCCATCTGCGCGGTCCAGGGCGCTGTCGGCGCGACGACCGTCGGCGGAACGCTCGCCGTCGCGCGGGCCGTCGGGATCCGCTTCATGGGAACTGGCGGGCTCGGCGGCGTCCACCGAGGATTCCCGACCCCGCCCGATATCTCGGCCGACCTCGGCGAGCTCGCGCGCGGACAGGCGCTCGTCGTCTCGTCCGGTGTCAAATCGCTCCTCGACATTCCGGCGACCGTCGAGTTCCTGGAAACCCTCGGCATTCCCGTGCTCGGCTTCGGCACCAACGCGCTGCCGCTCTTCTACTCCGCTCACGGCGGCCCGCCCGTCTCGGCCCGGGTCGAGACGCCCGACGAAGCCGCACGCGTCGCCGCAGCCCACTGGTCGCTCGAACGCGCGTCGCTGCTCCTCTGCCGTCCGCCGACGGAGAGCATCGAGGTCGAGCCTTTGATCGAGGAGGCCATCGCCGCGGCGGCGCGCCAGGGTGTGACCGGTCAGGGCGTCACGCCGTTCGTCCTCTCCTACCTGCACGAGCACTCAGGCGGCGTGACGCTGCGCGTGAACCGCGACCTGATCGCGGACAACGCCGGCCTGGCAGGCGAGGTCGCATCGGCATACTCAAGCCTGTGACGCTGTACGACCACGTTCGCGATCTGCCGCTCGTCGTCGACGGCTACACGCTCGAAGGGCTGGTGCGCGACGTCTCGAGCGACTTCACGCGCAAGTGCACCCTGATCCAGCTCGCCGGGGGCGGCGAGGAAGGCGTCGGAGAGGACGTGACCTACGCGGCCGAGGAGCACGACCTCCAGATCGAGCGGGGCCGCGTTCTGCCGCTCGTGGGCGAGTGGACACTCGACTCGTTCTCGCAGCATCTTGCGACCCTCCCGCTCTTCGACCACGAGCCCGAGCAGCACGCCTATCTCGACTACCGGCGCTGGGGGTTCGAGAGCGCGGCGCTCGACCTTGCGCTGCGGCAGGCGGGCGTCTCGCTCGGAGATGCGGTCCGGCATTCGGCAAGCCCGTTGACGTTCGTGGTCTCGCTGCGGCTCGGCGAGCCCCCGACCACCGAGCGCCTCCGCGGGTGGCTCGAGCTGTATCCAGGCCTCCGCTTCAAGCTCGATGCGACGCCGAGCTGGACTGACGAGCTGATCGCGGAGCTCGTGGAGCTCGGTTGCGTCGACTCGGTCGACTTCAAGGGCCAGTACCACGGTACGCCAGTCGACGCGCCCCCCGACCCGACGTTGTACCACCGCGTGGTCGAGAGCTTTCCCGACGCCTGGCTGGAAGACCCTGCGCTCACACCTGAGACGCTCGCAATCCTCGAACCGGTGCACGAGCGCGTCACCTGGGATGCTCCCGTCCACTCGGTCGAGGACATCGAAGGGCTGCAGTGGCCGCCGCGAACGGTGAACATCAAGCCATCGCGCTTCGGCTCAGTCGAGAAGCTGTTCGCCGCCTACGACTACTGCTCGGCGCACGAGATCGGCGGCTACGGCGGCGGCCAGTTCGAGCTCGGCGCCGGCCGCAACCACATTCAGCTCCTCGCTTCGCTGTTCCATCCCGGGACGCCGAACGACGTCGCGCCCGGCGAGTTCAACTCGCCCGAGCCGGTTGCCGGGCTTCCCGCGAGCCCGCTTGCGGTGGCTCCACGCACGACTGGCTTCGCCGTCGCCTAGGAGCGATTAACACAATGAGGTGGGAGGCCTGCGACGTCTCGTCTTATGACGGCCGCCCGCCGAACTGCCAGTTGTGGACCTCGATGTCTGCGTACCGGTCCGGGGTCAGAACGGCGCGTGCTGCGTCCGGGTCCGTTGCCCTGACCAACACCGCCGTACCCAGCAAGCTGGTGCCGTTGTCGGACAGCAGCGGCCCGTACGCGATCAGCTCGTCCCGATAGGTCGGCACGGCGAGGTCGGCGGCCTGCTCCGCGCCAAGGCCGAGCACCAGGTACCGGTTGCCACCAGTCCGACCACCGGGGAAATCCCACATTGTGCGCCCCAGCGTGTTGCGCCACCGGCGCAGCAGCACGTCCCGGTACACGCCGGCCTGGTAATTGGGCTCATCGAAGGCGAACGCACGAGCGGCCGTGGGATCTGGCAGGTCGACGATGTGCACGCTGCCGGTGGGCATGTCGCCGTCGCTGGCGAGGGTCGGTCCTCGGGCGATCATCTCCGTCGCGTACCGATCCATGTACGACCAGTGCTCTTCCAGCAACTCTTCGCGCAGCGCTACGGAGCCGGGCCGATCGCGGTGGTAGCAGAAGAACTCCAAGCCCAGAGTCTCAAGACTCGAGCGAGGCGAGCAGCTCGTCGATCGGGACGAGCGGCAGCGACTCGAGCTTGGCGCTGCCCCGCGCGCCGAGCGCGACCGAAACCTTGGCGATCGTCAGGTCGTCGGGCGCCTCGACGATGTTCACGAAGTCGTAGGCACCGAGCGAGGCCCACTGGTGAAGCACGCGCGCGCCGAGCTCCTCGACGTCGCGGTTGACCTCACGAAGGCGCGCCGGGTTGGAGTTGAGCGTCTGCACGCCCTTCTCCGTGAGGGTCGTCAGCATCAGGTAGATCGGCATCGCTCCTCCTCGGTCGTCGTCCGGGCGAGCCTAACCGAGCGACCTGGTCGCCGTAGAGCATTGCTGCGCCGAGGAAGAGGAGCGGGCTGAGGAAGATCCCGGCGATCGCGCCGCCCGTGCGACCCGCGGTATCGGCGAAGTTGCGCAGCAGATAGAAAGCGACGCCCTGTGTGAGGACGACGAGAATCGCCAGCGTGCAAAGCCCGCCGAGGACGTGGACATAGTCGGCCCGCGCTAGCTGGAGCGCCCGTGCGAACGATGCGCGGAACCCGAGCCGCTCGACGAGCGCGACCGGCACAACGAGGCCGAAGAAGGCGAGCCACGCGAGGCCCGGCAGCACAAAGATTGAGGCGAGCAGTGGAAACGGTAGATAGACGAGGATCCCCGCGACGAACGCGGTCGCGGCCGGCCGACCCCGGACTTCGACCTCTCCGACGATTCCTAGGGCGAGGAGGTAGGACAGCGTGAAGACGGGAGCGGCAGCAGCGGCGAAGGCGTACCGGTGCCAGCTCGTGAACTCGGCGGCGACCACACTGGCAACCCCAGGTAGAACGCCAATCGCGAGCGAGCGCCAGACATTCCGCTGGTAGATGCGGATCGTCTCGGCGACGAGCTGACCGACGGTTCGTGTCTCGGGCGGCAACGGTGGCGGCAACGGCCGCCGAGCGGGGCTCGTCGTTTCGCGGCGCGCCATTGCGCGGGACGCTACAGGCCGAGGGCGTGCAGGAGGCGCGGAATAGCGTCCGCCAGTGCAGCGAGTGCATCGTCGATCCGCCAGTCCGCACGCACATCCTCGACGAGGTTGGAGATCGCGCGCAGCTCGACCGCGGGCACACCCGCGAGTGCAGCGGCGCGCAGCACCGCGAAACCCTCCATCGCCTCGACCGGGCACTCCGAGCCTCCACCGACTCGTCCCGTGGTGCCGATCGGCAGGAGCAGCGCCTCCGGGAGCGCTCTTCGAGCAGTACGCAGCAGCATCTCGTCCGGGCTCGCTTCCCGCGGAGACAACCCTGTCGTCAGTGACAGGTCTTCGTAGATCGCCAGCGAGCCGAGCACGAGCTGCGGCGGCTCGAGGCCGGCGTCGCGCCGCGCGCCAGCTATACCCACGTGGAGCAGGGCGAGCGCCGGTGTCGCAGCGAGCGCCCGGGCGGTCGCGATTGCAGCCTCGACCGGGCCGACGCCGCACACGAGACCGGTGTGGCCGCACAGTTCCCGCTCCGTCGCAGCAACGATCAGAATCTCGGACATGGGGCTCTCGTTCGCATTGGCCGGCCTCGACGATCCTACGGTGCGCCCGCTGACCGAGGCGAGCGTCGCCGAGCTGAACAGCCACTACGGCGGCCGCCCAGGATCAGGCGCCAAGCCACGCCCGGAGGAGTTCGTCGCGCCGGACGGCATCTTCCTCGTGGCAGAGCTCGACGGCGAGGCGATCGGCTGCGGCGGCCTGGCCCGCTTCGACGAGACGACCGCCGAAATCCGCCGGATGTACGTCATTCCGCACGTTCGCGGGCGGGGCATCAGTCGCGCGATCCTCGCCCAGCTCCTCGCCGCCGGACGCGAGCTTGGCTACGCGCGCGCCCGCCTCGAGACGGGCTATGCCCAGCGCGAGGCGATCGGCCTCTACGAGAGCGCCGGTTTCGAGCCGATCCCGTGCTGGGGGCCGTACATCACGGACGAGCGCAGCCGCTGCTATGAGGTCGAGCTGTAGCACACGTCGAGGGCCGGCCCGATCGGCGCCGGGCCCTCGACAAAAACTCGCGCGCTACTTCCCGGTCAGAACGACCTGACCGCGAATCTCGCCGCCGCCGTTCTTGGCGGTGTGGACGTTGACGTACGCCTTCCCCTTCTCCATCGCGTCTTCTGCCGCGCTCGTGATCTTCACCTTGCCGGTCTGCCCGTTCTTGCATGGGCCGCATAGGGAGATCAGCACTGCGCCGGCAACACCTTTCTTGCCGAGATGAACGTGGGCCGCGACGGCCTTGCCGCTGAGACCGTGGAAGGTGAGCTTCCACGTGAACATCTTTGCGGACTTCGACTCGACCGTGTGACCGTTGAACGTGCCGGCCGCACCCGCCGGGGCCTTCGGCTTCGGCACCTCCGCCCCGACGTTCAGCTTCGACTTGAACGAGTACGTCTCGGTCTTCGTCGTACCGCTGGTCGACGTGCTCGATTCAGTCGTAGTCGTCGTCGACGTCGTCGGGTCACCGTACCCGCCGCCGGCGAGCGCCGCCGCGGCGAGCCCGAGGGCAAACAAGCCTGCGAAACCGATCGCCATGAACTTCTTCATCTGTTCCTCCTCGATGCCGTGATCGGTCGCACACGCGACCTCCACCGTGCACTTCGGTGCACGGGCACGATTGGTTTTATACCGGTGCGCTCTCGAGCCGGTCCGCCGTCCGGAACGCGATCCCGCCGTCGCCGACGTCAGCCTCGATCGTGTCGCCGTCCACGAAGCGACCAGCGAGAAGATCGCGCGCTAGCGGGTTCTCGACGAGGCGCTGGATCGCGCGCTTGAGCGGCCGCGCACCAAACGCCGGATCCCAGCCTTCCTCCGCGAGCAGCTCCTTCGCCGCGTCGGTCAGCTCGAGCGTGATCTTCCGCTCGGCCAGCCTCGTGCGCAGCCGTTCCAGCTGGAGCTCGACGATCTCGCCGATCTGCTCGCGCGTCAGCGCCTCGAAGACGACGATCTCGTCGACCCGGTTCACGAACTCCGGCCGGAAGTGCTCGAGCAGCTGGTCGGCCGAGCGGATGTTCGAGGTCATGATCACGACCGTGTTGCGGAAGTCGACCGTCCGGCCCTGGCCGTCGGTGAGCCGGCCGTCGTCCAGCAGCTGAAGCAGCACGTTGAAGACGTCGGAGTGGGCCTTCTCGATCTCGTCGAGCAGGATCACGCAGTAGGGCCGGCGCCGGACGGCCCCGGTGAGCTGACCGCCTTCGTCGTAGCCGACGTAGCCGGGCGGCGCGCCGACGAGCCGCGACACGGTGTGCTTCTCCATGTACTCGGACATGTCCAGCCGGACCATGGCCCGCTCATCGTCGAACATGAACTCGGCCAGCGCACGGGCGAGCTCGGTCTTGCCGACGCCTGTTGGGCCGAGGAAGACAAAGCTGCCGATCGGGCGGTTCGGGTCCTGCAGGCCCGAGCGCGCGCGGCGAAGCGCGTTCGAGACCGCGTCGATCGCCGCATCCTGGCCGACGACGCGGTTGTGGAGCCGCTCCTCCATGTGGATCAGCTTCTCCACTTCTCCTTCGAGGAGCCGCTCGACGGGGATGCGTGTCCACGCGCCGACGACCGCAGCGATGTCGTCCTCGTCGACCTCTTCCTTGACCATCGGCGCCGTCGCTGCGACGGCTTCGCCGCGCTCGGCAAGCTCCTTCTCGAGCGCGGGCAACTCGCCGTAGCGGATCTCGGCGACGCGCTGGAGCTCGCCGTTCCGCTCGGCGCGCTCGGCCTCCATGCGCAGCTCGTCGATCCGGCGGGTGATCTCCTTGACGCGGTCGAGGATGTCCTTCTCGCCCGCCCAGCGCGCGGCCAGCTCGTCACGTCTCGTCTTCGCCTCGGCTAGCTCGCGTTCTACCGGCTCGCGCACCGCCGGAGTCTCCTTCGCCAGCGCAGCGATCTCGATCTCGAGCTGGCGCACGCGCCGTTCTGCCTCGTCGAGCTCCACCGGCGAGGAGTCGATCTCCATCCGCAGCCGTGAGGCGGCTTCGTCGACCAAGTCGATCGCCTTGTCCGGCAGGAACCGGTCGGCGATGTAGCGCTCCGAGAGCACGGCTGCCGAGACGAGCGCCGCGTCACGGATGCGCACGCCGTGGTGCGCCTCGTAGCGCTCCTTCAGCCCGCGCAGGATCGCGATCGTGTCGGCAACGGACGGCTCGCCGACAAGCACCGGCTGGAAGCGCCGTTCGAGCGCGGCGTCCTTCTCGATGTGCTTGCGGTACTCATCGAGCGTGGTCGCGCCGACGGCGCGTAGCTCACCGCGGGCAAGCATCGGCTTGAGCAGGTTGCCGGCCGAGACCGCGCCTTCGGCAGCACCGGCGCCGACGATCGTATGCAGCTCGTCGATGAAGAGGACGATCTCGCCTGCTGCTGCCTCGATCTCGCTCAGCACCGCCTTGAGCCGCTCCTCGAACTCGCCGCGGTACTTCGCGCCGGCGAGCAGCGAGCCGATGTCGAGAGCCCACACGCGCTTGCCCTTGAGCCCCTCCGGGACGTCGCCCGCGACGATCCGCTGCGCGAGCCCCTCGGCGATCGCCGTCTTGCCGACGCCTGGCTCGCCGATCAGCACCGGGTTGTTCTTCGTCCGGCGCGAGAGCACCTGGATCGTTCTTCGGATTTCCTCATCCCGGCCGATAACAGGGTCGAGCTTCCCGCTCTCGGCGAGCGCAGTTAGGTCGCGGCCGTACTTCTCGAGTGCCTGATACGAGCCCTCGGGATCCTGGGTCGTGACGCGCTGGCCGCCGCGGACTCCCGCCAGCGCCTCGAGCAGCTCGTCGCGCGGCACGAGCTCGAGCGCCAGCACGAGGTGCTCGACCGAGACGAACTCGTCGCCGAGCGACCGCATCTCGTCCTGCGCCTTGTCGGTCGCCCGGTTGAACGCGGCCGATGCGCGCGGCTGCTGGTTGCCGCCGGAGATCGTGGGCTGCTGTCGCAGGCGCGACTCGGCCTCGGCGCGGATCGACTCCGCGTTTGCTCCGGCGCGCTCAACGAGCGTGCGCGGCAACTCCTGGTCGAGCAGCGCGATCGTGAGGTGATCGGGCGTCAGCTCCGGGTTGCCCATCCGGCGCGCGAGCTCCTGCGCGCCAGCAACGGCCTCGCCCGATTTCAATGTCAGTTTGTTGAAGTCCATCTTTCTGTCTCTTTCGTCTCCGTTGGAAGGACGCTGGCCATCGTGGCCTTGTGTTTCAGTGCCACTTGGGATCGTTCGAACGCATCGCCTCTCGTCCCGTCAACGGCTTGTGTTACAGAAACACAAGGTCGGACTGCGCGCGGGGTCACGTCGGCAGGGTCGGTTGAGGCGGGCGGTAGACCACTATCTCCCGCTTGTAGGTTTGGTGGACGGTACGAACGTCGTCGCGGAGCCTCTGCTCGAGCGTGTCGATGCGCGCGCGGAGCCGTCGCATCTCGTCCTCGAGGCGGAGCACGTGCTCGACGCCGGCGAGGTTGAGCCCGAACTCGGTCGTCAGCTGCTGGATGAGCCGCAACCGCTCGAGGTTGCGCTCGGAATAGAGCCGCGTGCCGCCCGGAGTACGCGCCGGCTGCACGAGCCCGCGGTTCTCGTACATCCGCAGAGTCTGCGGGTGCATGCCGACGATCTCGGCCGCGACCGAGATCATGTACCGCGGCCGGTCAGGCACGAGGCGTTCTCCAGATGCTGAAGCCGAGTCCGATCAATGCGACGAGCCCCACAAGGCCCGACGCCCACATCCCAACCCCAACGAGGGTTCGACTGATACTCGTCTCCTCTTCCTGGAACCAGTTGAAGTACGCGAAATAGAAGCCGATCCACCCGGCCAATCCACCGAGGGTGACACCCAGTAGGATCAGGCTCCGCTTCGTCACGGAAACGCCTTCTCACGCGGCTGCTCCTTGAGGACATCCTGGTATCCCTCGAGCGCTTCCTTCTCGGCCTTCGAGAGCTTCTTCGGCACGGTCACGGTGACCCGCGCGATGAGATCGCCTTTGTCTTTCCCGTCGAGCTTCGGCGCGCCCCGGCCCTTCACGCGCAGCAGCTTGCCGTTCTCCGAGCCGGATGGAATCTTCAGCGCGACCGGGCCGTCCGGCGTCGGGATCTGCACCGTCGCACCGAGCGCCGCCTCTGGATACGTGACCGGAACGTCGAGCAGCAGGTCGGCGCCGCGACGCTCGTACAGCGACGACTCTTCGACCTGGACAACGACATGCAGGTCGCCTGCGGGTCCGCCGTTGACGCCTGGTTCGCCTTTCCCTTTGAGCCGCACACGTGTGCCCGACTTCGCGCCGGCCGGGATCTTCACGGCGTAGCGCTTCGTCACCCGCTCGCGGCCCGAGCCGCGGCAGTTCTTGCACGGCTTTTCGACGATCACGCCGTTGCCGCGACAGCGGGGGCACGGCTGCGAGAGCGCGAACAGGCCCTGATTGGCCGAGACCACGCCAGAGCCGCCGCACTGCGGACACGTGATCGGAGCTGTCCCCGGCTCGGCGCCTGTCCCGGCGCAGACGTGGCAGGCCGACTCGACTTCAACCGGTATCCGCACAGTCGTCCCATTGAGCGCGTCTTCGAACGAGAGGCGCACGCGCGCCTCGAGGTCGCTGCCGCGCTCGGCCCGAGGACGCGACGGCCCGCGACTCCCAAACAGCCCGCCGAGCCCGCCGAACAGGTCCGACAAATCGACGCCTCCAGCGCCAGTCTCGAAACGCACGTTCCCGAAGCCACCGGGTCCGCCGCCACCCCCACCGAACTGTCCCGGGCCACCCGCGCCGAACCTGTCGAACTGCTTGCGTTGCTCGGGATCGGAGAGCGTGTCGTACGCACCCTGCACGTCCTTGAACCGCTCCTCGGCCTTCGCATCGTCCGGGTTCTTGTCCGGATGCAGCTCGCGCGCCAGCTTGCGATATGCCTTCTTGATCTCGTCGGCGGACGCGGTCTTCGCCACGCCGAGGGTTGCGTACGGGTCCTTCACGGTTACTCCGAGATCACGACGCGGGCCGGCCGCAACACGCGGTCGCCGAGCCGGTAGCCCTTCTGCACGACCTGGAGCACGGTCCCCGGCTCGGCGCCCTCGCCGGGCTGGGAGAGCAGCGCCTCGTGGATATGTGGGTCGAAGGCGCCGTCGGCGGCGATCTCCTCGAGCCCCTCGCGCGCGAGCTGGTCGGCCAGCGCGCGCTGCACGAGCCGGACACCTTCGACGACGGTTGCCTCGTCGTGCACCTCGGCCGCGCCGAGCGCACGCTCGAGGTCGTCGAGCACCGGCAGGAGCTCCCGTACGAGTCCTTCGTGGGCACGCGCGACAAGCTGGGCCTGGTCACGGAGCACCCGCTTGCGGTAGTTGTCGAAGTCGGCCGCGAGCCGCTGCAGGTCGGCGAGATACTCGTCCCGCTTCGACTGTGCCTCTGCCAACAGCGACTCGAGGTCGTCGGAGGGGACGGCCTCCTCGACCGCCCCCTCGGTGCTGGCCTCGATCTCGACCTCTGTCAGCTCGATGTCGTCGGTCACGAGCGCGTCGCCGCCTCGTCCTCGTCGATCACCTCGTAGTCGGCGTCCTCGACGACCTCGTCACCCTCCGGCGTCGTGGTCGGCGGGGCACCGTTGCCCTCAGCCGACGCGGCACCCTCAGCTTGCGCGTAGATCGCAGTCGCGAGCGGCTGCGCTGCCTGCTGCAGCGCCTGCAGCTTGGCCGTGATCTCCGCCGGATCGGAGCCTTCGAGCGCCTGCTTGAGCTCCATCACGCGACCTTCGATCGTCGCGGCGTCGGCCTCGTCGATCTTGTCGCGATGCTCGTTCAGCGACTTCTCGGTGGCGTAGGCGATCGTCTCGGCCGCGTTCCGCGCCTCGGCGAGCTCGCGGAGCTTGTACGCCTCGTCCGCATGCGCCTCGGCGTCCTTGACGAGCCGCTGCACCTCTTCCTCGGACAGGCCCGAGCCGCCCTCGATCTTGATCTGCTGCTCGTTCCCCGTCCCGTGATCCTTCGCGGTGACGTGGATGATCCCGTTCGCGTCGATGTCGAAGGACACCTCGATCTGAGGCATCCCCTGCGGCGCCGGCGGGATCCCGACGAGCTGGAACTTGCCGAGCGTCTTGTTGAAGGCGGCCATCTCCGACTCGCCCTGCAAGACGTGGATCTCGACCGACGGCTGATTGTCCTCGGCCGTCGTGTACGTCTGCGACTTGCGGGTCGGAATCGTCGTGTTCCGCTCGATCAGCGGGTTGAACACGCCGCCCTTCGTCTCGATGCCGAGCGAGAGCGGAGTGACGTCGAGCAGGAGCACGTCCTTGACCTCGCCGCGCAGCACGCCGCCCTGGATCGCGGCGCCGATCGCGACGACCTCATCCGGGTTGACGCCCTTGTGCGGCTCCTTGCCGATCAGCTCCTTGACCTTCTCCTGCACCGCCGGCATGCGGGTCATGCCGCCGACGAGGACGACATGCTCGATGCCGGACGCGTCGACGCCCGCGTCGGTGAGCGCCTGCTTCGTCGGGCCGACCGTCCGCTCGAGCAGCGCCTGCGTCAGCTCGGCGAGCTTGGCCCGCGTCAGCTGCAGGTCGAGGTGCTTCGGGCCTTCGGCGGTCGCGGTGACGAACGGCAGGTTGATCTGCGTCGTCATCGTCGAGCTGAGCTCGATCTTCGCCTTCTCGGCCGCCTCGTAGAGCCGCTGCAGCGCCATCTTGTCGGCGCCCAGGTCGATGCCCTGGTCCCTCTTGAACTCGGCGACCATCCAGTCGACGATCGCCTTGTCGAAGTTGTCGCCGCCGAGGTGGTTGTCGCCGTTCGTCGACTTGACCTCGAACACGCCGTCGCCGAGCTCGAGCCCGGACACGTCGAACGTGCCACCGCCGAGGTCGAACACGAGGATCGTCTGATCGGCTCCCTCTTTGTCGAGGCCGTAGGCCAGGGCCGCGGCCGTGGGCTCGTTGAGCAGGCGGTCCACACGCAGTCCGGCGAGTTGGCCGGCGGCGCGCGTCGCCTTGCGCTGGCCGTCGGAGAAGTACGCCGGCACGGTGATGATCGCTTCGGTCACCGGCTCGCCGAGCGCGGCTTCCGCGTCGGCCTTGAGCGCGCGCAGGATCAGCGACGAGAGTTCCTCGGGTCGGAAATCGCGCTTTCCCAGGCGCAGCACGCGGTCGCTGCCCATGTAGCGCTTGAACAGCGATGCCGTGCGGTCGGGATGCGTCTGCAGGCGCTCGCGCGCCGCGACGCCG
>JBBRNX010000006.1:0-126380 GCA_038230035.1 Gaiellales bacterium
CAACCGCAGCCGGCCCGGATACCTCGACCGCCGCTGCTTCCCCGGCAACAGCGGCTCGACCAGCTCCCACAGCTCGTCCGAGACCTCCCACGGCGTAGACCCGGCCATCGGCACCCCTCCCAAGCTTGACGACAGATGCCGACGGCTTTCGTCGTCAGGGAACGGGTCCCTTCATTCTGCAATGAGCTCTAAGAGGGCTACGCGCGGGAGATGTAACGGGTTTCGCGCGGATCGACCTTGATCCGGTCGCCGATGTTCACGAACAGCGGCACCTGTACGACGGCTCCGGTCTCGACGGTCGCCGGCTTCATCACATTGGACACGGTGTCGCCCTTCACGCCGGGCTCGGTGTCGGTGACGGCGAGCTCAATCGACGCGGGCAGCTGGATTCCGGACGGCTTGCCGCCGACGAAGAAGATCTGGATCGAGTCGGATGGGCGCATGTACGGCAGCTCGTCCTCGACCGACGTGTGCGGCAGCGAAATCTGCTCGAACGTCTCCTCGTCCATGAACACAGCCTGGCTGCCGTCGTCGTAGAGGTACTGCATCCCCTTCACCTCGGTGAAGATCCGCGGGAACTTCTCGCCGGCGCGAAAGGTCTTGTCGACGACCGAGCCGGCATCGAGGTTCCGCAGCTTCGTGCGGACGAACGCGCCGCCTTTGCCCGGCTTGACGTGCTGGAACTCGACGATGCGCCAGACGGAGCCCTCGACCTCGATGTGCATGCCGTTCTTGAACTGGTTTGTGGAGACGACGTCAGCCATGCCCGCCGCCGACTGTACCTAGATGGTTGACGCCACGACCTCGCGGGGCTGGCTGCGCGATCTGACGTGTCTCGGCCGCTCCCGTCCCGGAATCAGCGCCTGCGGCACTGGTTCCGGGACGTGCGCTTCGGGTTTCCGGCGCGGCACCGATGCCACCAGCATCGCCACCGCACCCGAAACCCACCCCAGAGCGGTCAGCTCACGCCCCAGACCATGCGACCTCGTGGCATCAACCATCTAGCCGACTGTCGTCAGCTCCTTGGTGAAGCGCGTCAGCAGCTCCGCTCCAGCGTCCGTCACGAGCACGAGATCTTCGATCCTGACGCCTCCGACACCCGGCAGATAGATGCCCGGCTCGACCGTGACGACGTTCCCGGCTTCGAGCACATCCGGCGATTCGGGTCGGAGGCCGGGCGCCTCGTGCACGTCGAGCCCGAGACCGTGGCCGAGGCCGTGGCCATACCGCTCGCCGAGGCCGGCTCCGTCGATCGCGACGCGCGAGGCGGCATCCACATCGCGTCCGGAGACCCCAGGGCCGAGAGCGGCGAGTCCCGCGAGCTGGCCTTGAAGACACAGCGCATACGCTTCGGCGAGCTCCGCCGGCAGCTCCCCGGTCGCAAACGTCCGCGTGCAGTCTGAGCAGTAGCCGTCGACGATGCAGCCGACATCGACGGTGACGAGTGTTCCCTCCTCGATCACACGGTCGCTCGGCTCGGCATGTGGCGACGCACCGTTCGGCCCGCTCGCGACGATGGAGTTGAAGGCGAGCCCGTCGGCGCCGGCCCCGTGGAACGCCTGCTCGATCCACCAGGCGAGGTCGCGCTCCGACCGGCCCGTGAACCGCTCCCGCGCAAGGGCAGCGTAGACCTCGTCGGAGAGGGAAGCCGCACGCCGGATCGCGGCGATCTCCGACGGCTCCTTCACGCTGCGCAGCGCCTCGACCATGCCGTCGGTCGGTACGAGATCGACGCCACCGGCTGTCAGACGTTCGTAGCCGGCGAACGTGACGTGCGTCTTCTCGAAGCCAACCCGGCGGCCGGAGAGGATCTCTGCGAGCCCGCCGATCACGTCCCGTGCGGTCTGGACGAGCTCGACACCCTCGACCGCGGCGGCCTTCTCGAGGTAGCGGAAGTCCGTGTACAGCGTCGTCGTCCCGCCCGGCTCGACGAGCAGCGCCGCGTTCGAGCTCGAGAGCCCCGTCAGGTAGCGCACATTGACGCCGCCGGTGACGAGAAGCGGCTCCTCGAGCGCGAGGCCGAGCCGTTCGAGCCGCGTCACCCCGTGTCCTTGGCGGCGAGAAAGGCAAGCGCCTCGCGATAGCCGGGAATCCCTTGGCCGATCACACGCTGTGCAGTCAGCCCGTCGAGGACGGAGAACTTCCGCCACTCCTCGCGCGCGTTGACGTCGGAGATGTGCACTTCCACCACTGGCCCGGCGAACGGCTCGAGCGCGTCGTGGATCGCCCAGGCGTAGTGCGTCCACGAGCCCGGATTGACGATGACTCCGTCCGCGTTCCCGATCGCCGCATGGCAGAACTCCACGAACTCGCCCTCGTGGTTCGTCTGCCGGCAGCGAACCTGGAGCCCTAGCTCGCGGGCCCAGCCGTAGATCTGCGTCTCTAGCTCGTCGAGCGTGCCCGTTCCGTACAGCTCGGAGTCGCGCTTGCCGAGCAGGTCGAGGTTGACCCCGTTGAGGACGTCGACGCGCACGGTCGCGGACTCTACCCGGCGATCAGCGAATCGAGCGCGGCGCGCACCTCGGCGTCGGGTCGCTCGACTCCGATCAACGGTCGCCCCGGCGCCTCCAGGAGAACAAGGCGCGGTCGGCCGCCGGTTGCCTTCTTGTCCCGTCCGAGCGCGGCCCATGCGGCGTCGCGATCGACCCGTGCCTTCTTCGGGGCGAGCACCTGGTCAACGAGCGCCGCCTGTTCGGGCAGGCCGGAGAGCTGCAGTGCGGCCAGCAAACCCAGCGCGACAGCCTCGCCGTGCGGCAGCTCGTACCGGGCGGCTGCTTCGAGCGCGTGGCCGAACGTGTGTCCGAGGTTGAGCTGGTTGCGGAGACCACGGTCGTGGGGGTCGGCCAAGCACACAACTGCCTTGAAGGCCGCGCACCGACGGACTTGCTCGTGCTCCGAGCGCTCCCAGAGCGGCTCGCCCATCAGCAAGCCGGTCTTCACGACCTCCGCGAGACCGTTGCGACGCTCCGCCTCCGGCAGCGTCTCGAGAAGTGCCGGATCGACCACGACGCGCGCCGGCCAGTGGAACGCGCCGACAAGGTTCTTGCCCCCTGGGACGTCGATCGCCGTCTTGCCGCCGATCGCCGCATCGACCTGGCCGACGAGGGTCGTCGGCACCGGAACCCAGTCGATGCCTCGCATGTACGTCGCCGCAGCGAGCCCGGCGAGGTCTGTCGTCGTGCCGCCGCCGAGGGCGACGACCGTTCCGTCGCGGCCAAGCTTCAGTCCCCGCCACAACCGGTCGAGGACGGCTGCCGCTTTCGCCGGTTCGCCGGCCGGCACCTCGTGAACCGCGACGAGCCGGTCACCGAGCGCAAGCTGCGCCTCGACGCCGTGGATGCCGGCGACATGCACGTCGGCGACAAGCTCCACCAGGCCTGCGCCTGGGACGAGAGAGCCGAGCTGCTCCAGCGCGCCGCCCTCGACGTGCACGCCCGCGGAGGCGAGCGCGATGCCGTCGAGGTCGACGGCGGTAGCGTCGGCGACGTCGGCATAGAGCGGTTGACGTCGTTCCCAGAGCGCCGTGAACGCGCCCTCGTCGCGGGCAAGCGGGCGGCTGTCGGTGCGCGACACACGCTCCCAGGCCGTCGCCGCGTCGATTTCCACCCAGACGACGAACGTCGCCTCCAGTAACCGGCGCACGTCGTCGGTCTCGACCGCCCCGCCACCGAGAGCGACGACCAGCCGCCCGCTCTCGGCGAGCGCCGCGCGGAGCTCGTCGACCTCGCGTGCGCGGAACGCGGCCTCCCCGTCCCGCTCGAAGATCGTCGCGATCGAGTCACCGTGTCGCGCGATCTCCCGGTCGATGTCGACGAATCGCCGGCCGACCTTCGCGGCGAGCTGCTTGCCGAACATGCTCTTGCCGGCCCCCATGAAGCCGACGAGAACGATGTGGCGGTCTAGGGCGTGCGAGGCCATGCGATCCGCTCGAGATAGGCACGGTGCGCCGCGACCAGATCCTCGAGGGCGTCGCCACCAAACTTCTCGCAGGCGGCACGTGCGAGCTCCCACGCAACGGCTGCCTCTGCGACGACGGCGAGCGCCTCGACCGCCTGGACATCGCTCCGCTCGACGAGCGCCTCAGCCGGTAGGCCGCTGGCCAGATCGACGCTGTCGAGCGGCTTCATCAGCGTCGGCAGCGGCTTCATCGCTGCCCTGACGACGATCGGCTCGCCGTTCGACACCCCCGCCTCGAGGCCGCCCGCGCGATTCGTGCGGCGGACGAGCCCTGGCTCGATCTCGTCGTGAGCCTGCGAGCCGCGCACGCGCGCAAGCGCGACGCCGTCGCCGACCTCGACGCCTTTGACCGCCTGGATGCCCATCAGAGCGGCGGCGAGCCTGGCGTCGAGTCGGTCGCTCTTCTCGGCGTACGAGCCGAGCCCCGGCGGACAGCCTGTGGCGGCGACCTCGACTATGCCACCGAGCGTGTCGCGGTCCGTGCGGGCCGAGTCCGTGGCCTCCTTCATCCCCTCGTCGGAGCTCTCGCCGCCGATCTCGACCGGACGACCCGCAACCTCGACGCCGATCGCGGCAAGCAACGCTTTCGCGACGGCACCGGCGGCAACGTGCACGGCGGTATGGCGCGCACTTGCCCGCTCGAGCGAGTTGCGGACGTCGTCGTGGCCGAACTTGAGCACGCCCGCAAGGTCGGCGTGGCCCGGTCGCGGCAGCGTCACCGGCTTAGTCCCTTTCCCGGACGGTTCGCCCTCGGGCGGCCAGGGGCTCATGCCCCAGAGCCAGTTCTTGTGGTCGCGATTCCAGACAACGAGCGTCAACGGTGTCCCGAGCGTGCGACCATGCCTGAGGCCGGCGAGCACGTCGACCGTGTCCGTTTCGAGCTGCTGCCGCGGACTGCGGCCGTAGCCCTGCTGCCGTCGGCGCAAGTCGGCGTCGATCGCCTCTTGGTCGAGGGTCAGCCCCGCGGGTAGACCGGTGAGGATCGCAACCAGCGCCGGGCCGTGCGACTCCCCCGACGTGACGAGACCGAGCGGCATGGCTCAGCGCCCCGCGAAGAGCTCGACCGGATTCCCGGACGGATCCTCGACGAGAACCTGCGTCCCGCCCGGGCCGGAGAGCGGCTCGTTCCGGAACTGTGCTCCAGCGGCACGTAAGCGTTCCATTGTCTCGTCGACGTCGTCCACCTCGACCACAAGGCGGTTCCACCCTCCCGCCGCGGGTACGCGGCCGTCCGGCATGGGTTGCGCGGCCGAGGTCTGCGGCCCGCTGAGCCACAGCTCGAGCCCGTCGCGTTCGACGATCGCGAACGCCGGTCCCATCCGGGTCTGCAGCCTGAATCCGAGGTGATCGGTGTAGAAGGACACCGCCTCGTCTGCGTCGTTGACGAGGTAGCGGACGACGGCGGACATCTCGCGATCCTAGACGGTCGACCTGAGCGCTTCGTACATCGCCGCCATGGGGGCCGGCAGGCCTGTCCAGAGCTCGAACGAGGCTGCTCCTTGTGCGAGCAGGATGTCGAGCCCGTCGACGACGCGCTCGCAGCCTGCGGCACGCGCGGCAGCGACGAGCGCGGTCGGCTCGCCGTGCGGGTTATACGGAAGATCGACGATCTGCTGACTTTCGCGCGGCGAGACGATCGGATCGTCCTTCACGGGTGTCGCGTTGACGATGATCTCGAAGGCGCGACCGTCGGGCGGCCAGTCCGGGTCGCGCCGCGTAGCCGTCGTGACGTCGGCGCCTGCATGGCGCAGCGCCGTCACCGCCGCCTTCGCGGAGCCTCCCGCACCGAGAACGAGCGCGCGTAGACCCGTTGCCTCCACGACCTCGCCGATCGCAGTGATGTCGGTGCTCGACCCGCGCACCTGGCCGTCCTGGAAGACGAGCGTGTTGACCGATTCGGCTTCGGCGGCGAGATCGTCGACCTCGTCGCAAGCGTCCATGACTGCTGTCTTGTGCGGGATCGTGACGTTCGCCCCGGCGAATCCCGCGGCGGCGAGACCGCGTACAGCTTCGGCGAGCGCCTCCGGCCGCACGGGAAGCGGGACGTAGGCCCAGTCGAGCCCGAGCGCGGAGAAGCCCGCGTTCTGGAGGCGCGGCGAGAGCGAGTGCCACACCGGCCAGCCGAGAATCCCGACGAGCGTCGTCGTACCGCGGATCTCGGTCATGGGCAGGAGTTTTTCATAGCCTTCGAGGCTCACGAGCAGCCGAAGCCGTACTCGCATGCCTTGCGCAGGAACTCCGCGCCGCTCGCGGTGAAGAAGTGATGGCGCTTGTCGGGTTTCCGCACGAAGTAGAGGTAGTTGACCCGGGCTGGGTGAGCGGCGGCGCGGATCGACGCGAGGCCCGGGTTCGCGATCGGCGTCGGCGGCAGCCCACGGAAACGACGCGTGTTGTAGGCGCTCGAGCTGGCGAGGGCCGACTTCGTCAGCGACTCGGTCCCGGGAATGTCGAGGCCGTAGCGGATCGTGGCGTCGATCCCGAGCGGCATGTGCGCGTGTAGGCGGTTGTAGATCACCGCTGCGATCAGCCGCCGCTCGGAGGGGACGACAGCTTCCTTTTCGATCATCGACGCGATCGTCAGCACGTCGTAGCGCGTCAGGTTCTTCGAGCGTGCGTAGCGGAGGTTGACCGTCGAGAACGCCTTCCGGAACGCCGCCAGCTGGTCGGCGACGAGCTCCCGCGCCGTCGTCGCGCGCGTAAAGTCGTAGGTCGCGGGGAAGAGGAACCCCTCCAGCGACCGGCTCCCCGCGTTGCGCTTGAACCCGGCCGGAGCCTTCCGCGCAGTCGACGCGGCGAGATAGCCGTTCGCTGTAAGCCGCGGTCGGACGTGGCGCCTCTTGATCGCGATCGCCCGGACTGCGGCGATCCGCTCGGCCATCTCCTTGCGCGTGAAGCCTTCGGGGAAGATGACGTGCAGCGTGACCGGTGGCCGGGGCGCTGCGGTGGCTGTCGACCGCAGCGTGGTGCGATGGCCGTCCCCTCCCCCGCCGCCGAGCCAGGCAGCGATGCCGATCCCCGCTGCGAGCAGGACAGCGGCGACCGCGAGAAGTCCACGGCGGCTACGCATCAGCCGCTGGAACCTGCGCGGTCGAGATAGCTCGCGAGCAGCACCGCCGCGGCTCGTGCATCCTCAGGCGTTTTCGCGGATCCGGACTGACCGGCGAGTGCGGTCGTGAACCGCTCGTCGTACATCTCGATCGGGACCGAGACGACGCCCGCAAGTGCCGTCACGAACCGCTCAGTCTCGTCCACCTGTGCCCCCCGCTCACCGCGCAACGTCAGCGGCAAACCGACAACGATCAGCTCCACCTCGTGCTCGGCGACGAGTTCCGCGATACGCGCCAGACCGGCTTCGGTCATCGCCAGCCGGACAACCTCGAGCGGTCGAGCCAACGTTCCGGTCGCATCCGACACGGCGACACCGGTGCGCGTCGCGCCGTAGTCGAGCGCGAGCACCTTCACAGGGCGGCGAGGATGAGGCGCTCCGCCTCGGCGAGCGCGTCAGCGAGCTTGTCCGGCTGCTTGCCGCCGGCCCGCGCCATAGTCGGTCGGCCGCCGCCGCCGCCACCGACGAGCGCGGCGGCGCCGCGGACGACATCGGACGCGCTCACCTTGCCCGCCACCGTGTCGTCGAAGTTCGCGACGAGATTGACTCCCCCGTCCTCCCGCGCCCCGAGTACGACGGCGGCCGGCGCGTGCCGCTGCTTGAAGCGGTCGGAGAGATCGAGCAAAGCGTCTGCGTCGAGGCCTTCGACCTCCTGGACGATCACGTTGACGCCGTTCGCCTGGCGAATCTGTGCCTCGACGTCCTCGGACGCCGTCCCTGCAACAGGACGCTTCTTCAGCTCGCGCCGAAGCTGCGTCAGCTCGTCGCGCAGCACATCGGCTTCGCGTGCAGCGGCGTGCAGCAGCGCCCAAGCCTCACCGGAGGTGACAGCTTCGATCCGGCGTGCGCCGGAGCCGACTGAGCCTTCCGAGAGGATCGCAAACGGTCCGATCTCGGCTGTCGTTCGCACATGTGTGCCGCCGCAGAGCTCGCGCGAGACGTCCTGCACCTCGACGACGCGCACGATGTCGCCGTACTTCTCGCCGAAGAGCATCATCGCGCCGAGTTTGCGCGCCTCGTCGATAGGCGTCTCGAACGTGATCACCGGGTGGTTCTCGAAGATCCGCCGGTTGACGATCTGTTCCACGCGCGCCCGCTCCTCGGGCGATAGAGCGTGCTCGTGGGTGAAGTCAAAGCGCAGCTTGTCGGGGCGCACGGCCGAGCCTGCCTGCTTCACATGATCGCCGAGCACCTCGCGGAGCGCCTCGTGCAGAAGGTGCGTCGCGGTGTGGTTGGCCATCGTCGGGAAGCGGGTCGACCAGACGACACTCGCTTTGACGCGATCACCCGCGGAGAACCCTTCGCCGCGGAAGAGCAGTGCCTGGTCCTCGCCGAAGCGATACGCCTCGACGAGCTCGGCGCGCGTCCCTCTGGCGCTGGAGGTCTCGTCGTCGAGCGCAATCCAGCCCGCGTCGGTCACCTGACCGCCGCCGGCCGCGTAGAACGGCGACTCGCGCAGCTTGGCGAGGAATGTGCCATCACCGAGATCCTCGAGCGCGCCGATCTGCGTCAACACGTCGGTCTTGCGGGACCCGACAAACTCCGTCTTGAAGTCGGCAGCGCGTGCGAAGTCGGCCGCTCGCTGCAGCTCGCTCTCGCCACCGGCGCGGGAGATCTCACGGTGCCCCTCCATCGCTAGCTTGTAGCCGTCGACATCGACCGCCTGGCCGCGCTCCTCGGCAAGCTCGACCGTCAGCTCGAGCGGGAAGCCGTAGGTCGCCGCCAGCGTGAAGGCGTCCTCACCGGAGATCGCGCTACCGCCCGCGAGATCCTCGAAGACCTTCATGCCGCGCTCGAGCGTCTCGGTGAATCGCTCCTCCTCGGCGCGCACGACGCGCTCGATCTCGTCGGCGTGTTCGCGCAACTCGGGGTACGCGCCCTCCATCCGCTCGACGACGACGGCCGGCAGGCGATAGACGTCGCCGAGCCCGATCCGGTGCGCCTGATGAACGGCCCGGCGGATCACGCGTCGCAGGACGTAGCCGCGACCTTCATTCGACGGGTGGACGCCATCGGAGACGAGGAAGGTCATTCCTCGGCCGTGATCGGCGAGGATGCGATGCGCCTTCGTCGCCTCCGCCGAATCGCCGTACGCCACGCCCGACTCCTCGGCGATCCACTGCATGATCAGCTGGTAGCCGTCTGTGTCGTAGACCGACGGAACCTGCTGCACGATGCGCGCTGCCCGCTCGAGCCCCATTCCCGTGTCGATGTTCTGCTTCGGCAGCGGAGTCAACGTTCGCTCGGGCGACAGCTCGTACTCCATGAACACGAGGTTCCAGAACTCGAGGAAGCGCTCGCAGCGTGCGCATCCCGGGAGGCAGTCGTCGGTACCGCAGCCGACCTCGGCGCCCCAGTCGTAGTAGATCTCGGAGTCAGGGCCGCATGGCCCGGGGCCGCCGACCGACCAGAAGTTCTCCGACGACGGCAGCGGCACGATCCGCTCGGCGGGCATCCCGATCGCACGCCACAAATCGATCGCGCTCTGGTCGGGCCCGAGCCCGAGTTCCGGGTCGCCGGCGTGGACGCTGACCCAGATTCGATCCCAGTCGAGCTTCAGCCGCTCTTGGATGAACTCGGTCGCAAAGGCGATCGCGCCCTCCTTGAAGTACTGGCCGAACGAGAAGTTGCCGAGCATCTCGAAGAATGTGAGGTGGTACGTGTCGAGGCCGACGACGTCGATGTCGGGCGTGCGGAACACCTTCTGGGAAGTTGTCGTCAGCGTCGCGGGCGGTGGCTCGAGGCCGAGGAAGAACGGCATCTGCGGTTGCATGCCGGCGCTCGTGAGAAGCGTCGAGTGGTCGTCCGCACGCGGGACGAGCGATCCGGACGGGCAGCGCAGGTGCCCTTTCTCCTCGAAGTAGGAGAGGAAGCCCTCGCGCAGCTCGGCTGTCGTCCGCATCGCGAGATTGTACGAACGAGGGCCGGCGGGGCCGGCGCTACGCGTTCGGCGTGTCGGAACCGGCGGCGGTCAGGTCCTCGTGCAGGTCGCTGGCTCGGCGGCCTGCCGCGTCCTTCGCATCTTTCATCGCACCCTGGAAATCGCGGTTCTTGCGGAATGAGGAGACGCCGTGCGAGACGCCGGCGGCAAAGCCGGAGACCTTCTCGACTGGCTTGGTAATCGCCATCGACACCGCCCGAACGGCCGTGTCCGCACTGTCGGCCATCGAAACGGCGCTGTCGGTGATCGTGTCCGCCTTGTCGAGCTGCTTGTTGACGCGGTCGACGGAGCCGCCTGCCTTGACGATCACCGGCAACAGGTCGCGTTCGGTGCCCGTGATGAACGAAGAAAGCCGTCCGAAGACCTGGCCGAGCTTGAAGAGCGCGAAGAACGACCCAAGACCGACCGCGACGAGGAACACGGCCAGCCCGTAGTAGGCAACAGACCCAGCGGTCGAGGCGAGCACGGTTGAGGCCAGCACGGTCACGCGCCGGATCCTACCGCTACGGCGTCGTGCTCTTGTTGAACAGGCTGCTCGGGAGCAGCAGGTTCGAGTTGCTCGGCAGGAGGATCACCTGCACGTTCGGGTTCAGCTTGTCGATCGCGTTCTGCTGAACCAGGAGCGGCGTCAGCGTCTGCCGCTTGAGCCGGTTCGCCTCGGCCTGCCCTTGCGCGGTCTTGATGATCTGCTGCGCCTGGTATTCCGCGGTCTTGACGCGGTTCTGCGCGGCCTGGGCTTCCTGCGTTGCGATCTGCTTGTCCTCGATCGCCTTCGTGAAGGCCTGGCTGAACGAGATGCTGTCGATCAGCAGGTCGTCGACCTGGATCGAGTACGGCGCAAGCTCCGTCTTCAGCCGGCGGAGGACGTCGATCCGGATCTGGTCGCGGTTGGGGGCGATCTCCACGGCCGTGTACTTGACGGTCTCGTCCTTGAAGAACTGGTTGACCCGGTTCGGCACGAGCTTCTCGAAGTAATCCGGGCCGACCGTCCGGTAGAGCCGCTGGATGTCCTTCGGCGATACCTGGTAGTTGATCGTCGCCTTGATGAACACGTCCTGCGTCTCGGACGTGAACGAGTCGAGCTGATCGAACGAGGCACGCTGCACCTGGACGTTCGCCTCGCGCAGCTCCTTCCACGGCGCGATCGCCACAAGACCCGCGTCGGTCTGTCCGACGATGTTCCCGAACTGGTAGACGACGCCGACGCGCCCGGCCGCAACGCTGTGGAACGACCGGAACACGGTGGCAACGACAAAGATCAAGATGAACGCGACGATGCTGCCGTAGCGAACGATGCGACCGGTCGTTGCGGCCACAGGCTGCTTCTCCAGCGAGCCGCCGACGAACCAGCCCGCCGCGGCGGCGACCGCGAGGAGAAACGTCACGATGATGTAGCCCATGTCCTTCGGGCAGGATGACGCGGGGCTCGGACGGCTCTTACGAAACGGTCTCGATCACGCCCGCGCCGACGATCGCATCGTCGTCGTAGAGCACAGCCGTCTGACCGGGAGCGACCGCGAACGCGGGCTCGTCGAGGCGAAGGACGAATCCATCTACGGTCTCCTCGACGTGCGCGGCAACAGGATCCGACCGGTAGCGGAGTTTCGCGTCGGCGCGCTCGACTGAGACGTACATGCGGCCGCGAACACCGACCTGTCGGCTGGAGAGCGAGCCAACCGGGCCGACCGTCAACGTGTTTGTGGCCGCGTCGGTTCGGAGTGCGTAGAGCGGCTCGGCGCCCGCGACGCCGATCCCACGTCTCTGACCCGGAGTGAACCTCCAGCTGCCGCGGTGACGGCCGACCTCCTGCCCTACCTCGTCGACGATCGGCCCGTCCTTTGCCTCGAGTCCCTGTCGCTCGAGGAACGCGCGATAGTCACCGCCGGCGAGGAAGCACGCCTCCTGGCTCTCCTGTCTTGCCGCCACCGCCAGACCGCCCGCGACGGCTTCGGCCCGCGTTTCTGGCTTGCTCTGGCTACCAAGCGGGAATGCGATCCGGTCGAGGTGCTCCGGGTCGAGGGTGGCGAGCATGTACGACTGATCCTTCGCCGCATCGACGCCACGGGCGATCAGCCGTATGCCGTCGCGCTCGACGATCCGCGCGTAGTGACCCGTCCAGAGGACCGCTGCGCCGGCACGTTCCGCGAAGGCGAGCAGCTCGGCAAAGCGGAAACTGCCGTTGCAGCCGCTGCACGGGTTCGGCGTGAGCCCTGCCGCGTAGCTATCGACGAACGGTCGGACGACCGCGCCCAGGAACTCCTCGCGCAGGTCGAGTGTGACGTGCGGCAGGGCAAGCGAGTGGCACGTCTCGCGTGCAGCGATCACGGCGTCCGGTGAGCAGCAGGCGCGCTCGGAGCTCGGGCCCTGCGGATCGAGCCACAGGCGGAGGGTCACGCCGACCGCGTTCGGCGCCGCCCGGAGCAGCGCCACGGCGCTGTCGACGCCGCCACTCATCGCGACAGCAACGCGCGCTCGATCGGGGCGGCCATGAAACACCTGGCCGAGCGCGTTCGCGAGAGCGTCGGCTGCAAGGGTCTCCCCGGGCACAGCCGCCGCCTCGAGCAGCGTCAGCCCGGCGATCGGCCGGGTCATCCCGGGTGCGTCGGCTTCGACGATCCGGTCGCCGTCGACAACGAGTCGGACGGCCGCGTATGCGTCGCGGCGCGCCGAGTCACCGATCACCTCTACCGGGGCCATCGGATCAGGCTAGCGGGGAGGCCGCGACGCGTGCCGGTAGGCATCTCGCCGATCGTCAGGCCGTACAACCTCCCCCAGGGGCACCCCCGGTGCCCTGAAGACACGGTATCGGACACTCCGTGACGTGTCTGTGCCAGGTTCGTGCCAATTCTGCGGCCCTCCCCAACGAGCTGTAGGTCATGCCCTGACGGCCGTCAGGCAGGATGACGGGCTGGCCCGCCTACGTGTGCGGCATCAGCTCGAGGCGATTCCGCCTCGTCGGCTTGCCCCGCCTAGACGTAGGCGATCAGCTCGAGTTGGTTGCCCCATGGGTCTTCGGCGTAGAAGCGGCTGGCGCCCGGTAGCTCGGCCGGGTCGGCCCAAGCCACACCGACGCCGGCTTCAGCCAGTCGACCGGCGAGTGCTTCGAGACTGGCGCTGTCGGCCAGACGCAGTGCCGGGTGGGCCTTTCGCGACGGGACGAACTCGGCCTCGACGCCGACATGCAGCTGTGCGTCGCCAACGGCGAACCACACCCCGCCGCGCGCGGCGAGCAACGGCGGCTTCTCGATCTCCGCAAGACCCAGCAGCTCCCCGTAGAACCTCCGCGCCTCATCCTCGCAGCGGGGCGGCGCAGCGACCTGCACGTGGTCAAGACCGAGGATGGCCACACCCCTGGTCGCCGACAAACAAGCCCTGACCCTGCCGTCCTCCGCGGGCGCTGGTGAACCTGGCGAGCCAGGTGGGTGCCGAGCCGACTCCGGGATCACTTCCTCGGCCGGACACAAGCTCCCTACAGCGTGATCGGTTCACAATTGATACCCGTGGTGCGCACAGGGTCGGGCAGACGCCACTCTAGCCACCTTACGAGTGAGCGGCGAAGCGCCACTCGATCCGCTGCGTCCCATCCAGCCCCATCAGAACGGCGAGCGAATCGGTGAGCTCGAACTGCCGGCCCGTCCCCTTGAGCCGGTTGTCGATCACCTCGGTGTAGAACGTGCGGCCGCCGAAGCGAAGGATGACCTTCGCCCCGCAGGGCAGCACCGGCTGGCTGATGCCAAGCGAGTTCGTCGTCAGGACGAGCCCGCAGGTCGTCCGTTCGGCGTCTCCCGGCTGACCGCGCGAAGCCGCGAGCGCGTCGAACCAACCGCCGCCAGGAGCAACGGCCCCGGCGGCGGATGCAGTAGCCGAATGGCGGTGCCAGTGGAGGGCCGCTGCCGCGCCGAGACCGGCCAGAAGCGCGACGGCCAGCAGCACCACGACACGCTCCGCAAGCGAGCTCAGGCGTTCGCTCCAGGTTGCGGCGCCAGGCGGATCCCGAGCTCGTCCAGCTGCTGCGAGGTGACCTCGGAAGGCGCTCCGCTCATCGGATCGAGACCAGCCTGGTTCTTCGGGAAAGCGATGACGTCGCGGAGGTTTGCCTCACCAGCGAGGACCATCGTCATCCGGTCGATCCCGAGTGCGATCCCGCCGTGCGGTGGCGCTCCCATCGCGAGAGCGTCGAGGAGAAATCCGAACTTCGCTCCTTGTTCATCGGCGTCGATGCCGAGGAGATCGAAGACTTTGGCCTGGAGGTCCGGCTCGTGGATCCGGAACGACCCACCCCCGAGTTCGTTCCCGTTCACGATCAGGTCGTAGGCGTTCGCGAGTGCTTCACCGGGCCGCTCGTAGAAGGTGCCCTCCCACTCCACTGTCGGGCGGGTGAACGGATGATGGACCGCGCCCCAATGCCCGTCGGCCTCGTCCGACTCGAACATCGGAAAATCGGTCACCCAGAGGAACGTGAACGCGTCGTCGTCGATCAGCCCGAGCTCACGGCCAAGATGCAGTCGAAGTGCTCCGAGAACGCGCGAGGTCATCGGCCACGCGTCGGCGGCGAAGAGCAGCGTTTCGCCCGCGGCCGGCGCAAGCGCCTCCAGCTCGGTCTCCGAGAGGAACTTCACGATCGGGGAGCGCAGCTCGCCGGAGGCCTCGTTGCCGACGATGTACGCAAGACCCTTCGCGCCGAGCTCCTTCGCCCGCTCCTCGAGAGTCGACAGCTCCGCGCGCGAGAGCATGCGAGGGACGCGAAGGAAGCGCACCGCTTCGGCCCCGGCAAAGACGCCGAACTCCGACCCCCGCGTCGCGTCCGTAGCGTCCTCGATCTCGAGCTCGAAGCGGGTATCCGGCTTGTCGGATCCGTATCGCCGGTCTGCCTCCTGATACGTCATCCGCGGGAAGGGGCTCGGGATCTCGACGCCCAGGCACTCGTTCCAGATGCGCGTGAACATCTGCTCCATCGACGCCAGCAGTTCCTCGCGATCGGGGAACGACATCTCGACGTCGAGCTGCGTGATCTCCTGCACGCGATCGGCGCGGAGATCCTCGTCGCGGAAGCAGATCGCGATCTGGTAGTAGCGATCGAAGCCGGCAACCATCGTCAGCTGCTTGAGGATCTGCGGGCTCTGAGGAAGCGCGAAGAACCGGCCCTTGTGGAGCCGGCTCGGAACGACAAAGTCGCGTGCGCCCTCGGGCGTCGGCTTGAAGAGGATCGGCGTCTGGATGTCGAGAAACCCGGCCGCTTCCATGTGGCGGCGGATGATCCCGACCATCTGGGCGCGTAGGCGTAGGTTGCGCTGCAGCTTCTCGCGCCGCAGGTCGAGCCAGCGGTAGCGGAGCCGCAGCGTCTCGTCGACGTTCTCCTCGTCGAGCTGGAACGGCAACGGTGTCGAGCGGGAGACGATCGTCAGTTCGTCGACCCGCAGCTCGATCTCGCCGGTTGCCATCGCGTCGTTGGCGGTCGCGGCGGAGCGTGCGACGATCTCGCCTTCGGCCTGCAGGACGAACTCGTTGCGGATCTCCTTCGCAAGCTCGGCGGCCTTCGGCGCGTGCTCCGGGTTGACGACGAGCTGCGTGACGCCGGTGTGGTCGCGCAGGTCGACGAAGACCAGGCCGCCGTGATCGCGGCGCGTCGCGACCCAGCCGGCGAGCTTCACACGGCGGCCGACGTGCTCAAGGCGCGGCTCGCCGCACATCAGGTCCCGCCAGTCGCTCACTGCGTCAGCCTCACTGCGTCAGCCTCATTGGGACAGTCTGCCGAGCACCGCGTGGTGAGCGATCGGTTCGTCCTGCGCGCCGGCTGCGCGGATCAGCGCATCGGCGTCCCGGACGATCACGGTGGTCGCCGCGCCCAGCCGGCCGGCCTGCGTCAGCTGACCCTTGAGCGACCTGCCCGCATAGTCCATGTCGCAAGAGACACCGAGCGCGCGTAGTTGCGCGAGCCAACTCGAGACGAGACTGCGCGGCGCTCCTTGGTCGAGCGCGAAGAAGACGTCGATCGTCGGCGGCTGGGCGGTGATGCCCGCCTCCTCCATCGCGATCACGAGCCGCTCGAGCCCTGCGCCGAATCCGACTCCGGGTGTCGGCGGTCCCCCGATCTCCTCGATCAGGCCGTCGTAGCGGCCGCCGCCCGAGATCGTGGAGTTCTCGTTCTCCATCGGCCCGATGAACTCCCATGTCGTTCGCGTGTAGTAGTCGAGGCCGCGGACGAGCGTCGGCACCAGCGTGTAGCCGACGCCGTTGGCATCGAGATCGGCGCGAACCGTCGCGAAGTGGGCCACGCATGCGTCGCACAGCGACTCGCCGATCTTCGGCGCCTCGTCGAGGGCGGCTCGCACGGCCGCGGGTTTCGCCGAGTAGTTGTCGAACACACGCAAGGGGCTCGTGGCAGCCTTTTGTCGCGTGTCGTCGTCGAGCAGCGCCGAGTTTGCGTCCAACCAGGCGCTCAGAGCATCGAGATAGGCGTGCCGGCAGTCACGGCAGCCAATCGAGTTCAACTCGAGGTGGTAGTCGTTGACACCGAGCCGGCCGAGGAGCGTGTCGTAGAGCTGGATGATCTCCGCGTCGATCGCCGGATCGTCCGAGCCGATCGCCTCGACGGATGCCTGCCAGTGCTCGCGGTAGCGGCCACGACCCGGCGCTCCGTAGCGGTACATCGGCGCGATCGTGAACATCTTTGCCGGCTGCGGATCGCGGTGCATACCGTGCTCGACGTAAGCGCGGCAAATCGGCGCAGTTCCTTCCGGCCGTAGTGTGAGCGACCTGTCCGAGCGATCCGTGAACGTGTACATCTCCTTCTGCACGACGTCGGAACCCTGGCCGGACGTACGTGCGAAGAGTGCGGTGTCTTCGAAGACGGGTGTAAGGATCTTCCGGTAGCCGTAGAGCGCGCACAGCCGCTCGATCTCACCGGTCACTCGCTGCCAGAGTGGCTGTTCGGCCGGGACTACGTCGTGCGTGCCGCGCGGTCGCTCGATCTTGCCCCTCACGCGTGACGTGCTTTCCGGAGGTCGCCGAGGAACGGGTTGCCAGCGAGCTCCGCGCCAAGCGTCGTCGCCGGGCCGTGTCCCGGATAGACCGTCGTCTCTCGCGGATAGGCGTCGACGAGCGACCGGATCGACGTGAGCAGCGTTTCCCAGTCGGCGCCCGGCAGATCAGTTCTACCGACCGATCCGGCGAAGAGGACATCGCCCGAGAACAGTGCGCCGTCGGTCGCATACGCAAGGTGCGCGGGTGAATGGCCGGGTACCGAGACGACGTCGAAGGTCATGTCGGCGAGCTCCAAGGTCTCGCCGCCCTGGAGGAGCACATCGGGTGTGTACGGCCGCATCACAACGGACGCCGGCGCATACGCCGACGGGTTTTCGAGCAGGACGCGCTCGTCCTCGGCCATGTGAACCGGGGCGCCGGTTCCTTCGGCGAGCTCCGCAACGCCGACGAGGTGATCCCAGTGGCCGTGCGTGATCAGGATCGCGACACAACGAGCCTTGACCTCCGCAAGACGGAGCCGGATGGTTGCAGGCTCACCGCTCGGGTCGACGACGACCGCCTCCGCCGCGTCGCGGTCGCTCCGCACGAGGTAGCAGTTCGTCCCGATCGGGCCGAGCTCGAGTTGTTCGACGACCGGAGGCATCGGCGTTGTCAGCGCTTCGCCGACTTGCCGACCGGCTTTGCACGCTTCTGGTACGCGCGAAACGCGAGGTGATCGGTGAAGTAGCCGAACGGGACTACGAGCGCCGTGAAGACGATTGCTACGGCAGCGATCCCGACCGGTGTCGCGTTGCCCCGGTTCGTCAGCACGACGACGACGATCAGGATCGGCATGAAGATCGCGCCGCGGCGGATGGCGCGGGGCCAGGACGGCGGCTTCGGTTCGCGGACGATGCGCGATTTCGACGAGCTCGACGCGGAGCGCTTGCCACTTGATGCCGAACTCGTTGACGACGCCTTCGGCGCCTTGCCGGGCTCGACCTCGTCCGGCTCGACCTCGTTGCCCTCGCTGTCGACGTAGACGACCTCGTAGTCGTGCCGCTTGCTCTTCGCGCGCCTTGCTCGTTGCTTTCTCGTCGCCACCTGTCGATTATGCCGCGCGCCTCCACGAGACCGCGCCGCGTTCGATCACGGTATGGACGAGGGCGCCGCCGAGGTGATACGCGAGGTACCGCCAGTCGGTTGCGTCGAGGAGTACGAGGTCGGCGTCGAACCCCGGTGCGAGTCGGCCGATCCGATCGGCTCTCCCGAGGACGTGGGCGGCGTTGACCGTGCACGCAGCGAGCGCCTCCTCGGGAGCGAGACCGAGCTGTGTGCACGCCAGCGAGCAGACGAGCGGCAGGCTCTCGCAGAACGCGCTGCCGGGGTTGAAGTCGGTCGCAAGCGCGATCGCGGCGCCGGCGTCGACGAGCGCGCGCGCCGGTGGCATCGGCCGGTTGAGGAAGAGCGCGCTTGCGGGTAGGAGGACGCCGACGACGCCACTTGCGGCAAGCACGCGGATCCCGTCGAGGCCGGTCGCCTCGAGATGGTCGACCGAGCGCGCGCCCAGTTCGACTGCGAGCGGGATAGCGCCCGATTCCGTGAACTGATCTCCGTGGAGGCGGAGGGCGAGCCCCGCATCGCGGCAGGCTTCGAGATAGCGCCGCGCCTGCGTCATGTCGAACGCGCCGCGCTCGAGGAACACGTCAGCCGCCTCGGCGAGTGGGGCCGCGGCCGGCAGGACATCCGCCAGGAGGAAGTCGAGGTACGCGTCTCCGTCGGCGAACTCGGGAGGAACCGCGTGCGCGCCGAGCCACGTCGGGATCCCTCCTGACGCGGCAATCGCGCGCAGTTGAGCGAGCTCGGTGTCCCGGTCGAGGCCGTAGCCCGACTTCGCCTCGAACGTCGTCGTGCCGTGGGCGCGCATCCATTCACGATGCCGTGTCGTTGCCTCGTCGAGCTCGGCCTGGCTCGCGGCGCGCGTCGCGCGGACGGTCGAGAGGATCCCGCCGCCGGCCGCGTGCAGCTCCTCGTAGCTCGCCCCTGCCGCGCGCAGCGAGAACTCCCCGACCCGGTCGCCAGCAAATGCCGCATGCGTATGGCAGTCGACGAGCCCGGGAATCGCGGCCAGGCCGCGGCCGTCGACCTCGACGACATTCCCCTCGATGGCGCCGAGTTCGCGCATCTCTCCCGTTGCCTCGATGACTCCATCGAGACAGAGGACGAACGCGTCTTCGAGCACATCCGTCTCCGAGAGCTCCCGGCCACGCAGCGGCGCGAGACCGCTGCTCGGCGACACGACCTGGGCGAGATTCCGGATCAGAAGCCGCGACTGCGGCGCCCGGGTCACGCGGCCGAGCCAGGTACTGACGGCAGATCAAGGCCGCCTTCGCGCGCCGCGTCGAGAGCCTCTGCGTATCCCGCGTCGGCATGCCTCATGACACCCGTGCCGGGGTCGGCGGCGAGCACACGCTCCAGGCGTGATGCCGCGTCGGCGCTCCCGTCCGCCAGCACGACCATCCCCGCGTGGATCGAGTTGCCGATGCCGACGCCGCCGCCGTGATGGACGCTGACCCACGTGGCACCCGCTGCCGTGTTCAGAAGGGCGTTGAGGATCGGCCAGTCGGCGATCGCGTCGGAGCCGTCCCGCATCGACTCGGTCTCCCGATACGGGGAGGCCACCGATCCCGAGTCGAGGTGGTCGCGTCCGATCACAACGGGCGCCGACACCTGACCGGATCGCACCAGCTCGTTGATCGCGAGCCCCGCCAGCGCGCGATCGCCGTAGCCAAGCCAGCAGATCCTCGCTGGTAGCCCCTGGAACGCCACCTTCTCGGGCGCCATCGCGAGCCATCGCTGCAGGAGCTCGTCCTCGGGGAAGAGCGCCTGCAACTCGGCATCGATCGTTGCGATGTCTGCTGGGTCGCCCGAAAGGACGGCCCAACGGAACGGCCCGATCCCGCGACAGAAGAGCGGCCGGATATAGGCCGGGACGAAGCCCGGATATGTGAACGCGTCCGTCAGGCCTGCTCGATAGGCCTCACCTCGTAGGTTGTTGCCATAATCGAAAACGTAGCACCCCAATCGGACGAACCCGAGCATCGCCTCGACGTGCGCCACGATCGACTGCGAGGCCAGCTCGAGATACCGCTCCGGGTCGCGCCCTCGGAAGGCGGCGGCCTCTTCGAACGGCACCTCGGCCGGCACGTAGCCGGTCAGCGGGTCGTGGGCCGCTGTCTGGTCGGTGACGAGGTCGAAGTGCTCGCCGCGCGCGACGAGCTCCGGGAAGATGTCCGCCGCGTTGCCGAGGACGCCGACCGACAACGGCCGCCGCTCCGCAGCAGCGGCCCGCACCCGTGCCAGAGCGTCGTCCAGTGAGTCCCCGACCTCGTCCAGGTAGCGCGTCTCGAGCCGACGCTCGATCCGGGACGGATCCACGTCGACACACAAGGTCGCAGCACCCGCCATCGTTGCCGCAAGCGGCTGTGCGCCGCCCATTCCGCCGAGGCCGGCAGTCAGCACCGTCCGACCAGCGAGATCCGATGTGCCGAAGTGCTTCTCCGCCGCCGCGCAAAACGTCTGGTACGTCCCCTGCAGGATCCCCTGCGTCCCGATGTAGATCCACGAGCCGGCGGTCATCTGGCCGAACATCGTCAGTCCCTCCGCCTCGAGCCGGCGGAACTCGCCCCAGTTCGCCCACGCCGGCACGAGGAGCGAGTTCGCGATCAGGACCCGCGGCGCGCCCTCGTGCGTGCGGAAGACGCCTACGGGCTTTCCGCTCTGGACGAGCAACGTCTCGTCGTCGCGCAGGCGCAGCAGTGTGCGAACGATTGCGCGCAGCGCGTCGTGCGAGCGAGCGGCCTTCCCGGAACCGCCGTAGACGACGAGCTTCTCCGGATGCTCTGCGACCTCGGAGTCGAGGTTGTTGAGCAGCATCCGCAGCGGGGCTTCTGTCTGCCACGAAAGCGCATTCAGCTCGATCCCACGCGGCGCGCGGATGCGCGACAGGTCACCGCAGAGCCGCTCGACTGCTTCGTCGCTCATGTCGCATCCGCCTCCTCTGGTCGCTCGCGCACCCGATACCGCCACCACGTCCAGCTCGTGGCGAGCACGAAATACCCCACAGCCATCAGCAGCGTTCGCGCGACGTGCGACGAGGTTGCCAAGCCCAAGCCGGCGATGATGAGGGCGAGTATCCCGTGCGCGATCGCAGCGTGCCGATATGGATGCTTGGTCAGCGCGGGCGCCGGATCAGGCGGCAAGCCGATACCCCAGAACGAGCGCCTCATACCAGGGCTCCTACCTCGGCCTCGACTGCGGCGACGACCCGGCCGTCACGCACGCTCGCCGCGACCCGTTCGATGTCGGCCGACAGCGAGCGGTCGTCCTCCAACCGCGCGGAGAGGGTCCTGACGAACGATCGTGCCGCGGCAACACCCCGGCCCGGCTCGAGCGGCGCGAGGAACTCCACTGCCTGCGCCCCGGCGAGGAGCTCGATCGCGAGCACATGCTCGACGTTCGCGAGTACCTGCAGCGCCTTGAGGCCCGCCGCGTTTCCCATCGAGACGTGATCTTCCTGCCCCGCGCTCGTCGGGATCGAGTCGACACTCGCGGGATGGGCAAGCGACTTGTTCTCCGAGACGAGCGCCGCGGCCACGTACTGCAGGATCATGAATCCGGAGTTCAACCCTCCTTCGACAGTCAGGAACGGCGGCAGCCCGTCGGACAGGCTTGGGTTGACGAGCCGCTCGACCCGGCGCTCCGAGATCGACGCCAGCTCGGCCACGGCCAGGACGAGTGCGTCCAGCGCGAACGCGACCGGCTGGCCGTGGAAGTTCCCGTTCGAGACGACGATCCCCTCGTCGACGAGCACGAGCGGATTGTCCGTTGCAGCATTGACCTCGACGGACACCGTGCGCTCGACGTAGTCGAGGAGATCACGGCTCGCCCCGTGCACCTGTGCGGCGCAGCGCAGCGAGTACGCGTCCTGCACCTTGTCGCACCAACGATGCGACTCGATGATCGCCGACCCCTCCAGCAGTTGGCGCACATTTGCCGCCGAGTCGCCTTGGCCGACGAGCGGACGCGCTGCATGGATTGACGCCATGAAGCTCGTCTGCGAGCCGCGCAACGCCTCCAGCGACTGGGCGCAGGCGATATCGGCAGTGCGCGCGAGACGGCGGGCGCGCACGAGGCCAAGCGCCGCCATTCCCGCCATGAACTGCGTGCCGTTGATCAGCGACAGTCCCTCCTTGGACGCGAGCTGGACGGGCGCCAGGCCGACCGCCGCCAGCGCCTCCGCACCAGGAAGCAGCCGACCCTCGACCCACGCCTCACCCTCCCCGACAAGCGGCAGTGCGAGATGCGCGAGCGGCGCGAGATCCCCACTCGCCCCGACCGACCCTCGCGCCGGAACGTGCGGGACAAGACCCGCGTCCAGGCACGCGAGAAGAAGCTCCACGGTCGTGATATGCGCACCCGAGTACCCCTTCGCGAGTGCGTTCGCCCGCAGTAGCATGGCTGCGCGCACGACCTCGTCCGGGTACGGCTCGCCAACCCCGCACGCGTGGCTCCGCAGCAGTCGAAGCTGGAGTTCGCCCGCGAGTTCGTCCGGCACATGCTGCGAGACGAAGCGCCCGAAACCGGTGTTGACGCCGTAGGTGTGCTCGCCCTGGAGACCGTCGACCAAGCCCCGTGCTGCGGCCATTCGTTCACGCGCGATCGGAGCGAGGGCTGTAGCTCGCCGGTCGACAGCGACGTCCCACACGTCCTCGACAGTCAGGTCCTCGCCGGTCAGCTGCAATGGCTGGGACACGGCGCCGAGTGTAGAACGTCGACCGTATCCTTCGGCGAGTGTGGCTGTTCGGCCGACATCTGGCGGTAACCGCGATTGCCGTGCTTCTCGCGGTCCTCGTAGGAGGGACGGTCCACACCGAGGCAGCCACTGCACCGCCTCGGGTGACGATGATCGGCGATTCTGCAGCCGCATCGCTCGAGTACACCCCGACCGCGCGAGCGATCCTCGCAGACGGCGTCGATCTCCATCTCGAGATGGCACCGTGCCGGCGGGTCAGCCAGGCGAGCTGTCCGTACCTGGGCTCCCGACCGTTGACGGTCGTCGACCTCGTTCCGACGCTCGGTGATGCGCTCGGCAAGACCGTCGTCGTCGCCGTGGGCTACAACGACTACGAAGCTGCCTATCCGGAAGACATCGAGGAGGCGCTCGCCGCTCTCCGCAAGGCGGGCGTCACGCGCGTGCTCTGGCTCACCCTCCACGAGGCTCGCCCCGCGTACACGTCGATGAACGACGCGATCCATGCGGCGGCCACCCGTCACCCCGAGCTGACCGTGGTGGACTGGCAGCTCTACTCGCGCAGCCATCCCGACTGGTTCCAGAACGACGGAATCCACCTGCAGAAGGACGGAGCCGAGGCGATGGCAACGCTCGTCCACACTACGCTCGTAACCCTCGGGATCCCACTCGCGACACGACCGGCGGCCGGCGGGCTCTCGATCAACTCGTCCAAGCTTCCGAACGGGGTCGTCGGACGCCCGTACACGGCGCGGCTTGTCGCACACGGCGGCGCGAAGCCGCTGCGTTGGGCGAGGATCCAAGGGCGGCTGCCGCGCGGTGTGCAGCTGCGCACCGACGGCCGCCTCAACGGAGTTCCGGCTCGAGCCGGAAGCTTTACGGCGGTCGTCCGCGTCACCGATGCGCGCCGTGCCACTGCGACGCGCACGATCACGCTTCGCGTGCGCCCGCGATCTGCGGCGAGCTAGTAGTCGAGGAGCCGAAGCTCGAGAATCCGTGTCTGATCGAGGTCCCGGAGTACGAGAGGCTTCGCGGCCGCACCGACCGCGACCGACGCCGGCATCAAGCCCACGAGCTCCCCGCGCAGCACCTCGACACCGAGTTGGTTCGCTTCCTCGGTCACCCGCTCCACTACGTCGTGTAGTGCAGTTCGCTCGGTATCCAGGAGGTTCATGCTGACCTGCACGCGGCCCGCGAGGCTCAGGCCGAGTGCTTGCACGCCCGCGAAGCCGCCGCCCGTCTCGCGCACGATCGCGGCGATCGCGCGGGCCACCTCGACATCGTCCGTCGAGAGGTCCACGTTGAACGCAACGAGGGGGGCGCGCGCGCCCACGAGCACGGCACCCGCCGCCGGATCGAGCTGCGAAGGGCCGAAGTCCGGCATCAGCTCGCCGGCATCGACCCTGGCTTGCAAGGCGTCAGGGCCGCCGCGGCGGAAGAACGCCGGCCGCCGGCCCTCCCCGACGAGCCCGTACAGGAACACGGGCAGGCCGAGTTCCTCCCCGACCCGCTTGCCGAGCGCCAAAGCCACCGCCTTCGCCCGGCCAGTGTCGCCCGGCCGGATCGGCACGAGCGGGACGACGTCCGCCGCGCCAACCCGCGGGTGAACGCCCTCATGGCGCCGCAGATCGACGAGATCGCGTGCTCGGGCAATTCCCGCGATTAGGGACTCCACCAGAGCCTCGTCGCCGTCGATACCCGCAAGAGTGAAGACGGAGCGATGGTGATCGACATCGGAGTGGACATCGAGCAGGCGCGCATGCGATGACAACGCCTGACCAATTGCCGCGATCGACCCCGCATCCCGACCTTCCGATACGTTCGGGACTGACTCCAATGGAAGAACCGGTCGATCCACGGTCGTACTCTACGAAGGTCAAGGCGTACTACCACCGTCGTGCGCCCGAATACGACGACTGGTGGCTCGGCGAAGGCCTGTACGCACCCGTCCCGGAGAAGTGGAGCGACGAGCGCGACCACCTGCTCGAGACGCTCACTGGCCTGGAGCCGAAGACGACGCTCGACGTGGCATGTGGCACCGGCTTCGTCACGATGCACCTGCCCGGAGACGTCGTCGGCATCGATCAGAGCGACGCGATGGTGCGGGTCGCCGCGAATCGGGTGAAGGACGCGGAGTTCGTCGTCGGGGAGGCGCTCCAGCTCCCGTTCGAGGACGGCTCGTTCGAACGCATCTTCACGAGTCACTTCTACGGCCATCTCGAAGAGCACGACCGGATCAAGTTCCTCAGGGAAGCCCGCCGGGTTGCGCCAGAGCTGGTCGTCGTCGATGCGGCGACACAGGGCGGCATCGAACGGAACGAGTGGCAGGACCGCATCCTGAAGGACGGCTCGCAGTGGCGGGTCTACAAGCGGTACCTCTCCACCGGAACGCTGCTGTCCGAGGTCGGTGGCGGCGAGACGATCCACTCCGGCCGGTGGTTCGTTGCCATCCGCTCGCTGCTTTCTTGACGACCTACCGCTCGCTCAGCGCGCTTCAACGCGACCTCGCCGGCTGCCGGCTCTGTGTCGAGGCGGGGTTCCCGCTCGAGTCGTGGCCGGTCGTCGAGCCGGCTAAGGGGCAGCGCGCCTATCTCCTCGGCCAGGCGCCGGGAGTCGTCGAAGGAGCCGAGGGCCGCCCATGGCGCGGACGGGCCGGCGCGACGCTCCGCCGCTGGCTCCGCCTCGACGAGGATGCGTTTTACTCGACGTTCTACTGCGCTGCAGTGACTCGGTGCTACCCGGGCCGACCGGCGTCGGGCCGCGGCGACCGCACACCGAGCGTGACCGAACGGGAGCTCTGCTCGCGCTGGATCGAGCATGAGCTGCGCCTCCTGCAGCCCGACCTGATCGTCACCGTCGGAGGCCTGGCGCTGCGCCAGCTGCTGCCCCGGCGTCAGGGGATCACGACGTTGACGGACGCGATCGGCAAGAGCTACGTCCGCGGCGATGCGATCGTCGTGCCGCTACCGCACCCGTCCGGCGCGAGCAGCTGGCCGAACGAGCCGCAGAACCGCGCGCGGCTCGGCAAGGCGCTGACACACGTGCGGCGCGAGCTCTCGAGGCTGGCGTGAGGCTCCGATCGCTCCTGCTCGTCGTCCTTGCCGCCGGCTGCGGCGCCGCACGCGAGACGTCGGGCGTCGTCCCGTGGCTCGACCATCCGCTGCCGCTCTACCGCGTTCCGCCGCCGAGGACCATCCCCTACCGGACGTCCGCCCCCGCGTGCCGTGCATTGCAGCTGCGCGTGACCCAGGGAAGGGGCGGCGCGGCTGCAGGCACCTTCTACGAGCGGGTGGTGTTCACGAACGTCGCCACCACGACCTGCCTCCTGCGCGGCTATCCAACGATCAGCGCAGTCGGGCCGAACGGCGTTAGGCAACAACTCCGCTCGTGGAGGCACGACCATGGAGTCGACGCTCTCGTCCCGGCCGACATTCCGCCAGGCAAGCACGTCCTCCTCGACCTCAGAAGCGGCGACCAGTGCTACCCCGCGGCTCATTACCGCAGTCCGGTGTTCACGTTCCCGCACGTCGGATCGATCGCCGCCGGCGACCGGTTCGGGCTCCTCGTCTTCTGCGACCTCGCGTGGAGCAATGTCGGGCTGCCGCTGCGCGAGGTGTCGGTCTCGACGATTCCCGGCACCCCGAGCACGCTGGAGCTGAAGCTTCGAGTTCCCGCGATGGTCCGCGCCGGCTCGCCCCTCGGATACGTCGTCACGCTGCACAACCCGACCGCGACGACGGTGGTCCTGAAGCCGTGCCCCGGGTACACGCAGGGGCTGTACGCGTCCGGGCTCGTCGTGCGCGGCTCGTTCGAGCTCAACTGCGCGGCGGCTCATTCGATCCCGGCCGGCGGGCACATGCGCTTGGACATGCGGCTGGCCTTGCCGAAGCGCGCAAAGGCCGGGTTCGCCAAGCTTGGCTGGAGCCTCGATACGCCGACCGGCCCCTCCACGGGTGCCGCGATCCGGATCGGCGCCCACCCGTCGTCGTAGCCTCCTGACGCGCGACTACCGTAGGGACGTGGCGCGCTCCAACGCTCGCACCTTCTTTCGCCTCCTCGGCTTCCTGCGTCCGTATCGCGGCTCCCTGATCTTCTCGACGGTGCTCGCGGTCGGCTCGCAGGCCGGCGCGATCGCCGTGCTCGTCCTTACCGGTCGGGTCGTCGATGAGCTTCGTGGGTCGCGTGACACGCACCGTCTGACCGTCCTGATCGTCGCGATCCTCGCCGTTGGCGTCGTCAAGGCGGCGCTGATGGTCGGCCGGCGGTTCATCTCTGGCCGACAGGCGCTCGGTGTGGAGTACGACATGCGGGACGCGCTCTACGCACGGTTGCTGCGCCTCTCGTTCGGCTTCTACGACCGCCATCAGACCGGCCAGCTGATGTCTCGCGCGACCGTCGATCTGCAAACCGTTCGCTTCTTCCTCGGCTACGGGCTGATCTTCTTCGTCCAGCATTCGCTGACGATCGTCTCGGTCACAGCTGTCCTCTTCGTCTACAACTGGAAGCTCGCGCTGATCGCTGTGGCAACAACGCCGCTGATGGTTGCGACCGCGTACCTCTACAGCCAACGGTCACACCCCGTCCTGCGCGACGTGCAGCAGAAGCTCGCGGATATCGCGACGGTTGCCGAGGAGTCGATCGTCGGCGTCCACATCGTCAAGTCGTTCGCGCAGGAAGATCGACGCCAGGAGAGATTCGAGCACGCGTCGGGCGAGGTTTTCGAGCAGAGCGTCCGCGCCAACACGCAGCGGGCGATCTACGTGCCGCTGCTCACGTTCATGCCGATCCTGGCGCAGTCGGCCGTGCTGATCGCGGCCGGGCACCTGGTCGTCCGCGGCGGCCTGTCGCTCGGCGGCTTCTTCGCGTTCAACTTGCTCCTGAACATGCTCGTCGCGCCACTGCGGATGCTCGGCATGTGGATCGGCCAGGCGCAGCGCGCTACCGCGTCGGGCGAGCGCTTCTTCGAGGTGATCGACGAGCCCGAGGATGTCGCCGACCCGCGAACTGCGCAGCCGCTGCCGCCCGGGCCCGGGCACATCGTCTTCGAAGGCGTCGACTTCGCATACGAAAGCGGGCGGCCCGTGCTGAGCGGGATCGACCTGGAGCTCGCCGCCGGCTCGACAGTCGCGTTGATCGGACGCTCCGGCTCCGGCAAGACGACGCTCGCCTCGCTTGTACCTCGGTTCTACGATGTCTCCGCAGGACGGGTCATCGTCGACGGCGTCGACGTCCGCGAGGTGACCCGCCGCTCGCTGCGCTCCAAGATCGGCGTCATCTCGCAGGATCCGTTCCTGTTCTCGGCAAGCGTGCGCGACAACATCGCCTTTGGTGTCCCGAACGTGCCGCAGGAGCTCGTCGAAGCAGCAGCACGCGCGGCGCAAGCCCACGGGTTCGTCGAGAAGCTGCCGGAGGGCTACGACACCGTGATCGGCGAACGCGGCCTCACGCTCTCGGGCGGTCAACGGCAGCGGATTGCGATTGCCCGAGCGCTCGTGATCGACCCACGCATCCTGATCCTCGACGACGCGACAGCTTCAGTGGATGCCACCACCGAGGCGGAGATCCGTGCGGGACTGACCGAGGCGATGCGCAACCGAACGACCATCGTGATCGCGCACCGACTCTCGACGATCTCGCTCGCCGACGAGGTCGTCGTCCTCGACCATGGCCGCATCGTCGCCCGAGGCACGCAAACGGAGCTGCTGGAGACCAGCCCGGTCTTCCGCGAGATCCACGACCACGGGCTGCTCCAGGAGATCGGAGTGGCGCTGTGAAGGTCTGGCAGGCGGGATCGCATCTGTCCGACGAGCGAGGCGCGCGGGTGGCGGACTGGTCGTGGGGCCGAACGCGTCGCCGGATAGGACTCCTCGTCCGGCTCACGCTGCCGTACAAGGGGCGAACGGCGCTTGCGATCGGCTCTCTGCTCGCGTTCACGGTCGTCGGGCTCGCGCCGCCCTTCCTTGCGAAGCTCGCCGTCGACAAAGGGATCAGGCAGCACGACTTGCACGCGCTCACGCTGATCGTCGCCGCGTTCCTGGCCACGGGCATCGTCGCGATGCTCCTCTCGGCGGCACAGACCTACCAGACGGGCTGGGTCGGGGAACGCGTTCTCGCCGACCTACGCAACCGCCTGTTCGCGCACCTGCAGCGGTTGTCGCTCGGCTTCTTCGAGCGGAACCGCACCGGAGCGATCATCAGCCGGATCACGAACGACGTCGAGGCGCTCGACCAGCTCGTCACAGACGGCGTCACGAGCCTCGTGCAGAACACGCTGCTGCTCTTCGGCACAGCGATCGTCCTGCTCGTGCTCGACTGGCGGCTAGCGCTCGCGACGCTGACGATCCTGCCGCTCGTCGCGCTCGCGACGGCGTGGTTCCGCATCCGCTCGAACCGGGCGTACCGCCGCGTGCGGGAGCGGATCGGGCTCGTCACAGCCACACTCGCAGAAGACATAGCGGGAATGAGGGTCGTGCAGTCGTTCACGCGCGAGCCGGTGAACCAGGAGGGGTTCCGCGGCATCAACGACCGCTACCGCGAGGCGAACTACGAGACCGTTGTCCTGAACGGGATCTACTTCCCGGTGATCGACTTCCTCTCGTCGCTCGCCACGGCGATCGTGCTCGGCTACGGCGGCTATCTCTTGATCCATGGCCAGGTCACAATCGGGACGCTGCTCGCGTTCTTCCTCTACCTGACGAACTTCTTCGACCCGGTGCAGCAGCTCTCGCAGCTCTACAACACGTTCCTCTCGGCGATCGCTGCGCTCGACAAGATCACGGAGGTGCTCGACGAGGAGCCGCAGGTCGTCGATTCGCCCAGCGCCGCGGAGCTGCCCCGAGCCGCGGGCCATGTCCGCCTCGACCACGTCCGCTTCGGCTACGGCGACTTGACCGAGGTGCTGCACGACATCGATCTCGACGTTCCCGCGGGAACGACTGTGGCACTCGTGGGTCAGACGGGAGCGGGCAAGTCGACTATCGCCAAGTTGCTCGCCCGCTTCTACGACCCGAGGGAGGGCCGGATCACGGTCGACGGGTACGACCTCCGCGACGTCACGCAGCAGTCGCTGCGCCGCCAGCTCGGGATCGTGCCGCAGGAAGGCTTCCTCTTCGCCGGCACCGTCGCCGAGAACATCGCGTTCGGACGTCCGGAGGCAAGCCGCGCGGAGATCGAAGAGGCGGCGTCCGCAGTTGGAGCCGACGAGTGGATCCGCGAGCTGGAGAGCGGCTACGACACGGAGCTCGGCGAGCGCGGCTTCCGCCTGTCGCTCGGACAACGTCAGCTGATCGCCTTCGCTCGGGCGCTCCTCGCCGACCCACGGATCCTCATCCTCGACGAGGCAACATCGTCCGTCGACATCGGGACCGAGCGCAAGATCGAGCACGGGATGCATCGGCTCTTTGCAGGGCGCACGGCCTTCGTGATCGCGCACCGTCTCTCGACGATCCGGGACGCGGATCTCATCGTCGTCCTCGAGGACGGCCGGGTCGTCGAGCAGGGCACCCACGCCGAGCTGATCACGCGGCCGGGCGTCTACACGAGCCTGTACGGCGACTGGGCTGCGAGGGTCGCGTGACGCTCGAGTGCGACATCGCGGTCGTGGGCGGCGGCTCGGCAGGCTGCGTCGTCGCCGGCCGGCTCGCCGCCGAGAGCTCCGCGGACGTCGTTCTCCTCGAGGCAGGCCCCGACTACGGCCCACGCGAGTCCGGGCGCTGGCCGGCGGATCTCCTGAACGGCGGAGCGCTCGCCACGTCGCACAGCTGGGGCTACGACAGCGGCGATCTCTATCCAGGCCGCGAGCGGATCGAGTTCCAGCGCGCGAAAGTGATGGGCGGCTGCTCGTCGCACAACGGCTGCATCGCCGCTGTCGGCTGTCCAGAGGACTACGACGGCTGGGCCGCGTTGAGCGGCGACGACGGCTGGAGTGCCAACGCGCTTCGGCCGCTCTTCGCTCGAGCGCTCGCCCGGCTTCGGGTTCGCACCTACGAGGACGTGGAGATCGGGCCGTTCCACCGAGCCTGTCTCGCAGCGGCCGTAGAGCTCGGCGTGCCGCGAGCAGACGACCTCGACGATCTCGACGGCGGAGTCGGGTTTGGCGCCGAGCCGGTGAACATCGAGCGTGGCATCCGAGTTAACGCGGCGTTCGCCTACCTCGACCCCGCTCGCGAGCGGCCGAACATGCGCATCCTCGACGACCTGCTCTGCGACCGGCTCGTATTCGGGGCGGACGACGTCGAGGTGATCGGCCGCCGCCGCGGCGAGGAGACGCGTGTCCGCGCCGGGCTTGTCGTGCTTGCGGCGGGAGCGTACGGCTCACCGGCGATCCTCCTCCGGTCAGGTGTCGGCGACCCGGACGCACTGCGAACTCTTGGGATCGAATCCGTCCATCCGTTGCCGGGTGTGGGCTCGAACCTGCACGACCATCCCCTGGTCGAGCTCGACTTCGCCGGCTCCGACCAGCTGCGCGCAATGCTGAGCGCCGCTGCCGCGACGGGATTCGTACCGGAGGAACAGTCGATCGGAAAGCTTCGCTCGAGTCGAGCGACCGGCCCGTACGACCTCCATCTGATGCCGGTCGCGGCGGCCGCCGACAGTCTCTTCCAGGGTCGCGTGCTGATAGGTGCGTCGGCGCTCGAGCCTCGGTCCCGAGGCCGGCTCACGCTGCGAAGCGCCGATCCGGAGACCGCACCGCTCATCGACCACGGCTACCTCTCCGATCCCGAGGGCCTCGATCTCGCCGTCCTCGTCGAGGGCATCGGCATGGTGCGCGAGCTCGCAGCCGCGCCGGCGTTGCGTTCGCTTGTCGGCGCGGAGACGATTCCGGGAGCAGGCGCCGACCTCGAGGCAGCGATCCGCAGGATCCACGGCCACTACTTCCATCCTGTCGGGACCTGCGCGATGGGACGTACGTCGGATCCGGCTGCGGTCTGCGACGGAGAGGGACGCGTGCACGGTCTCGACCGAGTTCTGGTCGCGGACTGTTCGCTCATGCCGGTCGTGCCGAGAGCGAACACGAACGTTCCTGCCGTCGTCGTCGGGGAGCGCATCGCCGACCTGCTGCTCGACACCGTCTGATACACGCGTTCGAGTCGGGTTAGTCTCCTTCCATGACCGACGAACTCGAACAAGACGGCGCGTCGCTTCCCGAAGCCGAGGGGCCGATCTCCGAGGAGGCAGCTCGCGAGACGCTTCTGACGCCGTCGGAAGCAGTCGCCGGGATGCACATTCGCGTGCCGTACCGCCGGAACAAGAACCTCCGGCGCGTGCTCGAGCGGGTGAACGACGACCGCCAGCTGAAGGGCTGGTGGCACGTCTCGAACGTCAATGCCGTCGTGCGCCTGGAGATCAACGACCACTCGTGGGTGCACATCCAGATCGTCGCGAACATCGGCCTGAAGCTGCTGCGGCAGCTCGTCAAGCACGGCGTCGAGCCGTCCACCGTCCGCGACTACGGTTTCTCGGGCGACGACGCCGAGGTGATCGTGGTTCTCGCGGCGCTGACCCATTGCGTCGGCATGTCTGTTCACCGCCGCGGCCACGAGGACTGGAGCCTGTTCCTCGCCGAGCCGAAGCTGCGCGAGCTCCTCGACGGCATCTACGAGGAGCCCGACCTCACCGTCGTCGTCTCGGAGGTGCTGCAGGCGATCACGAGCCATCGCGCCGACGGTGAGCCACTGTCGCTCGAGGCCGGCATCCTCCGCGTCGCGGACGCGCTCGACATGGCGAAAGGGCGGTCGCGGATCCCGTTCGAGCGGGGCCAGGTCACGATGCACTCGCTCTCCGCCGCCGCGATCGACGAGGTGCGCATCGAGGACGGCGAGGTGAAACCCGTCAAGCTCGAGATCCTGATGAACAACTCCTCCGGCATCTTCCAGGTCGACGGGCTCCTGAAAGCAAAGCTCGCCGGCTCCGGCCTCGAGCCGTACGTCGAAGTCATCGCGCACATCGACACCGAAAGCGAGAAGAGCCTCGTTCCGATCTACCGCTTCGAGCCGTAAGCACCGCGCCGCGCGTTGCCTTGTGTTCCAGAAACACAAGGCAACAGAGCTGGTCGCTAGACTGCGACCGATCCGTTGCGGGATCGTCTAATGGTAGGACGCTGGATTCTGGTTCCAGAAGTTGGGGTTCGAGTCCCTGTCCCGCAGTCTGTAGGCAGGATCACCCGATCGAGCGATGCCTCTCGTCGTGCTGAGAGGCGATCGGACGACCCTGGGCTGGCAAGACCGCGACTACGCCAAGTGGACGGACGACGAGCGTAGGCGGTATTGGGGAACGAGCGCCTCTCGAGCGAACGGCCAGGGCGCCGTCAACGGAGGCAAGGCGCTCGCCATCGGCATCTCCGTCGCTCTCTCCATCATCGGCGCGTACGCGCTGCACAGCTTCCCGTTCGGCTCCCATTCACCGCGAACGCGCCCGGGAATCCAGAACCCCTCGCAGAACGTCTTGCCGCCGAACACACGGGTCGTCTGCATCGAGCGAACGATCGACCCGAAGACGGGCCTCGCGCGCTGCACGAGGTTCGAGTACGTGACGACACCGTCAGGCACGCCCACGTAGATCGCCGGACGTCCGTCTCGCGCGTGCCGTCCGTTCTTGCTCGGACGGCGTTCGTCGTTTCGGCAACGCTTGTAACAGGAAAATCAAGATTTTGTAAGGGATGAGGCGAACGTTTGTGCTGCCTCGGGTAAGGTGGTGCGAACGAGAGACACGAGCGGCCCCGCTACGAGGGTCGCGCCCCTGTCCCCGATCAGGTGGTCAACGTTCTGAAAGCCCTGCGGCTAGGCGCGCTCGCGCTCACAGTGATTGTCTCGACCACGTTGGCGTCGTCGTCGAGTGCACGTTCAGCAGAACACCCGTCGGCGAAGCCGGCGCAAACGCTCGTCCAACGGATTCAACGCGAGCGTCAAGCGCTCGCGTTCTTCGCGAAGCACCAGTGGCTTCTGTCCGACCCACGATTCTCGGCGGAGGCTCGTCGCCAGATCGCGCTCCATCGCGGCAACCTCGCCCGCGCGCTGGCGCAGCAGAAGGTGCGGACCCGCGCTGCGGTGCTCAAGCGGAAGCGACTCGCGCGCCGACTCGCCGTCGCGAAGCCCGAGACGCCCCAACATGTCATCTGCCGCATCTTCGGCTCGTACTGCGGTGAGGCGCTACGGGTCTCGCAGTGCGAATCCGGCTTCGACGTCAACGCCCGCAACGGCCAGTACCTCGGGCTGTTCCAGATGGGAACGACTGAGCGGCGGATCTTCGGGCACGGAGCTTCCGCCGAAGAACAGGCCAAGGCCGCACACCGCTACTTCGTCGCGGCCGGGAGGGACTGGAGCCCGTGGTCGTGCAAGCCTTGGTGATGTGCAGGGTTGTGGAGAAGTCTGTGAAGCCTGTGTGGACAGTGAGTGTCGGAATCCCGATTCGTGCGCAAACTGCGGCAGCAGCTTCCGCTTTTGGGGTTTCCACGAACACGTCTGCGTGGTAGGGGTCCGGGAGTGTCATGGCCGAAGCGCAGTGGAGATCGCCTCAAGCCGCTCGACGAAGCGGCTGCCTACGCTCGCTGTCACGGCGATCGTGACGAGAGCGTGAGGATCGTCCACCTGCCTCCGCGCCGCAAGCGCTACGACGATCTTCTGGCGACGGGCGAGGAAATCCGCGTTCGGTTCGAAGAGCTCATCGACAGCCGGGAGATCGAGCAGCCGCTCTGATCGCTTCTTGGCGGTTGAGCGGACGGTGTCCGGAACCTCGTTCGCTACAATCGCCGCTCGCACGGCCCATTCGTCTAGTGGCCTAGGACACCGCCCTCTCACGGCGGCGGCACGGGTTCGAATCCCGTATGGGCCTTCGTGAACCGCACGCGAGTGCGGTTTCGGCTTTCAAGGGGCGGCAGGGGTTCTTACTTCTTGCTTGCGACCGTCAGTCTGTAGGTCGCCTTCGCCGAGCCGCCGAGCGCGTCCGTCACCGCGAAGGTGAGACGGAACACGCCGGCCGACCGGGCGGTCCCGCTGAGGACACCGGTCTTGCGGTCGAGTCGCATGCCGACCGGGAGCTTGCCGGACGTGACCCTCCAGGTCAGCGGGCCAACACCGCCCGACGATCGGAGCGTCACCCTGAAGGCCTTCCCTTGCATGGCCATCGGTAGCTTGGTCGCCTTCAGCGTCAGCTTGCTCTTGACGGCGACGGTCGCGCTGGCAGTCGCGCTCGCGCCGTAGACGTCCTTGGCCACAACCTGAACCGTGAAGGAACCAGCCCCGGTAGGCGTCCCGCCCAGCGCGCCGCTCGCAGGATCGATCGTGAGCCACGCAGGAGCCCCGACCAGCGACCAGGCGTACGGCCCGCGGCCGCCGGCAACGGTCACGGTCGCCGGCTTCAGGGCCAGCCCGACCTCGCCAGTGGCAAGCGTCGGCGCAGCTACAGCGAGCGGCGTGACGACATCGAGAGCGAATGTCTTCGTGTTGCTCCGTGAACCGTCCGCGACCTTGATGTCGATGCTGACCGGCGCAGGCAGCGCGACGGTCGCCGTTCCCGACAGAAGCCCGCTAGCCGAGAACGTGAACCCTGGCGGAAGCGACCCGCCGGCCAGCGACCAGCTTTGAGTCCCTCCACCAGCAGCGGTGAACTGGACGGAGTACGGCACGCCGACGAGAGCAGGCGCAAGCGGTGAGCCTGTCGAAACGATGAGCGCAGGCGCGATCCTGATCGTGAATAGCTCCTGCGACGTGCGGCCGCAATTGTCCTTGAGCTCCGCCCAGAACGACACGTCTCCGGCGGCGGTCGGGGTGCCCGAGATCAGGCCACCCGGCGTCATCGACAGCCCGGCCGGCAAGGCACACGCAAGAATCGAGAACGTGTACGGCTTGCACCCACTCACCGCTTGGAACTGGAAGCTGTACGGCGTCCCGACCGTCCCATCCGGAGGATCGACACCTTCCGTGAAGTCGAGCGCGGCCGCGACCGGCACGGCGACCGCCGCAATCACGAAGACAAGCGCGAGAACACGAGCGATCCGCATCCAACTCCTCCTTCAGGGCACCTAGACCGGCTCGAGGGCGTATCCAACCATGTGGGAAACGAACGAGGGCCGCCGGTGAGTTTGCTCAACCCGCCGACGGCCCTGGAGCCCTTCCATCGAAAGAGCTAGACCTTCTTCTTGACCTTCGGCTTCGGCTTCACAAGGAGCGTTAGGGCCTGCTCTGACGTACCGCCAAGCTTGTCGGTGACGGTGACCGTGAGCGGGAAGGTGCCCGCAGTACGCGGCTTCCCGGAGAGCACACCTGTCTTCGTGTCGAGACGGATGCCGACCGGGAACTTGCCGGCTGTCACTTTCCACTTGATCGGTTCAGCTCCACCACGGATGCGGACGGTCGCCTGGAAAAGACCCCCGACCTTCGTGATCGGGAGGCGCAGCGTCGTGATCGTCAGCTTCGCCGCGACCGTGATCGGCACGTCGACGTTCACCTTCGCAGTCGTCGTGTCGCCGAGCGTGAGATGCGCCGTGAACGCGCCTGCGGCGGTCGGCGTACCGGTGATGGCACCTGTCGCCGGGTCGAGGATCAGCCCCGCGGGGAGACTCACAACTGACCAGACGTACGGCGCCTTACCTCCGGTCGCCGTCGGTGTGATGCCCTTGAAGTCGATGCCGACCTCAGACGCCGGCGCGCTGCCCACCGTCGCGGCGAGAGGCGCGAGGACCTCGAGGCTGAGCTGCTTCGTGTCGGCTCGATCAGACGTCGAGTCTTTGGCTTTGACCACGAAGGTCGCGGGAGGAGCCGCTGTCGTCGGCGTGCCTGAGAGCAAGCCCGTCGAGGAGAGCGTAAGCCCCGCAGGGAGCACGCCCGAGACCAACGACCACGTGAAGGCGCCGGCGCCATCCGCGGTGAGCTGGAGCGAGTACGGCACACCGACGATGCCCGTAGAGAGGGGCGACGCGGTGGTGACCGTGACCTTCGGGATGACCGTGATGTTGAACGGGCGCTGCGCGTGGAAGCCGCAGCTGTCAGCGAGGTCCGCGTAGAAGCCTGTCGTGCCGGGCTGCGTCGGCGTCCCGTTGAACAGCCCGTTTGTCTGCAGCTGGATTCCCGCCGGGAGCGCACCTGAGCTGACCGTGAACGTGTACGGGGGGCAGCCGCCACGTGCGGTCTGCTGGAAGTTGTACGGCACACCGACAGTCGCGTCGGGGAGCGTTTGGTTGTAGGGATCGAAGCCGAGCGCCAGTGCGACTGGCACCGCAATGCCCGCGAGTACGGCGACGACGGTGGCAAACTTGAGAAAACGACGCATTCAGACTCCTCTGTCTCCGACGGGCAATGCTTGAGCCCACGTGTCTAGGTCAGGTACCCCCAAACGGGGCATGTGCGGGCCGGACGGTAGCAAACCTCGCTCTGTGCAGGCCCCCCTCCGGCCGATCCGTACGGTTTCCTTACGCGTCGAGTTCTTCCTGCAACGGCCGGGTATCGAGCGGTTCGAAGCCAATTCTGGCCGCGATCTCCTCGCTCGAGGGGCGCAGCCCCTCCCGGAAGAGCACCCGCAGGAACTCGCCAGTCTGACGCGAGCGCCACCACTCCTCGCCGACCTCTCGACGCAGATGCAAGCGGAGCTGGGCGGCGCGCACCCAGGCGCGAAGGTAGTCGGCCGAGTAGAACCCGGCATCCATGTCGGAGAGGAAGTTCTCGGCCGGGTAGCGGATGCCGGTCGCCTCGGTGAGTGCCCGGGAATACCCGTCGGGCGTGCCGCCGTCGTCGCTGAACCGATCCCAGAAAGCGAGCTCGTAGCCGAGCTTCGCGGCGTAGCGGCGGAAGAGCAGCGCTTCGAGGAAGGTCGTCGCCTCGGCGTTCTGCTCGGCCTCGGGCGCAGAGAGCCCGAAGTGCTCGGCGTGCCAGCCCGGCTCGCGCGAGAGCGCCTCGACGATGTACGAGTAGATCTCCGTGAGCGCGTGGTCGCGGCTGATCGCGCGGAACGTGTAGGACAACGACGGGTCGCAACCGGCGTAGTGCAACGCATGGCCGGCCTCGTGGAGGAACGCGCCGTAGTCGTGCAGGCCACCCTGAGCCCGGGTGATGAGATGGACGACGCTCGGCGGATCTGAGGCGATCACGCAGGCGCGCGGCGACTTCTGCGGGCGATCGTCGAGGTCGAGCCGGATGCTCTGCTCGTCCTCGATCGCGAAGCCGATCGCGCGTAACGTCGCCGTGCAGACGGGCACGCAGCGCTCCTTCGTGTACGTGTCCGCGAGCGGAGACAGACGCCGAAGCCAGCCGACGTGGGCAAACCACGGTCGGTCGTCGCGCTCGGGGCCGAGCAGGCGGTCGAGCCAGCGTTCGCGGAGTGGTTCCCAGGCAGAGGTCGTCGCCCGGCTCGCTTCCGCAACGGCCGCGTGGATCGCCCGGTGCGACACGCTCTTCACGGCGTCGATCCGCGAAACGGCATCCTCGTCGCCGGCGAGCTCCGCGTCGAGCTCGGCACGCGCCGTCAGCAGCTCCCGCCGTGTGCCGTTGAACTGCGCCGAGACCGGGATCTGGCGTGCGCCGAGCTGCTCCCGATCCGCGTAGGCGGGCAGTACGGCGAGCTTCGCCTGCGCGGTTCGTAGCGGGATCTGCTCTCCGTCCCACTCGACCCGAGCGGCAAGCAATGCGTTCTCGAGCTCGTCCTCGCGCGCGGTCAGCTCGGCATCGACTAGCCCGTCGGCACATGTCAGCCGTAGCCGCTCCAAGCGTTCGCGGTCGTCACCTGTCGCTCCGTCTGCGGCCGCGCGCAGCGTCTCGAGCTGGGATCGCGAAAAAAGATCCGCGTAGCGCTCGACGATCGCCGCCTGCTCCGAGCTCTCCTTCTCCCCCACGCGCACCGCGCGTGCTTCTTCAGAGCGGTCGACGACGTACTCGCGAACGCGCGCTTCGAACTCACCGGGCGTCCTCATGATGCGGTGGCGTGCGCGCGGATCCGCGCGAGTGAGGTTTCCTTGCCGAGCAGCTCGAGGCTCTCGTACAGCCCAGGCGAGATCCGCGAGCCGGTAACGGCGACGCGGATCGGCAGGAAGACCTCTTTCGGCTTGCGTTCAAGGTCGTCGCACAGCGCCTTGAGCGCCGCCTCGATCGCGGGCGCGGCCCAAGGCTCGACGGTGTCGAGGGCGGTCGCGGCGGCCGCGAGGATCGCCGGATCGAGGAGGCCGAGGTCGGGCTCGACGAAGCCGAAGAGGAAGCCGACCATTCCTGCGAACTCGTCGAAGCGGCCGATCTTCTCCTGCACGAGCGGGGCAGCCTGACGGACACGCGCCTCGTCCCAGTCGATGCCGTTCTCGCGCAGCCACACGAGCAGCCGGTCGGCGTATCCCTTCGGACTGAAAGAGCGCAGGTAGCGGCCGTTGAGCCAGTCGAGCTTCGCGTAATCGAAAGTGCCCGGGCTCGCGCTCACCGCTTCGAGAGTGAAGCGCTCGACGATCTCGGCGACTGTCATCTCTGTGGTCTCGCCGTCGGGCGCCCAGCCGATCAGAGCGAGGAAGTTGACAAGGGCCTCGGGCAGGTAGCCCGCCGCGCGGAACTCGTCGACGGAAAGCGCGCCGTGGCGCTTCGAGAGCTTCTTGCCGTCATCGCCGAGAAGGCTCCCGAGATGCGCGTAGACCGGCGGCTCGTGGCCGAGCGCGCGCAGGATCTGGATCTGCTTCGGCGTGTTCGAGATGTGATCCTCGCCGCGGATGACGTGTGTAATCGCGTCGTCCATATCCTCGACCGGCGAGGCGAAGTTGTAGGTCGCGCGGCCGTCGGAGCGCACGATGACGACGTCCTCTAGCTGCGCGTTCGGCACCTCGATGCGGCCGCGCACCGCGTCGTCCCAGCCCGTCGAGCCCTCGTCTGGCATGCGGAAGCGGACGGCGCCTTCATCCTCGTAGGCCGCTCCTGCCGAAACGAGCGTTGCGGCGAGTTCCCGGCAGCGCTCCATCACGTCGAGCTGGAAGGTGACCGGCCCGTCCCAGTCGATGCCGACCCAGGACAGCGAGCGCTGGATCTGGTCGACCGCTTCCGTGACCTCGCGGCTCGTGTCGGTGTTCTCGATCCGCAGCAGGCACTCCCCCGCGCGGCCACGCGCGAAGAGCCAGTTGAAGAGGAAGGTATGGACGCCCCCGATGTGGAGGAAGCCCGTCGGGCTTGGGGCCATGCGAACTTTGACCGTCATGCGGCGGCCATGGTAGTCGCGACCTCGCTCCGGCGGATCGCCCAAACAGACGGGATCAGGAGCATCCCGAGGTTGGCTCCGACGATGACTCCCGCGGCGATGAGCAGCGCGTGGTCGACTCCGGCCGCGAGCGCCACCGGGCCAGCAAGCACCAGGCCAAGCGGGGTCAACACGAACGAGCCGAGCGCGTCGTACGAGCTGACCCGCGACTGCGCGTGCTCCGGCACCTCACGTTGGAAGACCGTGAGCCACAGGGCGAGGTGAATCGCGAGCCCGATACCACCGCAGAACGACGCGAGCGCGACGAGCCAGAGCGGCGCGTCGAAAGCAAGCGCGATGAACTTCAGCGCGAACGGGATGGGAGTCAGCATGCAGGCGACGAGTGGTCTCGCGGGGCGATAGCGAATGGCCACGAGTCCGCCGACGATCGCCCCTGCAAAGCCCGCCGCCGTGATTGCCGCCCACGCCAGTCTGTGGTGTTGCAGCACGGACGGCCCGAGGACACTCCAGAACATGAAGAAGACGTTCCCGATCCCGAACACGAGCACCGTCGACCACAGCCATGTCCGCGAGGCGAACTCCCGCCAGCCCTCGCGTAGCTCGTGGAAGAACCCCGCCGTGGCTTCGGCCGCACGCTGCGGGATCCGGATCTGCCACAGGACGAGCGCGGCGACGAAGAACGATGCGGCGTCGATTGCGAGCGCAACTCCAGGGCTGCCAGCGACGACGAGGATGCCGCCGATCGCCGGGCCGACCACGAAGACGACGTTGCGCGTCAGGCCCTGCAGGGCGTTCGCCTGCTGCAACCGCTCGCTGCTCACCGTCTGCGGGATCAGGCCGACCTGTGACGGGAGCACGAAGCCACCCGCCGCGCCATAGAGCGCCTGGAGCCCAACAAGCCAAGCGATAGTGGCGCTGCCGGACAGGATGAAAACTGCCGTCGCCGTCTGCGTAGCACCCTGGACGACCGAAGCGACGACGAGCACGAGGTTCCGCGGCAGCCGATCCCCGACGACACCGCCGAGCAAGACCGTCCCGGTGTTCACCGCCTGGCGTGCGGCGATCACGATCCCGAGGTCGGTCGCCGAGTGAGTCAGGTCGAGCACTGCGAACGCGAGCGCGATACCGGCGACAGCGTCACCGAGCGTCGTGATCGTCGTCGCCGTGAAAAGCAGCCTGAAGTCGCGCTCCTGCAGAGCGCCCAAGCGGTCGCGAAGAGGCAGTCCCACGGCCGGGGTAGCGTACGCCCCGCTGCAACAGGATTCCGACCGGAAGGGAATGAACCGAATGCTCTTCGGCGCTCATGTGTCGTCCTCCGGTGGGATCTGGAACGCAATCGACCGGGGTGAGGAGATCGGCTGTGACGCGGTTCAGGTCTTCACGCAGAGCCCGCGGATGTGGCGGCCGACCGCGCACACGGACGAGGCGCTGGCTCGGTTCCGCGAACGACGCGCCGAGGCCGGCATCGGCGCGGTCGTCTGTCACGCCCTGTACCTCGTCAACCTGGCAAGCCCTGATCCCGAGATCCACGGCAAGTCGGTGGCTGCGATGCGCGCGACGCTCGAAGTCGCGGCGGCGATCGAAGCCGACGGCGTCATCTTCCACGTCGGCTCACACGTGGGCTCCGGCTTCGAAGCCGGGCTAGAGCGCGTCGTCCCCGCGCTGCGCGAGCTGCTCGAGTTGACGACGGAGCGAACCTGGCTGCTGATGGAGAACTCCGCCGGGGCGGGCGGCACGATCGGGCGCTCTACCGACGAGCTCGCGGCGATCTACGACGCGCTCGACCGCCACCCACGGCTCGGGGTCTGCATCGACTCGTGCCACTGGTACGTGTCCGGCGTGGACGTGACAGATCCGACCGTGCTCGACGCGGCACTCGCCGACCTCGACGGACGGATCGGCCTGGAGCGCGTGCGCGCGCTCCACGTCAACGACTCCGCCGGTGAGCTCGGCTCGAACCGCGACCGGCACGCCTCGATCGGCGAGGGACTCCTCGGCGACGGGCTCGGCGTGTTCCTCGCGCAACCGGCGTTCGCCGATCTGCCGGCCATCCTCGAAACCCCGGGGCCGGACGGGCACGGCCCGGATGCGGATGAGCTACGACGGTTGCGTGCGCTCTATACGCGTGCGACCGCGACGGTTTAGAACTGCGCGAAGATGCGGAAGCTCGGACGCTCCCGCGGGATCTCGAAGAACTCCGGGTTGCGGCAGCCGATCGAGTCCTCGCGCTGCTCGTAACAGGACGACACCTCGACACGGCACATCGGTAGCGGCGCCCGCCGCGCCCTGATCCCGCCGAACCCGTCACGCCGCTGCTCGGCGCCGCGCAGCAACTCCAGATCGATCTCGACGGTGAAGACCCTCTGCATGCAGCCCATGTATGTGTGGCCCCACGCTTCGTAGGCGTAGACGAATGGACAGGCCCGCTCGATACAGGCGCCGGGGTACACGACCTTGTCGCAATGCACCTCACAGCGGTGGCACTCGACCTCGTCCTGCGGCCGAAGCGGCAGTTGAACGGGCGACCCCTCGAGAGGCTGCGCGAGTTCCGTCACACCGGGATGGTCGCAGCGCCGACGCAGGCTCCGCAAGACTTGACATTTCAACGCGTGAGGAGTAGTCGCGGGCAGGACGACAGCCGCGTAGGGTTGCGAGACTGTGCTCCGAAGGCTTTTCGTGGCAGGGCTTGCGCTCAGCCCCGCCACGCTCGCCTTCCACTGGCTCGGCTCGCCCAGCCTGACTGCCGAGTTCGTGCTGGCGTCGGTGGCACTCGTGCCGCTGGCGTGGCTGATCGGTGAGGCAACGGAGCATGCTGCCGACCACACCGGACCGGGAATCGGGGGCTTCCTCAACGCGACGTTCGGCAACGCGCCCGAGCTGATCATCGCGCTCATCGCGCTGAACCGCGGCCTCGACGATGTCGTCCGCGGCTCACTGGTCGGCAGCGTCGTCGGCAACCTGCTGCTCGTCCTCGGCGTGTCGCTCATCGCCGGCAAGGACTCCGAGCTCGATCGCTTCTCGACGATGGTCTCACTGGGGCTCATCGGGGCGGCGGCTGTTCTGTTCCTTCCTCTTTCGATCGCGGGCCGGAGTGGGGATCCGAACCGCCATTCGCTTGCCGTCGCGGCGCTACCCGTCGCAACTGTCCTCCTCGTGCTCTACGTCGCCGCGACCTGGCGCTCGCTCCGCCGTCACCGAGAGCTCCACGCGGAGGAAGACGACGCGTTGGCGGGCTGGTCGCTTTCGACGGCGCTCGCTGTCCTCGGCGGCGCGACGGTCGCGACCGCGCTCGTCGCCGAGGTCCTCGTCGGCTCGCTCGACAGCTTCGCAACCCAGGCCGGACTCAGCGAGTTCTTCGTCGCAGTAGTGATCGTCGCGATCGTCGGCAACGCGGCAGAACATGGCGGCGCCGTCGTGGTCGCCCTACACGGGAAGGTGATGCTCGCCGTGGAGATCGCTCTGTCGTCCGCTGCGCAGGTTGCGGTGTTCCTGATCCCGGCAGTCGTCGTCGCCTCGTTCGCGATCGAGCCGATGGCGCTCTCGTTCCGGCCGGTCGAGCTGGGCGCGCTTGCCGGCTCTCTCGCCGTGGCGGGGCTTGCGCTCGCCACGGGGCGCTCGAGCCGCTCGCGCGGAGTGCTGCTCGTCGTCGCCTATGTCGCGCTTGCGGTCGTGTTCTTCGTCGTCGGAGATCGTTGAGAGTCGCCGAACGCGATTGGCTCTCGCGTTGCCGGATACGTGGCGAAGTAGAGCTTGACGATCTCGCTGCGGTCATCGCGCACGACGCGCACCAGCTCGCCCCGCTCGCGGCCGTCGACGACGCGAAAGCGATCCGCATCTTCCTGCGCCAGCACGGACATGCTACGGCCGACAGGGCCGCCGACGAGCTCGATCTCGAGCCGCCCTTCGCGATAGCGAACGACGTGCTCGCTGCCCTCCACCCACCACGTGCCGAGCAGCGGCGCAAGGTCGGCGGGAGCTCCTGCGTCCGGCGCCCACAGCGCGACCTCGCTCTCCCGCGCGTCGATCGCCGCCTCGGCGAGCTCTGACGCGAGCTCTTCGGCCCTGGCCCTGGTCGAGGCACCTGCGAGCACAGCGGCCCCTGTACCCGAGCCCCGTTCGACGACGAGACCTGCGAGGTAGCAGGGCATCGCGCCGCCATGGCCGGTGAACACCCGATCTCCGCGGCGGTAGAGCGTGAGCCCGAGCCCCCAGCCGATCGTCCAGTGAGCGTCGTCGACCATCGCCAGAACACGTGTCATCTCATCGAGCGTCGCCTTCGGAAGCACATCCTCGTGCCCCGCTGCGAGGAACGATCCCCAGGCGGCCAGATCTCCGGTTGTCGACCACAGCTGGCCGAGCGCCGCAGTCGTCTCCGTCAACTCGAGATCGCGCTCGAACCTCGCTTCGTCCGACCACGGGCCGACGTAGTAGCCGCGGGCCACCGGCTCGGCGGCTCGCAGCGACGTCCGCAGTAACCCGAGCGGCGCCAGGACGCTCGTCTCGAGATACGCCGGATACGGCAGGCCGGACACGCGAACGACCAACTCGCCGAGAAGTCCGAAGGCGAGGTTCGAGTAGTGCCACATCGTCCCCGGCGCAAGCACCTGCTCCGCGTCCTCGAGCCCGGCGAGAAGCTCCTCCCGGCTCGGGGGCGTGAGCGTCTCCCAGATCTCGCCCGGCGGCTCACGCTGGAGGCCGGAGAGGTGCGCCAGCGCGTGGCGCACGGTCGGCCCCGGCTTGACCTCGGGAACGTACGAGCGGAGCGGTGCATCGAGGTCGACGCGGCCCGCGTCGCGAAGCTGCATCACGCAAACCGCGGTGAACGTCTTCGTGATCGAGCCGATCCGGTACGCGTGGTCGGGTGTCGCCTTCTCACCGGCCTCGACATCGGCAAGGCCGAGCGCGTCGCTCCAGACGATCTCGCCGCCACGAAAGGCAGCTGCCGAAACTGACGGCAGGCGTCGTTCACTCTGCGCCGCACGCAGGATGCGGTCGAGCTGAACGCCGAGGTCAGGCATGGACGGGCAGTCCGAGCGCCGCCGGAACGAGCTCGCAGGCTCGGTCGATGTCGTCGTCGGTGACGTCGAGATGCGTGACCGCGCGGGCGACCGTCGGATGGATCGTCGACGAGAGCCCGACACCGGCTTCCCGCAAGCGCCCAAGGGCTTCGTCACGCGAGAGGCCGAGTGGTTCGAAGTCGAGTTGCACGAAGTTCGTCTCCACCCGGTCCGGCTCGACGGCCAACCCCGCCGCGCGCCACGCCTCTGCGAGCCGCCGCGCCCGGGCGTGATCGTCGGCCAGACGTCCGACGTGGTGGTCGAGAGCGTAGATGCCCGCCGCCGCGACCACTCCCGCCTGCCGTGTCGCGCCACCGAACAGGAACTTCTCGCGCCAGGCCCGCTCCATCAGGTCGCTCGAGCCGGCGATCAGCGCGCCCAGCGGACAGCCGAGCCCCTTCGAGAGGCAGATCGTGACGGTGTCGAATCGTGCGGTGATTGTGGCGGGCGAGATGTTCTGGGCGACCGCGGCATTGAAGAGCCGCGCGCCGTCGAGGTGTACTGCCAGCCCGGCCGCGCGCGCGGCATCGACGACCAGCTCGAGCTCGTCGAGCGGCCAGACTCTGCCACCACTCGAGTTGTGCGTGTCCTCGAGAGACAGGACCGACGGAGCCTGATCGACTGACTTCCCTGTCGCAGGCATGGCCGCGCGAATCTGCTCCGCGGTGACCCGGCCACCGTGGCCAGGCAGCCCCACCGTCATGAGTCCGGCGTGCACGGCCGCACCGCCGAACTCGTAGATGAGAATGTGCGACGTCTCCTCGGCAAGCAGGACATCGCCCGGCCGCGAGTGCAGCCGCAACGCGATCTGGTTCGCCATCGTCGCGGTCGGCACGAACAGCGCCTCCTCCTGTCCGAGCAACTCAGCGACCCGCCGCTGCAGCTCCGTGACGGTCGGATCCTCACGCCGTTGCTCGTCGCCAACCTCGGCCACTGCGATCGCCGCTCTCATCCCTGCGGTGGGCCGGGTGGCAGTGTCGGAGCGAAGGTCGATCACGGCGGCCCATTCTGCCGGGAAACAGGCGCTACCGTGTCGGGATGGACCTGGAACTGCTGGACGCGACCCTCGCCGAGCTCGGGCAGCCCTCCTACCGCGCCCGCCAGGTGTGGGACTGGGCCGCGCGCGGCGCAGCGAGCTACGACGAGATGACGAACGTCCCGGCACCGCTGCGCGCCGCGCTTTCGGAGGTGGTGCCGTTCTCGACGCTGCGGGTCGAAACTGAGGCGCAGGCGAAGGACGGCACCGTCAAGACGCTCTTCCGCACCGCCGACGGGCACGCAGTCGAGGCGGTCCTGATGCGCTACCGCGACGGCCGCCGCTCGATCTGCCTCTCATCGCAGTCGGGCTGCCCGCTCACGTGCACGTTCTGCGCGACCGGGAAGATGCGCTTCGGCCGCAACCTGACGGCGTCGGAGATTCTCGATCAGGCGCTGCACTTCCGCAGGCTCGAGGACGTGAACCACGCCGTCTTCATGGGGATGGGCGAACCGTTCCTGAACGTCGACGCCGTACTTACGGCGGCGCGGCGCCTCCCCGATCTCGGCATCACGCACCGTCGGACGACGATCTCGACCGTCGGCTGGCTGCCGGGGCTGACGCGCTTCATCGACGAGGTCGATGAGCCGATCCGACTTGCCTTCTCGGTTCACGCGGCTGAGCCGACGCTCCGTTCCTCGCTGATGCCGGTGAACGACCGCTACCCGCTGGCCGACGTGCTCAACGAGTGCCGGCGCTACGTGACGCTGCGCAACCGTCGCGTCTACATCGAGTACGTGATGCTCGCCGGGGTCAACGATTCACCCAGCCAGGCGAAAGCGCTCGCCCGGATGCTCGGACCAGACGCCTTCAAGGTGAACCTGATCCCGTACAACCCGACCGGCCTCTACGACGGCTCGACGCGCGACACGATCGAGGCGTTCAAGAGCGTGCTGGATCGGGCGAGGATCCCGGCGACGGTCCGCCTGACCCGAGGTCGCGACATCGCCGCAGCCTGCGGCCAGCTCGCGGCAGCCGGTTGAGCGGAGGCCGGACCGACGAGCTGTGCGGCCCGCCGTGGTGCTCAATGCTTGTGTGCCATCTCGGGGATAACCGGGAAGCCGTCACCCGCCAGCGCCACGTGCAGATTTACGATTCGCGTAAGCAGCTCGAGGGTACGGTGACTCGTCGAGCGACCTGATGCCTGAGCCCGTGACCAAGACAGACGACGACTGGCGGCGCGAGTTGACGCCCGAGCAGTACCACGTGCTGCGCAAGAGCGGAACCGAGCGCGCCTGGTCGGGCGAGTACAACGCGACGAAGACCGAGGGCATCTACCGCTGCGCGGGCTGCGGCACGGAGCTGTTCGATTCGGCTGCGAAGTTCGACTCGGGCACCGGCTGGCCGAGCTTCTTCGAACCGGCGGACGCGACGAGCGTGCGAACGGAATCCGAGGGACGGTTCTTTTAATGCGTCGCACAGAGGTTCGGTGCGCGACCTGCGACGGGCACCTGGGCCACGTCTTCCCGGACGGGCCACGGCCGACAGGGCGGCGCTACTGCATCAACTCCGTCGCCCTGAAGCTCGACCCGATGTAGGGACGACCCTTGGGCGCCCCTGGCTTGGGAGGGCGAGGCAAGCCTCGCCCTCATGCCCTCTCACATATGCCTTCTCACACTTCGCTTGGCGCCACGCGCAGGACGCGCGCGAGCGGAGCGGGAAGCCACCAATTCCACTTGCCGAGCAGTTGCATCGTCGCCGGCACGAGCAGCGCACGAATCACAGTCGCGTCGAAGACGATGCCCGCCGCGAGCCCGATCGCGAACTGCTTGATGTCCGGCCCAGGCCCCGTCGACAGCGTGAAGAACGCGAACATCAGCACGAGCGAGGCGCTCGTGACGAGCTTCCCGGTTCGCGCCAGACCGTGCGCGATGGCATGAGGCGTGTCACCGGTCTCGTCGTACTCCTCCCGAATCCGCGTCACGATGAACACCTCGTAGTCCATCGAGATCCCGAACAGGAACGCGAAGATCATCAATGGAATCCACGAGATGATCGCGTTCGTCGCCGGCAGCCCCCAGATCGCGTTGCTGCCGTGCCCATCCTGGAAGATGAACACGATGATGCCGTAGGCCGCACCGAGCGAGACGAGGTTCAAGAGCACCGCCTTGAGCGGCAGCAGGATCGAGCGGAACGCCCGCATCAACAGGATGAACGTGAGGATCAGGACGAAGAGCAGCACGTAGGGGAACTTCCCGTAAACCGCGCGCACGAAGTCGCGCGACTCCGCCGCGAAGCCGCCGAGCGTTATCTTCGGACCAGGGCCGAGGTTCGAGACGCTATTTTCGATCCGCGGTAGAACCTCATTCTTCAGGCTCGAGATAGTCGCCCGGGCAGGCTTCGAGTTGCCGTCGTCGGTGCCGAACGCTTCGACGAGCCCCGCATTCGCCGTGCGCCAAGCCGGAGGAGCCGCTGCACCGGCGATCCCCGGTGTCTTGGCAACCGCCTCGGCGACCCGCGTCATGAACGAGCCGGACGCGCCGTTCTCCACGAGCACGACATGCGGCAGGAAGACACCGGCGGGCATCCCGGCAGCCACCAGGGCAGTACGACCGTCGTTGGCGTCTCCGGAAGCCGGCACGTCCTTCGTCTGCGCGTTCGACGGGTTGATGTGGAACGCAGGCGTTAGCACGACCGCGACGATCACCGCGCCGACGATGAAGACGAGCTGCGGCCGGCGCAGCACCAGTTGGCTCCAGCGCCCCCAGAAGCCGTCTTCGGGCGAGTGCGGCTCGACGAACCTCTTCGGCATCACGCGCAGCCGGTTGATCTTCGGACCGAGCAGCGACAGCATCGCCGGCAGCAGCGTGATCGACGCGAGCACCGAGACCGCCGGGATGAGCATTCCGCCAAGGCCGATCGACCGGATGAACGGCAACGGCAGCAGGATCATGCTGACGAGCCCGATCGCCACCGTCGACCCGGACACGATCACCGACCGGCCGGCGTGCGTCATCGTCTCCACGATCGCCTCCTCGGTCGAATCGTGGAGTGTGAGCTCCTCACGGAACCGGAAGACGACCAGCAGCGCGTAGTCGATCGCCACACCGAGCCCGACGAGTGCGACGAGGAACTGGACGATGATCGACACGTTCGTCACGTACGTCAGCCCGTAGACGCAGAGGAACGTTGTCATGATCGAGCTGAACGCGACGAGCAGCGGCATCGCCACGGCAGGCAGCGTCCCGAAGACGAAGAGCAGGATGATGAGCGCGCCGGCTCCGCCGATCAGCCCCTCGGTGAGGACGCTCGGCCCGTTCGCCGCCCCCTGCGATTGCTCGATCGCCGCCATGCCCGTCAGGTGCGAGGTCACGCCGCTCGGCGTCGCAGCCTGAAGCGCGGCTCTCACCTTCTTGATCGGCGGCTGCGTCGAGAACGTGGCGTTCTCCGGCGGATAGATGGTCGCCACCATGGTGTGCCTGTCCTTCGACACGTACATGTCGTTGTGCGTCGCAAACCACGAGCTGAAGCGAACCCGCCCCTTGATCTGCTTGGCCCCCGCCTCGATCGCCGGCTCGATGCCTGGGATCGTCGTCACATCGCGACCCGGTGACGTGAAGACCGCGAGGAGCGGCGGCTGTTCGCCGGAGCCGAACGTCTTCAGCGTGCGCTGGTTGGCCTCGTACGCCTGGAAGCCCGGGATCGAGAACGACTCGAACCAGCGCTTCGAGAGCTGACCCGCGGCGAACGCGCCAGAGAAGGTCAGGACGATCCAGGCGCCGAGCACGATCCAGCGGCGACGCATGACGAGCGTTGCGAGGTTGGCGAGCACGCGAACTTCCTTCCGGCCGAGGACTGAGATCACGAACCTACAGACACAGCATTATTTCTGCAACTGTAGTCAGCTGGTTACACTTTGCGGATGGGTCTGCGAGAGCACAAGAAGGTCCAGACGCGACAGGAGATCGCAGACCAGGCGATGAAGCTGTTCGCGACACGAGGTTTCGACCACGTGACGGTCGCCGAGGTCGCCGCCGCGGCGGGAGTCTCGGAGAAGACCGTCTTCAACTACTTCGCGACGAAAGAAGACCTGTTCTTCGACGAGGTCCCCGAGCATCAGGCCGCGCTCCTCGACGCCATCAGCAGTCGCGAGCCCGGCGAGTCGATCCTCTCAGCGCTGCGCCGGCTGCAGGTCGGGCAGTGCCCGCGCCTCTGCAGCCCTGGGTTCGTCACGTTCGCACGGATCATCGAAGAGTCACCGGCGCTGCAGGCGAAAGAGCTCGAGGTCATGGCTCACTTCGTCCGGGTCCTGACGACGACCATTCAAACCGAGCTCGGCGTCTCTGAAGGTGACGCCCGCATCGCCGCCGGCATGCTGATCAGCGTTCACCGCCAGGTGTTCCACGCGGCCCGTAGGCAGGCGCTCGCAGGGAAGAACGGCGCTGCCGCAACCAGGCAGCTGCGCACGGATCTCGAGCGGGCCTATCAGCTGCTCGAGGACGGGCTCGGCGCGCTCGAGCGGCCGGCCGTAGCAGCTCGGGCGGCCACGTCCGCCTAGATCCGCTCAGCTGGCGGCCGGCTCTGGTGGGGCAGCGAAGCCGTGCCGCACGATCTGCTCCTTCGCCGCGCGCACCTCGTCGAGCCGGCGCACTGGCCGGTTGCGCGGCGCGTCGTGCAAAAGCTCCGGCGCATCGACCGCTTCGCGGGCAATCTGCAGCATCACGTCGACGAAATGGTCGAGCCGCTCCTTCGTCTCGGTCTCGGTCGGCTCGATCATCAGCGCTTCGGGGACGACGAGCGGGAAGTAGACCGTCGGCGGATGGATATCGAAGTCCATCAGCCGCTTCGCGACGTCCAGAGCCGAGACGCCGTGCTCTCTCTTGAGGTTTCGCGCCGAGAGGACGAACTCGTGCATGCAGTGGCGGTCGTACGGCAGCTCATAGGTGTCGCGGAGCCGCGCCAGAAGGTAGTTCGCGTTGAGCACGGCCACCTCCGACATCTCTTCGAGCGACGGCCCGTAGGCGCGCATGAAAGCGTACGAGCGGACGAAAACCCCGAATGGGCCGGCAAACCCGCGCACCCGCCCGATCGACTTCGGCTGGTCGCGGTCGAGCCTGAAAGCATCGCCGTCGCGCATCACGCGCGGCACCGGTAAGTACGGCTCGATGGTGTCGCGCACTGCGATTGGGCCGCCGCCCGGGCCGCCGCCTCCATGCGGCTGCGAGAACGTCTTGTGCAGGTTGATGTGGACGATGTCGAAGCCCATGTCGCCCGGACGCGACTTGCCGACCACCGCGTTCAGGTTGGCGCCGTCGTAGTAGAGGAGCGCGCCGGCGCCATGGAATATCTCGGCCACCTGCTCGATGCCTTCGTCGAACAGTCCGAGCGTCGACGGGTTCGTGAGCATCAGGCCGGCCGTGCGGTCGTTGACTTTCGCTCGGAGGTCGTCGAGATCGAGGTTGCCGCGCTCGTCCGTCGCCACCTTCTCGAGCTTGTAGCCGGCCATCGTCACGCTGGCCGGGTTCGTCCCGTGCGCGGTGTCGGCAGTGATGATCGTGTCGCGCTGCTCGCCCTCGCCTCGGTCGGCGAAGTACGCGCGCATCAGCATGAGACCTGTCAGCTCGCCCTGCGAGCCGGCGGCCGGCTGCAGCGAGATGCCAGGCAACCCGGTCATCTCGATGAGGTACTGCTCGAGCCGCCACATCAGGTCGAGCGCCCCTTGTGCACCTTCATCTTCCTGCAGGGGATGCAGATCGCGGAAGCCAGGCAGGTTGACGACGCGCTCGTTCACGCGCGGGTTGTGCTTCATCGTGCACGAACCGAGCGGGTAGAAGCCGGTGTCAATGCCGAAGTTGCGGTCGGCGAGCGCGGTGAAGTGGCGGACGAGCTCCGGCTCCGAGACCTCCGGCAAGCGAGGCGCAGTGGTGCGTCTCAGCGCTTCGGGTATCGAAGCCGCGGGAAGATCTGGCAGCGGTATCCGTCCGGCCCGGCGGCCGGACCTCGACTTCTCGTAGATCAGCTCCACTAGCCCGCAACCTCCTGGAGGACCTCGACGAGCCGATCGACATCGGCTGGCGTCCGCTTCTCTGTGACGGCAACGAGAAGCGCGTCGTCGAGCTCGGGGTAATCGCGGCCTAGGGCATAGCCGGGGTGCACACCGTGCTCGCGCGCGGCCTTGACGACCTCACTCGCTGGCCGTCCGACCCGGATGGCAAACTCCTTGAACGTTGCCTGATCCGCGAACGCTTCTTCGAAACCCGCCGCCTGCAGCTTGCCTCGCGCGTAGACGGCGAGCGACGTGCAGGCCTCCCCCACCTCCCGGAGCCCCTGGGGCCCGAGCCAGGACAAGTAGACGAGCCCGGCGAGCGCGAGCAGCGTCTGGTTCGTCGTCATGTTCGAGGTGGCCTTCTCCCGCCGGATGTGCTGCTCGCGGGTCTGCAGGGTGAGGACATAGCCGCGCTCGTTCGCGGCGTCTAGCGTCTCGCCGACGATGCGCCCCGGCAGCCGCCGGATGAAGTCGGTGCGCGACGCGAGGAAGCCGTAGTGCGGGCCTCCGTAGCTCTGGAAGTTGCCCGCGGCCTGGCCCTCGCCGATCGCGAGCGAGCAGCCGTACGCACCCGGCGCCTCGAGCAAGCCGAGCGATAGCGGATCGACGTGGGCGACCGAGAGCGCACCTGCGTCGTCAGCCGCAGCTGCGAGCGCGGGTGCGTCCTCGAGCACTCCGAAGAAATTCGGCTGCTGGAAGAGGACAGCTGCGGCGTCGACTGCGGCGGCTGCGAGGTCGGCCGGGTCGATCGCACCGTTGTGGTGCGCTACCTCGACGACCTCGAGGCCAAAACCCGGCGCGTAGGTCTTCACGACTTGGCGCACCATCGGGTTGAGCGTCTCGGCAAGCACCACCTTCGTCCGCCCGGTCGCGAACTTGGCGATGTAGCAAGCGTCGGCGGCAACCGTGCAACCGTCGTAGCCGGAGGCGTTCGAGACGTCCATGCCGGTGAGCTCGCAGATCGCCGTCTGGTACTCGAAGATCGCCTGCAGCGCGCCCTGGCTCATCTCCGGCTGGTAGGGCGTGTATGCCGTGAGGAACTCGCCGCGGGAAAGCACCGCGTCCACGACGGCGGGAACGTAGTGGTCGTAGACGCCCGCGCCGAGAAACGAGAGCTCGACGCCGGTGTGCGCATTGCGTGAGGCGAGTCGCTCGAAGAGAGCAGTGATCTCCTGCTCCGTCAGCTCCGGCTCGACGGCGAGGTCACCCGCGAAGCGGACGCCCGCTGGGATCTGCTCGAACAGGTCGTCGACCGACGAGACACCGATCGCCGCGAGCATCTCGTCGCGGTCGCGATCGGTCAGCGACAGGTAGCCCACGCCTTAGAGCTCCGCGATGTACGCGACGTACGACGCGGCGTCCAGAAGACTGTCGACCTCGGCTGAATCCGCGAGCCTGACGCGCACGAGCCAGCCCTGTCCGTAAGGGTCGTCGTTCACGAGCTCCGGCGCGTCGACAGCAGCGTCGTTGACCGCGACGATCTCGCCTGACAGCGGCGCGATCACGTCGGACACCGCTTTGACGGATTCGACCTCACCGTAGGACGCCCCGACCGCGATCGTCGTCCCAACCGTCGGCGCCTCGAAGTGAACGAGCTCGCCCAGCGAATCCTGTGCGAACCAGGTGATGCCGAGCACCGCCTCGTCGCCTTCGATGCGAGCCCAATCGTGATCCTTGTGGTAGCGGAGATCGTCGGGATAGCTCTCGGCTGCTGCCATTCGTTCAGTGCTCCTCTCGCGTGTAGATCGGCTTACGAACCACTCTCCCACGTCGGGGGCGCCCGCGGACGTCGACCACGAGCTCAGTTCCTGCGTCCGCTTGCGCGGCGGGAACGTAGCCCATGCCGATGCCGACGTCGAGCGATGGTGAATGCGTTCCCGACGTCACCTCGCCGCCACCCGCGATCGTCATGCCCTGTCGCGGCACCGCCTTCTCCTCCATGGTGAAGGCGATGAGCTTTCGGGCTGGGCCGTCAGCCTTCACGCGGCGCAGGACGTCGACGCCCATGAACTCCTTGTCGAGCGCGCACGTCCAGGCGAGCCCGGCCGAGATCGCATCCGTCTCCGTCGTGATGTCGTTGCCGTGCAGCGGGTAGCAGACCTCGAGACGGAGGGTGTCGCGTGCGCCGAGCCCGCACGGCGTCGCACCCCGTTCGACGATCGCGTCCCAGAGCGCAACCGCATCCTCGGCGGAGCACAGGAGCTCCACGCCGCGCTCGCCCGTGTACCCCGTACGACAGATCATCACCTCGACCCCGCCGACGAGGCCCATCTCGTGGGTGAACGCCGGAGCATCGGGAAGACCGAGCTTCTCGATGCTATCGGGGCCCTGAACCGCCAGCAGCGCGTAGTCGTCCGATGCGTCGCGCACAGAGGAGCCGCGCTGCTCCCGCTCGGCAAGCCATCCGAACGCCGTTTCGCGGTTCCCAGCGTTGACCACGAGGAGGTAGTGCGCCAGCTCGATCCGGTAGGCGATGAGGTCGTCGACGATGCCGCCGCGCTCGTTCGTCAGCAACGTGTATTGCGCTTCGCCGTCGCCGATCCGATCGAGGTCGTTGGAGAGCAGACGTTGCAGCAGCTCATGCGCGGTCGGGCCCTCGACATGCAGCTGACCCATGTGCGAGACGTCGAAGACACCCCAACTCCGCCGCACGGCGAGGTGCTCCGGGATGACGCCTTCGTACTGGACAGGCATCTCCCAGCCGGCGAACGGCACGAGTCGTGCTCCGAGTGCGACGTGACGCTCGTAGAGCGGCGTACGCCGGAGATCCTGCGCGCTGCCCGGCGAATCGACCACGGCCGCGACTCTACGCCGTCGACCCCACCGCACGCGTCGATCACGGCGGGGAGCGGCAGCGGTGCCGGGCTAGCTGTCCTTCAGGAAGCTCGGGATGTCGATGTCGTCGGCCGAGGCCGCTGCGGCGGTTGCGCGCGACGATCCCCCCACCGCAACAGGAGCCTCGGCCCGGCGGCGGCGCGGCCGCGAGCCGAAACCGGTCGCGATGACTGTCACCCGCACCTCGTCCTTCAGCGCGTCGTCGATGACCGCCCCGAAGATAACGTTCGCGTTCGGATCCGCATGGCTGGTCACGACCTCGGCGGCCTCGTTCACCTCGAACAAGCCGAGATCAGGACCACCTGTGATGCTGAGCAGGATGCCCGTGGCGCCGTCGAGCGTCGTCTCGAGCAACGGCGACGAAACCGCAGCGGTCGCCGCAGCTGCTGCCCGGCCTTCACCGCTTGCGCTCCCGATGCCCATCAGCGCGGACCCTGCGTCGCGCATGATCGTCCGCACGTCGGCGAAGTCGAGGTTGACGAGACCCGGCTCTGTGATCAACGTCGTAATTCCCTGAACGCCCTGTCGGAGGATGTCGTCCGCGATGCGGAACGCCTCCTTCATCGGCGTGCGCTTTTCGACGACCTGGAGCAGCCGGTCGTTCTCGATCACGATCAGCGTGTCGAGCCGGTCGCGCAGGTTCTGAATGCCGAGCTCCGCCTGTTCGGCGCGGCGCCGACCCTCGAACGCGAAGGGTCGCGTGACGACACCGACGGTCAGCGCCTCGAGCTCGCGCCCGAGCTCTGCCAGGACCGGCGCGGCGCCGGTCCCCGTGCCGCCGCCCTCACCGGCAGTGACGAAGACCATGTCGGCGCCCTTCAGCGCCTCCTTCAACTCGTCGCGCGTCTCCTGCGCAGCTGCGTGCCCGACAGCCGGGTCCGCGCCGGCGCCGAGGCCCCGCGTCGACTTCGAGCCGATCTGAATCTTGAGGTCGGCGTCGCTCTCGAGGAGCGCCTGAGCATCGGTGTTGACCGCGATGAACTCGACGCCGGAAAGACCGGCGCCGACCATCCGATTGACGGCGTTCGTCCCGCCGCCACCGACACCGACGACCTTGATAACTGCGAGGTAGTTACCCGTCTGGCTGCTCATCTCAACCTGCCTCTCGACCTTCCTCAACGTCAAGCTCTCATCGAGCTTATGGGATACAAGCTCCTGGTACGCGACCAGCGTACGAACTCCTTGTCGGCAATGTCAACAGGTATCTCAAGGTCCACTAGAGACTGGAGTCTTAACCTCAACCTGAGACTTTAGGGTTTGCCCGGTGCTCTCGCCGGTCGTAGTCGGCGCCGTCCTGCTCGTGTCGAGCACCGTTCCGGAGACTGGCCGATCGGGAACGCTCACGTCCACGTAGCGGGTGCTCGCGTCGATGAGCGGCAGAACGTTCGCCGCGACCGCAAGCTTCAGCGGCACATCGTGCTGATCGCCCAGGCGAACCTCCACCCCGGACCGCAGCACCAAGGTGAGATCACCTTTCGTCGTCTGGACCGACGTGATCCGGGCCGGGAAGCGCATCGCCGTCAGCGGCGTCACCGCCTGGAGCGCCGGCAGCAGCGACGTATCGACGGGCGCGCCAACACTGAACGACACGCCCTTGCCGATCCAGATCCGCGGCAACCCCGCCCGCGCACCACGGGCGAGCCCCGCCATCACTCGTCCGCGGGCCGAGACAAGCCATGACGCGGAGCCTTGTCGGACGACGGCGACGGGTCGCTCCGGGACCACTGTGACACGCAAGGTGTGCGGGAACGCGCGATCGAACGAGACGGAGAGGACCGCCGGCAGCGAGGTGAGTGTCGTCCGGGCCTGGTCGAGATCGATGCGAAGCAGGCTCGTCCCGAGATCGTCCCGGAGAGCGTGCTGCACCTGAAGGGCGACCGCCGGTGGCGCACCGGAGACGGAAACCGTCCGTACAGCGAAGACCGACGTCTCGCGCGCCGCGACGTACGCACCGGCCGCGCCGACCAGCAGAGCGCTTGCGAGGAGGATCGATCGCCCGGACGGGAGAAGCCGCGAGCGGGCGGAGTAGACGTGTGGCTGCTCGGTCGGGAACGGTCCGGGCGCGGCTTCGGGGTGGGCCGGCGCCGCACGTGGTTGGGCCTCGCGCACGCCCCAGCGCGGTCCGCGGTTGGCTCGTCCCCGTATTGCCACCGGGCGAACTTCGCCGCCCACACGGGAGCTCCTACCCGCGGTTCACGCGACGGAAAGGTCGCCGAGCAGGACGACCTCGTGCTCCAACTCCACGCCGTGCTGCTCGCGTGCCCGCCGCCGAGCTTCCGTCATGAGTGCAATACAGTCGGCGCTCGTCGCTCCGCCTGCGTTCTCGATGAAGTTCGCGTGCTTCGGCGAGATCAGCGCACCCCCGAGCCGGAAGCCCTTGAGGTCGCACGATTCGAGCAGCCTTCCCGCTCCCACCTCGCCGGACGGATTCTTGAAGACCGATCCGAACGTCCGCTTATTCGTCGGTTGGGTTGCTTTCCGGAGAGCCACGAGCTCGGCGATGCGAGCCACAATCTCGTCACGTGGACGGGGCTCGAGCCGGAATTCGGCTGCGGCCACGATCTGCCCGGCTCGGAGATCGGAGTGGCGATACGAGAGACCGAGCTCGGTCGGTGTCAGCCAACCGCTTCCGTCGGCGGTCGCGACGTAGGCGCGCACGAGAATGGCTGCCCAGTCCGAGCCGTACGCGCCCGCGTTCATCCACACCCCGCCGCCGACGGTGCCGGGAATGGCGCACGCGAACTCGAATCCGCCGAGACCGGCATCGCGGGCCCGATGGAGGCACACGGCGTTTGTTGCGCCACCGCCGGCGATCAACAGATCGCCCTCGACCCGCGCCTCGGCCAGCGACCCGGCAAGCCGAAGCACGAGCGCCTCGACACCGGCATCGGCGACCAGCAGGTTCGAACCGAGCCCGACTGCTCTGGCGGGAAGGTTGCGCTCCGCCGCGAATCGCAGCGCGTCCTCGAGCTCGCTGACTGTCTCGGGTCGGGCAAACGCCCGCGCCGGCCCGCCGGTACCAATGGTCGTGAAACGAGAGAGAGGGACATCGGTTTCGGCAGTCATTGCGGCAGCCCTGCGACGATCGCGCGCGCGACCTTCCATGGCTCGCCCACACCGAACGTCACCACGACATCGCCGGGCCTGATCCAGGCCAGCACCAGCTCGGTTGCGTCGTCGAGCGTCGCTGCCCAGCCCGCTCGGACGGAGAACGGAAGTCGATCGAGCACCCACTTCCCGGTCACACCGTCACGCGGCTCGTCACGGCCACCGAGGATCTCGGTCACGACGACGAGGTCGGCCAGTGCGAGCGAGTCGGCGAGTTCCGCCGCGAGCTGGCGTGTCCGTTCGTGCACGTGAGGCTGGTAGACGGCGACCAGGCGGCCGCTGCACCGCTCGCGAGCCGTTCGCAGCGTCACGGCGAGCTCCGTCGGGTTGTGGCCGTAGTCGTCGTAGACCGCAACCCCGCCCCGCTCGCCGACTAGCTGGAGCCTCCGATCGACCCCGGCGAATCGGGCGAGCACGGGCTCCGCGTCAGCGCGGGGTACACCAGCGAGCTCCAGCGCCGACAGCGCAGCCGCCGCGTTCTGCTGGTTGTGCCCGCCTGCGACTGCGAGCTCGCCGGCGTACGGCTCCAGATCCCAGCTCCGCACGATGCTGGGAACCGCGGCGAGCCACTCCTCGAAAAACGCACGCAGCTCGGTTTGCGAGCCGTAGGAGGCGTGGTGGTCGAGCTCGACGTTCGTGACAACCGCGATCTCGGGCCGCAGCGCACCGATCGAGCGGTCGGACTCGTCGCCTTCCACCACGAGCCAGCCGCCGCCGGCCGCGGCGTTGCCGCCGAGTTGGGGCACAACCCCGCCGATGATCCACGCTGGATCGCGACCGGTCTCGCGCAGGACGAACGCAATCATCGCGGCAGTCGTCGTCTTGCCGTGCGCGCCACCGACGACGATCGATGGCTGCGCCGCGACGAGCTCCGCCAGGAAGTCTGCGCGAGGGGTTCCTTCGATGCGGCCCTTGTGTGCGGTGGAGACGACGACCTCCCACCCGGGCGGCGGCATCGGCTCGCCGGCGAGGTCGATCGCGACGCCGTCGAGTGTCTCCATGAAGATCGTCTCGCGGAGATCCCAGCCACGCACCTCGGCGCCGAGCGCGCGGGCGATGTTCGCGTAAGCGGAGAGCCCCGAGCCGCCGATGCCGACGAAATAGATGCGGCGACCCTCAAGCGCGTGCAAGGCGGATCAGCTCCTCGGCGATCTGCTCGCCCGCGTGAGGGCGGGCCAGGGCGAGCATTGCGTCGCGCATCGCAGCACGCCGAGCGTCATCGGCGAGGAGCTCGTCGACGAGCGCCGGGATGCGGGCGATATCGGAATCGGAGACGACGATCGCACCGCCACCTCGCTCGAAATGCCGTGCGTTCAGCGCCTGGTGGTCGGCGGTCGCGTGTGGGTACGGCACGAGGATCGAGGGTGTCCCGGCGGCGGCGAGCTCCCACACCGTCCCGCCGGCGCGTGAGACGGCGACGTCGGCGGCGGAGAGCGCACCGGCGAAACGGTCGGTCTGCGGCACGAGGACATAGTCGGGCCGCAGGACACGTTCGCGCAGCGACTCGTAGTCACGCTCGCCCGAGATGTGGAGGACGGCCGGGCCGGACGCTCCCCACGCCGCAACGGCCATCTCGTTCAGCGACCGCGCTCCTGCGAGCGCGCCGAACACCGCAACCACCGGGCCGTCGGCCGGGAGCCCGAACTGGCGCCGTCCTTCCTCGCGCGTCGCGCCCTGGTGCGCCTGCGGTATCGCACGACCCACGACCTGGTACTTCGGCGCCTCTCGCCCGGGCAGCTCGTAGGCGAGGAAGACGCGTTTGGCAAGCGGCGCAGCGAGACGGTTCGCCAGGCCGAGATGCGCATCGGCCTCGGTGATCGCTGCGGGGATCCGTCGAAGCCGAGCAGCGAGCACCATCGGGCCGGCAACGTAGCCGCCAGCGCCGAGTACGACGTCGGGCCGGCGTCGGGCCAGGATCTTGGAGCACGCGAACGGCGCAGTTGCAGCCTGCCAGAGCGCCCGTGGCAGCTCAGGCCCGAACCGGCGAGGAATGCCGGAAACGCTGAAGGTGTCGAGCTCGAAGCCGGCTTCAGGAACCAGACGCGACTCGACGCGATCCGCCGACCCGGCGAAGGTCACGGTCACTCCGCGCTCGCGCAGAGCCTCCGCGACCGCGAGTGCCGGCCTGACGTGACCCGCTGTGCCCCCGGCCCCGATCACGCACACGAGCTTCGACGACGCGCTCATTCACGGCGATGTTAAGGAGAATCCCCACCGCGGCGAGCAGGACGATGAGCGAGGAGCCACCGTAGGAGACAAACGGCAGCGGAATCCCGGTCAGCGGGGCGACGCCCAGAACGGCAGCGATGTTGATGACCGCCTGCCCGCAGACGAGTGTCGTGATCCCGGCGGCAAGCCGCTTCCCGAACGGATCCCGGCAGGAGAGCGCGACCCGGAAGCCAGCCCACGCGAACATCACGAACGCCGCGACGAGCAGCGTCAGACCGATCAAGCCAAGCTCTTCGCCGACGATCGCGAGGATCATGTCCGTGTGCGCCTCGGGGAGGTAGCTGTTCTTCATCACCCCGTGTCCGAGCCCGTGGCCCGTCACACCGCCGGATGCAACACCGATGATCGCCTGCGTGATCTGGTAGCCGGTGCCTTGCGGATCCTGCGAGGCGTTGAGGAAGCTGAAGAAGCGCGCACGTCGGTACGGCTCGATCCAGATCGCCGCGGTACCGAAGGCAATTGTCAACGTCCCCGCCAGCGCGAGCAGCCGGAGCGGTACTCCCGAGACGACGAGGATGCCCCCGACCATCAAGACGAGCGCGATCGTCGTCCCGAGGTCGGGCTGCAGGATGATGAGCCCGCAAAACGCGAGGCAGACCAGGCCGATCGGCTTCATCAGCTGGCCGAGGGTCTGAGGGACTGGCCGGCGCGAGAGCCGCGCGCAGACCCAAAGGCAGAGCGCGAGCTTCGCGAGCTCTGACGGCTGAACGCTCACCGGCCCGACGATGAACCAACGGCGGGCGCCGTTGATGGGCGGGGCGACCACGAGCACTGCTGCGCAGAGGCCCAATGCGCCGACCAGGAACATCGGGGTGAGGCGTCGCAACCGGTGGTAGTCGATTCGGGACAGGACGGCGAGCAGGACGATGCCGCCGAACGCGTAGATCGCCTGCTTCGTGAGAAACGTCATGGGGTCGCTGTTGCCGAGCGCGGCCGGCGTCGAGGTGGCGCTGAAGACCATGACGAGGCCGAACGCAACCAGGCCGAGCGTCACCAGACCGAGGATTCGCTGCTCCAAGCGACCGCGCGTCATCCGAGGCTCCTGTGGATCGAGCCGCACACTCCTGGCTCGAAGTCGTTCACCACGTGTGCGTGTTGTCTGATTAGGCTCGAAAGCGGGAGGTGGGCCGGGGTGCCCCGCAAGCCAGCCGTTTCGGACATGTCCCGCGAAGACATGTCGCGCGTGGTCGTGGCGGCGGTCATCGCGAGCCTTCTCCGAGCTCGTCGACCAGGCGGCGGAACTCGTCCCCGCGCTGTTCGTAGCTCTCGAACTGGTCGAAGCTCGCGCACGCCGGCGACAGGAGCACGACATCGCCCGGATCTGCGGCTGCGACAGCGGCTCGCACGGCGCTCGCCAGGTCGCCAGAGTGCTCGAACCGCGCACCGACTCTTGCGAGCGAGGCGCCGATCTCGTCGGCCGCAGTTCCGATCAGGTATGCCCGGTCGGCAGGACCGAGATCGGCGGCGAGCAAGTCGTAACTCTCGCGCTTCCCGAGGCCGCCGAGGATAACGTGCAGCGGTGCGTCGAGCGACGCGATCGCGCGCCGAGCCGCAGCAACGTTCGTCGCCTTGGAGTCGTTGACGAAGCGAACGCCGTCGACCTCGCGCAGCTCTTCGATCCGATGCTCGACACCCGGGAAGGTCAGGAGAGCCGTCGCGATCGCCTCCTCGGGTAAGCCGATAGCGCGAGCGGCGGCGACGGCGGCGGCCGCGTTCTCGCGGTTGTGGGCGCCAGGGATTCGCGGCGCGGCCGGCAACGGGTCAGCGCCAGAGAACTCGACGCGGCGAGCGCCGCCGGGCACGGAATCGAAGTCGCGAGGAACGACAGCCACGTCGGCCGAGGTCTGCCGTCCGAAGATGCGGAGCTTCGCGTCGCGATAGGCCCCGAACGAACCGTGGCGGTCGATGTGATCCGGCTCGAGGTTGAGCAGCACGGCGACGCGCGGCTGCAACGTCTCGACATCTTCGAGCTGGAACGACGACAGCTCGCAAACGATCCAGGCGTCGTCGGCGACATGGCCGACGAGCGAGCACAGCGGCCGCCCGATGTTCCCAACGACCTCCACCCCGCGCCCAGCTGCGTCGAACATCGCGCCGAGCAAAGCGGTCGTCGTCGTCTTCCCGTTCGTGCCTGTGATCCCTACCAACGGGTTCGCGAGCAATCTCGCGCCGAGCTCGATCTCGCTCAACACGGGGACGTCGCCCGCGCGTGCCGCCGCCACCAGCGGGTGGTCACCCGGTATGCCTGGGCTCTTGATCACGGTGTCGATTCCCCCGAGCAGCGCGTCGTCCTCCTCTCCGAGTTGGAGTTCGACACCTGCCGCCGTGAGCCTTCCCGCGACGGCGGGATCGAGGCCTAGATCGCGGTCGTAGCCGACGACCTCGACGCCCTGCGAGCGAAGCGCCAGCGCAGCGGCCTCGCCCGACCGTGCGAGCCCGAGCACGAGCGCGCGCTTCACCGTGCCGTTCTCATAGGCGGAAGCGCAGGTAGTAGCGGTAGTAGAGGACAAAGCCGATCGCGCAGAGGATCGCGCAGACGATCCAGAAGCGCACCATGATCTTGGTCTCCGACCACGCCTTCATCTCGAAGTGATGTTGGATCGGCGCCATCAGGAACACCCGCCTCCCGGTGCGCTTGAACGAGACGACCTGAATGATCACGGACAGCGCCACCGCGGCGTAGATGCCGCCGATGAAGATCAGCAGCACCTCGGTCTTCGTCAGCACCGCGAACCCGGCTAGCGCACCGCCGAGCGCCATCGCGCCGGTGTCGCCCATGAACACCTCGGCCGGATGCGCGTTGAACCAGAGGAACCCGATCGTGCCGCCGATCAGCGCCGCGCCGAAGATCGCGAGGTCGAGATACGTGCCGCTGCGATGGCCCGGCGAGCCAGAGCGGATCCAGGAGATGACCGCGATCGCAAGGAACGTCATGAGCGAGATGATCGACGTGCCCGCAGCCAGCCCGTCGACGCCGTCGATGAGGTTCACACCGTTCACCGTGCCCGCAATCACGAGGAAGAGGAACGGGTAGAACGCATAGCTGAGGTTGACGTGCCAATCGACGATCGGGAAGTAGATCTTCGTGTCGACGCCGGGGATGTGGTTGATGGCAACCGCCATCCCGACCGTGATCGCCACGAGGAGAAGCATCTTCCAGCGACCCGGGAGACCGAGAGAGCGACGGCGGCGAACCTTGAGGTAGTCGTCGAGGAACCCGATCAGGCCGCAGCCGAGCGTGACGCCCATCAGGGTCAAGCCGGTCAGTGTGTGGACTGAGAGGACGAAGAACGGAGCGAGCGTCGCGAACAGGATCAGCAGGCCGCCCATCGTGGGCGTTCCCTGCTTGACGTGGTGCCCGGGTGGGCCCTCTGCCCGAATCTGCTGACCGACACCCCGGCGGCGCAGCCAATCGATGAACGCAGGCCCGATGACGACGGCTATCACCATCGCCACGAGCCCCGCGATGAGGACCCTCACCATGTCTGCGCGATCTTCGCCACCCTCTCCGGGATGCCTTCGAGGCCGACCGCTCTCGAGGCTTTCACGAGCACCGCATCCCCTGGCCGGACGAGGTCGTCGAACCCGTCGGGCGTCTCGACGAACCGCATCTCGGGCACGCCCGGCTCCATGTAGAGACGGGCGCGCTCGCCGACCGCGACGAGCACGTCGACGGTTTCCGCGACGACCCCGCCGATCTCACGGTGGTAGGCGTCGGATTGCTCGCCGAGCTCGGCCATCTCACCGAGGATCGCGACACGACGTCTGCCTCCCGCCCGCTCGGTGAGGTTGAGCAGCGCCGCGCGCATCGACGTCGGGTTGGCGTTGTACGCGTCGTTGACGACGAAGCCGCCGCCGGGAAGCGTCACCTCTTCCCCGCGCCAGGGTGACAGCTCGATCCGGCTGGCGCCTTCCTGCGCACGGTCGAGTGGCAGGCCGAGGGCCTCGTACGCCGTGAGCGCGGCAAGCGTGTTCTCGAGTAGGTGCCGCTGCACGAACGGGAGATCGAGCCACACGCTGCCACCGCGCAGCTGGAACTCGCGGCTCGCATTGAGCGCGTCCGCGTCGAACCGTCGTAGCTCGATGTCTCCCCGTTGGAGGAACGCCTCCAGCTCCGGCGCGCGATCAGCCGAGGGCACGACCGCGATCCCGCCCGGGAGAAGCGCATCGATGGCCTCGGCATTCGCGCGAGCGACGTTCTCGACCGAGCCCACGAGCTCGAGATGCTCCGGCCCGATCGACGTCACGAGGACGAGGTCGGGCCGCACGATCTCGCACAGCGCCGCGATCTGACCCAGCCCGCGCATGCCCATCTCCACGATCAGGATCTCGGTCTCCGCCTCGAGACGACACACGGTCAGCGGCAGGCCGATCTCGTTGTTGAGACTCGCTCGAGCGAACACCGTCGGGACGACGGCGGCGCAGAGCGCGCCGAGGATGTCCTTGGTCGTCGTCTTCCCCGTGGAGCCGACCACGGCTACGACACGCGCGTTGCTCTTGCTGCGGACGAGCTGTGCGAGGGCTGCGAGCGCCGCAAACTGGTCGTCCGGCACGAGCGTCGCGGCGCCACGTCCACGCGCATCGTCGATGAAGTCGACACCCGCGTTGAGCGCGACGAACAGGTCGCCGTTGCTCACCACGCGCGAGTCAGCCGCGATGCCCGTAATCGGGTCGTCACCGGCTCCGCGTTCGAGCCGACCGAGGCCGAGCGCCTCGACCTCGTCCCACCTGAGCGGGATCATGTCGCCGGCCCGGACGCCCGGAGCGCCTCGCGGGCGACCTCCCGATCGTCGAACGGCTGCACGACGCCGCCCGTGTCCTGGCCTTGCTCGTGACCCTTACCGGCTATCACGACGACGTCACCGGGCTCGGCGCTGCCGACCGCACGCTGGATCGCCGAGCGCCGTTCCGGATCGATCTCGACGTCCGTGCCCGTCCCCTGCAGCACATCCTGGATGATCGCAAGCGGATCCTCGGAACGCGGGTTGTCGGAGGTGACGATCACGACGTCGGCGCGGTCGCGAGCGACCCGGCCCATGAGCGGGCGCTTGCCACGATCGCGATCACCTCCGGCGCCGAAGACGACGATCAGGCGACCCGAGCCGAGCTCGCGAGCCGCCTGCAGGACGATGTCGAGCGAGTCGGGCGTATGCGCGTAGTCGACGATCACCGCGAACGATTGCCCCTCGTCGATCGCCTCGAACCGCCCGGGGACGCCCGTCACCGCAGCGACACCTGCGGCGATCGCCTCCTCGTCGATGTCGAGGAGGATGCCCGCCGCCACTGCGCCGAGCACGTTCTCGACGTTGAACCCGCCGCGCAGCTGGGTCTCGATCTCGATCCCTGCCGCGCGGAACCGGCTGCCCTGCGCATCCAGCTTCAACCCCTCGGCGCGCACCTCCGCGCCGGAACCGAGACCGAAGGTGATGAGCGGCGCCCGGTGGGCCGCCTCGAGCTCGTCGGCCAGCCGCCTGCCCCACTCGTCGTCGACATTCACCGCGGCGGGTGGCGGCTGCGGCCCGGTGAAGAGACGCCGCTTCGCCTCGAAGTACTCCTCGAGCGAGCCGTGCAGGTCGAGGTGATCCTGGCTGAGATTCGTGAACACCAGGGCGTCGAAGCGCACCCGGTCGAGCCGTCGCAGCGCCGAACCGTGCGAGGACGCCTCGACGGCGGCGCTCTCGTCTCCCGCGTCGAGCATCTCCCGGAAGAGCCGCTGCAGGTCGATCGCCTCCGGGGTCGTGTGCGGCGCGGACCGCCTCTCGCCGCCAACGATCCACTCCACCGTCCCGACGAGCCCGGGGCGCCGTCCCGCCGCTTCGAGGATCGAGCGGAGCAGGAACGAGGTCGTGGTCTTGCCGTTCGTCCCGGTGACACCCGCTACCTCGAGCGTCCTCGTCGGCTCGCCGAAGAAGGCATCCGCTGCAACCGCCATCGACGCACGCACGTCGCTGACGACCAACTGGGGCACGTCGACCTCGAGCGCCCGGTCGACGACCAGGGCGACCGCGCCGTTCGCAACAGCCTCCGGCGCAAAGTCGTGCCCGTCCGCACGCGAGCCGGGGACGCAGAAGAAGAGCGCGCCGGGCGAGGCGGAGCGAGCGTCGTACGCGAGGTCGCGAATCTCCACGTCCTGCGAGCCGACGACAGCCTCGGGTGCCAGGGCTCGGATCAATGCCGCGAGCTCCACCGGCCGAAGGCTAGATAAATCGCTAGCGGGCTTGCGGCGCATCGGGCGGCACCGCGAGGTACTGGAGATCGAACTGGGCGATCCTCTGGAAGGCCGGTGCCGCGACGACGCCGCCCCAGATCGCGCCGTGCGGCTCGTCGATCATCACGAGCACGACGGCGCGCGGATGCTTCGCCGGCACGATGCCGACGAAGGAGGCGACGTACTTCGACGTCGAGTAGCCGTTCGAGGTCGGCTTGTTCGCTGTTCCGGTCTTGCCGGCCACGGTGTAGCCGGGGATCGCCGCCGCCGTGCCCGTCCCCTGGATCACGACGTCGCGCAGCATCGTCATCACCTTGCGGGCCGTCACCCGCGAGACGATCCGGGTTCCGGCAGGCGCGTGCACCCGCCGAGCCCCGATCTTCTGGATCAGGTGTGGTGTCGGACGCAAACCTCCGTTTGCGATCGCCGCGTAGGCGGCCGCCATCTGCATCGGCGTCACGGCGATGCCGAGACCGATCGGCACTGTGCCGATCGTCGAGCCCGACCACTGATCGAGCGGTAGCACGAGGCCGGCACTCTCACCGGGGAAATCGACACCGGTCGTCTTCCCGAACCCCCAGCGCGAGACCCAGCGCGCGAGCTCCTCCGGCCCGAGCCGCTCCGCAATTGTGACCGTGCCGACGTTCGACGACTTCGTGAGGATCTGGGCGACGCTCATCCGCTCGGTCGGGCGCGACTCGGCATCGTGGATCACACGGTCTGCGACGTGGATCGTCGGCTGCAGCGTGAAGCGCGTCTGAGGTGTCACCACGCCGTCCTCGAGTGCGGCCGAGATCGTGACGAGCTTGAACGTCGAGCCGGGCTCGTAGAGGTCTGTCACCGCACGGTTGCGCCTGCTCTCCGGATTCGCGGACGGGAATGAGTTCGAGTCGAAGCCGGGGGCGTTCGCCATCGCGAGCACCTGGCCGTTCCGCGGGTCGAGCACGATTGCCGAGCCGCCCTTCGCATGCCACTTCTGGACGGTCTGCGCGAGGATCGCCTCGGCATTCGCCTGGATCTGATGATCGATCGTCAGCGTGATGTTGCGCCCGCGTCGCTCGGGTCGGGACGTCACCACATCGACCGCGCGGCCGTAGAGATCCTTGACGATCGTCTCGCTGCCCGAGCGCCCGGCGAGCGTCGACTCGAGTGAGCTCTCGAGCCCTTCGAGCCCGTGGTTGTCGGTGCCCGCGTAGCCGACCACTTGCGCGGCAACTCCGCGCTGCGGATAGACGCGCTTCTGCTCCGCAACGAAGCCCACACCCTTGAGACCGAGCTTCTCGAGCGACGCAGCTGCGATCGGGTCCGCCTTGCGCGCGAGGTAGATGAAGCCCTTGGAGGTGTCGCCGAGCTGGTTGTAGACGATGTTCGCGTTCAGGCCGAGGGTCTTCCCCACTGCGACGGCGACCTTCTTGCGATCGACGATCGCCTTCGGGTCGGCGAAGACAGTCGTGGTCTGTTCGCCGATCGCGAGCGGCTCACCCGTGCGGTCGAAGATCGTGCCCCGTCCGGCCGGGAGCTCGATCGTCTCGCGTTGCTGCTTGAGCGCCAGCAGCTCGTAGGAGGAACCTCGAACGCCCTGCAGCCACGCGGCACGCCCCAGCGTGACGGCGAAGGCGAGGACGAAGACGAGGAGAAGGAGGCGGATCCGGCGGTTGAGCGCGCGCCCGCTCACTTCGCGGGCAGCTCGACGTAGCGCGTCGTCGTGGGATCTGCCTGTACGAGCCCGAGTGAGCCGTTGGCTTCCTGTTGGAGACGGTACGACGACGCGGCACTCGACAGCTCACCCTGGAGTCGCGCGACAGCGGCCTGCAGATCGAGGCGCTGCTGGCTCGTCTTGTCGAGCCTCATCGTCAGCTGCAGGACCGCCACGTTGACGGCGACGACGCCTGCAAGCAGCGCTGCGAGCACCACGATCCACGCCACCCCACCGGCGAGCGGACGCCTCTCGGCTCGCTTGGCTTCTCCGCGGGAGCGGGGACGACTCCTCGCCCGACGTCCTTCGACGTAGCTGGTCAAATCTCCACCGCGGCGATCCTCAGTGCAACCCGGAGCCGCGCCGACGACGAGCGCGGGTTGGCATCGACCTCGCGCGCGGACGGGCGCACCGGCTTGCGCGTGAGCGCCCGCAGCTCCGGCTCCTTGCCACAGAAGCAGATCGGGAACTCGGGCGGGCACGTGCAGCCCTTCGCCTTCTCCGCAATGAAGCGTTTGACGATCCGGTCCTCGAGCGAGTGGAAGCTGATCACGGCCAACCGCCCGCCCGGCCGGAGCATCGTGAGCGCAGCGGGAAGAGCCGCCGTCAGCGCCCCGAGTTCGTCGTTGACCGCGATGCGCAACGCCTGGAACACGCGCTTCGCCGGATGCCCTTCACCGAATCGCGCTGGAGTCGGAATCGCGAACTTGATCGTGTCGACGAGTTCGCCCGTGCGTGAGAAGGGCGTGGTTGCGCGTCGGCGGACGATGGCTCTCGCGATCGGCCCGGCGTAGCGCTCTTCCCCGTAGCGGCGGAACACCGATGCAAGGTCGCGCTCGTCCCAGGTGTTGACGATCTCCTGCGCGGACGGCTCCGACGAAGGATCCATGCGCATGTCGAGTGGCGCGTCGGTCGCGTACGAGAAGCCTCGCTCCGGTTGGTCGATCTGCATCGACGACACGCCCAGATCGAGGAGGATCGCGTCGGCGCGCACGTCGTTCGCAGCGAGCTGGGAGAGAACGACCGAAAAGTCGCCGCGCAGGAAGCGCGTGTCGACACCGGCAGTGGCCTTGAAGCGGTCGAACAGCGGTTTCGCGCCAGGGTCACGGTCGATCGCAACGAGCTTCCCTGCTCCGCGCAGATCCTCGGCGAGCAGCCGCGAATGACCCCCGGCGCCGAAGGTTGCATCGACGACGGTCTCCCCCGGTCGCACAGCGAGAAGCTCGCGCACCTCGGCGGCGAGAACCGGGACGTGATCAGCTGCGCTTCTCTGCAAGACGTTCGGCAACATCGTCCGCGCTCCCTTCGACCGCGTTCAGGTGCTCTGACCAGGCTTCTCGGTTCCAGATCTCGAGGTGGTCTTGGACGCCGATCACGATCACGTCCTTGTCGAGTCCCGCGTGGCGCGCGAGCGCCGGCGGGATCAACACACGGCCCTGTTTGTCGGGAACCGCGACCGCCGTGCCGTGGAAGAAGAACCGCTTCAACCGGCGCGCCTCGCCCGAGAACGAGTCGAGCTCGCCCAGGCGCGTCTCGACTGTGTCGCGCCACGTCGCGTCGGGATAGACGTCGAGGTTCGCGTCCAAGCCTTTGCAGATCACGACGCCGGCCTCCCACTCGTCGCGAAACCGAGCCGGCAATGTGAGGCGGCTCTTGTCGTCGAGGGTGTGCTCGTGCTCGCCGTAGAACATGATCCAGGTTCTCCCGTCTCTCCCACGGTGCCCCACTCTAAACCACTTTCCCCCACCACGCAAGCCCCGAATCGATGCGGCATGATCGGAGCGGCGTGCAAGCCTTCACCGTCACCGAGCGTCCGGATCTAACCGAGCCCGCCTGGGAGCTGACCCGTGACGTGTTTCCCGAGTACAACAACCACGGGGACGTCCTCAATCGCTACTGGGGGCGTCTGACGGAGGAGCTACCGGACTTCCAGTTCCACATGCTCGAGGCCGACGAGATCCTCGCGCGAGCACGGACGATTCCGCTGCGCTGGGACGGCACGGTCGGCGACCTTCCAGCCGGGATCGACGGCGCGATCGCGCGCGGGTTCGACGAGGGCGACGCGAACACGTTGTGCGCGCTTGTGATCATGGTCCCGCGGGATCGCCAGGGTCGCGGGATCAGCACCTCTGCGCTGCAGGCGATGCTCGACATCGCGCGCCGTCACGATCTCGGAGCGTTGATCGCGCCGGTTCGACCGACCATGAAGGATCGCTACCCACTTGTCCCCATCGAGCGCTACGCGGCCTGGAGACGGGCGGACGGCTTACTCTTCGACCCGTGGCTGCGGATCCACGAACGCCTCGGTGCGAAGGTCCTCAGGGCGGAACCGGAGTCGCTCCGCATCACGGGCACCGTGGCCGAGTGGGAGTCGTGGACGGAGATGGCGTTTCCCGAAAGCGGCGGCTATCCGTTCCCGGGAGGACTCGCGCCGGTGACGATCGACCGTGACGGGGACGTCGGCGGCTACTGGGAGCCGAACGTCTGGATGCGGCACGACGTCTAGTTAGCTAGTGCAGCTTGATGACCTGAGGCGCGACGCCGCGTCCCGTGAGTGCGGCGGCACCGCACTTCGCGGCGAACGCGATCGCCTCTGCTGGCGGCTCGCCCATTCCGAGCGCATACGTGAGACCGGCGGCGAAGCAGTCGCCGGCGCCGTAGGTGTCCTCGATGCGACCGGGCAGCGGGGCCGCTGTGTACGGGCCGCCCGGCTGAGACCAGCCACCGAGCTTGCCTCCAGTGGAGACCGTGAGCACGGGTGTCGGATCGAGATCGCCCGGTTGGAAGCGCTCCGCCTCGTCGCTACCGCTGCCGACCACCGCGTCGAGCGGCACAGCACCGCGTTTCAGTACGTCGAGTTCGCGCGACGTCGCAACGAGCACATGGGCGCGCCGAGCCCAGCGAAGCGCGTCCTCGTCGCCCGCGACGAAGTAGACGGCGTCGGCACCGATGAGCTCTTGCCAGGGCAGCGACTCGTCGTGGCCGCGGGGACGGAGCTTCGACCCGACGGTTGTAATCGTCCGCTCCCCCAACTCGTCGACGTGCGTGAACGCCCAGCGATGCGCGCCACGCAGGTCGCCGGCATGAACCCGAACGCCGCGTGACTCGAGCTCCTCGCGTGACCTCCGCCCGAGCTCGTCGTCCCCGAGCGACGTAAACAGCATCGCCTCGTCGGCGAGCAAGGCGAGCTGGATCGCGGCGACGGCGCCGGCTCCGCCGACCTGCTCCCAGTCGTCCGTCGAATGCGCGATGTCTCCCGCTCGCGGCATCTCCTCGACGCGGCAGAACCGGATCCATTCGACGTGCCCGACGACGGCAACCTTCATCGCGTGAGTCTCACAGATCGGCGGCCGGCCACGTTAGATACCACTGTGCAAGCAATCCCGCCGTTCGAGACCTTCTACACGGAGCACCGCGGCATCGTGCTCGGCGTCCTGCGCAAGCGCGTCGGTGCGGAACGCGCCGAGGATGCCTTCCAGGAAACGTTCCTGCGGGCGCTCGCTGCGTACGGTCGACTGCGCGACGCGGACAATCTCCGTGGCTGGGTGTTGACGATCGCCGAGCGCGTAGCGATCGACGTCCATCGCCGTGCACGGTCGACCGACGAGCTTCCGGACGTTCCGCACGAGGACGGCCGGCCGGCGTACGAGGATCTCGGCGAGCTCACCGACGGGCTGCCGCCGACCGAGCGTGCGGCAGTCGTCCTCCGGTACGGGTACGACCTGACCTACGACCAGATCGCAGCCGCACTCGGCTCGAACCCGATCGCAGCCCGCCAGGCGACGTCCTCGGGTGTGCGCCGGCTGCGCAAGAGAGGAGAGCTATGACCGTCACCCCCGACCTCGATGCACGCTTCCGCGACGCTGCGGCCCACGCCGGCCTGCTCGACGCCGCGTACGACATCGTCGACTCGCCTGTCGGCCCGCTGCTCGTCGCGGCGTCCGAACGAGGACTGCTCCGCGTCTCTTTCGACCCCGATCCTGACCACGAGCTCGAGCGTCTCGGCCGCCTCGCAGGACCGCGTGTCCTTCGTGCACCGCGCGCGGTCGACAACGTCCGCCGCGAGCTCGACGAGTACTTCGAACAGCGCCGCGACACGTTCGATCTCACACTCGACCTGCGCGAGCTCACCCCGTTCAGCATGCGCGTACTCGGGGAGCTAGCCCTAGTTCCGTACGGGCACACTGCGACCTACGGCGAGCTTGCCTCCCGAGCCGGCAAGCCAGGTGCGGCACGGGCTGTGGGCACGATCATGAACCGCAATCCGGTGCCGATCGTTCTCCCCTGCCACCGCATCGTCGGCTCGACGGGGGCCCTCGTCGGCTACGGCGGCGGGCTCGAGCGGAAGGTACAGCTGCTCCGGCTCGAGGGCGCAGTGATGTAGTGCTGGGGACAGGGTCTAGCCTGTCCCCAGCTCCGTTTCCCTGTCCTTGATCCAGACCGCGGCCATTGTAGCGCCGACGAAAGCCAACGCTGCCGCCAGAGCCATACCGGCGCGGAACCCGCTCACCGACGCATGGCGCAGCGCCGTACCGACGGCGTCCCGATCGAGCGGCGTGTGGCCCACGGCGGCCGAGGAGCGGTTGAAGACGATGGTCACTACGAGGCCGATCGCAGCGACCGCGACGAGGCCGCCGACCCGAGCAACGGTCTGATTGACGCCTGAAGCAACACCAGCCAACTCCATCGGCGCCGAGCCGATCGCCGTCGCGGTGATCGGCGCAACGAACATCGCCAGGCCGAGGGAGAACAGCACGAGTCCCGGCACGCCGACGACCCACGCCGCGCTCCTCGTTCCGACGAGAAGCATCAGCGCCATACCGCTGCCGATCAGTGTCGACCCCCCGACGAGGAACCGTCGCGGCCCGCGGCGGTCGGCGAGCGCGCCGAACCTTGGCGCGAGGATCGCCAGCACGATGCTCACCGGCGTCAGCGCAAGCCCCGATTCGAACGGCGTATAACCGAGGAACTGTAGGTACAGCGGCACGTAGAGCAGAAACCCGCCAAGCGCCGCGTAGAGGAGAAACGTCACGACGTTCGCCGCCCCGAGGTTCGGGTGCCGAAACAAGGACAGCGGCACGAGCGGCGACGTTGCTTTCAGCATCCGCAAGACGAAGACTGGCAGCACGACGGCCGCGACGACCGCGGCCGGCCAGACGGCCCCGATCCCGCGGCTCCCACCCTCGACCAGCGCGTAGGTGAGCGTCGCGAGCCCCACCGCCGCAAGCGCGGCGCCGATCAGGTCGATCGGCCGCGTTTCCGCAGCCTCGTCCTCGTCACCCGCCCCAGCCAGGGCGAGTCCGATGGCGATCGCTGCCAGCGGCAGGTTGATGACGAAGATCCAGCGCCACGAGACCCACTGCACGATCGCGCCACCGGTCGGAGGCCCGATCACCGCGGCCAAACTCGTGAACGAGGTCCACAAGCCGATCGCCCGTCCCGCGTCGTCGGCATACGCGACACGGAGGAGCGCCAGGCTGTTCGTCGTCAGCAGCGCACCGCCAACGCCCTGGAGAAGCCGTGCGGCGACCAGCACACCTTCATTCGGAGCCAGGCCACACAGGCCGGAGGCGAGCGCGAACAGCACGACGCCCACGACGAACGTGCGTCTGAGGCCGAGCCGGTCTCCGACGGCACCGCTGACGAGGTACAGCGCAGCGAGCGAGAGCGCGTAGCCGAGGTAGACCCACTGCTGCCCCTGCAGTCCGAGGTGGAGGCTCTTCGACATCGTCGGCAGCGCGACCACGACGATCGTCGTGTCGATGAACGCGAGCGCCGAACCGAGCGACGTTGCCGCCAGCGTCAAGCCACGGCGATGATGTCGCTGGGGAGCCACCCCTCTGAGGCTACTCCAGCAGCCTGTACCCGATTCCCCAGGCGTTGACGACGAAGCGGTCGGTCGCCGCCAGGCAGAGTTTCCGCCGCAGCCGCGAGGCGTGCGAGTCGACGGTGCGAGTCGCCGACGCCGACCGGAAGCCCCATACGTCTCGCAAGAGCTCTTCCTTCGTCCATACGCGGAGAGGTTCGGACGCCAGCTTCACGGCGAGATCGAACTCGCGCCCCGCGAGCCTGACTGGCGTCGAGCGCACGAGTACGTGGCGCGTCCGCCGGTCGACGACGATCTCGCCCGCGTCGATCCGGTCGTGCGGGTTCGGCATGGTGCGACGGAGGATCGCCCGGATGCGCGCGACCAGCTCGTCGTAGGGAAACGGGCGCCCGATCACATCGTCCGCACCGCGCTCGAGGGCGCGCACGCGATCGACAGGATCTGCTTCGGGCGGCGCGAGCACGATCACCGGCACGTTCCGGTTCCAGCGCCGCCCAGGCTCGCCATCACGCAGCCGCCGACAGAGGTCCGACTCGGCAAGCAAGACCAGATCGGGGCAGGTGCGCTCGATCAGATCGAGTGCCTCGCGATTGCGCGTCGCGCCGACAACCTCGAAGCCGTCGTCCCGCAGATGCCGCTCGAGAAACTCGCGCGACTCCGCCTCGGGCTCGTGGAGGAGAACGGCGTTGGACACGACTCCGAGGCTAGGCTTGAGCCAGCCCAAGCGCCAGATGTCCTTTCGGCCAAAACAGCGCCGATGTTTCCTCAGCTGTACCGATCGGCCCCGTCGTTGTCGGAGTCTCACCGAGGATCCAATCGCCTCGGGTGTAGTCGTCTCCCACCATCGAGACCTGGCGAAGGTGCGACTGCTGCGTTTACCGCTCGACGACGCGAGACCGAACGAGTAGCTGATCGTCGCGCCGTCGTTCGCGCGCAAAGCGCTGGCTAACGGGATCGGCGGACAGCCACTCGAGCACACCCGCCAACTCGATCGCCCGTCGTATCCGAGGCTCCACTGCGGAGAGCGGAAGGCCGGCTAACGCCCGTCGCGAGCGGGTCGTCCCGTTTGTCGAAATCGGGACTTGGCTTGAGAAACCGGACTCCATGAGCACCAGCTTGCCTGCACATCTTAAGTAAGCGCAAGTACAATCTCTGAACAGATGAATTATGGAAGCTAATCTATTTCCAGGAGTCGATCTGCGCCATCTCGTCGCGCTCGAGACGGTGGCCCGCGAGCGATCCTTCGCGCGCGCCGCGAAGCAGCTCGGCTATACGCAGTCGGCCGTCAGCCAGCAGATCGCCGCGCTCGAACGCGCCTGCGGGGCGCGCCTGCTCGAGCGGCCACGTGGCCGCGGAATCGTCGAGCCGACCGAGGCGGGGACGCTCCTCCTGGGACACACGGTGCGAATCGTCGCCTCGCTGAGAGCCGCTGAGGCCGACCTCCGCGCCCTCGCAGCCGGAACCAAGGGGGCGCTCCGGATCGGCACCTTCCAGAGCGTCGGCATGACCATCCTGCCCGAGCTGCTCAGCCGCTACCGGGCCGCCTGGCCGCAGGTCGATGTGCAACTCGTCGAATCCGTCTCGCCGACCGAGCTGCTCGGTCAGGTCGAGAGCGGGGAGCTCGATCTCACCTTCGCGGCGCTTCCACTCCCCGACGGGCCATTCGAGGTCGAGGAACTGCTGAGCGACCCCTACGTCCTGCTTGTCCCCCGCACGTCTCCACTCGCCACACGCGCGCGGCAGCCCACGCTCCGCGAGCTGGGCGAGCTTCCGCTGATCGGCTTCCGCCACCCGCTCGCACACAGCGCAGAGGCATACCTCCACGCGCGTGGGATCACGCCGCGGTTCCTCTTCCGCTCCGACGAGAGCGCGACCGTTCAGGGCCTCGTCGCGTCGGGGTTTGCCGCAGCGATCGTCCCTCGGCTAACGGTCAACCTCGACGACCAGCGCGTCAGCGCGCTCGACCTCGGCGGCCTGATCCCACCGCGCACGGTCGTCCTCGTCCGCCACGGCGACCGCTACAGCTCACCCGCGACACGAGCGTTCCAGGACGTCGCACGCGAGGTCTGTACCGAGCTCGCACGAGGATCGACGTAGGACAAAGGTCTGACTGAACGCGTCACCGCGACGACAGTTTTGCCCGAGCCCAGTTTCGGCATTCCTGGTCAGGTGCCTCAGCTGCGCATTTCTCGAGAGCGCGCTGGGCCTCCTTCGTTCGGAGCAATTCGGCAGCCTTGACGAGCCATGGCATGAGTTCGTGGTCGTGGTCCTCGATTCGCCGGCAGAGTTCACCCGGATCTGTGAGTAGAAGCTCGACTGCAATCGCGGTGTTCCTTGGAATCGCGTTGTCTCGGTCTTTCGCCGCCCGAATTACGTCGAGCCCTTCGTTGTCACGGATCGCTCCGAGCGCCCAGAGAGCTGCTTGTGCTTCGTAGAGGTCCAGCGATTGCGCGCGCAGCCGGAGGGGCTCCTTCATGTCGTGTGCACTGTGGGGATCCACGGCAATGAGCGCATTCAACGCCTCTACGCGTACATCGCTGTCCTTGTCGCTTACGAGCCGACGCAGGATGGGTACTGCATCACGCCCGAGGACATCGGCTGCCGCCTCGGGGGCGAAGAGGCGAAGCTCAGGCTCGTCGTGTCTTGCTAACGCCGCGAGAACCGTCGTCGCGTGCTTTCGATCCAGTTTGAGATCAAAGAGAAGCGCCTCACGGTCGTGCTCGCTCGCAACGCTCTTGACCCGACGGACGACAGCAATCGGCGACAACTTCGCTGGGTTCAGACCGTCCACCATTCGTCTAGAGCCGACCGGAGCGGATGATCCCCCACAGGAGCCACAGCCCGAGGCTCCCGGCGAACAGGAACCCCACGAACGAGAACACATGCAGCCCGGCAATGTGCGGGCCGCCCTTCGCGAAGATGCCGATCAGCGACGAGCCGATCAGCCCGCCAAGCACGATCAGCGCGACAGCGAGCCGGTTCGCGCCGCGGTCGACGTGCCGCGCGAGATCGTCGACCCCCGGGTTCTTCAGCTGCACTTCGAACTGGCCGTCGCGGATCTCCTCCAGGATGTCGTGCACCTGGTACGGCAGCTCGCGCGCGATCCCGGCCAGCTCCCGCAGCTCCTTCTGCGCCCGTAGCGAGACGCGCCGCGGCGAGAAGCGATCCGCCATCAGTCCGCGCGCGTACGGCTTCGCCACCTCGAACACGTTGAAGTCCGGGTACAGCTCGACACCGACCGCGCCGAGCGTGGCGATCGTCTTGTCGAGGATCACGAAACGGCTCGGCAAGCGCAGGTTGAGCGAGTAGATGAGGTCGAAGCCCTCGCGGATCACCTCGATCGGATCGAGATCCGCGAGACGCGTGCCGTAGTAGCGGTAGTAGAGCTCCTCGATCGCGCTGCGCAGCTCGCCCTCGCGCTCCTTCTCGTACCGGACGCCGAGCTCGGCGAGCCGCCGCGGCAGCGCATCGACGTTCTCGGTCGCTGCGTCCACGAACAGCCTCGTCAGACGGGACATGTCCTCGTCGGTCAGCGAGCCGGCGAGACCGAAATCGACCAGGCCAATCCGGCCGTCGGGCAGCACGAGGATGTTCGACGGATGTGGATCGCCGTGGAAGAAGCCGTGGCGGAAGATCATCGTCATCCAGGCGTCCGTCATTCGGTAGGCGAGGTCGCGGCGCTGCTCGGAGGTGTAGGCGGTCGTGTCGAGGTCGCGCAGGTGGACGCCCTCGAGGAACTCCAGCGTCAGCACCCGCGAGGTCGTGTAGCTCCGCGTGACGCGGGGTATCGCAACCCGCTCGTCCCCCTCGAAATGACGGCCGAAGCTCTCGGCGTTCCGTGCCTCGTGCAGGTAGTCGAGCTCCTCGCGGATCGACCGGCCGAACTCGTCGACGAGCGCCTCGGCGTCGATGAAGTCGAGCGCCCGCACGCGCTCCCGCACGAACTTCGCCGCCGACCGCATGAGGACGAGATCCGACTCGATCTGCCGTGGCGCGTTCGGCCTCTGCACTTTGACGACGACCTCGTCGCCGTTGGGCAGCGTCGCCCGATGAACCTGGCCGATCGAAGCGGCAGCGATGGGTGTCGCGTCGAAGGAGGTGAACGCGCGCTCCACCGTCAGCCCGAGCTCCGTGTGGATCACCTGCTCGATCTCCGAGAAGGCAACCGGCGTGACGTCATCCTGCAAGCGGCGCAACTCGGTGACGATGTCGAGCGGCACGAGATCGGGCCTGGTCGAAAGGAGCTGGCCGAACTTGACGAAAGTCGGTCCGAGCTCGTCCAGCATCTCGCGCAGCCGCCGGCCCCGATCCGATGGACGCTCCTCAACGGGCTCCTTATGCCGGCGCTCGAGCACGTAGCCGAAGCCGTGCCGCGTCGCAACCCGGCCGATCTCGGACAGGCGCCCGAGTGTGCGCTGCCGCGGTTGCGTCACCATCGGTGAAGTGTCGCACGGTTGGTGTTGGGGCGACCTCGGATCGCCGTCGCCTCTCGTAGGGGCGACCTTGGGTCGCCCTCGCCTCGCGTCGTTAGGCGTCCCGCTCGAGCAGCTTCAGGCGATGCTCGAGCTGGGCGACGCGCAACGCGAGATCATCAACCTCGGCTCTCTGCGCGACCCCGAGCCGCCCGACGACTCCGTCCGCGATGTCGCTGCGCCTGGCGTCGAGCCGCTCGCCCTCGTGACGCCAGGCAGCGAGCGTGTCGCGAACCGCCGTTCTCATTGCATCGCGATCCAACCCGACGCGGCGCGCCAGGTCGTCCGCGAGATCGTCGACACCTTCGACCGTCAACGCCGCCCAGCCCAGTGCGGCGAGCAAGGCTTGCTCGAGCGGGCCTCGCCCCGGACGATCGCTGCCGTTTCGCGCGGCTCCCATTGCTCTAGCGATTCCGGCCGTGCGGCCGTGTCGAGCGGCGCTGCCGCCGTCGTTCGCGCTTTGCCGCGTCAGCCGACGAGATACCCGGGACGGCCGGGCCTGCGGTGGCCGGCTCAGGCGCGATGCGAGGCGTGCTCGCGGGCTCTGCCGGCCGCTGATCAACCTGACCGCCCACCGAGCCCTCGATCGCGGACAGGTCATCGGTGCGGCGTGCGTACTCCGGCTCACGCTCTTTCAGCACGGCAACGAGCGGCGCAGCAACGAAGATCGAGGAGTAGGCGCCCGAGGCGATGCCGATGAACAGCGCGAAGGCGAAGTCCTTGAGCGTTGCGCCGCCGTAGATGAGGAGCGAGGTGATCGGCAGCAGCGTGATGAACGTCGTTGCGAGCGACCGCGGGATCGTCTCCCACAGCGACACGTTCGTCATGACGCGGAACGACGCGCGCCGCATCAGCGGGATGTTCTCGCGGATCCGGTCGAAGATGATGATCGTGTCGTAGATCGAATAGCCGAGCACGGTCAGCACCGCGGCGACCGTCGACGTCGTCACCTCCCGGCCGACGAGTGCATAGATCCCGACGGTGATGATGACGTCGTGCGCGAGCGCGACCATCACGGGGATCGCGAACTTCCACTGGAAGCGCACCGAGACGTACAGCGAGATCAGGAGCAGCGAGACGATGATCGCGAACACCGCGTTGCGCGCGATCTGCTTGCCGAAGCTTGCCGACACGCTCTTCGCGCCGAACGCCTGCGCGTTCACCGTCCGCTCGAGCGACTGCTGCAACGCCGTCGTCTGCCCCGCAGTCAGCGTCTTCGTCCGGACCTGGAAGCTCTGATAGCTGTCGGCTCCCGTCTGCCTGCCACGCCCCTGGATGACGGCGTCGGCTTGCCCGATGCCGGCTGCGTCGGCGCGAACCTTCGAGAGCGAGACAGGTGCCGGTGTGCCGAACGAGATTTGCGTGCCGCCCTTGAAGTCGATCCCGAGGTTCAAGCCCCTCGCCACGAGCGCACCGATCGAGACCGCGACGACCAAGCCGGAGATCGCGAACCACAGCCTCCGTTTGCCGATGAAGTCGACCTTCAGCCAGTTGCCGATACCCCGGCCGCGCGCTCCCATGAGCGCGAGGTTGTCGATCCACGAGAACCCCGCGACGAGCGTCAGCAACGCGCGCGTGAACACCACAGCGGTGATCATCGAGATCAAGGTTCCGATCAGCAGCATGAGCGCGAAGCCCTTCACGCTCGCGGTCGCCACCGCGAACAGGACGAACGCGGTGATCATCGTGACGACGTTGGCGTCGATGATCGTGTGGAAGCCGCGCTGATACCCCTTGGCGATCGCCGCGCGCATGCTGCGGCCGGCACGTGCTTCCTCTTTCACGCGCTCGAAGATGACGACGTTCGCGTCGGCGGCCACGCCTAACGTGAGCACGAGGCCGGCAAAGCCCGGCAACGTCAGCGTGACGTGAAAGAGCAGGATCGCGGCGTAGAGGAACCCCGCGTAGACCGCGAGGCCGAGGACAGCGACGAACCCGAGCGCACGGTAGAAGAGCAGCAGGAAGAGCGCGACGACGATGAGACCGACAAGCGCGGCCCGCTTCGCCTGCGTCAGCGAGTCCTTGCCGAGCGTTGCCGAGATCGCGGTCTGGTCGAGCGTCACGAAGTTGACGGGCAACGCGCCGGTCTGCAGCACGAGCGCGAGGTCTTTGGCCTCGCGTAGCGAGAACTGGCCGGTGATCTGCGCGCCGCCGGAGCCCGAGATGCCGTCCGGGTACTGCGTCCAGTCGATCTGCGGCCACGACTTGATCTCGTTGTCCAGCACGATCGCGAAGTGCTGGAAGATGTTCTGGCCGTTCCCGATCGTGTTTGTCAGGAGCTTTCCGCGCTGCGCTTCGGCGCGCGTGATCTGCTCGAACTTCTTCTTGCCATGGCCGGTGAACGAGAGCAAGACGATTGGATTGCCGCCACCCCCTTGCGTGTCGTAGTCCTGGCGAGTGCCGGAGAGGTTCAGGTCGTTCCCCGTCATCTCCGGGATGGTGGGCGGCGTGTGCTTGAAGAGGTAGTAGAAGCGCGGCGCGGTCGCCGAGGTCGCTCCAGGACAGAGCGTCGTCGATGGACACGAGATGACGATCTCCTTCGCCGGCACGCCGAACACCTTCCAGCCGGCGGGCGGCTTGCCGCCGAACGGCTGGAGCACCTTCGCCTGCAAGAGCTCCCGCTTCGTCTGCGTCGGCCCGGCCTGCAGCCGCTTCGCCTTGTCGAAGAGGTACCACGCGTCGGTCGAGTCGCCGTTGACGAGCGCCTGCTGACCGGCGAGCAGCGCGTACAGGGATGTGGTCGCGACCGGCTGCCGATTCAGGTCGATCGACGGAGGCGCAAGATCCGCCTCGAGGTCGTACATGCCGAGCTGCGCCGTCGACCCGATCACCTTCGCCGCCGCCTCGGGATTCTTGACGCCGGGAAGCTGGATCGCGATCTGGTCCTTCCCCTGCTTCGTGACGTTCGGCTCGGACACGCCGAGCTTGTCGATGCGGTCACGGATGATCGACACCGAGCGATCGAGGTCGCTCGAGGTCAGCGTCTTGCCCTTCGGCGGAACCGCTTTCAGCGTCACCTCGAGGCCGCCCTGCAGGTCGAGTCCGAGCGTTAGCTTCTTGTGCAGCGGCGACGACGAGACGCCCATCAGCACAACGCCGACGATGCCCGCGACGACCGCGGCCAGGACAACGAGTGCGTTCCTCCGGTTCATCTGCTGGGAAAGGGTACCCGGCTACGCCGGTGGTGGATTGGTGTCCGTCGACGTCGCCTCGGCCTTGCTCTCGTCGTCGCCCTCGTCGTCGATGGGGACATCATCGTCGGCCTCGTCGTCGTCCTCGTCGGGCTTGACGACGGTCGCCACAGCGCGTCGCGCGATGCGCACGTGGATCCCTTCGGCGATCTCGACGATCAGGTCGCCTTCCTCGTCGAGCTCCTGGACGATCCCGTAGAGACCGCCGACCGTCAGCACCTCGTCACCGGGTGTGATGGTGCTGCCCTGCTCGCGCGCCGCCTTCTGGCGAGCCTGCTGCGGCCGGAGAAACAGCACCCACACGAGCGCGAAGCCCGCGATGAGGATGAACAGCCCTCCGTTGATCGCTCCTACGAACACGGTCACTCCTCGTTGCTATCTCTCGGGTTATCTCTCCGGGCTATCCGGGCCGAGCGCGAGACGCTCGAGGGCGTCGGCCCGGTAGGCCGGGAACTCGCCGCGCTCGATGGCCGCCCGCGCGCCGGCGGTCAGTCGCAATACGAAGCGGAGATTATGCAGGCTGAGCAGCCGCAACCCGAGCAGTTCCTGCTGATTCAGAAGATGCCGTACGTACGCACGCGAGAACCTGGCGCACGCCGGGCAGTCGCAACCGTCCTCTATCGGCCCCGGATCGCGAGCGTAGATCGCGTTCTTCAGGTTGAGGCGGCCGGCGGCGGTGAGGGCAGATCCCGTGCGCGCAGTTCGCGTCGGCAGCACGCAGTCGAACATGTCGATTCCTCGCGCGATCACCTCCAGGATCCCGGCCGGGTCACCGATGCCCATGAAGTAGCGGGGCTTGTCGGACGGCAGCAGCTCGGCGCCATGGGAGACGGCAGCGAGCATCTCGTCCCAGTCCTCCCCGACCGCGAGGCCGCCGAGCGCGTTGCCGTCGAAGTCGAGCGCCACGATCTCCTCGACCGAGCGCTGCCGCAGCTCGCGGTCGGTCCCGCCCTGCGCGATCCCGAAGACGAGCTGGCCCGGGGCGCGCTCGGCTTCACGCTGTCGAGTTGCCCAGAGCGTCGTCCGCCGCACTGCCTCCTGGAGTTCGCGGCGGTCCACGCCCGAGGGCGAGCAGATGTCCAGGCACATGGCGATGTCGGAGCCGAGGTTGCGTTCGATCGCGGCGACGCGCTCCGGCGTGAACCGCTCAGAGGTCCCGTCGTAGACCGAACGGAACGTGACGCCGTCGTCATCGACCGCAAGCAGCGTGTCGCGGAGCGAAAACACCTGGAAACCACCCGAATCGGTCAGGATCGGCCCGTCCCACCCGGAGAAGGCGTGCAACCCGCCGAGCTCCGCGATCAACTCGTCGCCAGGCCGAAAGTGCAGGTGGTAGGTGTTGCCGAGGATCACGTCGGCGCCGAGCGCCCGCACCTCGTCCGGATGCAGCGACTTCACGGTCCCCTTCGTTCCCACCGGCATGAACGCCGGCGTCCGGATCTCACCGTGCGCAGTCCGGACGACACCAGCGCGCGCCGCGCCATTCGTCGCCTTCAACTCGAAGCACGTCACAGGATCAGCATCGCATCGCCGAACGAGTAGAAGCGGTAGCTCTCCGCAATCGCCGTCCGGTACAGCTCGCGCGTTTGTTCGATCCCCGCGAACGCCATCACGAGGGCGAGCAGCGTCGACCGCGGCAAGTGGAAGTTCGTCAGCACCGCGTCGACTCGCCGGAACTCGAATCCGGGGGTTATGAAGAGCCGCGTCCTGCCAGACAGCTCGCCGGTGCGAGCAACGGCCTCGAGGACGCGAACCGACGTCGTTCCGACCGCCACGACGCGCTCGGCCGCGGCGATGCGCGCCCAGGCGTCCCGCGCGACCTCGTACCGCTCGCCATGGAGCTGATGATCCTCCACGGTCTCCGCGGTCAGCGGCCGGAACGTGTCGAGACCGACGCCCAACGTCACGGCCGCCACGTCGAACTGCGACAACAATTCGGGCGTGAAATGGAGGCCTGCTGTCGGTGCGGCAGCCGAGCCGGCCGTCGCCGCATAGACCGTCTGGTATCGCCCTGGATCGCTGAGCGGAGAGCGGATGTACGGCGGCAGCGGCATCTCGCCCGCAGGCTCACCGTTGAGCCTGAGCCGCCACCGACCGTCGCCGAGCGACTCGAGAAGCTCGACCGGGCCGAGACGCTCCCCTTCACGCAGCCGCCGCGACGGCCGGGCAAGTGCCTCCCATACCCCCTCCTCGTCCAGCCGCTCGACGAGGAGCACTTCGACCTCGGCACCCGTCTCCCGCCGCAGCCTGAGGCGTGCAGGAACGACTCGAGTGTCGTTGACGACGAGGAGCTCCGAGCCCAGCTCGGCGCGCAGATCGGCGAACGCGCGGTGGCGGATCTCGCCGGTCTCCCGCCGGTACACGAGGAGCCGCGACGCGTCGCGCGGCTCGACAGGTCGCTGCGCGATCAGCTCCTGCGGCAGCTCGTAGTCGAGGTCGGACGATCTCATCCGACGGCCAGAGTAGCCTTGCCGCCATGGACGAACTGGCACTCCAGCGGGCGACAGAGCGCATCGCCCAGGCCCGAGAGGGCCGCGATCTGGTCCGCTTCGAAGCGGTGCTCGAGCGCTCACGCACGCAGATAGAGGCGCTCGCCGCGACAGCGAGTGAGCTCGAGATCGGCCTGCCGGAACGGATCCAGGAAGCGGTCGGAGAAGGATTCCGTCGAGAGGTGCTTCCGGTCGGCCGTCAGCTCGCCGAGATCCGCGGCCTGCTCAACAACGTGACCCGGCGACTGGAGCGACTCGAGGAGGACATCCTCTCCGAGCGGCACGCGCGCATCGACGACCTCTCGCTGCTCGTCGACCTGGTCTCGTCAGGCTGGCGCGCAGTGGATGCGAGGCTCGCGGGCCTCGAGGAGCAAGACACGCACAGCGACGCTGAGCAACGCAGCGACCCAGCGCCAGCGGAACACCGAGTCGTACCGCTTACAGCGAGTACTGCCGCCTGACCTGACCGGACATTTCAGCGCGTCCGATTCGCGGTGTCCGCCCAACGTGGCAAGATACCCCTGGGCGTGCGGCACGCCGTCGTCGCGCGCGGGTGCGGTGTGAGCCATATGTGATCCAAGCTGAGCAGCCCGAGCGACGATCCGACGTCGCAACAACCTGCGTTCTCGCAGATGGGCACCCTGCGATCGTCGAGGCGCTCACGCGACTCCTGAAGGGACATGGTGTGAACGTGGTCGCGACGGCGCCCGACGGCACCGCGGCGCTCGATGCAATCCAGCAGCACCGGCCCCAGGTCGCGATCGTCGACATGAAGATCGACCGGATCTCGGGTATCGAGATCGCGAGGCGCGTCGGCAAGGAGACCGCGGTCATCCTCTACACGAGCTATCGAGACCGCATGTCTCTACACGACGCGCTCGACGCCGGTGCACGCGCACTTGTGCTGAAGGAGGCGCCGCTCGACGACCTCGCGAACGCGGTTCGCACGGTGTGAGCGGGCGCATCTACCTCGACCCGCTGCTCGCGGGGGTCGTCACCGCACCGGAGCTGAAGGCGCTGACGAGCCGCGAGCGCAGCGTTCTACGGCTGCTCGCCGACGGGCAAGGCAGCGAGGCGATCGGCCGGACGCTTTCCATCGCGCCAGACACCGTGCGCGCTCACGTCCGGAATGCGATGCGCAAGCTGGGCGTCGAGACGCGGACGCAGGCCGTCGCAGAGGCGCTGCGCCGCGCGCTCATCGAGTGAGCAGAACAGCACAGACGACCGTCCAGGCGGCGACGGTCACGAGGATCGGGACGTCTCGCACGAGCACGTTCTCAGGCTCCTCTCCCAGCCCGTGACGGTGCAGCAGGAGCACATAGCGGGCGACTCCGAAGACGACGAACGGAATCGTCACTGCGAGCGCGTGTGAACTCCGTGCTGTGAAGGTGTAGAGCGCGTAAGCGACGATCGTGCCGGTCGCGACGACTGCGAGCAGACGATCGACGACGCGCAGCGAGTACCCGTCGAGCACGCGTCGGCCGGGTGTCTCGCTCGATGCGACGAGAACGAGCTCCCCTCGCCGCTTGCCAAGCGCAAGGAAGAGCGAGAGCAGCGCGGTGCAGACGAGGAGCCACGGCGAGATACGGACGTCGACCGCGACAGCCCCAGCCGCCGCGCGGATGACGAAGAGCGCGGCGATCGCGCACACGTCCGCCAGCACGACGTGCTTCAGCGCAAGCGTGTAGGCAACCTGGATCGCTGCAAAGCCAGCAAGAAGGGCGAGCGAGCTCGAGCCGAGAACAGCCGCGAGCCCGAAACTGACGACCGCCAGCCCGCCGGCGAACGCCCGGGCCGCCTCACGCGAGACCTCGCCGCTGGCGATCGGACGCCTACGCTTCAGCGGGTGCGCGCGATCCGCGGCGGCATCCCGGAGATCGTTCAGGAGGTACGCGGCACTTGATGCTGCGCAGTACGCGACGAACGCGGCCACGGCTTCGAGTAGACGCGTCGTGTCTCCCAGCTTGGCGGCGAAGATGATGCCCGCGAACAGGAGCAGGTTCTTCGTCCATTGCCGTGGCCGCAACGCCACGAGCATTGCGTAGGCATGGCCCCGTCTGGCCGGCATCGCGTCGACCGTCACGCGTCGGCGCCGGTCAGCGGCAGAACAAGCCAGAACCGGCTTCCGCGGCCGATCGCCGACTCCAGCTCTATCCGCCCCCCGAGCGCCCGAGCGAGCTCGCGGGCAATCGGCAGCCCGAGCCCCGTGCCGCCGCTCTCGTCGGCCGAGACGAACGGCCGGAAGATCCGGTCACGCTCGCCGGCGCCGATCCCCGGACCGCTGTCCGTGATGTCGACCTGCACCGTCCCGTCCGCGGTCGCGAGTCCGATCCCGACCTTCCCACCGTCCGGTGTCCAGCGGAACGCGTTCGCAAGCAGGTTCGAGATCACCTGGAGCACACGGTCGCCATCGGTCATGATCGTCGGCGGCTCACTGTTCTCGATCAGCTGGAAGTCGATCTCGCGGCGGCGCGCCTCCTCGCCGAACGACGTGTACGCCTGCTCGACGAGGCGATGCATGTCGACTTCCTCGGTCAACACGGTGAAGCGATGAGCCCGGAGCTTTGCCAGGTCGAGCACGTCGCCGACCAGGCGTTCGAGCCGTACCGCTTCCGCGGCGACGACGTCGAGCGACATCTGAACCAACTCCGGGTCGTCGACGAGGCCGTCGCGAAGCGCGTCGACGTGACCGCGGATGCCGGTCAGTGGCGTCCGCAGCTCGTGCGAGACCGACATCAGGAAGTGCCGCTCGCGCTCCTCCGACTCGGCGAGCTTGGCCGCCATCTCGTTGAACCGCTCAGCCAGGTGGCGGATCTCTCCGCCGCCAGTGGTGGGCACGACGACGTCGTAGCGCCCGGCTGCGATCCGGTCAGTCGCATCGGAGAGCGCAAGGACCGGCGCGGTAATGCGGCGAGAGAGATACCAGGCGAAGACGCCGGCGATCGCCGCGCCGCCGAGGAACGCGAGCCCCAACCGTTCGAGCAATGGCAGCCACTGACGCTGGAGCTCCGTCTTGGGCTTCGCGATGACGAGCGCACCGAATGGCGCTGTGCCCTTTTGCAAGCGCAAGGGCTCCGCGGCGGCGAGGAACGTCCGATCCTGGCCCGGCGGGACGAACTCGAACGTCAACGGCTTGTCGATCGACGCGACGCGGGTGTCGACCGCCGAGGCCGCAAGCTTCTTGAGGCCGGAGCTCTGGCCAGGGAACACCGAAGCGCCGACGTAGTAGATCCGGTCGCCCGTCGCCAGCTCGAGCTTCGACGCCGCGAACGTCGGCGCCTGTTGACCCGCGTCGGCCGAGCGGAGGGCCGACTCGGCGTAGAGCTGAGCAAGTCCTGAAGCCTCGCGGCGCAACTCGGAGAACGACTGCGCGCGCGTATAGGACTGGAACAGCCGCAGCGCAATCAGCGCCGCAACGATGCCCGAAATGATGATCCCCACCAGGAAGACCGCCGGCAGCCTGAAGCGCAGCGACCCTGTTCGCGATGAGCCCACCATGTGAAGGGTACGACGCGCGCTGGCTGGCAGCTAGGCGGCGGGCGCGGCGGTGCGTTCGGACGAGACCTTGTAGCCGACGCCCCACACGGTGACGATCGGCGAAGCGTCACCGAGCTTCCGCCGTACCTGACGCACATGAACATCCACCGTGCGGGTGTCTCCGGCAAAGGTGTAGCCCCACACGCGCTCGAGCAGCTGGTCGCGCGTCAGCACGAGCCCGCGATGGTCGAGCAGCTCCCAGAGAAGGTCGAACTCCTTTGGCGCAAGTTGGATCTCCTCGTCCCCGACGTAGACCTCACGCTTGCCGGCGTTGATCGCGAGGTCGCCGTGGCGGAGCTCCTTCAGCTCGTCGCGTCGCCGCTCCGGGCCGGCACGCCGCAGAACGCTCTTGACTCGCGCCACGAGCTCACGAGGATTGAAGGGCTTGGTCAGGTAATCGTCTGCCCCTACCTCTAGACCGATGATCTTGTCGACATCCTCGTCACGTGCGGTGAGCATCAGGATCGGAACGTCCGAGCTCTTGCGGATGCGGCGGCAGATCTCGATGCCGTCCATATCCGGCAGGTTGAGGTCGAGGATGATCATCGAGGGCATGCCGGCTGCGACCTGGTTGAGAGCGCCGCTTCCCGTCGGGACGGTCTTCACGACGTAGCCCGCGTTCTTCAGGTAAAGCGAGATAAAGGACGCGATCGAGGACTCGTCCTCGACGACGAGGATCGTATGCGGCTGGTTCACGACCGTGGGTCTTTCACTTCGCCGCCACCGAAACCGCGCTCTCGGGCACGCCGAAGGTCACGCGTGTCGCCAGGCTGGGAATCGGCTGGCACTGGTCGGGCGAGCCCTTGCAGTCGGCGTTCAGGTCGGCTGCGTAGAGGCCGGTATCGCCGGTCAGGCTCGGAACGCCGAGGAGCGTCGCCGTTCCCGTGCCTCGCGCCGAGATCGAGATGCCGTCGCCCCTCACGCTGACGCGGTAGTCGCCGCCAAGGATGCGGAAGCTCACGTTCGCACCCTTGAGATAGGTGCGCCGGTTGCGGGTGACGCCGTTCACCGTCGGCTTCCACTGGTCGGCGGGCGTCAGGTCGACGATCTCGACTGACCCTTTAACCAGGCGCCCGAGGAGGCCGCCGTTACCGCGGACGACGATGACGCCTCTACCACCCTCGATCGACAGCGCACCAGCTGGTGCGCGCGTTGCGAGCGACGCCGCCGGCAGGACGACAGCGAGCAACAGGAGGGCCAGGGCGAGACGCCGCATGCCCTGAGTATCGGCCGGACCGGTGAGTCCGCGGTCAGGCAGCCGTAAGGAAAGTGTTATCGCCTGCCGCGGCGCGATACTTGCACTGTGGGAGACCTCGTCGATTTCGGTCAAGCGATCCTCGTCGTCTCGGTTGGTCTCTCGCTCGCTGTCGGCGGCCGTGTGCTCGCCGGACGGCTCGGGATCCCGTCGGCTGCGCTGCTGCTCATCGCCGCGGCGGCTGCGTCCGACCTGAGCGATCGGCTCGCCGGCGTGCTGACGATCGTGCAGGTTCAGCACCTGACGACCGTCGCGCTGATCGTGATCCTCTTCGACGGCGGGATGAGCATGGGTTTCGGTCGGTTCCGTGCGGCAGCGGCGCCGATCATCGTGCTCGGTCTCGTCGGGACGTTTGCCACGGCTGGGCTCGTCGCCGTCGCAGCGCACGCGCTGCTCGGCCTCTCCTGGACAGTCGCCGGATTGATCGGCGCAGCGATAGCGCCGACGGATCCCGCCGTGACCTTCTCGGTGCTCGCCGGGCATGAGGTGCACGGTGACTCGGCAACGATCCTCGAAGGTGAATCCGGCTTCAACGACCCGGCCGGGATCGCCCTCATGGTCGGTCTCGTAGAGCTCGCGACGCACCCGAGAAGCTCGTTTGCCACGTTCATCTGGGATTTTGGCCGCGAGATGGGCGTCGGCCTCGCAATCGGCATCGCGGGCGGTCTCGCCCTCCGCCGCCTCGTCGGCAGAGTCGTCCTCCCCGAGGCGTCGCTCTACCCCATCGCCGTCGTGCTCGCTGCCGGCGTCGTCTACGGCGCGGCAACGATCGCCCACGGCTCGGGGTTTCTCGCAGTCTTCGTCGCAGGCATCGCGATCGGGGATTTCGGGTATCCCGAGAGGGACGGCGTGCTCCACTTCCACTCGACGCTCACGGCCCTCGGCGAGCTCGCGGTGTTCATCGCCCTCGGCCTCACGGTCGACCTCGGCTACATCCTCGACGAGGGCCTCTGGTGGCGCGGCCTCGCCCTCGCTGCCTTGCTCGGTTTCGTGATCCGGCCGCTCGTCGTCGGAGGACTGTTGCTGCCGTTCCCACTCTCACGGCGAGGTCGCATCTTCATCATGTGGAGTGGGTTGAAGGGAGCTGTCCCGATCCTTCTGGCGTCGCTTGCCGTCGCAGGCGGCACTGCGTACGCCGCGCAGATCTACGGCATCGTCTTCGTCGTCGTCCTCTTTTCAGTCGTCGTGCAGGGCTCGCTCGTCCCGCGCTTCGCCGAATAGCCGCTCAGCCGTAGTCGTAGAAACCGCGGCCGCTCTTGCGGCCGAGGACGCCGGCGTCGCGCATAGAGACGAGCCGGTCGGGTGGAGCCATTCGCGGCTCGTGCAACTGCGCATGGAGCGCCTCCGCCGCGTGAACGTGGACGTCGATCCCGACCAGGTCGACGAGCTCGCACGGTCCCATCGGCCAGCCCGCCCCGCTCCGCATCGCCGTGTCGAGGTCCGCAGGTGCCACCTGCGCCTCGTCGAGGACGCGGATGCAGTCGTTGAGCAGGGGAATCAGCACGCGGTTGACGACGAAACCCGGGGTGTCGTGGCAGCGGATCGGCGTCTTGCCGAGTCGCAGCCCGAACGCGAACGCGGTCTCGACGGCATCGTCGGCGCTCCGCTCTGCGCGGACGATCTCGACGAGCGGCATCAACGGCGCCGGGTTGAAGAAGTGCATGCCGACGACGCGTTCAGGCTTGGTGGTCGCGGCAGCGATCTCACTGACGGACAGCGCCGAGGTGTTCGTCGCCAGGACCGTGTCGGCTCGGCAGACGCGCTCGAGCTCCGCGAACAACGCGCGCTTCGGCTCGAGCTTCTCCACGATCGCCTCGATCACAAGATCGCAGTCGGCCAAATCAGCCACATCCGCGGTGAGGGACAGCCGCGCGACCGCTGCATCGCGGGCCTCCTGGCCGAGCTGTCCCTTCTCGACCTTACGCGTCAGGAAATGGGCGATCCGCTCGTGAGCCTTCTCCGCGAGGTCGAGCGTCACTTCGCGGCCGACCGTCTCGACGCCGGCTTCCACGCAGAGCTGAGCGATACCCCCACCCATCGCACCGAGCCCGACGACGCCGACTTTGCGAATCTCAGCCACGGCGGTCGATCCTAGAGCAACTCGACCTGGACGACCCATCGCGCCTTATCTAGCCGATCGGCTTGGACCGATGTAGTCGCAGCAGACGCGGGCTACGCGGCCGAGTCGAGCTGCTGCGCTCGAAGCTGGAGTAGCGCGATGACGTCGGCGGTGGCGACGAACGGATCCGAGACCGTCTCGCCCGTTGCCGTCGAGACGGCGGCCACGAGCTGGCCGTCCGACTCGGCGAGCAAAACGGGCTGCACCGGCGGCTCCGGACGCTCCGCAAGCTCGACGAGCCGACCGAGAGCGACAGAATCCTGAACCTCGGCGCGGCGGATGACGATCCGTCCGCGCCCGGCCACGACACGCCGAACGGCGGTCGGCATGTCGTGGCCGCGGCTCACGTGTTCCGCCGCTTGCGCTCGACGTCGTCGACGCGCGAATCCGCACCCCAGAGGAGTGCCGCCGGGCCGACGAGAACGATGAAGAGAATCACTGCGATTGACATGCCCATAGTGTCGCTTGCAGGTACCATTAGGACAAGTCGAGGATTTCATGACTACGATCACTCAACCTGATACTTGGCTCGGCGTCGAACTGCGTCATCTCGCCGCTCTCGAGGCCGTCGCGCGGGAGAAATCGTTCGGCCGGGCCGCCGAGCGCCTTGGCTACACGCAATCTGCGATCAGCCAGCAGATCGGGACGCTCGAGCGCATCGTCGGCGAGAAGCTTCTCGAGCGACCCGGCGGCCCGCGCGCGGTCTCTCTCACCGACGCCGGCGAGCTGATGCTGCGCCACGCCGAGGCGATCGTCGCCCGACTCGACGCCGCGCGGGCCGATATGGCATCCCTGCGAGCGGGCGAGACCGGGACGCTGCGCGTCGGGACGTACCAGAGCGTCGGCGCGCGTGTGATCCCCGAGGTCATGCGCCGCTTCCGCACCGAGCACCCTGCGATCCAGCTCGAGCTGCGCGAGCCGACGACCGACCCGGAGCTCGGTGACCTGATCGAGAGCGGCGATCTCGATCTCGCGTTCTGCAGCCCCCCACTCCTGCTGGATGGGCCGTTCGAGACGTTGAGGCTGATGAGCGACCCCTACGTGCTCGTCGTTCCGGCGGACAGCCCGCTCGCAGAGCGCGACGCCGCAACACTCGCCGATCTCGGCGAGCTGTCGCTGATCGGGTCGCAGGCGTGTGCCAGTGGCACGTATCTCGAGCAATCGCTGAACAAGAACGGCTTCAAGCTCGACTTCGCGTTCCGCTCGGACGACAACGGCACGGTCCAGGGTCTGGTCGCAGCCGGGTTCGGCGTGGCACTGACTCCGTTGCTCGCAGTGATGCCCGGCGACGAGCGGGTCAAGGTGCTCCGGCTCGAGCCGGAGATCCCCCGCCGCGAGATTGCAGTCGTCTGGCACAGCGACCGGCACCGATCACCTGCAGCCCGCGCGTTCGTCGAGATCGCCCGCGAGGTCAGCGCCGCAGTCGAGCGCGAGCTCGCCGAGCCCTGATCAGGGCCGCACGCTCTGCGCGAAACGGAAGACGTTGGCCGGGTCGTAGCGGCGCTTGACGGCGCGCAGCCGCGTGTAGTTCGAGCCGTAGTAGGCAGCGCCCCAGCGCGGGACGTCCGGATCGATGTAGTTGACGTAGCCCTGCCCGGAGACGTGCGGTTGCAGGGCGGCGTGCAGGCCGCGTAGCCAGCTGAGCGCCGAAGGCATCTCGGACTGCGAATCCCAGGAGGCGATCTCCTGGAGTGAGCACAGGGCGTCGCGATGAACGAAGGCGGTTGCCGATTTCTTGACCCTGTTGATCGCGCCGCCGTACGAGTCGAGCAGGACGATCCCGCTCCGTCCCGCCGCCTGGCGTGCCTCGATGGCGCCGAACAGCGCCTGCGCCCCGGCGTCGGAAAGCGGCTTCGTCAGGTAGTCGGACTTCGCGGCGAATGTCCCGCGGCCGAGGTTCCCTGCCGGAGGCACATGGCATTCGGCGAACGTCCCGCTACAGCCGGCCCACATGAGCGCGGCTTCCATGAACGTCCTCTCCGTCGAACCGACTCGCGTCGGCGTCCCGACGAGCAGCGGCGCGAGAAGCGGCTGGAGCGCAGCCTTCGACCCCAGGAACTGACCGGCGACGGCGACACGCGGCGCCGACGACCCCGTCGTCGCGACCGACAGCACAGAGAACAGCTCGTCGACCGCCTTCGGCGCCCAGTCCGTCCATGCGGCGAGCGCCTTGCCGGCCTGAGCCCACGGCCATTCGACGATGAACGTCGTCACGGTGTCGACCGGGTGCACGCGGAAGCGGAACGACGTGACGATCCCGAAGTTGCCGCCGCCACCTCCGCGGCACGCCCAGAACAGATCGGGATGGTGACCGGCATCGACGGTGAGGACACGGCCCTTCGCATCGACGAGGCGAAGCGAGAGAATGTTGTCGCAGGTCAGCCCGAACGCGCGGGACGTGAACCCGACACCGCCGCCGAGAGCCAGTCCGGCGATCCCGACGGAGGGGCAGGTACCCGCCGGAATGGTGACGCGATGCTGCCAGAGCCGCTCGTAGACATCGATCAGGCGCGTGCCGGCGCCTATGGCCGCCTCGGTGCCGGCCAGGTTGACGGCGGCGTTGTTCAAGCGAGAGAGGTCGATCACGAGCCCGGAGCCGGTCGAGTAGCCCCCGTAGCTGTGCCCGCCGCTGCGCACCGCGATCCGCACGCCGTTCGCTCGAGCCCAGCGAACTGCACGGGAGACATCGCGTGAGCTCTGGCAGAAGGCGACGCCCAGCGGCATGACGTCGTCGAAGCGGGAGAAGTACGGGCGCCTCGCCGCGTCATAGCCGGCGTCCCCTCGGCCGAGCACCGTTCCCTGGAGCTGCTGCGCGAGGGCGCGGATGCGAGGATCCGTCGATTCGGTCGGTGACAGAACGCGCCACCAGGGCATGACGCCGACCGCAAGCGAGAGGCGCCCGGCTCGTGCGAGCAGGTCACGCCGGTCGAGCGAGGCGCTCATGCGCTCCACACCACATGGACGGTCTCGGGCTTGCGGAAGACGAGGCCCCGGACGACGCTCGGCCGGTTGGAATCGAGCCTCAGGCCGCGCAGACGGGCGAGCAGCCGCTCGAGAGACGTCTGCGCCTCGAGCCGCGCGAGATGCATGCCGAGGCAGACGTGCGGGCCGTGGACGAACGCGAGCTGCCGCGAGACATTCGGACGCTCGAGGTCGAGGCGGTCGGGGTCTGCGAAGACCTCCGGGTCGCGGTTCGCACCGGAGAGCGACACGCGAACGAGCTCTCGCTCGTGGATTGCCACACCTCCCAGCACGACATCGCGCGTCGAGTACCTGTCGACGACGGCAGCAGCGGGCTCCAGTCGGAGTGACTCCTCGACCGCCGCCCGCGCGAACCGCGCGTCAACCACCACGAGCTCGGCGGCTCCGGGGCTCGCCAGGACGTGCCGGATGGCGTGAGCGATCATCCCTTCGGTCGTCTCGATGCCGCCGAAGAGCAGGACGGCCGCATTCGACACGACGTCGCCGCCCGAGAGACCGCCCGCCTCACTCGCGGCCGCGGCGACCAGAGACGTCGAGGGGTCGCGCTCGAGGGCCGGCTCTACGGCTGCGCGAAGCTCCGCGAACGCGTGAGCGCCGCTGCCGTCCGCGGGCTCTCCAGCCGTGATGCGGGTGACCTCGGCGACGATCGCGTCGTACCAGCCGAGTGCGTCGGCGGGGTCTGTCTCCTCGAGCCCGAGTGCGTGCACCATGGCTGAGACGGCAAGCGGGCCGGCGAAGTCGCGCCTCAGCTCGGCAGCGCCGTTCGGCTCGAGCGCGTCGATCAGCCGGTCGACCTCGCTCCCGACGAACGCCGTGAACCGCTCGCGGACGGCATCGAGGCGGAAAGGCCGGGCGAACGGAGCCCGATGAAGCGCGTGCTCGGCTCCGTCGAGCGAGAGCATGCTCGGGCCGACGACCTGAGCCGTCGAAAACCTCTCGTCGTCGACGGTGTACGTCCTGGCGTCGCGAACGATCTCGAGCGCGAGGTCGTGGCGCGTCACGAGCCAGCCGTCGAGCGCAGGGAGCCACGAGACCGGCTCCTTCTCGCGCAGTGCCGCGAGAAGTGGATGAGGATCCGCTTCCAACTCCGCCACGGTCGCTGCTGCACCAAGCGGGTAGTGGCTCGTCCGCACGCAGGTTGGCCTAGCTCTCTTGCAGGAACGCGAGCAGGTGCGCGTTGATCTCGTCGGCCCGCTCGAAACTCGGTAGGTGTCCCGTCCCAGACACCCTCACAAGGCGAGCTCCTCCGACGGAGTCGGCAATGTGCGCAGCAATCGCATGCATGTCGGCGACGTCTTCCTCGCCCACGAGCACGAGCGTTGGACAGCGGATCTCGCCGAGCCGGCGACTCATCGGAGGGTCGAGGATCTCTTCCTCCTCAGCGCCGTTCTCCCACCCATCCTTCTGCAGCTCATACGAGCGCAGCACCATCCCGCACACGGCTGCTCGCATGGTCGAGTCGACCGCTTCGGGCGAGCGGCGTGGGCCATCGACCCAAAGCCGCACACTCGCCTCGGCAGCAGCCTCGAGATCACCCCGCTCGAAGGCCGCCTCCTCCTCGGCCCAGCCGGCGCGTGTCTCGTCAGACCATTCCCAGCCGGGCAAGCCGGGCGCGATCAGCACCAGCCGTTCCACAAGCTCCGGCCGGAGCACCGCGAGCTCGAGAGCCACTCTGCCGCCTAGCGAGCTGCCGACAACGGCGGTCGGGCCGTCGAGCAGCGCCTCGACGTCGCGCACGTACGAGAACGGCGCGGGCTCGAGCACCTGATGCCCGAACCCGCGTAGGTCGGGCGCAAGCACCCGATAGCCAGCGGCCCGCAGCACGTCGACCTGCGGCTGCCACATACGGCTGTCCGCGATCCCGGCATGGAGCAACAGAACAGTGCTCACGACCCTCCTCGACCGACTAGCGGCCGCTGTCACCGTCTCGCGAGCCACGGCACGAGCGTCTGGAGGAAGCGGCTCTTCGCGAACGGGACGCAGAGCGGATCGACATGCCGCAACGTCGCGTCGCTGGCGATCACCGCCGATCGGCGTGGCGAGTGGGAACGGCTGAGGAACGTGCGGGCGCCGGCCGAGGTCGTCGGGATGTCGCCCGTCGCAAATGCGTACAACGGCACGTTGACGCCGGCGAGATGCTGCAGATGACCCGCGAGGCCGAGGAGCCGCGTGATCGGGTCGGGGCGCAGCGACGCGGCCCCGATCAGGTCGATATCCAGCCTCGACGGGTAGTACCAGCTGCTCAACGTGTGCGGCTCCGCGGAGACAAGACGCGCCGCTTCGCTCAGTCCGCAGTGGGCGACATCGATGCTTGCCGCCTTCGCCGCGAAGGCGAAGAAGTCGGCGTTCGTCGGCGAGCCAGGCGGCCGGAACTGCGCCGGCACGAGCGGGTTCGCGGCGAGCACCGACGGCGCGTCGGGAGCGCGGAGCGCGTACAGCGCCGCGATCTGTCCGAGAGCCGCGAAGATCCACGGCGCTCCGATGCCGAGCCGATCCGAGAACGGTGTCGACTGACGCTTGAGCTGCGCGAGTCCGGCACGGGCCCTCGCAACAGTCGGCGTGCCGAAGGTTCCAAGCTCGCCACCGTCGATGAGGACGACTCCGGCAAGGTCGCGGTAGCCGGCTCGCCCGTCGAAGTCCCACGCCGCATACGCGAGCGCGGTCGCCGCACCGATGGAATGACCGCCGAGAATCACCCTCCGACGCCCGCCCGCTCGAGCCGCGACGACTACGCGACGGAGATCCGTCAACGCGGTCGGCAGTCCCCAGCCGAGTGCCTCTGGGTGCTCGCCGGCGACGTTGGGATCGAATGTTTGGCCGTCGATCGCCTGCCGCCCGAAGTAGTAGGCATATGCGCCTACAGGGTCGCCGGCTGTGAAACCCCGCAGGTCGGCGAGCGCGTCGCCCCGTCGATCGGTCGCCCACACTTGGAGGTTCGGGACACGTGCAACGAGCGCGGGCGCGATCTCGGAGAAGCTGCCGCCACTGCCGCCGCTTCCCGGCACGAGAACGAGCACGCGAGTGGCCGACGCAGGGCCGTATTTCGAGACGCCGACCAGCGGCTGCGTCGCCGCGCCACCGCGACCAGCTACGACCGCAGCCGCGGCAACGAGGGCGACGAGAGCGACGATCAGTGCGCGAGGCACCGCCCGATGGTAGTGAGTCCGTTCTAGACTGGCGAGCGATGGCCGTCACAACCAACAACCGCGGCCTGCTCGTCGACGGGGAATGGGTCGAGACCGGCGAGTGGGTCGAGGTGCGATCACCGTACGACGGGGCGCTCGTCGGGCGGGTCGCCAAAGGCGGAGCCGCCGAGGCTCGCCGAGCGATCGACGCCGCCGAGCGCGCGATGCTCGAACCTCTTCCGGCGCACAAGCGTGCCGAAATCCTGGTGCGCGTCGCTGCAGCGCTCGGACGCAGATCCGACGAGGCCGCGCTCCTGATCTCGGGCGAAGCCGGCAAGCCTCTCAAGGCGGCACGTGTCGAGGTGGCGCGCGCGATGTCGACGTACACGATGGCCGCAGTCCAGGCACGAACGCTCGCGGGGCAGATGATCCCGATGGACGCCTCCCAGGCCGGTGAGGGCAAGCTCGCATTCACGATGCGGGTGCCGATCGGTGTCGTCGGCGCGATCTCGCCGTTCAACTTCCCGCTCAACCTCGTCGCGCACAAGATCGCGCCCGCGCTCGCCGCCGGCTGCGCCGTCGTGCTCAAGCCCGCCTCGCAGACCCCTCTCTCGGCCCTTCTGCTTGCCGAGCTCGAGACCGAGGCTGAGCTGCCGCCCGGCTGGCTGAACGTCGTCGTCGGCCCTTCGGCGGAGATCGGCGACGTGCTCGTCGAGGACGAGCGCGTGAAGCTCATCACCTTCACCGGCTCGGGCGCTGTCGGCTGGAAGCTCCGCGAGCGGGCACCGCGCAAGCGTGTCAATCTGGAGCTCGGGAATGCGACGCCGGTGATCGTCGAAGCGGATGCGGATATCGACGCAACGGCGGCAAAGCTGGCCGCAAACGCGTTCTCATTCGCGGGCCAGAGCTGCATCTCGGTCCAGCGGATCTACGTGCAGGAATCGATCTACGACGAGTTCAAGGCGGCCTTCCTGCCGCGTGTGGAAGCGTTGAACATCGGTGACCCGGGCGACGAGGACACCGATGTCGGGCCGCTGATCGCCGCGTCCGAGCGTGATCGCGTCGTCGAGTGGATCGAGCAGGCTCGAGCAGGCGGCGCTTTGATCCTGACGGGCGGCATGCTCGACGGCGACCTGCTCGTGCCGACGGTCGTCGAACGGCCCGCGCCGGATGCGCATCTCGCCTGCGACGAAGCGTTCGGACCGGTCTGCACGCTGCAGTCGTACGACACGCTCGACGAGGCCGTCGCGCTCGCCAATGGGACGCGCTACGGCCTCCAGGCCGGGATCTTCACCAGCTCGATCGCCGGGGCGACCTACGCGGCCGGCTGCCTCGAGTTCGGTGGGATCACCGTGAACGAGGCGCCGACGTTCCGTGCCGACCAGATGCCCTACGGTGGCGTCAAGGACTCGGGCAACACCCGCGAGGGCCCGGCCTGGGCGGTCCGCGAGATGACCGAAGAACGCCTCGTCGTCGTCCAGCTCTAGCGCGATGGGCATGTTCTCGAGACGACCCGCGGCCCCGACTGCGAGCGACCTCCGACGCGAGCGGCACGCGTTCCTCCTGCTTCGCGAGGAACGACTGCGAGACCTCGGCGGGTTGACGCTCGAGATGTACCGCCACGACCACTTCAACCCCGACGTCGTCGTCGAGCGCTGCTCCGAGCTTGTTGCGATCGAGGTTCGAGTGAGCGAGATCGACGCACTGCTGGCCGGCGCCCGCGGGATTCGATCGAGGCCCGGAACGATCTGCACGTGCGGTGCGCCGATCCTGATCGGTGCGCGCTACTGCCCTAGCTGCGGCCGCGACCTCGCCGAGGGAGAAGCGACTCGAGAGCCGGCGGCTTGACCGCGGCCGCAGGTAGCTGCCCGCGCTGCAGCGCGACCATCGCGGCGAGTCAGGAGTACTGCGTCGAGTGCGGGTTCCGTCTGCCGATCGAAGGTCGCCTTGGGCCGAGTCCGCGGCCCGATCGACGCGTCGTCCTGCCGCTTCTGCTGACGCTCGCGGTGGCAGCTGTCGGCGCGGCCTCGGCAATCCTGCTCACACGGGACGCCCGCTCTGCGCCGACGGTGATCGTCGCGACGGGTGGAAGCGTCGTGATCGGAACCCCGAAGCCGCCGAACCCCCTCGCCGCGTGGCCGGCCGGCACGGACGCATGGTCGATCGTTCTTGCGTCGATCCCGAAGCGGCAAGGTCACCCGGCGGCGAGAGTGATCGCCGACGAAGCGACTCAAAGGGGCCTTCCTCGAGTTGGGATCCTCGACTCGGACCGCTACGCAAGTCTCCACCCCGGCTACTGGATCGTGTTCACCGGTGTGTACGAGACCGAACCGGACGCCAACGGCGCACTTCTGCGTGCTCGAACTGTGGCCAAGACTGCGCGAACGCAACGCGTCAGCCGCTGAGCTGTCTACTATTGAGACAACGATCGTGCCAAAGTTTGTAACACGCGCGAAAAGCGGCTAGACTGCTGTTCCGAGGCCGTTTTTGCGGCCCTTTCCCCGGCTTCTAGCCGACTTCCTCGGGAGCGCGAAAACGTATGGAAGAGCACGTCGCACACCTCCAGTCCTGCATGTACCAGTACTCGCGCGCGATCTACCGCTCGATCAAGGACTTGATCGACCCGTACGCGCCCGAGGGGTCGCAGCTCGAGTACCGCCGGTCGGTGCTCAGCGAATGTGAGCAGACGATGGCGCGCCTCGCCGCCGATCCGCATTACTTCGCGCGGCCCGACCGCACACTCTTCCAGGACATCCGCCGCTACTTCCCGATCACCGCGCAGGCGCAGGTCGCCTGGACGGTACGCGAGGGGGTCTCGGCTGCGGTGACGTTCATCGACGCCCAGATCGAGGCGGGCGCCTTCGACGGCGGCATCGCCCGCTGCCGGGCAACCACCCGCAAGGGCAAGGCCTGCCAGCGGACGCCGCTGCCGGGCAGGGACTACTGCCCGTCGCACCAGCATCTCGAGCGCACGACCGTCGCGGCGTAAGACAAACGGCGTAGCTGTAGAGTCGGCGGACGATGTCGCACGACTCTGACAAGCTGATCCGGCAGCTCTCGCTCGTTGCTTTCTTGATGGCGGAGCGGCGTCCGCTGACCGCTCGCGACGTCAAGTCGAACGTCGAGGGTTACTCGGAGATGTCCGACGAGGCGTTCGCGCGCCGCTACTACTCGGACCGAGCGGAGCTGACAGCGCTCGGCATCCCGCTCGCCTCGCAGCGCGACGAGTTCACCGGCGAGGAACTCTACACGCTGCGCTCGGAGAACTACTTCCTCGACCGGCTCGACCTCGACGACGACGAGCTCGCCGCGCTCCAGACTGCGCTGTACTGCCTCGAGGGCCAGTTTGCATATGCGGAGCCGCTGCGTCTCGCGCTGCAGAATCTCGCGCTCGGACGGCCAGGCTTCCAGAACGCGCCCACGAGCACCGCGGAGCGTGTCCGGGTAAGTGCACCCGACTACTCACCGGAGCTCGCCGGACGGCTGTCGAAGCTGGAGAACGCGATCTCCAAGCAGCGCACGATCAAGTTCAACTACTGGACACCACAGCGCGACAAGGTGACCGAGCGGACGATGAACCCGTACGCGCTGCGACTCGACGAAGGGGTCTGGTACGTCGTCGGGCAGGATCTGGTGCGCGCGGCGATTCGCACGTTCCGCGTCTCGCGGCTGCGCAGCGACATCCGGTTTGCGACTCGCAGGGAGCGCGACTTCCGGTTGCCGGCTGACTTCGACGTCGAGGCGCACCGCGTTCCCAAGCCGTGGCAGATCGGTGATGCCGTCGGCGTTGCCCGGATCGCCGTGCAGGACGACACAGCCTGGTGGGTGCATCGCACGCTCGCCGACGCCGGCACGCTGACCGACGGCGTCTTCGAGACGGCGTTCTCGCGGGTCGAGCCGCTCGCAGGCTGGATTCTGCGCCAGAACGGGCGCGCGGTGCCACTCGAACCGGCCGAGCTGCGGGCCGAGGTTGCGAACGGGCTCCGGCGGCTCCGTGCCGCGCACGAAGGCGCGCCTCCGGTGCTGGCGCGACCGCGCCGCGTCGACCGCGCGCTCGGGATCGTGGAGCGACCCGCGGGGCCGATCGCGCCCGAGCGCTTCGGCGTGCTGCAGGCGCTTCTCGCCCACCTGCTCACCGCTTGCGGCGACGGCCGAGACGCTCAGCTCGAAGGCGACGACCTTGCCGCTCGCTTCTCGATCCCGCTCGAGGAGCTTCAGGATCACCTCTCCCTCCTCAACCTCGTCAACTTCGGCGGCGGCTGCTACACCGTGTATGCCGAGTACGACGAGGAGACCGGCCGCGTACGCGTCGACAAGGAGCTCTACGGCGACGTCTTCCGGAAGCCGCCGAAGCTGACGCCGCTCGAGGCGCGCGCCATCCGGCTGGCAATCGAGTACGTCGGGGCGACAATCGCAGCGGAAGCTCACACTCCGCTCGAGCGTGTGCGCCGCAAGCTGGAGGAGACCTTCGGTCAGTTCGAGCTCGCACAGACGCCCCAACCGCTCGTGCAGGACGCCGAGGAGGGGCTCGTCAAGACGCTCGCGAGCGGCGCCGAGCGGCGCAGACTCGTCGAGATCGAATACCTGAAGGAAGGCGACGAGACCCCGAGCGTGCGCACCGTCGAGCCCTACTCGTTTGAACGCGAGCTGCCGCACTGGCGCGTCCACACCTGGGATCGCACAGCCGACGGACCGCGTACGTACCGCCTCGACCGGATGCGCTCGGCGCGTCTCACCGAGGAGCGCTTCGAGCCGCGGGTGGGCTTCGACCCGAGTTACATGACCGAGCCGCGGATCGCCCGGGTCTGGCACTCCCCCGCCGTGGCCCGCTGGAAAGTCGAGCGGGGAGCACGGCCGCTCACCGACCACTCCGCGCTGGCCGAGCTGCCGTTCAAGACCGAGGAATGGCTCCTGTCCGAGGTGCTCGCCGATCGTGGCGAAACGGTCGTTCTCGAGCCTGCTGAGCTCCGGCAGACCGTCGCACGGCGCGCGAAGGAACTGAGCACCGAGCTCGGCGTCAGTCGCTCACGGAAGGTCGCTGCGGCACCGAGAGCGTGAACGTCGCCCCGGTGCCCGGGGTCGATTCCACGGTCAGAGTGCCGCCGTGCGCCTCGGTGATCGCTCGCGCGAGCCACAAGCCGTAACCGGTCGAGCCGACGCCGCTCGCACCGCGCTCGAAGACGTCCCTGCCGGGATCGATGCCGGGACCGTCGTCTGCCACCGCGATCGCGAAGCCGTCGTCGAGCCGTGCGCCTGTGACCGTCACCACCGATCCGTGACGAAGTCCATTCGCAACCAGGTTCGCGACGGCCTGGCGGATCCTGGTCGGATCGCAGACGACACGCGCAGGTTGGACGACGCACGTCACGCCGGGCTGGACGAGCGAGCTCACTAGTGCGTCGAGCTCGAGCTCCTCCGGGCGAAGCGACAGCAGATCCGGATCCGAGAGCAACCGCTCGATATCGCGGCCGGCAGCCACTGCCAGCGCGACTGTTCTCGCCAAGTCGGCCGCACTGCCAACTGCCGCGACGGAGGCCAGCACGCCGAGCGCAGCGACCGGGCTCCGGAGCTCGTGCGCGAGAAGCCGCAGGTGGTCGCCGGTCACACCCGTCGCGCAATCTGGCCCAGAGCCCACTCGGCGGCATCGCGAAGAACGTCGTCGTCGGACTCGGCGTACCGCTCGGCAATCTCGCGATCCTCGGGCTCGCCGCTGTTTCCCAGGGCGACGAGGGCGTTCCGCCGCAGCCAGCGCGGATCGTTCCTCGGCACGTAGAGACGATCGAACTCGGCGACGAGCTCGCTTCCGTCACGCTCGAGCCAGTCGGCGAGGGAGACGGTCGGCGTCGCTTCGGCAGGAAGCACGACGTCGCGGCGACGTTTCTCGATGCCGCGGTTCCACGGGCACACGTCCTGGCAGATGTCACAGCCGTAGACCTGGCTCCCGAGATGCTCGCGGTGCTCGTCAGGGATCAGGGCTGCCGCCTGCGTCCAGTACGAGAGGCACAACCGGGCATCGAGCACGCCGTCGTCGACGATCGCGTCGGTCGGGCACGCGTCGATGCAGAGCCGGCATGAGCCGCAATCCAGCTCGAGGGGCGGCGTCGACTCGACCTCGACGTCGGTCACGACCGTGCCGAGAACGACCCACGAGCCGTGCGTGCGCGTGATCACCATCGTGTTCTTGCCGTAGAAGCCGCCCCCGACCGCACGGCGCCGGTGCGATCGACATGCTGGTTTGCGTCGACCAAGACACGGTACGAGCCCCCGAGCCGCCGTCCGAGGAGGTCGAGCTTCTCCCGTAGCTCCGCGTAGTGGTCGCGCCAGGTGTACCTCGGCAGGCGCCCTTCCCCGGCCGCGGGCTCGGGGCCAGGCACGTAGTAGCAGAGCGCAGCCGAGATCACGGTGCGCGCTCCCTCGAGCAAGAGCTCGGGATGGCAGGAGATCTCGGGCTTGGCCATGGTGAAGCGCATGTCGGCGAAGTAGCCGTCGGCGGCTCGCGCGTGGATGTGGCTCTCGGTGTCGGCGTAGGGCTCGGCCCGGGCAGCGCCGACGACGTCGAGCCCGAGTTCCTCGGCCAACCGTTCCAGCTCTGCCGCTCGCATGCGAGGATGATGCACGTGAAGGCGGTGCGCAGCCACGAGGACGGCGGTCCCGAGGTTCTCCGGTACGAGGATGTGCCCGACCCGACCCCCGGCCCCGGCGAGGTGTTGATCGAGCTCCGCGCCGCGTCGCTGAACCATCTCGACGTCTGGGTGCGCAAGGGCCTGCCATCTGCACCGAAGCCGCATATCTTCGGAGCCGATGGCGCCGGGCTCGTGGCGGGTCTCGGCGAAGGGGCAAGCGGCTTTGCGATCGGCGACCGGGTGGTTATCAACCCGGGGCTGGAGCACGGGCAAACCATCTCGCCGCTGGGCGAGCATCAGGATGGAACGCACTGCGAGCTGATCGCCATCGCGGCCGAGCAGGTCTTCCCGCTCGACGAGCGGCTCTCGTTCGAGGAGGGTGCTGCGTTCCCGCTCGTCTACGAGACCGCGTATCGGATGCTCGTGACCCGTGCGAAGGTCGTGGAGGGAGAGTGGACGCTGATCTGGGGCATCGGCGGCGGGGTCGCCACGGCTGCGTTCGAGATCTGTCGCGCACTCGGCGTGCGCACAATCGTCACCTCGGGCAGTGACTCGAAGCTCGAGCAGGCTCGCGCGTGGGGCGCGGATGTCACCGTCAACCACGCCGACGGAGACGTCGTCGCTGCCGTGAAGGAAGCGACGGGAAAGGGTGTCCACGTGGTCGTGGAGACAGTCGGCGAGGCGACCTGGGCTCGGTCCCTCTCAGCCGTGCGAGCGGCAGGACGCGTTGTCGTATGCGGCGCGACCTCCGGCCCGAACCCGCCGGCACAGCTCCATCGTTTCTGGTGGAAGCAACTCGATGTCCTCGGCTCCACCATGGGGACGCGCGACGACTTCCTCGGCGTCTACGACCTCGTCCGCGACGGGCGAGCACGAATCCACGTCGATCGCGTCCTCCCGCTGAGCGAGATCCGCGCAGCGCATGAACGGCTCGAAGCAGGCGAACAACTCGGCAAGATCGTGCTCTCGATCCCCGGCTAACCGGAACTCGTCGCGCTCAATGTCGCGGTCATCAACAGCATCCTTTGTCGGAGGCGTAATCTGGAAAGGCGAGTTTAGGTTCAAATACTGGCAGCTGGGATTTGTCCGACTGACGGCCAACCCTGACGAGATCGAAGTCGCACCTCGCGGCCTTCTGCGTCGCCTTGGCCCTGTCTTCTCCGTTAACCGCGCCGACGATGTCCAGATCATCGGGGTGAAGCGAGGCGTTCTGTTCGAGAGCGCGCCCAGAAGCTTCACGTTCCGGACCCTAGAGCCATCGGTCGTGCTGCGCGAACTTCAGGCGCTCGATTGGCCCGCGGCCGAACTCACGTCACTACCGACGTCAGATCGTTAGCGCTCGCGACGGCGGCGATACGCCGACGACGATGCTGAGCCGCTGCCGCCCCGCACGGGGGCGCGGTCGACTGTTCAGCCGACGGTGAAGATGCAGCAGCTCGCAAGCACTGCCACAAACTGGCGCAGCACGAGAGCGCTGCGAGAGATCACACGCGTCTCGCGACTGAGCGAACGGCGGCTGCGACCCTCTTCAGTAGTGCGACGTGCGAACGGTGCGACTCTCGCGCCCGATGGACGTCAGCCGCCACACGGGCGGCATGGTCGTACGATCACCAGTACGCCCCGCCGAACATCACCAGCATCGGGTCGGGTGTAGGCGACTTCATGCCCCTAGCCGAACCCGAGGATGAACTTCGCGTCGTCGGACATCAGGTCGGGCGTCCAGGGCGGGTCGAAGGTCAGCTCGACCTCCACCGCATCGACGCCGGGCAGCGCCGCCACCGCGTCGTGGATGCTCTCCTGGATCATCGGCCCGGCCGGGCAGCCCATCGACGTGAGGGAGTGAATGATCTTGACCTTCGGGCCTTCGATCTCGGCGTCGTAGAAGAGACCGAGCTCGACGATGTCCATCCCGAGCTCGGGATCCTCCACGCCGTGCAACGCTTCGACGACATCGTCTTTGGCGACCATGGATCGAGTGTAGCGACCGGGTAGTCGGCCCCGGACGCGGTTTAAGGTTGACGACACATCTTGGAACGCGGGAACCAAGCGCGCCCAAGCGGCGCGGCTCTAGGTGCGGACGAGCCGCTCGGCGCCGGTGAGCACGACGTCGAGCACGTCGCCGATCGCCTCGTCGAGTGACCCGCTCTCGATGACGACGACGTCACACCGCCGAGCGCGGTCGAGAATCGCGTCCTGGATAACGCGGATCTCGGGCAGGCCGTCGAGGTACTTCTCGAGTGGCCGCAGGCCGTCCGTTGCGACCTCCCGCACCCAGAACCTGCTGCGGTGAACCTCCTCGTCCTCGATGGCGAGCACGACATGGACGACGAGAGCGTCGCCGTGCTCCACCCGCACCATTCCGGGAACGAGGTGCACGCCTTCGAGCACCATCGACCAGCCCTCGGTGAGCGCCCGCTCGACGGCAGCCTCCGCGCCGACGAGAACGTTGCGCGTCTGATCCAGGAAGCCGAGGAGGGTCGCATCGCCGGATTCCTCCTCTTCCGCACGCGTCAGCGCCAGCCGTGCCTCGAAGCTCGAGTAGTGCACCGACGGCATCAGCTCGCGCGAAAACAGCGACCGCATCGTCTGACGGATGAAGTCGGTCGACGTGACCCGTGTGATGCCGAGCCGGTGGGCGATCTCGGTCGCGACGGTCGACTTGCCTGTTCCGGTCGCGCCACCGACGAGTAGCACGATCGGGAGATCGAGCTCGCGCAGCAGCTGCAGCCGGCGCAGACGCCGCATCGTGCGACTCGCCTGCCTTTCACCGAGCACCTCCGCGGCGAGGTCGGCCAGCTTGTCGAGGTCGAGCCGGTCGGTGCCGGTTTCCAGCATCTCCGCGTCCGCGCGCCGCGCCAGCTCGTAGGCTCGAGTCAGCGTCAGCCCTGTCGCGGCGAGCGCCCGCGCCATCAGCCCCTTCGACCACGGCGGCCCGTCGTCGCCCCCGAGGGGCAGCTCGGGGAGGTACCGGCGCTCGCTCACACGACCAGCCTTCGTCTCGCAGCTGCTTCATCCGCGAGCCTGAGCAACTGGACATCGAAATCGGCCTCGCCTGCGAGTGGCACTACATCGTTCGCCGCGAGTACGACCTCTACCCCATGTTCGAGGGCCGCCTCGGCGACGACGTCGACGGCCGCCGCCTTCAGCTCGACGACGAACACTTCCGCGTCGACGGCGGCGAGCTCCTCGCGCAGGCGTGCGCGATCGGCGAGCGCTCCCGACACATGGACGACAGCAGCGCCGTGTGTCGTCGTCAGATGCTCTGCGATCCGGTCGTGCGCAGTTGCCGGAGCCGTACCGAAGTAGGCGACCTTCCGGCCGTCCACCGGAAGCAGAGGTCGGGGCCGCAGCACCGCTGCGATGACCGCCACGCCAGGGCGAACAAGCTCTCGGATCGCCTGCCGCAACGGCTCCGCGCCGTCCTCGGCCATCGTCACGACGACGAGATCGGCGATGCGCAGTCGATAGGCATTGAGGTAACCGGTCGCGACGTCGAGCGGCTGATGCGCCCCGACGACGACGATCCGACGTCCGACGTCGATCGGCGGCAACGCAGCTCCGCTGCCGTCGAACACGACGAGATCAGGACCGAGCGCCTCCGCCGCGCGGGCTCCCTCGAGGACGTTCGACATGAACACCGAGCCCGCAAGCCCACCGCCCGCTCTGCGGCACCCGACCGTCGGGACGCCGGTAAGCGCTGCCGTCTCGAGGTGATCGGACGCAGCGTGACGTCCCGAACGCGAAAGCGACACCAGATCATCGAGCGTCGGGGGAACCTCGACGAGCTCGGGCTCAGCCGGCCCACCCCGCCCCATCGCAACTACGACGACCGACCGCTCCCTGGAGAGCGTGCGCGCAACGTGACCGGTCACCGCTGTCTTGCCAACCCGCTTGCCGGTCCCGACAACCGCGAGAGATGGGACGTCGAACGGGACGAAGACAGGCGGCTCGAAACGGAAATCGGCGCCTTCGTACGGTACGCCGAGCGCGAGCGCGCGACCGGCCAGCGCCAAGCGGGCAACCGGCCCCAATACAGGCTCGTCGGAAAGGTCGACGACGACATCGGGTGCGTAGTCGGCGACAGCGGCTTCGAGCGTCTCGGCCAGCGGCACACCGTAGGTCTCGCCACCGCGCAACTTCTCCGTCCCGCCGACGCACACGGCTGCCACGACGTCGTATGGAAGCTCACCAAGCGCTTCGCGCACGACGTCCGCGTAGTGCTCGCCGTCGATGATCGCAACCGCCTTCATCCGCGTGTCGTCACCTCCCGCTCGATGCGGCCCGTGTACTTCTCGTACTCGAGCGTGTCGATCGAGAACTGGATGATGCGCTCCTGCCCATGGAACGGGTGCCGCCGCCAGATGTCGACGTGGCGGCCGGTGACCTCGATCACGTTGTAACAGGGCCTCGTATGGCCTCTCAGGCGGAGCGACGAGACGGTGCCGGTGCTCACCACGAAGAGGTTCTCGAGCCGCCACGCGTACGGGACGTGCTTGTGGCCGGAGAGGACGAGATGCACCCCTGACCGCTGGAGGCACTCGATGGCATCGCCTGCGTCGTAGACGACGTTCCGCTCGCGTCCGGTGCCCGGCACCGGCAGCAGGTGGTGGTGTAGGACGAAGATCCGGAAGTCGGACGGCTCGGCCGCGAACTCCTCCTCGATCCAGCGGTAGCGTCCACGTCCGATTTGGCCATGGTCGAGGTCGGGCTCGGTCGAGTCGACTGCGACGACCGTCACGCCCTTCGTCCGCAACACCGAGTTCCGTTCGCCGAAATGCTCCTCGAAATGGACGTAGCCGACGTTGCGCGAGTCGTGATTCCCCGGGATCACGACGACCGACTCGCACTCGACCCGGTCGAGGTACTGGCGCGCAAGCTGATACTCGTGCTTGAAGCCGAAGCTCGTCAGATCGCCGGAGCACACGACGATGTCAGGCTCGAGATCGTTGATCTCGCCGATCGCGCGCTCGAGCAGGTTCGGCTCGAAATACTGCTCGCCGCAATGCAGGTCGGAGAGGTGCGCGATCGTCACCCGAGCGTCTGGGTCCGCCATGCGCGAAGTTTAGGCGCGATCAGACGCCGACACGGCGAACTCGCAAGGGTTCTCGAACCCCGGTCATGAACTCGTTGCGGAGTTGTCCCTGTCTCGATCTATTCCAAGCGGCATGAGCATTCGGGTCGCGACGTAGGTCAGCATCGCGATTCCGACGGCTACTTCCGCAAGCAGGACGGTCGATGACCTGATGGCGTTACCCGTGGTTGTCCGCACAAGCGGCTCGAAGCAGAGTGCAGCTGCGGTGAGGACCGCTCCGCGCCACGCACGATGAACCCGCCAACGGTGTCCAAACCATGCAAAGAGCGGCCCGCTCACCACTCCTCCGATGAAGACACCGCCTTCGCTCCGAACGAACGCGCCAATGGTGGCCGTGCTCAGGTGAGCATTCTCGACCGGGCTGAGCGTCATCAGGCCATACCCGATCAAAGCCGCGTACGTGCACCCGATCCCGAGAAGCGCAGCCCGCTTCGGCTCCCGTTGCGTGCAGCCCGCCAGGAACGCCACCACAAGCCATGGAGCGGAGAGCAAACTCACGTCCGCCATCCAGGGGTGCATCGAGAAACTGCCGAGATACTGGTCGGCTGCCCCGAAGAGCGCTGCGACGAGTAACGCTAAAGCGGTGACCATCCGCCGTAGGGTGACACAAGGCTCAGTTGGCCAGCACTCGCACGAGCGGAGCACCCGGCTAGGAGTCGATCATCCGCTCCCAGCGCTCTTCGATCCGTCCGGTCTTCCAGATCGTGACCGAGAGCGCCCACGTCGCGGCGAACATGGCGAGCACGACGTAGCCGAGCTTCCCGAAGTCGAGGTTGTTCAGTCCGCTCCAGAAACCGTCGTCGAGGTTGAACTTCGTCGAGACAACCTGCAAGAGCTCGATCGTGCCGACGGCCAACGCGATGAAAACCGAGAGGCTCGTGACCGTGATGCTGTAGTAGACCTTCCGCACCGGGTTCGAGAACGCCCAGCCGTACGCATGGCTCATGAAGGCGCCGTCAGCTGTGTCCATCATCGACATGCCTGCGGCGAACAGCAACGGCAGGGAGAGGACGGCGAGGAACGGCACGTGCTTCGTCGCGACGCCGGCCGAGATCGCAAGCAGCCCGACCTCGCTCGCCGTGTCGAAGCCGAGACCGAAGAGGATGCCGAGCGGGTACATTTTCCAGCTCTTGTCGATGCGGTCACCGAGCCGCTTCAGGAAGAAGCGATTCATCAAGCCGCGATCGAGCAGCCGCTGCTCGAGGCGCTCCTTGTCGTACTCGCCGCGGCGCATCTCCCTGAAGACGCGGACGATGTCGAGGAGGACGACCAGGTTCAGCAGGCCGATGATCCAGAGGAACGTTCCGGAGACGCCGGCGCCGACATAGGTGCCCCAATCCTGGAAGCTCGGGATCCTCGACTTGACCGTGGCCGCCGCGACGGCAAGTCCTGTGACCAGCGAGAACACGACCGTCGAATGGCCGAGCGAGAAGAAGAAGCCGACGCCGAGCGACCGCTTGTCGTCTTGCAGGAACTTCCGCGTCGTGTTGTCGATCGCCGCGATGTGGTCGGCGTCGAACGCATGACGTAGTCCGAACGTATACGCAAGCGTGCCGAGACCGGCGAGTGCCGGGTTGTGGCGCGAGTAGTAGATGAACAGACCCCAGCCAGCGATGTGCAGAAGCGTGATCACCGAGCCGAAGCCGGCGAGCCGGAGCCATTCGGCGGGCGACAGGATCCTCGTCCAGGCGCGCCAGCCGCCACCTGCCTCCCGGTTCCGACGCCCCGTCATCACGGCTTGTTCGACCGTTTGCGTGGACCGGTTCACAGGACTTGGGGGAAGGCGCGAACGGTCATCGCGACTCCTAGGCCGAAGATCACGAGCGCGCTTACGGCAGGCAGAGCGCGCACGAGCCGGCCCTCGAAGCTCATACGGCTGAACGCGCGCCGCGCGCCGACCGCAACAAGGCCGATGCCGCTCACGGTCGCCGCCAGGCCGAGGCTGAACGCGAGGATCAGGACGAGCCCGAAGGCGACCCTGTGCAGCGAGATGGCAGCCAGTAGGACGACCAACGCCGACGGACATGGCAGGATCCCGCCCGACACGCCGATCGCGATGATCCCCCGCCAGCCTGTGCCCTCGGCAGGAACGTGGCTGTGGCCGTGTCCATGGGAATGGTCGTGGGGATGATCGTGGTCGTGATCGTGATCGTGGTCGTGACGGTGGTGACCGTGCGCCACGACGGGTTTCGGGCGAAGCCACGCAAGGGCTCGCGACCGCAGGACAGCAACTCCGACAACGACGACAGTCAGTGCCGAGGCGAGGTTCAGCCACGGATAGATCGTCTCCGGCACGAGGAACTGCGAGAGCGCCAGCGTGATCAAGCCGAGCGTGAAGACGCCGATCGTGTGGGTCAACGTGACGATTCCCCCGAGCGCGAACGCGTGCCGCGCCTTGCCGCGCGAGCCGACGAGGTAGGCGGCGACGATCGACTTCCCGTGCCCTGGGCTCAACGCATGCACCGCCCCCCAGAAGGTCGCGATCAACAGAGCGACGAGGACGAAGCCGAACGAGAGATCGTGCCTGCCGATCAGCGAGGTGAACGAGCCGTCGTACTTGCGCACGGTGACGGGCGCGCTCAGCTCCTTCGCATCGAACAGCGCCGGGACAGCCCCCACGGCGGTGCCGGGAACGACCGTGGCGGTCGCCGATGTGACGTCGAGCGGGCTGCGCAGCAGGTTCTTCGGGTAGGCGCGCAGGCGATCGCTGACGCTTGCAGCGGGAGCGCTGGAGGTCGTGATACGCGCACCGTTGTCGGCGCGTATGACGATCTCGCGCCAGCCGATGCGGTCCGTGTAGTTGCGGTCCTGCAGTTCCATAGGCAACGAGCTGTTCGCCCCTGCGTCGTACACGACTTCGAGCCGCGTCGTGTGGAGTCCCCCGACCCCGTTCGGGAAGGCAATCGCATGCTTCAGCGGAACAAGCCGTCGCGGCGAGCCGCCGACCGTCAGCGCAAGCCCGCTTCCGAGCCGCCGCGCAAGCTGGGCTGCGTAGCCGTCGTTCCCGAGCCGGTTGACGTCGTCGCGCGCCTGGAAGGTCGGGATCTCCGCCAGGTCGAGGACGTAGAGGACGTAGACCTGCTTGCCCGAGGCGACGACTTCCGCGTAACGGTTCGTCGTGAAGTTGCCGAGCGGATGGGCCTGCGCGACGACGGGGACGAGGAGCGCACCGAGAACCGCAATGAGCACGACCAGCTTCTTCATGACACAGCCCTCCTGGCGACGGGTGCGAAGCGCACCGAGAAGTAGGGATTGAGCGCGAGCGCCCGCGCGAACCACGTGCGAGCGGAGAGACGGTTACCGAGGCATTGCTCGATGACGCCGCGGTGGAAGAACAGAAGTGAGTCGCGGGTTCCGAGCTGCAGTGCGCGTTGCGACCACGTCCGCGCCTCATCGCAACGGTCACCGCGCACGAGCGCCCAGGCGAGGGTGTCGTCGCCGAGGATCGACGGCCGCAATGCGCGCGCTTTCCGAGCCAGCCTGATCGTGCCACGAGGATCGATCGAATGGTCAGCTCGGTAGATCGCGGTCTCGAGGTCGACCTTGACGCCGTTGAAGCCGAGCAGCCTCTGGATGACGCGGACGGTGGCCTGCTGCTCGCGAGCGAGCCGCGGCTTCCCGGCACGCGCGTACAGATCGCCGAGCTGGCCGACGAACTGGGGCAGCGGGATCGCGTCGATCGCGCGCCGCTCGAGCGCGATTGCCCGGCCGAGATAGCCGCGTGCAACCTCGATCGGTGCTAGCGCGTCGAGGGCGTAGACGTAGCCGGGGAAGACCTGCAACGCCCCGAGATAGAGGTTCGCGGCGGTTCGGCTGTCGCCACGCATCCAGTAGAGCTTCCCGAGCTGGACCGACGTCCAGGCGTATCCCTCGCGGTCGCCGGCAGACGCATCGAGCGCTAGCCGCATCGCCGTGATAGCGCCGGGAAGGTCGCCGGTGAGCTCCCGTGCGTACGAGACGCGCGCGTACGAGGAGAGGTTCGGCTTGAGATCGACCATTTTCTGGAACGCCGCGAACGCCTGCGGGTAGCGGCCCAACTCGAGGAGCGCGTCGCCTTTGATGCCGTACGGGTTCGAGCTGTACGGAGCCAGTCGGATCGCGAGCCGGCCGAGCGTGAGCGCGCGACCGAACTCATGGCGGGTCAAAGCGAGAGACCCCAGCCCCTGGATCGTGAGTGGATCGTTCGGACTGAGTCGATGGGCATTTCGCAGTGCGTGCGCGGCGAGCGGCAGGAACGAGGAATCGCCGGTCTCACGCCACCGCTGCTCGTACGCGAGCCCGAGCGTGGCGAGCGACTTGACGTCGCTTGGGTCACGTTGCACCTTCCCCTCGTACCGTCGTACGAGACCAACGGTGCCGCCGCCGGCCCCGAAGCCGGCGAGCGCGCGCTCGGGGGCAACGGGTGCGGCGGCGGGAGCCGAGGGACCGGCGGAAGGAGACGTCGCTAGCACACCGCCGAGCAGGAGGGTCAGGGATGCGACGGTCGCCGCTACCCCTGCCACCAAGACTCGTCTGCGCGTGATCATGAGCTGTCTCCTTCCGCCTGTCGTCTGTCTACTTGTGGCCTGTTTACTTGTGGCCCGTGTGGCTGTAGCCGTCGTTCGGCGAGGCCACGTACGGGAACGTGGAGAGGAACGGGACATCGTTCGTGTCGACTCCGTCGCCGATGACATCGTTCGGCGAGAGGTCGCACAGCCCGAGGGCACCGTTCAGGATCGAGCCGTAACCGCAGGCGACGGCCCGCAACTCGATGTCGGTGACGTCGTCCGTCAGCCTCCGCCCGTTCGGGAAGCCCTGGAAGTCACCCGCGAGTACACCCAGCCGGTCCGGGGTCGGATTGACCGGGATGCTCGTGTTCAGACGCAGCAGATCAGCCTGCGTGTTGCCGGTGAAGTTGAGGCTAGGCACACCGGTGAGCAGTACCGCGACGAGGTCGCTGCGACCCGAGGTCGGAGCAGGCAAGAGAGCTCCGCCGTACAGCAGGTTGATATCCGCTGCAAGCTCCGGGTTCGTGTAGTTCGTGAGGAACTGCTTGTCGTTGGCAGGATCGGACGCGTTCCAGAAGTCCTTCTTGCCAAGCGGGATGATGACCTCGTTGACGAGCGGGTTGCCGAGGCGCGAGACCTGGACGAACGGCCCGTTGGCCTTGACCTTCCCGTCGTCACTGAGGACACGTACCTTCGGCCTGCTGGCGCTCGCGTATACGCCGATCGTCGGGTTCAGGTTGTGGATCAGCTGGATGATCGGCACCTGGATCGCGATCGAGTGCACGTTGTAGCCGGCGAGACCATCCTGCCCCGGAGCTGCCGGAAGCGGGATCAGGTGAGCCGGGTTGAACGGCCGGAGGCCGCCCAGGTCGAAGATCGAGCCGAGATCGACGAAGAACGGGTCGTCGCGGGGACCCGCGAAGACCTTGATTCCGTCGGGAAGGCTCTGCACTACATCGCCTGCACCGGTGTCGTAGCTCGGTGTCGAGCGCGGGCCGATGTTCGGCGGCGCGACCGGCAGGTTCGTTCCGAGCACGGTCTTCGAATGACCGATCACGCGCGTGACCGAGTACGTCTGCTTCACGCTCAGGTCGGAGTCGGTTGGCGACGTGACCTGATTCGTGTTGTAGAGGAACGTATTCGGGTTCGTGATCTTCGAGTCGAACCTGAAGTCGTAGGTGACGTCTTCCTTGCCGTCACCGTTATTGTCGATCTTCAGCTGGTAGAGCGCGGTGTCGTCGAACTTGAAGTAGTTCGGGCCACCGGCCGGATCCTCGAACGGGATGTAGTTCGCGACCAACGTCACCGTGTCCTGACGGTCCGGGCTCACGAACGCGTAGAGATCCGTGTTGTCGACCGACGGATCGGCGCTGATCAACGGCGCCTCCCTGTGGCTCGACGCCTTTGCCGCTGAGGGGGTGAACGCACCGGACGTCGCGACAGCGACGACGGCGGCGATCACCGCGATCAGGGCAAGCGCGACGAGCGCGATGCCTCTCCTCATAACCCCTTCTCCTTTTCTCCCACGATCAGCGAGGTGCCGATCGCCGCTTGTTCGGCGAACAGGCCGGACCGGTTCGGGACGAAGACAGCGACGGGAACAGGGTCTAGCCTGTCTCCGTCTCCGTCTCCGTTCAGCTACGGCTTCTGCTCACCCTTCGTGTTGTCGAAACCGCTCTTCGGGTCTGCGACATACGGGAACGAGGTGAGATGCGCCACGTCGTCGCCGTTGACACCGTCACCGAGCGGGAGCTTCGTCCCCTTGAGGAAGCCGCCCACCGCCTGCTCTGCGATGTCGATCACATCGTCGTTCAGCCTGCGGCCGTTCGGCCAGCCCTGCGTGTCGCCGCCGAGAACTCCGAGCCGGTTCGGCGTTGCGGCAACCGGGATCGAAAGGTTCAGGCGGAGCACGTCGGCCAGCTTGGGGCCGGTGTAGTTCAGTTTCGGCACGCCGGTGAGCAGCACCGCGACGAGGTCGTCACGGCCGGTCTCGGGTGCGCCGAGCTTGTAGAGCTTGTTGATCACCGCGGCGAGAATCGGGTTCGTGTAGTACTGCTTGAACTTGCTCTCGCTCCACGGCTGGTAGGAGTTCCAGAGGTCCTTCAGCTGCGTCGGGATGATCACCTCGTTGACGAGTGGATTGCCGAGGCGATCGACCTGCACCCAGTTGCCGTGATCGCGGGTTGCAGCTCCGCGCACGGTCGTCTTCTTGCGATCCACCGACGACCAGACGCCGATCGTGTCGTTCTTGGCGTTGAGGCTGGCGATCGGAATCTGAATCGCAATCGAGTGGACGGCGTAGCCGGCGAGGAAGTCCTTGCCGCCGCCCGTTGCGCCCGTGCCCTTGCGGATCGCAACGAGGTCGAAGATCGCCCCGATATCACCGAAGAACGGGTCGTCACGCTGTCCCGCGAACACCTGACCGCCGCCTGCAAGCGGGGTGATCGACTTGGTCGCGAGCTCGTTGTACTTCGGCGTCGACCGTGGCCCGATGTTGTTGGGCGGGGTCGTGCCCCTGGCGACGACGGACGTCTTGCCGCCTTGCTGCCGCGTGACCGTGAACGGCTGCGCGGAGTCACCGAGGAAGAACGGCCCGTTCTTCCGCCCGAACTGGAAGCGGTAGATGACGTCGGGCTTGACGTCGCCGTTCGTGTCGATCTTGAGGTTGTACCGCGCGGTCGGCGAGAACGTGTACCAGTTCGGGCCGGCCGCGGGATCCTCGCCCGGGATCACGTTCGCGATCACCGTGAGCGTGTTTGGCTTGTCCGGGCTGCGAAACGCGTAGAGGTCGGTCAGGTCTGCACTCGGGTCCTCCGAGATCAGCGGTGCCTCACGATGGCTCGAGGCGTTGGCTGCGGCTGGACCCGTGCCCTTCACGACCGCCACGAGAGCGGCTAGCGCGACCACGACGAGCGCGGTCGCGAGCACGAGATACTTCTTCATGCCCTTCTCCTTGGTCGGTTGACGCCCGCTATTCGGGCTTCGCTCGCAACCGGTTCGGACCGAACCGGATCGGCCTCGCAGGCGAACGATGCGTGATGGTTGAGGTCGCGGACCCCGTGGTAGCGTTGCCTTGCCCGGGCCGGGCGGCGACCATGCGCAGACAGCTTGCTCACCTGTCAGACGAAGCGCTCGTCGCGCTCGTCGCGCGCGGCGACGACACCGCGGTCGCCGAGCTTTACGACCGTGTCGGCCGCATCGCCTACGGTCTCGCCTTCCGCGTCTTACGCGACGCGAAGCTGGCGGAAGACGCAGTCCAGGAAGCTTTCCTCGCGGTGTGGCGGACAGCCGCCACCTTCTCCGCGGATCGCGCAAAGGCGAGCACGTGGATCCTGACGCTCGTGCACCGGCGCGCCGTCGACCTCGTGCGGCGAGAGCAACGCCGTCGCACCGACTCGCTCGACGCGCTGGACGGGTACGAGCCCGCGAGCGAGCCATCCGCCGAAGACGCCGCCTGGCTCCACTTCGATCGCGTCCGCGTGCAGGAGGCGCTCACGCATCTCCCCGATACCCAACGCGAGTCGATCGAGCTCGCCTACTACGGCGGCTTCAGCCAGTCCGAGCTCGCCGAGAGACTTGGCCTACCGCTCGGTACTATCAAGAGCCGGATGTTCGCCGGGCTCGCGCGGTTGCGCGAGCTGCTGGACGACGGCACCGCAGAGGGATCATGGAAATCGGAATACACGAGCTGACAGCGGGCTACGCCCTCGATGCCCTCGACGCCGACGAGCGTCAGGCGTACGAGGAGCATCTCGCCGGCTGCGCGCAGTGCCAGGAAGACCTCGCCTCGTTCTGGGAGGTCACAGGCGCGCTCGCACTCGCCGCGACGGGACCGGAGCCGCCGCGGGAGCTGCGCGAGCGGATCGTCGCGGCGGCGCGCTCCGAGATGCAGACCGTCGTGCCGTTCCGACCACGCCGGCTCCCTCCGACACAGGCGCTTGGCGCGCTCGCCGCAATTGCGGCCGTCGCCCTGGTCGCGCTCGGCTTGTGGGCGGTCTCGCTGCACCGAAGCCTTACGGACACGCGGTCGGCGCTCGCCGATCAACGGACGGTCGCCGGTGTGCTCGCAGACTCGGGCGCGGAGCGTGTGCGCCTGGTCGCGGGAAGCGGCAGCCTGGTCAAGAGCGGCCAGAACTCGGTGCTCGTCGTCGACAACCTGCTTCCCGCCCGCGCCGGCAAGACGTATCAGGTCTGGGTCATGCGCAAGAGGGTCGCCCCTGCCCCATCGGGTCTGTTTGCGGGTGGTCGGCACAGCGTCGTGCTCGTCGGGCACAAGGTCAAGCCCGGCGACGTCGTCGCCGTCACACTCGAGCGAGCAGGCGGCGCGAAAGCGCCGACGACGACGCCTATCGTTGTGTCGCGCGGCGTCTAGCCGAGCCGCGACGAGAGCTACCCGGGTGACGGCCCTAGAATGCCGGTGTGCGGCTTCTTCGTCGGAGAACCGAGGCGCCGCGGAAGCGCCGCCGAATTCGCAAGCTGCGCCTCTTCGTGTTGCTCTGCATCCTCTTCGTCCTGATGAGCGTCGCGTTCACGCTTGGCCTCGTGCGCGCGGTGGCCGGCGAGATCCCCGCGCTCGACCCGTCGCAGCAGCGCGGCGACGTGGACAGCGTCATCTATGCGTCGAACGGCGTCTCCCAGCTCGCTGTCCTGCGTGGCTCCGAGAGCCGGGTTCTCGTGCGGACGATCGACGACATCGCGCCGATCATGCGGCAGGCAATCGTCTCCGTCGAGGATCAGAGGTTCTACGAGAACAAGGGTGTCGACCTGCGAGGCATCGCGCGCGCCGTCTGGCAGGACATTCGGAGCGGCAAGGTGGTCGAGGGTGGCTCCACGATCACGCAGCAGTTCGTCAAGAACGCCTACATCCGCAACCAGCGGACGCTGGGCCGCAAGGTGCGGGAGGCGGCGCTCGCCTGGCAGCTCACGCAGCGCTGGAGCAAGGACAAGATCCTGCTTGCTTACCTCAACACGATCTACTTCGGGAACGGCGCGTACGGCATCCAACAGGCTGCACATACGTACTTCAACGTCAGCGCGCGCCGGCTGGATCTGGCGCAGTCTGCGCTGCTCGCGGGGATTCCGGCGGACCCGAGCGCCTACGACCCGGTAACGAGCCCCGCAGAGGCGCTGGCCCGCCGCCACGACGTGCTGGCGATGATGGTCAAGCAGGGGAAGATCACCGTCGGGCAGCTGCGTCGGGCGGACCAGACACCGCTGCCTCGCGCGGAAGACGTCCGGCTCCCCGGCAAGGGCAGCCTGGCACCGTACTTCGTCAACTACGTCAAGGATCAGCTCGTCGCGACGTACGGCACGCGACGGGTGTTCGGCGGCGGGCTGCACGTGACGACGACGATCGACCTCGGCCTGCAGAACGTCGCGCGGGCTGCCATCAAGAAGATCCTCCCGAACCCGGACGGCCCGGCAGCCGCGCTCGTCGCGATCGATCCGCGTGACGGTTCGGTGAAGGCGATGTTCGGCGGCACCAGCTTCCGGAAGAGCCAGTTCAACCTCGCGACGCAGGCGGAACGCCAGCCGGGCTCGTCCTTCAAGCCGATCGTGCTCGCGACCGCCCTCCACCAGGGGCTGTCGCCGCTGACCTCGTTCGACTCCAAGCCTGTGACGATCTTCACCGGTGACCGCTACTGGCACGTCACGAACTATGAGAGCGACTACGTGGGTCACGCGAACCTCGCCGACTCGATGGTGCGCTCGGACAACGCGGTGTACGCGCAGTTGACGCAGCTCGTCGAGCCGAAGCACATCGTGACGATGGCCCACGCGCTCGGCATCCGCAGCCATCTCGACCCGTTCTTCTCGATCGGGCTCGGCGGCCTCGCCGTGAACCCGCTCGACATGGCGCGGGCGTACGCGACGATCGCGAACGACGGGCGCCGGGTCGACAGCTCGATTTTCGGAGATCGACCGCGCGTCGTCGTCACGGTAAACGACGTCCGCTCGGGCAAGACCCGCGCCAATGCGCCCGTCGCCCATCCCGCGTTGACGAGCGCCGAGGCGGAGACGCTGACGTCGATCCTGCAGCGGGTCGTCACGTCGGGCACCGGTGTGCGCGCCGCCCTCGCCGACCGGCCGGTGGCGGGGAAGACCGGGACAACGGACAACTACGGCGACGCGTGGTTCGTCGGCTACACGCCCCAGCTCGTGGTCGCGGTATGGGTCGGCTACCCGAACGAGCTCAAGCCGATGCTGACCGAGTTCGGCGGCAAGCCGGTCGCAGGCGGAACACTGCCGGCGGAGATCTGGAAGGAGTTCATGACCGGGGCGCTCGCTGCTCTCGACGACACCCCGCAGACCTTCAGAGCTCCTCCCTACCTCGGCTACAGCGAGCGCCGTGTCGCGTACCGCAAGGGAGCCTGGAGGCTCGACAACGGCTACTGCAAGGAGACACAGCCGGTTGTCTTCTTCAGCGGACGGGGGCCGGCCGCTGGAACGGCGGACTGCAAGCCGAACGAGGTGGCGGTTCCGAGTGTCGTCGGCCGGTCTGCCGAAGGAGCAACCGCCCGTCTCGCGCAGCAGCCGCTCGGGGTCCAGCTCGTGTACGCGCCCGCAAAGGCTGGCAAGCGGCCAGGTGTCGTGATCAGGCAGTACCCGCCGAACGGCGGCCTCTCGGCGCACGACAACGTCATCCTCGTCGTCTCGAAGGCACGCTATGGGCTCGTCCCCGACCTCGTCGGCTCCTCGTTCGCCGCCGCCAAGGTGCAGATCCAGAAGCTTCGCCTCAAAGCCCAGATCGTGTACCGGAAGGGTCAGGCCGGCACGATTCTCAGGCAAAGCCTGTCGCCCGGGGTTGCCGCCGCTCCCGGCCTACGGATCAGGGTCGTCGTCGGCCGATAGGGGCGAGGCTTGCCTCGCCATCATCTCGAACGCGGACGGCGCGAGAGGTAGTGCGAATCTGCAGCCAGGAAGCGCCACGGCTGCTCGACAGCCTTCGAGATCCCGATCCGCTCGTCTCTAGCGACGTCGGGAGGTAGAACCGGCGGCAACAGCTGAAACGGCAGCTTGTCGAGCGCACGGCCGTTGTAGTCGCCCGTGACGCCGAGGGCCTGTGTGAGCCGACCGGGGCCGGAGCAGAGCCGCCGGTCGTCGGTCACGCCCCGCCGCTCGCGCATGAGCTCCAGCCCATGCGTGGGCTCGAGCGCCCTTATCAGCACGGCTGCACCTCTCCCCTCGGCTTCGCAGACGACGTTGAGACACCAGTGGATGCCGTACGAGCGGTAGACGTACGCCACCCCTGGTGGACCGAACATGACGACGTTCCGACCACGCGGGCCGCCGAAGGAGTGGCTCGCCGGATCGTCCTCGCGATACGCCTCGACCTCCACGATCGGCCCGCCGACATCGTCCACGAGCAATGTCCAGCCGATGAGCGCGGACGCAGCGTCGAGGACGTCCTGGGAGAGCAGCTCGGCGAACCGGCTCAAGCCAAGTCGACCCACACGGGGCCGGCGTCGATCCGCCCGAAGCCGTCGACGTGAGAGCACGCCACCGTCGCGCCCGATCCGGCGAGCTCGTCGAGTTCCGAGCGACGGGTTGCCAGGCCGAGCGGCGGATCGCTGTCGTGGAGGTAGTCCCATTTCGGCTGTGCAACGTGCTCTCTCGCATGGACGACGTCGGCAAGGAACACGAATCGCTCGTGGCCGTCTCCGAAGTCGAGAACGGCGTGCCCAGCGCGGTGCCCCGGCGCTGATCGGAGCCGCACACCCGGCACGACCTCGGCGCCGTCCGGTAGCGCATCCACCTGCACGCCCGCGCCCCGAAGCGTTGCGAGGACCTGGTCCGCACTGTCGCCGCGCTCGTCGCTCGTGTCGAGGACGACCACGCGCGCTGCCGGCAGCGCGGGCGCCACATCGTCCGGGAAGTCTCCGAGGAGGATGCCGCCGGCGTGATCGGCGTCGAGGTGTGTCAGCGCGACCGTCGTTATGTCCTCCGGCGAGCAACCCGCGGCAGCAAGACCGTCGTCGAGCGCCACGAGGCGCACCTCCAGATCGAAGACGTCGTGGAAAACGCCGAGCCCGCAGTCGACAAGCATCACCTCCGCGTCACGACGGCAGAGCAGCGCGTGACACGGCAGCCATGCAAGTTCGTCCACGCCCGCATGCGGGTCGACCCAGCGCAACGGCGCGTGGAGCGCGTCGAGCTCGAGAAGGGAGATCGTCCAACCTGCGACGACGACGGTGCGGATCACTCCTCGAAGAGGTGTGGTTGATCGGCGACGACCCTCCGGCGAGCCCCACGACGGCGCGACTGAGCCGCGTCGGTCGCCTCCTCCATCTCCTCGATGATCGTCTCCTGCGTCCGGGAGGCCACGACGGGCTCCGCAATGCCCTCCACCCAGACGAGCGTGCGCCGTCCGTTCCCGCGCTCGCCGCCGACGATCGGCTCGAGCGCGTAGATCTTGTCCGCGCGGACGTACTTGCCAAAGCCGAGAAAGACCATCTGCGACGCGCTCATCGTGCCTGACTCTACGCGCTCGCAAGCTCGGCGAGAAATGGCCCGACGTCGAGCGAGCGGCCGGTTGCGTGCTCGATCGCGCCGCGCCAGTCGGTCGAGCGGCCGAGGCTGAACAGTCGTTCGTTCAAGAACATCGCGACCTCGGGGCTTTCGACGTAGCGCTCCCAGCCTCCCGTCACCTCGAGCAAGTGCGCCTGCAGCTGCGAGGCGAGGATCTCGCCGAGGAGGTAGTTCTGGTAGTAGGCCGGCGCGGTCGAGAAGTGGATCTTCGCGGCCCAATCCGGCGCATCACGACCATCCGGCCGCGGCACGAGCTGGAAGCGCTCGACGAGATCCCACCACAGACTGTTCAAATCCCGGGTCGGGTCTCGGTACAGCGCCCGTTCGAAGTTCGCCATCACGGGAATCCAACGCGCGCCGTGCATGAGCTGAGCAACCCTTGCAGCATCGAGCGTCGAAGCGACGTCTGCCGCCTCGGCAGCCGGCATGCCCGCGTAGCGAACAAGCCACATGGGTGACCGAGACAGCCGGCCGAACAGCATGGCCGCAGCCTCGGTCGTCAACGTGTGAGCGGCCGTGCGGAGGAAGTAAGGCAGCGTTTGGTCGACGCCGTCGTCGTAGACGCCGTGTCCGAGCTCGTGCAGCAGCGTTGCGGTCCAGTACTCGGTCGCCGTGAGGTTGCAGAGGATGCGGACGTCGCCCTTGCGGTCGACGTCCATGCAGAACGCGTGCTGGCACTTGTTGTCGCGCTCGTAGAGATCGGAGCGCGCGAGGATCGGCCGTACGTCGAAGCCGACCTCGTCGAAGTACTCGACCGCGACGTCCTCCAGGGAGCGCGCCGCAAACCAGCGGTCGAGATCAAGATCCGTCGCCGGCGCCTCCTGGAAGAACGGGTCCGCGTAGTGCCACGGGCGGAGCTCCTCGACCGCGACACCGAAGCGCTTGGCCAACCCGGCATCGAGCCGCGCCTTGTAGCGCTCGTACGGCTCCTGGGAGCCCGCGAGGACCGAATCCAGTGTCTCGAAAACTTCGTCCTCGTCGAGCTCGTCGAGCTCGAACGACATCGAATAGTAGTTCGCATAGCCAAGCTCCCTGGCAGCGTCGTTTCGGACTGCGACCAGCTCGAGCAACGGCTTCTCGACCTGCGCACCGATCTGCTTCGACGCCTCCCACGCCCTCTCGCGGAGGCCGAGATCGTCCGAGGTCTCGAGGATCTCGCGGATACGGTTCTCGCTTACGCGCTCGCCGTCGAGGTCGGCGCGGAAGGTGTTGAACAGCGACTCGACGACCTTCTCCAGCTTGACGATCCGCTCGATCGTCTCCGGCGACAACTGGTTCGGGGCGTGATTGTTCCGGAGGAGCACGGCCTGCCGGTGCAGCAGCGGGTCGAGGTTCTCGGCCTCGGACGCGACGCGAAGGAAGGCGTACGGCTCGGATCTCGACAACACGGTGCGCAGCTCGATGTCGAGACGGGCGCTCTCCTTTTCCCAGTGGTCGTCGCTCGTGACGTTGAGCTGCCAGGTGGCTTCCGACGCGGCGGCGACCAACGGCTCGATCTCGGACTGGAGCGCCTGGATCCGCTTGGCGAGAAGGTCGTTCGAGACTGTCATTTCGAGAGGGCGTCCTTCAACGCTGCTGCGACGTACGCCTGGTCGCCCTCGTCGAGCCGGGCGTGGAACGGCAGTGCCAGCGTGCGCGCACTGAGAGCCTCCGCGGTCAGGCACAGACCTTCGCTGAACCCGTAGCGCTCCCGCATGTACGACTGCAGGTGGATGCAGGGGAGGTAGCGGGCGGTCGCGACACCACGTTCGGTGAGCGCCGCGATCACGGCCTCACGATCGCTGCCGACGGGCAGGGCGACGACGTAGACGAACCAGGAGCGCTCGTGGTCGGCATCGTCGGCGATGGGTAGCTCGAGTTCGTCGACGCCGCCGAGGAGGTTCCCGTATCGCTCCGCGACCGCAGCCCTCGCGGGGAGAATCCGGTCGAGCTTCTCCAGCTGGCCGATGCCGATCGCCGCCCGGATGTCGTCAATCCGGTAGTTGAAGCCAAGCCGTGCGTGATCCAACCAACCGCCGCCGTCGGCGCGACCCTGGTTGCGGAGCGACTTGAGCAACCGCCATTCGTCCTCGAAGTGCGTCGTCACCATTCCGCCCTCGCCCGTCGTGATCTGCTTGTTCGGGTAGAAGGCGAACACCGACGAGGCGCCGTGCGACCCAACTCGAGCGCCTCTGTACCGTGCCCCAAGCGCCTCACAGGCATCGTCGATCAACGTGAGCCCGTGCCGGTCGCAGATCTCCTGGAGAGGGCCAATCTCACACGGGTAGCCGTAGATGTCGACCGCCACGATCGCGCGCGTCCGCGGCGTGACCGCCGCCTCGACCGCCGCTGGATCGAGATTGAACGTCCGCGGGTCGATGTCTGCGAAGACCGGCGTCGCGCCCTCGTAGATCGCGCAGTTCGCCGACGCGACAAACGAGTACGGCGACGTGATCACCTCGTCGCCGGGTCCGATACCGGCGGCGACGCACAGCAGGTGCAGCCCCGCAGTGCCGCTGGAGACCGCCGCAGCATATGGCGCCCCGACGGCCCCGGCGAACAGCTCCTCGAAGCGGTCGATCGACGGGCCGAGAGACAAGCGACCGGAGCGCATGACCTCGAGCGCGAGCTCCTCTTCGCGGTCGTCGAGCCAGGGTGCGGAGAGGCCGATCTGGCGGACTGCCGAGCTCACGCCCCAGTGCCAGCAGGGCTCGCGACGTTCGTGCGTACCGTGTCGACGACGTCGAGCCACGAGCCCCAGCGGTCGTCGAGCCCGTTCGCGGTGGCGAGGTATGCCTTCTGGATCTCGCGGGTGACGGCACCGATCCCGATCTCGATGTCGTCGACAGCGCGCACCGGCGTCACCTCGGCCGCGGTGCCGGTCATGAAGACCTCATCGGCGAGATGGAGATCGGGCCGGATCAGGCTCGACTCCTCCACCACGTAGCCCAGCTCACGTGCGATTGTGATCACCGAGTCGCGCGTGATTCCGGCGAGGATCGACGTCGAAAGCGGCGGCGTGCGGATCGTGCCGTCCTTCACGACAAAGATGTTCTCGCCGGGGCCGTCCGCGATGTAGCCGTCGTCTGTGAGCAGAATCGCCTCGTCGTAGCCGCCGCGCCGCGCCTCGGTCGTCGCGAGCATCGAGTTGAGGTAAACGCCCGACGCCTTCGAGACATGCGGGATCACATTCGCACCGACACGCTTCCAGGAGGAAATCTTCGTCGTGATGCCGTTGTCGAGCGAGCCCTCACCGAGGTAGGACCCCCACGGCCAGTTCATGATCACGGTCTCGACGGGGTTGCCGGCGGTCGAAACCCCGAGCTCGCCATAGCCGTAGAACGCGATCGGCCGGATGTAGCTCGACGCGAGGCCGTTCGCCGTCACGAGCTCGTGTGTTGCTTCGCGCAGCTCCTCGACCGCGTACGGAATGTCCATGTAGAGCAGCTTCGCCGAGTCGTGCAGCCGGCGCATGTGGTCGGCAAGACGGAAGACGGCAGGCCCTTTCGGCGTGTCGTAGCAGCGAATGCCCTCGAACACACCGGTGCCGTAGTGCAGGCCATGGACGCCGACGTGAACCTTTGCGTCGGCCCAGTCGACCAGCTCGCCGTTCATCCAGATCTTCTCGGTCTCGCGCATGTCTACTCCCTAGTTTTTGGCCGTCTCGGACGACGAATGGTACGTAGGCTCTTCGACGACGTCCATCGGTTCCGCTTTCGTGAGTCGAACTAGCTCAGCCGGGCTGAGCGCGACCATGTGCCGTGAGGAGCCGCCGCCGACCCAGACGAGCGCCTCGGTGAGCAGCGTCTGCTCGATGAGGACACGCTTCGCACTTCCCGGGAATGGAGCGACGGCCCCCGGCGCGAACCCAGTGGCGGCCTCGACTTCTGCGGCTCGCGCAACGCGCACGTTCTCCGCGGCCGTGGCTCGCGCGACCTTCGCCGACTCGGCGCGCCGGTCTCCCGGCACGAGCACGAGAACTGGCGAGCCGTCGCAGACGAAGACAAGCGACTTCACGATCTGCCGCAGCTCACAGCCTGCGGTCTCGGCCGCCTCCGCCGCGGTCCCAGCGGCACCGGCGAGCTCCTCGAGCCGCGCCTCCGCTCCGGCCTCGCGAAGGAACGATGCGACTCGATCGACAGGCTCGGGCCAGACGCTCGTCATCGGTCAAGGCTACCGATGCCTCGTGGCCAGAACAGCTCCATGCCCTTTGACTTAGAGCGCGCTCGAAGTTCTACAGTGCTTGATCGTGGTCGCCCAGGTTCCCGTTCACACAACGTTCAGCATCTCCGAAGCCGCAGCGGCCACCGGTGTGAGTGCTCATACCCTGAGGTACTACGAGCGCGCAGGCTTGATGCTCGATCCGGTCGATCGGGCACCGTCCAGCCATCGGCGTTACAGGCTCGACGAGATCGACTGGGTCATCTTCCTCACGAAGTTGCGCAAGCGGAGCCTGTCAAGTCGGATGAGACACTCGGTCGTCGAATTTAGTGAGCAGCCTCCTCTGTGGTCGGCTTGTTGATCCAGACAGCGGTTGGTAGCTGCGGCGGTGTCGGTGGCCGGCGGACGAACCGTTCTGGCGTCGCCG
>JBBRNX010000007.1:0-126034 GCA_038230035.1 Gaiellales bacterium
AAAGCGGCTCGACCAGCCTCCACAACTCGTCCGACACGACCCACGGCGCAGCAGCCATTGACACGCCTCCCAGCTTGATGACAGATGCCGACGGCATTCGTCAACCCAGGCCGGGTCCCTTCATTCTGAATCCGTCTCTAAGGGCCGTTATGGCGCCTGATACCGAGCCACTGTGAATGCGATCAGCACCGGCACGTTCAGCATGAACAGCGCGAGCATCAAGGTCATGACGATGAGCTGAACCCCTCGTGTGTGGTCGAAGACGAACGCGAACTCGATCATTCCCGCGATGACGGCATAGGCGAGCAGCGCCCACTGGCCGACCTGCAAGAAGCGCCTCCACGCAAAAGGGCGTATCCGGAAGAGAAGGAACACGTTCGTCACCTGCAGAGCCGCCGCCAACAGGAGGAGCCCGACCGCAACGCCGAGCGGAGCATGCTTCGGCAAGTACGAGGCGAGGTAGATCACGCCGCCGGCGATCGCGATCATCGACGCTGCACCGATCTCGGTGACCGGTGGCAACCGGCGGTCGACCAGGCTCGGGCCCGAGGCAGGTGCGTGCTCCGACGTGCTCAACTGACGAGCCTCGTCATGATGATCAGTGTCGCCACCTGCATCACACCGGTGATTCCGGCGGTGTAGATGAACCGGCGCATCAGCTTCTCGATAATCCTTCCGTCTGGCTCGGCCTTGCGCAGCTCGAACAACACGGCAACGTTCGCAGGCTCGAGGTAGGCCAAGGCGATCACGGCCATCACGCCGACCACCGCAAAGGACGTCACGACCCAGGCATGCCTTGGGTTCGACGTGTCGAGGAATCCGTCCTGGCGAGCGAGTTGGAAACCGGCTGCGAGGGTCATCGTGACGACCGTCGGCATGATCAACAGCATTTTGGGCATGAACCGCGCCGAGAACTCGATGCGCGCCGGAATCGACATACGTCCGATGATCGGCCCAACCACGAACCCGACGAACAGGTCGATCGCCGTCCATAGGCCACCGCCAACCACGTGGCAGAACACGAGACCCCACCGCGCGTCGCGGGCGATCGCGACGACGACCCCGATCAGGACGAGCGCCACGATCGGCAGGCCCATGACCGGCACGATCACAACCTTGGGACGTCCGGCCGGCACCTGCGATGTGGCGACTGCCTGGGCTGTAGCAGCCATGACGTCGATCGTAATCGATCCGTCTAGAACCGGGCCGGGTCTTCCTCGTTCCGTTGCGCGTTCCGGTGGGTCATGCACCTGCGTAGGAGTCACCTCGATCGTCCCTCTCGCGCGAGCACTTCTTCGACAGCGTCGACGATTGACCCGAATCTCCGGCTCGCTGAGGGTGGTCGGGTTGTGTTCGGCCTAGCTGGGCTGCCAGTCTCGCATTGGCAGGTCTCTGACGTTCCTCGCCGAGGCGACACTGTCAAGGCGATTGGATCAGGGGCCATCCGGGGAACACGCCCGTTCTCCCTTCGGGATCTCCCTGCGGCTCAGCCTGGTTTGTCGATTCTGGCGCGTTCGAGCAGTCGCGCGATCGCTTGACGCGCTTGGTGCAGGTATGCCGTGTCGTCGTACAGGACGAAGTTCGTGTTCCCGAGCAGCAGGTAGGAGTCGAGCTCGAAGGCGAGCAGCGCAGGATCCTCGTCCGGATCGAGTACCTCGGCCGCTTGAGCCTCCCTGATCAGTTGCTCGACTCGGGCCGCCCACTGTTGTTGGGTGGCCGTGACCCTGTCTCGCACCGGGCCGGGTTGGGTATCGAACTCGGCGCTCACCGAGGCGAAGAAGCAGCCGCCCGGGAAGACGCGACGCTCGACGTGCGAGAGGAACGCGGCGCACAGTGCCTGTAGCCGCTCGAGCGGGTCGCCGATCGTCTCTGTCGGTTCGATGACGTCCGCGTTGAAGATCTCCTCTGCGGTCTCGATGGTCGCGAGCTGGAGCTCCTCCTTGGAGCCGAAATGGGCGTAGAGGCCGCTCTTGCTCATGCCGATCTGCGCCGCGAGGTTCCCGATCGAGATCCCCTCCAGCCCGTCGACGGTGGCAAGGCTTGCGGCAGCCCGGAGGATCGTCTCGCGGCTCCGCTGCCCCTTGGGGCCTTGCTTGCCGCTCTGTGCAAGGGTCATGATTTGACAAAGTAGCACGATCGGTCGTATAGTGGGCGTCACCGCACGAACGATCGTGCTTTTATGTCCAAAGGAGGACGAGATGAACATGTACGTGATCCGACGGCCGAGCGGCTGGAACACGCCGGAGGAGCTGCAGGCGGCTGCGGCACGGTCGAAGCAGGTCGGCGACGAGGAGATGTCGAGCGACATCCGCTGGCTGCGCTCCTACGTCGTCCAGGAGACCGACGGCACGCTCGGGACGTTCTGCATCTACCAGGCGTCGAGCGTCGAGAAGATCCGCGAGCACGCGGCACGGGCCGGAATCCCGGCGTCCGACGTCTTCGAGGTCGCCGACACGGTGGTCGTCCGCCCCGACCCCGTCGCCGTTGCGGCCTGACGCGAGAGCAGGGCTGGCTTGGGGTGGGGGTGCTGCCGCACCCGCCCCCAAGCAACGACATCACCCGGACGAAAGTAGAGGAGACGAGATGCACCATTTCGACCCACAGACTCAGACGGCGCTCGCACGGGAGCACGCTGTGCAGCTCCGGTCGCTCATGGCGGCTGGCCAGCGCCGCGCGCGCATCACGCAGCCGGGCGAGTCGGCTTACATCCGGCCCCGAGCCGGGGTGAAGCCGCTCATGTTCCGTGCCTTCGGGGCCATTCGCCGACGACCGGTGTGCAATAGCGTCGCCTGAGATGCTCGAGCTACGGCCCAATGGTCCGCCCGTGACCCGCCGCCACAAGCCGTACGCCCGCGCGGCGATCGTTGCGTCCAGCGAAACCGTCTGTCGTCTCCCGCACGGTCAGCGATAGGGCGTTTCCGGGATAGGGTTCCGGCGTGGCCGGGTCGACGATCGTCTTCTTTCCCGAGGGGGCGTACGGGCCGACGAACAACTGTGTCGGGATCGGCCAAGTTCTGCGCGAGCGCGGTCACCGGGTCGTCTTCGTCATCGAGGAGTCGTTCGCCGGCGGGCTCGAGGCGCAGGGGTTCGAAGAGCGCCACATGCGGCTTGGGCCGCCGCCCGAACTGGCGTTGGAGGAGGCGGAGGCGCCGGGTCAGTTCTGGAAGGACTTCATCCGGGATACGGCGCCGGTCTTCCGCAAGCCGACGATCGAGCAGCTCGCGGAATTCATCGCGCCGACCTTCGAAGCGCTGTGTGACGGAGCCCGCTACGTCGACGACCGCCTCCGGGAGATCTTCGACGAGCTGCAGCCGGAAGCGATCGTCGAGGACAACGTCGTGGCGTTCCCTGCGATCGCGGCGTCCGGCCGTCGCTGGGCGCGCATCGTCTCGTGCAATCCGCTCGAGATCGCGGATCCGGCGCTGCCGCCCGTGTTCTCCGGCTACTCGTCGACGTACACGACGGACTGGGACGACTTCCGCAGCGAGTACCTCCGCTCGACGGCCGATCTCCACGGATCCTTCAACGAGTTCTGTATCGAGCGCGGTGCTCCACCGCTTGCGCCGGGGGCGTTCATGCACGAGTCCGAGCGGCTCAATCTGTATCTCTACCCGGCCGAGCTCGACTACACGCGTCGTACGCCTCTCGCTGCGAGCTGGCAGCGGATCGACAGCTGCGTACGCGGGATGGGGGAGACGTTTGCGGTGCCGCCGGAGCTCGGGCGCGAGGGGGCACTCGTCTACCTCTCGCTCGGCAGCCTCGGCTCCGCCGATGTCGAGCTGATGCGCCGCCTCGTGGAGGTTCTCTCGGAGTCGCCGCACCGCTTCATCGTCTCGAAGGGGCCGCAGCATACGGAGTTCGACCTCGCTTCGAACATGTGGGGAGCGGAGCTCGTGCCGCAGCCGGCGATCCTGCCGCACGTCGACCTCGTCATCACGCACGCCGGCAACAACACGACCACCGAGGCGCTCCATCACGGCAAGCCGATGATCGCCTTGCCGCTGTTCTGGGACCAGTACGACAACGCGCAGCGCATCGCGGAGGTCGGCGTTGGCATGCGGCTGTCAACCTACGCATTCGCTGCCGACGAGCTGCTGGGCGCGGTCGATCGTCTTCTCGGCGACGCCGCCGTACGCGAGAGAGCGGTGGCGATCGGCCGTCGCCTGCAGGCCGACCCTGGCCGGATCCGCGCTGCGACGCTGATCGAGAGATTGGCGACGCGCCCGATTGACATCTGCCGCGGCGCGTCCTAGGCTCGCTACTGCAGATCACTTCAGTCCATCTGCAATTGACTTGAGTCAGACATCCGGCGAGATAGCGAACGGTGCCGCGGTTGCTCCACTCGGGCAGAGCGTAGGAGCGCGTCTACGCTCGCTGCGGAAAGCCCGCCGGCTCACGTTGCGCGAGATCGCGGATCGCGCGGGGCTCTCCGAGAGCTTCGTCAGCCAGCTCGAACGTGGGCAGACGGGAGCGACGATCCAGTCGCTGCAGCGGATCTCGGCAGCGCTCGGCGTCGACGTGTCCGACCTCTTCACATCGGATGACGGTCGTGATCCGAAGATCATCCGCCGTAGCGCGCGACGTCCGGTTGCCTGGGGAACGCTCGGGCGGAAGGCGCTGCTCACTCCGAAGTCCTTCGAGTTCCTGGAGGTCGTCGCCGCCGAGTTCGAGTCGGGCGGCTCGACGGGCGACGCCTCATATACACACGGGGATTCAGAGGAGCTCCTCCTCGTCCTCGAGGGCACGATCGAGCTCGAGCTCGACGGCGAGGCGATGTCGCTTTCGGCCGGCGACAGCGTTCACTACCGCAGCTCGGCGCCGCACCGTGCAGCCAACCCGGGCCCGGAGCCGGCCGAGGTCCTTTACGTGATCAGCCCACCGAGCTACTGATGGCCGCCGAGCCCCTTGACGTCGAGCTGCGGTCCGTGACGAAGCGCTACGGCTCGCTCGCCGCGGTCGACGATGTCTCGCTCGAAGTGCGGAAGGGCGAGTTTCTCTCGCTGCTGGGCCCCTCCGGCTGCGGCAAGACGACGACTCTGCGGATGATCTCCGGCTCGGAGCAGCCCGACGAGGGCGAACTCCTGATCGGTGGTGAGAACGCTGTCGGCATCCCTCCCTACAAGCGCAACGTCAACACGGTCTTCCAGGCCTACGCGCTGTTCCCGCACATGACGATCCTCGACAACGTCGCCTACGGCTTGAAGCAGCGCAAGATCGGCAAGAGCGAGCGCTACGCGAAAGCACGGGAGGCGCTCGAGCTCGTCAAGCTCACCGGGCGCGAGCATCACCGACCGACGCAGCTCTCCGGCGGCCAGCAGCAGCGGGTCGCCCTCGCTCGGGCGCTTGTGATGAGCCCGCGCGTGCTGCTGCTCGACGAGCCGCTCGGCGCGCTCGACCTCAAGTTGCGAAAGCAGATGCAGATCGAGCTGAAGCGGATTCAGCAGCAGGTCGGGATCACATTCGTCTACGTGACGCACGACCAGGGCGAGGCGCTCTCGATGTCGGACCGGATCGCAGTGATGGCGAACGGCAAGATCGAGCAGCTCGGCGAGCCGCGCGAGATCTACGACCGGCCGGCCAGCGCGTTCGTGGCCGACTTCATCGGCGACATGAACTTCGTCGAGGCGGACGTCGTTCAGTCGGGCGACGGCACTTTCACGGCTGACGCCGGTGCGTCGATCGTGATCCGCGGTCGTGGCGCCGCAACACCGGGCGCGCGTGTGCGGATCGGTATCCGCCCGGAACGGCTGGTCGTCCATCCGTACACACCGCGCCGCGGCGTAGGCTTGACGGAACCACCCATGAGCGGAGGTGCCAGCTCGGCTGGCGCCACAGCGGGAAACCTGCGGGAAAACGTCGCTGCTGGTGACGTGATTACGAAGATGTATCTCGGCGATCAGCTGCAGATCGTCGCGCGACTGGCGAACGACGTCGAGGTGGTCGTGCGCGAGCAGCGCGCCGAGGCGGATCAGGGCCTGGACGATCTCCATCCCGGCGACCGGATCGTCGTCCAGTGGGATGAGACGGCGCCGTTCGTTCTCTCCGGCCCGCTCGGGTCGGAGCCCAATGGCAAAAACAGTGTTCGAGAGGAGGAAGGAAGCGATGAGTGACGACGGGACAGATGGCCTGCGAGTTCTCGCGCCGAGTGGGGTGAAGGAGCGGTTCGACGCAATCGAATCCGCCGTGCAGAGCGTCGCAGGGAGGCGTGTGAGCCGACGCGACGCACTTGGCGTTGCGGGGCTGGCGCTCCTCACGGCGGGCGGGCTCGCCGGAAGCGCGCGCGCGTCAGGGGGGATCGAGAAAGACCTCGTGATCTACAACTGGTCGCAGTACGACGATCCTCGGACCTACAAGAACTTCAAGAAGAAGTTCCCGGGCACGTCGATCCACGAGACCTACTACTCGTCGAACGACGAACTGCTCGCGAAGCTGCAGGCGGGAGGGTCGGGCTACGACATCGTCGTGCCGAGTCAGAACGCGGTCGGCGAGCTGATCGAGCTCAAGAAGCTCCTCAAGCTCGACAAAAGCCTGCTGCCGAACTACAAGGGCTTCGATCCGGCGTGGAAGAAGACGTCCTACGACCCGACAGACGACTACAAGGTCGTCAAGGACTACGGCATCACGATGTTCTACTACCGCAACGACATCGTGAAAGAGAAGCCGAAGACGATGCTCGACTTCTACAAGCTGCTCCCGAAGTACGGCAAGAAGGGACGGACGAACCTGCTGGACGGTGCCGAAGAGGTCGTGCCGCTCGCGCTCATGGCTCTGGGAATGGACCCGAACACGGACAAGGCGTCCGACCTCAAGGCGGTGCAGAAGTTCCTGCTCAGCATCCGCAATGGCGTCACGACCATTTCGTCGTCGAACATCATCAACGACGGCTCGGCGGGGAAGATCATCCTCGGGCAGAGCTGGAACGGCGACCTGCGCAGGATCCTGGCTGCCCGGAAGAAGCAAGGCGACATCACCGCCGTGCTCCCGAAGGGGATGTCGGAGAAGTGGGCTGACAACTGGTGCATCCTCGCGAATGCCCAGCATCCGAAGGCGGCGCACGCGTGGATCAACTACCTCATGAACCCGGCGGTTGCGGCACAGGAGATGAACTACCACAGCTACGCGATCCCGATTCCGAAGGCGATCGAGTTCACGCCGAAGGCAATGCGGGCGGACCCGATCTTCAACGTGCCGCGCTCGTACACGGACGGCTACCGGTTCATCCTGAACCAGACGCCCGACATCGTGAACAAGCGGACGAGCATCTATACGAAGTTCAAGGCCGCGTAGCAACATGGGTTCGACCGACGTCGAGACGGTGGCCGCCAAGCCTGCAGCTGCCGTCTCGCGCCGGACCTTCAAACCGCGCTACCCCGCATGGCTGACCGGGCCGTCGCTCGTCTACTACCTGATCTTCTTCGTCGCCCCGATGGGGATCCTGGTCGCCTTCTCGGTGGCCGTGCAGAGCGGTTTCGCGTCGGTCTCGTACACCGTCGACTGGGCGCAGTACCGCGCGGTGCTGGATCCGGTCCAGGTCAAGATCTTCTGGCGAACAATGATCATGGCCGGGGGTGGAACGCTGGCGACGATCCTGATCGGCTACCCGATCGCCTACTGGGCCTCGCGCTACCTGACGACGTACAAGTCACTCGCCCTGCTGCTCATCGTCGTCCCGTTCTGGACGTCGTTCCTCATTCGCACGTACTCCTGGCTGATCATCCTCGACTCGCAGGGCTATGTCGCCCGAGGGCTGAGATCGATCGGGCTCGTCGGCCGGTTCGATGTCCTGTACACGTGGAAGGCGATCGGTATCGGTCTCGTCTACAACTACCTGCCGCTCCTGATCCTGCCGGTTTACGCATCGCTCGAGCGGATGGATTGGACCCTCGTCGCGGCCGCAACCGATCTCGGGGCCAAGCCGTTCACTGCATTTCGCCAGATCACCTTGCGACTGACGCTTCCGGGCCTCGTCACCGGCGCGTTGCTCGTGTTCATCCCGATGACCGGGGAGTACGTGATCCCGAGCATCCTGGGCGGCGGCAAATTCGAGTTCGTCGGCAGCTCGATCGGCGACCAGTTCATCGGTGCGGCCAACTGGCCGTATGGCTCGGCGCTCTCGGTGTCGCTGATGGTCGTTCTCACCATCTTCGTCGTCGTCTACATCCTCGTCGCGACGAGAGAGGAGCAGTTCGGCTCATGAGCCGTGGTCGCCGTCCTCGGGTGACAGCGAAGCGGGCCCTCGGCGGCTGGGCCATCCTCGTCTACCTCTTCCTGTACGTCCCGATCCTCCTCGTCGTCGTGTTCGCGTTCAACAAGAGCCGCGACGTGACGCTGTGGCGGGGGTTCACGACGAGCTGGTTCGGCAAGGCTCTCCACGATCCGGCCTACCTACCGGCGATCAAGACGAGCTTCAAGATCGCAGCGATCAACTCCCTCCTTGCCACGATCCTCGGCACCATGGCCGCGCTTGCGCTCGCGCGCATGCGTCGCGCCTGGCGCATGCCGTTCGACACGCTTGTCTACCTGACGTTGGTCGTCCCAGAAATCGTGATCGCGGTCGCGTCGCTGATCTTCTTCTCGCAGGCACACGACCGCACCGCGATCTTCCCGTCGCTCGGCTGGGTGACGATCCTGCTCGCACACCTCGTCTTCAACGTGTCTCTCGTCATGCTGATCGTCCGCGCGCGCTTCGTCGGGATGGGGTCGACGCTCGAAGAGGCGAGCTTCGATCTCGGTGCCGGCCCTCTTTCGACCTTCCGTCAAGTGACACTGCCTCGGCTGTTCCCGGCGATCCTGGCCGGCGGGCTTCTCGCCTTCACGTTTTCGTTCGACGACTACGTCCTGAGCTACTTCACCGCCGGCTCGACGACGCAGACCTGGCCGATGGTGATCTTCGCTGCCGTCCGCTTCGGCGTGACGCCGGCCATCAATGCGCTCGCGACGATGATGCTCGGGGTGACCGTGGTGTTGATCCTCGTCACGGGGATCGTCCTGCGACGGGGCGCGCGCGTTTCCGGGACGACCGAAGGCGCCGGTCTCGGCGGCGCGCTCGGTCTCGGTTAGATAGACGAAGCGTAGGGCGACGTCAGGCGGCCACGGAGACAGGCTTCGTCGCGTCGAGGAGGTCGACGACGAGCGCGGTGAGTTGCTCGCGTATGTCGTCGTCCGTCAACCGCCCGTGCTCGTCGAAGCGCTCGTTCGCGTGCGGTATCGCGACGTCGCCCTCGACGACCCGTGCCCCAAGGACGCCGAGCACCTTGCGTAGCTCCGCCTGCGCCCAGACACCGCCATAGGCGCCCGTGCTCGCGCCAACCACAGCTGTGGGCTTCCCGCGGAACGGGCTCTCCTTGATCGGCCGTGAGACCCAGTCGAGCGCGTTCTTCAGCTGCCCTGGGATCGACGAGTTGTACTCGGGCGTCGCGATCAGGACGACGTCGGCTGCAGCGATGCGACGCTTCAGATCCGCAACCGACCAGGGAGTCCCGAGCGCCTCCTCGTCCGAGTCATACGGGGGATCTCGGCGAGCCCTTCGTAAAGATCAACGTCGAGATCGCTCGGCCCCAGCTCCTCCGCCGCGCGGAGAAGCTGGGTGTTGTACGAGTCGCGCCGGAGACTCCCGGAGATGGCAAGAAGGCGCATTGCGGTTAGCCCTGCTTCACGAACGAGAGGCTGGCGAGCAACTTCACCTTCTCGCCGAGTGCGAGGCCGCCGGTCGGCAGCGTCATGTTGAACGAGACGCCGTAGTCGCTGCGGTTGATCTCGCCCTCGAGCTCGATCCCGACCCGCTCGTTCCCGTAAGGGTCCGCTGCCGGGCCGGTGTAGGACGCCGACAGCTCGATCTCCTTCGTCACGCCTTTGAGGGTGAAGTTGCCGACGACCTTCTCGGGCGTGATGAACGTCGCCTCGAAGGTTGCGTCGGGGTAGCGGTCGGCGTCGAAGAGCTCGGGGGAGAGGATGTGGGCGTCGCGTCCCTCGTCTTTCGTCGAGACGCTGGCCAGTCGGATCGTGCCTGTCAGGGTCGGCGTGTGCCCACCGACCAGGGTTGCCGAGACGTCCGAGAAGATGCCGCGGACGGTCGAGATCCCGAGATGCCTGATCGCGAAGTCGACCTGCGAGTGGGTTGGATCGACGTTCCACGTGCCGGCTGGAATCGCGGCGGGGACGATCTGATCGAGGACTTGTACGCTGCTCATCGAAACCTCCATCTGAGACGATATACTTGCGGTCGCAAGGAACTGTACCTGGTAAACATGAGTAGTCAAGTATTGAGTCCACAACTGAGCGCAGGAGCCACGGAAGCCTGGGTCCGGTACCTGCGCGGCCACGCGGCCCTTACTCGCGCGATGAATACGCAGCTCGTCGCCGAGCACGACCTCACGATGAACGACTACGCGAGGTCCTGCTGCATCTCTCGCGTGCTCCTGACCGTCGGCTGAAGCGCATCGAGCTCGCGCAGCGGGTCGTTCTGACGCCGTCGGGCATCACGCGTCTCCTGGACGGCTTACAGGCTGCCGGGTGGGTGGAGAAGGCGGCCTGCGACGGGGACGCGCGTATCACCTATGCGGTGCTTACCGATTCCGGGGCGCACAAGCTTCGGGAGGCCGCGTCGACGCATCTCGCGGACATCGAGCGGCTCTTCGTCGGGCGCTTCGACGAGGCCGAGCTCGAGACGCTCGCAACCCTTCTCGGCAGGCTGGACCTTGGGAGCAAGCCCGCCGACTGCGCCCCGCCCTCCTAGAGGCTGGATTCCGAATTCGTGGCCGTAGGCGCTGAGATACTGACCAGCCTCGGAGGACGGCTACACCGGGCAGAAGATGAGATGCGCGGACGCGAAATTGAGGGCTGGCTTCAGGTTGATGCCGAGTCGGTCTCCATGAAGCGAGCGCTCGAGCCCTGGGCTATTCAGAGCGGCGCTTTCGCCCGCGCGTCGCCGTCGAAGGAGAAGAAGTGAACTCGAGCGGTGCCGATGCCTATGACCGGTTCATGGGCCGCTACTCGGGGCCGCTGGCGGTTCCCTTCGCCGATTTCGCCGGACTCCCGTTCGACGGCCGGCTCCTCGACGTCGGATGCGGTCCTGGTGCGCTGAGCGCGGAGCTCGCCCGGAGGGCCGGGCCGGGGCGGGTCACGGCGGTCGACCCGTCCGAGGAATTCGTCGCGGCCCTGCGCGACCGCCATCCTGGAGTCCAGGCCATCCGCGCGCCGGCCGAGGATCTTCCGTTCGAAGGAGGCTGCTTCGAGGCGACGCTGGCCCAGCTCGTGGTCAACGTCATGGACGATCCGGTCGCGGGCCTTCGCGAGATGGCGAGGGTGACGCGGGACGGCGGGGTCGTCGCCGCATGCGTGTGGGACTTCACCGACGGCGGCCCGATCGGTCCGTTCTGGGATGCCGCCCAAGCGCTCGATCCTGGGGTCGAGACTGGGTCTGTCTGCCCAGGCAGCAGGGCCGGCCACCTGGCCGACCTCTTTCGCGCGGCTGGAATCGGCGACATCGTCGACAGCGCCGTCGCGGTGGACGTCGAGCATGCCACGTTTGAGACCTGGTGGGAGCCGTTCACGCTCGGCGTCGCCCCCGTCGGGTGCGCACGTCGCCGGCCTCGAGCCCGATCGGCGCACGGCATTGCGCGAGCTCTGCAGGGAGAGGCTGCCGGAGCCACCGTTCGTAGTTTCGGCGAAGGCCTGGGTGACGCGCGGCGCGGCATGACGCCTGGCTAGGTCGCGAGCTCAGACGACTGCGCGCCGGACGGCTCCGACGGGCTGCGGGAGGCAGGTCGGCCCGCTGCCGACCTGCCTCGCCTGCTTCGGTGCCTCGTTTCCGAATCGTCGACCCGCCTTCATGGTCGAATGCAGCGTCTGTGCGCGCTCTCGGGCGAGTGCGGTGTGAGCCTGTGCGTCGAGGTGGTACATCGCGTCTCCTCTCCCAGTCGGGCAGTTCGAGGCAAGTAATCTTGATCTCGAACTACTTGATGTGGAGAGGATAATGGTACGATCTCTTGACGTCAAGAAGTTTTACATGGAAGATTCTGATCATGTCAATCAGATCGCAGGTCACCGAACCGTCGAGTGGGTCGGATCACGTCGATCGGTTTCTCGCCGAGCTCGACGTCCCCGGTCTCGATCTGACGGTCGAAGGCATCGTCGATCGGATCATGGGTATCAGCCGGCGTCTCCGCCGTTCGATGGACGAGACGCTCAAGGGCTTCGACCTCACCTGGGAGGAATGGAAGCTCCTCTGCGCGCTGCGGAACCACGGCGAGCCCTACCGGCTTTCACCGGGTCAGCTGGCACAGGCACAGGATCTCTCGAGTGGCGCGATGACGAGCCGACTCGACCGGCTCGAGGAGGTCGGCCTGGTACGCCGAATGCCGAACCCCGACGACCGACGGGGGCTACTCATCGAGCTGACCGAGGCAGGTCACCGCATCTGGCACGAATCGGTCGGCGCGCAAGCCGAAAAGGAGGCGCTCATCGCCGCCGCTGCGCTCGCCGACAGCGAACGCGAGCAGCTCAATGCGTATCTTCGACGGTTGATGATCGCGTTCGAACGCACAGAGGCAGAGGCGTCGGACGAGCCGAGCTGATCCGGCTGAGCCGTCCCGTCAGTTCGCACGCGGGTCGTCGGGCATCTGGGCGAGCAGCGCGAAAGAGCCGCCTTTCCGTCGCAGGATCGCGCTCCACAGTGAGGCGGGCTCGGCTGTGAAGACATCGTCGGGATGGGCCTCCTCGACGATCCACGACGCCTCTGAAAGCTCGTCCTCGAGCTGTCCCGGGCCCCAACCCGCGTAGCCGGCGAAGACTCGTGAGCGATGCAGCGCCGGGAACGTCGCAGGCTCGAGGTCGCCCGGCACGAAGCCGACCGATCCGAGGATGAGAACCCCAGCCTGCGCCGGATCGTCGAACTCGGCGAGCACCACGATCGCGTCTGGCTGCACGGGGCCGCCGACGTAGACGAGGCCGTCGCCGTCCCCGAGACCTGACAAGCCGACGAGCGGAGGTACGGCTTCCTCGACGGAAATCGCAGAGGGGCGGTTGAGCACCACCCCCATCGCTCCTTCGTCACCGTGCTCGCCGACGAGGATCACGGTACGCCGAAAGTTGGGGTCGAACAGGTCGGCTCCGGCCAGGAGAAGGTGTCCGCGGAGCGAGTCCACATCCCTATGATCGCCGCGTGAGCCTCTCGGCACCAACAGTACGGGCGGGACAGCGCCCGTGAAGCGTTTCGTCTGCCGATTACTCGGGCACCGGCTCCCCCGCCGCAAACGGCCGTTCTTCCTCACCGATCGTTATCAACGGTGCGAGCGCTGCGGCAAGAGGGTCAGGCTCGAGGACCGCTGAAGGTTCGATTTCGATGGCTAGTGGCTAGATCCCGTCGATCGCAGCACGCAACGAAGCCACGTAGTCGTTCAGTGCCTCTGTTCCCTGGCCCGCCACGAGGATCGCTCTCGACCCGACCACGATGCCGTCCGCGACCGCTGCCGCCGCTGCCGCCTGCTCTGGCGTCGAGATGCCGAACCCGGCGTAGAGCGGCTTCGTCGTCAGCCGGCGGGCACGCTCCGCGAGTCCAGCGAGCTCAGAGGAGAGCTCCAGGCGCGCGCCGGTCGTCCCGGTGAGCGTCACGAGGTACAGCCAGCCGTCGGTTTCCCCTGCGGCAAGAGCGATCCGTTCGTCGGTGGAGGTCGGGGCGACGAGCTGGATGCGTTTCACCTCGGTGCGCTCGCCGGCGGGGAGGTCGGCGATGATCAGGCTGGTCGCGCCGGCGGCGCGCGAGTCCGTCACGAACCGCTCCCAGCCGTACGCCTCGAGGAGCGACGCGTAGGTCATGGGAATCAACGGGACAACGCCGACGCGAGTGCGCGTTTCGACGAGGCACTCGAGACACGCCGCCGTCCGCATCCCGGCTGCGAGAGCTCGTTCGGCTGCGGCGCGGATCACGGGCCCGTCGGCGAGCGGATCCGAGAACGGGAACCCGATCTCGACGATGTCGGCGCCGCCGGCGACTGCTGCCGCCGCGAGTTCGGGGGTCTCCCGACCGGCCATCAGGTAGATGACGAGATGCTTCCTCATGAGCCCAGGATGTTGACGGCGCGCGAGGCGACCATCAGCAGGGTGAGGAGGCTGGCTCCCGACTCGACGAGCATCAGCATCTTCGCCCAGCGGGAGAGCGGGAGCACGTCGGTCGGGCTGAAGGCGGTTGCGTTCGTGAACGACGTGTACAGGTAGTCGAAGTACATCGGTCGCCAACCCGGCCGCGCGAATGCGGCGTTCTCGAGTTGCGGGAAGAGGAAGTCGCGCTCGTATCCGGGTTGCTCCGGAACGCGCTTCGCGGGGCCTCCGCCGTCGAGCTGCCAGAACCAGAGCGAGAAGACGAGGATGTTCGTCCACCAGATATCGATCGACGCGAGCACGAGCTCGTGCCCGCCGAGCTTGTGCCCGGTGATGATGTAGTGGACGAGCAGGATCATCGATCCGGCGTTCGCAATGCTGATCAGGCCGATCAACGCGAGGATCACCCGGCGTTGCCACAGCCGGCCGAGGAGCTCGGACCGGGGCGCCGCTAGGAACAGTGGCACGAGGAGGAGGATCACGAGCGCTGGAACGACGAACCGCGCAACGCCGAGCACGCCGATGCTGCCCGAGGCGACGTACTTGTCGGGCAGACGGGCGTAGAGCCCGGCCGCGACGAGAACGGCGAGCGCCGGCGGGATCCGCGACTCGCTGCCGGCGAACGCGTGCGTGCTCACGACGGCTGGCTCAGCACATGGTCGAGATCCTTGTCACCGCGTCCGGAGAGGCAGAGCACGATCAGCTCGGCGTCGAGGTCGTGGACGCGAGCGAGTGCATGCGACGACTCGAGCGCCGGGATGATCCCCTCCGTTCTGGCCAGCCCCCGAAATGCGGCCAGTGCCTCGTCGTCGGTTGCGGTGACGTAGCGGGCACGGTTCGTGTCGCGCAGGTAGGCGTGCTCGGGGCCGACGCCGGGGTAGTCGAGGCCGGCCGAGATCGAATGCGCGTCGGCGATCTGGCCGTCGGCGTCGGCAAGCGTCGAGGAGCGCGCCCCGTGGAGGACAGCCGCGCGGCCGCTGCCGAGGCTCGCGGCACCGGCAGCTTCGACGCCGACGAGGTCGACGTCGGTGTCGTCGATGAACCCCGCGAACATTCCGATCGCGTTCGAGCCGCCGCCGACGCACGCCAACACGGCGTCCGGCAAGCGCCTTTCCACGGCGAGGATCTGCTCGCGCGACTCGCGACCGATGACAGCCTGCAATTCGCGGACGAGCTCGGGATACGGCGCCGGACCGACGCACGACCCGATTACATAGTGAGTCGTTTCAACATTGGTGATCCAGTCGCGGATCGCCTCGCTCGTCGCCTCTTTGAGGGTCTTCGTACCGATCTCGACGGGGACGACCACGGCACCGAGAAGACCCATCCGCTCCACGTTCGGAGCCTGCCTGCGCATGTCCTCCGAGCCCATGAAGACGACGCACTCGAGCCCGAAGCGCGCGCAGGCGGTGGCGGTCGCGACGCCGTGCTGGCCGGCGCCGGTCTCGGCGATGATCCGCTTCTTGCCGAGGCGTTGCGCGAGCACGAGTTGGCCGAGCGCGTTGTTGATCTTGTGCGCGCCGGTGTGGTTGAGATCCTCACGCTTCAGGTAGAGGCGCTTGTCGGGCGCGAAGCGCTCCGCGCGGGTGAGCGGCGACGGGCGGCCCGTGTAGTCGCGGCCGAGCGCCTCGACCTCGGCCAGGAAGGACGGGTCCTGCTTCGCCTCGTTCCAGGCGTCGGTCAACTCGTCGAGCGCCGGGATCAGCGTTTCCGGGACGTAGCGGCCGCCCCATTCGCCGTAGGTGGTCATGCTCTGGCCGCCTCAACGTAGGCGCGCACTTTCGCGTGATCCTTGATGCCGGGTGATGCTTCGAGACGCGAGCTGGCGTCGACCGCCCACGGGTGGACGCGGTCGATCGCAGCGCGGACGTTGTCGGGGCCAAGCCGGCCGGCGAGCAGGATTCGACCTCGGGTTGCCGCTGCACGATCCCAGTGCGTCGGGTCGTCTTCGTTCCACGGTAGGTCGAGGAGTGTCGCCACCTGTTCGCTGCCGCGCAGTACGGCGGCGTCGCGGCCGCGTACTTTGCCGTCCTCGTGCGGGTGCACCTGATCGAGCGTGGCCGGGCTCTCCCCGGGCTTGCCCACCCAGACCGCCACGGCGAGCATCGTGTCGGGAACGTCCAGCACCTCGGTCGCGGCACGCGGGCTCTCCGGCACGAGGACGAAGCCAGCAAGATCTGCTCCTGCCTCGGCAGCCGCGGCGACGTCCTCCTCGCGCGTCAGTCCACAGACCTTGACGAGCGGGCGCGAGAGGAGCTCGCTGAGTCGTCCGCCCGGGTCAGGTGCGGTCATCAGCGCCGAGCCGACGAGGATCGCGTCCGCGCCTGCCAGCTCGGCAGCGGCGCCCTGCGCACGCGAGTGGATCCCCGACTCCGCGACGACCAGAGGGGCGCTCGCTCGTGTTGCCTTGTGTTTCTGAAACACAAAGTTCGCTCGAGAGACGAGCTCGAGCTGCTTCGCCCGGTCGATCCGGAACGTCGACAGGTCGCGCGCGTTGATCCCGATCACCGGCGCGCCGAGCGCGATCGCGCGGTCGAGCTCGTCTGCGTCGTGTGCCTCGACGAGGGTATCGAGCCCGAGCGAGGTCGCGACGCCGATCAGCTCGGCGCACGTCGCGTCGTCGAGGTCGCGCAGGAGGAGCAGTGCGGCATCGGCTCCCGCGTCACGTGCTGTCCGGAGGTGCTCTTCGGTCGAGAAGAAACCCTTGGCGAGGAGGGGGAGGTGCGCCGTTGAGCGGGCGGCGCGCAGGTCGTCCCAGGTCCCGCCGAAGCGCTCGTCGACGAGCACCGACACCGCAGCAGCCCCGGCGCGCTCGTAGGCGGGCGCGATCTCGGCCGGACTCGCGTCAGGGCGCAGATCGCCCGCAGAAGGCGAGCGCCGCTTGATCTCCGCGATCGCCTGCAGGCCGTCGCGCGCGAGCGCCTCTGTGAAGCTACCCATGGGAGAACTCTCGCAGGTCATCGAGGCGGGTCGCGGCGGCGCCGGAGTCGATCGCCTCGGCGGCGATTGCGAAGCCCTCCCCGATGTCGTCGGCGATCCCGGCCGCGACGAGCGCCGCCCCCGCGTTCAGCAGCACGGCGTCGCGCCTGCCGCTGGGCTCGCCGGCGAGGACGGCGCGGAGCGCAATTGCGTTCTCCTCAGCCAACCCGCCGCGCAGTGACGCAGGGTCGGTGGGATAGATGCCAAGCGAGCGCGGATCGAGCTCCCACTCGCTCACATCGCCGTCGCGGATCTCGACGACGAGGTTCGTTCCGGTCGGCGACAGCTCGTCGAGGCCGCCATCGCCGTGGACGACGAACGCACGCCGTGCTCCCAAGCCCGCGAGCGTCTCTGCGTAGGTGTACGCGAGTTCGGGCGCGTAGACGCCGAACACCCCGTCACATGCGCCCGCGGGGTTCGAGAGCGGCCCGAGGATGTTGAAGACGGTTCGGATGCCGAGTTCCTGCCGCGATGGCGCAGCATGGCGCATCGCGGGATGATGAGCCCGCGCGAACATGAAGCCGAAACCGAGGCGATCGATCGACTCGGCGATTCGCTCGGGCGACTGCTCCAGCTCGAAGCCGAGAGCTTCGAGGACGTCGGCTGCGCCGCACGCGGAGCTCGCCGCACGATTCCCGTGCTTCGCGATGGCTGCGCCGGCCGATGCCGCGACGATCGCCGATGTTGTCGAGATGTTGAAGGTGCCTGCGCCGTCGCCACCGGTGCCGACGATGTCGACCACAGGCTCTCGCGCGGGTGTGACGGGGACGACGTGCTCCCGCATCGCCTCGGCGAAGCCGGTGATCTCGGCCGCCGTCTCGCCCTTTGCCGCGAGCGCCGCGAGGAACGCGGTGATCTCGGCCTGTTCCGCCTCGCCGTCCATGATCTCGCGCATCGCGTCTCGGGCGCGCCCGCGATCGAGCGCCTTCCCGTCACGGACGTCGCGAATAGCTGCCGCGATCATCGGATGAAGTTCTTCGCGAGCTCGGGCCCCTGTGGCGTGAGCACCGACTCCGGGTGGAACTGGACACCTTCGACCGGATACGTGCGGTGGCGCACACCCATCACCTCGCCGTCGGCAGTGTGGGCTGTGACCTCCAGCTCAGCGGGTATCCGGAGAGCGGCGAGCGAGTGGTAGCGGCCCGCTTCGAGCTCCTGCGGTAGGCCCGCGAAGATGCCCTTCCCGTCGTGCGCGATCAGGCTCGACTTGCCGTGCAGCAATGCCTTCGCCGCCCCGATCTCGCCGCCGAACGCCTCGACGATCGCCTGATGACCGAGGCAGACCCCGAGCGTCGGCACCGTCGGCCCGAGCCGCCGGATCAGCTCGACCGAGATGCCTGCGTCAGCCGGCCGGCCGGGACCGGGGGAGATGACCAGCCGGTCCGGCGCCAGGTCGACAGCCTCATCCGCGGTGATCGTGTCGTTCCGACAGACGATCACCTCGGCCCCGAGCTCCTCGAACAGATGCACGAGGTTGTAGGTGAACGAGTCGTAGTTGTCGATCATCAGGACTCTCACGAGCCAGCCCTTCCGACGGCGCCAGCACTGCCTTGTGTTACTGAAACACAAGGTCGAAGCGGGCGAGGGCTCATGACGCAAACTCCTTCTCGGCGAGGTCGATTGCCGCTTCCAGCGCGGCGAGCTTTTGCAGGCACTCCTCGTGCTCTGCGGTCGGCTCCGAGTCTGCCACGATGCCCGCTCCTGCCTGCAGGTGAGCGACGCCGTCTGCCATCACGATCGTGCGCAGCGCGATGCACGCGTCCATCGTCCCGCCCGGCAGCGAGTAGAGAACCGCGCCGCCGTACGGCCCACGGCGGAACCCCTCGAGCTCGGAGATCAGCTGCATGGCGCGCACCTTTGGCGCGCCCGAGACGGTTCCGGCAGGGAAGCACGCGCGCAATACATCGAAGGGAGTCACGCCGTCGCGGAGCTCGCCGACGACTTCCGACACGAGATGCGAGACATGCGAGAAACGCTCGACTTCCATATTTCGCGCGACGTGCACGGTGCCGGCGCGGCAGACGCGCGAGAGGTCGTTGCGGCCGAGGTCGACGAGCATGACGTGTTCAGCCCTGTCCTTCTCGGATGAGAGCAGTCGCTCGACGTCGCCTTCGGTCGGCTCGGTCGTGCCGGCGATCGGGCAGAGGCTCGCGCGGCCGTCCTCGCAGGCGACGAGCCGTTCGGGCGAGGAGCCGACGAGCGCGATCCCCTCCAGCTCGAGCAGGAACAGGTACGGGGAGGGATTGACGCGCCGGAGCGCGCGGTAGACGTCGAGCGGTGAAGCCGACGTCGGCCGCTCGGCGCGCTGCGAAGGAACTGCCTGAAACACATCACCCGCAACGATGTGCTCCTTGACCGTGCGCACCATCTCCTCGTACCGCGCCTGGTCGGGAAAGCGGCGGAGCGGTCCAGCGACACCGTGTACCTCGGGGTGCCAAGGGATTCCTGCGTCGAGGCGGCCGGCGATCTCCTCTGCATTGCCGGCGAGCACCTCCGCGACACCGGCGCCGTGGTCGAAGCGGACAAGTGTCTCCGCGACCACGAGCCGGCTTTCGGGGAAGCGGCGACCTTCTTCCGGTAGCGACACGGTCGGCTCGAGCTTGGCAACGTGGTCGTACGCGAGATAGCCGACGACCGGCAGGGCGAGCTCCTCGGCCTCCTCGAACGTGACGAGCCGTGACCCGGCGCCGATCCACGAGTTGCGACCGAGCCGTCCACGCTCGACGGACTCGAGGATGAAGCTCGCGGCACCGGCGCTGCGCAGACGCAGGTATGCCCCGAGTGGGGTAAGGAGGTCGGTTGAGATCGTCGCTTGTGTCATGGCGGGTACGAAAAAGACCTCCGCGGGGAGGTCTCGGGCGAAGCGGGAGCTGTGTGTGGTGCTAGTGCATGCTCCCGCCGCGCTCGCTGCGCCACTGCCAGGCCCGGATCTCACAAGCGCAGCTCTCGCGTGCGGAAGTCATCGCCTAGGAGCGTAGCCGCCGGGTCGCGGTCACGGCAAGCCGCCAGGCTCACCTACGGCCTGAAGCACGACCGCTCCCATGACGATGCCGCCGCCGACGAGCGTAGCCGTGCTCGGCCGCTCGGAGAGCGCGAGCCATACCCACAGCGGCCCCAGCACGACCTCGAGCAGCGTGATCAGGGCCACCTCTGCGGCGGGGATCAGCCGCGCGCCGATCGTCAGAAACGCGAGGCCGAGGCCCATCTGACCGACACCGAGCGCGAGGATCAAGCCGAAGTCGCGCCGGTCGATACTGCCCGGATGGGCGAACGGGCTCGCGACGACGAAGACGAGCACCTGCGAGAGGCAGATCGCCGGTGCCATCGAGATATCCCGTCGGTGACGCGTGATCACCACGGCGAGTGCGAACGCGAGCGTCATCACGACGGAAAGCCCCACGCCGAGGCCGTGCGAGCCGCCGGGGCCACCGACCATGACGGCCACGCCTCCGAGTGCTACGGCCATCGCGAGCGCCGTGCGGCGCGAGACGGCTTCGTGCAGGAAGGCCCAGGCGATGAGCGCAGCAGCGATCGGTGCAACCGCCTGCATGAACAGGACGTTTGCCACCGTCGTGTGGTTCAGCGCGACGATGAACGTGCCCGATGCGATCGCCGTCAGCGTCGCGACCGCGAACTCGGCCCGGCCCATCGCGAGAAACGGCCGTATCGGGTTGCCGCGCTCGGAGACGGCGACGAACCCGAACAGGGCAATCGCAGCAACGAGCGCGCGGCCCGCGACCTGGGTCGCCGTGCCCACGGACAGCTCGCGCTGGAGCACGCCCGCGCTCGACCACGCGAGTGCGGCGAGCGCGACGAAGATCTGCCCGCGTCGGCGGCTGCCGATCTCGCCCGCAGCGGTGACTGACGCGACCACCTCGGCAGTCAATCAGCGCGTGGGGAGGTGACGTTGCAAACAGCCGAATTCCGGCGTAGGTTCACGCCCACACGAGCGAGGAGGAGCGCGATGTCCTGGTCGATCCGCGGTGAGTACTTCGAGAACTGCAACTGCGAGGTTCTCTGTCCTTGCATCACGTCGTCGCTCGCGGGGCCGGCCGACAACGAGCGCTGCTACGTCCCGCTTATCTGCCATATCGACGAGGGCCAGAAGGACGGTCTCTCGCTCGACGGGCTGAACGTGATCCTTGTCTGTGACACACCGCAGGTGATGGGGTCCGGCGGCTGGCGGGTCGCCATCTACCTCGACGACCGCGCCGACGCCGAGCAGCAAACGGCGCTCGGCGAGATCTTCTCGGGCGCGGCAGGCGGCCCTCCGGGGATGCTCGCAGGTCTTGTCGGCGAGATGCTCGGCGTGAAGGTGGTGCCGATCGAGTACACCTCGTCGAACGGGCACAAGCGGGTCGTCGTACCGGGGATCATGGAGTTCGAGGTCGAGGGGCTGTACGCCCCAGAGTCGGACAAGGTGATCGAGATCACCAATGTCTTCCATCCGATGGGCTCGAACCTGCCGGTCGCGAAGGGGGTCGTCGGGCGGTACGACGACGCCGACTACGGTCTTTCGTTCGACAACACGGGGAAGAACGGCCACTTCCGAGACTTCGCCTGGGCCGCGTAGAACACGAGATGGGAGGACTGGCGGGCCGGACGGCGATCGTCACCGGCGGCTCGACGATCATCGGGCAGGCGGTTGTGCGGGAGTTCCACAGCCGTGGCGCTGCCGTAGTGATCGCGGACATCGACGCCGAGGGAGGCGAGCCGCTCGCGGCCGAGCTCGGCGAGCGTGCGCTCTTTGTACGCACGGACATCTCGGCCGACACGCAGGTCGACGCCTGTGTCGCCGCGTCTGCCGAGCGTTTCGGCCGGATCGACATCCTCGTGAACCTGGCCTGTACGTACCTCGATGAAGGCGCGGCCTCGCCGCGGGCGGATTGGCTCGCTGCGCTCGACGTGAACGTCGTGAGCGCCGTGATGATGGCGCGCGCTGTGCGTCCGCACATGATCGCCGCCGGTGCGGGCGCGATCGTCAACATCACGTCGATCTCGGCCAAGGTCGCCCAGACCGGCCGCTGGCTCTACCCGGTGAGCAAAGCAGCGCTCGTCCAGCTGACGCGGAACATGGCGATGGATCTGGCTCCCGACGGCATCCGCGTCAACTCGGTCTCGCCGGGCTGGACCTGGTCGAAGGTGATGGACGAGCTCTCGGGCGGCGATCGAGCCAAGACCGATCGCGTCGCGGCGCCGTTCCACCTACTCGGTCGGGTGGGCGACCCGGAAGAGGTCGCTCGCGTCGTCACCTTCCTCTGCTCCGACGAGGCGAGCTTCGTGACCGCCGCCGACTGGGCGGTCGACGGCGGCTACTCGGCGATGGGTCCGGAGCAGGCAGTTCCCGCCATCCCCAAACTCATGGAGTGAGGAGAAACGCGCGATGGGCAAGGTGACGATCGTAGGAGCAGGGCAGTCGGGTCTCCAGCTCGGCATCGGGCTCGTCCACGACGGCCACGGGGTGACCTTGATTTCGAATCGGACCGGGGACGACTTCCGGAAGGGCAGAGTGATGTCGAGTCAGTTCATGTTCGCGAGCTCACTCGACACCGAGCGTGAGCTTGGCATCGACTTCTGGCAGGACACGTGCCCGAAGACGGAAGGCGTCCAGTTCTCGATCCCGCATCCGGAGATCCGCGGCGAGAAGGCGCTCACCTTCGCCTCGCGCCTCGATCGGCCCGGACAGTCTGTCGACCAGCGCGTCAAGTTCCCGCGCTGGCTGGAGCACTTCGAGTCAATCGGCGGCACGCTCGTGCTCCACGAGGCGACGGTCGCCGACCTCGAGCGCTACGTGGATACGAGCGATCTCGTCATCGTCGCCGCCGGCAAGGGCGACATCGCCTGCCTGTTCGAGCGCGACCCGTCTCGCTCCCCGTACGACGTGCCGATGCGTGCACTCGCGCTCACCTACGTGACTGGGATGACGCCGCGGCCGGACTACACGGCTGTCTGCTTCAACCTGTGCCCGGGCGTGGGGGAGTACTTCGTCTTTCCCGCCCTGACCACCACGGGCGACTGCGAGATCATGGTCTTCGAGGGCGTCCCGGGCGGCCCGATGGATTGCTGGGGAGATGTGTCGACGCCGGAGGAGCACCTCGCCAAGTCGAAGTGGATCCTCGAGACGTTCTTCCCCTGGGAGGCCGACCGCAACCGCGAGTCGGAGCTGACCGACCGGAACGGGATCCTCGCGGGCCGTTTCCCGCCGACCGTGCGCAAGCCGGTCGCCACGCTGCCGTCGGGCCGCCCGGTGCTCGGCATGGCAGACGTCGTCGTGCTCAACGACCCGATTACGGGGCAGGGCTCGAACAACGCTGCCAAATGCGCAGCCGCCTACCAGGCGTCAATCGGCGGGCGTGGCGACGGGCCGTTCGACGCGGACTGGATGAGCGAGACCTTCGAGGGCTACTGGTCGTACGCGAGGTCCGTCGTCAACTGGACGAACGCGCTTCTCCTACCCCCGCCGGAGCACGTCCTGCGCGTCCTCGGCGCTGCGACTCAGTACGACGCGGTTGCCCACCGGTTCGTCAACGGCTTCAACGATCCCCGCGATTTCGACGAGTGGTTCATGGACCCGGCCAAGGCGGACGCGTACCTCGCCGAGGTCGCTGCCGCGTGATCCCGCCGCTGCTCGACGAGCTCCTCCGCGCAGCCGGGCCGGCTGGCTTCGAAGGTCCGGTCGCATCGATCGTTCGCCGTGAGGCCGCGGCCTTCGCAGAGGTGAGCGACGACTTCCACGGCTCGACGACTGCTGTTGTCCGGGGGACGGCTGGCGGCGGCCTTCTCGCGGTCTTCGCACATTGCGACGAGGTCGGCGCGATGGTGTCGCACATCGACGACGACGGGTTTCTCTCCCTTCATGCGCTCGGCACCGGGGAGGCCGCGACACTCGTCGATCAGCGCGTCGATGTGATCGGGCGGCACGGCGCTGTGACCGGAGTGGTGGGGAAGCGCGGCCCGAAGCGCAAGGTCGCGTGGGCCGATCTGTACGTCGACATCGGCGCCGAGGGCCGCAACGACGCTCTGCGGCTGATCGCGCTCGGCGATCCCGTGGTGGTCGTCGGGCCTCCGGTTGAGCTCGCCGGCGGGCGGTTCGCGTCGAAGGCGTGCGACAACCGGGTGAGCCTCTACGTCGCGCTCCAGGTGCTCCGAGCTCTGTCAGCTGATCCGCCGGCGTGGGACGTGGCGGTCGTCGCATCCGTGCAGGAGGAAGGGAGCTATGCCGGTGCGGCGACGAGCGCGTTCCGGTTGGCACCGGACGCTGCGCTCGTCCTCGATGTAACGTGGGCGACGGACACGCCGGGTGCATCGCCGCACGAGCACGGCCACCATCCGCTCGGCAGCGGCGCGGCGATCCTGCGGGGGCCGGCCGTCCATGCAGCGTTGTTCGAGCGCGCAATGGAACAGGCTGCGGCCGGCGGGATCGCGCACACGGTCGAGGTGGCACAGACCTCGCTCACCGACGCGGACTCCGTCTACGTCGCGGGCGCCGGCATCCCGACGGCGGTCGTGAGCACACCGATGCGTCGGTATCACAGTCCGGCCGAGACCGTTCAGCTGAGCGACATCGACGCATCGATCCGGCTCGCCGAGGCGTTCGTCCGCAGCCTCGAGCCTGGCCTCGACCTCCGTCGCTAGGCTGGAACGGTGAGCCGCACGGTCATCGTCTCTACTGCGAGAACCCCCTTCGGCCGGCTTGGCGGCGGGCTCGCATCGCATCCCGCGACGCAGCTCGGCGCAATCGCGATCCGCGCTGCGCTCGAGCGCGCGAGCATCGAGCGCGGTGAGGTCGAGTACGTGATCATGGGCCAGGTGTTGCAGGCGGGAGTGGGGCAGGCACCGGCGCGTCAGGCAGCGGTCGCAGCGGGCATTCCCAAGGAGGTGCCCGCGGACACGATCAACAAGGTGTGCGCGTCGTCGATTCGGGCGCTCGAGATCGCCGACCTGATGATCCGTGCAGGCGGCCATGACCTCGTCGTCACCGGCGGGATGGAGTCGATGTCCAACGCGCCCTATCTGCTCACGAAAGCACGTTTCGGCTACCGACTCGGGAACGGCGAGGTCGTCGACCACATGGTCTTCGACGGCCTGACCTCGACGTTCGACGGCTCCCATATGGTTGTCCAGAATTCGCGGGTCTCGCGTGAGCTCGGCATCTCGAGAGAGGAGCAGGACGCGTGGGCGTTCCGCTCGCAGCAGCGTGCCGCGGCGGCGCAGGAAGGCGGCCGCTTCGCCGACGAGATCGTCGCTGTGGGCGACGTCACTGACGACGAGGGCATCCGCGCGGACACGTCGCTCGAGAAGCTCGCCGCTCTCGCCCCGGTCTTCGATCGCGAGGGGACGACGACGGCCGGCAACGCGCCGGGCGTCAACGATGGCGCGTCATGCGTCGTCGTCTGCTCCGAGGAGTTCGCGCGCCGCCGCGGTCTAGAGCCGTTGGCGACGATCGTCGCGCAGGGCTACGTTGCCGACGACTTCGCCTACCTCGCACGGACGCCCGCGAATGCAGCTGCGCAGGCGCTTACGAAGGCGGGCAAGTCGATCGCCGACGTGCGACGCGTAGAGATCAACGAGGCCTTCGCGTCCGTTGCGAGCAACTCCACAAGGATGCTCGGCGCCGACGAGGGGATCGTCAACGTCAACGGCGGCGCCATAGCGCTCGGCCACCCGATCGGCGCGTCCGGCGGTCGCATCGTCGGGACTCTGGTGCACGAGCTACGCCGCTCGGGCGGTGGACTCGGGCTGGCCGCGATCTGCTCAGGCGGCGGTCAGGGCGACGCGTTGCTCATCGAGGTCTGAGCAGCGGTCGCGGTATGACACGTGTCGCGCGCCTCGGCGCCCTGTTCTTCCTTGCCGTCGTGGCTTGGCCGGCAGTCGCCCAGGCCAAGTCGTGCCTCACCGACCCGGTGAAGGACAAGCTCGCTGCGGCAGACGTCGCGTTCGTCGGCCGCGTCGTCTCGCAACGGCCGCTCCAGGAGGCGAAAGGTGTACCGCAGTTCGACTACGTGTTCACCGTCAGCCACCCTGTGAAGGGCGCGCCGGCGGGTCGCGTGACGGTGCGCGCCGCCAAGCTCGTCGACCTCTCGGGCGTGGCGCTGACACCTGGCTTTCACGAGGACGTCGGCGTGCTTGCCGGACGGGGAAAGGGAGGGACGCTGGTGGCGAGCACCTGCAGCCTCGTCGACGCGGTGACGCTCCTTGACGTGAGCGATTCGCCGAAGGGCGGTCTGATCAAGGTCGCGATCGGTTTGCTGATCGCAGGTTCCGTCATCGGGTACTCGATCCTCCGGCTCAAGCGGCGCGGCGACGCCCCGCGCCCGAACCCACTCGGCTAGCCTCCGGGCCGATGGCTTTCGAGCACGTTCTCGTCGTCGGTGCCGGACAGATGGGCGGTGGGATTGCCCAGGTGGTCGCGGCATCGGGCCGGCGGGTGTCGCTGTACGACGCGGCGCCCGGTGCGACCGAACGTGGGCTCGCGACCATGCGACGAAGTCTCACCAAGCTCGCCGAGAAGGGCGGCGCCGATCCGGACGAAGTGCTCGCACAGGTTGTCGCTGTCGACACTCTCGTCCCAGCAGATCTCCTGGTCGAGGCAGTCGTCGAGGACGCTGCGGTGAAGGAGGCCATCTTCCGCGAGGCGGACGCGACCTTGCCGCCCGAGGCGATTCTCGCGTCGAACACCTCATCGATCCCGATCGCGACGCTCGCAGCCGTCACGTCGCGCCCGGACCGGGTGATCGGCATGCACTTCTTCAACCCGGTCCCCGTGCTCAAGCTCGTAGAGGTGATTCGCGCGCCCGCGACCTCCGACGAGACCACCGCCGCGATCGTAGAGCTGGCGCGCGACCTCGGCAAGGTGCCCGCAGAGGCCAATGACTTCCCCGGGTTCGTCTCGAACCGGATCCTCATGCCATTCATCAACGAGGCCGCCTACGCGCTACGGGACGGCGTCGCCGAGGCAGAGGCGATCGACATGATCGCGAGGCTTGGCTTCGCACATCCGATCGGGCCGCTCGCGCTAGCCGACCTAATCGGCCTCGACACCTGCGTCGCGATCATGAACGTGCTGCACGAAGGGCTCGGCGATGCGAAGTACGCACCCTGCCCGCTGCTCGTCGAGCACGTCGCCGCGGGGCGGCTCGGCCGCAAGTCCGGCCGTGGCTTTTTTGAGTACGCCTGACGTCGTGGACGCGCGTCTCCGAGCACATCTCCTGGCGATCGAGCCATCGGACGAGGAGTTCGTCGCTGGGGTCTTCGGCTTCGTCCTACGGCGTGACGCCGACCCGGAGGCCCGCGAGCGAGCGCTTGCCAAGCTCGCGGCAGGGACGCTCTCTCGCGCGATGCTGCTCGAGGAGCTGGTCACGAGCGACGAGTTCGAGCGCGTCCGCCTCCTCGACGACGCGGTCGCGTTCGCTCGCGGCGCCCGTGAGAGAGGCGACCGCCTGCGCCGGCTCGAGGGACCGCCGGCCTCCGACGAGCGGGTCGTCGAGATTCCGTGGGTTCTCGCTCGCCTGAGCTCGGGCCGTGTCCTGGAGGTCGGCTACGTCTTCGCCGAGCCGGCCTACGTCGCGGCGCTACTTGAAGCAAGGCCGCAGGAGCTCGTCGGCGTTGACCTTGCCGAGGTGGCCGAGGTGTCGGGGATGGAGACCGTGCAGGCCGACGTTCGTGACCTGCCGTTCGCCGCTGCGGATTTCGATCAGTTGTTGCTCGTCTCGACGCTGGAGCACGTCGGCGCCGACAACGAGCGCTACGGCCTCGAAGCCGAGCCGGACAGCAGCGCAATGGAGACGGCTCTCAGGGAGCTACGCCGTGTCTTACGTCCCGACGGGACGCTGCTCGTGACGGTGCCGCTCGGCGAGCCGGAGGACTACGGCTGGTTCCGGCAGGACGACGTGCGCGGCTGGACGCGGCTCTTCACGCACTCGGGCTTCTTCGTCGAGGAGCAGGAGGTCTACGAGCTCGGTGCCGACGGCTGGCGTGCCGCCCCGACGTTCCAGGCCGCGGGCGTGCGCTACGGCGAGCGCGGCCCGGCTGCCTCCGCGGTGCTCTGCGCGGAGCTGAGCCCGAACCGGTTGCGCAGGCTCGTCTCCCTCGACGGACTCAAGCGAACCGCACGCCGGAAGGCAGGCCCAACGTGGCGGCGCCTGCGTCCGCTTCCGTAGGGGCGAGGCGTGCTTCGCCGTGGGCAGGAGAGGGCGACCCGAGGTCGCCTCTACGCAAGCCGTGTGGCGTTGGTGAGATCTGTGGGGGCGAGGCTTGCCTCGCCCCCGTCGTTCCGTTTACGCCGCCGACCCGGTCGTGACAGGCCCGGGCAGCTGGTGCCACAGCGTGATCTTGCCGTTCGTGATCCGCATCGCCGCGTACGCTTTCTGACCGGGGCCGTCACAGCGGTGACCGGGTCGTTGGCCGAGGACGAACGTCGCGGTCACCAGATGGTTGCGTACGGTCGTCGCCACGATCTTTCCCGAACACGGCAGCGAGGCGTTGAAGACCACCGCAGACCGGCGCGTCCGCAAGATCGCCACGAGCGATCCCTGGATGATGCGGGCATTCGGCGCGAAGTAACTCGCCGCTTTCGCGTCGTCGCCGGCGTTCAGTGCGGCGCTCCAGGCGCGAGCCACTTGGACGTCGCGATTTCCAGTGCCGCCGAACGCCGAGGCGATGAACGCCGCGACAAGCGCGAGGAGAGCGGCCCGGAGACGCACCAGAGCCCGACTATACTCGCCGCGCGATGGACTTCTCGCTCAGCGCCGAACAGCGCGAGATCCAGGCGCTCGCGCGTGAGGTCGCGGAGTCGGAGATCGTGCCGCATGCGGCGGCCTGGGATCGCGAACACCGCTTTCCGCTCGAGCTGATCGTGAGGCTCGGCGAGCTCGGGCTCATGGGCGTCTGCGTGCCGGAGGAGTACGGCGGCGCCGGCTCCGACTTCCTCTCGTACGTCCTCGTGCTCGAGGAGCTCTCGCGCGCGGACGCGGGCGTGGGGGTGACGGTCGCCGTCCACACGAGTGCCGCGACCCTGCCGATTCTCGCCTTCGGCACCGACGAGCAGAAGCGCCGCTTCGTGCCGTCCTTGGCGCGAGGCGAAACGATCGGAGCGTTCGCGCTAACCGAATCCGACGCGGGTTCGGATGCCGGCTCGCTTCGCACCGCCGCCGTCACGGAGGGCGACGGCTGGCGGATCACCGGCTCGAAGCAGTGGATTACGAACGGAAGCCACGCTGGGACGTTCCTGCTGTTCGCGCGCACCGACCCATCGACCGTCGGGCCGCGCGGTGTCTCCGCCTTCCTGCTGGACGCAGAGCACGTGCAGGTGACACGGGAGGAGGAGAAGCTCGGGCTCAACTCGTCGTCCACGGCTGATCTGAGGATCGACGGCGCGCTCGTCGGCCGCGATCGACTCCTGCATGCCGAGCGGAAGGGCTTCGCGGTAGCGATGGCGACGCTCGACGGTGGCCGCATTGGCATCGCGGCGCAGGCAGTCGGGATCGCGCAAGCGGCGTACGAGGCCGCGCGCGCTTACGCGCTCGAGCGTCGCCAGTTCGGGAAGCGGATCGGCGATTTCCAGGCGATCCAGTTCAAGCTCGCCGACATGGCGACCGAGATCGACGCCGCACGCCTGCTCACGTACCGCGCCGCCTGGCTCAAGCAGGAAGGGAAACCCCACACAGCGGAAGGTGCGAAGGCGAAGCTGTTCGCGTCCGAGACGGCGCGCCGCCAGACGGGCGAGGCCATCCAGATTCTCGGTGGCTACGGCTATACGAAGGAGTTCCCGCTCGAGCGCTACTACCGGGACGCGAAGGTGACGGAGATCTACGAAGGAACGAGCGAGGTGCAGCGGATCGTCATTGCGCGCTCCATCCTCGCTCACGCGGAGCACGTGCATGCCCCGTCCTAACGACGAGCCGGTTCGGCTGACCAAGATCTACACGCGAGGTGGGGACAGCGGTGAGACCTCGCTCGGCGACGGCTCGCGCGTGTCCAAGCTCGACGCCAGAATCGGCGCCTACGGCACGGTCGACGAGCTGAACTCGACGCTTGGAGTCTGCCTCGCGCGCACGTGCCCGGAAGAGATCTCGGCGCCGTTGCGGCGGATCCAGAACGAGCTGTTCGACCTCGGAGCAGATCTGTCCGTGCCGTTCGAGATCGACGGCCGCCTGCGCGTGACGCAGCAGATGGTGGACGCACTTGAGGCGCTCTGCGACCGTTTCAACGACGGCTTTCCCGAGCTGCGCTCCTTCGTGCTGCCCGGCGGCACCGCCGCCGCTGCGCAGCTGCACGTCGCGCGCACCGTCTGCCGCCGTGCGGAGCGCGAGGCGCTCGTTGCTGCCGGCGAGCACGACATCAATCCGTTGGTCGTCGTCTACCTGAACCGGCTCTCCGATCTCCTGTTCATCCTCTCCCGCTTCGCGAACGCGGCGGCCGGCGTAGACGAGCCGCTGTGGAGGCCGGGCGGCGAGCGCTAGAGAGACGTCGCTCGGTGGGGGAGGTTTGGCGCCTGCTGCTCGGGCTCGTCGGCTCGTTCATCGCCGGATACCTCGGTCTCGTCCTCGGGACGCTGCGTCTACCGCTGATCCTGGTCGCCGCCGGCAGCCCCACTGCGGGAGCAGGCACGAACATCGCCATCTCCGCCGTTGCCGCCGGCACAGGAGGGCTCCGTCCTGCGCGCGAAGGTCGGGTCGACTGGCGTGTCGTGGCCTGGATGGCGCCCCCGTCAGTCATCGGAGCCGTCGCCGGCTCGCTTGCATCGCCGCACGTTATCTCACCGTCTGCTCTACGGCCTGATCGCCGTCGTGCTGCTCTGGAGTTCGATCGATCTCGCGTTCAGGCCGATCACGCCGCGACCTCGCGCGAAGCCGCGGCTGGCGGCGGCTGCCGTCTTCGGCGTCGTGATCGGTGCGATCGGGGGTGCCGTCGGAGTCATCCTCGGCACGCTCCGGATGCCCGCGTTCGTGCGTTCGGTCGGGATCGATGTGAGAAGCGCTGCGGGAACGAACCTCGTCGTCGGATTCATGCTCGGACTTGCCGGATTCGCAACCCGCGCCGCCTCGCTCGACATCGACTGGCCGCTGCTCGCGGCGGGGCTCGCCGGAGCGATGCCCGGCGCCTGGCTCGGCGCTCCACGCACCGCGTCCGCATCCGAGCGCACGCTCAGGCTGGCACTCGCCGCGACCCTCGCCGCCGTCGGATGCGCGTTCGCGGTAGAAGCCGTGTGGTGAAACGCGGAAGGAACGCCCTGCGCAGGCGGGAACCAATCCCCGTGCACCTCGACGGCCCGCTGAGGAAAGCGGCAGCGATCGGCGCCGTCGGCCTGGTCGCCGCGTCGTTCGTCATCCTTGACCCCATCTCAGACGGGATTATTGGCGCGGCCGGCTGCGTCGTGCTGACAGCGGTCACGGTGACGGATCTGGAGCGACGGATCGTGCCGAACCGGATCGTGATCCCCGCGCTCGTCGTCGCTCTGCTCGCACGGACAGCGCTCGACCCGAGCCCGCGCTGGATTCTTGCGACCGTCGCTGCGGGAGGGTCGTTCCTGCTCCTCGCTCTGATCTATCCGGCCGGGATGGGAATGGGAGACGTCAAACTGGCCGGGTTTTTCGGTGCGTGGCTCGGCTGGCAGTCGCTGACCGCTCTCGCGCTCGGCGTGTTTGCCGCGTCGCTTCCGGCCTTCGTGATCCTCGCTCTGCATGGGCGCGCTGGCCGCAAGATCGGCTTGCCGTTCGCGCCCTTTCTCGCCCTGGGCGGTGTCCTAGCGCTGTTTGTAGGCCCCGAGATCGTGCACTGGTACCGCTCCCTCTAGGGAGCAGGTTGGGGACAAGCGCAGAGGGTTGGAGACAGGGTCCAGCCTGTCCCCAACGCAGTTGAGCGTCCCCAACGGAGTCAAGCGTCTTCGCGGCTCTGCCGATGTCCTGCACATGGAGTTCGCCTTCGAGTCGACGCAGGGGCGGCCGCCGTTCATGCCACTCGAGCCGACACACGTCGCTGCTGCCTGCCGTGCGGCGATCGATGCCATCGAGGGCGCAGCGACTCCGGAGGATGCACTCGACGGCGCGCTGGGGGCCCTGCACGAGCGTCTGGATCGGGCGTTCGTCGTCGCGCTCGTCGTCGAGCACGGACGGCTCTGGCATGTCGCCAGTCGCGGCTATGCGATGACGCCGGACGGGATCCCGATCGCGGTCGGGATCGTCGGCCGTGCTGTGCGGAGCGGTCGGATCCAGTACGTCCCGGATCTCGCTGCGGACCCGGCATACGTCGAGGTGGTGAGTGGTGTCTCGGCCGAGATCGCGATACCTCTCTGCGTCGGCGGCGAGGTGATCAGTGTCGTGAACATCGAATCCGTCGCACCGCTACCCCGGCAGTCATCGCGACTTTTCAGACCCCTTGCCGATGCGCTCGTTCCGGTGCTCGACGCCCTTCGCAGCGCGCGTTCGCTCGATCTCTCCGGCCTTGCCCGGCTCTTCGTCTACGTCTCGTCGCTGCGCGACCCGCGGGAGATCTCGGAGATCGTCGCGGCGTCGTTGCCTCGCGTCCTGCCGATCGAGACGAGCCAGCTGTATCTCCGCGCGGATGACGGCTCGCTCAAGCTCGTGGCCTGCAGCCGGGTGTCGCCCGATGCGCCAGCCGCTCTTTCGGCTGCCGATGTGAGCTCGCTGCGCGAGAAGTCCGTTCATCCGGCGATCATGGAGGAGGTCGATCTAGGCGTCTCCACCGCTGCTCGCGGCGATGCACGATCAGCGATCCTGCTTCCGCTGCGGGCAAACGGTGACGATCTCGGCATCCTTGTCGGCACGAGTCGTTGGGCCTTCGAGGTCGGACGTCAGCAGGGGGAGGTTGCCTCGGTGCTGGCCGCGCTGGCTGCTGCTTCGGTCGATGCTGCGCTCTCGCTCGGACGCGAGCGTAGGAGCGCGCTCACCGATTCGCTCACCGGACTGCTCAACCAGCGAGGCTTCGAGCTGGAGCTCGAGGCGGCTCTGGCGGCCGCCCAGGACGACCGACGTCCGCTGAGCCTTTGGATTCTCGATTGCGACGACTTCAAAGAGCTGAACGACCGGGCTGGCCACGAGTTCGGCGACGCGCTGCTGCGCGAGATCGGCCGGGTGCTGGCCGCGATACTCCCGGACACCGCGCAGCCCGGCCGGCTCGGTGGTGACGAGTTCGTCGTGATGCTGCCCGGTGTCGATTCGGCGTCGGCAGAGCGCACTGCAGCCGAGATCGGGAAGGCTCTCGCAGACGGGTTGGAGGAGGCCGGCTACCCGCTCCGTCTCTCTGGCGGCGTGGCCACGTACCCGTTCGACGGGGGAAGCAGCTCACAGCTCGTCCGTGCCGCCGATCAGGCGTTGTACGAGGCCAAGGAGACCGGCAAGAACCGTGTCGTCGGGTTCCGCGAGCTGGTCCGCATAGGTTCGCGTGCGTCGACGGACCGTCCTGTAGCGCCGGTTCCGCGCCAGGGCCGGTCGGACTCGTCGATGCTCGTCGAAGCTGCGGCTGCCGCTGCGGCAATCTCGGGTGAAGCGGCGGTCGATGCGGTTCTCGATCGCCTGTGCAAGACGGTGACGTTCGTCGTCGGTGCGACGGGTTGCAACATCTCGCGCGTTGTCGGCGAGAGGCTCATCGACGCGGTCGCCCATTCGCTGCGAGACATCGACTTCGCCGGCCAGAACTCGTATCTGATCGACGACTTCCCTGTAACGAGAATCGCGCTCGCTGCGAAAGAGACGAAGGCCATTTCGTTCCTCGATGAGGATCTCGACCGGGCGGAGGCGTTTGTGCTCCGTGAGCTCACGATGAACTGCGCGCTGATGGTCCCGATCGTCGTCTCTGGCGAGTCGTGGGGCCTCGTCGAGCTCTACGACGTGCGGCTCCGCCGGTTCACGAGAGAGCAGCAGGCTATCGCGGAGTTCCTGGTCTCGGTCGCTGCGCGGCGGGTCGAGGCGCTCGGCTCCCGCTCGTCTGTGCGCCCGCTGGTCCCGCTCTACCGTCCACCGCGGTAGCTACACCCGCTCCAGGAACGCGCAGCGGCGTTCGTCGGCCGGCAATGGTGACGGGGCAATGCGGGCGATGCGGTACGCGCCGTCGCCGATCTCGATGAGCGCTCCGGTCTCGGGCGCGGGGCCGTCGCCTTCGATGAGGGTGTACCGGTCCCCGGGGACGAACAGGAGGTGAGCGGTGGCCGCGGTCGGCTCGGGAGTCGTATCAGCCGTTGCGGCCGGTGGAGCGGGGCCGGCGAGCGCCGCGACCGGTGCGGGAGGCAGCCCGAGAGTGCCGGAAAGCCTTTCGACGGCCCGGCGCAGGTCGTCGCGTTGCTCTAGCAGCTCATCGCGCTGCTCTATGAGCGCTGCCCGTTGGGCGTCGAGCGCCTTCTGGCCGGTGGCGAGCGCGGTCGTCGCCTCTTCGAGATCGCGTTTGCGCTCGTCCAGCGTCGAAAGCTCGCGCTCCCGTTCGTGGATCGAGGTGAGCTGGGCGGCGAGCGCTTCGCGTTCGCGATCGACAGCCTCGGCAGCGCTCGTCAGCCGCTCCTCGCGTGCAGCAACCTCGGCCGAGCGCGCGACGAGCTCGTCGGCACGCTGCTCGACCTCGGCGAGCAGCTGCTCACGCTCCACAAGATCGGCAGCCTGGCGTTCCAGCGCTTCCTCGCGTTCCGAGACCGTGGTCTCCCGTCGCTCGAGCGCTGCGCGACGCAGCTCGACGGCGCCGAGCTCGGTGCGGCGTTCGGCGAGTAGCCGTTCCGTGTCAGCGGCGAGAGCCTCGCGCTCCGCCAGGCGAGCCGCGAGATCGGAGAGCTCGCCGTGGCGCTCGTCGAGCTCTGCTGATCCACGCCGCAGCATCTGCTCCACCGCCACGCGGAGCTCCGATGTCCGGTGCTCACGCCGCTCCAGATCGGCGATTGTCTCTGCGAGCTGCGTTGCACGCAACTCCAGCTCGCGGCCTTGCTGGGCGACGAACTCCTCGACCGCCTCGTCGCCGTGCGTCGTCGGGTGAAAAAGGCCGCGCAGTCGATGCCGGATCCCGTCATCGAGCTTCCGCTCGTGCGGCCAGTGCTCCCATTCCCGGTCGCCCCGGGGCTGTCCCGACATCAGTCTCGCCTTCCGTTCCTGGTCTTGAATAGGCCCGACGGGCCCGTCTAAGCCGTCGAATTCGGACGGGCCCGTCGGCCGCTCGCGTTTCGACGCTAATCAGGTCGCTCCTGCATTGGGCGTCAAGCTCACGACCGATCGAGCCGATACAGCCTACGTGGATTCGAACGGCGCCCGTCTTCTCGCAGCCCGCATACGTGCGGGCGTCCGCGTGGGCGCACGCATCGAGCTTGTCAGCGTCGGTGACGATCCGTGTGATCTGGTCGTCGGTGACTGCGGTGTGGTCGAGGCGATCGTCGATGACGGCGATGTGGTGGTCGTGTGGGATCGGGGCTTCGCACTCCAGATCGATCCCGACGTGCACCGCTACCGCCGGCTCGCCGCCGCCTAGCACGCCTGCTTGTCAGCAAGCGTCTCGCTCGGCTCTAGCGCTGCGAGCTGGCTGTCGTGCGCGAACCACTGCGTGAGCCGAAGTCCATGGTCACGACGACAACAGGTCCGTTCGCCGCAGCGAAGGCACCCGTCGGAGCGTCGGTGACGATGGCACTCAACCCGACCTCGCGCCACGTTCCGTCGAAGAGGTTGCGCCGGTGTGGAGGAGAGGCCAGCCACAGCTTGACTGCGGCGGGTGCGGTGATTCCGACGCTGCTCCAGAGGAGGTTCTCGCCGACGAGCCACGCCGAGTTGCCGATCAGCGGGTAGAAGCGCTTCAACCTTGCGCCGAAGGATGTCCCGCCCGGCTGGTCGTGGTCGAAGTAGCCACGCTCGAGCATGTCGCGTGACTGGAACGCAGCTGCTGCCTGGAGGGGCGCCGAAACCGTCAGCGCGCGCAACCCTCTGGCGACGCGCAGCCGGTTGACCTCGCGGAGGACGCCCTGCTCGAGGGCGCTGTCACGCTGCTCCGAGGTCTTCGTCGTCGTCGCAGCCGATGCCGGAACGACGGCTGCCGGCACGGCAAGCCCGACCACGAGAACGCACAGAAGGAGAGGCAACCGCCGCATCCCCCGCACCATCGGCGATCATCTGGGTGCTCGTATCCCCCTTTCGGAGGGTCCCGGATGACTTCCCCAACCCTGAGGGAACGTCGCCGCTACTTGTTCGTCTTGCCGTGTGTCTCCTCGGGCTTCGAGTTGTTCGCTGGGCCGGTCGCTGTCGCGTCTGGCTTTGACTGCCGAGAAGCGTCGCGTGCCGTTCCAGGAGCCCTGCCCTGGCCGGACGGGGTCGTGGCCCGGGCTGCCGCGTCTGCGGTCCTCTTCACCTGCCTGGGCTGTTTCGCCGGGGTTGTGGCGGGCAGGCGCGAGGCGTTCGGTTTCAACACAGCCCGGCCCGGGGCGCTCGCGCTCTTGCCGGCGATGCCCACGGCTGAACTGGCACGGTGCGCGACAGCTTGAGCAAAGGACGCGGTTACCCGGCTGGCTGTGGCTGTCGTGCGGTGTCCCTTGGCGTGCAGCGTTGCCTGGCTGTTCTTGGCGGCGGGCGCAACGCGGGTGCCAGTCTTGGCGGTTTGCGTCGCGCTGTGAGCCTTTCGACCCGATTGCGAAACGTGTGGCTGTTGAGTCGAGTAGGCCTGGATCTCGTGGACGCCGGCATAGCCGACACCTCCGGCGACCGTGGTGGTGACGACCACGGCGGCGACCTTGGCGGCGAGCCCGGCACCGACCACGAGCCCTCCCCCGCCGGCGCCCGCGGCAGCCTCAGAGCTGTGCAGGGACGCGGTTGCGATGACCTTGTGGCCGCCGCGGAAGAGATTCAGCGGGAACCACAGCGGCAGCGACAGCAAGCCTCGAACGGAGCGCGCCGGCTTGGTCTCTCGTGGCCGGAGCCGCGCGCAGGCTGCGCACTCGCGAAGGTGGTCGTCGAGCCGCCGGCGATCCTTGCGGCCGATCGCGCCCTCCTGGAGTCGAGCGATGTCCCGTGCCGCACGTTCGCAGGTGACGACGTTCTCGAGCTCCTCCGCCAGCGAGCGGCGCGCGCGGAACAGGAGTGTCTCGAGGGCGGTCGTCGTGATACCGAGCAGGCGCGCGATCTCGGCGTACGGCCGACCCTCGAACTCGCGGAGAACCAGCGCTGACCGTTGGGCTGCCGGGATCCGCCAGAGCGCTTGCGTGAGCTCGGCGAGGGACACGTTGTCCTCTGCGCCGTTCGGGCCTGCTCCAATCAGGTCGACGTCGAGCGCAACCTCGGTCGGGCGAGTCTGGCTGCGCCGGAATCGCTCCCGTGCCACGTTGTGCGCGATTTTGATCAGCCAGTTGCCGGGTTTCCGTGGCTGCTCGCCGCGCTCGAGCGCGCGCATGGCATTGACGAACGTCGCTTGCGTCATGTCCTCGGCGTCTGGGCGGTTGCCGAGAACGCCGTACGCGTAGCGGTACACCTCCGCGCCATGCTGGCGGTACAGCTCGTCGACGATGGCGGAGGCGCGCGGCGCCTCGGGCGTGACTGTCACGCCCATACCGTGCTTGACGTGGGCGCTGGACGCAAGAGGAGCAGCGGTCGAGTCATAACACTTTCCTTACGAGTGGCTACGCGCAAGTTTCGTCGACCGCGCCCATCGTCTACACGAGCAGTCGATTGCATGGCGCTCCTGCGGCGAGACTGAAGAGGGGGCTTCGTCCCGTTACGGGTTGGAGATGCGGGTCGGAGGTTTGCAGGAGGGAGGAGCGTCGGCCAGGCCGCGCTCCTTCCTCTGAGTCGCCGTGTCAGGACGCCAAGGGCTCTACATTGTTAGCGCGGCAACGTGAACGAGAGCGTCGTAGGGCCGCCGGGCCGGCTCTCGAGCTCGAACGACCCGCCGAGTGTCCGGACACGCTCGCCGATGCCGACGAGCCCCAGTCGCCCGCGCTTTGCCGCCCGAGCGAGCGAGCGGCCGACCTCGAAGCCGACGCCGTTGTCGACGATCCGCACTTCAATCGAGCTGCGGCGGGCGCGAAGCCGGATGTCGACGGTTGTCGCGCCGGAGTGTTCTCGCACGTTCGCGAGCGCCTCCTGGATCGCGCGGAACACCGTGATGCGCTGAGCGGAGCTGAGTGACTCCGGGTCGCCCCGCAACTCGAGGTTCGCTTCGACCCCGCTACGTTCGGCGAAGTTGTCGACCTCGCGGTGCAGAATCTCGCTCAGCGGGCGGCTTACGATGCTCCTCGACTCGAGCGAGTGCGACACTTCACGGAGCGCCCGGTCGAGCTCGCTGAGGCGCGCGCCGACATCTTCGAAGCGTCCGAACGCGAGCTCGCGGTGGCTGTCGAGGACGAAGGGGTAGAGCTCCTGCTGGAAATGCTTTACCTCTGCCGCAAGCGCGAGGACATCCTGGATCGGACCGTCGTGGAGGTCGAACGCAAGGCGCGTCAAGCGCCGCTCGCCGGAGCTCACTAGCGCATGCTCGCGCTCCTTGTTCCGCTCGAGCAGCAGCTCGCGTTCGAGCACGGGGCCGAGTGCCTGCGCGGCCTGGTGGAGGAAGGCCGCGCTGCGCTCGCGATTCTCCGTGCCGCTGTTTCCCACCACTGCACCGCTGATCTGCTGGAAGCGTAGGACGGGCGCCGAGCAGAACGTCGAGCGGCCGGCGACCGCGAGGGACTTGTGACCTCGGAGCACGGCTCGTGCCTCAGCGCGCACCCGGCGGCCGACTTCCGCCGGACCCAGGTGGAGAACGCATTCCGGTTGCCCTGTCGGGGTTCGCCGCCAGAGCGAGACGTCCTGGAGGATCCGCAGGTCGCGCAGCAGCCGAAGCTGGAAACCGGCGGCTACGAGCGGCGGCAGCTCGAGGAGCCGAGGGTGTGAGGCCGCCGCGGCGTACAGCGCGTACTCGACCGTGCTCCGATCGGCGGCCGTCGCCTCGACCAAGGCGGTGGTGACGGTCTCGACATCCTCCTGCGCAAGCTCACCTTCAGCGCCAAGCGCGACGAGCGCCGTGCGCGCATACTCGAGCGCCGCGAGCGATTCCGCCACAGGATGGGCGTCAGCGAACGCCGTTACCCGGTTGGCGACGACGAACGCGTCCTCGAGCACAGCCGCGAGGTGTGGTGTCGGTGCTGGGCCGAGCGCCTCCCGGACATGATCGACCGGACGCAGCGCGGGCGCCCGTTCGGGTGCCTGAGTCGTCTCGACCTGTTGTCCAACACGCAACGTCAAGCGCCCTCATCCCCCTCTTGGGCTCGGTGCACCGGTGCCGGACCTTCGCCGGTGGGTGCATCCGTTCCTCCGCCTGTCACCCATCGTGGTTCATTTCCGCTCGCACGACAAGGGCTACCTGCGACGACCGACTCAGCTCTAACGGTCGACGGACGGAGCGCCCCGATCGTCGGACAGTGCTGTCAGGTGGCTCGCGACAGCCGCGATCAGCTCGTCTGTCTCGTTCCACTTGTCGTAGATCCGCGTGCCTACGGGAGCGCGCTCGGCCGCTCGTGTCTCGCCCGCCAGAACGAGCGGGAGCTCCGGGCGAAGCGCCCGCGCCGAATTTGCGTCGGCGAGGGCATCCGCGACCGCGTCCTGCGCGTCGAAGACGACCGCGACTAGGTCCTCCTCGGATTCCATCGCAGACTGCAGACGGTCGGGGGTCACAGCTACCGGTTCGATGCCTCGTTGGTCGAGCAGGAAGCCGATGAGCTTGACGAACCGTGCGTCCCGGCTCGCGACCAGCACGCGGCCGAGCGTTGTCGCGAGGCGCGGCGCTCCTTGCTCCGCGCTCGCGAACATGACGTCTGCGTAGGACGCCCACGCGACGCGGTCGCCGACGGCAAGCCCGCGGCGGGCGCATTCCCCGGCCGCCAGCTCGACGACCTCGCGCGCACCGCGACACGACGCCGTGCGGAAAGGTCGCATGGTGTCCTCAACGCGCAAAACGACTAGGTCGGCGTCGAGGAACACGACGTCGATCGAGAAACGCATGAACGCGGTGTGGATCGAGAAGCCGGGTCGGATCACGATCCCGGAGCCTGCGTCGAGCGAGCGCCGGCCGAGCAACCCCTTGAGTCTTCTGGGAGCCGTATCGGCGACCTCGACGGTCTCACAGATGATCCGGCCGTCTTCCCGCCGGAGCGTCAATGTTCCGTGCCGACGCACCCAGTCCTTACTTGAGGGTCTTGAGGATTGTGATCATCGCGGGCAGCAGGAGCACGACGAACATCGCCGGGAAGATGAGGAAGACAAGCGGAAACAGCATCTTGACTGGCGCCTTCTGGGCTCGCTCCTCCGCGGCGGCTTTCCGCCGCTTTCTCATCTCAATTGCGAGGTTGCGCATGATCTGCCCTATCGAGACACCGAGGGTTTCGCCCTGCACGATCGCGCGGACGAACATCCGGACACCCGGAGTGTCTGCGCGTTCGAGCATGTTCGTCAGCGCTTCCGTCGACGACAAGCCCATGCTCTGCTCTTGCAGAGTCAGACGCAACTCCTGGCCGAGCGGGTCGCGCACGTGCTGCGATGCGATTCGCATCGAGCCCACGAAGCCGACCCCCGCTTCGACCGTCACGACGAGGAGATCGATCAGCTCGGGCAGCTCGTAGTCGATCTGCTCGTGCCTGCGACGCGTGTTGAGCGCCATGACGCCAACCGGCAGGTACCAGCCCACGGCAACAGCTGCAATGAGCACCAGGATCTTCACGGGCGCCGACGAGTGGGAGAGGGTCGAGAGCGCGAGCCAGACGATCGCCACAGCGACCGCCGACAGGAACTGGTATCCGATGAACTTCCGCGGAGTGGTGGAATACATGCCTGCCGCGACGAGGCGGCGGCGGAGCTCCGATTCGCGCATCAGGCTAAAGCGACCGGCGAAGAACTCGCCGAGCGATCCTGCGAGCTCGTCGAGCGGACGCCGTCGTTCGAGGCCTTCGCCTCCGGTGTCGACCGTAGTCGTTCCTTGGAAACCGTACGAGCCGATCGATTCGACCGTTTCGACCGAGCGGCGGCTGGGTGACAGCAACGCGCGGAGCACGAGCGTCATGGCTGCGCCGACGAGGAAGAGGCCGATGATCAATGCGAGTGTCATGGACGACCTCCCTCCTAGACCTTGATCTGGATGATTCGCTTGATGAGGTACGAGCCTGCGATGATGAACCCGATGGCTACGCCGACGGCGACCTTGCCGACGGTCTCCGTCCACAACGGTCGCAGGTAGTTACGGTTGAGCAGGAAGATCATGCAGAACAGGGCGACCGGGAGCAGCGAGACGATCCATCGCGCCATTCGGCCCTGTGCTGTCAACGTTCGTACCAGCCGCCGAACGTCCATTCGGGCGCGGACGTTCTCCGCGACGCGGTCGAGCACCTCGGCTGAGTTCCCGCCCGTGTCACGCTGGAGAGCCGCGACGACGGCAACCTGCTCGAGGTCACGGTTGTCCATCCGTCTCACGGTGACTAGGAGAGCCTCGTCGAGTGGCACTCCGAGCTGTTCGTCAGCTACCACCCTCTGGAATTCACTCTTCGACGGCTCCGACGCGTCGAGCACGGCGACGGAGAGTGCGCCGACCAAGCTGTGGCCCGCACGTAGGGCTGAGGCGAGGACATCGAGGTTATCCGGCAGCTGCTCGGCAAACGCGTTGCGCTTTCGCCGCAGGAGAGTACGCACGTACGACCTCACGGCGAGCGGCCCGATGAGGAGACCAATGATAACCATCCAGATCTGGCCGACGATCGCGGCGAGGATTAGGCCGACCGCCAAGCCACCCAGGAGGCTCCAGATTGCGAGGGTTGCAGCGGCGGCGCCGACATCCGCGATCTCGACCTCGTCCACGAACTCCCGCCACCATTGCGTGTTGCCGAACGAACGCTCTGCGCGCCGGGCTAGCAATGTCGTGATCTCGGCACGACGGGCCCGAGCTTCCTCGTCCGTGACGACGTGGACAAAGTCCGACATGCGCCGCCGGAGCGCGATGTCGGGGCCTCGTACGAAGTTCCAGAGTGCGTATGCGAGAAGACCGACGACGACGAAAGCGACCATGGCAGCGATGACCCATGATGTGAGCAGCTTGTGCCAGTATGACTCGTGGTAGGCAATGCTGACCGCCGCAAGAGCCGGCGTCGTATACGACGCGCTCGCGCTGCCGGTGAACCCCTTGACGGCGACCGAGACGTGAACAGGTTTGTTCGGGCCGATGAGCGAGCGGTACGTGATCAGGTACTCGCTCGCGAGCTCTGTACCCAGTCGATCGAAGATCGGCTTGAGCGCCTGGGCGGAAGACGCCTCCGTGTACGTGCCGCCCGTCGAGGTCGCGACCGTCTGCAGCGTCTGAGCGTCGAACTGGGGCGACCGTAGCCCGACCGAGAAGACACGAACGTGGCTCTTGGCAAGTTCCTTCGTCACGGAGGCCCGCGTCGCGGTGCTGCCGATGTCCTTGCCGTCGGAGAGCAGGACGACCGCTCCGGCTGCAATCTGGTTGTCACGCATGAGCCCGAGGGCCCGCGCGAGCGCGTCGTAGATTTTCGTCTTCTCTGCCAGGTGAGGAGCCTTAGCAAGGGCCGCGTCGATGTCGTGCTGCGACGTTGTGAAGGGCAGCAAGACCGTGACTTTGCGGTTGAACGCGATGAGTGCCACCTGCTGGCCAGGGTTCCGCTTAGCCGCGAATGCCCGCGCCGATTCGAGTGCAGCAACGATCGGGGCACCCCGCATGCTGTTCGATGTGTCGAGCAGCAACACGGTGCCCGCTTTGGCTCCGCCGGCGCCTGGCAGCCCGACGAACAGGCTGTCCACAGGCTGGCCGTTCTCGAGCACCGTGACATCGGAGGGCGACACGCTGGCCTTCTTGGGCAGCGTGAGCGTGAACGTACGTCCGGGGTATTTGACGGGTCCGGCCGGCGTGATCTGAGGCGACCCAGCGGCGGCCGAAGCCCCGCCGATGAAGGATGAGCAGGCGATCGCCGCGACGCTAGTTGCAATGAGAAGGCGTTTCACCGCCCGGCGACCTTCGCCACGTCGAGGAAGGCGGGCCGTTCGCCGAAGATGTCCTGCGGCAGATCGATGCCGTGCTTCTCGAACTTATTCAGGAAGACGGGGCGGAGCCCGGTCGGTTTCAGCTCGCCCACGATCGTCCTGTCGGGGGAGACCGACTCCACCTTGAACGTGAACAGATCCTGCATCGTGATCACGTCTGACTCCATGCGCTGTACCTCGGTGATCGCCGTTACGCGACGGGAACCGTCTTCGAGCCGATCTAGGTGGACGATCAGGTCGAGGGCCGACGCGACCTGCTGCCGGATCGCCCGCACAGGCAGGTCGAAACCGGCCATCAGCACCATCGTCTCGATACGTGAGAGCCCGTCCCGCGCCGAGTTCGAGTGGACGGTAGTGAGCGAGCCGTCATGACCGGTGTTCATGGCCTGCAGCATGTCGAGCGCTTCCGCGCCGCGGACCTCGCCGACGATGATCCGGTCGGGTCGCATGCGTAGGGAGTTGCGAACGAGCTCGCGAATCGCGATCTCACCGTCGCCCTCGATGTTTTTCGGCCTGGACTCGAGCCGCAGCACGTGGCGCTGATCGAGCTTCAGCTCTGCCGCGTCCTCGATGGTGACGATCCTGTCGGAGTCGGGAACCGCCGCCGACAAGGCGTTCAGGAGCGTCGTCTTGCCGGATCCCGTACCGCCCGAGATGAGCAGGTTGAGTTCGGCTCGAATGCAGTAGGTGAGAAAGTCGACGGCCTGCTGCGACAGCGTGCCGATGCGGACCATGTCGTCGAGCGTGAGGCGGTTCCTCGAGAACTTGCGGATCGTGAGGAGCGGACCCGAGAGCGAGAGTGGCGGGATCACGGCATTGACGCGGCTTCCGTCTGGGAGGCGCGCATCGACCATCGGTGACGACTCGTCGATCCGTCGACCGACCTGGGCGACGATCTTGTTGATGATCCGACGCAGGTGCGACTCGTCGTTAAAGCGAACCGTTGTCTCGTAGAGTCGGCCCTGGCGTTCGATCCAGATTTCGTTGGGACCGTTGACCATGATCTCCGAGATCGAATCGTCGGTGAGCAGCCGTTCGAGCGGTCCGTAGCCGAGGATGTCGTCGGTGATCTCGGCGGCGAGGCGATCGCGGTCGTCCCGCGAAAGCCCGACTTCTTCGGCGAGGTGACGCTTTACTTCAGCCGTCACGCGCTCGCGCAGCGCCGTAGGCTCGATCGACACGTTGAAGAGTTGCGGGCCCAGCTCGCTGATCACCTTCAGGTGGACCGCGTTCTTCAGTTCCCCGAACGGCTCCTTTGTACCGGGCGGGGGGCCTGTGCGTACGGTCGTCAGGCGCTCATGCAGTTCCATTTAGCCCCTCCTTAGGGAAAATCGGCGCCCACGGGGTTCCGTGGTGCTGGCCACGTCGGGCCCTCGGGTTGGCGGTTCTGGCTCGAGGTAGTACGCGGCGAGTGCCCGGAATGCCTGTGATGCATCGGCGTTGGGAAGGGCGATAGTGATCGGAATTCCTTCGTTTACGGCGCGGGGGATCTCGCGGTCGCTCGGCACCATGACGTCCGGCTCGCGGCCGAGCACGGCGACGACGTCGCTCGTGCTGATGCCGACGCGGCTGTGCGCCCGGTTCAAGACGAGGAGGATCTTGTCCCTCTCGTAGCCCATCAGGTCGAGCGTCTCGAGGCCGAGCTTCGTGTTCTTGAGCGACAGCGAGTCGAGCATGCCGACCATCACGAGGTCGGTCGACAGGTCGATCGAGGTGATCACTTCAGGGGTGAAGCCGGGTGGAGTGTCGACGATCACGACGTCGTACTGCTGTCGAAGCAGACCGTAGATGTCCCGGATGATCTCGACGCTGACTGCGCTCGCATAGTCCGGGCGGCTCGGCGCTAGGAGCACTTTTACGCCTGAGGGATGGAGCATCAGGAAGTCATCGAGCTTTCCTTCGTCGAGCGTGCCCCCGGTGAGGACGAGATCGTGGATCGTCTTGTCCGGGGGAAGGCCCATCGAGAGTGCGATGTCGCCGAACTGGAGATCGAGATCGACGACCGCCACCCGTTTCCCGGCTTGCTGCATCGCGACGGCCAGGTTGGTTGCCGTGAGCGTTTTGCCCGTGCCGCCCTTGGGCCCGAGGACTACGATGAGTCGCCCCAAATCCCAGCTTCGGCCCTTGTTGCCGTGGTGCCGCGCGAGCGCCTTCTGGATCGCGAAGCGGACGTTCTCGCGTGGCAGTGGCAACGTGAGGATGTCGTCCGCACCGGCCTCGAAGACGCGTCGGACGAACCCGTTCGGGGATCCTTGGCTAAGGATGATGATCGGCCTCGTGGGATCCTGCTGGGCAGATCGCTCGATGAGGAACAGCACCCGGTCGGAGTAGCCGACGCAGGCGACCAACAGGACGTCGACCTGAGCGTTCTCGAGCGTGTGCCAGGCGTCGTCGATGCCATCGATGACCCCCACCAGCTCTATCTCGGCGTCGTTCGGTACCGAGGCAGCGACCGATTCAGGCGTAAGGCCTGCGTCGAGCGCGACAAGGGTTCTGATGGGGGTCTCGGCCATGTCTACTGCAACGCTCCGGAGAGCAGGTTCTGGATCGTGATCTTGGACGGCGGGGTCTGCTTCGCGCCGACGGTCGGCCTCAGGACGTACCAGAGCGCTCCTTGGCTGTCTGCGAACGCGAGCCTGGCCGCTTGCCTCGAGTTGACGCGCAGGATCATCCCCTGCCCCGAGGTGTTGTTGACACTGCTGAGTGCGCCGCCGCCGCTGTTGCCGGCGGGCGCCTTCAGGACGAGCACATTCCGCTCGAGCAGCGTGAGAAGCGCCCCGAGCTGCAGGTAGACGTCGACGTGGTCACCGTCCTGCACCGTGCCGACGAGACCCGGAGGGCCGTTCACCGGGAGCGCGATCGCCCTCTGGGCACCAGTGATCTTAGTCTGCACCGTGTCGGTGATCGCCGTCGAAAGATCCGCCGCCGTGATCTGCTGGCTCGGGACGATGTCGACAGCCGCGATCCGACCGGACAAGTAGGCGGCATCGGTGATCGCGCCCGCCTTTAGCTGATCCTTCGGCACTGCCTGCGTGGTGAAGAGGTGCCTCTGCGCGATGATCGTGCCGGAGGTGCCCTTGGGAATCAGCGCGGTGGCGACGACGACTGGGGTCGGTGCGACGTCAGACTTGACGCTGTCGCGGTAGTTCTTGAGATACAAGACGAGCAGCACCGCCGCCACGACCGCGGCGATGATCCCCAGGATGAGCGTCCCGCTACGACTGGCGGTGAGCTTCCTGCCTCTCAGAATGGTCTGCATAGTTCCTTCCTCCTAGTGTTTACGTGTTTCGCCGTGCCGTCGGGTCTCGTCGCTACCGCACGAGGGCGACGACGCATGGTGTGATGTCGGTCGGCACGCACTTCTTGTTCGGGTCCGGAATCCCGGCCGGGTCTACGATCTCCACGAAGTGACCTACGGCGTCCGCTCCGGCGGGGAGCTTCTCGATTGCGTTGTCGCCACTGTTGGGACCGGTGTTGCACGGATCGCCGGTCCAGTTCGTGATGTAGAAGGCTGCAAATCCAGCGATCTCGATCGAACCGTTGTTGCCGTTCCCGTTGATCCCTTTCAAGCCCGCGTACGGCACGAGGAAGATCTTCACGACGCGTGGATCGGTGGCCGGATCGAAGGTCTGATTGGGGTTGCTCGGGTCGTACTGGCTCGGGTGATTGCAGGCCAGTTGCTGGCACTTGTTCCGAGGTGGGTTGTACGAGTTGCAGTTCCCGGTTGCCGCGGCGAATGCTTCGTCTATCTTCGGTCCCTGGCCGCCGGGGCCACCCTGGACGCAGAGCCACGGCGCGGTCGCTGAGTTCGCAGGGTAGCCCTGGCTGCTTGGGCACGGCTCCCAGGGCCCGGGCGCGAAGCTGTTGGTCGCGTAGAACGGCGTGCAACCGTCGATGAACTGGTGGAAGATCAGCCCTACCGGATCCTGGTCGCAGTTGAGCAACCCGTTCCCCTGGGAGCCGAGATTTCGGAGGGTTTCCTTCTGACGGTTCTTGAATCCCGTGTCTTGCAAGCCGACCGTCAAGCTGAGGCTCGTCGGATATCCGCTCTGGTCGAACGAGTCGACTGGTAGGCCCGTCGTCCCGTTGGCTACAGCAACCTTCAGTACCGGGCTCGTGGCGGCGGCGTTCACGCGATGAACTTCTGTTGTTCCGCTGTCGGTGCAGGGTTTGTTGTTCGCGCTGCAGTTTTTGCCGTTCCACGTACCGCCTGTTGCGCTCCACGACCAGTCGATGCTGACTGTCTGCGGTTCGGTGACGCCGTCGCCAGAGTCGAGCCCGCCGAAGGCCTGGGCGCCGTTTGCGATGATGTTATTGACCGTCGAGCTCCCGCCGCCGGCGTTCATGGTGAGCGACCCTTTGAATCCGGTAGTGCCGGAGAGCGCCGTGCCCCAGTTAACGGAGGCCGTGGCGTTGAAGCCACAAGGCAGGCTCGTTGCGTTGCCCGACGACCAGTACGGCGTCCCCGGTCCGCAATTGACATCGAGCATACGCACGTCGCCGAAGGCCGGCTTGATGCCGCTTCCGTTCGGCGCCTTGTAGGCGCGCAGCATGACGGTATCGAAGCAGTCGACGAACTGGTTGTTGCAGTTGCTCGTCGTCGGGGTGACGTTCGGGCTCCCGGAGACCTGAACATCGACGTCGATTCCCTCGTAGTCGGTGCCTGAGCAGATCGAGTTTCCGAAGTTCGGTGCGGTCACGGGAACCGTGTACCCCGGATAGGAGGCCGGATCGGGAGCCCAAAGGGTCATGTTCGGGTCGGTCTGAGCGGCTGCCGGCAAAGGCTGGAGCGGTATCTCGAGCGACTGGGTCAGCTTGTTGCCGTTCGGGGTGCAGAGTGTGATCGTCGCTTGCGCCTTGTAGATCTTCGGCAGCTGGACGCCGAGGGGGATGAAGCCCTTCCCGGAGGACTCGGCCACGAGCTTGGCCCGCGCCTCGGTGTTGATCGTGGGCACAACGCCTGCACCCACAGTGTTGAAGAACCACGGCAGGTCCTTCTCTGTCGCCTTCACATCGATGAAGCCGTTGTCGCACGGCTGGCCGGACGGCGACTGCGGCGGCCCGCTGTCGACCCAGCTGAAGTCGGTGTCGTTCGGGCCCTGGCCGTAGTAGTTCATCGCGTTGAGGCGGACGTGCAACTGCGGCGAAGGCGTGTTGCTGACCTGCGGGTTGTAGGGACCGGTGTTGTTGTCGGCCGAGGGGCCGGCGAATGCGCGCGCGGTTGTGATGATGTTCGTGTTTGCGGTCGCGTTGCAGGGGCGCGTGAAGCGCGAGCCGCCGGCCAACGCCGCCGCGTCGGCCTGGGTCTGCAGATGACGCTTGTGCGTGAACCAGTTCCCGACGTCGACCGCGAGCGTGCCGAGGATCAGGATCAACGGCACAACGATGACAAAAATCACAAGCGCAGAGCCGCGCTCGTCTCTCACCTTGCTCAGCATCCCGAATCTCCTGTCCCGAACCCGCCGTTGGTCGACGACAACTCGACCCGCATCTGTGCCTTGCCGTTCAGCTTCAGCGAGTTGAAGCCGGGAATCACCTTCGAGAGGTAGCTGATCGGCGTCAGCGAGGCGGGAATCGTGACGGTGGCGAGACCGCCGGACACCGGGGTGCTCGTCGCCACGCCATTGGAGTCGGCGAAACACACCTTGATGTTGGTGCCGTTCGGGCAGCCGACAGAGGTCGAGAGTTCGTTGCTGACCATCTCGCCGCAAGCCCACTGCTTGTACTGCAAGAGGGTGGGGCTCGGATTGCCGGGAAGCTGATTGACGATCACCCAGCGCGCAGCTTCGTTTGCGATCTGCGTTGTCTGATCCTTGTAGTTGAAGGCGCGCGCGAAGTCGATCACGCCGAAGACGAGCAGGAGCACGACCGGCAGGACGAGGGCGAGCTCGACGAGGTTCTGCCCTCGTTCCTCGCGGCGAAGCCTCGCCGTGATCCGACCCATGCTCCCCACTTTCCCCGTCAACACCATTCCCCCTCCGCCGGCCGTCATTACTGTCCCGAACTGACTTAGTCTAGGTCGCCTACGGAAATTTGCTAGAGACCTGATCGAAGACCCCGTTCAAGAAGCCCGGGAGCTTGAACGTCAGTGCGGCGACGCACGCCACCGCGACGAAGCCGATGATCAGCGCGTACTCGAGCAGTGCCTGACCGCGCTCGTCGCGCAGGCGTTCCTTCAGCAGTACGGCCGCGCCTAGAGCTCGTCCACGGATCGTCTCGTTGTGCTTGTTCACGTTGTTCTCCTCCCGCCCCTCGGTTCGTCCTGCCTGTGATCACGATTCCGTTCCCGTCAGGTGTCGGCTCGACGAGGGGGTGTCGAGCCGACACCTGACGGGCGCCCTCCCTTTGCGTGGCGGAGGGCGCCGCGGCAGTCGTACTACGGCAGCTTGCTGTTGATCGAGTCGAACACACCGCTGATCTTGCCGCCGAGCGTCGTCAAAGCGACGACCGCGGCGAGCGAGACCAGGGCGAGGATCAGTGCGTACTCGACGAGGGCCTGGCCCTCGTCCCGCTCGCGTAGACCCGCGAAGCTGTTCTGAAGCCGAACGAACATGTACGTCATGCCTCGCATGTTGCCCCTCTTCCCCTCGCGCGCTGTGCTAGGGCAGCTTGCTGTTGATCGAGTTGAACACGCCGGTGATCTTCGTGCCGAGCGTCGTCAGAGCGACGACCGCGGCGAGCGAGACCAGGGCGAGGATCAGTGCGTACTCGACGAGGGCCTGGCCCTCTTCGCGCTCGCGCAGACCGACGTACGCGTTCTGCATGCGCACGATCACCCACGTAAATGCATCGGACATGTGATTCTCCCTCCCGTATGGGATTCTCCCCACGAACACCCCTGGATATGCAGGGCTTGCGCAGCCTGATCGTGATCGGCTTAGACGACAACGGGCCGAGGGTCTAGTTTGGCCAGGACCCGGGTCGCGAGACCGCGCGTCACGAGCCGGCCGGTGCTGCAAGCCAAGTGTCCAGGGAGGACAGGACCTCCGGTGAACTGACAGCACCCGCAACCGCTGCCATAGTCAGAGTGGATGGAGGTAGCCGACATCATGGGAACCGGTGGGCACGCGTGGCGCCGCCGGCGCCTCAGATCCCTGCGGTTTGCGCTCGCGATCTTCGGGCTGGCGGTCCTACCGCTCCTCCTCGAGGTCACGCTGCTCGGTCACGCCGCGCGTGACGGGATCTTCGCGATCGATTTCCACCAGACGTTCCTCCCTGCGGCAAACAAGCTCGCGGCTGGGTACTCGCCATACCCCGCGTACGGGTATCCACCTCTCGTCGCGTTCGCACTGGTGCCGCTGACGTTCGTTCCGTCGCCGGCCCTCGTGTTCACGATCGTCCTCGCGCTCTCGGTGCCCGCGGCGCTGTGGCTGCTCGGTGTCCGCGACTGGCGCTGCTACGGGGCTGCTTTCCTGTGGGCGCCCGTCTATCACGGGCTGCAGACCGCGAACGTCACGATCCTCCTGCTCCTCGCCGCCGCGTGCTGCTGGCGATATCGAGACCTGCCACGATCGGTCACCTTGGCAGGTGGGCTTGGGATCGCGGCGAAACTGATCTCCTGGCCGCTGCTCGTCTGGTGCGTGGCAACGCGCCGTCTGTCGGCGGCCGTCGGTGCGACTGCTGTCGCCGTCGTCGTGACGCTTGGCCTCTGGGCGTCGATCGGCTTCTCGGGGCTGCTCGACTTCCCGAGGAACACGAACACGCTCCAGAAGCAGGTGTCGCCTGGCAGCTACACCCTAAAGGCCGTTGCCATCGACGCCGGCCTGCCGGCGGTCGTCGGCACCGCCTTGTCCGCCGCTCTCGTGCTCGTAGTGCTGGCGCTATGCATCGTCTACGGCCGGCGTGGCGACGACCGGCGCTCGTTTTCCTTCGCCGTCCTGGCCTGCATCGTCGCCTCGCCGATCGTCTGGCTGCACTCGTTCGTGTTCCTGCTCGCGCCGGTTGCGCTGTACAGGCCGCGGTTCTCGCCGATCTGGCTGGTACCAGTCGTGCTCGTTGCGGGATCCGGGACTGGAAACGGTGCGCCGTGGCAAACCGCACTCGTCCTCGGTGTCTCAGGGCTTGTTTTCGTCGTTTCTGTCTTCCGCGAAGCGAAAACCGACGACCCGCTTAGGCGCGGTGGTCGCAGACCATCGCCCGGAGACCGCTCGTCGCTCGGGCTCCGAGCACACGGAGCGGTCCGGCGATCCTCCACAGAGTCCATCTCGTAGCCCGGTCGACCGCGAGACGTTCGCCGGCGAGGGTCACGCGGCGATCGACGACGACGTAGCGCGGCTCAACATCCGTCGTGGATGTTCCGACCCGCCCCGTCTGGCGGACGACGGCGCGAGCGACTGGCAGCGCCGTGTCCGGAACGACACCTACCGCGAGAACCTGCGTCGGTGCGGCGTTGAAGAATTCGACCCGCCATAGAGTTGCGAGCGCATGCCGATACTCGCGTGTTGTAGCCGGGCAGGTGTGTTGCGAGCGGACGAAGAGGATGGCAACTCCTTCGTCTCTACCGACCCGGCGGTCGATCCAGTCGAGCTTCGCTGACCTGTGGCCTGCTGCAAGCTGCTCTAGGCTTCGCCCGAAATCAACCATGCCTCGATGCGTCGGCAGGTCGACGACAACGAATGCGAGGCTAATCGCCGTGACGAGAGGCCATAGGCGCTTTGGCCGGCTGATGACGAACGACAGGGCCAGTACAGCGGAAACAACGACGGCTTTCAGGTGGAATGCGTCGACCGGCATTGCAAGGTCGTAGGCGAACCGCGGGCGTCGGCTGAGGGTGTCGAATCCGAGGGCGTGCAGCGTGGGCGCGTCTATGCCGGCCGGAACGTGACCCGCGGTCGGGAGGAGCAGCGGGAGCAACGCGACTGCGGTTGCGAGCCCTGCCGCGATGAAGCGTGGGCGGCGCATGCCGTTGTCAAGCCAAACCGCGAAGACCGAGAAGACGAGCGGTGCGACGTAGAAGAGGTAGCGCTCGTGCACGCGTCCGAGCCCGAACGAGGTGCTCGAGAACACGGCGACCTGGGCAACAACAAGCGTCACGACGACCACCGTCGTGACGCCGAGAGCGCGGCGTTCTGCGGAGGCATCGCGCCGGAGGCACGTGGCCAGGCCGAGTGGCAGCGCGATAAGGGGAACGACGCCTAGCACGAGGCCTAGGACGGCAATGTCATTGCGCAGCCACGTGAGAATTGGGCCGAGCTCGTAGCCGTGGGCGAGCACCGCGTACGGCCCGAGGACGCCGCCCGAGCCCCCGGTGATGGACTTTGCGATACCGAGAGCCACGGCGGCGAGGAGTGCGAGCCATACGGCTCTGTAGCGCGAGAGCGCACTGCGGAGTGCGCCGCGGAATTGTCTTGCCTCCGCGAAGGAGGTGCCGAGGACCGTCAGTGGCACTGTGGCCGCCAAGACGACGAGCTGGCGCCTTGTCTCGAAAGCGACTGCGCCCAAGAGCATGACGACGATCTGGCTGCGGACCGTGGCGGACTCGAGCATGCGGAGGAGTGCGAGTACGAAGAGCAGGAAGACGAGGAACGCGAGGCTCTCGGTCGTCACGAGATACGAGTACGTCCGTGCGGGAAGAAGGACTGTGAGAAGCGCGACACCGAGTGCGAGCGAAGGCCGGACGCAGCGTTGGGCGATCAGGTATGCCGGGATCGCGGCGAGTGAGAAGATGATGGCGTCGAGGAGCTTGATTGCGACATATGTGTCGGGAACGTGGACGAAGAACCGGTATAGCGGAGCGATGAGCACGGGATACGCCCAGCCGTACCCGTAGCCCGCCGGAACGCGACCGGACGCGAGCGCTTTAGCCGCTTCCGAATACACGAGCTCGTCCCTGAACACGATCGGCTGGGGAAGCGAGAGGCTGCCGAGGCCCGCGAGCGTCGCAGACCCCACGACGATGGCGGTGAGTCCGAGCAGCGGCCGGCTACGAAGCGCTCCGCGTAGACGTTCGCGTCTCGGGGATGCGGCTTCCGCGGAGATCCCCATGCAGAAAGGAGGTTGCGCGATCGGCCGGACGGAGCTGCGTTCGCGATGCGACGTTTGTCGTTGCATCGCGCTCCCGCCGACAGACGCATGTGCGAGCATCTGCCCGTGGCGTTCGGGATCAGGAGGAAGCGGATCGCGGAGGAAACCGCCGCCGCGGGAGCGCCTTCGAGCCGGCGGTGGACGACCGAAGGCATGCCGCGGCACGATCGCAGGGCGACGTCCCGTGACACGCCTAGACGCCGTACGATCCTCTGGGTCGTGACGGGCTGCCTGCTCGTCGCCAACATCGTGATCGTCAATGTGGCTCTGAAGTCGCCGCCGAGCAGACGTGTGACCATTGCGTATGACGTCTTCGATCGCCAACTGGGTGCGGGAAACGTGGCGGAAGTCAGCGCTCGAGGCGACACGATCCAGGGCTCGTTCAAGCGAGCCGTAATCGTCCGGCGGGGTGGCGTGCCAGGCTCGGTGGCGAAGTTCACGACGCTGCGCCCGTCGTTTGCGACCGATAATCTGATCGGAAAGTTGATCCGACGCGGTGTGACCGTGAACGCCGAACCGGTCGTGGTGCCGCGCTCGTTCCTCGGGAGCCTGGTGCTCAGCATCGCGCCCTGGCTCCTCCTGATCGGTGTGTACCTCCTCGTCGTTCGGCGTCTGGGCTCGCGCTTCGGCCTTGGGCTCGGCCGCTCGCGGGCCAAGCTCTACGACCCCGACGCAGCGGCACGGGTGACATTCGACGACGTGGCGGGGATTAACGAGGTCAAGGCCGAGCTTAGCGAAATCGTCGACATGCTGAGGGACCCGGAGCGGTACCGGCGTCTCGGCGCGGCGATCCCGAAGGGTGTTCTGCTCGAGGGAATGCCGGGCACCGGAAAGACTCTCCTCGCTAGAGCGGTCGCCGGCGAGGCCGATGTGCCGTTCTTCTCAGCGTCGGCATCGGAGTTCATCGAGATGGTCGTCGGCGTCGGTGCGAGCCGCGTCCGCGACCTGTTCAAAGAGGCGCGCAAGGTGGCTCCGGCGATCGTCTTCATCGACGAGATCGACGCGGTCGGGCGCGCGCGTGGCACGACGACCGCTGGCGGCGGTCTGGACGAACGGGAGCAGACGCTGAACCAGATCCTCACCGAGATGGACGGCTTCACAGGTCGGGAGGGGGTGATCGTGCTCGCGGCGACGAACCGGATCGACGTCCTCGACCTGGCTCTGTTGCGGCCTGGACGATTCGACCGGCGCGTGTCGGTGGGTGCGCCCGATCAGCGCGGTCGTGAGGCCATCCTGCGCGTGCACTCACGAGATGTCCCACTCGCGCCGGACGTCGATCTCGCTGCGGTCGCATCCTCGACCACGGGCATGGTCGGAGCGGATCTCGAGAACCTCGTCAACGAGGCAGCGCTACTCGCCGCACAGAGCGGTCGAGAAAAGGTGCAGATGTCGGACTTCACGGAATCCTTCGACAAGGTCGTGCTCGGTGCCGCAAGGCAGATCGTGATGCCGAAGATGCAGCGCGAGCGGACCGCATACCACGAGGCGGGTCATGCGATCCTCGGGATGACGGTTGCCGGCTCCGACCCGGTGCGGAAGGTGTCGATCGTGCCCCGCGGCCAGGCGCTCGGCGTGACGCTGCAGACGCCCGACGAGGATCGGTACAACTTCACGACCGTTCAGATACGGGCGCGCATCGTCAGCACGCTGGGCGGCCGCGCCGCCGAGGAGATCGTGCTCGGCGACGTGGCGACCGGCGCCGAGCACGATCTCGAACAGGTCGCTTTGATTGCGCGGCTGATGGTCGCTCGCTGGGGAATGTCGCCCGCAGTCGGACCGCTTGCAGTTATCTCCCGCCCCGGTACCTTGTCGGGGCTGGACGCAATGTCGACATCAGAAAGCCTTCGCGTTCTTGTCGACGACGAAGTTCGGCGCATCGTCGACGAGTGCTACGAGGAGGCGCTCGACACGCTGCGCGGTCACCGTGACAGTCTCGAGAGCCTCACACGGGCTCTCCTGGCGGACGAATCCCTTGACGAGGCTGCCGCCTACAGGGCCGCAGGCTTCGAGCCGCCCGACAAATCGGCTTTAGCCGCTGACTCCTCGCTGCCACGCGCGCCGTGAGCACGTTGCGCAACGGCAGCTGACTACGGTGCGTCGATAGCCGCCGTCGCGCGCTTCGATCTACCGCGACGAAGGACAGCGACCTCGTTCGCCTTCTCGTACAGGACCGCAGTGGCGGGCTCTGAGCGAAGGCGCGCGAGGCGCGTAACGTGCCGGCGAAGATCGAGGACGATAATTTCGTAGCCGGCCGCGATCCGCGGCCAGTCGGGTCCGCGCTGGTCGGTGAAGTCGAGCAGCGGGTCGAGCTGTCGGCGGTCGAGGAGCTCGAAACGGACGTCGTAGGCGATCCGGCCTCGCAGCGAGGGGACGCGCCAGAGCAGCCAGTCCGCGAGGCGATCGCTCGCGAACACGCGTGCCGACTGAGGCTGCTGCGCCACCTCAGTAGCCGCTTGGCCCGGCCAGTCCCGCTCGAACCATGCCGGGGGACGGCTCGCGACGACGACGAGCGCGACCAGCAGAACGACGATCGCCGTGAGCGCGAGCAGTCGATCGAGTTGGCGCTTCCGTTGTCGCGGCTGATTGGCGCGGACGGTTCTGTCGAGGGCGCGCGGTAACAGAAGTTGCGCCGTCAGAGCGAACCAGACGATTCCACGAATGGCGAGGATCGCCTCGACAAAGGTGAGCGAGAGAATCGAAAGCTCGTAACCGTTGAAGCGCCCCCGTCTTGACACAGCGGCGGCCAACGTGGCAACCGCGACCGCGTAGAACATTGCTGTCAGAGGGGCCGGGCGGGACGGCTGCCACTCCACGATGTAGTGGGCCAGTGGGGCATCGAAGAGCATGAGCTTGTAGTACGCAGGTAGGTGCATTGCGTATGGGGATGCGAGCACGCACGCCCATGGCAGCGCCACGAATGCGAACGACCGTAGCGAACCACGTCGATCCCGAACGACTGACGCGATGCCAGCAAGCGTGGTCAGGGTGGCGCCGAGGACGACGGACCCGTGCAAGTTGGCCCAGACGATGAGCGCCGGAAAGACGATAAGTGTGACACGCGACGGTCGTCGGACGTCTTGGGTCAGCAGGTGGATGGCCCAGACGAATAGCGGTAGAGCAAACGTCTGAGGTCGGACTTGCCAGGACCACGGCGCGACGAAGAGGCAGGGCACGGTGACGTACAGGACGCTCCTCGCCGATGCGCCCCGAAGCCGTGCGGCGACGACAGCGGACGCGAACGTCAGCGTGACCAGCCCCACGTTGATGATCACCGCAAGGCGCAGCCCGCCAAACGCCCACTCGCCGTAGAGGATGAGCTGCGCGAGCCACTGCTGGTCGGTCCAGCGTGTTCCGTGCGTCAGCACCGCGATCCCGTCCTGCGAGGGCAACCCATGCGTGGCGATCTCGCGGCCGGCTGCAAATCCCAGCCAACTGTCGCTCACGAGTAGTGCCGGCCCGAGTAGGAGCAGAGCCGCTCCCAGTAGTCCGAGCAGCATGACAAGTAGTCCATTCTCCTCGAGTAGGCGACGGGCCCGACCGATCTTGGCTGGGCCGGTGCTGCTCATCGGTGGGCCCGCGACTCGAGCTCTCGCAATGTCCGGAGCCGCCGTTCCGGTGTGTCGCCCCGACCGCCGGTCACCGGACGGGCTCGACGCTCATCGACACGCGACTGTGGACGGGCACGACGAGCCACGGCTCGCGGCTAGGCGACGCGTCGCGGTGCCGCATCCATCGACCACGCTGCGCGTGAACCCCACCCACAGATCGTAGGCGGCGACATGGATGTCGGTGACCCCAGGTGGCGGGGTGCTCGGCGCGTACGAACCGGTGCGTGCACACGGACAGCGTGGTGGAGACGGTGGCGCGTCCCAGTTGACGCGAAACGACAGCGAACGTTCAGTCCTCGCGCGACGAGGAGTGCGGCGAAGGTGTGGCGGAGATCGTGGAACCGGAGCCTCGGCTTGCCGGGCGTGTCGCTGCCCGCGGGTTTGACGGCGAGATCGAGGCCGTACTCGCGGACGACATCACGGGCGTTGCGCCCGGCGTGGTCGAGCTGGTGCAGGCGCACGACATAAGGACAGGCCGACGGCCGGTTTCGGGTGGTGTACGACCACCGTGGATGCGAGGGTTCCCATCATGATCGCGGTAGCGCTGATCGGTGTGTTGGTCGCTAGTGCGGTGCTCGTAGCGATAACCCTGCGTCTGAGCAGCCTGGTGTCGACTGTGCTGGCTGGGTACGTCGCGCTCCTGGCGGAGACGACAGCTCTCACTGTTGGCCTCTCGCCGCTTCACCTTGTCACGCGGGGTGGGCTCGCCGTGGCGGAAGCGGTTCTCTTCGCCGGGGCGCTTGGCCTTTGGCTAACCCGCGGTCGCCCGGGCGTCCCGCTCCGCGCGATCCGTCCGGTTGTCCGCGAGATCGTGCGTGACCCGGTCTCCGCAGCGTTCCTCGGTCTTGTGGCTGTCGCGCTCGTCTACGAGCTCGTGCTCGTACTGACGGTGCCGGCGAGCAACTGGGACTCGTTGACCTACCACCTGGCGCGAACTGCCGCCTGGGTGCAGCACGGCGGCATCTACTGGATACCGAACGCACCGACTGACCGGATGAACGAGTTCCAGCCGATCGCGGAGCAGCAGATCCTGTTCTTGTTCGTCGCGACCGGGAAAGGAGCGCTGTTCGCGTTGCCGCAGTTCGTGGCGCAGCTTGCCCTCCTCGCCGGGGTCTACGGCGCCTCCCGCAGGCTTCTGTTCGATGCGCGGGTCGCCGCGTGTGCAGCACTCTTTTTCGCGACGTTCTCGATTGTTGCTCTCGAGGCCACGACCTCGCAGAACGACCTGGTCGCCGCTTCGCTTCCAGTCGCGGCGATGGCCCTCCTGCTCGGTGGTGCTCCGTGCGAGATCGTTGTCGCCGGTGTCGCGGTAGGCCTCGGTCTCGGCGTGAAGCTGACGACCGCGCTCGTTCTACCGGTGCTGGTGCTGCTCGCCCTGCGACACGGCCGCCGCCGGCTCCTCCTGTTCGTGGGAGGAGCCAGTGCTGCCTTCGTCAGTCTGGGAATGTGGGGCTTTATCCTCAACATCGTCAAGACCGGCCATGTACTCGGGCACGGTGGCGGGCGCGTCGTGGACGTTGCTTCGCCTTCCTTTCCGGGAAGCCTCGTAACAGCGGTTCGGGTCGTCTACCAGTTGCTCGACCGCTCCGGCTTCCAACCCTGGACGTTGTCGCTGCTTACCGCAGCGGCGATTCTCGTCGCCGTCGTGGCGGCTTTAACGGCGCGGCTCCGGGGGTCGCGTGGGACGGCGCTCATTTATGCTGCTGCAACCGCCGGGCCGTTTCTAGCGCCGCTCGTGGTCATCGTGGTCGCAATCTCGATCAAGGCTGTCGGGACGGGGATACATCTCCCGGTGCATGACCCGAGAACGACCGTCGGGCGGTTCGGCTGGTACGTCAACTCGGCTGCGAACGAAGACTTCTCCGGCTTCGGCTCGCTCGGCGGTCTCGCCGTCCTCGGCATCTCGATGCTCACGATCGCTCGTGTAATGCGACGCAGGGTTGGTCTCGCCCGGCTCGCGCTTGGCCTCGCAGTACCCGTCTTCGTCGTTCTGCTCGTACTCCAATCGAAGTACAACCCCTGGATCTCGCGATTCCTGATCATTCCTGTCGCCCTTACAGCACCGCTTTTCGCCGAACTCTTCAGACGACGCCGCTTTGCGATTGGAGTCGTCCTCGTGGCGGCGCTCACTCTCGTGCTCACTCTCGTCCGCAATCAGCACAAACCGCTCGTCAACGCTCAGGTCCCACCGTGGCGTCTGACACAGAGCGATGCTGCGGAGCTGACCTGGAGCAAAGCCGGAGCGGCCTCCCTCAAACAGATCAACCACACCGTCCCAGCCCGAGCCTGCGTCGGGGCGGTGCTCGGTCTCGACGAGCCCGCGTATCTGCTCTACGGCCCGAAACTCCAACGGCGAGTCACGTACCTGCGACGCCAGGGCGCACCGCAGGCAGCAACGCGCGACGGCCTGACCTACGTCGTAATCGGTGACATCCACACCGAAACAGTCGCCCACGCCTTCCACGCGACCGGCTGGACGATCCTCTTACTCCCAAAACTCGCGGAGCACTCCCGCTGGGCGCTCGCGATCAGTCCGCATCGGAGCGGCGGCCACTGCGCCGCGTAACCGCCACCTAGTGCGCCGTCGGGGTCGGTGAGACCGAGCGTGGCTGAGTTGCGGTGCGGCGGAGGCGACGATCACGCGCTGTCCTCCGCGCTCCGTCGGGCTCGCGGGCCGGAGCCGCGCGACAGTGTTTGCGACAGTTCGCGCGGAACTAGTCGAGGCGAGCTTCGTCAGATGGACCGAGAAGGGAGGCGTTAGGGCTCAGGAACCCGTTCGAAAGCGAGTCGACGACGTAGAGCTAACTCTGGACGGGTTCACGGCGTCCTCTATTTGGGGGCGTCTGGGTGTGGAGCTTGCTTCCGCGTCCCCATTCCCGCACTCAATGTCAGGCTTGTGTCGTGGTGGTGATGGTGTCCGGTGCTGGCTCGCCCCCCGCCCAGCCGAGGTGCAGGTGCGGGTCGCCCGCGAACTCGTCGTCCGCTGCCGCTCGCTCTCGCGCACGATCATCCTGCTTGACCGCGAGCTCGAACAGAAAATCGCTGAGCTGGCCCCAGCGCTGCTCACGCTGCCCGGCTGCGGCGCGATACCGCCGCCAAGCTGCTCGCCGAGATCGGACCGATCGGCCGCTTCCAAAGCGACGCCCAACTCGCACGCCACAGCGGCGTCGCACCGCTCCAAGCAAGCTCAGGACGCGTGCAACGCCATCGCCTTGACCGTGGCGCGGCAACCGCCAGCTCAACTGCCCGCTCTACCGGATCGCGATCACCCAGTCGCGCGTCCACCCACCCGCACGCGCCTACCTCGAGCGCAAACAAGCCGAAGGCAAAAGCAGACGCGAAGCGATCCGCTGCCTCAAACGAACCCTCGCCCGCGTCATCTTCAACAACCCTCAGAAACGAACCGCTCTTGACATCAGCAACGAACCGCTCTTGACATAGGAGCAACACTCGCCCAGCCGTTCCATGAGCTCATCTGGAGGCGCCCACTAGACCCGATCTTGCGGACGTTTCGCCTGGTGCATCGAGAGCGCAAGTTTCGGCTTTCTGATGCATCATGTTGGGTAGGCCGGTGAATAAACGCCGGTCGTCCCTCGGGGGAGGGGATGATCAGAGTCTTGCATTCCGTGTCGAGCGCGTTGCAGGTGCGCTGGCGGCCGAGCCCGTTGCATCGGCCTGCTGTGAGGTGCCGGGAAGAGCGTGGCTCTGTGTGGGTGAGCATGGCGTTCTTCATCCCGGTCGCGATCATCTTCGGGTTGTTTGCAGTCGATGTGGGTAACTCCTATGCGCATAAGCGCCATCTGCAAACGCAGGTGGACGCGGCTGCACTGGCAGGCGGAACGCAGTTCAAGGTGCCCTGCACCGGTCCTGCTACGACGTCTGCGATGGTTGGCTACAACGTTGCGACCGTTGCCCGCCAGTACGCCGGCCCTTCGGCGGCTGGGAACACCGGGCCATACAACCCGCAGGTGGGTGCTACGCCAAACTCGAATTTGCACGTGCTCTTGAACGCTGATGCATATTGGAGCCAGGGCAACAACACGGAGTTCGGTACGACCTGGGGCCAGCCCTGTGACCAGGGCTACATCGACGTGAAGGCGACGGAGAAGGATCTACCCTGGTTCTTCGGGGTCGGCTCGTTCTCGACGATCAACGCTGAAGCGCGTGCTAGGTTCGTGCAGACCCAGGCGGAAAAAGGGTTCCTCCCGCTCGCCGTGCCGGACCCGAAGATCTCCCGGGCGACAGCCACGATTCAGGCCTGTAACGCGAGTGGGACGACCACTCTGGCGAGCGCACCGTTGAGGACTCGGGCTCGGTCGTGAATGGCCTCAACATCTGGACGCCGGTCGACGCTGGCGGCAATCCGACCACAATTGCTGTCACCCTTCCTACCTGGAGCCAGTGCTCCGGGAGGGACTACATGGCCGTACGGGTGAATATCGAGATCTCGGGCAGCCCGAGCGTGATCCCGAGCCTGGCGAACTGCGGCAACCAGTTCGTCGACTGCTACGACACCGAGGAGATGCGCGACTACAAGGTCGCGTCGGGTCAGCAGCCCGTCCAGTTCGGTGATGTGCGCCTTCCTGACCAGAACTGCAGCCCGGGCACACCGTACTGGTCGTCGGGCACATCTACCTCTACGCTGCCCTGCTTGTTCGGGATCAACGCGCAAGTCTGGTGGGGTGACCGCGTCGGCGCCGGCTTCACCGCCACCGCAACGGCGTCCTCGGGTGGCAGCACCTCGACCTTGGCGGGAACCGGCTTGACGACCGACGGCGGCACCCTCAGCGGCTCGGGGCTCAAGTCGGGCGATGGAACACCGGGAGCCGACCCGCAGAACGTGAGCATCAGCTACACGTGGCAGCGGACGAGCGGAACATGGCGGGGAAGCACCTGCACAGCCCAGAACAACAACCCCTGCAAAGGGTCGTCAACGCTCGTCGTTCACCGCGCGAACGCAGACGACGCTAACCTGATCGGAAACGTCTCGGCCACCGATCTCAGCATGTCGTCGCTGGAGTCCCGCGATCACACGCTCTTCCCGGGCTCCAGCGCGCAAGGCCAGATCAACCTCAGCGTCGGCATCGCCTCGAAATTCACCCCCGGCCAGCGGCAGGTACTCCGCCTCGGCTCCTCCCAGGCAAACCAGTCGATTGTCTGCGACCCCGACTACACGCAGGGAAAGACGTTCCAGATGCTCGTCAACGGCTGCAAACCCCAGTACGGCATCAACAACCTGAACGGCACGGTCGGGAACCCGCCGACCACACCCGCGATCAGCTGGGAGCCCTGCCCGTCCAGCGGCAGCTACTTCTTCTACCCGCAAACAGGCAACACAAGCACCTGGTACTGCATGCCGACCGAACCCGGCCTGCGACCCGGACAGGTTGCCGACGGCATCGCCGCCCGCACCGGAAACTGCCAGAACATCAACAACAACAGCTGCGCCAAGACGAAATGCAACTACCCCAACAACTGGACGTCCGGCATCTCCTACGACCCCGACCTCGTCCCCGGCAGCCCCGGCTACGACCCACGTGTGATCAAGCTGTTCCTCATCCCCTCCGGCGCCCTCAACGGCTCCAACGGCAACGGTAGCGTCGAAGTCGTCGGCTTCGCCGGCTTCTACATCACCGGCTGGAAAGGCAACGGCTCCAACAACGACCCCTGCGCCAGCGACGACATACCCGCAAACCCCGGAGAAGTCACCGGCCGCTTCGTCAAAGTCATCGACCCCAGCATCCCCGTCCCCAGCCAAGCCTGCGACCCAAACAGCGTCACCCCTTGCACCGTCGTCCTCGTCCGCTAGACGATCGGCGCCCAGGCCCGTTCGATACGCGGAGAGCAAGCGGCCGCCCCACGCGACAAGTTCTCGGCGGGAGCTCAGGGCTCTGACGACGGCATCGGGAATGCCCAGCGTCAAATAACGCCACACGGCGGCTGCTGCCGCCTCACGGTTTGCACCCGGCCCCGTCACGCGCCTACGGCGCCACGCCAGGCCCCCAAGTCGGACGCAAACCGGGGGACGGCGACGACGGAGCGTGGCTGATTGCGTTGCGCGCCGTCCTCCGCACTCGGACGGGCTCGCGGGCCGGAGCCGCTTGTACCGTGACGGCTGTGAATCGCCGCTGCCAGCCGGGCTCGCCGAGGAGACGGGCGCAGTGACCGCACGCCGTCGCGCCGTCATCATCGGCCTCGTCGTCGGAGTGCCGCTGAGCGCGGTCTTCCTGTGGCTCGCCGTCAGGAGCACCGACCTCGGCATGGTCTGGCGCACGCTGAAGGCCGCGCACGGCTGGACGCTCGTCGGAGCCGTCGTGGCGATGGCGATGGTCTACGTCGTCCAGGCGTTCCGCTGGCGGGTCATTGCCCACGGGCATGCATCGAGGGGGCGCTACGTCGAGCTCGTAACGAGCGGTGTCGCGGCAAACAACGTGCTCCCCGGGCGACTCGGTGACGGCTTGCGTGGCGTCTGGCTGGCCCGCGCCGAGGGGATTCCGTCCGGGCGGGCGCTTGCAACCGTCGTCTTCGACCGCGCTGCAGATGTCGTCGCGCTCGTAGCGCTGCTGGCCATCTCTCTGCCGTTCACCGTCCGCCCGACCTGGCTCGTCAAGGTGGGAATCGGCGGACTCGGGCTCGCGGTTCTCATAGCAGGGTTCCTCGTCGCCGCGCGCGTCGTCGCGCGGCTTCATACCCGAGCCGATCGGGTTCGCTCGCGAGCTCGCCGCGTCGCGCGCGACCTGCTCGACGGGCTGTCGGACCCGCCGAGCATCGGCCGGATCGTGGTCGGGCTCGCACTCAGCTCCGTCGCCTGGGGTGTGTGGAGCCTAGGCGCGTGGCTCGTTGCTCGAAGCTTGCAGATCGATCTCTCCGTCACCGATTCTCTGCTCGTCGCGGCTGTGATCAATCTCGGGGTCGCAATACCCTCGTCACCCGGGTTTGTCGGCACGTACCAGTGGCTTGGTGTCTCGACCCTCTCACTGCTGCATATCGACCGCGACAATGCGCTCTCGTTCGCGATCCTCCTGCATGCAGCGTGGTTCGTGCCGACGACGCTCGCCGGCGGGGTGATCCTCGGCTACCGCCTCCGCGGCCGAGGAAGGGGGCGCTAATCGACGCGGCAGCGGAGGAGCGTCCACAGGACGCGTAGTCCGTCGAGCGAAGTCAGCTTCTTGCCGTCCTCACGGGAGCGTGCCCGGTAGGAGATCTGCACCTCGTGGATCCGCACGCCCGAGCGAAGCAGGCGCGCGGCGATCTCCGGCTCGATCGCGAACCCTCGCTCGCGCAGCTGCAGCGAGCGGAACAGCTGCGTCGACATCGCCTTGTGGCAGGTCATGACGTCGGAGATCCAGCTGTTGTAGAGCAGGTTGGTCGCGAACGTCACCGACTTGTTGCCGACGACGTACCAGAACGAGAACGACGCCTGAGACGTCCACGCCCGCGAGCCGAACACGACCTTCGCGTCGCCGGAGAGCAGCGGCTGGAGTAGCGGCCCGAGATCGACTGCCGCGTACTCGAGGTCTGCGTCCAGAACGGCCGAGAAGCGGCCGTGCGCATGCTCGAGTGCGGTCCGGATCGCTGCGCCCTTGCCGAGGTTCCGGTCGTGGAAGACGACCTGAACTGTGTCTCCCAGCTCGAGGCCGCGGAGGTGCTCCCGTGTGCCGTCCGTCGAGCCGTCGTCGACGATCACGAGCTCGCGACCCGAGATCGGAAGCTCGGCGCCGAGCGCGTCGGCGATCGCTGCGTCGATCGTGGCCCGCTCGTTGAACACGGGCATCAGGATCGTCAGCTCAGGTTCCTGCTTCGCCATCGTCGCGATCGATTCTGACCGGAGCCCGGCAGTCCTGCGTGTTACTCGTCGCCGTCGCCGGGGAGCGGCTGCTCGACGAGGCCGAACGAGTACGCCTTGCGCATCGCTTCCGCCCGGTTGCGGACGCCGAGCTTGCGGTAGACGTTCGTCAGGTGGAACTTGACCGTCTGGCGTGCCACCCAGAACTCTTTCGCGATCTCGTCGTTCGAGAGGCCGCGTGAGAGCGCGGTGAGGATCGAGATCTCACGATCGGTCAACCCGGCGGCTCGGGGACCGCGGGGCTCGCTCTCGAGCGAGCCGCCGACTGGGCGATAGATGTTGCCCTCGAGCGCTTGTCGCAGCGTGCTCGGCAGGTCGCCGACGTCGATGTTCTTCACGAGGTAAGCGCTGGCTCCGCGCCGCAGCGCGCTCTCTATCAGCTGCTCGTCCTGCGACGCGGACAGCATCACGACCTTCATGTCGGGATGGCGGCTCTTGATGGCGTCGAGGCAGGCGAGCCCGTCGACGTTCGGCATCCTCACGTCGAGGAGCACGAGATCGGGCAGGACGCGATCGACGATGGCCGCCACGTCGGCGCCGTTCCGCGTCTCGCCGACGATCTCGAAGCCGCCGTCGTTCTCCAGCGCCCGCCGCACCCCGGCGAGCATCAACTCGTGATCGTCGGCTATCACCACACGCATCAGCGGCTTGGAGTGTTCCACAGGAAGGTCAGTCATCGGCTGAATGGGCAGAAAGGCCCAGGTTGGAATCGGCATCACTCGATCGAGGGACGTCCCCCGATCGGGGGTGAGCGGCGCGCGCCTACAATGCGTTCTCGATGGCGACGACCGGTGATCGCGGAGCGCTCGCCCGCGACGAGCTGACTTCGACGATCTCCGGGCTGGAGGTCGAGCCGCTGTACACGGCGGCCTCGGTGGACATCGACGAGGAGCGCGATCTCGGCCTGCCGGGTGAGTTTCCGTTCACGCGCGGTGTGTACCCGTCGATGTATCGGGGGCGGCTGTGGACGATGCGGCAGTTCGCGGGCTTCGGGACCGCGGAGGAGACGAACGAGCGGTTCCACTATCTGCTCGAGCACGGTCAGACGGGGCTGTCGGTTGCGTTCGACATGCCGACGTTGATGGGGTACGACTCGGATCACGCCAGGTCGCTCGGCGAGGTGGGCCGGGAGGGTGTGGCGGTCGATTCGCTCGTCGACATGAGGACGCTGTTCGCCGGGATCCCGCTCGGCGAGGTGTCGACGTCGATGACCGTCAACTCGGCGGCGGCGATCCTGCTCGCGTTCTACCTCTGTGTCGGCGAGGAGCAGGGGGTGCCCAGGTCTGAGCTGCGGGGGACGATCCAGACGGACATCCTCAAGGAGTACATCGCGCAGAAGGAGTACATCTTCCCGCCGTCGCCGTCGATGCGGCTCGTCACCGACATGGTCGAGTTCTGCGCGCGGGAGATGCCGCTTTGGCATCCGATCTCGATCTCCGGCTACCACATTCGGGAGGCCGGGTCGACCGCCGCGCAGGAGCTCGCGTTCACGCTCGCGGACGGGTTCACGTATGTGGAGTGGGCGCTCGCGCGTGGGTTGGATATCGACGAGTTCGCGCCGAGGCTGTCGTTCTTCTTCAACGCGCATCTTGACTTCTTCGAGGAGATCGCGAAGTACCGGGCGGCGCGGCGGATCTGGGCGACGGTGCTCAGGGATCGCTTCGGGGCGAAGGATCCCCGTTCGCTTCTGATGCGGTTTCATACACAAACAGCAGGTGTGTCGCTGACGGCGCAGCAGCCGGAGGTGAACATCGTGCGTACGGCGATCGAGGCGCTGGCGGCCGTGCTCGGCGGGACACAGTCGCTGCACACGAACTCCTTCGACGAGGCGCTCGCGCTGCCGACCGAGGATGCGGTGCGGCTCGCGTTGCGCACACAGCAGGTGATCGCGCACGAGACCGGTGTCGTGAACACGACCGACCCGCTCGGCGGCTCCTACTACCTCGAGCACCTCACGGGCGAGCTCGAAGCGGCCGCCTACGACTATTTCCGGCGGATCGACGAGCTCGGCGGCGTCGTCAGCGCCATCGAAGAGAACTTCTTCCAGCAGGAGATCGCCGACGCCTCGTTCCGCTACCAGGCCGAGGTCGAGGCGGGACAGCGCGTCATCGTCGGCGTCAACCGCTATGAGACCAGTGGCGAGGAGCCGATCCCGACCCTCAAGGTCGACCCGGCGCTCGAGCCTCAGCAGATCGAGCGGGTCAGAGCTGTCCGCTCGGGGCGGGACGGGGCCGCCGTCGAGCGGCATCTCGCTGGGCTCGCCACAGCGGCGGCCCGAGACGATGTCAACCTGATGCCGCTCATCGTCGATGCCGCACGTGACCACGTCACGATGGGTGAGATGTGCGACGCCCTGCGCGCCGTTTGGGGTGTCTGGCGCGAAACCCCTGTCTTCTGATCGGACCAACTTCCTGGCCGCAGCGGCGTCTGAGTGTCCAGCAGGCATCCTTCCGATGTCGGCGGCTACGATCCCACCGTGACTACGCAAGCGACAGCCAAGCACTCCTCGTTCCTGGAGTCGCCCCGCGCGCAGAGGCGTGCGCTGATCGCCGGGATCGCGGTGTTCGTCCTCGGCGCCGTGGTGTTCGCCCTCGTGTTCTTGCGGAACACGGGTCACCCGCTGCCGAACAAGCTGAGCAACCAACCCGCATCGGTCGTCAAGAACGAGAAGACCGTGGCCCTGGACAAGTCCATCGTGCCGCTGATGAAGAAGTTCATCGCCACCGCGGTCGCCCGCAAGCACCTCGACCAAGCGTATGCGCTCGTCGGGCCGGACATCCGCGGCGGTCTCACCGAGAAGCAGTTCGAGACGGGGAACATCCCGGTGATTCCGTACCCGGCTGCGGACATCCAACATCTCCAGTACACGATCGACTACTCGCATCCGACGCAGGCTGGGCTCGAAGTCGGACTCCTCCCGCTGGCCGGGCACCCCGGCGAACGACGGTTGACGTTCTACGCGGGCTTGAAAAAGATCGGCACCGGGTCGGCGGCGCACTGGGTTGTCAACTACTGGTCACCGCGGTACCACCCGCCGATTCCCGTCACCCAGTAGCTCTCGACCCTCAGACGTCGAGGACGAGACCGTCGTGTGCCCGCTCCACGCCGTCTGGCGTTGGGAGCTCTGCCGGCCGGTGGATGAGTACTGTGCGGCGGGCACGCGATTCAGCGGCGGCGGCCAGCGCTTCATCGGCCGACAGATGCCCGCGTGGCTCGCCATCGTCAACACCGCGGTCGAGGGTGGCTTCGCAGAGGAAGAGGTCGACGTCCTGCGCGAGCAGCCCAAGACGGTCGTCGGGGCCGCTGTCGCCCGAGTACGCGATCGTCTTCGTGCCGTTCTGTACACGGAGCCCGTACGTCTCGATGCGGTAGTGCGGCAGACGCTGCGCCGTCACGGCGAAGCCACCGGCGGCAAACGGGACGGCCTCGGCGTACTCACGCAACGCGAAGGCCCGTTCGAACATGTCCGAGAAGCCGAGGTTCGAGCCGATCTCGGCGAGGAACTGGCTGCCCTTCGGCGGCAGCCAGAGCTCTGGGTGAGCGCGCCCGCGACCAAGGCCGTAGAACGTCCCCCACACCCAGGGGACGAGGTCGCCCCAGTGGTCGAGGTGGAAATGGGTGATCACGACGGCATCCACGCGCGGCCAGCCCTCGCGCTCGCGCATCCGGGCGAGGACGCCTGGCCCACAGTCGAGCAGGATCCGGCCGCTGTCGTCCCCGGCGGGGTCGTCGACGATGTAGCCGGAATGGGCGCCGCCAGGGTTGGGCCAGGCGGGCGAGCAGCCGATGACGGTGACGCGCACGGCCGTATACTGGCGATTCGTGCGGCCGATCCGAGTCGTTATCGCGAAGCCCGGCCTCGACGGGCACGATCGCGGAGCCAAGATCATCGCGCGGGCGCTCCGTGACGCCGGCATGGAGGTCATCTATACCGGGCTTCATCAGACGCCCGAGCAGATCGTCGAGACGGCGATCCAGGAGGACGCCGACGCCGTCGGGATCTCAATTCTCTCCGGCGCCCACATGACGCTTGTGCCGCGGATCCTCGACGGGTTACGCGCGAACGGTGTCGAGGATGTGCTGGTTGTCGTTGGCGGCACGATCCCGGCCGACGACGCGGACGAGCTCCGTGGGCTCGGCGTCGCCGAGATCTTCACGCCGGGCGCACCGACGTCGGCGATCGTCGACTTTCTCCGCGGCGCCGTCGCCGTCTGACCAGCGCGCCGCGACACGCGGCGGCCTTTGCGGATAGGGCGGCAGGCGTTCGCCCGAACCCGTGACTGTCACTTGAGGACACGGGTTGTTCGCCCGCCAACCCGTCCGCGCCGCCCCGGTTCCTCGGCGTGACCTCGCCCTGGGGTCGTTAGAGTCTCGCCCGTGAAGGTCGCCGTCTGCGTGAAACACGTGCCCGATGCGACGGCGCAGAAGCGCCTCGATCCGACCTCGTTCTGCCTCGACCGCTCGGGCGAGGGCGCGCTTAACGCAACAGACCTCAACGCAATCGAGGAGGCGCTCCGGATCAAGGACGCCCACGGCGGCGAGGTCGTCGTCGTCACATTGGGGCCGGCGAAGGCGGCCGATTCACTACGCAAAGCACTCGCCATGGGCGCCGACCGCTCGATCCTCGTCACCGACGATGCCGCCGCCGGCTCCGACCTTCTCGCCACGACAAGCGTGCTCGCGAAGGTGCTCGAACGCGAAGCTCCCGACCTCACGCTCTTCGGCCAGGCATCGAGCGACGGCGACGGAGCCGTCCTGTGGGCAGCGGTGGCCGACAGGCTCAGACGGCCACTGATCTCGCAGGTCGCGACACTGAGGGTTGAGCCTGCAGCGGTAACAGGGAAGCGGCAGACCGAGTTCGGCTACGACACGATCACCGCTGCGCTGCCCGCCGTCGTCGCCGTCTCGGACGCGATCAACGAGCCGCGATACCCATCGCTGAAAGGGATCATGGGCGCGAAGTCCAAGCCGCAGGAGGTTCTCTCCCTCGCCGACCTCGCACTCGACGCCGGCGAGAGCGGCGACGCCGGCTCGCGAACTCAGGTCGTCGCAGCTGCACCACCCGCGCCGAAGGCCGGCCGGGTACGGATCGACGACGACGGCAGCGCCGCCGAGAAAATCGTTGCGTATCTCGCCGAGAGGAAGCTCGCCTGATGGCTCTGACGCTTGTCTTCGTCGAGCACCACGATGGCGAGCTGCAGAAGGGCTCACTCGGTGTGCTCGGCAAGGCGATCGCCCTCGGCGGCGAGGTTGCCGGTGTCGTCTTGGGAGCGTCACAGGAGGTAGCTGCCGCAGCGGCGACCTACGGGGCCGCCGTCTACGCCTGCGACGACACGGCGCTCGCCGCTCCGCTCCCGCAGCCGCGCGTCGATGCCCTCGAAGCCCTCGTCACGGAGACCGGTGCCGAGACGGTGCTGTTCGCGGCGTCGGTGCTCGCTGCAGATGTCGCTGCCGGCCTCGCCGCTCGTCTCGGGGCAGGGCTCAACTGGGACCTGACGGATCTGCGGCTCGAGGGCGGCGACCTTGTCGGGACCCGACCAGCGCTGGGAGACACGGTCGTCGTCGACGTCGCCTGGAAGGGAACGCCGCGGATCGGCCTCGTCCGGGCTGGTACGTTCGAGCCGGCCGAGCCGACCGGCGGAGCCGAGGTCAGACCCTTCGCTTCTGCCTTCCAGGACTTCTCGTCGCAGGCGCAGCTGATCGAGCGGACGCACGAGGAGTCGTCCGGTCCGTCGATCGAGGACGCCGACGTGATCGTGGCCGGCGGCCGCGGCCTCGGTCGGGCAGAGAACTTCTCGCTCTGCGAAGCACTCGCCAAGACTCTCGGCGGCGCGGTCGCGGCGACACGTGCGGTCGTCGATGCAGGCTGGTACCCGTACTCGGCGCAGGTCGGGCAGACCGGCAAGTCGGTCTCGCCGCGCCTCTACATCGCCTGCGGCATCTCGGGCGCGATCCAGCACAAGGTCGGGATGCAGAGCTCCGGCACGATCGTCGCGATCAACAAGGATCCAAACGCGCCGATCTTCGACTTCGCCGACCTGGGAGTGGTGGGAGACGTGGAACAGATACTCCCGAAGCTCACCGAGCTTCTTCAGGCGCGCGGCGCATGAGGCGCAAGCCCGCAGGAGTCAGGCCCGCCGACTTTGCCCCGTCGTTCGCAGCAGCCGACGCGATCTCGGCGCCGACCGACCCTGCTGCGGAGCGCATCGAAGTCGGTGTGCTGATCGTGGGCGGCGGCCCGGGAGGGTTGGCTTGTGCGATCCGGCTTGGCCAGCTGCTCGAGGAACACCCCGAGGTCGCGGAGCGTCTCGGCGACGTGCCGGTCGCGGTGGTGGAGAAAGGGAAGCAGCCCGGCTCGCACCTTCTCTCGGGCGCAGTCGTCAACCCGCGGTCGCTCCGAAAGCTCTTCGGCGAGCGGCTGAGCATGGAGGACATCCCGACGTACGGGCAGGTGCCTGGCGAGGCGGTCTACATGCTGACGCGCGGCTCGGCGTTCCGCATCCCGCCGCCGCCGCCGATGCGCAACCACGGCAACTGGATTCTGTCGCTGTCGCAGCTCGGTCGCTTCCTGGGTGAGCAGGCTGAGGGTGTCGGCGCGGCGATTCTCCCGGAGACCAGCGCGGAGAAGCTCCTCGTCGAGCACGGCCGCGTCGTCGGTATCCGTACCGGCGACAAGGGGCGCGGCCGAGACGGGCAGCCGCTGCCGAACTTCGAGGCAGCCTCCGACATCGTCGCGAAGACAACGGTTCTCGCCGAGGGCACGCAGGGTCACCTCACGGCTGCCGCGATGGAGCACTTCGGCCTCCACGGCCGGAACCGGCAGGTGTGGGCGCTCGGGGTCAAGGAGGTCTGGAGGGTGCCGCGCCCCCTGCGGAGGATCGTCCACACGATGGGCTGGCCGCTGCGCAAGAGCGCGCGCTTCGGCGAGTTCGGCGGCTCGTTCGTGTACCCGATGGGAGATGACCACGTCTCGGTCGGCTTCGTCGTCGGGCTCGAGTACCGGGACATCGAGCTGTCGGCGCACGATCTGCTGCAGGAGTTCAAGACGCATCCGAAGATCCAGCGGATCCTCGCCGGCGGCGAGCGGGTCGGCTGGGGCGCGAAGACGATCACGGAGGGCGGGTTCCTCTCGCTGCCGTCGCGCCTCAACGCTCCGGGACTGGCGCTCGTCGGAGAGGGCGCCGGCCTCGTCAACGTGCCGCGATTGAAGGGTGTGCACTACGCCATCGAGTCGGGGCTGCTCGCGGCTGAGGCGATCTTCCGCTCCTTCCAGCCGGGCGAGGCCCACACCCGTGTCGGTGCGCTCGACTCCTACGACAAGTCGCTGCGCGAGAGCTACGTATGGAAGGAGCTGCGCGCGGTCAGGAACATGCGCCAGGTCTTCGACAAGGGATTCTTCGTCGGGGGTGCACTTGCGAGCGGGATGATCGTCTCGAAGGGTCATCTGCCGCCGAAGGACTTCTCGACGGAGCCGAATGCCGCGGCGACGCTCATTCGGACCGGCCGGGCGGCAAAGTACCCGCCGAGTGACGGGAAGTTCACCTTCGACAAGCTCTCGTCGGTGTTCGCGTCGGGGAACCGAACACGTGACGATCAGCCCAACCACCTCGTCGTTCGCCGCACGGTGCCTCGCGACTTGGCCGAGATGTGGGCCTGGATGTGCCCGGCGCAGGTCTACGAAGTGGGGAACGACAGGGGCGACGGGACCGTCTCCGTGAACGTGACGCCGGCGAACTGCGTGCAGTGCGGTGCGATCAGCGCCAAGGGCGGCCGGCTCACCCCGCCCGAGGGCGGCTCCGGGCCCGAGTACACGCTCACCTGACCTGACGAGCGAGCAAGGGCCGCCCGCAGGCGGCCCTTGCATGTTGCCGTTGGTGGTCGCGAAGCTCTAGGTGAGGTGCTTCTGCTTCGAGATCGCGCCGGCGAGGAGGTCACCGGTCATGAACATGTGGGCATACGCTGCCTGGTAGTCCTTCGCAGCAGCGCCGTAGTTGCCGGCTGCGTAGGCGTCGAGCTGATTCTTGAGCTCGAGCACATGGCCGAGCAGGTCGTTCTGGACTGCCAGCTTCGGCAGACCTGTGGCGGTCGCGAGGAAGGCGCCGAACTTGACCGTGTAGGTCTTCAGGTTGGCGACAGCCTTCGCCTGGCCGGTCTTGTCCTTCTTGGCAACGGCGACGGTGTAGTTGACGAAGAACTTGATGTGGTCGCGCCACATGAACTTGCCGTTCAGGAACGCGTTCCCGGCGGTCTTGCCGTACACAGCTGCGATCGACTGCGACAACGCAACCGAGTTCCGATCGAGCGCTTTCGCAGCGGCGGGGAACGCGGGGGACCCCTTCACACCGAGATTCGTCGCGTTCATCGCAAGGGCGGCATGCTCACCGAGCTGCCGGCCAAGAAGCGCCCGCAGATCAGACGCCGTGAGACCGGCGGTCGAGCGGAGGCTCTGCTGCGCATGGGCAGCGTGGCTCGTGCTTGCAAGGCTGTCGACAGTCGTGCCAGACGAGGCCGTGCCGACCGACGCCACAACGGCGAATAATCCTGCGACAACGAGTGCGGCCGCGGCCGCGAAGAGTGCTTTCAGACGCATTAGGAACCCTTTCAAAGGTCTTCAATGGAGAGCTGCGCCTGATTCGCCAGCTGAGACAGACCGGTTCGTCTCGTTCGGCGACGTCTACTTCCGAGGCTGTCGTGCCGCCCAGGCCTCGACCATCGCGACTCGCTGCTCGAGCGTCGGGTGGTTCTCGAGGATCAGGTAGGCCCACGTCGGCGGGCTTGGATCGGAGGCGTCGGTGTTCGCGAATGACACGAAGAGACGGCGCGCTGCTTGCGGGTCGTGGGTCGTCTGCAGTGCTTTCCAGTCGGCCTCGGCCTCCATGCGGCGGGAGATCCAGGCCTGCACGGGCGCTGCGGCGAGCTGAAGTGCTACGACGACGAGAAGGCCGAGGGGAACCGCCTCGGCTCGCGCCATACCGCCGCGCCGGCGGGTGGCGAGCGCGATCAGATAGGTCCCGGGCAGCGCGAAGAGCGCGTACCACGCGAGGCCTTTCGGCAGATGCTTGCTCGAGTGGTGGCCGAGCTCGTGGGCCATGACGACGTTCACGACCCGCTTCGAGTAGCGGCCGTCGAGGAGCGTGTCCCAGAGTACGACCCGTCGTGAAGAGCCGATCCCGACAGCATACGCGTTGACCTGATCGGTGGTGTCGCTGACTTTCTCGACGCGAAACGGAATCTGCGGCAGGCCCTGGGCGCGCTCGTCCGCTCGTGCTGCGGCTAGCAGCTTGGGGTCGCTCAGAGGCTTCGTCCCGAGCGTGACGAGGTAGGGCAGCAGGAGTTGGAAGCCGGTGCCGATCGCGACGAAGACCAACGCTCCCGGTAGCCACCACATCCTTGGGAGCTTCTGCGCGATCGCCATCACGATCACGAGCGCGAGGCAGATGGACAGGAACGCCGCGCCGAGCTGAGCCCAGTCTCCCGTCGCCCATGCGATGTACCCCTCGCTCGACGCGTCGTGGCGGCGGTCCCACCAGTGCTGTGCGATGCCGAACGGAAGGTTGCTGAGCCAGACGAGTGCGAGGCCGACCATGCCGAGGAGCATCCCGGTGCCGATCGGACCGGCCGCAGACTGGCGTGCGAACGCTGCACCCCGCTTCGCGTACAGGGCGAGCACGCCGAGTGTCGCGACCTGCGACGCGAGCCAGTCCCAGTTGCCGAACCGCTCGTACCGCGCCGCGCGTCGGACGGTTGCTGCTCCGAAGGTCGCTGCCGAATCCACATGTCGCAGGCGGAGGTCTCCCGGTACCGCCGTCCGGAGCAGGAAGGTCGCAGCGATTGCCCAGCAGACGGCCGCGATTCCGAGTACCGCGAGACGGCGTGCGGTCAGGTGGCGGCCCACGGTGCCAGATCGAGGGCGAGCTGTTCCGGCTCGGGCGGGAGCCTCTCGAGTGTCGGCGCAGCGTAGGGGTACTGCGCTGTGAGCAGGAACGAGTAGGCCCACGTTTGCGCCTGGTAGCGGATCGCGGCGGCCCCGATGTCGCGCAAGCCTGAAGGCATCCGGCCACGGACGAGCGCGTACCACCAGCCGAGGAAGGCAACCGTGTTGGCGATGCCGCTGTACGCGATGGCGACGATGATCGCCGGGATGACGAGAATGCCCCGAAAGAGGAGCCCGGCCCGCGGCTGGCGCTCGGGTGGGTCGATCACGAGGTCGATCGGGTAGCTCCCTTCCTTGCCGACGAAACCGGGGAACGGCCCGCCGACGAGACCGAGGAACGACGAGACATGGGCTGAGTACCGCACGTACGCCGCGAGGAAGCGGTGCAGCGGGAGTGGCAGGCGTGCGATGAACAGCGCGATCAGCCAGCCTGCAAACGACGCCAAAATGGCGGGAATCGTCCACAGGAAGAGCCACACGAGATGCGGCAGCACGAGCAGTCCGCGGAAGAGGACGAGCAGCCGTGCGCGGCCGAGATCGTCGTTCACCTCGATGCGGATCGGATGCTGCGGCAGCTCCTGCTGCCCGGCGAACCGCGGGTCAGTCGACGGGTAGCGATCGGTGAGGAGCAGCAGGTACGCGTAGGTCTGCGCGGTGTAGCCGAGGCTGTAGACGCCGACATCGCGCAACCCGCGCGGCATCCTGCCGCGGACGAGGGATGCGAACCAGCCGAGGAATGCGGCGGCCGACCCGAGGGTGCCGGCTCCGGCAAACGTGGTCGTTGGATCGCGCCGCAGATTGAGCGACCCGCCGACCCCGCCGGTGAGCCCGACAACGATCAATGCCGGTAGTGCCAGGAAGAGCCTGAAGAATACTGTCCAGCGCCTTTGCCGCACCGGCTCGTGGATCTCGACGTCGACGGGGTACGCCCCGAGGAGGCTGAAACCGGGGTAGGGGTTCGCGACGAGGTGGAAGTATGCGTTCACGCGCGTCGTGTAACGGACGTATGAGGTCAGGAACTCGTGGATGCCGTTCGGCACGCGTCCGTGCACCAATGCGATCAGCCACGCGACGATCACTACGAAGAACGCCGCGACGGACCAGAAGGCGACGACGATGTACACCGGGATAGCGAGGAAGAGCCGGAAGAGCACCGTTGCACGTGAGCGCACGAGGTCGTCGGTGACGACAAGACGTACGGGGCGATCGGCCATGTCTTCGTGCATCGCCCGATTATCGGCTCCCGGTCGGCGCGACACGACCCGCCAAACTTGTAGGGGCGAGGCTTGCCTCGCCCTGACTACGATCGGAAGATGCCCGAGCCCGTCACCCGCGACGACGTTCTCCGCGCGGCAGAGACGATTCGCGGCCGCGTTCATCGCACTCCGCTCCATACGGCATCGAGCCTCGGCAGCGTCTGGCTCAAAGCCGAGCTGTTCCAGAAGACAGGCTCCTTCAAGGTGCGCGGCGTCCTGAACAAGCTCATTTCGCTGACCGACGACGAGAAAGCACGCGGCGTAATCGGCATCTCCGCGGGCAACCACGCGCAGGCGCTCGCTTGGGGGGCTGCCGCCGAAGGAACCGATGCGCTGGTCGTGATGTACCAGGGTGCGAGCGAAGCGAAGGTGGCTGCGACACGGGCCTACGGAGCGACGGTCGATCTCGAGGCAAAGGATGTCGGAGAAGCATTCGAGCGGCTGCATGCGCATGTCGCAGAGACAGGCCGCGTGCTCGTCCACCCGTTCGACGATCCGCTCGTGATCGCAGGCCAGGGCACACTCGCGCTCGAGCTGCTCGCTGACGCGCCCGACGTAGAGACGATCCTCGTGTCGGCTGGCGGCGGCGGCCTATCGTCGGGTGTCGCAGCTGCAGTGTCGGATCGAGCGCAGGTGATCGTCGTCGAGCCCGAAGGGTCCACGGCGGTCCACTCCGGGTTGGCTGCGGGTCGATCGGTGCCCGTCCTACCCGAATCGGTCGCGGACGGGCTGTCGGCGCCGTTCGCCGGCGACACCGCGCTCGTAACACTCCGTGCCTGCTCCGCCGAGAGCATTCTCGTGCCCGAGGAGGCGATCCACGAGGCGTTCCGCTGGCTCTACTCCCGCGCGAAGCTCGCCTGTGAGCCGGCCGCCGCGACCGCGCTCGCACCGCTCCTTACCGGCCAAGTCAAGCGGGAAAATGTTGCTGTCGTCGTCTCGGGCGGCAACGTCTCAGCCCAAACCGCCTCTGCTATCCTGGAAAAACGATGAAGACCGACATCCATCCCGACTACGTGCTCGCGTCCGTGCGCTGCTCCTGCGGCAACGAGTTCGTGACACGGTCGACCAAGTCGGAGCTCCACGTCGAGGTCTGCTCGGCGTGTCACCCGTTCTACACGGGCAAGCAGAAGCTCATGGACAGCGGCGGTCGGGTGGAGCGCTTCCAGCGCCGCCTCGAGAAGGCCGGCGGCGCAAGCCGCGGCTAGCGTCCGCTCTTGGCGGCGACGATCGGGGGACAGGCTGTCCTCGAGGGCGTGATGATGCGGGCGCCCGGAAGCTGGGCGGTCGCGGTTCGACGGCCCGACGGCGGGATCGAGCGAGTCGTCAAGGACATCGTCTCGCCGATGCAGAAGCACCTGATCTGGCGGCTGCCGGTGATTCGCGGCGTCGTCGCGCTCGGAGAGTCGCTAGCGATCGGCTTCCGCGCACTGGCCATCTCCGCCAACGTCGCGACCCGCGAGGAGAACGACGAGGGCGAGGTCGAGACCGAGATCGGTCGCGGCACGATCATCTTCTCGTTCGTGATCGCGATCGGCTTCGCAATCGCACTCTTCAAGGTCGGGCCAGCTCTCCTCACCGACTGGATCGGCATCAAGGGAACGGGCTGGTTCGTGATCGTCGAAGGCTTGATCCGCGTCGGCATCCTCGTCGGCTACATCTCTCTCATCGGGCTGCTGCCGGATCTACGCCGGGTCTTCCAGTACCACGCCGCCGAGCACAAGGCGATCAACGCGCTCGAAGCCGGGGAAGAGCTCACCCCGGAGAACGTGCAGAAATGCAGTTTGATTCACCCACGTTGCGGAACAGCCTTTTTGCTCTGGGTAATGGTGATAGGCGTCTTCGTGTTCGCACTCGTCGGCAGGCCCCACTGGTACTGGCTCGTCGCGAGTCGGATCCTGCTGCTGCCCTTCATCGCCGGGCTCGCCTACGAGTTGATCCGTTTCGCCGGCAAGCACCCGCAGAATCGCAGCTTGCGGATCCTGCTGGCGCCCGGCCTCTGGCTGCAGAGGCTCACGACCCGGCAGCCGTCACTCGACCAGATCGAGGTCTCGATCGGTGCGCTGCGCGAGGTGCTCGACCGTGAAGGCGGGCGCCTCGATCCGTCTCGGGTCGAGATCATGGCGTAGCCCGACAGGAGGAACGGTGCCGAGAATCGTTCGTATCGCAGAAGTCACCTGGGAGGGGAGCATCGCGCGGGGCGGGGGCGTCGCCACCGCCCGGAGTTCGGGTGCGTTCACCCTGCCCGTCAACAATGCTTCGCGCATCGCCGATCCCGACGGGAAGACGAGCCCCGAGGAGTTGCTCGCGGCCGCCCATGCCACCTGCTTCACGATGTCGCTCGGCAGCGAGCTTGCTCGAGCCGGGACACCACCTGAGCATCTCGATGTCCGCTGCACGATCACGATGGACGAAGTCGAAGGCCGCGGTCACCAGATCATCCATTCTGCGATCGAGGCGACCGGTGTCGTCCCCGGCTGCGACGAAGCCGGCTTCGCGCAGGCGGCCGAGGCCGCCGACGCGGGCTGCCCCTTCTCGGCGCTCATCAAGGCGAGCGCGACGGTTTCGGTCACTGCGAGCCTGGAGGGAATCTGATGGCGACGGACCGGACGGTCTCGACAACGTGGAACGGCTCGCTGCTCGCGGGTTCAGGGGTCATTCACGAAGCCGGGAGCGGCGCCTTCGGGCCGCTTCCGGTCAGCTGGGCGTCCCGCGCTGAGGAGGCGAACGGCAAGACCAGCCCCGAGGAGCTGATCGCCGCCGCGCACGCTTCCTGCTTCGCCATGCAGCTCTCGAGCCTGCTCGCCAAGGCGGACACTCCGGCCGATCAGCTCGAAACGTCGGCGACGGTCACCTTCCAGGTAGGCGAGGGGATAACGAAGATCGCCCTGACCGTATGCGGGACCGTGCCCGGCATCGACGCCGCGATGTTCTCCGCCAAGGCTGCCGAGGCGAAGGCCGGCTGCCCGGTCTCGAAAGCGCTCGCTGCCGTTCCCGAGATCACGCTCGACGCCTCGCTCAGCTGACGCGGCTAGCATCGCCGCATGGCCGGCATCGAACAGCTTGTCGACGAGCTGGAGCGCTCGTACCGCGAGCTGCAGGAGCGGTTGTCGGATCCGGCGGTCTACAACGACCATCGCGAGGCGGCCGACGTCGGCCGGCGGCTGAAGGAGCTCGAGACACCTCATCGGCTCGCCAAGGAGTGGCTGGCGGCGCAGGAGGATCTCGAGGCGGCGCGTGGCGACGCCGACCTGCGCGAGCTCGTCGACGAGTCGGAGGCGCGGGTCACGCAGCTCGAGGAGGACCTCGCGCTCGCGCTCGTCGAGCGCGATCCGGCCGACTCGAAGGACGTGATCGTCGAGATCCGCCAGGGTGTCGGCGGGGACGAAGCGGGGATCTGGGCAGGCGATCTCTACCGGATGCTGTCCCGCTACGCCGAACGCCTGGGAGACAAGATCGAGGTTCTGTCGGCAAACGAGGGCGAGTCGGGCGGGTTCAAGGAGGTCGTGTTCGCGGTGAAGGGCGACGGCGCCTACTCCGTGTTCAAGTTCGAAGGCGGCACCCACCGTGTGCAGCGGGTCCCCGAGACGGAGTCGCAGGGAAGAACACACACGTCGACCGCGACGGTCGCGGTGATGCCCGAGGTCGAGGAGGTCGAGGTCGAGATCGAGGAGAAGGATCTCAAGATCGACGTCTACCGTTCGACCGGCCCTGGCGGGCAGAGCGTCAACACGACCGACTCGGCAGTGCGGATCACGCATGTCCCGACGGGGCTTGTCGTCTCGATGCAGGACGAGAAGTCGCAGCTCCAGAACAAGACGAAGGCGCTGCGCGTTCTGCGCGCGCGGCTGTACGAGCGCGAGCGGGAGAAGCGGCAGGCCGAGGTCGCTGCGCAGCGCAAGGCGCAAGTGGGCACTGGCGAGCGCGCGGAGAAGATCCGCACCTACAACTACCCGGAGAACCGTGTCACCGACCACCGAATCAAGCTCACGGTGCACCGGCTCGACCAGGTCCTGCAAGGCGATCTGGGCGAGTTCACGGAGGCGCTACGGGCCGAGGAGCAGCGCCGCGCGCTCGAAAGCTGACCTTGTGTTACTGAAACACAAGGAACCCCGAGTGGGCGCCGTGTGGCCGTGGAGCTATGCCTTGTGTTACTGAAACACAAGGCATGACGGAGGGCAGTCTCACGGTAGGGGAGGTGCTTCGTCGCTCGACCGAGCATCTGGCGGCGAGGGGGTGCGAGTCGCCGCGGCTCGATGCCGAGCTGCTGCTGGCGCACGCGCTCGGGATGGCGCGCATCGACCTCTACATGGCATTCGATCGGCCGGTGGCCGAGGACGAGCTCGGCGCCGCGCGCGTCCTTGTCACGCGTCGTGCGAGCCGCGAGCCGGTGCAGCACATCCTCGGTCAGTGGGGCTTCCGGCGGCTGACGCTACGGGTCGACGGGCGGGCGTTGATCCCGCGACCCGAGACCGAAATCGTCGTCGAACGCTGCCTCGCGCTGCTCGCGGAGCGGGAGCGCCCTCGGGTGCTCGACGTCGGCACCGGGAGCGGCGCGATTGGGCTGGCGCTTGCCGACGAACATCCGGGTGCACAAGTCACGGGCGTCGACATCTCGCCGGCTGCGCTGACGCTCGCTCGTGAAAACGCCGACCTGACCGGTCTCGAGATCGAGCTCGAGGAACACGATCTGTTCATGGGGTTGCCGGCCGGTCCGTGGGATCTCGTCGTGTCGAACGCGCCGTACATCGCGCCTGGCGAGGCCCTGCCGCCGGAGGTTCACGGCTGGGACCCCCATGTCGCCCTGTTCGGGCAGGACGCTGTACCTGCGGTCGCGCGCGGTGCTTCCCACGTGCTCTCCGATGCTGGCGCCCTCGTCCTCGAGGTCGGCGACGGGCAGGCAACCGATGTCGCCGAGCTGCTCTGCGAGCTCGGGTTGCGCGACGTTCGGATCACGCCAGACCTCGCCGGTCGGGAGCGGGTCGTCGAGGGCCGCCGGTGAGCGCCACCGCGGTCGCGGCGATTCGCGCTGGCGGTGTCGTCGTTCTGCCGACGGACACGGTCTACGGGCTCGCTGCGGATGCCTTTCGCGTCGAGGCTCGCGATGCGCTCTACGCGTTGAAAGGGCGGGACGTTCGCCAACCGTCGGCGCTTGTTGCGGCGACGCTGGCGGTGCTCTTCGAATGCGTCCCGGAGCTCGAGGGACGTTCGGCGGCGATCGCGCAGGCGCTCCTCCCGGGTCCGTACACACTTCTCGTGCCGAATCCAGCTCGGCGGTTTGCCTGGCTCTGCGGCGACGACCAGACGACGCTCGGCGTCCGCGTGCCGGCGCTCGCCGGGGCGGCGCGCGACGTTCTCGGGCAGGTGGGGGCGGTCGTAGCGACGAGTGCGAACCTTCCGGGCGGAGAGGAGCCGCGGCGACTCGCGGATGTCCCTGCGGCCTTGCGGTCGGCTGCCGCAGCAGTCGTCGACGGAGGCGAGCTGCTCGGTATCGCCTCGACCGTCCTCGACGTGACCGGCGCCGAGCCACGCGTCGTTCGCGACGGTGCGGGCGACGTCGCGGCGGCGCTCGCCAAGATCGCGACGCTCCAGTTCGGATGATCTTCGCCTCGCGACCCCGGTGCCTGTCACGTGACAGGCACGGGCTGGAAAGGCGTACGCGTTTGTAGCGACATCCCCCGATCTGTATATTCGCGATATATCAAGCGTGTTGACACCCCGCCTTCATCAGCCTGAGGCTGCTCACGCCCGGTCGCTCAGCGATCAGGCGTACTTCCAGCTGCGTGACCTCATCGTCTCGCTGGAACTTGAGCCGGGGTCACTCGTCCGCGAGCCTGAGCTGATGGAGCGACTCGGCCTGGGGCGCACGCCTGTACGCGAGGCGCTGCGACGGCTCGCCCAGGAGCGCCTTGTGGACGTGTACCCGCGGCAGGGGATCTTCGTTTCGCGGGTCGACGTCGGCGATCTCGGGGCGCTGTCTGAGGTGCGGCACTCGCTCGAGGCGTTCGCCGGCCGGCTGGCGGCGGAGCGCGCGACGAGCACCGAGCGTGACGAAGCCGCAGCGCTGCTCCGGGAGCTCGAGCAGGCGGCGGGGGAGCACGACGAACGGACGTTGATCGAGCTCGACCAGCGCATCCACCGCCATGTCTATCGCTGCGCGCACAACCCGTTCCTCGAGGCGACGCTGAACGAGTACTACGTGCTCACCTTGCGGATCTGGTTCGTCGCGCTCGACCGGGTGAGCCTCGAGGACGCGGTGCAGGAGCATCGGTCGCTGCTCGAGGCAATTCGCGACCGGGACGGCGACCGGGCTGAGCAGACGATGAGAGAGCACGTCGAACGGTTCGAGCGCGCGATCCGGGACGCGCTGTGAGAGAACACACATCGCAACGAGCGGAGGAGACGGTCATGAGCGTAGGCTCGACGGAGCTCATCAGGGAGCGGAGGCGGCGGCTGTTCCCGCGCCGGGAGCGGGTATGAGCGAGTTCGCGGACAGCGCGCGGGCGGTCGTGATCGGCTGCGGCATCGTCGGCAACAGCCTGGCGTACCACCTGACCCGGCAGGGCTGGACCGACGTCGTCCTGATCGACAAGGGCCCGCTGCCGAACCCGGGCGGGTCCACAGGTCACGCCTCGAACTTCATCTTCCCGGTTGACCATTCGAAGGAGATGACGCAGCTGACGCTGGAGTCGCAGGGCCAGTACATCGAGCTCGGTGTCAACACCGAGTGCGGCGGGATCGAGGTCGCGCGCACCGAGGAGCGCATGGAGGAGCTGCGCCGGCGGATGGCGTCGGCGAAGTCGTGGGGGGTCGATTCCGCGCGGCTCGTGACGCCGGCGGAGATCAAGGAGCTCGTGCCGTTCATCGACGAGTCGATCCTGCTCGGCGGCTTCTACTCCCCGACGGTTTCGGTCGTCGACTCGCTTCGCGCTGGCACGCTCATGCGCGAGGCTGCGGTCGAGTCCGGCGCGCTCACGGTCTTCGCGAGCACCGAAGTCGCGGGGATCGACGTCGAGCATGGTCGCGTGACGCGCGTCCGCACCTCGCGCGGGGACATCGAGGCCGAGACGGTCGTCATCGCGTGCGGCGTCTGGGGCCCGTTGCTCGCGGCGATGGCCGGCGCACGGATTCCGCTCGTTCCGATGGTGCACCAGATGATCGACATCGGGCCGGTGCCCCGGTTCGAGAAGACCAGCAAGGCGATCGAATATCCGATCGTGCGCGACATGGACGTCCTCATGTACGAGCGCCAGGACGGGATCGGGCTCGAAGTCGGGTCGTATGCGCACCGCTCCATCCAGCACGACCCCGAGGAGATCCCCTCGATCGAAGCAGCTGCGCTGTCACCGACCGAGTTCCCGTTCACGCAGACGGACTTCGACCCGCAGCTCGCCGACGCGCTCGACCTGATGCCGGAGATCGTCGGCGACGAGTCGGTCGGCGTGAAGTACTCGATCAACGGCCTGATCTCGCTCACACCCGACGGGATGCCCATCCTCGGCGAGACGCCCGAGGTGAAGGGACTCTGGTCGGCGGCGGCGGTCTGGGTGAAGGAGGGGCCTGGCGTCGGCAAGTCGCTCGCCGAGTGGATGGTGCACGGCGAGTCGCACATCGATCTGCATTCGTCCGACATCAGCCGCTTCCACCCGCATCAGCAGACGCGTGCGCATGTACGGGCGCGGACGTTCGAGGCGTTCCCGAAGACGTACGGCATCGTCCATCCGTCCGAGCAGTGGGCAAGCGACCGTAACCTCCGCCTCTCGCCGATGCACGAGCGGCAGAAGGAGCTCGGCGCGGTGTTCTACGAGGCGGCGGGGTGGGAGCGGCCGCAGTGGTACGAGGCGAACGAGCCACTCGTCGCGCGCTACGGCGTGGCCGCGCGCGAGGCTGAGTGGGACGCGCGCTGGTGGTCGCCGATCATCAATGCCGAGCATCTCGCGATGCGTGAACACGCGGGGCTCTTCGATCTCTCGGCGTTTGCGATCTTTGATGTGAACGGCGCGGGCGCGCTCGACGCGTTGCAGCGTGCGGTGCTGGCGCAGGTCGATGTCGCCGTCGGTCGCGTCGTGTACACGCCGGTGCTCGGTCGCGGCGGCGGCTTCAAGTCCGACCTGACGATCATGCGGCTCGGCGACGACTCCTTCCGCATCGTCACCGGCGGGGCGCATGGGATGGCCGACAAGAAGCTGTTCGCGGATCTGCTTCCGGCGGACGGCTCGGCGTCTCTCGTGGACGTTACGACCGCGTGGACCACGATCGGTGTCTGGGGCCCCCGCGCGCGCGACATCCTCGCAGCCGTCACCTCCGACGATGTCTCGAACGAGGCCTTCCCATTCGGCACGTGTCGCACGATCGAGATCGGCTCGCAGCTCGTTCTCGCGTCGCGGATCTCGTACGTCGGTGACCTCGGCTGGGAGCTCTACGTGCCGATCGAGCAGGGCGCGCGGCTGTGGGATGTCCTCTGGGAGGCGGGCCGGCCGCACTCGCTGACTGCGTGCGGGATCGGCGTCTACGGCACGACGGGCCGGCTCGAGAAGTGCTACCGCGCGTATGCCGCGGAGCTCGAGAGCGAGTACACGGTCGTCGAGGCGGGAATGCAGCGGCCGAAGGTCAAGGAGCAGGATTTCGTCGGCAAGGAGTCGCATCTGCGCCACCGTGAGGAGGAGCCAGCGGCGATTCTCTGCACGTTGACGATCGACGACCACAGCTCCGCGAGCGGGCTCGCACGGTATCCGTTGGGTCGGGAGCCGATCACGTTGCGCGACGGCACACCGCTCACGGACGCGAAGGGCCGCCGCTCGTATGTCACAAGCGCGGGCACCGGGCCGTCGGTCGGCAAGTACATCCTCATGGCATACCTGCCGCCCGAGTACGCGGTCGAGGGCTCGCAGGAGCTTGCGGTCGAATACATGACGGAGCGCTTCCCGGTGACGGTCGACGTCGTCGGGCCGCGGCCGATCTTCGATCCGGAGAACGCGAGGATCCGTTCGTGAACGTCTTGACCTGTGTGAAGCGCGTCCCGATGACGGGCGGCACGATCGTCTTGACCGAGGACGAGCAGGCAATCGAGACGCGCCATCTCGGCTTCACGATCAGCCCGCACGAGGAGTGTGGGGTGGAGGAGGCGGTGCGGCTCGTGGAAGCGCACGGCGGGGAGTCCGTTGTCCTCACCCTTGGGCCGGCCGAAGCCGAGGAGCAGCTGCGCGACTGCATGGCGATCGGCGCAGACCGCGCGATTCACCTTGTGACGGACGGCGAGGAGTGGGATCCGCAGGCGACCGCGGCAGCGGTCGTCGATGCGATCCGCGCCGACGGCACGGCGTATGCCCTCATCCTGTTCGGGAACGAGTCCGCCGACGCCGGTAACTACCAGGTTGCGATCCGCGTCGCGCACGCGCTCGGGCTGCCGGTCGTCTCGGGGATCAAGGGGATCGGGGTCTCGGACGGTCAGCTGCGCTGCGAACGCGAGTCGGGCGGCGGGCGCGACGTCTACGAGCTGCCGCTGCCGGCTGTCGTCTCGGTGCTCGAAGGGCTGAATCTGCCGCGCTATCCGTCGGTGCCGGGACGGATGCGAGCGAAGTCGAAGCCGGTTGCGGCATCGATCCCGAGTCGCCCTGAGTCGCGTCTCGAACGGAAGCGGCTCGTCGTGCCGGCGGGTCAGGGCAAGCAGGCTGAGATCCTCGGCCAGGGCGCGGATGCGGCGCCGCGCGTCGTGGAGATCCTGCAACAGATCGGTGTTCTCTGATGGCGGCGCTTCCAGTCGCGAACCGGTCACAGTTCTGTGCGCTCGCCTGTCCCGGGACAGGCGAAGGGTCGAGATCGTGACGCCTTCGACACGGAAGGTGCTCGTGGTCATTGAGCACGCGGACGGCGCGCCGACCGAGCCGTCTCTGCAGGCGCTGACGTTCGCGCGTCCATTGGCGGCGGGCGAGCCACTGCACGCGCTCGCGGTCGGGCTTGCGCCGCGAGGGCTTGGCGACCACGGAGTCGGCACGTTGCACCTCGCCGAGCACGAGGCGTTCGGCTCGTACGCCCCTGCGGCGGTCGCGCGGAGTGTCGTCGAGACGATCCAGCGGCTCACCCCTTCCGCGGTCATCGCTGCCGGGAGCGAACTCGGCAACGAGGTGATGGCGCATGTCGCGGCGATGCTCGACCTGCCGCTGGCTGCGAACTGTGTCAGCGCGACCGGCGCCGACGTGACGCGGATCCGCTGGGGCGGCAGCCTGCTCGAAGAGGCGACGGTGCACGCCGACACGGTGCTGCTCACGGTTCAGCCCCATACTGTCGCGGTCGAAACCACGACCGCGGAAGAGCCTGCCGGCGAGCTGTTCACGCCGGAGCTCTCGGCCGCCGACCTCGCGGTGCGTGTCACCGGTCGGGTCGAGGCGGCCACGGGCGGCGTCTCGCTCGCCGATGCCAAGGTCGTCGTCTCAGCGGGCCGCGGTGCCGGGTCGGCCGAGGGCTTCGGGATCATCGAGGAGCTCGCAGGGCTGCTCGGCGGCGCCGTCGGCTGTTCGCGCGCGGTGACGATGGCCGGCTGGCGGCCGCACACCGATCAGGTTGGCCAGACAGGGACGAAGATCGCGCCGGAGATCTACATCGCGTCCGGGATTAGCGGCGCAACGCAGCACATGGCCGGCTGCAAGGGTGCGAAGAAGATCCTCGCGATCAACACCGACCCCGACGCACCGATCTTCGCGAGCGCCGACTACGGCGTGATCGGTGATCTGCGGGAGGTCGTTCCGGCGATCTCGGCGGAGATCAGGAGGGTCAAAGGGCTGTGAACACCTACGCCTACTTACCCCAGAAAGTGCTTCGCACTTCCTGGGGACCCCGATGCGGCTCGGTCGTGGGGGAAACCATGTTTCCCCCACGTGCCCCCTTCTTCTTTCGTCCCGTGGGAGAAACCGTGCGGTTTCCCCCATACTCCTTTCCACCCGTTCATAGGCCGGAGAACGGCCCATGAACGTGGCGGTCGGCGCGATCGTCCTCGCGACGCTCGTCGCCGCCGCAGGTGTGATGTTCCTGAGCCGCGCTCTCTTCCTCTGGCGGCTCGTCAAGCTCGGCAAGCCGGTCGACCGCGGCGGCGACGTGCCACAGCGGGCTCGCGCAGAAGCCGAGATCGTCCTCGGCCAGCGCAAGCTCTTCCAGCGGCTCGTCCCCGGCCTCATGCACGCGTTCATCTTCTGGGGCTTCCTGGTCCTCTTCCCGACGATCGTGATCGCCCTGATCGGCGCAGTCGATCGCGGCTCGACGCTGCCGTGGCTCGGCCGCCAGGGCTGGTTCGCGTTTCTCGTCGACCTCTTCGCGGTGCTCGTCCTGGCGGGAGTCGTCGCGGCCGTGCTCATCCGCACCGTGCAGCGCCCGGCGCGCTTCTCTGGCAGCCACATCGGGGAGGCGTATCTGATCCTCTGCCTGATCGCAGGGATCGTCGTGACGCTGCTCCTCTGGCACGCGTCGCGGATCGCGACCAGCTTCAACGAGTGGCCTGCCGGCTGGTCACCGGTCTCGAACGCGCTCTCCAACCTCCTCGGCTCGGGCCATGCGGCGCGCGTCTACGAGCGGATCCTTGTCTGGGCGCACGTCGCGATCATTCTGAGCTTCCTCGCGTACCTGCCGCACTCGAAGCACCTGCACATCGCAACAGCCGCGATCAACGTCTGGTTCGCCCGCACCCGTGCCCGCGGGCGCCTCGAGCCGCTCCGCTTCGACGCCGAGAACGAGGCCGACCTCAGGTTCGGCACCGCAACGATCGCCGACCTGACCTGGAAGCAGATGATCGACTCTTTCTCGTGCACCGAGTGCGGTCGTTGCCAGGACGCGTGCCCCGCGCACGCCACCGGGAAGATCCTGTCGCCAAAGCTGCTGATCATGGGCGTGCGTGACCAGCTGTTCGCGGAAGGGCAGGCGGCCCTAGACGGAGGCGAACTGACGCCGATCGTCGGCAACGGCGTCCCCGAGGAGATGGTGTGGGATTGCGTCACGTGCGGCGCCTGCGTCGAGGTGTGCCCCGTCTCGATCGAGCACGTCGACCACATCGTCGACCTACGCCGTCAGCTCGTGATGGTCGACTCGAGCTTCCCTGCCGAGGCCGAGCCGATGCTGCGCGATGTCGAGCGTGCCGCGAACCCGTGGGGCAAGCCGCAGGTCGACCGGGCGGCGTGGGCCGAGGGTCTGGGTGTCCGCGTGCTCGAGCCGGGCGATCCCGCGCCGGAAGTCCTCTACTGGGTCGGCTGCGCAGCGTCGTTCGACGAGCGGGCACGCACCGCGGCCGAGTCGACGGCGAAGCTGCTGCAGGCGGCGGGCGTCGACTTCGCGATCCTCGGCCCGCGCGAGTCGTGCACCGGCGATCCGGCCCGGCGGATGGGCAACGAGTACGTCTTCCAGTCGTTCGCCGAGCAAAACGTCTCGACGCTGAACGAGGCCGGTGTGACGAAGATCGTCGCCAGCTGCCCGCACTGCTTCAACACGCTCGCGAACGAGTACCCCGACTTCGGCGGCAGCTACGAGGTCGTCCACCATACGGAGTTGCTGGCCGATCTCGTGCGCGAGGGTCGGCTGGCACCGGCGGGCGGGGAGCAGACGATCACCTACCACGACTCGTGCTACCTGGCGCGCCACAACGACGTTCGCTCGGATCCGCGCGAGCTTGTCGCAGCTGTCGGTCGCCCGCTGGAGATGGCGCGCAGCGGCAAGAAGACATTCTGCTGCGGTGCCGGTGGCGCGCACATGTGGATGGAGGAGCGGGGAGGACCGATCAACGAGGAGCGCGTCCGCGAGGCGGCCGAGACGGGCGCCGAGACGCTCGCAGTCGCCTGTCCGTTCTGCACGGTGATGCTCGACGATGGCGTCCGCGCCAGCGGTCGCGACCTCCGCGTGGTCGATGTCGCAACCCTCCTGGCCGAGTCGATCGCCGGCTCGACAGTCGACTAGAGTGGCCCCGATGTCCGTCGTTGCAGACTCGCTTGCGCTGCTCCGTTCTGGTGGGCTGGAGACGAACGACCCTGAGATCGCCGAGCTCATCGGCCGCGAGCTCGACAGGCAGCGCGGCCAGATCGAGCTGATCGCGTCAGAGAACTTCACCTGGCCGGCAGTGCTCGAAGCGGTCGGCAGCGTCCCCACGAACAAGTACGCCGAGGGCTACCCCGGCAAGCGTTACTACGGCGGTTGCGAGGTCGTCGACGAGATCGAGCGGCTCGCGATCGACCGCGCGAAGGAGCTGTTCGGCGCTGAGCACGCGAACGCGCAGCCGCACGCTGGCGCCCAAGCGAACATGGCTGCGTACTTCGCGTGTCTCCAGCCGGGCGACACGATTCTCTCGCTGCGGCTCGATCACGGTGGCCATCTCACGCATGGGCTGAAGGTCAACTTCTCCGGCCGGCTCTACGGGATCGTCCACTACGGCGTCTCGCGTGAGACGAGCCTCGTCGACTACGACGAGGTGCTCGAGCTCGCCAAGGAGCACCGCCCGAAGCTGATCGTCTGCGGCGGCTCGGCGTACCCGCGCACCGTCGAGACGTGGAAGTTCCGGCGCATCGCCGACGAGGTCGGCGCGCTCCTGATGTGCGACATGGCCCATTTCTCGGGCCTCGTCGCGGCTGGTCTCCATCCCAACCCGGTCGAGGACTGCGACTTCGTGACGTCGACCACGCACAAGACGCTCGCCGGCCCGCGCTCCGGCTTCGTCCTCTGCAAGGAAGAGCACGCGCAGGCGCTTGACCGCGCTGTGTTCCCGGGGATGCAGGGCGGGCCGCTGCAGCATGTGATCGCCGCCAAGGCGACGTGCTTCCGACTCGCTGCGACCGAGGCGTTCCGCGAGTACCAGCGGCAGGTGCGCGCGAACGCCGACGCCCTCTCCGCCGAGCTCATCGACGGTGGGCTCGACGTTCTCACGGGCGGCACCGACACGCATCTCCTCCAGCTCGACCTCAGGCGGACGGACTGGACGGGGAAGGACGCCGAGGAGCGGCTGCACGAGGCAAAGCTGACCGTGAACCGCAACACGGTGCCCTATGACGAGCGTCCGCCGACGATCGCGTCGGGTGTGCGGATCGGTACCCCTGCCGCCACGATGCGCGGGTTCGACGCTAACGACTTCCGTGAAGTGGGGCGCATCATCTGTGGCGCGCTCGTCGCCGGTGTTGATCAGAACAGCGCCGATCTGACAGAGCTCGCGGCAAGGAGCGAGGCGATCTGCGACCGGCGACCGCTCTACCCGGGGTTCCGCGGTTACACGGAATACGTGACATGAGCGTCGTGTCGGGTCTAGGGACGGTCGTCGAGGTCGACCATCCTCTCGTCCAACACAAGCTCGGGCTCCTGCGCGATGTCACGACGACGACGCAGCAGTTTCGCCAGCTGGTCAACGAGCTCACGTTGCTGCTGACCTACGAGGCGACGAAGGATCTCGCCGACGAGGAGATCGAGATCGAGACACCCATGGAGCGCACTGCGGCACGGCGCATCTCCGGCAAGAAGGTTGCCGTCTGCCCGATCCTGCGGGCGGGTGTCGGCATGCTCGATGCCGTTCTTTCGTTGATCCCCGGCGCGCGCGTCGGCTTCATCGGGCTCTACCGGAACGAGGAGACATTGGAGCCGGTCGAGTACTTCGTGAAGCTGCCGAATGACATCGTCGATCGCGACGTGCTCCTCCTCGACCCGATGCTGGCAACCGGCAACTCGACCGCTGCTGCTGTCGCGACGGTGAAGGCAGCGGGCGCGACGTCGGTGCGGCTGATAGCGCTGATCGCCGCTCCGGAGGGGATCGCGCGGATCCACCGCGACCATCCGGACGTCTCGATCGTCGTCGCCTCGGTCGATCGTGCGTTGAACGAGAAGGGCTACATCGTCCCCGGGCTCGGGGATGCAGGCGACCGCCTCTACGGCACGAAGTAATCAACGTGCACGACCTCAGGGCCCACCCCGAGGTGCTCTACGGAGCGGTCATCGCACTCGTCATCGTGATTGCGCTGACGCCGGCGGTGGGTGGGATGGCAAGGCTTCTGGGTGTCGTCGATCAGCCGGACGGGCGACGGCTCAACCGGCGTCCGGTGCCTCGGCTCGGCGGGCTCGGGATCTTCCTCGGGATCCTCGTACCGGCGCTTGCGTTCCTCAACCTTTCGGGCGAGATGCGCGGCGTCCTGATCGGCGCCGCGGTCGCATGTGTCGTCGGAGCGGTCGACGACTTCCGCGGGCTCGAGCCGATCGCCAAGCTGGCCGGGCAGATCGTTGCCGCTGCAATCCCGACCGCGTTCGGCGTCTGGATCGACCACTTCACGCTCCCGTTTGTCGGTGCTGTGGACGTCCCAGCTTGGGTGGGCGTGCCGCTGACGATCCTCTGGATCGTCGCCGTGATGAACATGGTCAACTTCCTCGACGGGCTCGACGGCCTCGCAGCCGGGGTGTGCGGGATCTCAGGTGTGACGTTCGCCGTACTCGCGTTGTCACTCGGCAAGACCGACGCGGCGATCCTCTCGGCTGTGGTCGCTGGTGCCTGCGTCGGCTTCCTCCGCCACAATTTCTTCCCGGCGCGGATCTTCATGGGCGACTCGGGCGCTCTCGTCCTCGGCTACACGCTTGCCTCCGTTGCCGTCGCCGGGTTGCTGAAGACGGCATCGACCGTCGTTCTCTTCATGCCGCTCCTTGTCCTTGCTGTGCCGATCATCGACACGTCGTTCGTCGTGGCGAAGCGGATGAAGCACGGTGTTCCGGTCTACGCCGCCGACCGGAGCCACCTGCACCACCGTTTCGTGAACATCGGCTTCTCACAGCGGCGGGCGGCCCTGACGATGTGGGCCTGGTGCGGTACCCTGGCGGCGGCTGCGCTCGCGACGCGCTTCGTGCCGTTCCGCGAAGGCGGCCACTGGCACCTGGGTGGAACGATCGCCGTCGTCGGGATCGCCGTCGTTGCTCTCGTTTTCTCGGTCTACATCGTCTACCTGCTCGAGATCGTGAAGCTCGCAAACCCGCGGCTCCGGCGTCGTGTGGCCGAGGAGAGCGCCGAGGGCACCGACCGCCGCAGCGCATGACGAGCTCGTCCGTCCCGCAAGGAACCGTCACGTTCGTCTTTACCCGACATCGAGGGCTCGACCGAGCTCCTCAAGCGGCTCGGCGATCGCTATGCCGAGGTCGTTGCCGAGCACCGCAGGTTCCTGCGTGAGGAGTTCGGCGGTCGAGACGGGGTGGAGATTGACACCCAGGGCGACGCCTTCTTCTTCTCCTTCGTGCGCGCTCGGGACGCGGTCGCTGCCGCGGTGGCCGCGCAGCTGCGGCTGGCTGCGCACTCGTGGCCGGACGGGTCGACGCTCCGCGTGCGTATGAGCCTGCACACGGGCGAGCCGGTGGTCGGTGAGGAGGGCTACGTCGGGATCGACGTCGTCCGGGCAGCGCGCATCTGTGCGGCCGGCCACGGTGGACAGGTGCTGCTCTCGGCGGCGACTGCAGCGCTCGTCGGCACGTCCTTGCCGGATGGTGTGAGCGAGCGCGACCTCGGCGAGCACCGTCTCAAGGACATCGACCGGCCGGAACGGATCTACCAGCTGGACGTCGATGGGCTGTCGACCTCGTTCCCGCCCCTGCGGACGCACGGCGAGGCGCCGCTCGACTTCGAGCAGCGGCTCGAGCGCAAGATCAAGTCGTATGTCGAGAGGTGTGTCGAGATGGCGCTCTCGAATCCGGACGCCTTCGCCTCAGAGCTGCCTTCGGGAATGACGAAGGTCGCCGCCGGCGGGCTCCTCGTCGCGTTCTTCGCCCTCTGCCTGCTCGCGCTGCTCGTGGTCGGGATCGTGCTGATCGTACGCTTTGCGTTCTAGAAGAACCGTAACGAAGTACGCCGAAATCGAAGGCCGAAAGCGGCATTTCGCTGTCACAAGCTCGGCCACTCATCCTGGTATGCTCCGGCCGATGGAGCCGTCTTCGCGCCCCACGTTCTCCCCTGCCGGAGCCGGCGGCTTGCTGGTCGCCACGACTGTCGCCTCGATCGGAGTCGGCTCGCTGATTGGCTGGGCCGCAGGCGACTGGGCGATCGGCGCCCTCGGCGGTGCGGTTGTGGGTCTGCCGGCCGGTGTCGCGGCGGTCTACAAGACGTACGGGGATGCGTTCCGTTGAGCGGCGGCGCTATCTTCACCGAGCCGCGGGCGGAGCCGAGTCACCTCATCCCGGCACTGGTCGGAGGGCTCGTGCTCGCGATCGCCTTTCCTGTCTTTCTCGTTGCCGGCTGGAACCTCGCAGGCTGGGGGCTCGCGACCGTCCTCTATGTTGCGATCCACGCGCTAAACCTCCTTCTCGCGCAGCTCCGGTCGCGAACGAGCAATCTCGCCGCATCTGGCGTCCAGGCGTTCGCCCTCTTTTTCAAGTCGCTCGGCCTGCTCGTGGTGCTGCTCGCGACCGCAGTCGCCAACCCACACCTCGCAATCGGAGCGGCGCTCACTTACGCGCTCGCCTACACCGCCGAGCTCGGCCTCTCGCTCGTCATCTACTTCGGAGCGACCCGATGAGACGGCTTCGGCTACTTGGAACTGCCACCTTGCTCGCGCTGCTCATGCCGCAGGTCGCGATGGCGCGCGGCAAATTCGACCCAACGACGGAGTTCGAGCAACACGAATGGATCCCGATCCATCTCGGCCCGCTCAACCTCTCGATCACGAAGGCCGTCGTCTACCTGATGATCGGGACGGTGCTCACGATCGCGCTCGGGCTGTTCTCGATGCGCGTCAAGATGCCCGGTCGCCGGCAGGCGCTCGGCGAGCAGATCTACGAGGTCGCGCAGGTGCAGGTCGCCGAGCAGGGTCTGCCTTCGAAGGCGATCGGGCGCTGGTTCCCCTACGTCGCGACGATCATGATCTTCATCTGGGTTGTGAACATGCTCGGTTTCCTGCCGCTGCCTCTGACTGGCGAGAAATGGCATGGGATCCCGACGTGGGGCATCTACGCCGCGACCTCGTCGATCTCTGTGACGCTCGCGCTCGCGCTGCTGACCTTCGTCTTCACCCATTACGAGGGCATCCGATGGAATGGCCCGGTGCGCTACTTCAAGAGTTGGATCCCGGAGGCACCGAAGCCGCTACTCGCATTGATCGTGCCGCTCGAGGTACTCGGCCAGTTCATGCGCCTGATCTCGCTGTCCGTCCGCCTGTTCGCGAACATGCTTGCGGGCCACATCCTGATCCTGACCTTCATCGGCCTGATGTTCATCCTGCAGTCCGTGATCCTCGCGGTGGTCGTCGTTCCTGTCGCCGCAGCCTTCTATCTCTTCGAGGTCGTCATCGTTGTCTCGATTCAGGCCTTCATCTTCGCTGCCCTGTCTGCCATCTACATCGGCTCGGCGATCGAGCCGGAGCACTAGGAGGAAAACACCGCATGTTCCATCTTCTCGTTGCAACCTCGGGCGACGCGACGAAAGCCGGCAAGGCGATCGGGCTCGCTCTCGGCGTCGGCCTCGGCGCGCTCGGCGCCGGTGTCGGCATCGGCAACATCTTCGGCTCGATGATCCAGGCAGTCGCCCGCCAGCCGGAGCTCAAGGGCGAGCTCAGCGGCATCCAGTGGCTCGGCTTCGCGCTCACCGAGGCCGTCGTCTTCTACGGCCTGCTCGGGTCGATTCTGGCGTACGTCCTCGTCTGATGCTCGTCGCGTCGAACCCGCTGATCCAGGTCACACCTGGGTTGATGATCTGGACGATCGTTTGTTTCCTGATCGCGCTGTTCGTGCTGAAGCGCTATGCGTTCGGTCCCGTCCAGACCATGATCGACAAGCGGCGTGACCAGATCGCCCAGTCGATCGCCGAAGCGGACGCGGCACGCACGGAAGCACGCGAGCTGCTCGAGCAGCATCGCGCGTTGATCGGTCAGGCCAAGAGCGAGTCGGCGGAGATCCTCGCCGACGCGCGCAAGGTCGGCGACGCGCAGCTCGCTCGCGTCAAGGACGAGGCCGAAGCCGATCGTGCCCGCAGGCTCGAGGACACGCGGAAGCAGATCGAGGCGGAGACCAGCCGCGCGCTCGACCAGATCCGCACCGAAGTCGCCGACCTCACCGTCGCAGCAACTCAGCGGGTCGTCGGGAAGGTGCTCGACACGGCAGACCAGCGACGCTTGATCGACGAGGCGATCGCAGACCTCGACTTCTCAGCCCTGGAGAGCCGCCAGAACTGATGGCTGCTGCACAACGCATCTACGCGAAGGCCCTCTTCGGGGCCGCGCAGGACGCCGGTCGGGTCGACGCCGTCGACCGGGACTTCGGCGCGTTCGCCGAGGCGCTCGACGCCACCCCCGAGCTGGCCGCGTTCCTCGGCAACCCGCAGGTCGAGACCGCGGCGAAGATCGACGTCGTCGGTCAGCTCGCCGAAGGCGGCGACGACCTCGTGCGGAACACGCTGCGGCTGCTCGCCGAGAAGGGCCGCGGTGGTGAGATCGCAGAGGTGTACACGGAGCTCCGCGCACTCATCGATCGCGCCCAGGGACGCGTCGCAGTCGAGCTGACGACCGCGCACGAGCTCTCGGACGACGAGGCGCGCACCATCGTCGGTCAGATCGAAAAGTCCTCCGGCAGGACAGTCGAGGCCACCCGCAATGTCGACCCGAGCCTCATCGGCGGGATGATCCTCCAGGCCGGATCGCTGCGCGTTGACGCCAGCGTGCGCGGCCGCCTGGAGCGCCTCCGCCGCGAGCTCGCCACAACCCGATAATCGAAGATCGAGTAACGAGAAGAGGAGAACGACTTGAAGCTCCGTCCCGAAGAGATCACCTCGATCCTCAAACAGCGCATCGAGCAGTACGACGTCCAGACCGACCTCTCCGAAGTCGGCACAGTCCTACAGGTCGGTGACGGCATCGCACGTGTGCACGGCCTGGAGAACTGCGTCTCGCTCGAGCGGCTCGAGTTCGAGCACGGCGTCGTCGGCATCGCGTTCAACCTCGAAGAGGACAACGTCGGTGTCGCACTCTTCGGCGAATGGCAGAAAGTGAAGGAAGGCGAGCCCGTCAGGCGCACCGGCGATGTCATGTCGGTGCCGGTCGGCGACGCTCTGCTCGGCCGCGTCGTCGATCCGCTCGGCGCACCGCTCGACGGCCAGGGCCCGATCGCAACCGAGACCAGGCGTCCGCTCGAGTTCAAGGCGCCGGGCGTGATCGAGCGCCAGCCCGTGAAAGAGCCGCTGCAGACCGGGATCAAGGCGATCGACTCAATGATCCCCATCGGTCGCGGCCAGCGCGAGCTGATCATCGGTGACCGCGGCACTGGCAAGACGGCGATCGCGATCGACACCATCATCAACCAGCGCGGCGGCGACGTGATCTGCATCTACGTCGCCGTCGGGCAGAAGGCCTCGACGGTCGCGCAGGTGTACGAGCGGCTCCGCGAGGCCGGGGCGATGGACTACACGATCATCATCTCCGCTCCCGCGCAGGAAGCCGCCCCGATCAAGTGGATGGCGCCGTTCGCCGGCGCCGCGATGGGCGAGCACTTCCTCTACGACGGCAAGCACGCGCTCGTCATCTACGACGACCTGACGAAGCACGCGGACTCCTACCGTCAGCTCTCGCTGCTCCTGCGGCGACCTCCCGGTCGCGAAGCCTTTCCGGGAGATGTCTTCTACCTGCACTCGCGGCTCCTCGAGCGCGCGTGCAAGCTGAACGACGCGCTCGGCGCCGGCTCACTTACCGCCCTGCCCATCATCGAGACACAAGCCGGCGACGTGTCCGCCTACATCCCGACGAACGTGATCTCGATCACCGACGGGCAGATCTTCCTCCAGTCCGACCTCTTCTTCTCGGGTGTGAAGCCGGCGATCAACGTCGGCATCTCGGTCTCCCGCGTCGGCGGCAACGCGCAGACGAAGGCGATGAGGAAGGTCGCCGGCCGCCTCCGCCTCGACCTCGCGCAGTACCGCGAGCTGGAGGCGTTCGCGCAGTTCGGCTCCGAGCTCGACGCCGCCACGCAGCAGGCGCTTGGCCGCGGCGAGCGGATGGTTGCGACGCTGAACCAACCGCAGTACCAACCGTGGCCGATGGAGGAGCAGGCCGTCGCGATCTACGCCGGCATCCACGGGCATCTCGACACGATCCCGGTGCCGCAGGTGCCGCGCTTCCAGGAGGAGCTACGTGAAACGCTCCGCGCCGGCGGCAAGCTCTACCCGGCGATCATCGAGTCAGGCGATCTCTCGGACGAGACGGTCAAGACGCTCGACGAGGAGCTGAAGAAGTTCGTCGGCAGCTTTGCAATCGCCGAGGAGAAGGGCATCGCGGGCTGAGTCATGGCGTCGGTTCAAGACCTCAAGCGGCGGATCCGCTCCGTCCGCAACACGCGCAAGATCACCCGGGCGATGGAGCTCGTCGCGGCTGCAAAGCTGCGGCGTGCACAGACGCGGATCGAGGCGATGCGTCCCTATGCGGCCACCATGCAGGAGCTGATCGCGGGTGTCGGCCGGGCGTCGTCGTCGGTTCGGCTGCCGCTGCTCGAGCAGCGCGAGCAGGTAGCGAACGTCCTCCTCGTGCCGCTCACCGGTGACCGTGGCCTCGCCGGTGCGTTCAACGCCCAGGTGATCCGCCGCTCGTTCGCTCTCGAACGGAAACTCCTCGGTGAAGGCGTCGGCGTGCAGTTCCTTGCGGTCGGAAAGAAGGGTCGCTCGACGCTCTCCTTCCGTCGGAAGAAGGTGGTAGGGGAGTTCGTCGGCTTCACCGACCGGCCGGAGTACGCGAACGCGCAGGCGATCGCCCACGGGGCCGCCGAGCTGTTCACGAGCGGCGAGGTCGACCGCGTGGTGCTCGTCTACAACGCATACGTCTCCGCCCTGACGCAGAAGGTCACCGAGCAGGACGTGCTGCCGATCTCCGCCGACGTCATCGAGACGAGCGAGGCCGAACAGGCCGACGACGCGCTCCGTGGAGACTTCATCTTCGAGCCGGAGCCGGAGGAGATCCTCGCCAGACTGCTGCCGGTGTACCTCGAGACACAGCTCTATCGTGCGCTCCTCGAGTCCGCAGCGTCCGAGCAGGGCGCCAGGATGACGGCGATGCGGAACGCGTCGAAGAACGCCGCCGAGTTGATCGACGGCCTGACGCTCTCAATGAACCGCGCCCGCCAGTCCGAGATCACCCAGGAAATCCTCGAGGTCGTCGGCGGCGCGGAAGCGCTCGCCTGACCCGCGTCTCTAACCAATTACGTCCTTGGACGTCTATTTTTCCGTGACCATCGGCTCGACGTCCGCTATGCTGCCGCCCCGATGAAGACAGTCGACTTCGAGCCGGAACTTGCGGGCGTCGGCGCAGGCGGCGGGACAATCGCTCTGGACGCGCCGGCTCGGGCCGAAGACGCGGTCCAAGCGCGCGACTACTGGGAACTCGTCTGGTACCGCTTCAAGCGCGACAAGCTGGCGATCGTTGGGGGGATCTTCATCGTCTTCCTCCTGTTGGCAGCGTTCGTCGGCGCGCCGATCGCCTCCCACTATCTCGGGCATGGTCCGAACGACATCTTCTCGTCTGACGGCGTCCGGAACTACGTACCCGTTGGGCCCTGGACACACATCAGCGCTGCGCCCTACCCCGGCGCCGTTCAGGAGAACGGGCAGGCGTATGGCCACACCTTGTTCATCCTGGGCGCGGATGGCAGCGTCGGCCAAGACATGTTCCTCCGCATCCTCTACGGTGCCCGCGCCTCGCTCGAGGTCGCGATCATCTCGACGTTCATCACTGTTGGGATCGGCGTCATCATGGGCTTGCTGGCTGGCTATTTCCGCGGTTGGGTCGATACCGTCGTCTCGCGACTGACGGAGCTCGTGATGGTGTTCCCGGCGCTACTCTTCCTGATCGCGATTCGGATCACGATCGGCGACCGTCTCAACGCAGTGACGTTCGGCGTGCTGCAACCCGGGGTCTTCACGCTCGTGCTCATCTTCGCGGTTCTCGGTTGGTTCTACCCGGCACGAATCATCCGCGGAGTCGTACTCTCGCTGCGCGAGAAGGAGTTCATCGAGGCGGCGCGCATGACGGGCGCCGGGGATTTCCGCATCATGCGTTCGCACTTGCTGCCGCACCTGGTGGCGCCGATCATCGTCTACTCGTCGTTGATCGTGGCGCAGACGATCATCGGCGAGGCCGGGCTCTCGTTCCTCGGTCTCGGGATCCCGCTGCCGACGGCGAGCTGGGGGAATCTCCTCGCGTCAGGCCCGACCTTCTACCTCCAGCAACCGTGGATCCTCGTGTGGCCCGGTCTCGCGATCCTGTTCACGACGCTCGCGTTCAACCTCCTCGGCGACGGTCTACGCGATGCATTTGATCCGCGCGCCACGGTCTGATCTCTACCTACACCAGGGGCGTGTTACTAACACTCATCGACTCACGTACGTCTTAGTAGCCAGGTTGTGTGATTCGCCGCCGCCGGGTAGCCGGTGGGGGAACTTCGTTAGGAAATAGCAAGGGAAGGAGTCCAAATGCGCAAGAAATTCGTGCTTCCGGTCGTGCTCGCGACCATCGGGGCACTGCTTCTCGTGGCGTCCGCGTTCGCGGGCGTCAGCGGCTCCACCGGCACCAACGGTGCGGTAGCCAAGAAGGGTGGGACGCTCAAGGTCAATCTGTCGAACAATGACTTCGAGTTCACAGATCCGGGTCTCGCTTACGACACGCTCAGCTGGTCGATGCTCTACACCACGAACATCAACCTCGTGAACTATCCGGAGAAGAACGGCCAGGAGGGTGGCCAGTTGTATCCGGAGGGCGCGACGGCATTCCCGCTCGTCTCGAAGGACGGCAAGACCTACACCTTCACGGTCCGACCGGGCCTCAAGTTCAGCGACGGTACAGCGGTGACCGCCGCGGCGTACAAGCGTGCGATCGAACGCAACATCAGCCCGCAGATGGGCTCGCCGGTCGGTGTGAACATCCAGTTCCAGAAGGTCGTCGCCGGTGGCGAAGACTTTCTAGCCGGCAAAACTCAGAGCATCTCCGGCCTATCCGCGAACGGGCAGAAGCTGACCATCAAGCTCGTCAAGCCGAACGCGACGCTCGTCTCGATCATGGCGATGCAGTGGTTCGGCGCGATCAAGCCGAACACGCCGTACAACAAGGGCGGCGTCGTCACGCACCCGTCCGCAGGCCCGTACTACATCAAGAGCTGGGACGTGGGCAAGTCGCTCGTCGAGGTTCGGAACCCGTATTACAAGGGCACGCGGCCCGCAAACCCAGATCAGATCGTGTTTACCGCGAACACGGATTCGGACCAGACGCTCCTCCAGGTGAAAGCCGGCCAGGTCGACGTCGACGCGGCAGGTCCTCCGCCCACGGCGAATGCAGCCCTAGGCGCCCAGTACGGCATCAACAAGAAGCAGTTCTACGTTGGCCCGACGACGTGCATCCTCTACTTCGCGCTGAACACGTCACGCGCTCCGTTCAGCAACATCGCTGCCCGCAAGGCCGCAGAGTGGGGTCTTGACCGCCCGGCTATCACCCGAACGCTCGGCAAGTACGCCGGCAAGAGAAGCGACCAGATCCTCGTCCCAGGCGTCCCTGGCTTCGTCGACTACCACCTGTACGCGATCAAGGGTGCGGATGTCGCGAAGGCGAAGAAGATCGGTGGTTCGGCGCTCAAGGGCACCGTGACGGTCATGCACTCGGGTAGCCCTGCGTCTATTGCCGCCGGGCAGATCACCGCGTACAACCTGAAGCAGATGGGCTTCGACACGAAGGATAAGCTCGTGCCGGGCAGCATCTACTACAAGACGCTCGGTACGAAGGGCTTGGACTTCGACATCGCCCGTGCCGGTTGGTGTGCTGACTACTACGATCCGTTCGACTTCATCAACGTGAACTTCGATGGTCGGTCGATTCAGGATGCGAACAACGTCAACTTCGCCTACTACAACAACGCAACGCTAAATGCAGCGATGGACAAGGCGGCCAACCTGGCCGGTGCCGCTCGATCGAAAGCCTACGCGGCGCTCGACCTGAGCATCATGAAGAACTACGCACCGTGGGTGCCGTATAGCAGCCTTAACGACGTTTTCTTCACGTCCGCTCGCGTGAGCAACTGGGTCTATTCGTCTTACTTCGGAGAGCCTGACTTCAACGCTCTGGCAGTCGGGTAGGATCAAGACCGATCGTTAGCTGGGGAGGGAACTTCGGTTCCCTCCCCAGCTACGTGAGATCATCCAACTGAACCGTGTTCCCGTTCCTCGTCAGACGAATCCTCTGGGCGATCGCGCTGTTCTTGGCGACGACCGTCATCACCTACCTCATCTTCTTCATCATCCCGGCCGACCCGGCGGCGCTCGCCTGCGGCAAGGCTTGTACCCCGGCAGACGTCGCTCGCGTCAAGCACAGCCTCGGCCTCGACCTGCCCGTCTACCAGCAGTACTGGAATTACTTGGTGAGACTCCTGCACGGGAACCTCGGAACGTCGTTCGTCAACCGCCAGTCGGTGAACCACATCATCGGTTCCACCGCACCCGTCACGGCGTCGCTTGTCTTCGGCGGCGCGATCTTCTGGCTCCTGCTGTCGATCCCACTCGGGGTCTACTCGGCGCTGCACCCGCGCTCGGTCGGCGATCGCGCGGGTATGACCTTCGTTCTCTTCGGCATCTCCGCCCACCCCGTGTGGATCGGCCTCATCCTCTCCTACATCTTCGGCTACGTGTTGCGGAACTTCGTCATCCATACGCCAATCGCGGGCTACTGCGAGGCGATCAGCCCGCCGTTCGGCTCATCGTGCGGCGGCCCTGTCCAGTGGGCCTATCATCTGATCCTGCCGTGGACGACATTCATGGTCTTGTTCGCCGCGCTCTACGTCCGCCTCGTGCGCGCGAACGTCATGGAGACCCTGACCGAGGACTTTGTCCGCACCGCCCGGGCGAAAGGTGCGGGTGAAAGCCGTGTGATGGTGCAGCACGTCCTCCGCAACAGCCTGCTACCAGTCGTCACCATCCTCGGCATGGACATCGGCCTCGCCCTCGGCGGTGCGATCTTCACCGAGTCAATCTTCGGGCTGCCGGGCCTCGGGCGGCGAGTGCTCACCGCCTATAACCAGAACGATCTACCGGTGATCCTTGGCGTCGTCGTCTTCGCTACTGTCGCGGTGATCATCTTCAACCTGGTCGTCGACATGCTGTACGCCGTCATCGACCCACGCATACGCCTGGCGTGACGGCAATTCTCCAGGTCAGCGACCTCAAGACCTCGTTCCGCACCGACGACGGGATCGTCAAGGCTGTCGACGGTGTGAGCTTCTCGGTCGACAAAGGCCAGACGCTCGGCATCGTCGGCGAGTCGGGCTCGGGTAAGAGCGTCACATCGCTCACGATCATGGGCCTGAACGACAAACGGGCGGCGACATCGAGTGGTTCGGTGGTGCTCGACGGGACGGAGATCCTCGGTGTCTCGGCGTCACAGCTCCAAGAGATTCGCGGCACCCGGATGGCGATGATCTTCCAGGACCCGATGACGTCGCTGAACCCGGTGAAGAGCATCGGCTGGCAGCTCGCCGAGGCGGTGCTCGTCCACAACGACGTCACGAAAAAAGCGGCGCGCGACCGCGCGACCGAGCTTCTCGAGCAGGTCGGGATCCCGAACTCGGAACGGCGGGTAGACGACTATCCGCACCAGTTCTCGGGTGGCATGCGGCAGCGCGTGATGATCGCGATGGCCTTGATCAACAACCCGGACGTCCTGATCGCCGACGAGCCGACAACGGCGCTCGACGTCACGACCCAGGCTCAGATCCTGCTGCTCATGAAGCGCCTGCAGGACGAGTACAACATGGCGATCATCATGATCACCCATGACCTCGGGGTGATCGCCGAGGTTGCCGACGACGTGGTCGTGATGTACGGCGGCAAGGTCGTCGAGCAGGCGAGCGTCGGAGAGCTCTTCGACCGCCCGCAACACCCGTACACCTGGGGTCTCCTCGGGTCGCTGCCGCGGCTCGACTCCAGGGCCGATCGCCTAGAACAGATTCCTGGTCAGCCGCCGTCGCTTCTGCGCCCGCCGACCGGCTGTGCGTTCCATCCGCGCTGCGAATTCGTGTTCGACCGCTGCAGAAGCGAGGTGCCGCCGCTCATCGACTTCGGCGGTGCCAACCATCTGCATCGCTGTCTTCTCGGCGACGGCATGCGGCAGGAGATATGGGCGAAGAAGAAGGCCGCGATGAAGGTGGAGGCCGCGTGAGCGATGACCTGCTTGTCGCCGAGAACGTCAAGAAGTACTTCCCGGTCACGCAGGGGATCCTGCTCAAGCATGAGGTCGGCAGTGTCAAAGCGGTAGACGACGTCAGCTTCACAGTGAAGCGCGGCGAGACGCTCGGCATTGTCGGGGAGTCCGGTTGCGGCAAGTCCACGCTCGCGCGCTGCCTGATGCGGCTGCTCGAGCCGACCGGCGGCAAGATCCTGTTCGACGGTCGCGAGATCACGACGCTGAGCCGCAGCGAGATGCGACCGCTGCGCCGCGAGATGATGATGGTCTTCCAGGACCCGTACGCGTCGCTCAACGGGCGAAAGCGTGTCGGCTACATCGTCGGCGAGCCACTCATCGTGCACGGCATCGGCACGGACTCCGAGCGCAAGCGGCGCGTCCAGGAGCTGCTGGAGATCGTCGGCCTCAACCCGGAGCACTACAACCGCTTCCCACACGAGTTCTCCGGCGGCCAGCGCCAGCGCATCGGGATCGCGCGGGCGCTCGCCGTGAACCCTAAGCTGATCGTCTGTGACGAGCCCGTCTCGGCGCTCGACGTGTCGGTTCAGGCCCAGATCCTCAACCTGCTCAAGGATCTGCAGGGCGAGTTCGGTCTCACCTACGTCTTCATCGCGCACGACCTGAACGTCGTTCGCCACATCTCGAACCGCGTGATGGTGATGTACCTCGGCAAGGTGCAGGAGGTTGCGGGCGGGGAGGATCTCTACAAGCACCCCAGGCATCCGTACACCGGTGCGCTGCTCTCGGCTGTTCCCATCCCGGATCCGGAGCTCGGTAGGAGGCGCCAGGCGATCGTGCTCGAGGGCGACGTCCCGAGCCCGATCAACCCGCCGAGCGCGTGCCGCTTCCATCCCCGCTGCCCGCGCTTCCACGAAGGCGTCTGTGACGTCGAGGAGCCACTTCTGCGTTCGTTCGGCCACGGCCACGAGGCGGCCTGCCACTTCCCGCTCGAACGCTGGCCGATGACGGCGGAGGAGGTCCGCAATACACGCGAGACTGTCGCTCGGTAGCGGTCTTCGCGGCGCCGTCACTCGCCTGATCGTCCTGCTCGGATCTGCAAGCGCCGCCGTTCTCGTCGTCACTGTTCCGATCGGCCTGTTCACGAGCGTCAGCCTCGATCGAGCCGTCTCGGTCGGGTTCTACGGCCTGGGCGCCTTTCTCGTCGTAGTCGGGTTCCTCGGGGGTAGCCGTGGGCCGTTCCGCACCGACACCGACTACACCGCCGAAACGGCCCTCCGCAGAGAGCGACGCCTGCGACGCGTCACGGTGGACGAACAGCGGGACTCGATCGCGAGCGCAGCCGTCGTGATCGGAATCGGCCTCGTGCTCGTGGCTCTCGGCGTGATCATCGATAGTCGATACACATTGTTCTAGCGTCGTACTAACCCTGACGCCGAGTTCACGTCTCACCACATATGACGGGCCCCAGGGACACGTCACGATCCGCCGCCTGTGAGCGCGCCCGCTTGTGGGCGTCTCTCCTGCCCGACGGCGAGCTGTCGCTCTTCGAGCGGCGCCTGCTCGACGCGCACTGCGGTCGGTGCGACGACTGCCGGCGGCTTCGCGACGACATCAGCTCGGTCACCTCGATCGTGCGTGCCACCCCGCTCGACGAGATGTCCCGCCCTGTGCGTGTCTCGAGCCAGCGACTGCGCGCTTGGCGTCCGGCCGCCGGCATGCTCGCGAGCGGCGGCGCCGCCGCTCTCGCGCTCGTGCTCGCCGTGTGGATCGGGCCACAGGCGCGCGGCGTCCACACAACCACACGCTTCGTCAGCGGCCCCATCATCGTCCTCACACCGGGGCGGACGGCCACCGAGACAGAGGCCATCTGGACGTTCAAGCGCGCGCGCGGAACGAATAGCGACGCTGGTAGCGCACACCACACCGGCCCCGTTCTGACTTAAGTCCTGCTTAGTTCCTCGCCCGGCCGACGTAACGCAGCGGCGAGCAGGCAGACTGTCGGCTGATGCTTGCGAGTCCCGTCACGGTTCGCTGCTGAGCTCTCGACCATGCCGACCGCGTAGCGGCCGCCCTGAAGCGCTCGGAACTCGCCCGTATGGGCGTCGAGCCGTATCCGGGCTTCGCTAGGATAGGGCGGCTCGGCAGGCGGATCGCAGCAGCGGTCATGCGGCGGAGCCCGACACAATCAGGCACGAACGACCTTCAGGAGACCCATGCCACCCTCAGGAGCCCCACATTCGGGAGCACAGACCGGGACGATCGTCGAGATCAAGGGCGTCGTGATCGACGTCGTCTTCCCGGAGGGCCTGCCGCAGATCCTCAACGCGGTCGAGATCCAGATTCCGAACGCCGACGGCTCGACCCGGACGCTCGTGGCGGAGGTGCAGCAGCACCTCGGTGACGACCGCGTCCGCGCGGTCGCCATGGACTCCACCGACGGTCTGGCGCGCGGCGTCGAGGTCGTCGACACCGGCGGGCCGATCTCCGTACCGGTCGGCGACAAGACGCTCGGTCGGCTCTGGAACGTCATCGGCCAGCCGATCGACCAGAAGGACGACGTCGCTGCGGACACCGAGCGCTGGTCGATCCACCGCGATCCACCTGCGTTCCGCGACCTGTCGCCGAAGATGGAGATCTTCGAGACGGGCTTGAAGGTCGTCGATCTGATCGCGCCCTACATCAAGGGCGGCAAGGTCGGGCTCTTCGGCGGCGCCGGCACGGGCAAGACCGTGATGATCATGGAGCTGATCCACAACGTCGCGAACGCACACAGCGGGGTGTCGGTGTTTGCCGGCGTGGGCGAGCGCACACGCGAGGGCAACGACCTCTACGGCGAGATGGCCGAGTCGGGCGTCATCGACAAGGTCGCGCTCGTGTACGGCCAGATGAACGAGCCGCCGGGTGCGCGCCTGCGGGTTGCGTTGTCCGGGCTCACGATGGCCGAGTACTTCCGCGAGCAGGGCCAGGACGTGCTGCTGTTCATCGACAACATCTTCCGCTTCGTGCAGGCCGGCTCCGAAGTGTCCGCACTGCTTGGCCGTATGCCGAGCGCCGTCGGCTACCAGCCGACGCTCGCGACCGAGATGGGCCAGTTGCAGGAGCGCATCACGTCGACGCGCACCGGCTCGGTCACATCGGTGCAGGCGATCTACGTGCCTGCCGACGACCTCACCGACCCGGCGCCTGCGAACACGTTCGCCCACCTCGACGCCACGACCGTCCTCTCGCGGGCGATCGTCGAGAAGGGGATCTACCCTGCCGTCGACCCGCTCGACTCGACGTCTCGCGCGCTGCAGCCGGGCATCGTCTCCGACGAGCACTACGCCACCGCGACGGGTGTCCAGCAGATTCTGCAGCGCTATAAGGACCTGCAGGACATCATCGCGATCCTCGGCATGGACGAGCTCACCGACGAGGACAAGCTCGTCGTGTCGCGTGCCCGCAAGGTCGAGCGTTTCCTCTCGCAGCCGAACTTCGTCGCCGAGCAGTTCACCGGCACGCCTGGCAAGTACGTCAAGCTTGAGGACACGATCCGCGGCTTCCAGGAAATCATCGCCGGCGACCACGACGAGTTGCCCGAGTCGGCGTTCTATATGGTCGGTGGTATCGAGGAAGCCGTCGAGAAGGCCGGAAGCCTCGCAAAGGCCGCCGCGTAGCGCACCCGGATGGCTGACGAGCGCCGCCAGTTCTCCGTCTCCGTCGTCACGCCCGACGGGCCTGCCTACGAGGGCGACGCTGTGATGCTCGTCGTCCCGGGTCAGGTCGGTGAGATCGGTGTGCTCGCTCGCCACGCGCCGCTCGTCGCGACGTTGAAGGCCGGCTCGACGCGTGTGCACCTCAGCAGCACGGAGATCCTGACCTTCGCGACCGGCCCTGGTTTCTTCAAGGTGGAGACAGACCGAGCGCTGGCTCTCGTCGACGACGCCGTCAACGTGAACGAGATCGACGACGCACGGGCGCAGGCGCAGCTCGAGGCCGCCACCGCGGAGCTTGCACGGGTCGACGCAGGCGAGTCGACGGCCGACCGCTGGCAGCTCGAGCAGCGGGTCAAGCACGCCGAGAACCAGCTCGCCGCCACCGGCCGCGGCTAGACGCTCGCGCGCCGATCTCCAATGGACACGGCCGTTTCGGCCGTAGTCGGCGTCCCGTCAAGCTGGTACGGTCCTGGCCGTGTCCGAGCGCACCGTCGGCCGTCTGACACTCCTCTCTCGCGCGCCGGATTTCCGGCGGCTGTTTATCGCAACAGCCGGCTCGGCGCTCGGCACGTACCTGACCGCCGCGGTTCTCGCGCTGCAGATCAACCATCTGACGCATTCGGGCCGCTGGATCTCCGCGCTGCTCGTCGCCGACTTCCTCCCGATCGCCGCAATCGGGCTTACGCTCGGGCCGCTCATCGACCGCCTGTCGCGAAAGCGACTGATGGTGACCGCCGACCTTGCCCGGTGTGCGGTCTTCTGCGCCCTGCCGTTCGTCACCCGGCCCGCCGCGATCGTCGGGCTCGCTGCAGTGTCGGGGATCGCGACGGGGTTCTTCAAGCCGGCGGCGTATGCGGGGCTGCCGAATCTGGTTGACGGCGACGAGGACCTCACTGAGGCAAACGCTCTCTTCGGCTCTGCCGAGAACGCGGCGTGGATGATCGGACCGATCCTCGCCGGGCTTCTTTACCAGCTCTCGGGCGCCCGTCCCGCCTACATCATCAACGCTGTCACCTTCCTCTTCTCTGCACTGCTCGTCGCCCGGATCCCAGCCGTGCGGCTGCAGGCGACAACGGCTCTCACCCGCGGCTACTGGCGTGACGTCGCCGACGGGTTCGGGGTCGTCTTCCGCACCCCGCAGCTGCGAACGGTGCTCATCGTCTGGAACGTGGTGATGGCGGGCAACGCCGCCCTGAACGTCGGCGAGGTGTTCTTCGCGACGGATTCCTTGCACTCCAAGGGGATCGGGTACGGCGTGCTGGTGTCGTCAACCGGCGTCGGGCTGATCCTCGGAAGCCTCGCCGCGCCCTTCGTCATGGGCCAGGTCAGCATCCGCCGCGTCTACCCGGGAGCGATCCTGATCATGGCGGTCGGGGCGTTCGCCGCGTCGCGGGCTCCGTCGATCTGGGTTGCCGCGCCGCTCGCGGCGTTCATGACCGCCGGCAACGCCGCGGCCATCGTCTGCAACCAGCTTCTCCTGCAGCGGGGCGCGCCCGACGCGATGCGTGGCCGCTCGATCGCCGTAATTATGAGCTCGACCTATATCACCCTGACGATCGCGACAGCGGTAGCCGGGCCGTTGAAGGACGCCTTCAGCGGTCGCGCTCTGTGGGCGTTCGCCGGCGGCGTCTACCTCGCCGGGTCGGCCGTGGCGTTCGTCCTGATCCGCCTGCTGCCGCGAACTGTCGATCAGCCCGCCGCGGTTCTCGTCGAGCCGGAGCCCGAGAATGGTTCAGTCCCGAGCGACACAGTCCCGCTGGCCGACGTCCTGCCAAGTGACCTGCGGCCCCCGGTCGAGCGGATCCGGACGCTGCTGGACGAGGTAGAGATCGCTCGCGTCGCCGACGCCGAGCGGGTCGGCCTGAAACCCGCTCCCAGAAGCACGACCAGCCGCGCCTAGAGAGCAGCCACTAGAGTCGAGCGCGTGGCGAGGGCGGACTGGACGCACGAGCAACTCGTGGAGGGCGTCGCGTCCGGTGACCGGCGCGCCCTTGCCCGTGCCATCTCGTTCGTCGAGAACCGCGACCCACAGGCGGGTGCGCTGGTGCGCGAGCTGTACCCGCGCACCGGTAAGGCCTATGCAATCGGCGTCACAGGGCCTCCGGGGGTCGGCAAGTCGTCGCTGATCGCGGCACTCATCCGCGTGGAGCGGGAGAGAGGGCATTCGGTCGGGGTCGTCTCGGTCGATCCGTCGAGCCCGTTCTCGCAGGGGGCTCTGCTCGGTGATCGGATTCGCCTGTCAGATCACTTCCTCGACCCTGAGGTCTTCATCCGCTCGATGGGGACGCGCGGCCATCTCGGCGGACTGGCGGAGGCGACTCTTCAGGCGCTCGTTCTCCTCGACGCGGCCGGGAAGAACGTCGTCTTCATCGAGACGGTCGGTACGGGCCAGAGCGAAGTCGAGGTGATCCGCATCGTCGACACGACGCTGCTCGTGCTGATGCCCGGTTCGGGCGACTCGGTGCAGGCGCTCAAGGCGGGCATCATGGAGATCCCCGATGCGATTGCGATCAACAAGATGGATCACCCCGGTGCGAAGGCGATGCTGACGGACGTTCGCTCGATGCTCGCACTCGACCAGAGGCCCGACCGCGGGCCGCAGGTGCCGGTGCTTCTCACCGACGCCATACGCGGCGAAGGGGTGGTTGCGCTCGTCGAGGCGCTAGACGCCAGGCTCGCCGCTTTTCGGACCGACGGTGAGCTCGATCGCCGCCGCGGCGCGAATCTCGCGGCGGAAGTCTTCACGCTCGCGTCGAGCCGGGCCAGGGCGCACCTCGAGGCATCCGTGGCCGGCGACGGCGAGCTGCAACGCGTGCTCGATGCCGTCGAGCGGCGTGAGCTCGATCCGCTGTCCGCCGTAGACGAGATCCTTCGACGCGTGTTCAAGCTCGCCGATGGATAGGCCCACCCTCACGGACATCGAGGCGGCGCGTGGGCGGCTCGCTGGAATCGCGCGGATCACGCCGGTATTCACCTCGGGGACGCTGTCGCAGCTGTGCGCGCGCTCGGTCTCGCTGAAGGCCGAGAACCTTCAGCTGACCGGCTCGTTCAAGATCCGCGGCGCGCTCAACACCGTTGCCCTTCTCTCTACGGAGGAGCGTGCCGCCGGTGTGGTCACCGCGAGCGCCGGCAACCACGGACAGGCGGTCGCTTGGGCTGCGCGCCACGGCGCCATCCCGGCGACGATCTTCGTGCCCGAGGGCGCACCGATGGCGAAGATCGAAGCCGCGCGCGGGTACGGCGCCACGGTGGAGTTCGCGGGCGAGGGCTTCGACGAGGCGGCCGACGCTGCCCGGGACTTCCAGCGCACGACCGGGGCGACGTTCGTCCATGCGTTCGAAGACCCGCGCGTGATCGCCGGGCAGGGGACGCTCGGGCTCGAGCTCGCGGAGCAGATCCCACCCGGATCGGCGACCGTCGTGATCCCGATCGGTGGCGGTGGGCTCGCGTCCGGAATCGCGATCGCGCTGCGTGCGATGCGTCCCGAGCTGCGACTCGTAGGCGTGCAGGCAGCGGCTTGCGCACCTCTCGCCGGTCTTGCCCCGACTGGCCCGACGATTGCCGACGGCATCGCCGTGAAGCATCCCGGCGAGCTCACCTCGGCGATCCTGAAGGATTTGCTGGACGAGATCGTCGTCGTCGACGACATCGCGATCTCGCAGGCGATCGTGCTGCTGCTGGAGCGTGCAAAGCTCGTTGTCGAGGGAGCCGGTGCGGCCCCCGTAGCCGCCCTGCTCTCGGAGCGAATCGCCGGTGACGACGATGTGCACATTGTTCTCGCCGGCGGGAACATCGATGCGACGACGCTGATGTCGGTCACGCGACATGGCCTCACCGTCGTCGGCCGCTACCTCGTGATCGCGATCCTGATTCCCGATCGGCCAGGAGAGCTGGCGCGGATCGTGGGTGTCATTGCGCGCGAACGCGCGAACATCCTCTCGATCGCGCACCACCGCGAGGGCCAGAACATCGGCGTTCTCCAGACCGAGGCCGAGCTCACGCTCGAAACCCGCGGCGAGGAGCACTCGCAGTCGGTGATCCAGTCCCTCACCGCCGAGGGTCTCGCGGTGACGCGACTGCGCTAGCTGCCGCAGCGGCGGAACGTGACGGTCTCGCCGCCGCGCTCGCGCCACATGGTGATGCCGCCGTCGAGCACGGGTCGCGCGTCGTAGCCCTTCGCGACGAGGATGCTCGCGGCGATTGCCGCCCGCGGGCCGCTTTCACACACCGTCACGAGAGGCCGGTCGGTCGGGAGATCCGCTCCGCAGATGGCAAGCAGCCGGTACGGGATGTTGCGGCTGCCGGGGATGTAGCCGGTGTCGCGCTCGTCTTTCTCGCGGACGTCGATCACTTCGGCGCCATCGGCGATCAAGCTGTCGAGCTGGTCGACCGCGATCGGCTCGCTCTGCTCCGGTCCCGCCCCGAGCACGTAGCCGGCGATGTCCTCGAACCCAACCTTGCGGAGCCCGGCGACGGCCCGATCCGCCTCCGCGTAGCTCGCAGCGAGCACGACAACCGGCTCGGCCGCGTCGAGCACGAAGCCGGCTTTCGTCGCGAAGCTCGACCCTGTCACCGGCACGTTGACAGCCCCGGGGATGTGCCCAGCAAGAAAATCGCGCGCCGGCCGCACGTCGAGCAGCTGTCCACCCGAAATGGGCGCGACGAGCTCCTCCGCGTTGGGCTCAGCCCCGGTAAACGGCCCGCTGTTGAGCTCGACGATCCGGCCGAGGTTCGGCGGCTTCGGTGCAGCCACCGAAGCCGACTCGGCGACGAACGCGTCGAGCTCGGTGAGCGTGAGCATCGGGTTGAATCTCCGTTCGAAGCCGATCGTGGTCGACGCCTTCGAGCTCATCGCCTTGCCGCAGAGAGAGCCTGCGACGTGTCCGGGATAGACCTCGACCCCGTCCGGCAGCTCGAGCAGGCGGCGAAGCGAGTGGAACAGACCCTCGGCTCCCACCATGCCTGCCACGGCGAGATCCGGCCGAGCAGCGTCGCCGACGAAGAGCGAGTCACCCGTCAGCAGGAGCCATGGCTCTTCGGCGCGCGTGCGGTCGCTGACGGCGAAGCAGCAGTGCTCCGGCCGGTGCCCCGGCGTGTGGATGCAGCGCAGCCGAACAGAGCCGACGTCGATCTCCGTGCCGTCTTCGAGCGGCTCCGTAGGGTAAGCGACGGCCGCCAGCGGATGGATTCGCACGGGGACGCCGAGCTCGAGAGCGAGCCTCCCGTGGCCGGAGACGTGGTCGGCGTGGGTGTGCGTCTCGAGGACAGCGGTGATCCGAACCTCGCGCCGTTCCGCTTCGACAAGCAGCGGCTCTATTCCTAAAGGTGGGTCGACTACAACTGCAAGACCGACGTCTTCGTCGCCAACGAGGTAGGACGCGCAGCCGAGATCGTCATCGACGAACTGCGTGAAGATCACGCGAGCGACGGTAGCAGGCGGTCCCGCTATTCCTCTTGAAGTACGCGCAGAGGCGAGGGTAGCGGCGAGGCTTGCCTCGCCCTCGGCCCTAGTGACGCCGGCTGAGGTCGGCCAGGGCGTTCCGCATGAACCGCCGGAGCCTCGGGTCTCCGCGCCCGCGCAGCGGATCGAGACCGGTCGCGAAGCGGATCGACCCTGACGAGAAGATCCGCGCGCCGGATGGGGCGATCCAGCGCACCGCGTCGGCGTTCGGGTGATTCGTTGCGGGATAGTGAAAGAGAACGGTAGGCGCGGGTGTGACGCAGCCGTCTACGGTCGTGTCGTACTCGTAGCCGACAAGGCCGGGTAACGTGCTCGAGCCGGTGAAGCCGGTTCTGGCGAACCACGGGTCGGGCGGGGTGTAGCCGGCCGCGACAGCCGTGTAGTCACCGGAGCCGATCGCCGATGACTGGACTCCCAGAAGCTGACATTCCGGCCGGGGTGGAATGAGGTCACGGAAGCGCACCGTCTTGAGCGTCGTGCTCGGCTCGGGGTCGCGGTCGCCGGTGCGGAACTCCACGATCGTGCGCCCGCCGTCGTCGTAGCGCATCTGCCAGTACGCCGTATTCGCACCCATGAACGCGAGGTTGACTCCGGCGTCGCGCGCCCGCTCGAATGCGGTCCGCATCGAGGCGGTCCAGTACTCGTCGTGCCCGGCTGTCATCACCAGCCGGTGCCGCAGCAGCTCATTCGGGTCACGGTCGGTATCGACGTCAGTCGTGTAGGAGACGTCGTAGCCGTAGCGTTCGAGGAACCTGACGAGCGGGAACTCCCAGGCCTGAGGCAGATTCGCGTAGCGGCCGGCGTAGCGTGGCGCACCTCGCTGGTCGTACGGGCGGTCGAACGAGACGTGGTCGTCGCCGACACCGGTGTGGTTCCAGTAGAGGCTGCGACCGCCCCAACGGTTGTACGCCTGCCAGGTGTTGACGGCCGCCTGGACGAGGATCGTGGAGCTCCGCCCTGGCGCGGCCCGGACGACGATCGGCACCCACGAGCCACGTCCGGCATCGCGTCCCCGCGTGAGCGTGAGGTTCGCGAGGTAGTACCCGCTCGCCCAGTTCCGGCCGATCACGAATTGATCTGTGACCGGCCAGGTCAAGCTCAGCCGGCCGGTTGTCGCATCTGGTGCGGGTACCGCCTCGTTTGTGCCGAGCCGATCGGTCGTGCAGCCCGGGACGCAGCCGATTCGTCGAGCGCCGCTGCCCTGATACCAGCCGATCCGGTAGATGGCCACCCGGTAGTAGGCGGGTTGCGGGGTCGACACGTGCAGGTGGACGATGTCACCTGGTGCAACGCTCACCTCCGACGCGTACCCCCCGATTGCTCGGCCTCGCGCGGGTCGAAGCCGCCAGCCGTGGGTACCGGTCCGCTGATTCTCGATCGCGACCGTGCTCGCCGGGGATGCGCTTGCCGCCGTTCTGTCGAGCGTGGCTGCCGTCAGGCTCGCGGCGAGAGCAACCACCAGCCCGAGCCGAACAACGGCTGGCGTCACGTCATTCCTCCCGCAGGTCGGGGTGTCGACGGTCACGCATGCGGAACAGGAGCAGGCCGATCACCACGAGGCCCAGGATCCCCGTGACGATGGCGGGAAGGAGGTGTTGACGTGGAGACGGCGCGGCGACCGGCAGGATCGTGAAGGCGATGTCCCAGCGGACGACACCGCCGTCGTCGTAGTGCTGGACTGCGTGGAAGGTCACCGCGCCGGGAGCAAGTGAGGTCGAGGCGACGATCCGGAACGATTCCTCGGGCTCCGGGGTAAAGCTGACGGCTCCAAGACTCCAGTCTGCAGTCTGACCTGCGGTCCCGAGCCTCCAGCCGGGCGGCGGCGTCGCACGGCCGAGTTCGATTCCGGCCGGTGCGGTCAGCGTAAGACCGACCATGACGTGTGGCAGTCGCTCGTTCGGCGCTGCGAAGGTAATGGTCGTCGGAGCACCTGGCGTGAGGTACGCGGGCTGTGGGATGACGTGGGCGGCGGCGGGAGACGCGACGATGAGCGCGCTGAGAGCGGTCGCCGCCGCGAGCAATCTCACAGGCCGAGCTCGCGGGCGATGACCATCCGCTGCACTTCGTTTGTGCCCTCGCCGATCTCCAGGATCTTCTGGTCGCGATACAGGCGCGAGATCGGGAACTCGTCCATGAAGCCATAGCCGCCGTGGATCTGGAGCGCCCAGTTGACGGCGCGATTCGAGAGCTCGGCGGTATACAGCTTGGCCATGGCTGCCTCGAGAGCAAACGGGCGTCCCTGGTCTTTCAGCCAAGCCGCGCGATGGACGAGCGCGCGGCCGGCCGAGATCTCGGTCGCCATGTCGGCGAGCCGGAAGCGGACGGCCTGAAACGACGAGATCGCGCGGCCGAACTGCTCGCGCTCTTGCGCGTACGCGGAGGCGAGGTCGTACGCGCCCTGAGCCAACCCCACGCTCATGGCCGACACAGAGATGCGGCCGCCATCGAGGATCGTCAGGAACTGGTGGAAGCCCTTGCCCTCCTCGCCGAGGAGGTTCGCTTCGGGAACGGCGCAGTCGGTGAACGACAGCGACCGCGTGTCGGACGCCTTCCAGCCCATCTTGTGCATCGGTCCCGAGATGTCGTACCCGGACGCATCGTTCGGGACGATCAGGTTCGAGATCTCGTCCTCGCCGGTGCGTGCGGTGATGACGACGCAGCCGCTGATGTCGGTGCCCGCGTTCGTGATGAAGATCTTCGAGCCGTTGACGATCCACTGCCCGTCTTTGCGGCGGGCGGTCGTGCGCGTCGCGCCGGCGTCGGAGCCGGCGCCGGGTTCCGTCAAGCCGAATGCGGCGAGCTTCTGGCCGGACGCGAGCTGCGGCAGCCATTCGCTCTTTTGCGCGTCGGAGCCGAACTGGAGGATCGGCATCGTGCCGAGCGAGGTGTGCGCGGCGACCGTGATCGCAACAGACGAGTCGATGCGCGCGAGCTCCTCGATCGCGAGCGCGTAGGCGAGCGTGTCGGCTCCGGCGCCGCCGTACTCCTCCGGGATCGGGATCCCCATCAGCCCGAGCTCGGCCAGTTCGGCGACGAGCTCGTACGGGAAGCGCGATTCGCGGTCGAGCGCCTCGGCGAGCGGTGCGACGCGATCACGCGCGAACGAGCGAACCGTGTCGCGAATCAGCTCCTGCTCGGGTGAGAGGTCGAGATCCACAGGCGGCGCCGATGGTACCCGCGCCTCACCCTCGGTCGGCGCAGGCCGACCTCAGCGGGCTAGCATCGACTCATGCGGGAAGGCATCGACCGGCGCGGGATGATCGCCCTGTCGACGGGTCACCTCGCGGTCGATTTTGCCTCGGGTAGCGTGCCCGCGCTGATTCCATTCCTCACGGACAAGTTCGATCTCAACTACGCGTTCGCCGCGATGCTGCTCCTCGCATCGACGGCCTCGTCGTCGGTTGTGCAGCCGCTCTTCGGCCTCCGCTCCGACCGCCGCGGCGCGCTGTGGCTGATTCCCGGCGGCGCGGCGCTCGCGGCTGTCGGTGTCGGTCTGGCAGCCATCTCGCCGACATACGTCCTTGTCCTCGTGCTCGTCACGGTCGGAGGCATCGGTGTCGCCGCGTTCCATCCGGAAGGCGCGAAGTTTGCCGCCTACGCGAGCGGACGCGAGCTTGCGCGCGGGATGTCGTACTTCAATATCGGCGGCAACTCGGGCTATGCGTTCGGCGCATACGCGACCGGTCTCCTGGTTCGCCCGCTCGGTCTCGTCGGTGGGCTCATCGTGATGCTCCCCGTGCTACTCACCTCGTTCTGGCTGATCCGGCTGCTGCCCCAACTGCGGCCGTTGAAGCCCGCGAGCAGCGCCTCGAAGCTCGTGCGCGGCGACGATCGGCGCGGCGCGATGGCGCTGCTCGGCTCGGTCATCGCTCTACGTAGCGTCGCGTGGTTCACGCTGCTCGCGTTCGTGCCACTCTGGGCGGAGAGGCACGGCGACTCGAAGGCCGAAGCCGGACGGCTCCTGTTTCTGATGCTTCTCGCCGGCGCCACCGGGACGCTTCTGATCGGTGCGGTCGCCGACCGGATCGGGCTGCGGCGGACGCTCCTCATCACGCAGACGCTCCTTGCGCCGCTGATCCTCACCTTCGTCTATGTCGGCGGGGTGCTCGGCGCAGCCGCGCTGATGCTTGTCGGGATGTGCGTCGTCGGCACCTTCGGCGTGACGATGGTGCTGAGTCAGCTCTATCTGCCGCGCCACGTGGGCATGGCTTCAGGGCTATCGATCGGGCTGGCGATGGGAGTGGGCGGTGTCGCGGCGGTGATTCTCGGCGCGGTTGCGGATGCCGTCGACCTGAAGACGGCGCTCACCATCTGCGCGCTGGCTCCGGCCGTCGGGGTCGTGCTTTGTCTGTTTCTCCCGGCGCCCGCGCCGCGTGCTCGTCTGACGATCGAACCGGTCGCCTCCGGGTAGGCTCCGCGAACACGTCGACACAGGAGGACGGGATGGCCACAGTGCAAGAGTTCTTCGCGGAGCTGCCGACGCGCGTCGACCCGGCTCGGACGGCCGGCATGCACAACTCCTTCGTGTTCGACGTCACCGGCGTCGGCGCGTGGACCGTACGGGTCGATGATGGTGCCGTGACCGTCGCAGAGGGGGCGGAGGACGCTGACTGCACGATCTCGGCCAACGAGGAGACGCTGACGCGCATCGTCAACGGCGAGCAGAATCCGACAACTGCCTTCATGACCGGCAAGCTGAAGATCGATGGCGACTTGGGCGCCGCGCTGAAGCTGCAGAAGCTGTTCTAGGCGACGTGAACCACAAGCTCTGGAGAGGGTTCGAAGGGCGCCAGGCCTGGGTTGTACGGGTCCTCGTCGCCTGGGGTGCGACAGCCGTCGCGCTCGCGGTGGCGGCCTGGGTGTTCGACAGCTTCGTCATCACGAGCACTGCGACTCTCCTGATCGCGGCGGCCGTCTACGCGCTCGTCAACGTGTTCCTGAAGCCGCTCGCGACGTTTTTCGCGCTACCGCTGATCCTGCTGACGCTCGGAGTCGCCTACTTCTTCGTCAACGTGCTGATGCTCTGGGTGACGGTCAAGCTGGTCAATGGGTTCGAGATCCGAGGCTTCTGGACGTATGTTGGCGCGACGATCGTCGTGGCGCTTGTCAACAGCCTCGTGCGCCGCGTGTTGTCTCCGGCGCGCAAGACCGGTTTCCACTTCGTGCGCAACCGCTAGCTGGGAGCGTCGGCGGGGCCGAGCTCGACCAGGAGCGCACCGCTTGCCACACGGTCGCCGGCAGCGACGTGGATTGCTGTCACCGTCCCGTCGTACGGCGATGAAACAGGCGTCTCCATCTTCATGGCTTCGAGCACCAGCAGAGTCTGGCGTGCTTGCACGGCGTCGCCGGGGGTGACGTCGACGCGAAGGACCGTGCCCGGCATCGGCGCGCTGACGGCGCTGCTTCCTCCGGTGGCCTCGGTCGGCGACACATGAGACAGCTCCTCGATGTCCGGCGGTGGCGCCGGCGGCGGACTCGGCAGGTTGAGCCGCCACGGAGTACGCCACGGGCCGGATACGGTGCCGAGCGGGTGTCGCGACAACGGCGGGTGTTCGGTGAGGAACACCGTCGAGACGGCGCCGGCACGAACGTCGGGGTGGACGACGAGCCAGCGGAGAAGCGGCAAATTCGTCGTGACTCCTTCGATCTCGGTCTCCGCGAGTGCGGCGGCGAGTCGATCGAGAGCGTCCTCGCGTGTCTCAGCGTGTGCGATCAGCTTGGCGACGAGCGAGTCGTACGAGGTCCCGATCTCGTCGCCTTCCTCGAATCCGGCATCGACGCGGATGCCCTCGGGCAGGCGGAGCCGTTCGAGCCGTCCGGCCTGCGGCAGGAACGTGCGGGGATCCTCGGCGCAGAGACGCACTTCGATCGCATAGCCGTGACGCCTCGGAGCCTCGTCTGCGAGCGACTCACCGTTCGCGACGCGGAGCTGGAGCTCCACCAGATCAACGCCGTAGACGCATTCCGTCACCGGGTGCTCGACCTGGATCCGGCCGTTGAGCTCGAGGAAGAGGACGTCGTCGCCCGCGACGAGAAACTCGGCCGTCCCGGCGTTGCGATAGCCGACCGCCGACACGAACGCCGCCGCCGCCGCTTCGAGCCGTCGCCGAACATCGTCCGGCAGGTCCGCCGGAGGGCTCTCCTCGAGCACCTTCTGGTGGCGTCGCTGCACCGAGCAGTCGCGCTCGCCGAGGACGAGGACGTGGCCGTTCGCATCGACGACGAGCTGCACCTCGATGTGGCGAGCCCGTTCGAGGTAACGCTCGCAGAACACACGGCCGTCGCCGAACGCCGCTTCGGCTTCGCGCTCGGCGGCGGCTAGCGCATCGTCGAGCTCCGCTGCCGAACGCACGATCCGCATGCCGCGCCCGCCGCCGCCGGCAGTTGCCTTCACGAGGAGTGGGAAGCCGATTGTCGCCGCATCGCCCTCGGGCAGCACCGGGACGCCGGCTGCGACGGCGGCGCGTTTCGCAGCCGCCTTGTCACCGCCGAGGCTGAGGGCCTCGGCGGGCGGGCCGACCCACGTCAGGCCGGCGTCGCTGACCGCGGCAGCGAAGTCGGGGCTCTCGGCGAGGAAGCCATATCCCGGATGGATCGCGTCGGCACCCGAGTCGCGTGCCGCGCGCAGGAGATCGACCGCGTCGAGGTAGCCGGCAACCTCGACAGTCGCGTCCGCGCTGCGCGCGTGCAGCGAGCCGCGATCGTCCGGGGCGACGACAGCGACCGTCTCGATCCCGAGGCGCCGGCACGTACGGAACACCCGCAGCGCGATCTCGCCTCGATTCGCAACCAGTAGCCGCACGACCGACATCAGCCCGTCGAGATCAGGACGACGGCGCCGAGTGCGAGCAGCACCCCGGTCAGCTGCAGCCGTGATAGGCGCTCGTGGAGGACGAAGGCGGCAAGCAGCACCGTCGTCACAGGGTAGAGCGACGCGAGCACGGACGGGATCGCGAGCGTGCCGTGGCGGAACGCGAGGACAAGACAGCCGACGGCTGCCACTTCGAGCGCGCCGATTGCGAGGATCAGCTTCCCCGTTCCCTGCGGTTGGACGGGCTCCGGCCGGCGGGCCAGTGCGACGACGAGCAGCAGCAGACCGGCCGACGACGCGCGGGATAGGGGGACGGCCCATAGGCCGGCGGTGTCGCCGATCTGCGCTAGGCAGATCAGGAAGAGCCCGAAGAGAATGCCGGCGACGACCGCAAAGCTCAGGCCGCGACGCGCGTCCCGGGGCGAGACGTCACCACGCGAGGGCGCCATCGACACGATCGCCACGGCGACCACGGCCACCCCGATGCCGATCAGCGCCGGAGCTCCGGGCCGCTCGTTGCGTGCCAGTCCGACGACGACCGGTAGCACCGTTCCCACCAGTGCGGTCACCGGTGCGATGACGCTGATCTGCCCGAGCACCAGCGCCGAATAGAAGAACGCCAGTCCTACCCCGACGGTGACCCCGCTGCCGAGTGACCAGGCGATGTCTCCACCGGTGACGCGGTCGGCGCCGACGACGGCAGCGACGGGGAGCGCGATGGCGAAGCCGAACGCCTGCGCACGGGCCGCGACGCGGATCGGCCACATCCGGCGCGAGACGAGCCCACCGAGGAAGTCGGCACCTCCGACGAGAGCAGCCGACAGCAATGCGAAGAAGGCCGCCATCGAGGCCGAGATCATCGCAGGCTCGGGGCGCAGCGCGGCCTCGACCGACACCTCGGCCACAGCCCCGCTTCGCGTCGCTGGAGCTACTGCTCGGCGGGATCGGGGCACCAGGACGCGAATCCCGGCTGCCCGGGCTTGCGACCCGCAAGGAACGCCTGGAGGCCCTCCTGGCCTTCCGGGCTCGTCCGTCGTTCGGCAATGCGGCGCGTTGTCTCGGGGCCGTCGGGTCGGTCGAGCACCAGCCGCTTCGCCGCACGCGACGCGCGTGGAGCCGCGGTGCTCAGCTCGGTGAGGATGCGTCGAGATGCTGCGTCCAGATCGCCTGTCACCTCGTGGACGAGACCGAGTTGGTGTGCAGTGACCGCGTCGAAACGTTCGCCGGTGACGAAGTAGCGGCGGGCAGCGCTCTCACCGATCTTTCGGAGCGCGAACGGCGAGATGACGGCCGGGATGATGCCGAGCTTTACCTCCGAGAACGCGAAGACCGTGCGTTCGTGCGCAACGACGATGTCGCAGCATGCGACGAGGCCTGCGCCACCGCCGAGCGCGTGCCCCTGGACGGCCGCGACGACGGGCGCGGGGCAGGAGTCGACGGCTTCGAGCATGCGCCGGAGCGCGGTTGCGTCGGCCACGTTGGCGTCGTAGTCCAAGCTCGCGGATGCACGCATCCAGTCGATGTCTGCGCCGGCACAAAAGCTCGGCCCGTCGCCTGCGAGGACGACGGCGCGCGAGGTACCGACGTCGACGAACGCTTCGGCCAGCTCGGTGATCAAAGAGGCGTCGAACGCGTTCCGGGTCTCGGGCCGCGAGAGGGTGATGCGGAGCAGGTCGCCGTCTCGCTCGACGCGTAGCGCGCTCATCGCGGCGGAGCCTAGTCTGTCCGGCGGCTACGCCTGCCGGTTAGAGTCGCCCTCGTGACCGGGGGTGTCCTTCGAGGTGCGTTGGCCGCAACAGTTACACCCTTGCGAGAGGGCGGCGCCGCGCTCGACGACGACGCGTTTGGGCCGCTCGTCGATTTCCTCCACCTGGGCGGAGTCGACGGGCTGCTGGCCTTCGGGACGAACGGCGAGGGAATCCTCCTCTCGGTCGCGGAGCGGCAGCGCGGCCTTCGGCTGTTCATCGACGCGGCGGCGGGACGCATGCAGGTGGCTGCGCACTGTGGCGCGCAGACGACCGCCGACACCGTCTCGCTCGCCGCCGACGCGGCAGAAGCAGGAGCAGACGCAGTCGCCGTGATCGCCCCGCCGTACTTTCCGCTCGACGAGGACGCGCAGTACGCACATTTCAGCGCGGCCGCCGGAGTCTGCTCGCCGCTCCCGTTCTACGTGTACGAGTTCGCGAGGACGAGCGGCTATTCCGTCGGCGTCGACGTGCTTCTGCGATTGCAGGCAGAGGTGGCGAACTTCGTCGGTCTCAAGGTCTCGGACACCCCGTGGGAAGCGTTCGAGCGGTATCTGCTCCCTGGGCTCGATGTCTTCGTCGGGCCGGAGTCGCTGATCTACCCTGGTCTCGAAGCGGGTGCGGTCGGCGCTGTCTCGGCGCTCGCATCCGCCTTCCCTGCCGAGGTCGCGGCGGTCGTGCGCCTGGCGACCGAGGACTCTGGCGCGGAGCTTGGCGAGCTACGCGCGGTCGTCGACACGTTTCCTCGTCCTGCCGCGCTGAAGCGCATCATCGCTGCGCGCGGGGTCCCGATCGCGCCGGCTGTCCGCGCGCCGCTGCGCGACCTGACGCCTGACGAGATCGCCCGTCTCGACGCCTGGCTGACGACCCTGTGAACCTCCTCGACAGGACACTTCGGCGGGTCATTCTCGCCGCCGCGGACAGCCCGCGGCTGCAACGCTTCGTGCGGCGCCACGGGATGCGGTTCGGTGCCGGCCGGTTCGTCGCGGGCGAGTCGCTCGACGCGGCAGTCCCGGTGCTGCGGCGGCTGAACGACCTCGGGCTCGCGACGAACACGACATTGCTCGGCGAAGGCATCACCGACGAGGCCGAGACGCGTGCTGTCGTCGATTCGTATCGCACAATCATCGACCGTATAGCGACCGAGGGACTGCGGACGAATGTCGCGTTCAAGCTGACGCAGCTGGGGCTCGTGCTCGACGAGGAGCTGGCGTTCGCGAACCTGTGCGCGCTCGCGGATCATGCGGCGTCGCACGGCGCATTCGTTCGCATCGACATGGAGGAATCGACACATGTCGACGCAACCCTGCGCCTCTTCCGTCGAGCCCGGGAGGGCGGGCGGGACAACGTGGGCACGGTGCTCCAGTCGTACCTCTACCGCACCGAGTCCGACCTCGAGGCGCTACTCGATCTCGCCCCGAACCTACGCTTCGTGAAGGGCGCGTACCTGGAGCTTCCGGAAATCGCCTATCCGGACAAGGAGGACGTCGACGCGTCGTACGCACGGCTCGTCGAGCGGTCGCTCACGGCGGGCGGGTTCACCGCGGTCGCAACGCACGACGAGCGGCTGATCGAGGGGGTCATCGCGTTTGCCGAACGACAAGGAATCGCCCGCGACCGGTTCCAATTCCAGATGCTGTACGGCGTCCGGACGAAGCTCCAGCTCGATCTGGTGCGGCGCGGCTTCGACGTGCTCGTCGCGACACCCTATGGCCCGGACTGGTACCGCTATCTGATGCGGCGCCTCGCGGAACGGCCCGCGAATCTGCTCTTCTTCGCACGTAGCTTTATTCGCCGCTGATCGTAGAATCAGAAGGTGGACGAACGACCGCTGCGGAGGAGCCTAACGCCGATCGGCGACGAGCTGATGCCCCATGAGACCGTTCCCGGGAAGGCGTCTCTGCTCGACCGGTGGCGGCGCTGGCGGGAACGGCGGGAGGCGCCGGCGACGCTGCGAGGTGCCGTGCTCCGGGTGGTGGTGCGTCTGGTGGTGACCGCCGTCGTGGGGAGCGCGGTCGCGGTTGGTGCCGCACATCTGTTTCACCGCAAGACGTCGTTCGGTCTGTACCTCGTCGGCGGGGTGCTGATGGGAGTGCGGTAGCCGCATCCACCGGGCGAGCCTCCTCGGCCCGAGCTCGCTACGCGGAGAACGGCCCGGCCAACCGCATGGCATCGAGCATCGCGATGGCTGCAGCAGGGCTTGTCATCCTCGTGCTGGGTGCGCTCGTGGAGTCGGCAGGCAACTAGGCCGACGAAGGAGTACGTGCTCACGGGTTTAGTGCCACTTCGGCGGCGGTGGGTTCGTCTCGACCCACCGCCGCCGTCGAGAGCGGGCTTACCCGCCGACCTTCGCGCAGACGACAGCGATCTTCCACGTGGCAGTGCCAGCTGAGTTGTTGTAGACCGTGACGAACCAGCCTGTTGCGGCTGCCTGCGCGCCATCCGGCGTCAGGAATGTTCGGTTTCCGGCCACCTTCGGGTTGCTCGCCCGGAAGATCAGGAACGCGTCCCCGTCAGCACCTCCACCGGTTGCTTCGTAGCCGCTCGGGCAGTCGACCGACTGGATATCGGTGCCGCCTGATGCGACCGACTCCGTCTTCACCACTGTGAGCGTCTTGCCGAGCAGCTTCGACGTGTCGACAGGGCCTGCCGGCCCGGCGTCGCCCTTTGCGCCCTGTGGCCCCTGAGCCCCTGGCGGGCCGGCCGGCCCTCTGGGAATCTGGCCGCTCTTGAAATCGACGGAGAAAAGCGAGCCGTTCTTGACCTTCGCGCCTGTCACGGCGTTGTTCTGAAGCTGCGCCGTGCCGACGCTGTTCGCGGGCAGCTTCGTCGCCGCATAGCCGGTTCCGGCCAGAGCGACGAGCAATGCGAGACACGCGACGACCATCGCGGGCGATGGCCGTCGCAGGCGAGTGCCTGCCATTAGAGCCTCCTAGGTTGGTGGGCCGGACTCTAGATGGCTACATACGGAAGATGCCGAAGGTCGTCTCGGGAACCGGCGCGTTCGCTGCCGCTGCAAGCCCAAGTGCGAGCACGCGGCGGGTATCGAGCGGGTCGATGACGCCGTCGTCCCAGAGTCGCGCCGTGGAGTAGTACGGGTTGCCCTCTGTCTCGTACGTCGCCTTGATCGCCTCGGGGTCGGCGTCTCCGACCATCGTCAGGACGGTCGCCGCCTGCTCGCCGCCCATCACCGAGATGCGCGCGTTCGGCCACATCCACAGCTGGCGCGGCGCATACGCGCGGCCGCACATCGCGTAGTTACCCGCGCCGAACGAGCCGCCGGTCACGACCGTGAACTTCGGCACCTCGGCGCAGGCGACGGCCATCACGAGCTTCGCCCCGTCGCGCGCGATGCCGCGCTCCTCGTACTCCTTGCCGACCATGAAGCCGGTGATGTTCTGCAGGAAGACGAGCGGGATGCGGCGCTTGCAGGCGAGCTCGACGAAGTGCGCGCCCTTCTGCGACGACTCGGCGAACAGGATGCCGCGGTTCGCGAGGATCCCGACGGGGTAGCCCTCGATCCGCCCGAAGCCGCAGACGAGCGTCTCGCCGTACAGCGCCTTGAACTCGTGGAAGTCCGAGCCGTCGACGAGCCGCGCGATGACCTCCAGCGGATCGAGCTCCGTCCGGTGATCCTCGGGGATCAGGCCGTATAGGTCAGATGGATCGACAGCCGGGGGCTCTGCCGGTGCGAGCTCCCACGGCGGCGGGGACGGGTCTCCGAGGTGGCGCACGATCTGCCGCGCGAGCGCGAGCGCGTGCTCGTCGTTATCTGCTTGATGGTCGGCGACACCCGAGCGGCGGGTGTGGACGTCGGCGCCGCCGAGCTCCTCGGCCGTCACGTCCTGTCCGGTTGCGGCTTTCACGAGCGGCGGCCCGCCGATGAAGATCGTTCCGGTTCCTCGGACGATGACCGTCTCGTCAGACATCGCCGGCACATAGGCGCCGCCGGCCGTACACGATCCCATGACGACAGCGATTTGCGGGATCCCGGCCGCGGACAGCCGCGCCTGGTTGAAGAAGATCCGGCCGAAGTGGTCGCGGTCCGGGAACACGTCGGCCTGGAGCGGGAGGAACGCCCCACCCGAATCGACGAGGTAAATGCAAGGCAGGACGTTTTGCGCAGCAACCTCCTGGGCGCGGAGGTGCTTCTTCACCGTGAGCGGGAAGTACGAGCCACCCTTGACCGTCGCGTCGTTCGCGACGATCACGCACTGCCGTCCTTCGACGACGCCGATTCCCGTGACGATTCCCGCCGCCGGTGCGTCACCGTCGTACATCTCCCAGGCTGCGAGCGCGTTCAGCTCGAGGAACGCCGTGCCGGGATCGACGAGCCGGTCGATCCGCTCGCGAGCGCTCAGCTTGCCGCGGGAGCGGTGTCGTTCAAGCGCCTTCTCGCCACCGCCGCGTGCGACATGCGCCGTCCGTTCGCGCAACTCGGAGACGAGCGACTCCATGTGGGCGCGTCGGAGGTCGAAGGTCTCGTCGCGGGCGACACGTGTCGGGAGCACCGTCACGGCCCGAGCCTATCGCGCGGTACCGTCCTCGTTGGCCGATGGGGCGGAATGCGCGCAACGCGTTGGGCATCCTCGGCGATCTTGCGATCGCCGCGTTCGGGCTCGTGCTCCTCGCGCGCGGTTTGCTGTTCGCCGCAGCGTTGCCCTTCGTCGTCGCAGCGGTCGATCTGCTGAGCCGTCTCGGGCTCCTGCCGTTTGCACGTCGCGGGATGCTCACCGGACGTGAACGCGGCGACCTGCTCTGGGGCACGGTGCTCGCGCTGGTCGGAACCGCGATCCTGCTCGAGGAGCTTGTGGCTCTCGTGGACGGGCGGTGGGGCACGCGGCATGGGGTGGCCATCGCCCTCGGTGCGATCATGCTGTCGAGCTCGTTGGTCTTCTTCGTCCGGGTTGTTCGTTCGCGTCGGTAACTGGCGGCTACAGCCCTCGATCGAGGGATTCCAGGCCCGCAACCTGCTGCATACCCTCTGTTTGACAAGGGGGGTTCTGGGGATGGAGCACAACAACTTCGACATCGTCGAGGTACCACGGCGCTGCTCGGCCTGCGGTCGCGACGCCGACTCGAGCGGGATGCGCCACGTCGGATGGGCGGTTCCCGTGGCGCTGACAGGCGATGCGCAGGCGTACTGCCTGGGCTGCGCGTCGGTGCTTCGCTTTCTGCCGTGGCTGGCCGAGTGCGCCGGCTGCGGGCGTGAGGTCGAGGACGAGAACGAGGCCGAGGAGAAGGGCTGGCGCTTCTTTCGCGACGGCGATCGCGAGCTGATGCCGATGTGCGCCGACTGCGCCGAGCTGGAAGTCCGCCGTCGCGCAACTGCCTGACCGCTCCGGCTAGGTAGAAGGAACCCGCCTCGCGGGCGGGTTCCTTCGTCTCTCCTGCGTTCTCTGGCTTCTCCTACGTTCCTTGGGCAGCAGGGGCGAAAGGACTCGAACCTTCAACCCCCGGTTTTGGAGA
>JBBRNX010000008.1:0-115221 GCA_038230035.1 Gaiellales bacterium
ACCAGCAGGTCCGAGCTTCGCGTTAGCGTGCAACAACATCCGAGCCCTCCTTTGAGCGTGAGTCCGGGAAGACCCAAAGCCTCAAAGGAGGGCCGGATAGAACCTCAGCCGTTCACAACGTGTGTAGGCACTACAGCTAGGGACTGCACTGAGGCAGGCAACGTAGTCGCTCACGATCTGTCAGGGTCGTGTTGAGTCGCCGGTCGATGGAAGTGCGTTGTGCTTCACGAATCGGCGCACGAAGGGAGCCATATGGTGGCGAGGATCGCGACCTACAGTTTTACGGACGACGCGCAGGAGCTTGGCAAGCGGGCCGAGGCAGGGATCTTGCCGATCCTCAAAGCGCAACCAGGATTCAAGAGCTATTCAGTAGCCATCGGCGAGGGCAAAGTGTTTTCGTCCAGCGCATGGGATAGCCGAGCCGAAGCCGCGAGCGGTAGCGCCGCAGTTGCCTCATGGGTCGCAGAGAACATGACTGAGATCAGCCTCATCGGCGATGTTCATTACGCCGAGGTCGCTTTCAGCACCTCGCTCGGAGTCTCCACTGCTTAGAGCACATGTGGTTGGCGTGGGTCGGCCCAAAGCTGGCCCACGTCACCGCGCCTTTGGCATCGGCTGCGGCTTTACTGGGGCACGCTGTCGCCATCTCCCTGACGTCCGGACCACGCGCTGACAGGTCTCAGTCGTCGGGCTCAAGCGGCGGACCGGGGTTGACTTGGCCGTGGACTCGAAAGATCTCCTCCAGCTCTTGTGGCGATGGCCGTGGTGTCTCGCTTGGTGGAAGTGTCGGCTCGGTCGCCGGCACCGCCCCGTCACGAACGTACCGCTCGAGGCCGGCTGGAGTGCTGAGCACGAGCACGCGCGCGGTGTCGCTGTCAACGCGAAACGTGTGAGCGACGCCCATCGGCACAACAGCGATGGATCCTGCCTCAAGCTCGAAGCGCTGCTCGCCGGCCCGAACCGTAAGCCGCCCCTCAAGGACTATGTAGCTCTCGTCCCGCGGGTGGGTGTGGAGCGGTGGCGATGCGTGGCGCGGGAAGAGGAACTCGTTCAACGCGAAGCGCCCGCCGCATGCCTCTCCCGCAACCCTGATGGTCGCCAGGGTGCCGAGGAACCACAGTTGCTCCCCCTGCCCGGCGCCCGACCAACCTGCCGTCAGACTCGCCTCGCTCACAGACCCCCAGCATATTCGGGCGCAAAAGGGGGAGTGGGGTTCAAGAGACGGTAAGACTCGGCGGCAGGGTCTGTCTGCGACCAACGCCAGCCTGGTCGCTGCCGTGCCGTCCTCGCCCCCGACGCCGGGGGAAATAGGTTCCCTTTCCCAATACTCACAGCGCTAACCGGTGACGGCCACCCCCATGCGCCAGCGCCACATTCCGGCCGCGCATAAGCGCCTGGCGCCGAACCGACCCGAGGCGCCCGGGCTGCATCGGGAGGGATGACCGGGGATGCGCGCCCGTCAGCAGGATTGCGCCAGGTCGGAACCGTCCAGAATGAACTTGTCCGCGTCCTGCAAAGGCAAGGAGGCGGGTGCGAGGCATACGACCGTGTGAAGCGAAGAATCCTTCGACGGCAGGTGCGACGCGGTTGAAGTCCGCTCGTTAGTGCAGTTAGGTCGGGTGCTGTTCTTGCGCGACCGCGTAGAGATGCCAGTCGCCAGGGACGCCTCTGAGCTCGTGGGTGCCTTTGTCCTTGAACGCCAACCCGCTGCCTGCGACGAGGTCCTTTACGGTCGAGGAGACGAGCACCTCGCCGGGCCTGGCGAGTGCTGCAACCCTGGCGCCGATATGCACGCCGATCCCTCCGATTCCTTGATCGATCAGTTCGACCTCGCCGGTGTGCACACCGGCGCGGAGCTGCAGTCCAAGCGGTGCGATCGCCGCGATGATCGCGTTGGCGCATTGCACCGCGCGCGCTGGACCTTCGAACGTCGCGAGGAAACCGTCGCCGGCGGTGTCAATCTCGGTGCCGCGGAACCGCAGTAGCTGCCGACGCACGCGCTCGTGGTGACCCTCGAGCAGCTCGCGCCAGCGCCGATCTCCGAGCTCGGCGGCCTTCTCCGTCGAGCCAACGATGTCGGTGAACAAGAGCGTCGAGAGGACGCGGTCTGGGTCGGGACCGCGTCGCATCCCTGTCAGGAACTCTTCGATTTCGTCGAGTATTTGCTCCTGGTTGCCGGCCCAGGGGGTGTAGTCGGCGCCGGCGAGCTCAACAAGCTTCGCCCCGGCGATCCGGTCCGCGATGTACCGAGCTCCCTCTACCGGTTCCGTGGGGTCGTCGACGCGGTGCAGCAGCAGGGTCGGCACGTGGATCGCTGGCAGGATCTGCCGGATGTCGGTCTGCGAGTAGAGGCGCTCGATTGTTACTGCGGCGCGCGTATCCGACGCCAAACGCCAGTAGGCGATCATCTGCCGCGTGAGCTCGTCGCTCTCCGCGATGGACGGAGCGCCCCAGCGGAGGAGATCGCTCATGTACTCCGTCGTTCCCCACCCGTTCAGCATCCCGTCCAGGAAGGCCTCCCACTGTTCGCTCGTCCACGCCCACGGGTAATCGGGCGCGTACGTGCCGCATGCACTGGCGCCGTAAAGCATCAGCGCCGACGTTCGCTCCGGATACATCGCCGCGAACATCGTCGCCTGGTAACAACCGTCTAGGAACCCGCCCACCGCCGCCCGCTCTGACCCCGCAGCGTCCATCACCGCAAGCAGGTCCTCCACCAGAACCTCAAGCGGCGGCAAATCCTCAGGCGAGAGCCGATCCGATAGACCGGTGCCCCGCCGGTCGACCTCGATCACGCGACTGAAGGAGCCGAGACGGTCAAAGAACCGTGCCGTCAGCTCGAACTGCCACTGATACTCGAGGTTCGAGACGAACCCCGGGATGAACAGCAAGTCAGGGCCCTCGCCGAAAACCTGGTACGCAACGGAGATCCCGTCACGCCGGACGTAACGGATGTCCGGGATCACCGCGTCAGTGTCCCGCGACCCGACGGCCCTCGGGCCTCGCCAGCGTGCACGCTAACAGCGTCGCGATCTGTCGGAACTGCGACAGACCCCGGTTTGGCGCGCGAACCACCGCGACCGAATCACTCGACTCTTCCAACCCGGCCGCTGCTAGGCCCGATAGCTCCGTGTACACCCCCATTCGGTCACACCGAGTGTATGACACCCCACACCTCAGGCGCCCTTATTTCCGAACACTGACGCAGTCCAAGGCGACGTGTCTTGACCTGTAAGTCCGTGAGCTAGAGCTGCTTCACGACTTCGTAGGCGCCCCGCTCGACCAACTCGACGCCGGTCGCCTCGACCGTGCTCGCACGGCTCTGGTCTGCGAACTTGTCTGTCTCTGCAGCGGCCTTCTCGTTCTCCCAGAGAGTGAGCGTCAGAGCGGTGCCAGCCTCACGGTTGATGAAGAAGATGCCGCCCGCGTTCCCCGGGAGACCTGAGACGAAGCCACTCACCTTGCTCGTTACATGCTCGGCCCATTTTTCGAGCGCCTCCGGAGAACCTGACCACGTCGACGTTCTTGCGACCATCCGGAACCTCCAGCCCACGCGCGCGGATCATCTGCGCGCTGGCCCCACCCTTACAGGTTCGCCCTCCAATAGTGAGGCTGGGCACCGGATGAGACCTCGTGGCCGCAGTCTTCCCCGGTCAGGCGACATTCCCGCACCGGGGCAGACGACAGTGCTGTGTTGCTGTTTGGGTTTCGGGGTCTGACGGCGATGGCGGAGGGACGTCGGCGCGATAGGTTGGGCCGGTGAAGACGATCGGTGTGCTGGGTGGGTTGGGGCCGCAGGCGACGATGGATTTCGAGTCGCGGGTTCATCGTGTTGCGCAACGGCTGATAGCGCCGAGCGGCAACGGCGGCTATCCGCCGCTGGTCGTTTACTACTACCGGTTCGTTCCGTTCGTCGCGAGCGAGTCGGGCTCTCCGACGTTCCCTCTGCGGCCAGATCCTCGGCTGCTCGAGGCGGCGGCGAAGATCGGCCGTCTGGTCGACTTCATCGTCATCACGTCGAACTTCCTCCACCTGTTCCAAGCCGAGATCGAGCAGGCCGGCGACTGCGAGGTACTGAGCATGATCGACGTCACGCTCGCCGAGGTGAGCCGCCGTAAGTGGCGCCGGGTCGGCGTTCCCGGTTTCGGAGACCCGATCGTCTACACCCAGCCGCTTCAAGCAGCAGGCGTCACGACGGAGACGATCGCGGGTGAACTGCGGGCAAGACTCGACGACGCGATCCACAAGCTGATGGAAGGGCGCGAGGACACACGATCCGTCCAGGCCGCTCACGACGCGGTCGCCGAACTACGAGCAAGACGAGTCGACGGCATCATTCTTGGCTGCACCGAGATCCCACTTCTCCTCGGTGACAATGCGAGAGCGCCCGACCTTCTCAACCCCCTACAACTCCTCGCCGAAGCCGCCGTCAGCCACGCCCTGACCTGACCCTCCATCGTCCGCCGGCCGCGACCTAGATCTAGCCCGGTGGGAGGGTGTGTCCTACCCGACCGGGTAGAGCGGACGCGGCCTCTTCCAGTCATATTTCGTTCCGCGTCGCCGCAGCTCGGCGGCCGCCTGGCCGGATCTACCGGGGAGCACATGTGAACGGACGGAACGGCTCGAGGCTCGACGCGGACCTCCTGACGGCCGCGGAGGTCGAGCTCCTGATGCGCCAGTGCTCGAGGCGGGCGCCCACGGGGGTGCGAAACCGCGCCCTGGTCGCGGTCCTCTGGCGCTGCGGCCTGCGGATCGGCGAGGCGCTCGCCCTCCTGGTCAAGGACCTCGACCCGGACTCGGGCACCCTCGTGGTGCAGCGAGGGAAGGGCGGCAGGCGGCGGGTGGTGGGCGTGGACGCGGGCACGGCCGCGCTGGTGGGCCGCTGGCTGGAGGTGCGCCGGCGGCGCGGAATCCCGGGCGGAGGGCCGCTCTTCTGCTCGTTGGCGGGGAACACGATGGACCAGTCGTACGTCCGGCACATGATCCCGCGGCTCGCCCGCAAAGCGGGCGTCGAGAAGCGGGCGCATGCGCACGGCCTGAGGCACGCCTTCGCCGTCGATCTGGTCAGGGAGGGTGCCGATCTCCTCACCGTGCGCGACCTGCTGGGCCATTCGTCGGCGGCGACGACCCAGATCTACCTGAGCAGGATCGGGGCCTCCGACGCGGTCGAGTTCGGACGGCGGCGGCGATGGGAGGCGGCGTGACGGACGTGCTGCGCTTCGTCTACCACCGCCGACGCACACCCACGGCCGCCCCGCGTCTGGCTGCCCGAGACCCGAACCCCGTACCATCTATGCGTCCTGACGGAGGCCATCGGGCTTGACCGACCTAGATCAAGATATGCAACTGCCAGAGTGGAGCCCTCGGCCCGGCGTCGAGCGCGACCCCGAGCGGATCGACGTCCTGATCGAGCAGCTTCGGCTGATCTGGAAGGAGCACCCGACGATGCGGCTTGGCCAGCTGCTTGTGAACCTGTGCGACCCCCATCCCAACCGACTGTTCGATGTCGAGGATCACGTCGTGAGCGAGAGGATCTTCGAGTTGAGGAGAACAGGCGTCTGGCCAGGCGCCCGCTAGCGACGACCTACCGTGGGAATCGGTCGATCAGAAGGCCTGCGGGTACCTGGACGCCAAGATTCGGCCGAGCCATCTCCCTGATGTCGCGGTCGCCCGCTTCCGTACCCGAGCGGCCGGTACCTCCAGCCAGCTCCGCAGCTCCGCAGGCCGTGAAGGCCAGCCGCGGAGTTGCGGAGCTGACCCTCAATAGTCCGCGGCGGGGCGTCCGATGGGTGGCGCAGACTCGATCGGCGGCGGTTGACTCGATTCCGAATGTCGTTCCGAGAGTGGTCTGACAATCCAGTGTTGCGTCGCCGCCGCCGACCGAGGCCGTCGAACGTGACCTCCCTAGAGATATGCATCCGGTGATCGCAGGCGGATAATCACGGGATGAGCGCCCCGCCGCCTGGTGCCATCCTGACGTTCCTGATTGCGGATGTGCGTGGGTACACGCGCTTCACCCAGGAGCGCGGCGACGAAGCGGCCGCGCTGCTCGCGACGAGGTTCGCCGAGGTCGCGCGGGAGACGGTCGGCGCAGCCGGCGGGACGGTGATCGAGTTGCGTGGAGACGAGGCGCTGGCGGTCTTCGAGTCGACGCGGCAGGCGATCCGTGCTGCGATCGACCTTCAGGCCCGGTTCGTGGAGCAGACGCTCGCTGATCCGACGCTGCCGCTGGCAGTCGGGATCGGGATCGACGCTGGAGAGGCCGTTCGCGTCCACGGCGGCTACCGCGGCGGTGCGCTCAATCTTGCGGCGCGCCTCTGCAGCGTGGCCGATCCGGGGGAGGTGCTGATTAGCCGGGAGGTCGCCCATCTTGCCCGGAGGGTCGATGGCGTCAAGTACGTCGAGCGCGGTTCGATTCGGATGAAGGGGTTAGCAGAGCCCGTGCCGGTGATCGCGGCTCGGCCGGAGCTGGAGGATCCGTCGCAGAACGTCGCTTTCAGGCGCGCCCTTGGCCCTGCAGCTGCCGTGGCCGGCGATGAGTTACTAACGCGCAATCCGTACAAGGGTCTGCGTGCGTTCGAAGAGGCGGATGCGGCCGATTACTTTGGTCGGGAGGCGCTGACGGAGCATCTCGTCGAGCGACTCTCGCGGACACGGTTCTTGGGTGTCGTGGGACCGAGCGGGAGCGGCAAGTCTTCGGTCGTCCGCGCGGGTCTCGTCCCTGAGCTCCGCCGCGGCGTACTGCCGGGTTCCGAGACGTGGCTGGTCGTGCAGATGTTCCCGGGCGCGTACCCGCTCGAGGAGCTGGAGGCGGCATTGCTGAGGATCGCGGACAATCCGCCGCCGAGCCTGATGGAGCAACTAGAGGACGGCGAGCTCGGCTTGCTGCGCGCCCTCAAACGCGTCCTTCCTGATGATGGCTCCGAGCTTCTGTTGGTGCTCGATCAGCTCGAGGAGGTGTTCACGCTCGTCGAAGACGAGGCGCGCCGAACACACTTTCTCGCGATTCTCGAAAAGGCGGTGATGGACCCGCACAGCCGCGTCCGTGTCGTCACGACGCTCCGTGCAGACTTCTACGACCGGCCACTGCTCTACAGCGGTTTTGCGGAGCTGTTACGAGATTACGTCGAGGCGGTCGTGCCGCTGACACCTGAGGAGTTTGAGCGGGCGATCTCCGGCCCCGCCGAGGGTGTCGCAATGACCCTGGAGCCTGGGTTGCTGTCCGAGATGATCAGGGACGTCTCTAGCGAGCCCGGCGCGTTGCCGCTGCTCCAGTACGCCCTGACGGAGCTCTATGAGCGCCGCGAGGGGCATGTGCTTACGCGTGACGCCTACCACGAGATCGGCGGTGTTTCCGGAGCGCTGGCGGGACGGGCGGAAAGCATCTACGACGACCTGAACGCCCCCGGCCAGGATGCGGCACGGCAATTGTTCTTGCGCTTGATCACGCTCGGCGAAGGAGCGGACGATACCCGCCGCCGCGTCAATCGCAGCGAACTCGAAGCGATGGAGGTCGACCAGGAAGCGTTGGCCGAGGCAATCGACGACTTCGGGACGTCCAGGCTCCTCTCGTTCGACCGAGATCCCCGAACGAGTGAGGCGACCTTGGAGGTCGCCCACGAGGCGTTGCTGCGTGAGTGGGGCCGGCTGCGGCAATGGATCGACGAGACGCGGGAGCACGTCCGCATGCACCGTCGGCTTGCGGCGGCCGCACGTGATTGGGCCGAGGCGAATCGCGACTCGAGCTTTCTGCTCCGCGGAAGCCAACTGGCGCAGTTCGACGTGCTCGCGGACGAATCACAGGTCGCGTTGGCCGGGCTGGAGCGCGAGTTCGTCAACGCTAGCCGCACCGAGAGTCGTCGGGAGCTCCTTCAGCAGCACCGTGAGAATCGACGACTGAAAACGTTGCTCGCGGGGGTCGGCGCGCTGCTTCTGCTCGCCGTTGCTGCGGGCGTGGTCGCGGTCTCCCAGCGCCAGTCCGCAAAGCACGAGGCGAACATAGCCCTCGCCCGGGAGCTCGGCGCCAAGGCAGTGATCGAACCGCGAATAGATCGGGCGATGCTCCTCGCACGCGAGGCGGTACGCCTCAACCGCTCGCCACAGACGGAAGGGACGCTGCTCGCAACGCTCCTTCGCAGTCCAGCCGCGATCGGGACGTTCACCTTGCCGATCGAGGCGCGCCCCTGCTGCTCGATCAGTCTCAGCCCTGACGGCCGTACGCTGGCAGTACCCGATAACACGGGCCACCTGCGCTTCATCGACACGGAAAGCCGCCAGCCACGCAAGGTGCTGTCCCAGTTCGGCTTCACCAATGCACCGTCATACAGTCCTGACGGGAAGCTGCTCGGCGGTTTCGGGCAGGCTAAGGCTCCGGACGTCGAACTCCTCGACGCACGCACGTTCAAAACGGTACGACGACTGCCCCTCGATCGCCGATGGCTTTCGACCCCCACAGGTGGATCTGCGCCCCTTCTGATCACGCCCGACAATCGAACCCTTCTGTACGTCTATGACGTCCTCGTCGGTCGGAACCGCAGCGAAGGCCCGGCCTACATCGACCGCTGGGATCTTCGAACGGGCAAGCTCCTCGGGACCGTTCCGGTCGGGGCGGCCGGCGCGGGCGATGCCGTCCTCATCGACAGCGGACGGGGGCTGGTGATCGCAGGAGCACGGGAGGTGACCTTCTTGCGTACCGCCACGCTCAAGAGGCTTCGGTCGATGCCCCTCCCATCGAACAGCACACATTCAGAAGCACTCAGCCCGAGTGGGAAGACAGCGGCTATCGGCTCCGACCTCGGCTCGATCTCATTGGTTGACCTCACAAGCGGGCGCGTCAACCGCGGGCCTGGCGGACACACGGTTCCTGTCGTGCACGTCAAGTTCTCGCCCGATGCAAGCAAGCTAGTCTCGACCGCCGAGGACGGCTCCGTGATCATCTGGGATGCCCGCACCGCGCAACCCCTCGACCGCCTGAACGGTCACGCGAGCCGCACGCCGGGGATCGCCTTCAGTAGTGACGGCCGAACGCTCTACACGTCGAGCCTCGACGGGGCCGTGTTCGAATGGGATCTCGGTACGACTCGCCGGTTCGGCGTCCCCTTCACAACGGTCGCCGGCCAGCAGCGCCTAGGCCCCGATGCCCAGTTCGCGCCGCCTCTTGCACTCTCGCCCGCCGGAACAAGGTTCGCCGTCCGCGTGAAGACGTCGAACATCTCGATCTACTCGACCTCGAGCCTGCGGCGGATCGGCGAGATCGAGACCGGCATGCCCGAAGTCATCGGCGTCGGCTGGTCATCAACGGGGGCACTTGCCGTCACCGGAGACGGTGGTCAGGTCAGGCTCTGGAATGCGAAAGGCAACCCTCGCTTCGTCGAGGCGCTAAAAGGGCTCCGCTCGAGCAACGGACAGCCCGAGGCCGTGACAGAGGTGGCCTTTTCACCCGACGCAAGCCTGCTGGCTGCTGGGGACGTCAACCACACACCAGGGGCGACGCCCTATAACCTCGGCAGCGTCGCAGTCTGGGATACCCGCACACGGAAGCTCCTCTGGAAGGTGACGAAGAAGGCTGCGATCAGCAACGTCGCATTCGCTCCCGACGGGGCCACCCTCGCCGCCGGCGACGAGAACGGAACCGTCGTCCTCTACTCAGCGCGCAGCGGAAAGGTGAAATGGAGTCTGCACCTTGACGGAGGCGGGCCCGAGACCGCCGCCTTCGCACCCAACAACACCCTTCTGACAGGAAACTGGGCCGGAATCCTCCAGATGTGGAACGCCGGGAACGGCAGGCAGATCGGACACCCGACGCTCGTTGGCGCCTCGCCTGTGGCAAGTATCTCGTTCGATCCCTCGGGAGATACGTTCGCAACCGCCGGCTCCGACGGACTCGCGAAGATCTGGACGACCAACACCGAGCAGCAGTTCGGAGCAACGTTCCCCGGCGACCCAGGCCAATGGGGAAACGCGCAGTACACCCCCGACGGCTCGAAGTTGATCGTCATCTACCAGGACGGAAAGGCGTCCGTCTGGCCGGTGTCCCCCGACGCCTGGGAGCGGCACGCCTGCGCCGTCGCCGGCCGAAACTTTACGCGCGAGGAATGGTCGCGCTACGTGAGCGGACACCGCTACTCGGCTGTCTGCTAGTGACCGCGCGAGACATAGCCGTGCCAGCCCTCGTCCGGACGGCCACCGGAGCGCAGCCGGCCGGAACGCGGCCGCATGTCAGGGGCGTCAGCGCACCGCCGCTTCCCGCGTGGGGCACGACGGCAGACACCCAACTTCGCTTGCACACGAACACGGGTTTACCCCGGCCCGCCCACCTAGCCCGCGACGCGTTTGACCGGGCTGTCGGGTCGGCGGGTGTTCCAGGAAGTACCCGCCGGACCGCGAAGAGCCAGCTCCGCAGTCCCGCAGGCCGGGTACGCCCGCTGCGGAGCTGCGGAGCTGCGGAGCTGACCAGAGGCCACCGAAACACCGTGCGCGACGGCCACGACACGGGGCAGAACCGGGCGAAAGAGTCACATTTTCGCGTGGTCGAGGCCGGGTGCAGCAAATCGGTCACGGTTTCCGACGAAACCGTGACCCCGCATGCGTCGCCGAGTCTGACGGAGCGGAGGCTCTCTCACCGTCAGTAGTAGCCACGCTCCAGCCGACGAGCTCGACCTCGTGACGTGCCGAGTTGGCGCCGCCTCTTGTCCGCGGTCGTGCGATCCGCGAGACTCCACTGGAGGTGAGACGCGTTCCGACCGCATCCCTGGTCTTGCTGGCGGCTGTCGCAGCGCTCGCCTGGCTCGCGGCGGCTCCGGCCAGCGCGCATCGTTCAGGTTGCCACAGTGCACACAGTTGCCCGAGCGACCATCACACGTACGTCTGGTACGACAGCTCGGGCCGGGGCTGGGATTGCGCGGAGCCGGGTGCGTCGGAGTACGACCCCTCGCGTGACACGACCACGATCGTCTACCAGGGTCTGACCTACTACTGCCGAGCGGCGGCTGGGCAGTCGCCGCCGCCGCCTCCCGCGACCACGACGACGACGACCACCTCGACGGTGCCTCCGGCGACCACCACGACTCCCGGGACGACCGTGCCAGCTGCTGCGGCGTGTGGGGTTGAACGATGGACAGTGAAGACGCTTCAGGACAGGCCGACTCTCCTACCGGTCAAGGCGACGACCGTCGGCTACCTGGTGCGACTTCCGGCACCCGCGAGCCTGCCGAAAACGCGGCTGCCGTTCGAGCGTCGGGTGTTCAAGGTCACTGCCGCCGTTGTCCTTGTCCGACACGAGGCTGACAGTGATTTCCATCTCGTCTTGAAGGCAGGGGCCGACCGGATGATCGCGGAGGCCCCGCTCCCGGCCTGCGTACCCAAGGCAGCACCCGCCCGACGTAAGCAGATGGCCGTCGTACGGGCGGCCGTACGGGTCTGCTCCAAGGCGGTCGTGACCGGCGTGGCGTTCTTCGACTTCAAGCACGGGCAGACCGGGGTCGCCCGGAACGCGATCGAACTGCACCCGATCCTCGGCTTCCGCTGCCTGACCTGACCACGAAGGACGAACCACCCTCGCCCGTCGCGTGCTCCGAGTGCGGCCGACGGGTCAGCGACGAGGTCGCTATCGCGGAGAAGTGGACGTACTGGTCAGACGGGACCGGCGACCTCCTCCCGTACTGCCCGGAGTGCGCCGAGCGTGAGCTCACGGGGCGCCGGGTCGGGCCGGGGAGGGTGAGGAGCCCCCTAAACCTCGCCTGCGGAGGCGTCGATATCGAAGCATGGTTCCCAGGGACGGGGCTAAGCTCAGCGAGCAGTTCTTTTCTCACCCCACCTGGGGCGGCCCCCATCGGTGAGGATCCAGACATGTATCCCTGGCCGTTCCCCACCTGACACCTGAGCGGGAGTTCGGCGGCGTAAGGAGACTGTTAGAGATCGTCTCCGTTGGGGGTTGGCGGGGTAGAACGTGGTCACAAGCAGGGGCGTGGTCGTGGCTTTTCCCGCGTCTCCCCTGTTGTGAGCCGAACGTGGTCGCCTGTTCGCTTTCTTACGGATCGGGCGGGCCTGAACGGTTCGCAGCCCACTCGTTAGAGGAGGTTCCGATGAAACGTAGTCGTCTGTTGCGACATATGTCCCCGTCGATGGTCGTCGCCTGTGTGGCGTTGCTGATCGCGCTCGGGGGTACCGGCGTTGCTGCGGTGACCGCTGCGCTTCCGCACAACAGCGTTGGCACCGCCCAGCTCCAGGCCAACGCGGTCACGTCGGCGAAGGTGAAGAACGGCTCGCTCTTGAAGGCTGATTTCAAGGTTGGCCAGATCCCGGCCGGTCTTCCCGGCCCGCCAGGCGCTCAGGGAGCGGCAGGCGCTGCTGGTGCTGCTGGTCCGGCCGGTCCGGCTGGCGCAGGAGCGAAGTGGGCGCTCGTCAAGTCTGACGGCACGATCGTCGCTCAGTCGGGTGGCATCACGTTGACGTCGAAGCCGGGCGTCGGGCAGTACATTCTCGACTTCGGCGCGGCAGTCACCGGGCACCTGATCGTCGTCTCGTCGGCACACGCGAGCGATTTGGGCTTCCGCGGCGTCGTCTCGGCCGGGCCTTGCGGCGGGACCGCAGAGGGCAGCGCCTGCCCGAGCGGCAACGACACCAACCATGTCCGGGTGTTCACCGACAACGCGGGCGAGTCGGCGACCGCCGACCACGCCTTCTACGTCGCTGTGATCTAGCCGGTAGCTGCGGGCGGAGTCTTCACAGGACTCCGCCCGCTTCCCTCACGCGCTGTCCGCGAGGGGTGTTCTTGTCCCGGAGCCGGTGCCGGCCCCATGGCCGCCGAGCGGCATAGGATGGAGCAGTCGATGGCCGACAGCGAACCCCGAGTACGCGCGATGAGCTACGCGAAGCGGGTAGTCGATGCCTACGGCTTTGCTGACTCGGACCGAGCCCAGTGGCAGCAGAAGATCGCGAAGGCGGCGCTCCGGGAGGATGACCTCGACTGGGATCAGATGAAAGAAGCCGCCTGGGCCAGCCGCATGCGGGAGATCCACGGGCAGCTCTACGACGAGTACCTCGCCTTCCGCGCCGAACAGAACCCCGGCTAGGAGGTTCCAGCTCGCGCCCGCCGGTGGACCGTGTGAGTGTGCTTTGTCGCCGATGTCCGCTAGCGCCGCTCGACCTCGGCACACCGGCTCAGCAGCTCGGTCCCGCGCCTGACCGCGACTCAGGCGACCATCCGGGAGACTAGGGGTTGTGGTTTCGGGAGAGGTCGCGGTCACCTGTTGCGCGTGACGACCTCGCGGGGTGGCATGAGACGATGGTTCGGGTGAGAGTCAGGGGTTGTCTTCTGGTGGCCGGTGTCTTGGTGTGCCTCTACGCGGCCGCGGGTGCGGCCTCGACAACGCTCATTCACGATGCGAGGAGGGTGAGCTTCCGGAGCCGGCCGCGATCGTTCGTGATCATGCCTTCGCGGATCGCGCCGCTTGTTCCCGGCAGGCCCAAAGACGGGATCTGGCGGCGTACTGACCGTTGGGCGGGCACTCCTCCGCCCGTCTTGTTGACAAGCTTCCGCTTCAGCCGAGCCGATCCCCGTGACGTGGCGGACGTGGCCTGGATCAGGGCCGGCCGCACACAGCTTGCGCTCTACCCCGGCGTCTACGGCCCAGGGCCAACGACGCTACCACGGGGCCCCGAACAAGTCCCGCTGACGGCCCGATCCCGTTTGCTAGCGACGTTCAACTCGGGCTTCTACGAGCAGGACGCGAGCGCAGGTTTCTTTACCAACGGACTGCTCTACTACCCGATGATCCGGGGACTCGCGACCGTGATCGCCTACCGCGCCGGCCGCCTCGACATCATGCAGTGGAAGCTGGGGCGCCGCCTCGGCCCCGGGATCGTGATGGCCCGTCAGAACCTCACGCTGTTTGTCGACAACGGGCGCGTCGACCAAGGACTTGCGAGCTCAATGCGCTGGAGCAACGCACCCGCGGTCTGGCGAACAGGCCTGGGGATCGACAGGCACGGAGACCTCATCTACCTCGCGGCACCAAACCTCAACGCGCAGGATCTCGCCCGCCTGCTCGCGCACGCGGGCACGGTCAGGGCAATGGAGCTCGATATCAACGTCATCTGGCCGATCCTCGTCACCTACGGCGGCCGCGGCGCACATCATCCCTCGCTCTTCGTTCCCAACCCACACAACTACCGGGCCGATTCCTCACCCCAGCACCAAGGACTTCTTTGCCCTCTACCTCCGTGCCGACCAGCCTCCCAGGTAGCCGGGTGACGACGCGCCAGCAACCGACTTTACGGGCAGCGCGATGAGTACTACGGCGAAGGGCGAAACGGGCGGTAGCCATACTGGTCGGACGGGACTGTGACCTGCTGCCGTACTGCCCGGGGTGCGCCGAGCGGGAGTTCGGGGCCGGGAAGGGGGAAGGCCCTGGGCTGGCTACTGCTTGTATCGGCGGAAAGGGTTGGGGATCGTCGCAAGGCGCGATCTAGCACCTGCCGTCGGCGTCGCCCCAGCGGGTTTCCCGGTGACGGTCGTCCTCACCTGTTCGATCAGCTTCCGCCCTTCCGGGCTGGTCGCGACCTTCCGCGCTTGGGCTAGTAGCTTGCGCCCCTCCTCGGTGCGGGCGATACGAACCGCGTGCCGGACAACCTTTCGTCCCGTGGGACTAGTCGCCACCTTCAGCACGCTCGCAAAGGGGGAAGGCATCAGCTCACTTTAGCCCCGCTCCCACCCGGAGTGCGCGAGCTACACCGTGGTACCACCCGCATCCTCAACGCCCTAGCGCTTGCACGACGGGGCGGCACGACGGCTCACCGCTAGCCAAAATTCGTTGCAGGTGGTACGAATCCACGGGTGAGCTCCGGGCCAGAGCTTCCGAGCGGCACGGTGACTTTCCTTTTCACTGATGTCGAGGGGTCGACGCGGTTGCTTCATGAGCTCGGCGCCGAGAGATACGCGGGGGCGCTTGCCGAACATCGACGTGTTTTGCGTTGCGCGGCCGCCGCCCAGGGTGGTGTAGAGGTTGATACGCAGGGTGATGCGTTTTTCTTCGTGTTTCCGACTGCGCCTGGTGCGCTTGCCGCGGCCTTGGCTGCTGCGGATCGGCTGGCGGGCGGCCCGGTCCGCGTGCGGATGGGTATTCATAGCGGCACACCGTTTCTGACGGATGAGGGCTATGTCGGCGTCGATGTGCATCGGGCCGCGCGGATCGCTGCTTGCGGTCACGGCGGGCAGATCCTTCTGTCTGCCGCCGCATGCGGGCTCGTCAACGGCACGGACTTGCTTGACCTTGGCGAGCATCGCCTGAAGGATCTCTCGGCGCCCGAGCGTGTCTTCCAGGTCGGCCAGGCGCCGTTTCCGCCACTTCGGAGTTTGTACCGGACGAACCTGCCAGTGCCGGCGACGCCGTTTCTGGGTCGCGAGCGGGAACTCCGCGAGGTTGCAGGTTTCCTAGTTGGGGGCGAGTCGCGTCTTGTCACTTTGACCGGCCCGGGCGGCATCGGAAAGACTCGGCTCGCCCTGCAGGCCGCGGCTGCCGCGGCTGATCGGTTCGAAAGTGGTGTCTTCTGGGTGCCGCTTGCGTCGCTCGCCGACCCGCAGCTCGTATTGGCTGCAGCCGCACAGGCCGTGGGCGCAAAAAGCGGTTTGATCGAGCAGATTTCCGATCAGTCGCTACTTCTCGTGTTCGACAACTTCGAGCATCTCACTGAAGCGGCCGCCGAGGTCTCCGGGCTGTTGGCGAGCTGCCCGAACCTCCATTTGCTTGTGACGAGCCGCGAACTGCTGCGGCTGCCCGGAGAGCAGGCATACCCCGTGCCGGAGCTCCGTCCTGAGGACGGTGTCGAGTTGTTTCTCTCCAGGGCACGGGCCGCGCATCCCGCGTTCGGTGTCAGCGGGGCGGTGGTCGAGTTGTGCGCCAGGCTCGAGCAGCTGCCGTTGGCGCTGGAGCTGGCTGCGGCACGCGTACGCGTTCTTTCGCCGGAGCAACTCCTCGAGCGGCTGTCAGGTCGGCTCGATCTCCTGAAGGGGGGCCGCGGTGTCGATCCTCGCCAGCAGACTCTTCGCGCGACGATCGAGTGGAGCTACGAACTGCTCGACCGGCCGGAGAGGCAGCTGTTCGCGCGGCTTGCCGTCTTCGTTGGAGGCTGGGCGCTTGAAGCGGCCGAACGCGTCTGCGAGGCCGACGTTGACGTTCTGCAGTCGCTTGTTGATAAGAGCCTAGTGCGTGCGCTCGAGGGCTCGCGGCTCTTTATGCTCGAAACGATCCGTGAGTTCGCCGGTGAGTCCCTTGAACGGTCCGGTGAGGCGTCGGAGTTGCGGCGCCATCACGCCAGCTACTTCCTCGACCTCGCGACGACTGCCACAGCCGGTTTTGAAAGCAGCGACGTGAAGACCTTTGAACAAGTCGAGGATGACCTACCGAACTTCAGAGCTGCCTACGCCTGGACGCTCAAGGCCGACCCGAAAAATGCATTGAGGTTCGCAAACGCCTTCCGGGCTTTCTGGTTCACGCGCGGCTACCTCAACGAGGGCCGTGGCTGGTACGCAGCGGCGCTCGAACTCCACGAGCGGCCAGACGGTGAGCGCGCCCGGGCACTGAGCACCGCGTCTGTCCTCGCCTCACTGCAGGCGGACTGGCCGCAGACACGCCGGTTGGCCGAAGAGGCTCGCACGATTGGCAAGGCGCTCGGCGATCCGAGCCTCGCCGGCGGCGCACTCCTGACTCTCGGCCGCGCAACGCTCGCGGAAGGCGATTCAGAGCAAGCGCTGAGCCTCTTCGCGGAGGCAGAAGAGATCGCGACCGCAGCTGGTAAGGCATCGTGGGTATCGATGGCCCGCTTCAACTCGGGCTACCTCGAGCTAGACCGCCGCAACTACCGCCGAGCTGAAAAGTGGTTCGAGTCTGCAAGGGAGAGCTTCGACGCCGAGGGTGACCGATACGGCGGCGCCCGATCGCGTGCCGCGCTCGGTGCGGTCGCGCTCCACGAAGGCCGCAACGATGATGCCATCGCGCCACTTCGTGAGAGTCTCGAGCTCGCACAGTCGATCGGTGACCGTGACGACATCGCCTGGGGGCTGCAACTCACCGGCGTCGCCCACTCGGAGCAGCGACCCGAGCTCGCTGCCGGCCTCCTCGGAGCAGCCGAAGCGCTCCGCGAGACCCTCGGTACCAAACTCGAAGGCATAGAACTTGTGCTCCATCAACGAGGACTCGCAGCCCTCGCCACCCTCAAACCAGAAACGCTCACGACGGCCTGGTCGGCCGGACGGGAGCTGACACCCAATGCCGCAGCCGAGCTCGCGCTCTCCCACACCGCGAAGACAGAATAGTAAGGGCAAGCCTCAGAGTCCCAACAAGCAAAGGAAGTGTTCATCGTGTCCTCCGTGCTCCGGCTACGGCATGTTCGAACCGACTCCGGTAGCGCGGCCGAACCCTACTCAGCGACGTGCCGGAATCCCGGCTGGAGGTTCCAGCTTGGGCTCGACGGGTGGCTTTGTAGGCGCGCTTCCGCGCTTGTCGGGCGGCGCGCGCGATCTACTATCGGAACGCGACTTCGCACCGCTCGGAGAGCGGCTCCCGCCCCTTTGCGACCGTGACCTGCCTGACCTGGCGCTCGACCCACTCCTTCCGCTCGGCCCAGCCCCACTCGGTGTTCCAGAGGCGGCCGACCAGCTCGTAGCTGCCCGACGACCGCTCTCGCGCATCGGCCAGCTCGGCCTCGGCCTTATTCACGACGACCACGTAGTCGGAGGCTGCCTGTGCGTACTTCTCGGGGCCGAGCACGCGACGTAGGGTCGTGTCGGAGAGGAAGCCGTCCAGGTCAGCGCGGGCTTCGTCTAGCGCTAGCTCTGCCTCCTCGACCTTTGTATCGTCGCCGCCGGGTTGCGCAACCCACTGGGCCGGATCTGCCGGGTTGAGCACCTCGTCCAGCGAATTAAGCACGAGCGCATCGAGTTGCGCGGCCGGCGCGTGGGCGTGCTTGGAGCACGAGAGTTGCCGGCAGGTGTAGTACGGATTCCTGTTCCGGGTGCCCGAACCCGAGAGATACATCGACTTCCCGCACGTGCTGCAGATGGCCAGGCCCTGGAGCAGAAACTTCTGGGTGAGTCGCCCAGTCCGCGCCGACGGCCTCGCCTTGCCCTGGCACCGCTGCCACAGTGGCCGCGGCACGATCGCCTCGTGTGCGTCGTCCCGCACCGCCGCGCCGTAGCGGGCCTGGCCGAGGTAGACCGGGTTTCGCACTAGACCGGCGACGCCCTGCTCGCTCCTCCTGTGGCCCTGCTCGGCCGCCCATCGGGCGAGCCTGACCCACGACCAGCCCTTTGCTCGGAGCTCGAAGAGCCGGCGAACGATCGGCGCTGTGTCCGGGTCGGGCACGAGGCGGCGCGTCTCCGAATGGCGTACGTAGCCGAGAGGAATGTGCCCTGCGATGTGGATGCCGCGCTCGACGGCGGATGCGGTAGCCGCAGCGAAGCCCGCTTTGGCCCGGTCGCGCTCATTTTCGGCCACCGACAGGAGGATCGTCCGCACCATCTTGCCCGACGGCGAGGCGTCCCACTGCTCTGTCGCCGACCACACTCGGCCCCCGGAAGCCTCGATCCGCTCCAGGGCCACCAGCGCATCCTTCACCGAGCGCGAGAACCGCGAGAGGTTCCAGACCACGAGGCCAGCGGCCTCCCCAGACTCGACCATCGCGATGGCCCGGTTCCACCCGGGGCGCATGCGATCGCCACCCGAGGCGTCCAACTCCTCGACGATCTCCACGACCTCGAGGCCCTCACGGGCCGCAACGCGGGCGATCTCCTCCCGCTGCAGCTCCGGCGAAAGGAAGCTGTCGCCGCCTCTGCCGCCAACCTTCGATACCCGGATGTAGCCTACGGCGCGCATGGCGACTCCCATTCTGGACGCACCCACGTATCAGCGGCTCGCGAAGGACCACCTCTGGATGCACTTCACCCGCATGGGCGGGTACGGCACGGCGGACGTGCCGATTATCGTCCGCGGCGACGGGTGCTACCTCGAAGACTCGAACGGCAAGCGTTACCTGGACGCTCTGGCCGGGCTGTACTGCGTCAACATCGGCTACAGCCACGGCGAGGAGATCGGCCAGGCGGCGCTCGAGCAGATGCGCGAGCTGCCGTTCTACACCAACTGGGCGAACGCACATCCGCGCGCGATCGAGCTGGCCGCGGAAATCGCTTCACTCGCACCGGGCGACCTGAACCGCGTCTTCTTCGTCTCCGGCGGCTCGGAGGCGGTCGAGTCGGCGTGGAAGCTCGCGCGCCAGTACTACCTCGTGCACGGCGAGAAGGACGTCCGGAAGGCGCTCGCCGAGCCGGAGAACAGGCACGACTCGATCGTCGCGGCTTCCCAAAGGCCGCACCGCTACAAGGCGATCGCACGCCATATCGCGTACCACGGCACGACGATGGGTGCGCTCTCGATCAACGGCATCAACGCGATCCGGGCGCCGTTCGAGCCGCTGGTTCCGGAGGTTCGCCACGTCCGCAACACGAACCGCTACCACCGCCCGCCCGAGGAGACCGAGGTGGAGTTCACGGCGATGCTGCTCGACGATCTCGAGCAGACCATCCTCGCGATGGGGCCCGAGACGGTGTGCCTCGTGCACATGGAGCCGGTGCAGAACTCGGGCGGCTGCTTCACGCCACCGGTCGGCTACTGGCAGGGCGTACGCGAGATCTGCACGCGCTACGACATCCTGCTCTCCTGCGACGAGGTGATCACAGGCTTCGGGCGGCTCGGCTACTGGTTCGGCTCCGAGCGCTACGACATCCGGCCGGACATAGTGACGTGCGCGAAGGGCCTGTCGTCCTCATACGCGGCCATCGGCGCGGTCGTAGCGACAGATCGTGTCATGGAGCCGTTCCTCGAATCGAGCTCCATGTACTCGCACGGGATCACCTTCGGCGGTCATCCGGTGATGTGCGCGATCGCGCTCAAGAACATCGAGATCATGAAGCGGGAGAAGATCGTCGAGCATGTCCTCGAACAGGAGGACGTCTTCCGGGCGAAGCTCGCGACGCTGCTCGACCTGCCGATCGTCGGCGACCTCCGCGGCACGGGATTCTTCTACTCGCTCGAGCTGGTGAAGAACAAGGAGACGCGCGAGACATTCGACGACGCCGAATGCGAGTCGCTGCTGCGCGGGTTCCTCTCGCCGGCCCTGTTCGAGGCCGGGCTGATCTGCCGCTCGGACGACCGTGGCGACCCCGTTGTTCAGATCTCGCCGCCGCTCGTCGCAGGTGAGAAGGAGATGGACGAGATCGTCGGCATCCTCGGCGACGCGCTTGCCGAGGCGTCGCGGCGGATGATCGCCTAGCCCGAACTGACGAAGGGGCCGGGTATCTGCGCCGGAGTTGCCGAGGTCTGGCATGCTCGTCGGAGTCCGGCACTCGTCCACGTGGGAGGTTCGATGAGCAGCATGCTTGAGGCCAGCACCGATCAGGCCGTCGTCGTCGCTCAGGACCTGACGCGAACCTATGGAGCCGGGGACACGGCAGTGCAAGCGCTGCGCGGGGTCTCCGTCACGATCGACGCGGGCAAGCTGACCGCTGTCATGGGCCCGTCCGGGTCGGGCAAGTCGACGCTGATGCACATCCTTGCGGGGCTCGACAAGCCAACGTCCGGGACGGTCGAAATCTCCGGCACGGAGATCACGACGCTCGGCGACACCGATCTGACGAAGCTCCGCCGCGAGCACATCGGCTTCATCTTCCAGTTCTTCAATCTTTTGCCGATGCTCGATGCCCGCGAAAACATCCTGCTGCCGCTGACGATCGCCGGCGAGAAGCCCGAGCACGAATGGATCGACACCCTGGTCGCGCAGGTCGGGCTGAAGGATCGCCTCACGCACCGCCCGGCTGAGCTCTCGGGCGGCCAGCAGCAGCGCGTTGCAATCGCTCGCGCGCTCGTGTCGAAGCCGACGGTCGTGTTTGCGGACGAGCCGACAGGCAACCTCGACTCGTCGACCAGCGGTGAGATCCTCGAGCTGCTGCGCACGTCGGTGGAGACGTATGGCCAGACGTTGGTGATGGTGACCCACGACGCGCGGGCGGCGGCCATGGCCGACCGCGTCCTGCTGCTCGACGACGGGCTGATCGTGCGCGAGATGCCGCGCTCGGACGCGCACGAGATCCTCGTCGCGATCGAGGAGTTGAACCGGCGGTGACCCGCTTCGCGCTCCGCGGCATCCTCGGCCGCAAGCTCCGCACGGTCCTGACCGCGGTGGCCGTCGTGCTCGGCGTCGCCATGGTCAGCGGCACGTTCGTCCTCACCGACTCGATCGCGAAGGCGTTCGACGCGATTTTCACTGAGCAGTATCGGGGCACCGACGCCGTTGTGACGGGCAAGTCGGCATTCGATCTGAGCAATAACAACAACACAAGTGACTTGCCGTCGTTCGACGAGTCGCTGCTCGAGAAGGTCAGAGGCCTGCCCGACGTCCGTGCTGCGCTCGGCGGGGTTGCGGCCCAGGCTCACCTGATCGGCAGGGACGGGAAGGCGATCGTCTTCGGCGGTGCGCCGAACCTCGGCTTCAGCGTCGACCCGTCGCAGCCTGCGTTCAACTCGCTCTCGCTCGTCGACGGCGGGTGGCCGAAAGGCTCGGAGGTCGTGGTCGACCGCTCGACCGCGAGCAAGAAGCACCTCCGCGTGGGCGACATGATCGGCGTCCAGGCGCAGGGGCCGGTGGTGCGGTTTCGGATCTCCGGTCTGGTCAAGTTCGGCGCGGTCTCGACGATCGGCGGCGCGACGCTCGCAGGGTTCGATCTCGCTTCGGCGCAGAGCCTCTTTGACAAACAGGGCAAGCTCGACGACATCCGCCTAGCGGGGAAGAGCGGCGTCTCGCCCGAGAAGCTCGTCGCCGAGGTGCAGAAGATCCTGCCGCGGGGGACGCAGGTACGGAGTGGATCGTCGCAGGCCACGAAGGACGCCAAGGACACGAACAGCTTCATCACCTTCCTGCAGACGTTCCTGCTGGCGTTCGGCGGCATCGCGCTGTTCGTGGGCTCGTTCGTGATCGCCAACTCGCTCTCGATCACGATCGCCCAGCGGATGCGCGAGTTCGCGACGTTGCGGACGCTCGGAGCCTCGCGACGGCAGGTGCTCGCGTCGGTCATCGTCGAGGCGCTGGCCATGGGCGTGGTCGCGTCGTTGATCGGACTGTTCCTCGGCCTGGCGCTTGCCAAGGGCCTATTCAGGCTTTTCAACGCGGTTGGTTTCACGCTGCCCAACAACGGCCTGACATTCGAGACGCGGACCATTGTCGTCGCACTCGTGGTCGGAATCGTTATCACCCTGCTCGCCAGCCTCCGGCCCGCGTTCCGAGCAACACGCGTGCCACCGATCGCGGCTGTGCGCGAAGGTGCGGTGCTTCCTCCGGGGAGATTTGCTCGCTTCCGCGTCGTCGGCGCGATCGCGACTGCGGCGCTCGGGTTTGCGGCGCTCCTGCTCGGCCTGTTCGGGCACGGTCTTGGCACGAAGGGTGTCCTCGGCCTCATGGGTCTCGGTGCGCTTCTCATCTTCATCGGTGTCGCGCTCTTCGCGTCCCGACTCGTTCGCCCGCTCGCGGTCGTCGCTAACCCGGTCGCACGCTGGGCCGTCTTCGTCCTCTCCGTCCTCGCGTGGCCGCTCTTTACGCTGCCCTTCTGGCTTCTCCGCCTCGGTGCCTGGGGGCCTGGGGGCGCCGGCAAGCGCACCCTGGCGTTCATCGGCGGGGCCGTTCTCAACCCGCTGCTGCTCGTAGTCGTGCTGATCTCGATCCTGCGGAAGGCGATGACTCGCTGGAACCCCGAATGGCCCGCCGAGTTCCCGGGCGTGCTCGCAGACCACTCTGCGACCAGTGTCGGCAGTGAGAACAGTCAGCGCAATCCGCAGCGCACCGCCTCGACCGCGGCGGCTTTGATGATCGGGCTTGCGCTCGTCACGCTCGTCGCCACGCTGGCTGCCGGGATCATCAAGCCGTTCGAGGACGCCGTGAACAAGATCTTCACGTCGGACTACGCGATCACGGCCCAGAACAACTTCGATCCGATTCCCGTCAGCGCCGCGAGGGCCGCCGCTTCCACCCCGGGTATCGACGCGATTGCGAGCGTGCGTGGCGGCGAAGGATTCGTGAGCTTTGATGATGGCGGGGTAAGACCTTCCGGCTCGACGGCGCAGGTCACGGCCGTCGATCCATCGATTGGTCGCGTCATCACGATCGACTGGAAGAACGGGTCGAACGCGGTCTTCGCCGCCCTGGGCGCGAACGGCGCATTCGTCGACGACGGGTATGCCAAGAAGCACAAGCTCTCGATTGGCTCCCCGATCGCGCTGCTCACTCCGAAGGGCGACACGCTCCACCTCGTCTTGAAGGGGATCTTCAAGCCGCCGACGGGCGGCTCGCCGTTCGGCGCCATCACGATCTCGAGCTCCGCATTCGACGCCCACTACGACCAACCGCAGAACCTCTTCACGTTCGTGGCGATGCGTGGCGGCGTCACCGACGCGAACACCGCTGCGTTGACAAGCGCGCTGAAGTCGTTCCCGAACGCAAAGGCGGCGACGCGCGATCAGTTCGTGAAGAACCAGACCAGCTTCCTCAAGAACATCCTCAACATCCTCTACGTGCTGCTCGCGCTCTCGGTCGTCGTCAGCCTGTTCGGGATCGTGAACACGCTCGTGCTGACCGTGTTCGAGCGGACTCGCGAGATCGGGATGCTGCGTGCTATCGGGCTGACCCGGCGACAGACACGGCAGATGATCCGCCACGAGAGCGTCATCACGGCGCTGATCGGGGCGGTGCTCGGGATCGTCCTCGGACTCGTCCTCGGCGCCCTGTTGACCGCGCGCGTGAAGGAGATCGTGTTCGTGGTGCCCGTCACTCAGTTGATCGTCTTCACGATCGCGTCGATCTTCGTCGGCATCGTCGCGGCGATCTTCCCGGCGCGGCGCGCCGCGAGGCTGAACCCGCTCGAAGCCTTGCACTACGAATAGAGACGGATCACACCAGCGGCTTCGAGCGATGCGATCTCGTCGTCGCTGTAGCCGGCCTCACGGAGGATCTCTGCGGAGTGCTGCCCGACGAGCGGCGGCGGGCTGCGATGCCGCACGCGTTCGCTGTCGAGCGAGATCGGGACGGCGGCCACCCGCAGGTCCGGGACGGACGGGTGCGGTAGCGGCTGGAGCATCTCGAGCGCCTCGGTCTGCGGCGCTCCCGCGACATCGGCGACGTCCGCGACCGGCGCGGCCGGCACGCCCGCGGCCCTCAGCTTCGCCAGCCATGCCGCCGAGTCGTCTTGAGACAGCCGCTGAACGAGGATCTCGTACAGGGCGTCGCGGTTCGCCACCCGGTCGGGGTTCGTCGCGAAATGCGGGTCACTGACGAGTTCGGGTAGCCCCACGACGTCGCAGATCGCGGCAAACAGCCGGTCGTTGCCCCCCGCGATCATCAGCTCGCCGTCGCGCGTCGGAAACACTTGGTACGGGGCGACCATCGGAAAGACGGTTCCCTGCCCGTGCGGGACGGTGCCGTCGGCGAGGTAGCCGGCGAGGTGGTAGCCGATGTAGCCGAGCGCGGTCTCGTAGAGCGAGACATCGACAACCGAGCCTTCGCCGGTGTGCTCCCGCTCGAGCAGCGCGGCGAGCACGCCGAGCGCTGCCCACGTTCCTGTTCCCTGGTCGATCAGGGACGAGCCGACCCGTACGCCCGGGCGTCCGTGCTCGCCGGTGATCGAGATCAGCCCGCCAGCTGCCTGCATCAGCGCGTCGTAGCCGGGCTCTCGCGCGAGCGGCCCGACTCGGCCGTAGGCGCCAACCGAGCAGTAGACGAGGCGAGGGTTGCGCCCGCGCAGCTCGTCGGCCCCAAGCCCGAGCTCCTCGGCGAGACCCGGGCGGAGGCTCTGGAGGAAGACGTCCGCGTCGTCTACCAGCCGCAGGAGCGCCTCGCGTCCGCGCGGGTCGCGCAGCGACAGTGCGAGCGACCGCTTGCCCGCGTTCGCGGAGAGGAACATCGTCGACTCGCCGTTCCAGAACGGCGGCCCCCAGGCCCGGCCGTCGTCGCCGGTGTCGGGCCGCTCCACCTTGACCACGTCGGCGCCGAGCGCGGAGAGGATCTGCGCGCAGTACGGCCCCGCGATCGACGTCGTCACGTCGAGCACGCGCTTCCCCCCAAGCGGCTGGTGTTTCACGGCGCCATCATCGCTGCCACGATGCGGCCGTGTTCCACTCGCTCGTCAACCTCGTCTCGGACGCCTGGTGGACGTACCCGCTGATCTTCGGCGTCGCGATGCTCGACGCGTTCTTCCCGCTCGTTCCGGCCGAGACGGTCGCGATCACCGCCGGTGTGCTCGCCGGCTCGGGGAAGCTGAGCTTGCCTCTGTGCATCGTCGCCGCGTCGGCGGGGGCGTTTGCCGGCGACAACATCTCGTACGGGCTTGGGAACTGGCTCGGCGAGCACACGATCAAGCGGGTCATTCGCGGGGAGAAGTCCCAGCGCGGCTTCGAGTGGGCCGAGCGGATGCTCGAGGAGCGCGGCACCTACCTGATCGTCGTCGCGCGCTTCATCCCGGGCGGCCGGACGGCGGCGACGTTCTCCGCCGGTTACGTCTCGTCGTACCCTTGGCGGCGCTTCCTCCGTGCAGACGCATTGGCTGCGGTGATCTGGGGGAGCTACACCGTTCTACTCGGCTACATCGGCGGCAAGGCGTTCGAGGATCATCCGTGGAAGGGGCTGCTGCTCGCGTTCGGGATCGCGGTCGCGATCACCGGCGGGATCGAGGGCATCCGCTATCTCCGGCGTCGTCGTGCCTAACGCCCCTTCAGGTCGCGCCACCAGGCGCGATGGGCGAGGAACGCCGCCAGTCCGAGAACCGCGATGGCGTTCACCGGGTGGAGCGCACCGACCCAGCGGTGGTGCTCGCCAGTGTGGGCGAGAACACTCTGCACGATGGTCAAGAGGAACAGCAGGAAAGTGGCGAGGAGCCAGATCCGCTCCGACCACCAGACGAGGCAGAAGACCAGCAGGAGCAACGCGCCGAGGATCAGCGCGTAGCCGAACGCCCTATGCGGGTCGAGGCTCTTCTGATCGCGGAGCGTGACGTTCACCTTCTGCCCGAAGATGCCCGACCCAGCGAGGAAGAACTCGACGACGACGGCGAGCGCGAATAGCGCCGTCAGCCAGCGGTAGATCGCTCCTGCGATTCGTCTGATCGCTTCCACCGTGCGTATTTCGGCGGTCGGTTACCGTCACTTCATGCCTCGAACGCGTCTTGGGTCCGGTGTCCATGTCACCGGCGCGTCCGGATATCTCGGCGCCGAGCTGGTGCGGCGGGCCTTGGGCGCGACCGGCGAGCGCGTCGAGATCCGAGACGCTGCGGCGGTGCAGGAGCTGTTCTCGCGGCTCCGGCCTCGGGTCGTGATCCATACCGCGTACCGCCAGGACGGCGAGGGCGCCTGGGAGACGACCGTCGACGGTGCCGAGAACGTGGCGCGCGCGGCGTTCGAGATCGGCGCACGCCTTGTCCATCTCTCCACGGACGTCGTCTTCGACGGGCGGAAGGGTTCGCCGTACGTCGAGGAGAACGCCGTGTGCCCGGTGACCGAGTACGGTCGCGCGAAGGCGGAGGCCGAGCTGCGTGTGGTGGCGGCGTGTCCGGCCGCGCTCGTGGTGCGGACGTCGCTAATCGTCGGCGGGCCGGGGTTCACGCCGTCGAAGCACGAGCAGGTCGCGCTCGATCCGGCGATGACGTTCTACGACGACGAGATCCGCTGCCCGATCCAGGTGGGCGACCTTGCTGCGGCTCTGCTGGAGTTGGCCGAGCTCGACGTCGGCGGAGTCCTCCATGTGGCTGGCGCCGATGCCGTTTCGCGCGCTGATCTCGCCGAGCTGGTTGCCGGTCGGCCAGTGCGGCGGGATGTGGCGCCGGAGGGCCGCCCGCTCGACTGCTCGCTCGACTCGTCCCGTGCTCGCGCCGTCCTGCGCACCGAGTTCCGCGGCGTGCGTACGGTTCTGGCGTGAACCGCCTCGCCGACGCGTCCAGCCCGTACCTGCTCCAGCACGCGGACAATCCCGTCGACTGGCAGCAGTGGGGTGAGGAAGCCTTCGCGCTCGCTCGCGCCGATGATCGGCCGTTGCTCGTCTCGGTCGGCTACAGCGCCTGCCACTGGTGCCATGTCATGGCCCACGAGTCGTTCGAGGATCGGGCGACCGCGGCGGTGATGAACGAGCTCTTCGTCAACGTCAAGGTCGATCGCGAGGAGCGGCCCGACGTCGACGCGATCACGATGAACGCGACCGTCGCGATGTCGGGACACGGCGGCTGGCCGACGACCGTCTTCATGACGCCGGACGGGAAGCCGTTCTACGCGGGCACGTACTACCCGCCGGAGCCGCGGCACGGCATGCCGTCGTTCCGCGACGTGCTCGTCGCTGTCTCTAGCGCTTGGCGTGACCGTCGCGACGATCTCGTGGCGCAGGCCGAGCACCTCGTCGGCTCGATCCGCGAGCAGTCGACGATCCGGCCGTCAGCCGAGCCGCTCACCGAGGCGATCCTCGCCGAGTCCGAGCAGGGCGTCGCGCGTGCGTTCGAGCCGGCATTCGGCGGCTTCGGCCGCGCGCCCAAGTTCCCGCCGGCCTCCGTGCTCGAGTTCCTGCTCCGCCGCGGCGATGAGCGGGCGCTCGAGATGACACGGCGCACGCTCGACGGCATGTCTGCAGGGGGCATGTACGACCTGGTCGGCGGCGGCTTCCACCGCTATTCGGTCGACGACCGCTGGCTCGTGCCGCACTTCGAGAAGATGCTCTACGACAACGCGCTGCTCGCCTCGGCGTACCTGCACGCCTGGGTCGTCGCCGGCGAGCCGCGGTATCGCGTTGTCGTCGAGGAGACGCTCGACTACGTCGTGCGGGAGTTGTCGCTGGACGGCGGCGGGCTCGCCTCGGCGCAGGACGCGGACACCGACGGCGTCGAAGGGCTGACCTACACTTGGGAGCCAGGGGAGGTTCCCGACCATCTACTCGAGCCCTTCGAGCATGGCCGGCTGATCGTTCGCGGCGATCTCGACCCTGGCATTCGCGACGAGTTGCTCGCAACGCGCGCCCTTCGGCCTCAGCCGTTCCGCGACGACAAGGCGATCGCGTCGTGGAACGGGCTCGCGCTCGCGGCGCTTGCCGAGGCGGGCTACCGGCTCGAACGACCGGACTGGCTCGACGCCGCGCGCGGCGTCGCGGGGTTCCTGCTCAGTGCCCTCTCGACCGAGGATGGCCGCCTGCTGCGTTCGTGGCGCGAGGGCAGAACGAGCGGTGCCGGCTACCTCGACGACTACGCGAACGTCTCGCACGGGCTGATCGAGCTGCATGCGGCCACCGGCGAGCTGCGCTGGCTGGAGGAGGCCCACCGGCTGGTGCGCCTCGCGATCGAGTTGTTTGCCGACGGAGAGCACGGTGGCTTCTTCCTCGCGCCGCGCGACGGCGAGGAGCTCGTCGCGCGCACGAAGGATCTCGACGACAACCCGCTTCCATCGGGGAACTCGATGCTCGCGCATGTGCTGCTGCGGCTGGCGCGGATCTGGGGCGACGATGAGTTCGAACGGCGAGCGGTCGGCGTTCTTCGGCTGGTCGCGCCCGCGCTACCGCGCGCGCCGACGGCGTTCGGCTGGGCGCTCTGCGCGCTGGATCTCTACCTCTCGCCACCGCGCGAGCTGGCGATCGTCGGCTCGGTCGACTCGCCGGTCGCGCGGGCTGCGCTCGCTCCGTTTCAACCGGCTACGGTCGTCGCTGTAGGCCCAGCGGACTCGATCCCGCTGCTTGCCGGCAAGACGTTGGTCGACGGGAAGCCGGCGGTTTATGTCTGCGAGCGCTTCGCCTGCCAAGCGCCTATCACGGATCCCGAGGAGGTCACCTAAGTGCGCGTCTGTCTGATGGTCGAAGGCCAGGAGGGAGTCACCTGGGACGAGTGGGTCGCCCTCGCGCGGACCGCTGAGAAGGCCGGCCTCGAGGGGCTGTTCCGCTCGGACCACTACAGCGCGATCGTCCACCAGCAGGAGGGGTCGCTCGACGCGTGGGCGACGCTCGCCGCGCTCGCGCCGCTGACCTCGACGCTGCGCCTGGGGACCATGGTCTCGCCGGCCACGTTCAGGCATCCCAGTGTGCTGGCGCGTATGGCGACGACGGTCGACCTCGTCTCGGGAGGACGCGTGGAGCTCGGGATGGGCGCCGGCTGGTACGAGCGCGACCACTCCGAGAACGGCTTCCCGTTCCTCGACGCGAAGGCGCGTTTCGATCTGTTCGAAGAGCAGGTCGAGGTTGTCGTCCGTACGTGGACGGAGGAGGGCTTCGACCACGACGGCGCGCACTACACGCTCCGTGACCAGACGGCACTCCCGAAGCCGTTGCAGCAGCCGCACCCGCCGCTGATCCTCGGCGGCCGGGCGAAGCGGCGAGGAGCAGCGCTCGCGGCGCGCTTCGCCACCGAGTACAACACGCTGGACTCGTCACCCGCCGAGCTGCGCGAGACGCGCGGCCGACTCGACGTCGCGTGCGAGGCTATTGGCCGCGATCCGGCAACGTTGCCGCTCTCGATGATGGTGACGGCGGTCGTCGGCCGGGATCGAGCGGAAGTCGATGAGCGTTTGGCGCGGGTGCGCGGTCTGCTCAGCCGGTTCGAGATGGGATCCGAGCAGAACTGGGTGCTCGGCACCGTCGACGACGTGCGCAACCAGTTCGCCGGTCTGGAGGCGGCGGGTGTCTCACGCGTGTTCCTGCAGCATCTCGACCACCGCGACCTCGACTCGGTGTCGGTCATGGGTGAGATCGCGCGAGGCTAAGGGAGGCAAGCTGGCTAGCGAAAGCTGACCCGCGACGTGGGAGTCAGCTCGCGTGGCCGGTCGAATCGACCTTCCAGCTGCCGCTGTGGCAGCCGAGTCCGACGATGACCGCTGAGCCGTACTCTGCCGTTCTGAGGTCGGCAGTGGTTTGCACCGGTAGGTCGTAGATGAAGCAGACGCCAGATCCGCACAGTCCTCCTGGAGACTCGCGGGCGCCCGACCGAACGACGGACCGAGCCGCTACCTCCGACATCGGTGTTGCGACGATCGGCATGGTCACGGAATAAAACTGGGCGAGGTACTGCTTTGCCTCATTCCGATCGCCAGTAGCGAGGGCCTGGACGAACGCGTCTGCCGAATCTCGCGCTGCCGGCGTTTCAGCTGAGCCGCAGCCGCGAAGCGGGACACCTCCGTTGACGAGAAGAAGCAGCGCGCCGACGACCGCCGTGATTGTGGTCGTCACTACGAAAGGGCGCGAGCGTGTGCGTCGGTTCCCTCGCGGCCGTACGATCGAAAGGGCCCAGAGCCCCGCCACCGCGAGCAGCGCCCAACCCGCTGTTCGCCAGGAGAAGACCAGCCCGAGTGCGATCGTCATGGCGGCCAGGGTTACCGAGGGTGCGAAGCGGCCGAACCGCAGGCAATGGATGGCGGCGGTGCGTATGTCTTCGTTCTCGCAAGCCTCCATCGGCGGGTTCTACCACCTCGACCCGCTGGCTGACACCGGCGCGGTAGGCTGCCGCGCATGACCACACTCGAGCAATTGACCGGCGCGGAAGAGGTCGAATGGGACCTCTCCGACCTGTACGCGAGCCCTGACGATCCGAAGCTCGAAGACGAGATCTCGGGCGCCGAGCGCGCGGCCACCGCCTTCCGCGCGCGCCACAACGAGGCCGTCGCCTCGCTGTCCGCCTCAAACCTTGCCGCGGCAATCGCCGAGCGCGAGGAGATCGAGTCAGCCGTCGACCGCGCCCTCACCTATGCGCACCTCAGGTTCGCCACCAACATGGCAGAGCCCGCACGCGGCGCTCTCGTGGCCAAGCTGACCGAGCGAGCAGCCGCGATCGAGACGACGCTCCTGTTCTTCACGCTCGAACTGGCTGCGATGGAGGACGGCCCGGCCGAGACGCTTCTCGCCGACCCTGCGCTCGACCACTGGCGCCACTGGCTCACATCGCTGCGCAAGTACCGGCCGCATCTCCTGAGCGAGCCGGAGGAGCGGGTCATGACGGAGAAGTCCGTCTCCGGCTCGTCGTCGTGGTCGCGGCTCTACTCCGAGCTGCTGTCGTCGCTGCGTGCGACTGTCGACGGCGAGGAGGTTCCGCTCGAGACGGCGATGTCCAACCTGTACTCGGCCGACCGGGACGTGCGGCGCACGACCGCCGAAGCCGTGACCGAAGCGCTCGGGCCGGGCCTTCGCACCCGCGCGTTCGTCTTCAACACCATTCTGCAGGACAAGTCGATCGACGACAGGCTTCGCGGCTACCCGACGTGGATCTCGGCCCGCAACCTCGCGAACGAGACGACGGACAAGGCGGTCGACGCGCTCATAGAAGCGGTCGTCTCGCGGTACGAGCTGCTGCGGCGCTACTACCGGCTGAAAGCGGATCTCATCGGCGTCGACAAGCTCGAGTTCTACGACCGCTTCGCGCCGATGTCCGAGGGCGGCGAGAAGACGAGCTGGGACGACGCCCGTGCGCTGACAGTTGGTGCCTACAGCGACTTCTCACCCGCGGTAGGCGAGATCATCGACGGGTTCTTCGAGAAGAACTGGATCGACGGGCCGGTGCGGCCGGACAAGTCGAACGGCGCCTTCTGCGCCACGACGGTCCCGGGCGTGCATCCGTACGTCCTCATGAACTACACGGGCGAGAGACGGTCGGTGCTGACGCTCGCCCACGAGCTCGGCCACGGCTTACACGGAGTGCTGGCTCAGCCGCTCGGGCTCTTCAACTCATCCTGCCCGCTCACGACGGCCGAGACGGCGTCCGTATTCGGCGAAGCACTCACGTTCAAACGGCAGCTCGCGACCATCGAGGACCCGCGTCGCCGGCTCGACCTGATCACCGGCCGGCTCGAGGATGCGTTCGCGACCACGTTCCGACAGATCTCGATGAACAGCTTCGAGCACGCTGTCCACACCGAGCGGCGCGAGATCGGTGAGCTTGCGCCGGAACGCATCGGCGAGCTCTGGCTCGAGAGCCAGACGACGCTGTTCGGAGACTCGGTGGGGACGGACGGCTACGCAAACTGGTGGAGCTACATCCCGCACTTCATGAGCACACCGGGGTACGTCTACGCCTACACCTACGGCTACCTCTTCGCGCTCACCATCTTCCGCCGCTACGAGCAGGAGGGCGACGCGCTCGTCGAGCCCTATCTCGAGCTGCTGAGCCTCGGCGGCTCGCGCTCGCCGGTCGACCTTGCGAAGATCGTCGGGCTCGATCTCACCGATCCGTCGATCTGGTCGACGGGGATCGACGCGCTCGCCGACGACGTCGACGAGGCCGAGCGGCTCGCCGCCGAAATCGGTCTGTGGCAGTAGTGCGCAGGCTGCTGCTCGCTGGTTCGGCGCTCGCGGTCGCGATCGGACTGACGCTGCCGGCCGCGGACGCGAAGCCGACTACGCCGGGTGTCTCTCCCGGGTTGATCACGATCGGCGGCACGTTCCCGCTGACCGGGCCGGCCTCCCTCTACGCGCCGATCCCAGCTGCGATGAAGGCGTACTTCTCGTACGTCAACGCACGCAAGGGGCCGGATGGGAAGCGCGGTGTGTTCGGTCGCCAAATCGACTTCCGCTACTACGACGACGGCTACAACCCGGCGAACACCGTGCAGCTCACACGGAAGCTTGTCGAGCAGGACAAGGTCTTCGCGGTCGTCGGCACACTCGGGACGACGCCGAACCTGGCCATTCGTCCGTATCTGAACGAGGGGAAGGTGCCGCAGCTGCTCGTCGCGACGGGCGCCACGACCTGGGGTCGTGACTGGAAGCAGTACCCGTGGACGACCGGCTGGCAGCCGAGCTACCAGCTCGAGGGGAACATCTACGGCCAGTCGATTGCGCGCAACAGTCCGAAAGCGAAGATCGCCGTCCTCTACCAGAACGACGACTACGGGAAGGACTACCTCGCAGGTTTGAAGGCGGGTCTCGGAGCGAAGGCCGGCAACATCGTCGACGCCGAGGCGTACGACGCGACCGCAACCGACGTGAAGTCGCAGATCGCGCAGCTGCGCGCGGCCGGCGCAACGGTGTTCTGTATCTTCGCCACGCCGAAGTTCACGATCCAGTCGTACGTCATCGCGAAGGGGCTCGGGTGGGCGCCGCCGGTGATCTACACGAACTCGGTGGCGGCGACCGCGTACTTCCTCGGGCTCGCGCAGAAGGCGGGCGGAGGCGACCTGTTGAACAGGACGCTCACTGTTCAGTTTGCGAAGGATCCGGCGAGCGCGCGCTGGTCGAACGACGCGGCGATGATCCTCTACCGGAAGGTTCTGGCCCGGTACGCACCGCAGCTCAATGCGACCGACTACAACAACTACTACGGCGTCGCGTCGGCGGAGGCGTTCGTCGAGTTGCTGACCGCCGCCGGGCCGAATCCGACGCGCGAAGGCATCCTCAAGGCGTACCGCAGCTGGAATCAGCAGAACCCGTTCCTGATCCCTGGGAACAAGCAGCACACCGACTCCACGAACCAGTTCCCGATCACGGGCGAGGTGATCGTCAAGTTCAGCGATGGCGCTTTCGTCCCGGTCTCGCGCCTCAAGTTTCCCCGGTAGCGCATGGTTCCCGAGGCAAAGCTCGATCAGACGGAGGCCGGGCTCGTTGCTGCGAGCTCCGGATGGTTCGTGATGAACGCGCGCGACGCGCGGTGGTTCCATCGATCGGGACGGGGTGACAGCCTGCCGTTGACGGGCTGCGACGAGTTCGAAGCCGAGACGTACTTCCCGATGCTCGGCATGTCGATCCAGGTCCTCGAGCCGGGTGACCCGAACGGGACGTACCACTGGGAGACCGAGCAGGAGGACTTCCTGTTGCTCGCCGGCGAGGCGCTGCTGATCGTCGAGGGGCAGGAGCGGCGACTTGAGCAGTGGGACTTCGTGCACTGCCCGCCCGAGACGCGACACGTGTTCGTCGGCGTCGGCGACCGGCCGTGCGTGATCCTCGCGGCGTCGTCGCGGCAGTTCCAGAAAGACGGGCCGTGGGGCTTCTACTGCGCCGACGAGACCGCGCGTCGCTACAACGCGAGCTCGCCCGAGGACACGCAGGACGGCAACGTCGCGTACGCGCGGTTCACGCCGTCGCAGCCGGCGCGCTACCGAGACGGGCTGCTCCCAGGGCCATGACCGACGCCGTCATCGTCGCGACGTCGCGGACGCCGATCGGGCGGGCCGCGAAAGGGTCGCTCGTCGATGTGCGGCCGGACGATCTCGCTGCGTTCGCGATCCGCGACGTGCTCGCGAAGGCGCCGGGCGTCGATCCCGCCGACGTGGTCGATGTGCTGGTCGGCTGCGGCTTTCCGGAGCAGCGGCAGGGGATGAACCTCGCGCGGCGGGCGGCGCTGCTGGCAGGGCTGCCGTTTTCTGTGCCGGGGACGACGGTGAACCGCTTCTGCGCGTCGTCGCTACAGACGATTCGGATGGCGTTTCACGCGATCCTCGCCGGCGAGGGAGAGTGCTTCGTCGCGGCAGGCGTCGAGTCGGTCTCGCAGGTCAACGGCTACCCGAAGCACGCGGACGAGCTGCATCCACGCTTGCACGGCGAGGGCGCGATCGCCGACGCCTACATCCCGATGGGGCTGACCGCCGAGAACGTCGCCGAGCAGTGGGACGTGTCGCGCGAGGACATGGATCGGTTCGCCCAGCGCTCCCAGGAGCGTGCGGTCGAGGCGCAACGGTCAGGGTTCTTCGCGCGGGAGCTGACGCCGTATGTGAAGGACGACGGGACGGTGGTTGCGGCGGACGACGGGCCGCGTGCCGACTCGACGCTCGAACGGCTGGGAGCTTTGGCCCCAGCCTTCAAAGAAAATGGAAGGGTGACTGCCGGCAACGCGTGCCCGCTGAACGACGGCGCGGCTGCAGTGCTCGTGACGAGTGCCGAGTTCGCAGCGAGGCACGGCTTGAAGCCGCGCGCTCGGATCATCGCGTCGTCGGTCACCGGGGTCGCGCCCGAGATCATGGGAGTCGGCCCGATCGAGGCGGTGCGAGCGGTGTTGAGGCAGGCCGGGATGACGATCGACGATGTCGACGTGATGGAGCTGAACGAGGCGTTCGCGGCGCAGGTCGTCCCGGTGTGCCGCGAGCTCGGCGTCGACCCGTTCGGCGAGAAGCTCAACCCGCACGGCGGTGCGATCGCACTCGGCCACCCCTTCGGCATGACCGGCGCACGCATCATGTGCACGCTGCTGAACGACCTCGAGACGCTCGACAAGACAGTCGGGCTGGAGACGATGTGCGTCGGCGGTGGCCAGGGGATGGCGATGATCGTCGAACGACTCGTATAGTTCGGCCATGCGTGGGTTGACGGTCGCCGGCGCGCTGGCTCTCGTGCTCCTGTTCGCCGGGGCGTCGTCGGCGGCTGTCTCCAACCCGTGGGTGAAGTTGCGACGACCGCTCCACATCCCGCACATCGCGTCGGGTGCGCCGTGCCCGGTTAGCGTCCGAGTCGTCCGTCGCCGTGGTACCGCACTACGCTCGGTCGCGGGCCTGCATATCCCCTCACCGCTTGGCGTGCAGGGACAATGAGCTTCGTCTACCCAGTACGGCCGTCGGAGGGCAATTGGTATCCCAGTGATTGGGGTGGAGAGAAGCTCGGGTGGATCGTTGCCCCTCCTTACCGGGGACCCGTGCTGATTCGCGGCCGGCAACTCGACGGGCCGAACCTCGTGCGCTTCGACGAAGGCTCGCTGCCGCCGGCCGAGTTGCGCATACCGGCCGGAGGCGTAAAGTCGAGCGGCGGCTTCCGCGAAGGCGGCGGGTCGATCCGGCTGCGAGCGCCCGGCTGCTACGCGTGGCAGGTCGACGGAACGAGCTTCAGCCGCGTGATCGTGTTCCGCGCGGTGGTAATCCGGCCCTAGAGGACGAGCTCGGCCAACAGACGCAAGGCCTCCGGCTGGCGGGCTTGCAGAATCAGCGTGGTCGCGCCGCACTCGCGCCATGCGCCGAGCCGGTCGGCGATGCGCGCCCGGTCGCCGACGAGTGCGACCTCGTCGACGAGCGCATCTGGAACTGACGCAACTGCATCGCTCTTCCGGCCCGCGAGATAGTGCTCCTGGATCTGCCCGGCTGCATCCTCGTAGCCGTAGCGCTGCGCAAGCCGCGTGTAGAAGTTCTGCCCCTGCGCGCCCATCCCGCCGATGTAGAGCGCGAGCAGCGGCTTGAGGAAGTCGCGCGCTGCGCTCGCGTCGTCGGCGACGACAACCGGGACGAGCGGCGCGAGATCCCAGCCATCGGGACGTCCGCCACGCACCGCGAACCCGGCTTCGAGCCGGGGCGCATGCACCTTGGCGAACCGCTCGGGGGAGAAGAAGATCGGCAGCCAGCCGTCGGCGATCTCCGCGGCCAGCGAGACGTTCCGAGGCCCGATAGCGGCCAGATAGATCGGGATGTCAGAGCGCAGCGGGTGGACGATCAGCTTGAGCGGCTTGCCGAGCCCCGTCGCTCCGGGGCCGGAGTACGGGATGTCGTAGTGGTCGCCGTGGTGCTCGAGCGGCGCCTCGCGGCGGAGGATCTCGCGCACCACGGACACGTACTCGCGCGTCCGGCCGAGCGGCTTGCCGAACGCCTGCCCGTGCCAGCCTTCCGCCACCTGGGGGCCGGACGTGCCGAGGCCGAGCAGGACACGGCCGCCAGAGAGGAGGTCGAGCGTCGCGACGGTCGACGCCACCGCGGCCGGCGAGCGCGCAGGCATCTGCATGATCGCGCTGCCCACGAGAATCCGCTTCGTCCGTGCCGCGACCCACGCCATCGGCGTCACCGCGTCCGTGCCATATGCCTCAGACGTCCAGACCGAGTGGAACCCGAGCCGCTCCGCCTCCTCGGCCAACCCGACCGCTGTGACGGGGTCGTCGTACCCGAGTTGAAGGCCCAGGCGCACGCCAGCGATCCTACTGCCGCACCTGAGCTGACCCCGCATGTCCCAAGCGCCCGCCAGATTCCCCTTGTGTTACAGAAACACAAAGTGGCGGCAGGCGCCCAACGCCTCCGAAGGTTCCGTGTCCTTGTGTTACAGAAACACAAGGGGTGAGGCGATGCGGATCGCGCGACGGTCGTTCAGTGGCCGGTGAAGCGCGGCTCGCGCTTCTCGATGAACGCGCTGATCCCTTCCAGCCCGTCGTCGCTCGCGATACAGCGGCGGAAGCCGTCAGCCTCGCGTCGCAACCCTTCTTCGAGCGACAGATCGCGGGTCGTGCGGGCGAGCTCACGCATGACTGCAATCGCGTGGGGCGAGCGAGCGGCGAACGTGTGCGCGACTGCGAGCGCCGCCTCGTCGAGCTCGGCGCGCGGCACGACCTTCTCGACGAGCCCCCACGCGTAGGCCGTCGGCGCGTCGACGAACTCGCCGCCAAGGTTCATCAGGGCGGCCCGACCGGGGCCTACGAGCCGCGGCAGCCGCTGGGTTCCGCCGCCGCCGGGAATCAACCCCAGCTTGACCTCCGGCTGACCGAGCTGGGCGTCGTCGGTGCAGATCCGGACGTCGCAGCACATCGCGAGCTCGAGCCCTCCACCGAGGCAGTAGCCCTGGATCGCTGCGACGAACGGTGTGCGGGCGGCGTCCATCCGGTGACCGATGCGTTGGATCCCGCGCGCGGCGCCGCCACCTTCCTCGGCTGCCGCGTCGCGTAGCGCAGGGAACTCCTTGATGTCCGCGCCCGCGACGAACGCGCGCTCGCCGCCACCGCGCAGCACGATCGCGCGCGTCGAGTCGTCGGCATCGAGCCGTTCGATCTCGGCCTCCAGCTCATCGAGCAGCGCCGTCGACAGCTGGTTCATCGGCGGGTTCGTGATCGTCACGACTGCGACGTGGCCGTCCTGCTCGGTGCTGATGAACTCTCCCATGCGTCTCCTTCGGAAGCGGCGGATCGAGTGGGCGCGACTCTAGCGCCGAGCTAGAGATCGGGCGACCCGCGAAGTAGGGTACTCGCGGCTCATGGCGCTCCTCTCGGTACGGGACGTGACGCTGCGGTTCGGCGGCATCGTCGCGCTCGACGGCGTGTCGTTCGATGTCGAGCAAGGGCAGATCTGCGGGCTGATCGGACCGAACGGCGCCGGCAAGACCACGGCGTTCAACGTCATCACGCGGCTCTACACGCCGGACGAGGGGACGGTCGAGCTGGACGGCCAGTCGCTGCTGCACACGCCGCCGCACCGTGTCGTCGAGCGCGGTGTCGCGCGCACCTTCCAGAACATCAACCTCTTTACGACGATGTCGGTCCTGGAGAACGTGCTCGTCGGCGCGCACACCCACGGCGCCGGCGAAGGCGATGCGCTCGCGATCCTCGACTACGTCGGCCTAAGGGAGCATGCGCAGCGGCCTGCTGCCGACCTCCCGTACGGCACGCAGAAGCGCGTCGAGATCGCCCGCGCGTTGGCCGCCCGACCGTCGCTCCTGCTCCTCGACGAGCCAGCGGGCGGGCTGAACCACGAGGAGGTCGCCGAGCTTGGTGAGTTCATCCGGCGGCTCCGCGACGATCGCGAGCTCACGATTCTCCTCGTCGAGCACCACATGGCGCTCGTGATGGGCATCTCGGATCACGTCAACGTTCTCAGCTTCGGGCGCAAGATCGCTAACGGCCCGCCCGCACAGGTGCAGCAGAATCCCGCCGTGATCGAGGCGTACCTCGGCGTGGCCGATGACGAGGTCGGGGTGTGACGGCCCTCCTCGAGCTGGAAAGGGTCGAGGCCCGCTACGGCCAGGTGCGCGCGCTGCGCGGGATCACGCTCGAGGTTGGCGAGGGTGAGATCGTCGCCGTGCTCGGCGCGAACGGCGCCGGGAAGACGACGACGCTGCGCGCGGTCTCGGGCACCGTTCGCCGCTCGGGCACGATCAAGCTCGCGGGTCGCGCGCTCAGCGGCGGCCCGGAAGCGGCCGCGAAAGCCGGCATCGCGCACGTCCCAGAAGGACGAGGCACGTTCAGCGAGCTCTCGGTCACCGAGAATCTCAGACTCGGTGCATACACCCGCCGCGGCAAGATCGACCCCGACGTCGAGCGAATGAGTGCCTGGTTCCCGTGGCTGATCGAGCGCGGCGATCAGCAGGCCGGCACGCTCTCGGGTGGTGAACAGCAGATGCTCGCCCTCGCCCGCGCGCTGATGTCGCGGCCGCGGCTGCTGATGCTCGACGAGCCGTCGCTCGGCCTCGCGCCGCTCGTCGTGCGCGAGATCTTCCGCATTGTGCGCGAGTTGAACGAGAAGGAGGGCCTCGCGGTGCTCGTCGTCGAACAGGACGCGCGGATCGCGCTCGCGGCGGCACATCGCGCGTACGTGCTCGAGGTCGGCGAGGTCGCCGTCACCGGCACGAGCGCCGACCTGCGCGAGACCGAGTCCGTCCGTCGGAGCTACCTCGGGTACTGAGGCGACATGGCGAACTTCTTCCAGCAGGTTGTCTCAGGACTCGCCTCAGGCGGGATCTACGGCGCGCTCGCCCTGGCGCTCGTCCTCATCCACCGAGCGACCGGCGTCATCAACTTCGCCCAGGGCGAGATGGCGACGTTCTCGACCTACACCCTCTGGACGCTCACGCAGAATCACGGCTGGTCCTACTGGCCTGCGCTTGGCGCAACTCTCGCGATCTCGTTCGCCGGCGGGTTCGGCGTGCACCAGTTCGTCATCCGACCCGTCGAGCGCGGCTCGGTGCTGCGCGTCGTCATCGTCACGATCGGCCTCCTGCTGCTGCTCAACGGCGCGATGACCTGGATCTGGAGCGGCGAGGTGCGCAGCGTCCACAGCCCGTTCCCGACCCGCACGATCGACATCGCCGGTGTCGCGATCTCGATTCAGGATCTCGGCACGATCGGCGTCTCGATCGGCGTCGTGATCCTGCTCGGGCTCTTCTTCCGCTTCACGAAGATCGGGCTCGCTTTGCGCGCCTCTGCGACGAACCCGGCCGAGGCGCGGCTCGTCGGCGTGCGCGTGCCGCTGATGCTCGGTGTCGGCTGGGGGCTCGCGACGATGCTCGGCGCGATCGCGGGCGCGCTCACCGCACCGACCGTCTTCCTCGACCCGAACATGATGCAGGCCGTCCTCATCTACGCCTTCGCAGCCGCGGTGCTCGGCGGGATCGACTCGCCGGTCGGTGCGGTGGTCGGCGGGCTGCTGCTCGGCGTCGGCCTGAACCTGCTCGGTACATACGTGAACTTTGTCGGTGCCGACCTGCGGCTGCCCGCGGCGCTCACCGTGATCCTCGCAGTGCTGCTCTTCCGGCCGGCCGGGCTGTTCGGGAAGCGAGTCGTGAGGCGCGTATGAGACGCAACGCCGTACCGGTCGCGCTCTTTGCCGCGCTCGTCGCCGTTGTTGCCGTCCTGCCGGCGTTCCTCACCGACTTCCGCGCGCAGCAGTTCGCCTACGTCGGCATCTACCTGATCGCCCTGATCGGGCTGAACGTGCTGACCGGCTACACCGGCCAGATGTCGCTCGGGCACGGCGCGTTCATGGCGGTCGGCGGCTACACGACCGCGATCCTGATGACCGACCACGGCGTTAGGGACCTGTGGACGATTCCGATCGCTGCCGTTGTCGCCGGAATCGCCGGGTTCCTGTTTGGGATCCCGGCACTGCGACTGACAGGCCTCTATCTCGCGCTCGCAACGTTCGCGATCGCCGTTTCGACCCCCGCCGTCTTGAAGAAGTTCGAGGGGTTCACCGGCGGCGGCTCCGGGAAGAACCTATTCGGGCTGAAGGAGCTGACCGGCGGCATCGGGGGAGTCCACATCCTCGGCTGGAAGCTGAACTTCAACAACTGGCTCTACTACCTCTGCTGGACTGTCGCGCTCGTCTCGTACGTCGTCGCGTGGTTGCTGCTGCGCGGGCAGACAGGGCGCGCCTTCCGCGCGGTACGCGACAGCGAGACGGCCGCGCTGTCCTCCGGTGTCAGTCTCGCCCGCTACAAGACGCTCGCCTTCGGAGTGAGCGCCGCGTACGCCGGCGTCGCCGGCTCGCTGTTCGCGATCGCGACGACCTACGTGAATCCGGACACGTTCCCGGTGCAGCTCTCGATCTTCCTGCTCGTCGGCGTCGTGGTGGGCGGGCTCGGCTCACTGACCGGGCTGATCGCGGGTGCGGTGTTCATCGAGTTCCTGCCGCTGTGGGCGCAGGACGTCTCGAAGTCCCCCGGCGCGCCCGGCGTGATCTACGGCGTGATCCTGATCGCCGTCGTCTTCCTGTTGCCGACCGGCGCTGCCGGCTTGCTCCGGCGAGTGGCCACGCTCGTCCGCGGGCGAGTAGGATCGGCGCCGTGAAACGCGCCGTCACGTCCGCTATCGTCGTCGCGCTTGTCGTAGGAGCCTCGGCGCTCGCGGGCTCGACGCAGAGCACGGCCGACCCGGGCGTGACCCCGAAGTCGATCCTGCTCGGCGGCACGGTCCCGCTCTCGGGCGTCGCGTCGGCGTACTCGGCGGTCGCCGTCGGCGCGAACGCGTACTTCAAGTACGTGAACGCGAAGGGCGGTGTCAACGGACGGCAGATCAACTACAAGTACCTCGACGACACCTACAACCCGGCGCAGACGATCCAGCTCACGCGGCAGCTCGTCGAACAGGACAAGGTCTTCGCAGTCTTCAACACGCTCGGGACGGAGACGAACCTCGCGATCCGTCCGTACCTGAACCAGCTCAAGGTGCCGCAGCTGTTCGCGGCGTCGGGCGATACATCTTTCGGCGCCGATGTTGCGACCTACCCTTACACGATCGGCTTCTTCCCGAGCTACCAGGCCGAAGGGTGGGCGCTCGGCCAGTACCTGAAGAAGAGCAAGCCGAAGGCGAGGATCGCCGTGATCGCACAAAACGACAGCTACGGGCGTGATCTGCTCGTCGGTCTCAAGCGCGGCCTTGGTGGCGGCTCTGCGAAGGTGGTCGCCGCCCAGAACTACGAGGTGACCGCGTCCGACGTCGGCTCGCAGATCGCGAAGCTGAAGAGCTCCGGCGCCGACACACTGGCGATCTTCGCAACGCCGCAGTTCGCGATCCAGTCATACGTCTTCGCGAACAAGCTCGGCTGGAAGCCGTTCGTGGTCACGAACGCGGTCTCGTCGGCGTCGAACATCATGCTTCTCGCGTCCGAGGGCGGCCAGAACAAGACGGTTGTCGGCTCGGTGTCGGTCGTCTTCCTGAAGGATCCGACCGATCCGAAGTGGTCGAAGGACCCGGCGATCATCCTGTACCGGACGATCATGGCCAAGTACGCGAAGGGTGCGAACGCGAAGGACGTGTACCACGTGTACGGCATGGCGGTCGCGTACGCGACGGTCAACCTGTTCAAGCGCCTCGGTAAGAACCCGACGCGCGCAGGCCTGATCGCAGCGGTCGACTCGATGAACATCAAGGACGACCCGTTCCTGCTTCCCGGCATCGCGATCAAGACCGGCCCCGGCGATCATTTCCCGCTCAGCCAGATGTACTTCCAGCAGTACGCGAAGACCGGCTGGAAGCAGTTCGGCTCGCTCGTCACCTACAAGGGCTAGCGTCCCAGCGATGGCCGATCGCTCCTGGGTGTTCGGCATCGACGGATGGATTCTCGAAGACGGCGAGTACGACGACTTCGAGTGCGGGCAGCTGCGCGACTTCGGCATCGAGCTTTCCGTTCATGGGTTCGCGGTCGAGCTCGCGCAGACTCGGGCCGAATCAGCGCGGACGGCGACGCACCTCTCAGCCGTGAATGGGGCTAGGTCTGTCTACGACTTCATGGGTGAGCCGATATTCGTCGGCGAGGATGCGTGGCTGATCGATGTAGGCATCGTCGTCTGTGTCAGCACGTTTCAGCTTTCTGCCGGCGGCGAGGTCGGCGACTGGCTTGGTGGGCGCGGCTACTTCGGGCTCGACTCAGGGTTCCATCACCGTGGCGGGCGGTCGCCGCAACATCGCTACACGTGGCGCATCGACCGGATCGAGAGAGATATGACCCCGTGGCTCGGGACCGGGCCTCGAACGTTCACACGCGACACGGCTAGCCGGTCCTACTCCGAGGTGGAGCGAACGGACGCGTGGGAGCATCAGTTGACGCCCGAGGGCAACGACTATTTCCTTCACTGCGCGCTCGTTGCGGCTTCTGGGACACGGTAATCCGAGATCGCCCGAGCACGGAGTACTCGATCGCTAGGCTCCGTGACATGTCTGCCGAGTTCCGCGAACTGCTCTCCGCGCGGCTCGAGGATCTGCTCGACGAGGCTCGCGGGCTTCGGCCACGGTCGATCGTCACCTATTCGCCGAAGGTGTTCATCCCGCTGACGACGCTCTGTCGCGACGTCTGCGGCTACTGCACCTTCGCCCGGCCGCCTCGACGTGGTGAGCGCGCCTTCCTCACCGAGGACGAGGTGCTCGACATTGCTCGTGCCGGTGCGGCGGCCGGGTGCACCGAGGCGCTCTTCACGCTCGGCGACAAGCCGGAGCTCCGTTACAGGGTCGTGCGCGAGGAGCTGGTCAGGCTCGGGTGCGCGACGACGCTCGAGTACCTCGCCCGTTGCGCGAAGCTCGTGCTCCAAGAGACTGGCTTGCTGCCGCACCTCAACCCCGGCGTCATGTCGCGCGCCGAGCTGGAGGCGCTACGGCCGGTGTCCGCGTCGATGGGGATCATGCTCGAGACGGCCGCCGAGCGACTATCAGCCCGGGGCGGCCCGCATTGGGCATCGCCGGACAAGCTGCCAGCGCGTCGCCTCGAGACGATCCGCCTCGCCGGCGAGCTCGCGATCCCGTTCACCAGCGGCATCCTGATCGGCATCGGCGAGACGCGTGAGGAGCGGCTCGACGCGCTGCTCGGGCTGAAGGCGCTCGGCGACGAGTTCGGCCATGTCCAGGAGGTGATCGTCCAGAACTTCCGCGCCAAGCCGGGCACGCGCATGGCCGACCACCCCGAGCCGTCGCTCGACGATCACCTCTGGACGATCGCGGCGGCCCGCATCATCCTCGGCCCGACATGGCACATCCAGGCGCCGCCGAACCTCGCCTACGACGATTTCCCAAGGCTCCTCGACGCAGGCATCGACGACTGGGGCGGCGTCTCACCGGTGACGATCGACCACGTAAACCCGGAGGCGCCGTGGCCCGACCTCGTCAAGCTCGAAGAGGCGACGCGCGGGCGCGGCCTAGCGCTTGCGCCGCGCCTGCCCATCTACCCCGAGTACACCGGCGACCGCTGGCTCGATCCGGCCGCCCGCACCGCGGTCCGGCGCGCGTCCGATGCGATGGGTCTTGCGCGCGAGGATCGTTGGGCGCCCGGCGAGCCTGTCTCCGTCCCGTTCGTCGTCCGCCGGGACGCGCTCCCGCTCGAGACAAGCGACGGACTCGGCGAGGACGAGATCACACGGCTGTTCGAGGCGCGGGGTGCGGAGCGCGAGCGCATCTTCGCCGCGGCCGACCGCCTCCGGCGCGACGTGTGCGGCGACGAGGTCAGCTACGTCGTCACCCGGAACATCCAGTACACGAACGTCTGCTACTTCCGCTGCGGCTTCTGCGCGTTCTCGAAGGGAAAGCTGGCGCGGAACCTTCGTGGCGCGCCGTATCTCGTGCCACTCGACGAGATCGTCCGACGCAGTCGCGAGGCGTGGGAGAGAGGTGCGACCGAGGTCTGCCTCCAGGGCGGCATCCACCCGGCCTTCACCGGCGACTACTACGCCGGCGTCGTCGAGGCGATCCGCGCCGCGCTACCCGATCTCCACGTCCACGCGTTCTCGGCGCTCGAGGTCTGGCAGGGCGCCGCAACACTCGGACTCACCCTCGAGGACTACCTCATGAGGCTGCGCGACCTAGGACTCGCGTCGCTACCGGGAACGGCGGCGGAGATCCTCGACGACGAGGTGCGTGCGGTGATCTGTCCGGACAAGGTGACGACCGACCAGTGGCTCGCGGTGCACAGCGCTGCGCACCGGGTCGGCCTGCGCTCGAACGTCACGATCATGTTCGGCCACGTCGAGGGGCCGCGCTCGTGGGCGCGCCACCTCGTCCGCGCGCGCGAGCAGCAACAGGAGACCGGCGGCTTCACCGAGTTCGTGCCGCTGCCGTTCGTGCCGATGGAGGCGCCGATCTTCCTGAAAGGAGGCGCGCGTCGTGGCCCCACATTCGGCGAGACGCTGCTCATGCACGCGGTCGGCCGGCTGGCGCTGCATCCGCACATCACGAACATCCAGGCGTCCTGGGTGAAGCTCGGCCCCGATGGCTCGAGGCAGGCTTTGGCAGCAGGTGTCAACGACCTCGGCGGCACGCTGATGAACGAGTCCATCTCACGCTCGGCCGGCTCGGAGTGGGGGCAGGAGCTGCCGCCTGAGCAGATGGAGGAGCTGATCCGCTCCGCGGGCCGCGTCCCGCGCCAGCGGACGACGCTCTACGAGGACGCGCCCGAGGAGCGCCGCGCCGCGTCCTTCGACGCCGAGCCCCTCGCAGAGCCGCTGAACCCGAAAGTGCGAGACGCCGGCCTGAAAGCGCCATCGCGCCTCGTCCGTCCGGGTCTGCTCACGCACGCCCGCTGAAAGGGAGCCACGCCAGCAGACGCGGTAGGTCGCGGCGAGATCGGCGGATGGCTTCCCGGAGCGCGGCCGCCGCCTCCGGTCCGTGGACACCTTCGCCGTGGCCGACGAGCAGGTGCTCCGGCTCGAACCGGGCAAGCATCCTCGGCGGCGCCAAGCGCAGCAGTAGGTGAACCCCGACTGCGCCTCGGCCGCCGGTGAAGAACCGGTTCGTGGCGACCGCCTCCGCCACCACGAGCATCCGCGGCTCGGGCCACCAGAGTGCAACCTCCTGCCAGCGCTTCGAGCGTTTCACTTCGACGATCTCGAACGGCGAGTCGCGCACCGATGTTGGAGCGACGAGATGCGGCACACCGAGCCGCTCGGCGACCACGGCGCAGTCGCGGTTGTGCCGGTCGAGGAGCTGCAAGACCGCCGCGGGTTGACCGAGCGACCGCGACCGCTCGATCGCCTCCGGCCAGTCCACCGGATCCACGAGCCAAACCCGGCCATCGGCGACGAGTGCGTGCGACGTCCGCATCATCGGCTCGTCGACGACCCACGAGAAGCCGAACGCGGTCTCGTCGCAGTAGTGGCACGTCACGACGCCGAGCCTAGCCAGCCGCTGCGCTAGATCGCGAGCGCTTCCGCGAGCGTGAACGCACCGCGCCAAAGCGCGCTGCCGACGACCGCGCCTTCGCACCCCAGATCGCGCAGGGCACGGAGGTCGTCGAGCGAAGCGATGCCACCAGCGGCAAGAACAGGCAGGCCGCACGGTAGGACGTCTCGGAGAAGATCGAGGTCGGGACCTGCGAGCGAGCCGTCGCGACGGGTGCTCGTGACCAGTAGTCGACGCACGCCGGTATCGGCGCAGCGCAACGCGAGCTCCGCAGCCGAAACACCTGCAGTGCGCGTCCAGCCTTCGACAGCGACGTGACCGTCTCGAGCGTCGACGGCCACCACGAGTCGCTTCCCGAACCGTTCCGCGGCGGCGGCGAGGAACTCGGGAGCGAGAGCCGCGGTGCCGACCATCACGCGGTCGGCTCCGGCGGTTAACGCGACGCTGATCGCGTCGATCGTCCGGAACCCGCCGCCAACCTGGACGGGTATCTCATGGGCAACTTGTGCGATCCGCTCGAGGAGTCCGTCGGAGGGCCGACCGTCGAACGCGCCGTTGAGATCCACGAGGTGCAGGCGCTTGGCTCCCTCGTCGACAAAGCGCCGTGCGAGCGCGACTGGATCGCCTCCTTCGATCGCGACCCGGTCTCGAGCCCCCTCGTGAAGGCGAACCGCCCGGCCATCGAGGACGTCGACCGCAGTCACGATCTCGAACGTTTCTTGTCGTGCTCTCACGTTAGCATGCTATCATGTTCACATGGCTACTTCGCAGACGACATCTGCAGACCACGCGGTCGAGCCGCTGAGCGGGCTGGACGAGCTCGCCGATGCCTTCCAGAGCCTCCGCACGAGGGACGAGGTGACGCGCTTCCTTCGCGACCTCTGCACGCTCCCAGAGCTCGAAGCCTTGACGCACCGCTGGCAGACGGCACGCCTCGTCGATCAAGGCGTGCCGTACCTCGAGGTCGCCGCACGCGTTCCCACCTCGACCGCAACTGTTACGCGGGTTGCTCAATGGGTGCGCCACGGCACGGGCGGCTACCGGCTCGCGCTCGAACGGGCACAAGGCGCCTCGGCAGGAAAGGGTCGGCGGTGAGCGGGCGATTCACCCGCGCCGGGCAAGACGGCAGGCTGTCTGTTGCAGTGCCGGCCAAGGGGCGAATGGCCGAGCCGGCGCTCAAGCTCTGCGCGGATGCCGGTCTCAGCTTCGAGACGACCGAGCGGTCGCTGCTCGTCCCCTGCGCGAACGCGCCGGTCGACCTGCTGCTCGTCCGACCGAGTGACATCCCCGAGTACGTCCAGGATCGCGTCGTCGACCTCGGGATAACCGGGGCCAACCTCGTCGCGGAGGCCGAAGCCGATGTCGTGACGCTCGCCGAGCTCGGCTTCGCCCGTTGCACACTCGAGGCGGCGGTGCCGGACGATGCGCAGCAGCGCGGGATCGCGGATCTGAACGGGCTGCGCGTCGCCACGGCGTATCCGGTCTCGACACGGCGGCTGCTCGAGGAGCGCGGGGTGCGCGCGGAGCTCGTCCACGTCTCCGGCTCGGTCGAGGCAACACCGCGACTCGGGCTCGCCGACGCGATTGTCGACCTTGTGTCGACAGGCTCCACGACGGCCGCGAACGGGCTCCGCCGGATCGGCGAGCTGCTCGCGTCGCAGGCTGTCCTGATCGGCGGTCGAGATGCGATCGAGAACCGCAGCGATCTCGTCGAGCGGCTCGAGTTGATGGTCTCCGGAGTCGTCGCTGCTCGGCGCCGGCGCTACGTGATGATGAATGCGAGCCTCGAGGCTTTGCCAGCGATTCGCGACGTGCTGCCGAGCATGGATGCTCCAACGGTGCTCTCGCTCGCGGAGGAGGGCCAGATCGCTGTCCACGCCGCAGTCGATGCCGGCGATGTCTGGCAATTGCTGCCGTCGCTGAAGGCCGCTGGTGCGACCTCGATTCTCGTCCTGCCGGTCGAGAGGCTCCTGCCGTGAGACGCGGTTCGGGTCTCGACGCTGCCCTAGCGATCGTCGCACCGATCATCGCCGACGTGCGAGATCGCGGCGACGTCGCGCTTCTCGAGTGGACGGAGCGCTTCGACGGGCCACGGCCGGACGGCTTTCGGGTTTCTGCCGACGAAATGGCGGCTGCCGTCGTCGAACCGTCCGAGCTCGAAGCGTTCCGCCGGATGATCGCCGCAGTACGAGCGTTCTCGGAGGCGCAACGGCCCTCGGATACGTCGGTCGAAGCTGTGCCGGGCGTCATCGCGGAGCGCCGCTGGCTACCTCTTTCCTCGGTCGGCGTCTGTGTGCCGAGTGGTCGCGCGCCGTTGCCTTCGTCGCTCGTAATGACGGCCGTGCCGGCTCAGGTAGCAGGCGTTTCGCGGATCGCCGTCGTCACGCCGCGGCCTGTCGCAGCGACGCTCGTCGTCGCGCGTGAGCTTGGCATCGACGAGGTGTACGCGATCGGCGGTGCTCAGGCCGTCGCCGCTCTCGCGTACGGGACCGAGTCGATACCGGCGGTCGACAAGATCGTCGGCCCGGGCAGTGCGTACGTCACTGCAGCCAAGCTTCTCGTCTCGGCAAGCGTCGGGATCGATCTTCCGGCCGGCCCGAGCGAGGTCGTCGTCATCGCTGATCGGGACGCCGATCCAGCGGTCTGCGCTGCCGATCTGCTGGCCCAAGCCGAGCACGGGCCGGACTCCGTTGCCGTTCTCCTCACCGACGATCGGATGCTGTCCGAAGATGTCTCTAATCTTGTTGTCGGATATGAGAACGTCGCGGTTGAGCTGGTGGGGTCGCTGGATGCGGCTTTGGCGTGGTCGGAGGCTTTCGCGCCCGAACATCTCGAGCTCCTCGTCGCTCGTCCCGAACCGTTGCTCGCTCGGGTTCGGAATGCGGGCACCGTCTTTGTTCGGACGTCGGCTGTGGTCGGTGACTACGCAGCCGGGGCGACCCATGTACTGCCAACGGGCGGCCTCGCGCGCTCCGCCGGCGGACTCGGACTCGAGTCATTCCTGAAGCCTGTCCAGGTTGTCCGCGCGACTGACGCCGGGCTCGAGGCCGCGCGCGAGATCGCCGCACCGATCGCGCGACTCGAAGGGCTGCCGCTGCACGCCGCCGCTCTGGGCGCCCCCGCGGCGGAAGTTGGCCGGCGATGACCGACGTCCGGCTTGACCCAGTCCCGCTCGCGTCGGACTTCTCGGCGTACGTCTGGGCGCCGAGCTCGAAGACGGTTGCCGAACGGCACGGCCTGCGCCCGGAACAGGTGCTGCGCTTCGACCAGAACACACCGCCGGTACCAGGGGTGCCGCAGATTCCACTTGCCGAGAGCTTTGCGCGGCTCAACGAGTATCCCGACGGGACGTACCGGGAGTTGCGAGAGGCTGCCGCGGAATACGTCGGCATCGGGTCAGAAGGCTGGCAGCAGATCGTCGTCGGCGCAGGTGCCGATGACCTGATCCTGCTCTGCGCTCGAACGTTCCTGTGCGAAGGGCGGCGCGCGGCGATCACGCCCCCGACGTACGTCTGCTATCGCGAGGCGTCGCAGCTTGCTGGAGCCGCTGTCGGCGAGGAGATAGAAGACGCCGACCTGATCTGGCGGTGCAATCCGAACAGCCCGAGCGGCCAGGCCATCGCTGCCGCCGAGCTTGTCACTTTGGCTCGATCGGTGCCACAGACGCCAGTCGTCGTCGACGAGGCGTACGTCGAGTTCGGCGGTGAGTCGGTCGTCCCGTTCCTCGCAGACGCACCGAACCTGATCGTCCTGCGGACGATGTCGAAGGCGTTCGGCTTCGCCTCGCTCAGAGTCGGCTACGCGGTCGCGGCCCCCGATGTCGCGGCAGTTCTCGAGGAACGGCGAGCGCCAGCACCCATCGCCGGCCCGGCCGCGCGGATTGCGGCCGCAGCCCTCAGAGACCCGCGCCTGGGCATCGACGAGACCATTGTCGAACGGGAACGTGTCCGCGGCGCTCTCGTAGCTGCTGGGTTCGACGCGCCACCGACCGCCACGAACTTCGTGCTGGTGCGCAGCGAACAGGCGCTGGCAACGGAACTCGAAGCGAAGGGCCTTGTCGTCCGTGCTGTCCCAGGAGGGATTCGGATCACACCTCGCGGTGCGACCGACAACAACGTCTTTTTGCGTGCGCTCGGCATCGACGTCGAGACGTCGCCCGGACGCTCCGCGACCGTCGTCCGGACGACGACCGAGACCGCACTCCGGATCACGCTCGACATCGACGGGTCGAGTCGGGTGCGCGTTGCTACCGGCATCGGCTTCCTCGATCATCTCCTGACTCTCCTGGCGTTCCATGCCGGGTTCGACGTCGAGGCTCTCGCCGGGGGCGATCTCGACGCCGACGACCATCATCTGGTCGAAGACGTACTCGCGTCGCTCGGTGATGCTCTTACGCAGGCGCTCGGCACGCGGGCTGGCGTGACCCGATACGGCTCGGCGACGGTTCCGATGGACGAGGCTCGCGCAACAGCGGCAGTCGACCTCGTCCGCCGGCCGCACGCAGAGATCGATCTCGCGTTCACGGGCGACCGGGTCGGTGGCCTCGCGCTCACGCTGCTGCCACACGCGCTCGAGCGTTTCGCGATGCAGGCCGGTTGCACCGTTCACGTCGAATCCGCAGGTCGAGACGACCATCACGTCGCGGAGGCCGCGTTCAAAGCGCTCGGCCGTGCGCTACGGGAAGCCTGCACGCCTGACGTCGCCGGAATCCGCTCGACGAAGGGCGCCGCGTGAGGGTCGTCCTCGCCGACTATGGCGCCGGCAACCTACGGAGCGTCTGCTCGGCGTTCGTCCGTGCCGGCGCGGAGCTGGTGGTTTCGAGGGATCCCGATGCGATCCTCGATGCGCGGCTCGCTGTGATCGCCGGCGTCGGCCACGTCGAGAGCGCCCGACGTGGCCTCGCGCGAAACAGCCTCGACGATGCCCTCGCCGCACGCGTTGCCTCCGATCGTCCGGTGCTCGGCATCTGCGTCGGCATGCAGCTTCTGTTCCACGAGAGCGATGAGGGTGGCTGTGGCCTCGGCCTTCTGGGCGGGCGCGTTCGCCGGGTGCAGGCGCCGCGTGTCCCGCACATGGGTTGGAACGCGCTCGAGCTCGTCAGAGAGTCAGCGCTGCTCGCAGGGCTTGACGGCGCCGATGTCTACTTCGCGCACAGCTATGCGGCCGAGCCGACCGACGACGACGTCGCGACTGCCGAGGTCGACCACGGCGGTCGGATCGTCGCCGCGGTCGAGTCGGGCCTCCTCGCCGGCGTTCAGTTCCACCCGGAGCGGAGCGGGTCGGCGGGCGCGCGCGTTCTCCTGAATGCCATCGGCTGGGCTGAGGAATGGTGAAGAAGCGTGTCATCCCGTGCCTGGACGTCGCTGCTGGTCGAGTCGTGAAGGGCGTTCGGTTCGAGGGCTTGCGGGATGTCGGCGACCCGATCGAACTCGCAACGCGGTACTCGGAGCTCGGCGCGGACGAGCTCGTGTTCCTCGACATCGCCGCCACGATCGAAGGCCGCGGACCGATTCTCTCCCTTGTCGAGCGCGCGGCGGAGGAGTTGACGATCCCGTTCACCGTCGGCGGCGGTGTCTCGGGGCTGGAGGACGCACGGGGGCTGCTGCGGGCGGGCGCCGACAAGGTGGCTGTCAATCGCGTGGCGTTCGAGGAACCCGAGATCCTCGCCGCACTCGCGGCCGAGTTCGGCTCCCAGGCGGTCGTCTGTGCCGTCGACGCACTTGCTGGAGAGGTCGTCACGCACGGTGGCCGGAACCCGCGGGGACGTGACGCCGTCGACTGGGCCTACGAGGCGACGGAGCGCGGCGCGGGAGAGATCCTCCTCACGTCGATCGACGCCGACGGCACGCGAGAAGGGTACGACCTGGCGCTGACCCGAGCGGTGGTCGAGTCGGTCGAGGTGCCGGTGATCGCTTCAGGTGGAGCTGGTGATGTCACTCATTTGGCCGAGGCGTTCGAGGTCGGCGCCGAGGCGGCGCTGATCGCTTCGATCGTCCACGAGCGGCCGGAACGGCTGCCAGAGCTGAAGGCCGAGCTAAAGGAGCTGGGATGGAACGTCCGGAGCTGACCGCTGCCGTTGTCCAGGACGCGACGACGGAGCGCGTTCTCATGCTCGCGTGGATGGACGAGGAGGCTCTTCGCCGGACGCGCGAGACAGGCGAGGCGTGGTTCTGGAGCCGCTCGCGACAGGAGTACTGGCGCAAGGGTGCGACCTCGGGCAACACGCTCGCCGTCGAGGAGATCCGCGACGACTGCGACGGGGACGCGATCCTGCTGCGCGTGCGGCCGGCTGGGCCTGCGTGTCACACGGGGGCGGAGTCGTGCTTTGCGCCGTGGCTTTGGCGCACGATCAAGGAGCGCGAGGCGACACGCCCCGAAGGGTCGTACGTCGTGAGCCTGCTCGACGCGGGGCCCGGGGCAGCTGCGCAGAAAGTAGGAGAGGAGGGCGTCGAAGCCGCGCTCGCGGGCGCTGCCGAGTCGGACGAGCGGCTCGTCGAGGAGCTCGCCGATCTCTGGTTCCACAGCTACGTCCTGCTCGCCTCTCGTGGCCTCGACCCAGTCCGAGTCGAGGCAGAGCTCCGCCGGCGCGCGGCCTGATTCCGAGACGAGTGACCCGCGGACGCTAGCGCCCGGCCACGATGCTGCCGATAGGTTTCGGCGATGACGGATCTGACGGACGCGTTCCCGAAACCTCGGCGTGCGCAAGGGCTCCTTCGCCGACTGACACGGTGGGGCGGCGGGCTGATGATCACCGCCGGTGTCCTCCTCCTCGTGTGGACCGCAACGGTGTGGCTCTGGCAGGACCCGTTCACTGCGCTCTACACCCATCTGCAGCAGAACAAGCTCGCGTCGAGATATGAAGAGCGCGTCCGAGAGTTCGTTGCCGAGCCGACACCTGTTCCGGCCGGGCCGACCGTGGCCGACGAGAAGCGGGCAGTCGCTGCTGCCGCTCGGCGCTACCGGCTCGCGTCGCACGAGGGTGACGCGCTCGGACGGATCCACATCCCGCGCCTCGGTCTGAACATGATTCTTGTCGACGGGACAGCGACGGAAACGCTGAAGAAGGGGCCGGGGCGGGATCTACGGACGTTCCTTCCCGGCGAAGGTCAGCTCGTCTATGTCGCCGGGCACCGGACGACGTACCTCGCTCCGTTCTCGCATATCGACGCCATGCGGGCGGGCGACCTGGTCACGATCGAGTTGCCCTACGCGACCGTCGTCTATCGGGTGACTCGCCATGTGATCGTGCCGGCCACCGACCTCGGCCGGCTCCAGTCCCATGGACGTGAGGTGCTTGCCTTGCAGGCGTGCCATCCGCGCTTCTTCGCGACGCACCGCTACATCGTCTACGCGAAGCCTGTCCGCGTGATCCCACGGAAAGGGAAGCCGTACACGCTCGCCTGAGGCGTTGGTAGGCTCGACGTCATGCTCGCCTGGCTCTCGGTCAGCTCGAACAAGAACGGCTGATCCGCTGCTTCCAGTTCCACGCGTCGGAGGAAGCAGCGGGACAGGACGCGAACCGCACCGCCGCTAGCTTTCGGCGACGCCGGCTCGCGCCTTCCCGCCTCATTCGAGAGGGAAGGAGTTGTCGCGATGCCAATGCCTCATCGCACGTTCGCCCAGGTCGCCAAGCGGCGACTAGTGGGCAAGGAAGGAACCGAACGGATTCGCATGATCCGGTCGCTCATGAGCGAGCTGCCGGACTACAAGAATGGGCCATACGCGGATCTCCGCAAATGGCTCGAGGCTGAGCTCGACCGCACGCGCGTGCGTGCGAAGGTCGTGCATCGCGACTCGCTCGCGGTGCGCCGCGAAGGTGCAGCGCAGATCGCGTTCGTCGGTCCGCCGAACACAGGCAAGTCGTCCTTGCTGCAGGCGCTATCGAGCATCCAGATCAAGACCGGCGACTACGCGTTCACCACTCTGCGGCCGGTGCCCGCACTGACCCGCATCGGCGGGGTGCTTGTCCAGCTCGTCGAGATTCCCGGCCTGATCGAGGGAGCGAACGAGGATCGCGGCGGCGGGCGCGCGTTGCTCGGCGTTCTGCGCGGCGCTGACGCGATCGTGTTCTGCACCGCGCTCGGCGGCTCGCTCGACGAGTTGCGGGTCGTTCGCGCGGAGCTTGCCGCGGCAGGGATCGAGAAGCCGGCGATCGTCGCGGCAACGAAGGCGGACGATGCCGGCGAGGGAGCGTTGGCGCAGCTCGTTGCTGCTGAGCCTGGACTCGAGATCGTGGCGGTCTCGGTTCTCGACGACGCAAGCCTCGACCGCCTACGCGAGGAGATCTGGCGGCTGACGGGGCTGGTCCGGGTCTACCCGCGGCACGACGGCAAGGTCGATGACGAGCCGTTCGCGCTGCCGGTCGGCGCGACGATCGCGGAGGTCGCCGACGAGATCCACCACGAGCTCGGAGCTGCATGTGTCGGCGCGCTGGTGTGGGGCGCGTCAGCGCGCTTCGACGGTCAGCGCGTCGGGCGAACGCACGTCGTGGCCGACGGCGATATCGTCGAGATCATCGTGTGAGGGGTGCCTGACACCGGCGGTCGGGGTCGCTTGTCCGCGTGTGGGCGGCCGACCGCGCCGGTATACCCGAGCTGTGACCCGCGACGACTTCGTCCTGCAGCGCGTCCAGCCTGCTCTCGTCGGGTTGATCGACGGCTCGATGTCGACCCTCGCACCGATCTTCGCGGTTGCGATCGCGACGCAGACGCCGCACTTCGCGTTCCTCGCCGGTGTGGCGACGTCGATTGCGGCGGGGATCAGCATGGCGTACTCCGAGGGGCTGTCCGATACTGGGACGATGACTGGTCGCGGAAGCCCCGCTGTGCGAGGCGCAATCACGGGTGTCGGGACGTTCATCGGCGGGATCCTGCACACGTTGCCGTTCCTGATCTCGAACTACCACGCGGCGCTCGTCGTAGCGTCGGTCGTCGTCGCGTTCGAGCTCGTTGCGCTCGCGTACCTGCGGTACCGCTTCCTCGAGACGAGCTTCCTACGCTCGGTCGCGCATATCACCCTCGGCGGCGCGGTGATCGTCGCGGTGAGCGTCGCGCTCGGCGCCAGCGGCTAGGGCCGCGTCAGTCCGCTTCTAGTGTGAACAGGTCGTCGACGGTCTCGCGGCGGCGGATCAGCCTTGCTTCACCGTTGGCGACGAGTACCGCTGCCGGACGGCCGACGCCGTTGTAGTTCGACGCCATCGCCAACGTGTAGGCGCCTGTTGCCGGAACTGCGAGCAGATCGCCCCTGCGGGGCGAGGGCAGGGCGACGTCGTCGATCAGCACGTCGCCCGACTCGCAGTGCATGCCGGCGACGCTGACGGTCTCGTCCGCCGACTCGTTCGCCCGCGTCGCCGAGAGCGCCGTGTAGCGCGCGTCGTAGAGTTGCGGGCGAGGGTTGTCGGACATGCCGCCGTCGACCGCGACCCAGGTCCGGCCGGGAAGCCGTTTCACCGCGCCGACGCGGTAGAGCGTCACGCCCGCCTGGCCGACCAGCGAACGGCCTGGCTCGAGCCACAGCTCCGGTTCGGGCAATCCGGCCTCGGCAAACGCGGTGCGGGCGGTCTCTGCGGCTGACCTCGCGAGATCGGCGGCGTCAGGGACCTGCTCCTCGGGATGGTGTCGGATGCCGAACCCGCCGCCGAGGTCGGCGACGCGTGCTACCCAGCCGAGCTCGTTGCGGCACGACGCCGCGAACGCGGCGAGCCGGACGATCGTCTCTGCCTGCGCGTCGAAGTCGGCGAGCTGCGAGCCGACGTGGACGTGGAGACCGAGCACGTCGATCTCCCGATCCAGCGCGTCGCGTACAAGATCACGCGCCTGGCCGGGTGGCAGGCCGAACTTCGAGCCGTGATGACCGGTACGGATCGCCTCATGCGTGTCGGCGTCGACTCCCAGCGTCACGCGGACCAAGGCTCGCGTGACGCCCGCTTCGGCAGCCAGCGCTGCCTCATCGAGCGCGTCGAGAACGACCGTCGCGCCGTCGCGCGCAGCCTCGCGCAGGAACGCATCGTCCTTGTTGTTTCCATGCACGACCAGCTCTGCACCTGTCAGCCCGGCAGCGCGCGCGAACGCGAGCTCGCCTGCTGAAGCCACATCGGCCCCGATCCCCTCCTCGTGGAGCAGCCGCAGAAGCGCCACATTGGGAAACGCCTTCGCGCCGTAGACAACCCGTCCAATGCCGATCGCGGCGCGAAGCGCGCGGGCACGGGCGCGGATCGTCTCCTCGCAATAGACAACGAGTGGCGTTCCGAAACGTCCGGCGAGGTCTGGGCTGCTGCAGCCACCGATCGACAACTCGTTGCCCTCGACAGCCGCGGACGTGGGAAAAAGGTCGATCATTCCGGCTCGAGGAGGTCGAGCGCTTCGCCCTCCACGATGATGGCCGTTAGGCCGACATCCGTCCGGGTCTCGTGCATCTCGCCAGGTTCCCAAGCAACCGCGTCGCCGGGACCGATCGGATGCTCTGCACCGTCGCGTCCCGACACGAAGCCGGTTCCGGAGACGATGGCAAGCAGCTGGTGACCTGCGGCGGGGTGCCCGCCGATGCTCCCACCCGGCTCGAGACGGGCGCAGACAATACGCCCGTGGTCGAAACCGGCGATTGGCGCGATCGTGAACCCCACGCTGTCGAAGCGGTGAATCGCTCGCGCCTCGTCGGGTCCGAAGCGGGCAAGCCTCATGGTTGGCGACGGTAGCAGGTGGTACGATCGGCCCTGATGACGCAGCTTCTTCGGTAATCCAGGGAGCGACCGCGGCGCCGCCGCGTCGGTTCCTCGCGAGCCTCTCAGTCGAGAGGCTTTTTCATTGGTGGAGGCGAATTCAGAGAGATGGAACGGTACGACCCGCAGGCGATCGAGGCGAAATGGCAGAAGGTGTGGGCCGACGAGTCCTCGTTCCACGTGCCGAACCCCTCTCCCGAGGAGATCGCGGCGCACCGCGCCAAGACCTACGTGGTCGAGATGCTGCCGTACCCGTCGGGCGAGCTTCACATGGGGCACACGCTCAACTACACGATCGGCGACGTCATCACGCACGTCCGGCGGCGCAAGGGAATGCAGGTGCTGCGACCGATGGGCTACGACGCATTCGGCCTGCCCGCCGAGAATGCCGCGATCAAGGAGGGCCGGAATCCCCGCCTCGTCATCGAGCGCAACATCGTGTCGATCCGCACCCAGATGAAGCGCATGGGTTGGGCGTTCGACTGGAGCCGCGAGCTGTCGACCCACGAGCCGGAGTACTACCGCTGGACGCAGTGGCTCTTCCTGCGCTTCTTCGAGCGCGGCCTCGCATATCGCAAGGAGGCGCCGGTCAAGTGGTGCCCGAACGACCAGACGGTGCTCGCGAACGAGCAGGTGATCGACGGACGCTGCGAGCGCTGCGGCGCTGAGGTCGAGGCGAAGAACCTGACGCAGTGGTTCTTCCGGATCACCGACTACGCCGATGCGCTGCTCGACGAGATGGATCTGCTCGAGCAGTGGCCCGAACGCGTGCTGACGATGCAGCGCAACTGGATCGGGCGGTCGCAGGGGGCACGGGTTCAGTTCCGCGTGGACGGGTCTGGCGAGGAACTGCCCGTGTTCACGACGCGGCCGGACACGCTGTTCGGCGCGACGTTCTTCGTGCTGGCGCCAGAGCATCCGCTCGTGGCATCTCTGGCTGCGGGCTCGGAACACGAGACCGAGGTGCTCGACTACGTTCGTCGCACAGCGGCGCGATCCGAGGTGGAGCGCGAGGAGAAGGAGAAAGACGGCGTCTTCACCGGCCGCTACGCGGTCAACCCGGTGAACAGCGAGGCGATTCCGATCTGGGTCGCCGACTACGTGCTGATGGGGTACGGCACGGGCGCGATCATGGCCGTTCCGGCGCACGACGAACGCGACCACGCGTTTGCGGAGCGCTACGGGATCGAGATCCGGCAGGTCGTTGCACTGGTCACCGGAGACGTGGCCGATGAGGGCGCGTTCGTTTCGCACACGGCTGACGAGGTGCTCGTCAATTCCGGCGGCTTCTCGGGCTTGAGCTCGCCTGACGGCAAGGCTGCGATCACAGCCTCGTTGGCCGAGCAGGGCTTGGGCGAGGAGACGATCGCCTACCGGTTACGGGACTGGCTGCTCTCGCGTCAGCGCTATTGGGGCTGCCCGATCCCGATCATCCATTGCGAGAAGTGCGGTGAGGTACCGGTGCCCGACGACCAGCTGCCCGTCGTGCTGCCGGAGATCGACGACTACGTCCCGAAGGGCCGTTCGCCGCTCGCAGCTGCCGAGGACTGGGTCGCGACCACTTGTCCGAAATGCGGTGGCCCGGCGCGGCGCGAGACGGACACGATGGATACGTTCGTCGATTCCTCGTGGTACTTCATCCGCTACACCGACCCGCACGACGACCGGCTGCCGTTCGACCGCGAGATTGCCGACTACTGGCTGCCGGTCAACCAGTACATCGGTGGGATCGAGCACGCCGTCCTTCATCTGCTGTATGCGCGCTTCTTCACGAAGGTGATGAACGAGCTCGGCCTGGTCGGGTTCCGCGAGCCGTTTGCGCGCCTCTTCAACCAAGGGATGATCACGGCGGCCGGCGCGAAGATGTCCAAGTCGAAGGGCAATGTTGTCGATCCGCTCGTCTTTGTGGAGCGGTACGGCGCGGACACGGTTCGCCTGTACACGCTCTTCATGGGCCCGGCTGACGAGGACATGGACTGGCACGACGCCGGCCTTGACGGCATCTGGCGCTTTCTCAACCGGCTGTGGCGGATCGCGCACGAGCAGGCGGCGAAGCCGGCGGGCGAAGACCCGGGTGGTGGCGAGCTGGCACGCAAGGCACATCGCACGATCGCGAAGGTCACCGACGACATCGAGCGGCGGTTCTTCTTCCACACCCCGATCGCAGCGGTGATGGAGCTCGTCAATGAAGTTCAGCGGCACCCGGACGACCCCGCAGCGAGGTTCGCGACCGAGACCGCCGTGTCCCTGATCCAGCCCTATGCGCCACACGTTGCCGAGGAGCTCTGGGGTGTCCTTTCGGCAGGTGGGACACGGCTGTGGGAGACAAGCTGGCCCGAGGCGGATCCGGCTCTTCTGGCCGCGTCCGAAGTGGAGGTTGTCGTCCAGGTGAACGGGAAGCTTCGCGACCGCCTGCAGGTGGCCGCCGGAACCGGTGAGGACGAGCTGCTGGCCGCGGCTCTCGCGTCGGAGCGTGTCCAGGCTCATCTCGAGGGACGCGAGGTCAGGAAGACCATCGTCGTGCCGGACCGCCTCGTCAACCTCGTGATCTAGGGTCGCTCGGCGCCTCTTGGCGCCGTCACAGAGTTGGCACGAAGTTGACCCACGGCCGGCGCGGAAGGTCTGGCACGGTGGACGCAGTGCCGGCGATCTCCCTCACGCGTCAACAGGTCGTCATCCTCGGGGTTGCGCTGCTGGCCGTGCTCGCGCTCGCAGGTACGCGCCTCGCGCGGACAGGCACGGTGACTGCCCCCGCGCCATCGTCACGTCTCGGCGCGTTGAAAGCTGCACCAGCCCCTCCGGCGAGAATCGTTGTCGACGTCGTCGGTGCTGTCCGTCGATCGGGGCTCTATCGCTTCCACGAGGGAGATCGCGTCTTCGACGCGGTGGCGCGCGCGGGCGGCGCCACTGCCGCGGCCGACTTAGCGGCGGTGAACCTCGCTGCGCCGCTTGTCGACGGTACGCAAGTAATCGTGCCGGCACGCATCACGACGGCCGGCGGGGTACCCGGTACCGCCGCAGCGACTCCCGCGGCCCCGGCGAAGGTGAGTCTCGGGAGCGCGACCGCGGAGCAGCTCGACACCTTGCCGGGAATCGGCCCGGTGACGGCGCAGAAGATCATCGACTGGAGGACGACGCACGGCCCGTTCCGATCGGTCGATGCGTTGGACGATGTCCCGGGAATCGGTCCGGCGCGCATCGAGCAGCTGCGGGATCTCGTTACTCCGTGATACGCCGCGCGTTCGAGTTCGGTTGGCCGACGCTCCTTGTCGTCTCGGTCTGTATCGGGCTCGGGGCCGCGAACTGGTTTCGGCCGGCGGCGCTCGTCTGCGGCCTGGTGCTCAGCGCCGCAGTCGTCGCGGCGGCGCACACACCGGCAACGTGGCGCGCTGTGTTTTTCGGTGTTGGCCTGCTGGCAGTCGGGCTGTGGTGGGGCGGGTTGCGGCTCGCGATGCTCGACCACAGCATTCTGCGGACGCACATCGGCGAGTCCGGCGATGCCGTGGCGGTTGTGACTGGCCCTGCACGCAGGTCGCGGTACGCACTCAGGGTGGAGGCCGAGGTAAGGCGATTCGCGGGTAAGCCGATGCACGAGCCCGTCCTCCTCGAGCTGCCTCGAGAACGTGCGACGCCCGAGGGTGCGGTGATCGAGTTACACGCGCGCCCGGTCGAGCCGCGAGGGCCCGAGACCGGCTTTGACGAGAGGGGTTGGCTGGCGAGGAAGGGCGTGCATGTCGTCCTGCGCGGCGGCCCGTTCCGAATCGTCGGCCGGCGGGGTGGGATAGGAGGCGTCGCCGACCGGCTGCGCGCGTCGATCGCGTCAGCGCTGGCTCGCGGGACGACGGGGGAGCGTCGTGCGCTGCTCGAAGGTGTCGTGCTCGGGGACGAGACCGAACTCGACACCGGCTTCAGGACGACTTCAAGGCGTCAGGCCTCTACCACCTACTGGCGGTGAGCGGGCAGAACGTCGCATTCATCGTCGCGGGCGTGCTCGGGCTTGCATGGTTGCTCGGCATTCCGAGGCTGGCCGCAGAAGGTGTTGCGCTTCTGTCGATCGGTGCGTACACGCTCGCCGTCGGATGGCAGCCGTCGGTCGTGCGCGCGGCGATCGCCGGAGGTCTTGCATCGCTCGCGTGGCTTGCGTCGCGGCCGCGGGATCGCTGGCACTTCATGTCCGTCGGCGCTCTTGTCCTGCTCGCCTGGAACCCGATGACGCTGCTCGACCCAGGGTTCCAGCTCTCGTTTGCCGCGGTCGCGGCCATCTTCGTCGGCGTTCCCTGGCTCGAAACTCGGTTGGAGCAGCTGCCGGGGCCGGTAGCGTTGCCGCGTTCGGTTCGCCTCTCGCTGGCTGTCTCCGTCGCCTGTGGCGTTGTGACCGCGCCGGTCCTCTGGCTCGACTTCCAGCGCGTCCCGGTGTGGTCTGTGCTTGCGAACGCGATGGCCGAGCCGGCGGTAGCCCCTCTGCTCGGGCTGGGCCTCGCTGCCGCAGTTGTCTCTCCGGTTCTGCCGACGGCGGCGGCAGCGCTCTCGTGGCTTGCAGGCTGGCCGGCGGCCTGGATCGCCTTCTCAGCACGCTTTGTCGGACAACTTCCGTTCGCGTCGAGTTCGTCTCCTTGGATGTTCGTTGTGGTCGGGGGCACCGTGCTCGTGGCGCTCGGCGTGCGGCGCCTTCCGGCCTGGCGCCGCCGGTTGCCGGTTACGGTCATCGTTGCCGCGGTGCTCGTCGGCTGCGCCTGGTGGCTGACCCGACCGTCCTACGGCTGGCGCCCGCCGACGGGTCTCCGAGTGACGTTCCTCGATGTCGGACAGGGCGATGCGGAGCTGCTCGAGGTGAAGGAGGGCGCTGTCCTGGTCGACACTGGACCACCGGAAGGGAACGTCGGTCGGCAACTCGCCCGGCTTGGCCCGCGCCGTATCGCCGCGATCGTCCTGACGCATCCGCACCGCGACCACGTCGGCGGAGTATCTGGCTTACTCGCGCGCGTGCGCGTCGGCGAGATCCTCGATCCGGGGCAGCCCGTTCCGGGATTCGACGAGACCGCCGCGATACGAGCGGCACGCGAGCACCATGTTCCGGTTGTCGCGGCCCGCATGGGCGCCGAGTACCGCATCGGCGACCTTCGGCTGCGGATTCTCTGGCCGGACGGCGGTGGCCTCCGGGGAGAGAATCCGCACGATCATGCGGTCGTCGTCCTCGCGAGCTATGGAGCAACGGACATCCTCCTGACCGCCGACGCCGAGTCGAACGTCACGTCGCGATTGCCGCTAAAGGCGGTGGAGGTCTTGAAGGTTGCGCATCACGGTTCTGCGGATCCCGGACTCGCAGATGAACTTCGCATCCTCCGTCCCAGGATCGCGGTGATCGAGGTAGGTGCGCACAACGACTATGGCCATCCGCGTGCCGAGACCCTCGCGATGCTTCGAGCGTCGCCAGGTTTGACGCTGTACCGCACCGATCAGAACGGCCGGGTGATCCTCGAATCAGACGGCCGGACGATCTCGGTGCATGCGCAGCGTGGGGTAGGCTCGCGAGGGTGAGCGATCTGCCTCAGTTGAAGCCCGCCTACCTGCTCACGGGTAGCGATCGTCCGAAGATCGAGGTTGCGTTGCAGCGCTTGCGGCGCCATTTCGAGCAGGAAGCCATCGAGCTCGTGACGGCACTCGACACCCCTGGAGCGGACGTCGTTGCCCGCTGCAACGCGGGCAATTTGTTCGGCGACGAGAGGCTCGTCGTCGTCGACGCGGTCGATGGGACGCCGAACGCCGACAGACGATTGACGGGCGGCTGGAAGGCGGCCGACATCGAGACGGTCGTCGAGTACCTCGGCTTGCCTGCGCCGGGAACGACCCTTGCGCTGGTCGCCGCCGAGCTCAAAGCAGATTCGCCGCTGGGCAAAGCTTGCAAGAAAGCCGGTGATGTCCTCGAGTTTTCCGTCAAGAGGAACGGACACGCCGCCTGGGTCGGAGAGCGCTTTCGCCAGGCGGGCGTTCCCGCCGATCCGGACGCCTGCGCTCTGCTCGTGGATCTCGTGGGCGACGACATGGTGACCCTGGGTGCAGAAGTCGACAAGTTGGTCACATGGTCGGGGGGCGAGGCTGTCGATCAGCGCGTGGTGGAGGATCTCGTAGCCTCGGTCGCCGACATCCCGTCGTTCAAGGTCACCGACGCCTGGGCGGAGCGTGAAACAGGTGTCGCGCTCGAGGCAACGGAGACCATATTCGAGCGCTCGGGCCGGACGAGGCGCGACGAGGTCGCACGGCTGGCAGCGACTCTCGGCAGCCATGCGTCGAAGTTGAAGACCGCCCGTCGTCTTGCTTCAGAGGGTGTTCGGTCGGCCGATGCGCTCTCCCAGCTCGGGACGCGCAGCACGTTCTATGCCGGCAAGCTCTTCCAGCAGTCCGAGCGTTTTGCCGACGACGAACTGCGCGCCGCGACTGAGCGGCTTGCCGACCTCGACCTCGCCCTGAAGGGAAACTCAAAGCTCGACAGTGACCTCGAGCTGCAGCGCACGCTGATCGAGATCTCGCGCCCTGCCGGACGCCCGGGGCTCGCTAGGAGTTAGGCGCTCTCGCCGGCGACGAGGCGCGCAGCCTGCGACTTCTTGCGTCCGGCGGTGTTGCTGTGCAGCGCGCCCTTGGAGGCGGCTTTGTCGATCATCCGCACGAGTGCGAGATGCTCGGCTGCAACGACCTCGGCATCCCCGTCCGCGACAGCGGTCTCGAGGCGCTTCGTCAGCGTCTTGACGGTCGACCGGTAACGGAGGTTCTCCAGTCGTTGCCTGGAGGCACTCCGGACACGCTTCTCCTGCTGCTTGATGTTCGGCATTTCGCCCTTGCGTTCGGGAACGAGAGACTCGGGCGACGAACGAACTGCAGGCCACCGGAGCCCGGGGATGGTAGCAAAGGAGCTGGGAAGCACTCCTGTTCGGCCTCCGAACCGGGCGATCCATGTTTCGTCCGACCATCGGTCCCGGCCGGACCCGACTTCTCTCGAGCATTGTCCGTTTCGGACAATCTGGATGGGGGCCACCACTCCTCCGCCCCACATCGATCGTATCGGGCAAAGTCGCGCAGGTGGGAAACGCGATCGTGCCGAAAGTGTGCAGGTGAGCGAGATGTCTGACTCCACGCCTCCGGCTGTCGTCGCGAACGGCAACCCGACGCCACCGCCGGATCCGTCACGGCGACCGCGGCTCGCCCGCTCCACGGCGATCTTCTCGCTCGCGACGGGTCTCTCGCGCGTCCTCGGCCTGATCCGTGAAAGCGTCTCGGCCTACTACTTCGGCGCGGGCGGGAAGATCAACGCGTTCACGGTCGCGTTCCAGATCCCGAACCTCGTGCGCGCGCTCGTCGCCGACGCTGCGCTCTCGGGTGCGTTCGTCCCGGTCTTCAGCGAACTGCTCGAGAAAGGCGAGCGAAAGCGCGCCTGGCGCGTCGCATCGACGCTTGTCTGGTTGATGCTTCTCGCACTCGGCGGGATCACAGCGCTGTTCATGCTCTTCTCGCCCTTCGTCCTGCGGCTGTTCGGCAGCCCGGGTGGGGACCTCGATCTCGCAGTCGGCCTCTCGCGTGTCCTCTTCCCGGTCGTCGTTCTCCTCGGCCTCTCCGGAATCGTCGTCGGAATCCTGAACAGCTACGACCATTTCGCGATTCCCGCCTTGACGCCGGTCTTCTGGAACGCCGCGATTATCCTCGGCCTCGTCCTCGGCGTCCCATCCCAGGATGGCGCGAACGCAAAGCTTTACGTGTACGCCGCCGCGATCCTCGCCGCAACCGTGATCCAATTCCTCCTGCCGCTTCCCTGGCTGCGAGGACTCGACGGCAGGCTTCAGCTCGTGTTCGACTGGCGCGACCCGGCCGTGCGCCGAGTCTTCACCCTGATGATCCCGGTAACGCTTGGCCTCGGCCTCGTCAATGTGAATGCCGTGATCGACACGATCTTCGCCTCCCGCCTCATCGACCCGACGCTCGCCCCGACCGCGATCGACAAAGCGTTTCGCCTCTACATGCTGCCGCAGGGGATGTTCTCCGTCGCGGTCGCGACGGTGTTGTTCCCAGCGCTCTCCCGCCTTGCGGCGCGCGAGGACACGGACGGCTTCCGCGATACGGTCGGCCTCGGCATCCGACAGATCGGTTTCCTGTTGATCCCCGCCGGCGTCGTGTCCGCGGTGCTCGCCGAGCCGATCGTCCGCCTCGTGTACGAGCGTGGCGCGTTCACACCTCACCAGACAACGGTCGTTGCCGGTGCGCTCGCGGCCTTTTCGCTCGGCCTGGTCTTCAACGGTTGGATGCTGATCCTGACCCGCGCCTTCTTCAGCCTGCAGTCGAACTGGGTCCCGACCGTGATCGCCCTCGGCAACCTTGCGCTCAATGCCGTGCTCGACGCAGCGTTCTACTCGTTCGGCGTGTGGGGAATCCCGCTCGCAACGTCGCTTGTCAATGTCGCCGGAGTCGCAGCGCTCGCGTTCTTCCTGCGCAAACGCCTCGGCCGACTCGGTCTCGATGCGATTGCCGGAGCGACCGCCAAGGTCGTCGTCGCATCGACGTTGGTCGCGGCTACCGCATATCCAGTCTGGTACGCCCTCGACCGAGCCGTGGGCCGTTCGCTCGTAGGTCAGATCATCTCTCTGGGCCTAGCTCTCATTGCTGCAGGAGGTGTCTACCTCGTCGCGTGCCGGGCGCTCGGAGTCCGGGAACTCGCAGCGTTGCTGACTCTGCGCCGTCGCTCGACCACTGCGGTCTGACTCGGGGCCGAGAAGCGGTCGCGCGAGCACGGTGCCCCCGCATACTTCTGGGGTGGCACGCAAGACTCTCCAGGCTCCGCCGTCGAGGTTCCATCTTCTATCGATCCCCACCGTCGTCGGCGCTGGACTCACCGGGGCCGGATACTGGGTCGTTGGTCTGTTCCTGGCGGTGGGTGGTGCCTCGGGATGGATGTTCCTTGTACATCGCTGGATTCGCAATGAGAAAGAACGCCTGGTCGTTGGGCCAGGCGATAACGTCGAAGTGCTCTACCCGGAATCGCAGAGGCGTGCCGCAACAAGGCTTTTGAGCGTCTTCGTCTGGACCCAGGTGGTCGGAATCGTGCTGCTCGTCACGTTCGTGATCTACGCGCTCGCGGCGCGGTAGACCTGCCCAGGGAAAACCAGCATGCCAGCTACCATCGGCCGCGACTTCCCATGGACCAGAGCCGGATTCGCAACTTCTCGATCATCGCCCACATCGACCACGGGAAGTCGACGCTCGCCGACCGGATTCTCCAACTCACGGACACGGTCGCCGACCGTGACATGCGCGAGCAGCTGCTCGACTCGATGGATCTCGAGCGCGAGCGCGGCATCACGATCAAGGCCCAGGCGGTGCGGGTCGCGTGGAAGGGGCACCAGCTCAACCTGATCGACACGCCCGGCCACGTCGACTTCACGTACGAGGTGTCGCGGAGTCTTCAGGCATGCGAGGGCGCCGTACTTGTCGTCGACGCCGCGCAGGGGATCGAGGCGCAGACCCTCGCCAACGCCTACCTCGCAATCGAGAACGCCCTCGAGATCGTCCCCATCGTGAACAAGATCGACCTTCCGTCCGCGGACCCGGATGGTGCGGCGCACGAGATGACGTCTCTCCTCGGTGGTGAGCCCGACGACGTGATCCGCGTCTCCGCAAAGACCGGGCTCAACGTCGACCAGGTACTCGACGCGATCGTCGCGCGCATCCCCGCCCCCCAGGGAGATGCCGCAGCGCCGGCCCGTGCGCTCATCTTCGACTCGTCGTATGACCAGTACCGCGGGGTTATCGCCTTCATCCGAGTGGTCGACGGCAGTTTCGAGACCGGCTCCGCACTACGCGCGATGGCGCTCGGCACACAGTTCGACGCCGAGGAGCTCGGTTTCATGTCACCCTCGCGCGTCCCGGTGAAGACGCTCGAAGCTGGCGAGGTCGGCTACGTCATAACCGGGCTCAAGGACGTCTCGGCCCTCCGCGTCGGCGACACCCTGACGACGCGCAAGGGCGCGGCGCCGGCCGGGCCCCTGCCCGGCTACAAGGACGTCAAGCCGATGGTTTTTGCCGGCCTCTTCCCGAGCGACTCCGACGACTACCCCGAGCTGCGCGACGCCCTCGAACGGCTCAAGCTCAACGACGCAGCGCTGTTCTACGAGCCGGAGACGTCGCGCGCGCTCGGCTTCGGCTTCCGCTGCGGCTTCCTCGGTCTGCTCCACATGGAGATCGTGCGAGAACGCCTGGAGCGGGAGTTCGACCTCGACCTGATCGTGACGGCGCCGAACGTGGCCTACCGCGTGCTGGAGCGCAACGGCGAATGGCTCGAGGTGCACAACCCGTCCGAGATGCCGGTCGAGCTCGAGGAGGTCGAGGAGCCGTACATCAAGGCGTCGATCATCGTCCCCAAGGAGTACGTCGGCACCGTGATGGAGCTCAACAACGAGCGCCGCGGCACTTTCGACCATCTCGAATACCTGTCTCCCGAGCGCGTCCATCTCACGTACGAGCTGCCGCTTGCCGAGGTCGTGCTCGACTACTACGACCAGCTGAAGTCGCGCACGCGCGGCTACGCGAGTTTCGACTACGACCTGTCGGGCTTCAAGGAGGGCAAGCTCGTGCGGGTCGACGTGCTCGTCGGCGGCGAGCCGGTCGACGCGCTCTCGTTGATAATCCACCGCGAGTTCGCCTACGACCGCGGCCGGATGCTCGTCGAGAAGCTGCGTGAAGAGATCCCGCGCCAGATGTTCGACGTGCCGATCCAGGCGGCGATCGGCTCGCGCGTGATCGCGCGCGAGACCGTGAAGGCGCGCCGCAAGGACGTGCTAGCGAAGTGCTACGGCGGCGACATCTCCCGCAAGCGCAAGCTGCTCGAGAAGCAGAAGAAGGGCAAGAAGCGGATGAAGCAGGTCGGCGGCGTCGAGGTGCCGCAGGAGGCGTTCCTTGCTGTGCTCAACCTCGATTCCGAGCGGAAGAAGTCGTGAGGTGCAAGGCGCGCCGGATGTGATCTGGCTCAACGGGGCGTTCGGTGTCGGCAAGACGAGCGTCGCAGAGTTGATCGTCGAGCAAATCGATGGCGCCACTCTCGTCGATCCAGAACTCGTCGGCGGACTGTTTCGCCTTCTCGTTCCTTCCGACGGGCAGGCGGAGGATTTCCAGGACATGTCTCTCTGGCGCAGCCTCACACGGGAGGCGATTGGCAGCCTGGTGAGCGCCGGCCGCGGTCCGCTCGTGATCCCGATGACTCTTGTGCGGCTCGACTACTTCGACGAGATCGTCGGGGCGCTGCGCCGGAACGACGTCGACCTACGCCATTTCACGCTGCTGGCATCGGCCGAGACGTGCGTAGCATCGCTGGCCGATCCGCGATTCGCGGAGCACGTCGACGCGGACACACGCGACGCGACTTCGGTAGCGGCAGCCATCGTGGGGTGTCTCGCAGCATGACCGCCGACGATGTTGAGCGGAGCAGCGTCCGCCACCTGTATGTCCATCTGCCGTTTTGCGTTCACCGTTGCGGGTACTGCGACTTCGTCACCGTCGTCGGGCGAGAGCCCGAGCACGGCTCGTACGTCGATGCGCTTCTCGCCGAACTGAAGCTCGAAGGCGGGGTGCTCGCCGATCCACTGGAGACGGTGTTCATCGGCGGCGGTACGCCGACGTTCACCGAAGTCGAGGAACTGTCGCGGCTGCTCGAAGCGCTGCCGCCTGCCGCTGAGGTGACGGTCGAAGCAAACCCCGAGACCGTCATTCCACAGTTGGCATCGCTCCTGCGTGATGCTGGCGTGACGCGGGTCTCGCTCGGGGCTCAGAGCTTCCAGCCGCGACTACTCGAGGTTCTCGAAAGGCAGGCTGGTCCGGATGCTGTCCGACGCGCCTTCCATACTCTTCGTGATGTCGGATTTGACAACATCTCGCTCGATCTGCTGTACGGGATTCCGGGCCAGAGCACCGCCGATCTGGACGCGGATCTCGCCGAGGCGCTCGCACTTGCGCCGGAGCACATCTCCTACTACGAGCTCGAAGCGAAGCCTGGGACGCGGCTTACCCACGCGCACGGGGACGAGCTCGAACGCCAGGCGGAGGCGATGGAGGGGTACTTCGAGCAGGTCGTCGAGACGCTGACCGGAGCCGGCTACCGCTGGTACGAGACGGCGAACTTCTGTCTCGAAGCTGCGCGCGCCGGCGGGCGGGATCTGCGCGCCCACCACAACCTAGGCTACTGGCGGGCCAGCGACTACCTCGGCATCGGGATCGGCGCGGTGTCGACGGTCGACGGTGTCCGGTGGCGCAACCTTCCGAGCTCGCGCGGATACCTCGCGGCGCTGGCCGAGTCGGTCGCACCACCACGCGAGTTCGAACCGCTCGACGAAGAGACCCGAGCGCGCGAGCGTCTCCTGCTCGGCCTGCGTCTCGACGAGCCGCTCGAGCTGGATTCGGGTCTGCATGGGATCCTCGACACCGATGCGCGTGAGCGCCTCACGCACGGCGGTCTCATCGAGCCGGCGCGGCCTACGACGCGAGACTCGCTCGCGCTGACGATGCGTGGCCGCTTCCTGGGCGGTGGCGTCACGGTCGAGCTCTTCGCCGAGTCAGACGGCTGATCCACAGCCCGAGGGCTACCATCGGTAGATGGAGCTGACACCGCGGAAACGCGAGATCCTGCGGCGCGTCGTCGAGGAGTTCGTGAGCACCGGCCAGCCGGTCGGGTCGAAGGCGCTTGTCGACCGTGCGCGACTCACGACGTCGTCGTCGACGGTTCGCGCCGAATTGGCCGAACTCGAAGCACTCGGCCTGCTGACGCATCCGCACACCTCGGCCGGCCGTGTCCCGACGGAGAGCGGCTACCGCGTGTACACCGAGGATCTCGTCGAGTCGATCGACGGGAAACCGGGGAGGATGTCCGTCGATCTGACCGCGATGCGGAACGAGCTCGACGCGGCGCTCCAGTCTGCGACCGAGACGCTCTCGCAAGCCACACGCCTGCTCGCCTTGGTCTCGGCCCCCTCGCTCGAGGCGGCGATGGTCAGGCACGTCGAGGTTCTCGTCCTCCAACCGCGGATCGTCGTCGTCGTCCTGATCACCTCGACAGGGAGCGTGACCAAGCGTCTGATCGAGACGGAGGCGGCAGTCGACCCCGGTCTGGCGAGCTGGGCGCGCGAGTATCTCAACGAGCGCGTCACAGGCGTCAGCCTGGGTACGAGCCTGCTCCGCCGCCAATTCGAGGATCCGCAACTCACGCTCAGGGAGCGGGCGTTTCTCGAGATCCTCCGCCCGGCCTTCCTGGACATGCCCGAAGAGGCGGGAACGCGGCTCTACGTCGGCGGCGCCGCGGGTCTCCTCGGCGAAGCGCGCGCCGAGGAACTCGAAGCGTGCCACCGGCTCCTCGACCTGCTCGAACGGCGCGCGTCGGTGCTCGATCTGCTCTCGGACGCGCTCGACCCACGCCGGCCCGTCGTCCGTGTCGGCCCCGAGATCGAGGGCGCCGAGTTGCACGATGTGTCGTACGTCGCCGCGTCCTACGGCCTGGCGAATCGCCAGCTCGGAGCAGTCGGCCTCCTCGGCCCGCTGCGTATGGATTACGAGACCGCGATCCGGTCCGTGCGCACGGCCGCGTTCGAGCTCTCGCGCCTCGTCCAGGACGTCTACGAGGAGGCGTAACCCGCCTCGGCCCGTACCCTTCTCCTATGGCCACGGCGGAGCGCGACTACTACGAGCTGCTCGGCGTCGAGCGCGGCGCAGGCGATACCGAGATCAAGCGCGCCTTCCGCAAGCTCGCGCGCGAGTTGCACCCCGATGTCTCCGATGCACCCGACGCCGCTGATCGGTTCAAGGAGATCGCCGAGGCGTACGAGGTGCTCTCGAACCCTGAGACACGCGGTCTCTACGACCGCTACGGCCATGCGGGACTCCAGCGCGGGGGGTTCTCGCCGGGGCATGTCGACCTCGGGAACCTGTCGGACATCTTCTCGGCATTCTTCGGCGAAGGTCTTTTCGGCGGGCGCCAGACCCGAGCGGCACGCGGTGGCGACGTTGCCGCCCAGGTCGACATCGAACTCGCGGACGCCTACACCGGGGTGACGAGGAGCGTTCCGCTGCGCGTCGCCGTCGAGTGCAGCCGCTGCTCGGGCAACGGCGCCGAGCCGGGCACGTCACCGACGACCTGCCCGACCTGCGCCGGAGCCGGAGTCGTGCAGCAGGTGTCTCAAAGCGTCTTCGGACAGTTCGTCCGGCAGTCGGCGTGCCGTCAATGCGGTGGTGCAGGGCGAATCGTCGAAACCCCGTGCGAGCAATGCGATGGGGACGGCCGCGTTGTCGAGAACCACACCCTCGACGTCGAAATCCCTGCCGGCATCCACGACGGGCAGCAGATTCGCGCCCAGGGCGAAGGGCACGCCGGATCGGCGGGCTCCGGTCGCGGCGACGCCTATGTGCAGGTCCACGTCCTGCCCCACGAGCGGCTCGTCCGCGACGGCGACGACCTGGTCACGGCGGCGCAGGTCACGATGACCGATGCCGCGCTCGGCGTGACCGTCTTCGTGCCGACGCCGGAGGGCGACCTCGAGCTCGAGCTGCCGGCGGGCACCCAGCCCGGCGAGGTTCGTGTCGTTCGCGGAGGCGGCATGCCGAGATTGCAGAGCAGCCGGCGTGGCGATCTCCGTGTGCACGTTGAGGTCGGCGTGCCGCGCAAGCTCGACCCGCAGCAGCGGGCGCTCCTCGCCGAGCTTGGCGAGAAGCTCGGTGACGACGCGTATCGGCGAGATGACGGCTTCTTCGAGCGGCTGAAGAGCGCGTTCCGCTGAGCGGTCTCGTCCGAGTCTCGCTTCGCGTGCCGCTGAGCGAACGGGAGCATGCAATCGCGCGCCTTCTGGATCTCGCACCAGGCGGCTTCGAGGAGACCGACGAAGGCGACGAGGCCGAGCTAGCGGCGTACGTTGACCCAGCCGGAGAGGCCGCGATCCGGGCCGTGTTTTCGAACGCGGTCGCGTTACCGGTCGAGCCAGGGTGGGAAGACCGTTGGCGGCAGTTCCACCGGCCTGTGTGGGCTGGTGGTGTGTGGCTCGGGCCGCCGTGGGAGACGCCACCGGCGGGCGCGCTGGCCGTCGTGATCGACCCAGGTCGCGCGTTCGGCACCGGCGCGCACCCGACGACGCGGCTCTGTATTGAGCTGCTGGCCGACCTCGATCAGCGAGGGAGCCTGCTCGACATCGGCTGCGGCTCCGGCGTGCTCGCGCTCGCCGCGGCGCGTCTCGGCTACGGCCCGATCGTCGCGATCGACGACGACCCGGTCGCGGTCGAAGTCACGCGTGCCAATGCAGCCATCAACGGTGTCGAGCTCGAAACACGGGTTGTCGACGCCGAAAGCGGGACGCTGCCGGCAACGGATGTCGCCGTCGCAAACATCCTGCTACGCCCAGTCGAGGCGATCCTGGCTCGGCTCGAATCTGGAGTAGTGATCACGTCCGGGTACCTCGCTGGAGAACGGCCGGGTGCGCCAGGCTGGGAGGTTCGCAGCCACCTCGAGCTCGATGGTTGGGCAGCCGGCGTGTTCACCCGCTAAGCGAGGGATTGCCACTCTGGAACTCCCCGATTGCTCGGGCTATCAGCTCCCGGTGCCTGTCACGTGAGGCGATTATCACGTGACAGGCACCGATTCAGCAGACATCGCTGCGGTATTCGGCAGAGGCCTCGTACTTGCTAGATCAGGCAGCGCCCGACTCCTCGTGCGAGGCTCCGGGCGTCAGCGTGTCACCGACGCGGATCGTGCCGCCCGAGACGATGTCCGCCCGCAGGCCGCCGCGATGGACGAGCCCCCGCAGCACACCGTCCTGCGCTAGGCGCTGCAGGTGAGCGCACGGCTCGGCGAGTCGACGCCCGACGCACTCCACCGGCCCGATCGTGAACTTCCGGCCGACGAGCGCGTTGAGCCGGATCCCGCGCGTCACAATGTTGCGGCGGGCCTCCTCCCACGCCACGGTCGTCCCGGCGGCAGCGAGAGCGTCGAGTGCCTCGGCCTCGATCAGCGTCAGCTCGTAGCCCCGCCCTTCTCCCGAGAACGTGCCGCGACCTGCGGCGTAGCGGTCGCCGACCAGCCCCTTGCCGGCGGTCGCGGTCGCTTCCTCGACATGCACGAGCGGCGCCTCGGCCTCCGGCGCGAGCAGGACTGCCTCGATGGTTCCGTGCATCGCGCCGGCGTCGCCGTACGGCCGAGCGCGCTCGAGGTGGAGATCGAGCGGCGCCACGACGGCGCCTTCGACGAGAGCGCTGCCGACCCCGTACAAACCGGATGCGTCCGTCACGACTCCCGACGGCACGCCGAACATGAGGACAACGTCGCGTCGCCCGTCGGAGGCTTCGGCTGCGGCGATCCAGAACCCTGGCCATGAGAACGAGGTCGGATCATCGACGGGCACGAGACCGAGGTTGCGCTCCGCGAGCCACTGGCGCCAGAACCGAGCCGGGTCGCCATCCGGGACCGGGAGCTCGGAGTAATCGATACCGAGGACGGTCGCAAGGCATGCCGTGAGACTCGGCTCCGATCCGATCACGGTCGCAGCCTATCCGGGCTCATCGGCTCAGCCGAGCTTTTGCTCGTTGCGACCCTCCTTGTCTAGCGTTCGGGATGATGGCTGCGATTTGGCACGCGAGCGAGGATGGTTCGATCGAGCGATTCGAGCCGCGTGCGAATCCCGAGCACGACTGCGTCGAACCGCTTGTGTGGGGCATTGACGACGACCATGTCGCCGCCTACTGGTTCCCGCGGGAGTGCCCTCGCGCGACGTTCTGGGGGACGCGGGAGACGAACGACGACGACGTCGAGCGTTTTTGTCGCCGCTGACCGATCTCGCCGCGTGCATGCGATCCAATCGGACTGGCTCGACGCGGTTCGGTCTGCCCGTGTATTCGCCTACCGTCTTCCTGCAGACACATTCGAGTCGTACGATCGCGCGGCTGGCTACTGGGTCTCTCGCGCCGCGGTCGTGCCAACCGAGGTGGTCGTGCTTGGCGATCTGCTGATGCGACACGCTGACGCGGGCATCGAGCTGCGCATCGTCCCGCAACTCGAGCAGCTGTGGCAGCAGGTGATCGCGTCGTCGTTGGAGTTCAGCGGCATCAGGCTGCGCAATCTTCAGGAGTCGGCTCCGACCTGAGTGCACGAATGGGGCAGAGCCGGGCGCGATCAACTCGGCGTTTCAACCGTCTAAGCTCTTGAACCTTCGATGGCGACTTTCATCACGAGCTTCCTCGGCTGCAAGGTCTCGTTCGCGGATGCCCAGGCGATCCGCGAGCGCCTGCTTGCCGACGGGCACCGCGAGAGCGGCCCGGGAGCCGAAGTCGCGGTCGTCAACTCCTGCTGCGTGACGCGCGAGGCGGTCTCGAAGTCGCGCCAGGCGGTGTCGCGCCTTGCCCGCTCGAGCCGCCGGGTCTACGTCACCGGCTGCGCCTCCAACCTCGACCGTGCATTCGCGGGGATGCCGGCGAATGTCGTCGTCGTACCGCGTACCGGTGAAGCGGCCGCGGCGGCAGTCGCCGGAGACGTAGGCGCGATCGGCTGCGTCCGCGCCGACCACCGACTCGAGCGCGTCCGCGCGTTCGTGAAGATCCAGGACGGCTGCTCCTTCTCGTGCAACTTCTGCGTGATCCCGATCGTTCGCGGCGCCACACGCAGCCGATCGGCCGAGGCTGTGCTCGCCGAGATCCGCCGTCGCGTTGGACAAGGTCATCGCGAGATCGTCCTCACCGGCGTGAACCTCGGGTGCTTCCGCGATCGTGGCGCGGGATACGGCCTCGCGCGGCTCGTGCGAGAGGCGGGCGCGATCGACGGCGTCGAGCGGCTCCGCCTGTCGTCGATCGAGGTCAACCACGTGAACGACGAGCTCGTCGCCGCGCTCCGCGAGACGCCCGTCGCAACGCCGCACCTCCATGTTCCGCTCCAGTCGGGCGATGACGGCGTCCTGCGTGCGATGGGGCGTCGCTACACGATGGCGCAGTACCTCGCCAAGCTCGAGCCGCTACGGGACTTCAACCTCACGACCGATGTGATCGCAGGCTTCCCCACCGAGGACGACGCTGCGTTCGAGCGCACGCTCGCTGCCGTTAAGGAAGCCGGGGTAACGAAAGTGCACGTCTTCCCGTACTCACCCCGTCCCGGAACGACAACTGCCGCCGATGACCCGGTACCGGCGGCCGTGAAGCGTGAGCGGAGCGCGCGACTCCGAGCCGCATCCCATGCCGCCTGCGTTGCGCGCTGGCGTGCCCGTGTGGGCAGCCTTGACACCGTTCTCGTAGACCGGCCCGGTCTCGGCTATGCCGGTGACTACACGCCGTGGCTCCTGGACGCACCGGTCGGGGAGTTCGTGCGAGCGCGGGCGACCGGTATTTTCGAGGAGGGGATCCTCGCTGTCGCAGCCTGACTGTTTGTTCTGCCGGCTCGTCGCCCACGGGGATCACGTCCACGCCGCCGACGGCTTCGTCGCGATCCGCGACATCGACCCGAAGGCCGAGACACACCTCCTGGTTCTGCCCGCGCGCCATGTCGACACCTTCCGCGACATCGCTGCGTTCCCGGATGACGAGGCCGCGCGCATGCTTCGCTTCGTCGCCGAAACAGCCGAACACGCTGGCCTCGAGGACTACCGAGTGATCGTCAACGTCGGCCCCGGTGGCGGCCAGACGGTCTTCCATCTCCACTGGCATGTGCTTGGTGGCGCTAGCCTGCCCGGGTTCGCATGAACCGTTCAACCGGAGGTTGGCAGATGAGTGTCGTCGCCAATATCGAGGAGGAGCTGAAAAAGGCGCGGCTCGCGCGCGATGCCGAGCGTCGCGATGCGCTCAGCTTGATCCTCTCCAGCCTGCGTTCCGCCGAGAAGGAGCTGCAACGGCCGCTTTCGGAGGACGAGGAGCTGCAGGTGCTGCAGCGCGAGCGGAAGAAGCGCGTCGAGGCGGCCGCGGAGTTCACCAAAGCCGGCCGCGAGGAACTGGCAGCGAAGGAGGGGTCGGAGCTCGCCGTCCTCCAGGAGTTCATGCCGGAACCGCTGTCGGAGGCCGAGTTGGAGGAGATCGTCGACGACGTGATCGCCGAGGTCGGCGCGACGTCGCTGATGGATCTCGGGCGGGTGATGGCCGACGTAATGCCGCAGGTGTCGGGCCGGGCTGACGGCTCCGAAGTGAGCCAACTCGTCCGCGAGAAGCTCGCGTAGCTCTCGGGTAGATCACGCACCGCGGGGTAGACCGGCTAGATGGTCATCGGGTGGGTACAGCGCCGGCTCGAGAGACGTCAAAGTCTTCTTAGTCGGCGTTATGGCAAATGCGGCGACGCCGCAGACCTAGAGTCTGAAGCTCAGGCGTCATACCCGTTCGCTCGCGCAGGGAGTACCGCCATTCCTCGGTTCGGGCTTGGAGCACGCGAATCGGCCTGCGACGTGCGCGCCATCCGACGGGCTTGTCAGCGGATGACGCCGTCTTGGTTCATGTGCAGGACGTTGAACTGGCCGTAGCTGTCTGTGAGATCAAGTTCGATCCCGGCTCGGACCTTCGAGTTGCCGTTGCCCATTTCCGCGTAGGTGTACTCGAACCCGTTCGGGAGATTGATCCGCGATCTCATCGCGCTGCCGTCGAAGCGACTCATGATCGGCGCGCCCACCGACTCGACCAGGTCTCCGATCTTCAGCGTGGCGGTTCGGCCGTCCACGTCGATCGAAAGGTCAAACGGCGCATACACGGTGTCCAGGACCGTTGACATGGTGCTGTTGTAGACAGAGAAATGGGTGACACCCGGGGTCGACTCGCCATGCAGGATCTTGCGCAACGCCTCCCGCTGGGCGGGATCGGCCCGCTCGTCGATGATCGCCTGCTCCGTCCCATTGCCGTCCGCGATCTCACCCGGCCACTGCACCAGCAGAGCCCAGTTGAGGCCGTCGAGCTTCGTGTCGTTGAAGTTCCCCTCCTCGACATGCCCGGCCACCAGGGCCTCGCAATAACCATGTGTCGTGGGCGACCCGAACTGGCAAGGACAGCCCCAGTTGCAGTTGCAGTTCCCATACTCCACCCCGCGGATCATCCAACGATCAGCCATGCCCCTCCTCACCGTTACACCAGTTGGGACGATCGCAATGATCCCGCAAACAGAGCGGCCTGTCTAATTCTCTGACCTAGCCCTGTGGGTCAACCGCCGGACCTCTAGCCAGAGCGCTCGGATGTCTCTGGCGTCGCCCTTCACGGAACTTCGGTCAAGCTAGACATCACCGGACCTTCGTCTCGTTACGCGTCGCCGACATTCCCGCATCTGTGCGGCAACCCCAGGTCGTCGCATCTTGGGTTCGACGAGCTGGACACCATCGCCCTCCACTCCTGGACGAGCGCGTCTGCGTCTCGGATCGGGATGACCCCGCCAGCCTGCGCGAGGTCATCCCATTCTCACTCACGACTCCGGTTCGGCTCCCGCATCGCCCCCACGAACCAGGGGATGCGAGCAACCAACCGTACCTTGGCTGCTAGCTGTTCTTGATCTGCCCGCGGATCTCGCCGCCGGGGTTCTTGGCGGTATGGACGTTGACATACGCCTTACCGGTTTCGAGGGCGGTCTCGATCGCCGCCGTGATCTTTGTCTTGCCAGTCATGCCGCTCTTGCACGGCCCACAGAGCGAGACGGCAACGCCACCCGCGACACCCTTCTTGCCGAGATGGACGTGCGCTGCCACGGCCGCACCGCTCAACCCGTGGAAGGTCAGCTTCCACGTGAACGTACCGCCGCCCGCCTTCGCCTCAACCGTCTTCGCGGTGAAGGCTCCACCCGCTCCGGCCGGCGCCTTCGGCTTAGGCACCTCCTGCGCGCCCGTCAGCGCCGCCTTGAACTTGTAGATGCTCGAAGAGCCACTCGCCGCGCCAAACGCGGTCGCTGCCAGCCCGAGCGCGACCAACCCTGCGACGCCCACCATCACGAACTTCCTCATGCGCTTCCTCCTCTGACTCGTGTCTAGCAAGCCGCAAGTCGCGACCACACTGCAGTTCGGAAGGGAGCACCGATCGGTTTGCGCCTGCGAGCCACACACGCGCAACCGCGGGAACCGCAAACCCCGTCAGTGAACTGTGAGACTCGCTGGGTCGGTATCGGGGCGAAATACCGTCGTCTGATCTCAGGCTGGAATCGCCGGCACGCCTGCCGCAGCCAAGTCGGCACGCTCGGCAGGTGTGACCTCGTACGGAGCGCCAGGCTCGGCGCCGATCACGAGCACGACGGTGTTGTCCGACAGCGCGACGGCAGACCGGATCGTTTTCACGTCGAGGGCGCTCACAAAGGTGCCTGCCGGTGCGTCAACGTCCTGACCGTCCACCTGAAAACGCGCGTGTCCTGTGTGGACGAAGTACAACTCCTGGTGCTGCTCGTCCGCGGGATCCGCATGGTCGTGCTTGCCGATGAGGCGATCGCCGGCATTTCGAGCGGTGTAGGCGTTGACACCGAACGCGGTGATCCCGAAGTGATTGCGGACCGGCGTCCACGTCGCATCGGTGTGAACGACGTCGGCGGCTGGGATGTCGGTCAGCGAGGCGTGAGAAGCGGACACGGAGGGGATTCTAAGGCCACACTGCGCCAGCACTGCCCGCCCTGGCTGAAGTGCGAATTATCGACGTGACCGTTTGCGTCGAGGAGGCGCAGCGGGAGGATGAGTGCGGATATGGCTCGTGGCTCGGAATCGGCTCGAACCCGACGAGTTGTTGCCCCTCGACGAGGCCCGCATCGCGCGAACGTAGTTCTCACGGCACCTTGTCGGGAAATCGTTCGTGAACGGAGTGCCGTCGTCAGAACTCTCAAGCAGGCATGATCCTGCTGTGGATCCGGCGGCGAGGTAGCGGTTTGGCGCGGCGAGCAGCCGCGCGTTTCCGGCGCAGTTTGCCGAGGCCCGTACTGCGGGGCTCGGCTGGCTGCGCGCCCACCGCTATGACTCGGAGGTACCACGCGTGAATCGTCAGAACCTCTTCTCCGACACCTGGGACGGAGAGAACGAAGAAGCCGGGACTCGGTATCGAGTCTTCTGGCGGCCGGACAACGCGAGGATGGGAGCAACGCTGTACGAACTGCCCCCCGCGGCGCCTGAGACGCCGATGCATATGCACTTCGGAGCCGAAGAGATGTTCTTCGTCCTGAGCGGCCGTCCCGTCTTCCGGAACCAACACGGCGAGGAGGAGTTAGCTCCGGGCGACGTCGTCTTCTGCCCCGAGGGACGTGCCGGACTGCATACGTTCAGCAACCTCACCGAGGAACCCGCTCAGATCCTCGCGCTCAGTGCCGGGAGCTTCCCGGACGTCGTCGCGTACCCCGAACACGGATATGCGTGGGTCGCGACTCGCGATCCCGATCCCGAGCTACTCGCCAGAGGAGGCGACCCAGGCATCATCGCTCGCTTCGAGATCCCGATCGAGTAATCGCTCGGCCGTATCGACCAGCGCCAGAAGCGAAGAGGCCGCTCGCCCGGCCTTTTCGCTTACCGGGCTCAGGGTGCATCCGTATCGGTGACTAGTCGACGCGGCAGGCCTCGACGCGAAACACGCGGCCGAGGAGGTCGCGGTGCTTCGCTGCCCGGCGGTAGAGCGCGTCGGTCAGGCGCGGGAACGTGTGCGCGAGTCTGCTCGTCACGCGGCCGCCTGGGAGGGCGGTGAGCAGTACGGTGACCGCTTCGCCCGCCGACGACACACGGCCCGTGCCGTCGACGACGTGAAACGACGTGTAGCGCTCCTTGCGGCTCATCGGCGCAAGCGCCGCGTCACCCAGGGCGCTGCCGATAGCCGCCGCCGTGATCCCGCCCCGCCGTGCCAGCCGTTGCGCGGCAGCCGTACAGAAGCCGCAGTCCTCGTCGTAAAGGATCGTCAGCGGTGTGGCCACGATTCCAGTGTGCCCGACCGTACACTGAGCGAGATGCAAGACGTGATCACGGTTCCGAACGAGGTTGCCGCCGAGTTGGCCGGCGTCGCCGACGGCGTGCTCGATTCGCTGCGCGACCGGCTCGGCTGCTCGATCGCCCTGCGCGGCAACAAACTGACGCTGAACGGCGACGAGGCGCGCGTCGTCGAGGCGCGGGCGGTCGTCGACGAGCTGGTCGAGCTCGTCGAGGGCGGTCACCAGATCGGGCCGGACACGGTTGGCGCTGTCGCTCGCGCGCTCGACCAGGCCGCGGACATCCGTGACGTCTTCGACGACGTCGTCTGGCGGCATCGCGGCAAGAAGATCGCGCCCAAGACCGTTGTCCAGAAGCAGTACGTCGACGCGATCCGCTCCTGCACCGTCTCGTTCGGGATCGGCCCGGCCGGCACCGGCAAGACGTACCTGGCGATCGCGCTCGCCGTCGCCGCGCTGACCGAAAAGCAAGTCGGCAGGATCATCCTCACGCGTCCCGCGGTGGAGGCGGGCGAGCGGCTCGGCTTCCTTCCGGGCGACGTTTTGGCGAAGGTCGACCCGTACATGCGCCCGCTGTTCGACGCGTTGTACGACACGATGGACGCCGACCGGCTGGCCGCGTACATGGACCGCGGGACGATCGAGGTGGCGCCGCTCGCGTTCATGCGCGGCCGCACGCTGAACGACTCGTTCATCATCCTGGACGAGGCGCAAAACACGACGCCGGAGCAGATGCAGATGTTCCTCACGCGGCTCGGCTTCGGCTCGAAGATGGTCGTCACCGGCGACATCACGCAGATCGACCTGCCGCGCGAGCAGGCCTCCGGGCTGATTCAGGTGCGCGACATCCTCGGCGGGATCGAGGGCGTCGAGTTCGTCGAGTTCGGGCACGAGGACGTCGTCCGTCACAAGCTGGTGCAGCGCATCGTCGAGGCGTACAAGCGTCACGCCGAGGAGACCGGCACGGCGCGTCGGAAGTAACGCCGTGCTGGATGTCGAAGTCGACAACCGAAGCGGGGTGGAGGTGGACGAGGCCGGCGCGGTCGCACTCGCGCGCGAGGTGCTCGGGATCGAAGGTGTCGATTCGGGCGAGCTCGGGCTTGCGTTCGTCGCGCCCGAGGAGATCCGCGCGCTGAAGGCCGAGCACCTGGGGATCGATGAGGCAACCGACGTTCTCTCGTTCCCGATCGACGGGCGCGAGGATCTGCCGGACGAGGTCCCGCGTGCGCTCGGCGACATCGTCCTGTGCCCGCAGGTCGTCGGCGACGACTGGCGAGAGCCGCTCGTCCACGGGCTGCTCCATATCCTGGGTTACGACCACGGCAGAGAGATGGAGGCGCGCGAGAGCGTGCACGCCAGCCGATGACGTCGCCGCGCCGCTCGCGGACGCTGCTCGAGAGCTTCAACTTCGCGTTCGAAGGGATCATCCACGTGATGCGCAACGAGCGGAATCTGCGCATCCACTTCGCGCTCGCACTTGGCGTGATCGTCGCCGCCGTGGCGTTCGACGTGACCCGGATCGAGCTCGTTGCGCTGCTCCTAGCTATCTCCTTCGTCCTGATAGCCGAGATGCTGAACTCGGCGCTCGAGGCGGTCGTCGACCTTGTCACGCCGAGCGTCGAGCCCTTCGCGAAGATCGCGAAGGACGTCGCGGCCGGAGCCGTCCTGATCGCGACGATCAACTCCGTCGCGATCGGCTATCTGGTCTTCTCGGGCGCCGTGGCCGAGCGGAGCAGCCACTTCCTCGACCGGCTCTCGCGCGCACCAGCCGACCTGACGCTGGTCGCGTTGGTCGTCACGATCATCCTCGTCATCGCCGCGAAGGCGCTCACCGGGCGCGGCACGCCGATGCGTGGCGGGCTGCCGTCCGGGCACGCGGCTGTCGCATTTGCCGGCTGGATGGCTGCGACGCTCGTCCTCCACAATTCAGAGCATCAGTTCCTGATCTCTACGCTGACGTTCATCATGGCGGTGCTCGTGGCTCAGACTCGCGTGGAATCCGGTGTTCATTCGGCGTTCGAGGTGATGCTCGGCGGGGTGCTCGGGGCGCTCGTGACGCTGACCTTCTTCCAGCTCTTCTTCGAGGGATGACGGATCTCGAGCTTCTCGCGCTCGCCGACGCCGTCGCGTCGCGGGCCTACGCGCCGTACTCGCAGTTCAACGTGGGTTGTGCGGTTCTTGCGCGCGACGGGCGCGTGATCGAGGGCGTCAATGTCGAGAATGCCGCGTACCCGCTCGGCGTGTGTGCGGAGCGAACCGCGTTCTCGCGGGCGGTAGCGGAGGGCTACCGGCCCGGCGACTTCACGGTTGCAGCGATCACCGCATCGCCGTGTGGTGGCTGCCGGCAGTGGCTCCACGAGATGGGCGTCGAGCGCGTCGTCTTCCGGAACGCGGGCGAGGTGAAGACGAAGACGCCCGCCGAGCTGCTGCCCGACTCCTTCGACTCGGCGATCCTTTGATAGTGAGAGGCTCGCAAGCTGGTGCCCGCAGCACCTCTACGCACCGGCTGAACGCAGACCGCGGTCTGCGTCGCCCAGGTCGGATCGTATGGTCGGCGCTGAACGGTCTGAACAACATGCTTCCTCCGGTTTGGCTCGATGACCGGATCGAGCTACGCGACTTTTCCATGGCCGACCTCCCGGGGGTGGACCATTTGGGTCGGCTCGCTCCGAGCGCGTCGCCGGCGAGGATGCTCTCCGATCTGTTCTGGATGAACGTGTCCTGGTCATCGCTCACAGATGCTCTCGGCCCACTCCGCCTCCTTGATGTTGGCTGCGGCAAGGGGTACTACGGGCCGCGTCTCATTGAATGGAGCGGTGGAGAGGTCGAGAGCTATGTCGGGATCGACGCTGTTCCCCGCCCGAGCTGGGCGAAACTCGAGGCGGGCGATGCTCGCCTGCGGTACGTGGTGGGCGATGCATCCAGGCTGACCGTCCCAAACGACGTGAACCTCATCATCTCGCAGTCCTGTCTCGAGCATGTCGAAGACGACATGGTGTTCTTCAGCCGGATCAGGGATCAGCTCGTCCCCCGGTCCACGCCCTGGCTTCAGCTCCACCTCGTTCCTGCTGCTGCGTGCCGGAGCCTCTATGGCCCGCACGGGGTGCGGCAATACACGCTGCGCACGATCTCGAGGGCGACGCGGCTCTATGGCGGTCCGGCTCGGTTCGTGCTCTTCAGGCTCGGCGGCGAGAAATGCATCGACGCCCACCGGATGTACGTCACTACGAGGCTGAGGGAACAAAGCCCGGCGCGGTACCGGGACGCGGTACGGACTGCCGTCGAGTCGGAGCTACAGACACGGCATGGTGCTGCACTGTTCTACGCGTTCGCCATTGCGTCGGGTTCGGAAGTCGTACTGTGAAGTCCGGTTTCGTCGCGCTCGCGGGCCGCCCGAACGTCGGCAAGTCGACACTTGTCAACGCGCTCTGCGGCGACAAGGTCGCGATCACCTCGAAGGTGCCGAACACGACGCGCCGCCGGATCTACGGCGTCGCGAACGGCCCCGACTATCAGCTCGTGCTCGTCGATCTGCCGGGGTTCCAGCGGCCGATCGACCCTGTTACCGACAGGATGCAGTCGACTGTAGATGCCTCGTTTGCCGACGTACACGTCGTGCTCGTCGTCCTCGACGCGCGCGAGCGGATCGGTCCTGGCGACAGGTTCGTCGCCCGGCGCGCGTTCGGCAGCGGGGTGCCGGTGATCATCGCGCTGAACAAGATCGACCGGCTGAGCCCGGGGCACATCGCGAGTCAGATGAAGGTGGCGTCCGCGCTCGGCGACTTCCATGCGCTCCACCCGATCAGCGCGAAGACGAAGGACGGCGTCGACGAGCTACGCAGCGACCTCGCCTTCCTGCTGCCGGAGGACGGCCAGCTGTTCTTCCCGCGCGACGAGTCGACCGATCAGACTGTCGAGCAGCGTGTCGCCGAGGTGATCCGCGAGAAGGCGCTCCACCTGACCCACGAGGAGGTACCGCACGCGCTCGCCGTCGTCGTCGACGAGATCGAGGAGAAAGTGCTGCGCGCGTTCGTGATCGTCGAGACCGAGTCGCAGAAAGGGATCCTCGTCGGCAAGAAGGGCGCGATGATCCGCGAGATCGGGACGCGCGCTCGACCCGAGGTGGAGGCGCTGGTCGGGCACAAGGTCTTCCTGCAGCTGGTTGTGAAGGTGCGGTCAAACTGGCGCCGCGACGCAGGCCAGTTCGAGCGACTGGGGCTCTAGCCTCCCGGCCACACCAGGCTCGATCTCCGCCGTTGGCCGAACGCAATGCCGGACCGACGGCTTGTTGTGGCGCTTGGCCGCCGTAATGAGAGTATTGCGACGTCGTGCCGTACGCTGAACTCGACGGTCTAAGTCTGTACTACGAGCGGGCTGGTAGCGGCGAGCCTGAGCTGCTGTTCGTTCACGGTTGGTGCTGCGACCGCACGGCCTTCCGGCCGCAGTTCGACTACTTCGCGCAGACGCGTTCTGTCACGGCGGTCGACCTGCGCGGTTGCGGCCGGAGCGACCGCCCGGAGGCGGGCTACAGCATCCCCGACTTCGCCGACGACCTCTCACGGTTATGCGCCGAGGTCGGTATCGCAAAGCCGGTGATCGTCGGTCACAGTCTCGGCGGGATGATCGGCGTCGAGCTTGCCGCTCGTCACCCCTCGTTGGCGCGCGCGCTCGTTCTCGTCGACCCGGGGCCGATCGACCCGCTGCCGGAGACCATCAAGCTGTTCAGCTCGTTTGCGGAGCAGCTCGCCGGACCGAGTGGTGAGGACGTCCGACGCCTGTACGTCCAAGACATGGGCGCCCGGGACAAGGATCTCGCACGCTGGATCGTCGACGAGATGTGCGCCGTCCCACTGCCGATCGCGACCGCAGTGATCCGCGGCGTCACGGCCTGGAACGGCGTCGGCGCGCTCGCCCTCTGCACCATCCCGACGTTGTTGCTCCGGGCGACACTCGACGCAACCCCCGACGCCATCCGGTTGCGCGCGATCAAGCCCGACCTGGAAGTCGGCATCACGGTCGGGGCCGGTCACTTTCACCAGCTTGAAGTGCCCGAGCAGGTCAACGCCATGATCGAGCGGTTCCTCGCGGTCGCGCTCTGATCGGCGAACGCCTGATGGAACCGAAGTCACTCTTCCCCGTCACATTTCGGTGCTCTTCGATGAGGGCTTTCGGCAACTGAAGGCGGGTGTGCGAAGATCGCGCGTCAGCCATCGAAGGAGCCGTCATGTGGGCACGCGTTGCGAGGTTCGAGGGTAGTCCGGAAGACGTCGAATCGAGGGTCGAGAGACTGCGTGAGATGGTCGACGCGGGAGGTCTACCGCCTGAGCTCGACGGAGCGAAGCTCCTGATGCTTACCGATCGCGTGTCCGGTGGAATGCTCGGCGTCACGCTCTTCGACAGCGAAGAGGCCATGCGCAAAGCTGACGTCGTGATGAACGCGGGCGGTGGACGTGCCGGCGCGCGCACCGGCGTCGAGTTCTACGAAGTGCCAGTTCGCATCGGCGTCTAGCTACGGTCGACTACTCGACCGCGAGCCGATCGGGATGACCTGGCCCTGCCGAGCTTAAGACTGCTTCCTACCACCAGAGCCCCGTCTCCAGCTCCCGCCTGGCGGCATGCTAACGCCGCAGCGGGGATCCGAAGCGGATGAGGTTCCCGTCGAGATCCTCATGGGAACCCTCACGCTTGCCGTACTCGAAGTCCTGTGGCTCGATGAAGTCGACACCGACGCCTCTCCACTCCTCGGCGAGAGCGTCTGCGTCATCCACGTGCATGTAGATCGACCCGCGACCCACGCGCTCAGGATCGACGCCTGGTCCTGCGAGATGGATCGTCAGCTCGTCGTGATGGGCGAACGCGTACCCCTCGTCATGATGCGAGGTGCTGAAGCCTAACCGCTCGTAGTGGGCGACCGCCCGCGCCACATCCGAGACCACGAAGATCGGCTCGACACTCACGACGCATCGCATACCGAGATGATAGGAGCTCGTCGCCGACCTCCATCCGAGGCCACCGCCGTTAGTCGCCGGGAGCCAGCGGCGGGCCGAGATTGACTTGACCGTGGGCTTGAAAGAGCGCCTCTAGCTCCACCGCCGAAGGTCGCTGCGCATCGCTCGGCGGCAGAGTCCGCGTGATGGCCGGCACGGACCCGTCCCGCACCAGTTCCTCGAGCCCCGCAGGCGTGCTGAGCACGAGCACGCGCGCGGTGTCGCTGTCCACTCGGAAGGTATGCGCGACTCCCATCGGCACGACAGCCGCCGCCCCGGTCGCGAGTTGGAAGCGCTGCTCTCCGGCCTGGAGAGTGAGCTGCCCGTCCAGCACGATGTAGCTCTCGTCCTGGGGATGCGTGTGAAGCGGCGGCGATGCGTGCTGCGGGAACAGGAACTCGATCAACGCGAAGCGGCCGTCGCTTGCTGCACCTGCGATTCGGATCGTTGCCAGGGTTCCGAGGAACCAAAGCTGCTCACCCTCCCCCGAGTCTGACCATGTCGCCTCCGCGGTCACTTCGCCGCGCTAGCCCACTGCGAGGAGGTCGACCACGAAGACGAGCGGCTCGTGGGGCTTGATCACACCGCCGGCTCCTCGTGCGCCGTACGCCATCGCCGATGGGATCGTCAGCTTGCGGCGACCGCCGACCCTCATCCCCGCCACACCCTGATCCCAACCGGGGATGACCTGACCCTTGCCGAGCTTGAACTCGAACGGCTGGCCGCGGTTCCACGAGGCGTCGAACTCGTCGCCGGTCGAGAACGCGACGCCGACGTAGTGCACCGAAACCTTCGCGCCCGCAACTGCCTCGGCGCCGTCGCCGACGACGAAATCCTCGACACCCAGGTCGAAGGGGATGTCACCGTCGGGCTTGTCGATCTGCGGGCGCTCGAGCGGCACGTCGCTAGTGGACTTTCTGCGACTCGGGGGCGATCCGGAGGATGACGCGTTCGGACGTGATGATCGACGGGTCGTAGTCCTTGCCGCGGTACTTGCGCGAGAGCTTGTCGATGTGAGCCCGCGCCTCGGGTCCGCGAACGGTCGCGACTACGCGGCCTCGCACCTCGGCGTAGTGATAGGGATCGGCCGCGTCCCACACGGTCACCGTCACGCGTGGGTCGCGCTCGACGGCGCGGAACTTGTCGCGATGCACCTCGGTGTTGATCAGGACTTCGTCGTCCGTGGCGTCGACCCACATCACGTGCGTCATCGCGGCGCCGGAGCGAAGGTGCACGGTGAACGCCGCGAAGTTCGCACCCTGCGCGAGATCGCGTGCGGTCGGGTCGACGGCGGCCATGGCTCGAGCCTACCGGGCTGAGCTCTGGCGGTGTCGCCCGGCGCCGCCCTTCGCGGCAACGACGGCGGATCGAGGCGGCGGGAAGTCCACGGGCAGGTCTTCGGCCTGGAGCTGGTAGAGATCGACGGGCTCGGGGAGGCCGTCGAATCTCCACGGGCCGAGGCCACGGAGGCTGACCCCGTCCGGTAGGAAATCGGCGACCGCCGCGTGCACTGCCGAGGAGATGACGATCTGACCGCCGTGCGCCGAGTTGCCGATGCGCGCGGCAGCATGGACGGCGAGGCCGACGTAGCCGGTGTCGGTGAGCGCCGGGCGACCACGATGGATGCCGATGCGGAGCCGAACTTCGACTCCATCCGGCCAGAGGCTCGCACGCATCGCCCGTTGAATCGCGAGGGCGGCAGCGAGCGCGTTCGGGGCGCGCTCGAAGACCGCGAACAGGTCGTCGGCCCGAGCGTCGACCTCGCGGCCTTCGGCGTGCCGCACCGCGGCTCGAACCTGGCGACGGATGTCGGCCAGCAATCGGGCGTATCGGTCACCAAGGCGGCGAAGTAGCTCCGTGGAGCCCTCCAGATCCGTCAGGAGAAAGACGACGTGGCCACTGGGCAGCTTTCGCTGCGGATTGAGCTGCGAGCTGATAAAGCCGAGAGGCATGATCCCGTGCTTCTTGGCCGCGCGCAGCAGCCGCGTGCGTGCCTTGTCCTTTGCACCCTCGTCGTCGAACTCCACCTGTCCGAAACGCGCCAGGGCGTTCCGAACGTGCGCAGCGTCGTTGATCGGTAGACGACGCTTTCCGAGCGAATCGATGTAGGCAAACGCGCTGTCGGGAAGTTGCGATCGCTCTCTCGCGCCGAGCGGTGGCATGGCCGCATCATGCACGACGCCGGCAACAGCCCGGCGGCTGGGATCTACGCCTTGTCGCCGACGTCGTCCGAGCCGACACGCTCCGCGAGCGCGCGTGCGACCTTGAGCCAGATCTCGGGCGTCCTATCGAGGAGCGCGACGAAATGCCGGTCGGCGATCACGAGCACGTCGACGGCCGTCACGGTCGTCACCGTCGCCGACCGCGGCGCCTTCGAGAGCAAGGCCATCTCCCCGACGAAGTTGCCCGGTCCGAGCGTGGAGACCTTCCTGCCGTTTCGACGTACCTCCACTTCGCCCGCGACGAGCACAAAGAATTCGCGGCGGCGATCACCCTGCTGCATCAGTACCTTGCCTGCCGGAAGGTCGAGCTCATCGGCGACGCCGGCGATCAGCGTCAGGTCCTTTTCGAGCAGTGCTCGAAGAGCGGGACGCGACGCAGCAGATCGATCTTCGAGTTCGCGCGGAGGGCCATTCCCGGCACTCTAAGCCGTCGGGTCGGCGCGAGGCAAGGGAGCGCGACAAAGCGCGACTACACTGCGACGGATGGCCGTCGCGCCTGCACTCCCCGGAGGCTTCGAGCTGCCACTCGAGCTACGGCTGCCGCGAATCGGCTCCGTCGATGCGGTCGCGCTAGAAGCGCGCGCTGCCGAGCTCGCGAAGCGCTCGATCAAGAAGGACTCCAAGCTGGCAGCGCTCGAGCTCGCGGTGCGGATGATGGACCTGACGACGCTCGAAGGGGCCGACACGCCCGGGAAGGTCGCCGCGCTTTGTTCGAAGGCGATCCGACCCGACCCTGTTGACCGGACCGTCCCCTCCGTGGCGGCTGTCTGCGTGTACCCGAACCTCGTCGCCGGCGCAAAGGCGCGACTCGCCGGCTCCGGCGTCAAGGTCGCGTCGGTTGCGACCGCGTTCCCTTCGGGTCAGGCGCCGACGGCGCTGAAGGTGGCCGAGGTGCGCGAGGTAGTCTCGCTGGGCGCCGACGAGGTCGACATGGTGATCGACCGCGGCGCGTTCCTTTCCGGTCGCTACGCGAAGGTCTACGACGAGATCTGTCAGGTGAAGGAGGCCTGCGGCAACGCGCACCTGAAGGTGATCCTCGAGACAGGTGAGCTCGGGACGTACGACAACGTGCGCCGGGCGTCGCTGCTCGCGATGGCCGCTGGCGCCGATTTCGTCAAGACGTCCACCGGCAAGGTCACGCCCGCCGCGACGCTGCCCGTGACCCTCTGCATGCTCGAAGCCGTACGCGACGTCCACGACGAGACCGGCCGGGTGGTCGGCATGAAGCCGGCCGGCGGGATCCGTACCGCCAAGCAGGCGATCCAGTACCTCTGCGTCCTCCACGAGACGCTCGGGACGGCGTGGATGACGCCCGACCTGTTTCGCTTCGGCGCATCGTCGTTGCTGAACGACGTCCTCATGCAGATCCGCAAGCAGAAGACCGGCGTGTACCAGTCCCTCGACTACTTCACCATCGACTGATGGCGGGCGACTGATTGTGGCTCGGCTCGAGGCTTCCGTGTCCCGAACGCGGTCGGTGGACTCGCGTCCTTGTGTTACTGAAACACAAGCCCGTCACGAGCGGGCGCCCGAGAATCCGCTTGTGTTACTGAAACACAAGGTCGGTCAGGCTCGGGCGATAGACGGGGGCGATTGAGGTGGGCGAGGTCGAGAGCACGCCGGCGACATTGGGGGGGATAGGGTCGTCGCCGCTCGAGTGGGAGTACGCGCCCGCGCCGGAGGCGCGCGACATCGTCCGCTTTCAGGACCGCTACGGGCTGTTCGTCGGTGGCGAGTTGGTCGAGCCGAGGTCGAAGGAGTGGTTCCCGACGATCTCGCCGGCGACCGAGGAGCAGCTTGCCGAGGTCGCGCTCGCCGGTGCCGAGGACGTCGATGCGGCGGTCGTCGCGGCGCGGGTCGCGTTCGAGAACGGCTGGTCGGGGCTGCGGCCGGCGGAGCGCGCGAAGTACCTCTTCCGGATCGCGCGGATCCTGCAGGAGCGTTCCCGCGAGCTCGCGGTCGCCGAGACGCTGAATGGCGGCAAGCCGATCAAGGAGTCCCGCGACGTCGACATCCCGCTAGCCGCCGCGCACTTCTTCTACTACGCGGGCTGGGCCGACAAGCTCGAGTACGCGTTCCCCAACCGTCGGCCGGCGCCGCTCGGCGTCGCGGGTCAGATCATCCCCTGGAACTTCCCGCTGCTGATGCTCGCGTGGAAGATCGCGCCTGCGCTCGCGGCAGGGAACACCGTGGTACTGAAGCCTGCCGAGACGACGCCGCTGACGGCGCTGATCTTCGCCGACATCTGCCGCCAGGCCGAGCTTCCTGCGGGCGTTGTCAACATCATCACGGGCGACGGCTCGACCGGAGCGCACCTCGTCCGGCATCGCGGCCTCGACAAGATCGCGTTCACCGGCTCGACCGAGGTCGGCAAGGCGATCCAGCGCGAGCTCGCCGGCACCGGCACGAGGCTGACGCTGGAGCTCGGCGGCAAGGCGGCGAACATCGTCTTCGACGACTGCGCGCTCGATCAGGCAGTCGAGGGGATCGTCAACGGGATCTACTTCAACCAGGGCCACGTCTGCTGCGCGGGCTCGCGGCTGCTCGTGCAGGAGTCGATCGCCGAACCGCTCGTCGCCAAGCTGAAGCGCCGCCTGGAGACGCTGCGTCTCGGTGATCCGCTGGACAAGAACACCGACATCGGCGCGATCAACTCGCGTGCGCAGCTCGACCGCATCCGCGAGCTCGTCGCGAGCGGGGAGGAGGAGGGCGCCGAGATCTACCAGCCGCCGTGCGTCCTCCCCGAGAAGGGCTACTGGTTCGCGCCGACCGTCTTCACGAATGTCGCGCAGAGCTACCGGATCGCGCAGGAGGAGATCTTCGGGCCCGTTCTTTCCGTCTTGACCTTCCGCACGCCTGACGAGGCGATCGAGAAGGCGAACAACACCGCGTATGGGCTTTCGGCCGGCGTATGGACGGAGAAGGGGTCGCGGATCCTCTGGATGGCGCAGCGCCTGCGCGCCGGTGTGGTCTGGGCGAACACGTTCAATCGCTTCGACCCGACCTCGCCGTTCGGCGGCTACAAGGAGTCCGGCTATGGACGTGAAGGCGGTCGCCACGGCCTGGAGCCGTATCTGAGGTTCGAGGAGTGAGCGGCGCCGTCGAAACGCGTCCGATTCCGGCAACCGGAGTGAGCGAGATCGTGCTCGAGGTACTCGATCTCGACCAGGCTCTCGCGTTCTACCGCGACGTTCTCGGCTTCCCGGTCGTCGGTGGGCGCGAGGATCGTGCGTGGCTGATGGTCGGCCAGAGGACGCGGATCGGACTCTGGACGCCGCAGGTCGGTCTCGCGCGAGGTCGAGGGGGCGTCCATCTCCACTACGCATTTCACGTCGCCGACGAGGACTTCGACGCCTGCGTCGAGCACCTTACGGCGCGTGGTCATCCACCCGAGATCATCGACTTCGAGGATGACGGTCGTGGTCGTGCCGCGTACGTCGAGGATCCGGACGGCAACATCGTCGAGCTCTGGACGTGGGACGTCGCGGGGCACCTGTCGTGAGCCGCCTACCCGTGAAGAAGACGTACAAGCTCTTCATTGGCGGCGCGTTCCCACGTTCTGAGTCGGGTCGGACGTACGAAACTGAGGGGCAGAACGTCGCGCGTGCGTCGCGCAAGGACGCGCGCGACGCTGTCGTTGCTGCGCGCAAGGCGTTCGCCGGCTGGTCGGAGATGACGGCCTACAACCGCGGCCAGGTGCTCTACCGGCTTGCCGAGATGATGGAGGCACGGGCTGACGACCTCGCCGCGGTATGCTCTGGCCGGGACGAGGTGGACACGGCAGTCGATCGGGTCGTCTGGTACGCCGGTTGGGCCGACAAGCTCTCGCAGGTTCTCGGCTCCTCGAACCCGGTTGCCGGTCCGTACTTCAACTTCACCGTGCCGGAGCCGACCGGGGTCGTCGCGATTCTCGCGCCCGACGAGCCGGCGCTCGGCGGGCTCGTGTCGCGGCTTGCGCCGGCGCTCGTCGGCGGCAACACCGTGGTCGTGGTGGCGTCAGAGACGCATCCGCTTGCTGCGATCGAGCTGGCGGAGGCGATCGCCACCTCCGACGTGCCGGCCGGGGTCGTCAACATCCTCACCGGCTTCCGCGGCGAGCTCGGGCCGATCCTCGCCGGTCACATGGACGTGAACGCGATCGACGTGACCGGCGCCGGCGACGACACGGCCGACCTCGAACGCGCCGCTGCCGACAATGTCAAGCGCGTCGCACGGGGGTCGGCCGACGGTCAGAGCCCGTGGGACATCGCCGCGTTCCTCGAGATGAAGACCGTCTGGCACCCCGTCGGGACGTAGTTCTCGACTCGATCTCTGTGGACGGACCTGCGCGAAACTGGCACAGGGTCGTCTCACACGGCTGCGTGTATCGGCGTTAGGCTCAAGCTGTGGGGAGGAGGCCGGTGGCCCAGGTGATGTTCGCTTGGGACATGTCCCGCTAGGAGAGGTCGCCGGTGTGCGAGGAGGGCTCTGCATGCGTCTCCGTGAGGGCTGCTCCCGTCTAGAGGAGGCGGTCGATCGCGTCGTGGGCTGCCGCCAGGCGCACGTCGTGTGGCCCTTCGAGCAGCAGCCACGGCGAGCCGCTCTCCCGAGCGTGTGTGAGCAGCCGGTCGTGCATCCACTGCCGTTGCTGCTCGAACTCACGCAGACCGTCGTGCGTGAACGGCACGTCGAGTCCGCAGACGAGGTAGAGGTCGTAGCGTCGCGCGGCCAGGTCGTCGAACCCGGTCGCCGGCGAGCCGAGGTACGCCTCGTGGAACACCGCCGTCGTGAATGCATCCGTGTCGCAGAAGAGCACCCGCCGCGCAAACCCCACGAGGAAGTCTTCGTACCAGCAGTGGACGCGTGCGATATGCGTGAACTCCCAGCTTTCCCAGGCGCTGCCGGTCGTACGGCCGACCTCGGTGTAGACGCGCCCATACTCGGGATTCCAGACCGTCTCGTACGCGACCGCAAGCGCCGCAGCGAGCGTCGTCTTACCTGTCGACTCAGCGCCAAGAAGACAGATGCGGGCGACAGCCGGGCGTTCGTTCTCCATCAGCCACGCGTACGGTAACGAGAGCCGAGTAGCATCCCCGGCAGTGACGGGCCTCCGCAGGTTGAGCCAGGCGATCTCCGAGGGTGACGGCATCTCCGTTCTCGTCGAGGTGCGCGACGTGGACGGGGCACGCGCGGCTGCAGCACAGGGTGCCGAAGGACTCGTGCTGCGGCATGTGGCCGACGGGATCCGCGACGCGACAGAGCTACCGCTCGTCTGGATCGGGAGCGCCGCCGACGCACGCGACGCCGACGCGATCGTCGTCGATGTCGACGCTGCCGGCGATCGGCTCGCAGAGCTCGTCGACGCGGTGCACGCGCTCGGTGTGGAGTGCGTGCTGAAAGTGCGCGACGAGGACGATCTCGAGCTGGTGCTCGAGGCGGTCGATCCGGAGATCCTGCTTCTCTCCGCCGAAGAAGCAGACGACGATCAGCATCACCTCGATCGCCTGCTCGAACTACTCCCGGACGTGCCCGCAGGCAAGCTCGCGATCGCCGAGCTCGCCGTCGCGAGCGCGGATGATGTGGCGGAACTCGAGCGCGCGGGCGTCGATGCGGTCTTCGTGACGGCGGGCGACATCGGTCCGCTTGTCGGTGACGCGCATCCCGAAGTGTAGGAGCTCATTCGGAACGAAGCCTTGTGCCGTCGTGGCGCGCTGTGCGCGCACGCTGCCGCGTCCTCAGTCGCGTAGATAGCGCTGCTATTCACGCTCCCTGCGTCCTTGAATCGCACGCACCCATCACGCCACGACGACGAAGCTTCATTCCGAATGAGCTCTGATCGCGTAGCGCTCGGCGCGATCCTCGTCCTCGCCGCGGCGCTGCGTCTCGTCGGGATCCGCTACGGCCTGCCCTACCCATTCCTGAACCCCGACGAGGCGAACCTCGTTCCGCGCGCATGGGCCATCGGACACGGGCACGGGCTCGACCCGCGGTGGTACGACTACCCGTCGCTGCTGATGTACCTGCAGGCGCCGTTCGAGGCGGTCGTGCACGCGCCGTCGTACGGGGTGGCGCGCGGTGTGGCGATGGTGCTCGGGCTCGCCGGCGTCGCGGCGACGTGGTGGCTCGGGATGAGGTCGTACGGGAGAAGGGCGGCGATCGTCGGCGCGGCGAGCGTGGCGGTCGCGACGACGCACGTCGCCTACTCGCGGATGGCGGTCACCGATGTCGCGCTCGCGCTCGGTGTGACGTGCGCACTCGCGCTGATGCTCGCCGGTCGGCTTGAATGGGCCGGACTTGCGGTTGGCCTAGCGGCGGCGGCGAAGTACCCGGGGGCGGTCGCGCTGGCGCCGCTCGTCGTTGCAGGTTGGGGGGAGTGGCGCCGACTCGTTCGGGCGGGGGCGCTTGCAGCCGTTGGATTCGTTGTCGCGGCCCCCTTTGTCGTCATCCACGCGCGAACCGCATGGCACGCGATCTCGCATGTGAACCGCCTCGCCAGGGCGGGGTGGCTCGGCTTCGAGCACGATCCCGCGACCCCGTTCGCCTATCTTGACCGGCTCTGGCAGGGACTGGGGCCGCTGCTCGTGCTCGGTCTGATCGGGTTCGCAGTGGCGCTGTGGCGCCGCCGACGGGCCGATCTCGTTCTCGCATCGTTCGTGATCGCCTACTGGCTGACGCTGATGCCGCAGCGCGCTCATTTCGACCGCTATGTGCTGCCGCTGGTGCCGGTGGTCGGTGTCCTCGCGGCGCGGATCCCGTGGACGGCGCCGCTGGCACTCGTGCTCCTGGTCGTGCCGCTCGCGTGGTCGATCGGCGACGCGCGGGGACTGACGCGGACCGACACTCGCGTAGTCGCGATTCCCAAGCTCGTCGGCGCGCTGCCCCCGGGCGCCGAGGTCGCCGCCGACCCGTCATCCCCGCCACTCGGCCGCCGCGTGCTCGACCTCCAGCTACCCGGGCCGGCCCGGCCGACTGACCCGAACCGCGACCTTGCGCGCCTACGCGCACAGGGAGTCGACTACGTCCTCGTCACGGGAACGGTGACCGACCGCGTGCTCCGCGCGCGCGGCGACTACCCGCTCGAGAGCCGCTTCTATGACGCGCTCGCCCGTCTCCGGCCGGTAGTCGACGTCGAGCCTGGTCATGGCCTTGCCGGGCCGTGGGTGCGTCTCTACCGCATCCAGTGACGGCTTGGTTGGAGGCACGGAGCAAGCAACCTATACTCGCGCCGTCGTGAGACTCACGATGCTCATCCGGATTCTTGCTGTGGCCGGCGCGAGCTTGATCCTGGTCTCGGTCGGCTGGGCGAGGTCGTCCTTCTCCGGCACGTGGGTCGCGCGCAGTCTGACGCTCAAGGGGATTCCGATCTGTTCTGGCGGCCGGGATATCGGCTGCATGCCGCGCTCGGTACAGGCCCTGTATACGTTTCGGCTCACATTCCGCGGTTCGGGACTTCAGTACTACGGAGAGGGGCCAACCGACGCCTCGCACGACCCGGTCTCCGCCAAGGGCACCTGCAGGATGCGCCTGGCTCGCGACCACGTTGCTGCTGGCTGGATGTACTACGCAGCCGTCGCGAAGGCGACGTTTTCCGGTGAAGGCGGCCCCGGCGTGCCCTGTCAGGAGCTTCCAATCAGTGGGTACGACGTCTCGCTTCGGATCCGGCTAGTCGGCGTGAAGCTGAGGGTCGAGTTCGGCTACTCGAGCTTCCCCGCAAAGTACAAGGCCTACACGTTTGTGTCGCGCGTGAGCTGAAGCGCGGGAGCTTCCTACGCGAGGGCGCGGGCGGCGTCGAGGATCGCCTGCGGCACGCGCTTCAGCTCACGGGTCGCCTCCTCGAGTGGGATGTCGACGATCTCGTCACCTTGCAGCGCGGCCATCCGCCCGAAGACGCGCTCGTGCACGAGCGTTGCCGCCTTGAGACCGAACCGCGTCGCGAGCACACGATCATGGGCCGTAGGAGTCCCCCCTCGTTGAACATGCCCGAGAACGGTGACCCGAGTCTCGAAGTTCGTCCGCTCCTCGATCTCCCGGGCCAGCTCGTGCCCGACCCCTCCGAGGCGGACGTGACCGAATTGGTCGGTCGCGGGAGCCTCCGCTGCCACCATGCGCGACTCGCCGTTTGCGTACGACAGCTCGTAGCCCTCGCTGACGACCACGATCGAGAACGACTTCCCGCTCGCGTGCCGCTGCACCAGTCGCTCGCACGCCAATTCGACCGTCTCCGGCTCCTCCGGCACGAGGATCACGTCGGCGCCGCCGGCGATCCCGCTCATGACGGCGATCCAGCCGACGTGTCGGCCCATCACCTCGACGACCATCACGCGGTTGTGCGATTCCGCTGTCGTGTGCAGCCGGTCGATCGCCTCGGTCGCGACCGAGAGAGCGGTGTCGAAGCCAAACGTGTAGTCCGTCCCCGAGAGATCGTTGTCGATCGTCTTCGGCACACCGACCACGGGGAACGCGAACTCGGCGTGGAGCTTGGCGGCGACACCGAGCGTGTCCTCGCCGCCGATTGCGACGAGCGCGTCCAGCCCCGCGGCCGCGAAGTTCTCCAGAACCCGGTCGACGCCGCCGTCGACCTTGTAGGGGTTCGTGCGCGTCGTCCCGAGAATCGTCCCGCCTCGGGGCAGGATCCCGGAGATGTCGCGCGGCCCGAGCGGTTCCGTCAACCCGTCGACCAGCCCGCGCCAACCCTCGCGCACAGCCACCATCTCGTGTCCGCGGCTGAACGAGCTGCGGGCCACTGCGCGGATCACGGCGTTGAGTCCAGGGCAGTCCCCGCCGCCCGTGAGAATGCCGATTCGCATGTTCGGCCGACCCTAGCCGAACCGGTTTCGTCACTCGACGGTACCCTTCAGCGCGTGCGGACGCCCGTGATCATCGCGCTCGTCGCGGGCGCCCTCGTTGTTGCAGGCTGTGGGACCCGGGTCGAGAACACAACGAGCATCACGACAGCAGTCGTCGTAGCCAAGCCTGAGTGCCCGGCGAAATGGCAGGCGACGTACCAGAAGCTCGCCGACCGCATCCACGCGCCGGTCTACTGCCCGCGCTGGATGCCCGCTCCGCTGACCGGCGCGATCGGCCCGACCGTCAGCTTCGGCGGCGCCGGCGGCTCGAGCCTCTCGGTCGACAAGGACCGCAGCTACCTCGCCCTCTTCGTCTGGGCCGAGCCCGGCAGCGGCGAGGTGCACGTCAACCTGCGCGGCTACCCCGGGCGCACCAAGATCCCGACTTGCGTGAAAGAGGACACCAACGGCAAGAAGATCGTCAAGACGAAGATCCCGTGCTTCTCCGACCCGCGCGGGATCGTGAAGGCGCCGGGCATCGTGGCGCGCGTCTACACCGTGAACCAGGACGCAGATCTGTGGCACGTCCTCTACGCGTGGCATCACGCTGGCGGTCTCTACACGGTCAGCCAGCATGTCGCCGCGCCGTTGAGCTACCGGCAGGTCGTCGCCAGCCTCAACCGGATTCTGAACAACCTCGTGCTCGTCCGCCCCCGTTCCGGGGTTTAAGGATGAAGCTGACCCGGCGGCAGCTGGTCGGCGGCGCTGGGGCGGCCGCACTCTCGGCCGCAGGTATATACGAGCTGGTCGACCGCCTCGGGTCGGCGCCCAGCCGACTGACGCCTGCAGGGGCTCTACCTCCGGAGCAGCACGTCTTGCGCGGCGTTCGCCAAATCGTGCAGGAGCACGTCGAGGTCCTCGTGCCGCCGCTGCATCACCAGATCGTGACCGCGAAGCTGGCGATCGACCCCGGCGCAAAGTCGCTTCTGGCCGCTCATCGCAAGCTCGAGCATGCGCTGCAGGAGCTCGAGTCACGCTACGAGGTGACGCCGGCGGGTCTCGGCATCACCGTCGCCTGGGGGCTGCCGTACTTCCGCGAGCACGTGCCGGGGCCGGCTGCGACCTACCTGCCCGTGGATCACCGTGCGTCGGCGGCCAAAGGCAAGCCGATTGCCGCGCTGCTCGACGCCGTTCGCTTCCCGAGCGATCCGCACGAGACGATGCTCGAGTCGAACGAGGTCGCCGTGCTGATCCGCAGCGACTCCCTCGAACACATCCAGGATGCGGCGAAGGAGCTGTTCGAGCGGCTGGACATCTTCAAAATGACCAGCATTCGCAAGGGCTTCGCGGGAGGCGGCTTCGACGGCGGCCAGAGCCTGCCGAAGAAGATGGGGGTCGCCGCCGGCCTGAACGGCGCCGACCTGATCCCGGATTCGGCCGAGCTGTTTCTCGGCTTCACGTCGACGCAAAAGGCGGGCCTCGGGCCGGAGCGGATCGCGAACCTCGAGACGCTCCGCTATTCGGACGGCGGCCACGACGGCTACTTCCGCCAGGGGACAGCGATGCACCTGTCGCACATCAAGGAGGATCTCGAGGCCTGGTACGTCAACTTTGACTTCGCCGAGCGCGCAGCGACCGCGTTTCGCCCGGGGCTCGAGGTCAAGCACGGCGCACAGACGGTGAAACAGCCTGCAGAGGACGCGGTCGGGGTCGCGGAGAACGTCCGCGACTACCGGCGCGAGCAGCGAATCGGGCATTCAAGCTCGATCCAGGCGGCGTCGCGGTTGCAGCGCGAAGTCGTCGGCGTGGACGGCACGCGGTATCCGAAGGGGACGGCAGTCCCGCAGCGCGCCGACTTCAACACGCTCGACAACCCGTTCTTCTGGAGCGCGGATCCTGCCGGCGACGGCATGAAGGACGGGCCGGCAGCGGGGGTCCATTTCGTCGTCTTCACGCCCACGAGCGACGACTTCCACCGCGGACGCCTGGCAATGGACGGCGTGATGCCGGACGGGACGAAGCTCGAGTTCACGCCGCGCGCCCGCGGGCAGGGCTTCAACTCGGTGCTGACGACGACGCACCGGCAGAACTTCCTCGTGCCGCCGCGTCGGCATCGCTCGTTCCCGCTTGCCGAGCTGCTGTAACTCTCTGGTCGGCGGGGGCTACGATCAGAGCCGGGCCGAAGTGGCGGAACTGGCAGACGCGCCGGACTCAAAATCCGGTGAAAACAGGGTGATGCGGGTGGCGCGGCCATGCCTGGGTGGCCTGTTTTTTAGCGTGAAAGCCCTGCTCAAGTGGTATTTCTGTTGAGCCATGAGGGTTTGCTGATAACGAACGGGGTCACCCGTCGTATTGTCGGTTGCAAACGGTTTGCAAACCGGATTCTCGTCCGGTTAGACAACATCGGGCGTGTCTGTGTGGGCTCCGGGTTGGCCGAGTCCGCTGAGGCGTTCGAGTTCGTTGGCCCGCTCGTTGTCGGTGAGCTCCCAGTCTGGGAGTGTGGCCCAGACGATGTTCGTGCCTGTTGGCCCGGCGCCGGTGCGGATGCGCAGGCGGTCCTGTCGCGCACGACGTCGGAGCTCACGACGCCAGCGTTCGTGTGCGTCGTTGGGAAGCAGCCGACGAAGGTAGCCGTGCCGGAGAAGCTGCTGATAGTCGAGGTCGATCCGGATCTGGGCAGCTTGGCAGGCTCCCCGGTCGGGCTTGCGGGAGGGCGACAGCCGAACGATCGGATATCTTTCAAACATGTATGAAGCGGGTTCGAAGAGGACTGTGGTCTCTCGCGCGCGCGAGGCGTCCGGGCTGACTCAAGTGAAGGCGGCAGAAGCTCTTGGTCTTGGCCGCGCGACGCTGAACACATACGAGCACGGTGGTGTTGTTCCGAGCGAGCGGAAGACGTGGGATCTGCTCTCTGGCTTGGCTCTGGGGCAGCGCTCGGCAGGGGAGGTGCGGCCGAGGCTTTTCGTTTCTTTCGGGCTCGCGGGCCAGAGGTTCTTGGCTGTGGACGGGGCACTGGTCGAGTTCGAGCAGATCGCGAACGTCAACTGGTTCGCGGATCAGCTTGACAGCTGCCAGCTCGAGCGCGTCCTGGTCGTGCCCGGCTGGGACTCGTTCGTCGCGGCGGTGTGTGAGGCAAACGCCGATCGGTTGGGCGGCCGAAGCCAGGTCGTCGTGTTCGAGCGGCTCGGTCGCCCCGCAGAGGACGTCCTTGAGGAGAGCCTGCGCGAGCTGATCGTCCAGGCTGGGCCGTGGCTAAGCGAAGCGTTCGCGCGAAGGGCAGAGGCGTGAGCGGCCCTCGCCCGATTCACCCGGGGTTCGCGGGGGGTTCACGGTCGTGCCCGCCGGCACCACCGGCCGGCAACGTGTACGCGGTGACACATGCTGCGTTCGCCGACGGGATCGTCGTGCCGGAAGCCGACAAGCTTCTCGAAGTGATCCTGGCACAGAATCCTCATCTCACAGATCAGGATCGACCGGCCGTGCGCGACTATGCGATCGCCCAAACCCGTGCTTGGAGGCTCGCGGCCTGGCTCGAGCGGAACGGCGACTTCGACAAGCGCAGCCGACCGCGGCCCGCCCTCGAGGCTCTGCGCCGCTGGCTAGAGCGAGCCGAGCGGGCCCGTGCACGGCTCGGGCTCGACCCGGTCAGCCGGGCGGCACTCGGTGTCGACCAGTCGCTTGTCCTCGAGCGGGTTCGACGTTGGTCCGAGAACGACATGGAGGAAGGGCAGCGCCTCCGCGAGGCCGCGCAGCTGCGGGCAACGTCGACTCGAGAGCCCGGTGGATGAAGTGAACCGGGCACTCGATCTGCTGTGCGCGCTGCGCTTCGATGACGGCAAGCGCTGGGGGGAGCGTGCTGCCCAGTTTCAGATCCGCGACGCCACAACGATTCTTGATCCCACGGCTCCACCACATGTCTTTGCGACCAGACCTCGTGGTGGTAGCAAGACGACAGACTTCGCCGGCATCTCGGTCGCGATGATGCTGGAGGTGCTGCCCGCGGGATCGCGTGTGTACGTGATCGCAGCCGACCTCGATCAGGGAAAAATCCTTCTCGACTCGGTGAGAAGCTTTGCCCGCAATACCGCCATCTTGCACGACGCCTTCCGTTTCACACACGACCGTGCCACCGCATCCCGCTCGGATTCGACGCTCCAGATCCTCCCCTGCGACCACGAAGGCCTGTGGGGGTTACGGCCCGCCTTCGTTGTCGTTGACGAGATCGGCCAATGGCCCGACACGGACCGGTCACAGGAGCGATTCGAAGCGGTGGCAACCGCGTTGCCCAAGCTTCCCGGCAGGATGGCCGTTATCACAACGCCCTCCGCGCCTGGCCACTGGGCGTATCGGCTACTTGAGTACGCCCGAAACGATCCGCTCTGGACCGTGCACGAAACCCAGGGGCCCGTTCCCTGGATCTCGCAAGAGATCCTCGAGAGCGAACGCCGCCGGCTCCCCTCCTCCCAGTTCGACCGGCTACACCTCGGCGTTTGGACCGAGCCGGAAGATCATCTCGCCCGTCTCGAAGACATCCACGCCTGCGTCGACCCCAATCTTGACAGTCGGCCACGCCCCAACACGGAGTACTGCATCGCGATCGACCTCGGCCTCACACACGACCGCGCGGTCGTCGTCGTCGCCCACGGCGAACTCGACCCCAAGCTGGGCAAGGACGCTCCGATCCGGGTCGTCGTCGATCTGCTGAAGGTGTGGACCCCCGAACCCGGAAAGCCTGTCCAGCTACAAGAAGTCGAGGACTACATCGCAATCACCGGACGGCTATATCCTGGCCGCGTTCGGGCCGACTTTTGGCAGGCGGCTGGGATGATCCAGCGCCTCCAACGTCAGCTCGGCCGCGTGCAAGGCATCACCCCCACCGCGACGACCGCCGCCCAGTCAGCAGCCAATCTCACCATCCTGATCAGAAGCCATCGCCTCACCATCCCTGACGACGAAGCCCTGATCGGCGAGCTCGCAAACGTCCGGCTCCGGGAGACAACAACACCCGGCGCATACAGGATCGACCACCAGCCCGGACAACACGACGACCGGGCCATCGCCCTCGGCATCGCCGCCCTCGACATCATCGAGCACCCTCCCAACCGCGGGCCCCGCATCCGCGGTCTCGGCGCCTTCGATCCCAGCGAAACTCGCAGCCGGCCGGCCCGCCGTGCTGGTGCCCGACCTTTCCGATGACTTGCGCTGGTGTGCTTCAGGGCCGCTGGTTTCCCGACGAGATCTGCTTCACGATCAGCTCGGAGCTTCCGCGCTACGACGCCGGCTCGTCAGTCTCAAGCCACGGATCCACCCTCGAGGGCTCCGGCGCGAAGAAACAGATTGTCGTGGCATGTCTCGCTTACCCTCGATTGTCGCCGTCAGATCCCATCGGGCTCAGGCCTTGGTCACCGACCTCGGCCACGAGCTCGCCGAGGCCACTTGACAGAGGAGCAACTAACAAATCCTGCGGTCATTGAGACCGCCTAGATCGCACCCAGGAGGTCGGCGGTTCGAGCCCGCCTGGCTCCATCAGCCGAAAACCCTGCAAATATGGGATTCCCTGCTCCTACGGAGCGCCGGCGGCAGAGGTGAAATCGGCGTGTGGCCACCGTTTGTGGCCACTTTTCTTCTGACGTGCAGTTTTCGGCTGTTCGGGGCCGAATACTCGGGCTCGCGGCCTGGTGGCGGATAATCGGGTGATGGGTGAGCTGCCATCGGCCCGGGAGCTTCTGCTTGGTCTTGTTGGCCGACCTCTTGCCACCGTAGGAGGGGCGGTGAACACGGTGCTCGATGTGGGTGAGAGTGAGGTGATGGTTGCGACCGACCGCTCGCCCGGAGGGTCTGCGGTGCCGATCGGCTGGGTGCAGCAGGGGTTGGATCTGCTGGCGCGTGATGGTGAGGTCGAGGTGCATCCGGATGCACTTGAGCACCGGAGTACGTTTGTGGGGGCTGTGCTGCTCACGTTGCCGGGAACGTCGGTGGTGGGTTCTAGCCCGCCGCGCATCGTGTTGCCTGTCGATGCCGCTGTTGGTTGGGACTTGGAGCCTGGTCAGGTGATCAGACGGCGAGATCTGCACGACCGTTTGGGCGGGAGTCGCCAGGGTGGCATGACCACGTCCAGCTCGACTCCGAATATCCTGCTCTTTCTCGATCGTGCTGTTGGTAACCCGCATGGCTACTTCGACGGTTGGGCGGGCGACCGTCTCTACTACACCGGCCATGGGCAGAGGGGCGACCAGGAGTTCCGGGCGGCGAACGCCGCCACGCTCGATCACCATGCCGCGGGGAAGTCGCTGCGCGTATTCCGTGGTGCGGGCGGTCCGGTCTGCTACCTGGGCGAGTTCGAAGTTGACGAGGCGGCGCCGTACTTCCGGGTGGAGGCCCCCGAGTCCGAGAGCGGTGCGACGCGGCAGGTGATTGTGTTCCGGCTCGCACCGGTCGGCACCGTGGTTCGGGATCCGCAGGATGACCTTGAACTACCTGCGCTCGTTAGTGTGGCCGAGCTTGATCGTGCGGTGGCGACCGAGACGGCGGAGCCGTTGGTCACCGAGGTGCCGATCGAGAACCAATACACAGAGGAGGTCACGGTCGCGCAAACGACCAGCTCGTACACCGCCGTGCGACGCGAGCAGAAACTCGTCTTGGAGTACACAGCATTCCTTGAACGCCAAGGGTCGACCGTTTCCCGGTTCCGTGTCCGTCCGCCCGGGGAGGCACGCGAACTGATCTGCGACCTCTACGACAAGACCCGAGGCAACCTCGTAGAGGCCAAAGGGAGCGGCGCCCGCGGCGAGATCCGGATGGCGATCGGCCAGCTACTCGACTACGGCCGCTTCATCGCGCCGCCACCCGCCAAAGCGATTCTGCTCCCGGCCCGGCCGCGCCCCGACCTCGAAGCCCTCCTAGCAGCCGCCGACGTCGCGGCCATCTGGCCGAGCGGAGCCGGTTTCCAAGACAACGCCGACGGCCGGTTCGTCTAGCAGCCTGACCATTCTCCTGGGCGGATCCCTTGACCGTGCCGAGCACGAGCGCAACGGGCCCGGGTTACAGCGCTGAATGCTGGCGCACGCTGCCGTGTCGATCACTACACCGGCCCGACCGCGCACGACAGAACCCGTCGTGCGCACTTGGGATCGAAGCGGATGAAGGGGTTCCGGCGGCAGTTGGTAGCCCGTCGATGTCACTTGTCGCAGGCAATTGGTCAGGTCGGATCAAGCGCGTCTCAGCTAGTCGCGGCTGTTCGTCCAGAGGTTCGGGTCGTACTCGGCGACCGTCAGCATGTTGTCGACGTCGAAGATCTGACCCGTGCCGCGCGCTCTGCCGTGAGCGACGGGTTTGTCGGCGTGCATCCGCATCCCAAGCTCGAAGAGCAGCCCAGACATTCATGCAGATCCTTGCGGCGAGAAGGGCCAGCTACAAGCGCCTGAAGCGCCTGAGGCAGGAGTCCAATCCCGCTTGGAAAGAGTGCCGACTCCCTCGCGCCCACGAATCGCACTGTTCATGCGGCCATAGCCACGTCGCTTCACTCGTAATGAAGGGGTGCCCGGTTCGAGTCCGGGCGTCGGCTTAAGGATTCATGCGGGCTGGCGGCGGTCTGCTCCTTGCCGAGCGGCGGATGTGTCAAGTCTCTGTCAAGTCTCGCCTGATTTTGGATCACGGACACTCGCCTAGGTCGGTGGTTCGGGCTTAGAGCGACCGCGTCAACTGCGGATCGTCGTCAGTTCGGAGAGCAGTCCCTGGAATGCGACGGGGAAGGTTGTCGTGTCGAGGCTGGTGAAAGGTGGATCGGGTGAGGTCAGCGACGTGCCTGATCCGACCATCTTCAGCTCGCTCGTCGGGAGGGTTCGTTGCCGGCGGTCTAGGTGGCAACGATCGGCCGAAGCTGACTGTTGGGGACGTCACCGCTTGGTCATGGTGGTCTCTGTCAGGTCGCTGACGCTGGGAGCGTTCGGGCGGTGAACGACAGGGCCTGATCGCTCTTGGACGATTCGTCGGATGGGTCGGATCGGCCGGCCCTGAGGAAGGGAGCATCGATGAGCATCTTCAGGAAATTGCCGCTCGTGGCCGCCGTCTGTGTGGCGGTAGCCGTGGCGGTGGGTACGGGCTCGGAGGTCCCAGCGGCTTCGGCCACGGTCTCTGGCGGCAACGGACGGATCGCCTTCGCCCGCTTCAACGGCCCGACTTCGCTTGGGATCTACACGGTCAACCCGGACGGTACGGGCGAAAGCTTCGTCTCGGGCACCGCAGACGATTTGTCAACCTGTTCGGTTGTGGGTTCGGTTCCGGACTGCCACTTCGGTGGCAATAATCCGGCCTGGTCACCGGACGGTCAGACGATCGCCTTCGACCGGACCGAGAACAGCTACCACTCCCAGGCCTTCCTGACCAAGGTCTGGTCGGTACCTGCGACTGGAGGGACGGCGAGGCCGCTCCTGTGCGAGGACCTTTACCCGTTCTCGAACTGGCAGTGCATCTCGTCCGAACTCGAGCCGGCATACTCGCCGGACGGACGCCAGCTCGCGTACGCGAGCACGGAGTGCGTCGGCACCGTCCCGACGTGCGACGTGGGCGGGACGTTCAGTATCTGGGCGATGCCGTCGGGCGGCACCGGCTGCGCGCCGCCGCCAGGGCCGACAGGCTGGGACGTCTGGGTACCTAACCCGTGTGGAGCCGAGGCCGACATCTCGGGCGGTGTGCAACCGCCCAAGTTGCGGTCGCCGGCGTGGTCGCCGGACGGCACCCAGATCGCCTACGTCAAGTCCCTCCCGCCGGACGGTTCGCCCGACGGGCTGTGGGCGATGGGAGCGGACGGCAGCAACCAGCACCAGCTCGTCCAGGGCCCAGCGTACGCGCCGGACTACTCGCCCGACGGGTCGGAGATCGTGTTCGACGACGGGGTGCAGCTCATGCTCTACCACGTCGCGACGCAGACGGTGACGCCGGTCATGCCTGGCCGCACGTGCTTGTGCCAGGACGAGGACGCGGTCTTATCGCCCGACGGGAAGGTGATCGCGTTCGAGCGTCTCGATCGTTCGAACGGGCCGTCGCACCTCCAGATCTACACGGTCAACGTCGACGGGTCGAACGTCCAGCGCGTCACGAACAGCATGCCCAACGACGACTACAGCCCCAGCTGGCAACGCGTCCAGCAGGCCTCGGCTGACCTGTCGATCACAAAAACGGACTCGCCGGATCCGATCACGGTGGGAGCCAACCTGACGTACACGTTGACCGTCTCGAACGGCGGGCCTAGCACGGCGTTCGGCGTCTCCGTCTCCGACCCGCTGCCCGCGGGGACGAGCTTCATCTCGGCAACCTCGACCCAGGGCGGCTGCAGCGGGCTGCTCACCGTCACCTGCGGCCTCGGATCGGTCGCGAACGGTGCGAGCGTGACGATCACCGTGCTCGTCAGGGCGACTCAGGTCGGGCAGCTCTCGAACACGGCGACCGTGTCGGCGCTGACGGCCGACCCGAGCCTGGCCAACAACTCGGCGACCGCGACGACCACCGTCACCGGGGCGGCCGACCTCTCCGTGAGGCTCGCCACCAGCGCGGCGAGCGCGAAGCGGAACAAGCCGTTCGTCTACACGGCGACCGTCACGAACGGCGGCCCCTCCAGTGCCGTGGCCGGCTTCACAGACGCGCTGCCGGCAGGAACGGTGTTCGTGCTCGCACAGTCGAGCGCCGGGAGCTGCGGGCCGCCGACGGCGTTGAACGGAGGCACGCTCAGCTGTGCGCTAGGCACGCTGCCGGCGGCTGCGACGGCCACCGTCCTGATCACCGTGATCCCGACGGGACGCAAGACGACGATCACGGACACGGCGACCGTCAACAGCACAACAGCTGACCCGAACCTCGCCAACAACACGGCGCAGGTCTCAACGCAGGTGAAGTGATCGAGGGCGGTGGGAGTGTCAGCACGCTGACACTCCCACCGTCAGACCGCTGAACGACACCAAGGCGGGCCGCTTCTACGCTCCCTTCCATGACGTTCACCAGCAACCGGAAGGAGCACACCATGAAGGCCTCGTTCATCGTCAGGTTCGTCCAGCTCTCCGCGATCCTCGGTGGCGCCGCCACCCTCGCCGCCAGCGGCGGCTACTACCGCATGTCGGACGAGCGGCTGAAGCAGGAGATCCGCCCGGTCGAGGGCGCACTCGCCAAACTCCGCCAGATCTCGTAGCTCTCCCCGCATCGTCTCTTCACGGAAAGCCGCCTACCAGGCGGCTTCCCGTTTGCCCAGGGCTGCGGCACGCCGAGGGCGCCCAGCAGCCGCCGATCAGCCGCCCAACGCGCTCCGCCTGATACCGATGGCTCAGCGCCTGGCAGTTCGAGCGACAATTGATGTGACAGAACCAGCCGAGCTGCTACCGGCGATACACGTAGCCGTCATCGAATGCGTCCGCTCGGGCCTCTCGATCTCCGAGACGGTCCGGCGGCTACTCCTCACCGAGCGCTCGGTAGAACGCAGCTCCGGCGCGGCCAGCAGCACGACGCCCCGTTCGTTTGATCCGTGGATCCTCATAGCCGGTGATCGCAGGGCTCGCCGGCACTTATGGTGTCGGCCTCGAGCTGCCTCGCTCGCTCTCACATCTTCTCAGATCGGTCGAGCGCGTAGTTGATTGCATCGTCGAGCGTCATTTCGCGGGCGCTCGCGCGAGTTGCAGCACGGCGATCCTCGCCGAGCTCGGAGCTGAGGACGATCTGGTTCTGCTCGTCGTTCTGACGCTCACTGGCCTGCCTGGCATGTCCGGTCTCCTCGCGCAAGACTTCCACCGCCGCAAGAAGCGTGGCTGCCTTCTCTCCCTTCCTCTCGGAAACCGCGAGCGCGGCGAACGACTCCAGGCACCAGATCAGAATCTCCTTGTCACCAAGAGAATGCGCGCGTTCGAGTCCCTTGCTGAGTAGATCTCGGGCCTCGTCGGTCCGGCCGTCGCGAAGCGCAAGAGTGCCCAAGTTCACGTGTCCGGCTGCGATGTGCTTTTCGTCGTTGAGTTCGCACGAGAGGTCGACGCTCTCCTGGAAGAGGAGCCTTGCCTGGTCGTTGTTTCCCTGGAGCATCGCGGTGTCGCCGAGGTTGTTCATCGCCATCATCAGGACTTCGCGGTGGCCCATCTTGCGTGCAATCTCAGCGCCCTCACCGTCGAGCGCTTCTGCTCGCTCGTATTCGCCTCGCTCGGCGGCAACGAGTCCCAGGGCCAGCAACGAGGTCGCCACTCCTTCCGAATCTTCGTACTGTCGAGCAAGTGTGAGCCACTCCTCCGCCAGCACCTCTGTCCGCGAGTAGTCGCCCATGCGGTGTGCGAGAAGAGCGGCTCCATGGATCGCCTTTATACGACGGACTACGGATTGCTCGCCGCCCGACGCGAGTGCATCCTCGAGCCACCTTCGACCTTCCCGCAGGTGGCCGCCGAGGTACCAGAAACGCCAAAGTTCGCTGACGAGCTGCAGCTCCAGCTCTGATCGATGGGTCGTGTGGAGCCAGCTGATCGCCGCGCGGAGATTCGCGTGCTCATGATCGAGCCGCTTGAACCACAGGTCACGATCTGCTTTGAGCAACTTGGGCTCGGCTGCTTCTGCGAGTGAGAGGAAGTGGGTGGCATGGCTCAGCTGCCGAACCTCCGCGTCGCCCGATTCCTCCATCTGCTCCACTGCGTATTCGCGGATCGTTTCGAGCATCCAGTAGCGTGGGCCGAGGTCGGTGTCGCGACGGCGGACGAGGCTCTTGTCGATGAGTGATTGCAGGGTGTCTGGGTCTGCGTCGCAGACCTGTTCGGCGGCTTCGTAGGTGCAGCCGCCTGTGAAGATCGAGAGGCGGGCGAAGAGTTGTTTCTCCTCGTTGGCGAGCAGGTCGTGGCTCCATTCGATTGTTGCTCTGAGCGTTTGCTGGCGGGGGTCGGCGTCGCGGGGGCCTTTGAGCAGGTCGAGTCGCTGGGAGAGGCGGTCGATGAGTTGCTCGGGGCTGAAGACGACCGTTCGCGCTGCCGCTAGTTCCAGTGCGAGTGGGAGGTTGTCGAGGCGCGCGCATAGCTCCGCGACCGCTGTCGAGGGCTCCAGCACGGTGCCTACTTCGGCCGCGCGGGCGAGGAACAACTCGACGGCCTCCGCTTGCTCCAGGAATGGCACTGCATATGTTTGTTCGCCTGTGACCTGAAGACGCTCACGCGAGGTGACGAGCAGCCGGAGTGTCGGCAGCCCGTCGCGTAAGACTGCGAGGTCGCTAGCGATCCCCGGCAGCAGGTGCTCGGCGTTGTCGAGCAACAGCAGCAGGCGCTTGCCGGCGAGCCGGGCGGTGAGCGTCGCTGCGATCCCCTGGCCCGGCGCCTCTTTCACCTCGAGGGCCTGAGCGACCTGTGAGAGGGCGAGGTGCGGGTCGCGAAGCGGCGCCAGCGCGACCCAGAAGACACCGTCCGGATGGTCGTCCGAGACCTCAGCGGCGGCCTGCAGGGCAAGACGGGTCTTCCCTGTGCCGCCTGGGCCCGTGAGGGTGACCAGCCGGCTGTCTGCTGCGCGCAGGTGCGCTACGACCTCCGCCAGTTCCTTCTCCCGCCCGAGGAAGGGTGTCGCGGGTACCGGCAGGTTCGTCCGATACAGCGACTTCAGCGCCGGAAACTCCGACGGCAACCCCTCGAGCAGCAGCTGGTAGAGCCGCTGTGGCGCGGATAGATCCTTCAGCCGATGCTCCCCCAGATCACGCACCTCGAACCGCTCGTCGAGGAGATCTCGGCTCGTTTGGCTGAGCACGACCTGGCCGCCGTGCCCTGCTGCCATGATCCTCGCGGCACGGTGTATGTCGATGCCGACGTACTTCGGTGGCGCCAACAGCGGCTCGCCGGTGTGGACGCCTATCCGCACGCGAAGCTCGTGCCCCTCGGGCCAGGCATGCGCTGCGAGCGCCTGCTGCGCCTCACCCGCGGCGGCAACCGCGTCCGTCGCCGACTGGAACGCGACGAAGAACGCGTCGCCTTCGCAATCCACCACGTACCCCGCGTGACGGTCGAACGCCGCCTGCAGTAAGGCCCGATGCTCGTCGAGCGCGGCCGCGTACCGCTCCGCGCCCAACTGCTGCAACAACAGGGTCGAGCTCTCGATATCCGAGAACAGAAACGTCACCGTCCCCGCCGGCTGAGCCACAGTCACGGGCACAGCATCACGCCCCGGCCGCCGATCCTCAAGCCCGACCGTTGTGTCAGGGAGCTGACACTCCCTCCGTCAGACCGCTGAACGACACGAAGGCGGGCCGCTTCTACGCTCCTCCCATGACGTTCACCAGCAACCAGAAGGAGCACACCATGAAGACCGCTGCCAGCCACAAGCTCACCCGCCTCGCCGCCACCCTCACCCCCGCTCTGATGCTCGCCGCCACCTGCGGCTACTACCGCCTGTCGGACGAGCGGCTGAAGCAGGAGGTCCGCCCGGTCGAGGGCGCACTCGCGAAGCTCCGCCAGATCTCCTGACACGCGAGCACCTCCATCCTCTCTCCGCGAAGCCGCCCGCGACAGGCGGCTTCGCCGCGTGAGAAGATTCATCGCCATGAGCGAACGCGAGAACGACGCCACGGGCAAGCTGAACCAGGTCAGAGGCGTCACCTGGGAATGGCGCGACGACGCACCCGAGGAGGCGAAGGAGCAGCCCGGGATCGGCGTGATCGCCCAGGAGCTCGAGAAGGTCTTCCCCGAGCTCGTCCACACCGACGGGGAGGGCCGTAAGAAGGTCGACTACGTCGGCCTGATCGGCCCGCTGATCGAGGCCGTGAAAGAACTCGACGCGCGCCTGAGCGAGCTCGAGCGCCGGCTCGACAAGACGGCCTGAACGATCTCGCCGGAATGTCAGCACGCTGACACTCCCACCGTCAGGGCGGTGAACGACACCAAGGCGGGCCGCTTCTACGCTCCTCCCATGACATTCACCAGCAACCAGAAGGAGCACACCATGAAGGCCTCGTTCATCCTCAGGTTCGTCCAGCTCTCCCTTCTGGCCGGCACCGTCACCACCCTCGCCGCCACCTGCGGCTACACCCGCGCGTCGGACGAGAGGCTGAAGCAGGAGATCCGCCCGGTCGAGGGCGCACTCGTCAAGCTCCGCCAGATCTCGTAGCTCTCTCCCCGGATCGTCTCTTCACGGAAGCCGCCGACCAGGCGGCTTTCCGTTTGCTCAGGGATGCAGCATGCCGCGGACGCCCGGCAGCCGCCGATCAGCCACCACGCAGGGTCGCTGGCACGAGGAAGCGTGAGCCCAGCACACGTCATGCCTGCCGTCGTAAGCTGAGGTTGTGCAATGGCGGCTTCTTGAGGGCGTTCCGGAGGAAGAGGTCCGCCGGCTCCTTTCGGTCGCCCGTCGGCGGCGGTTCAAGCGTGGCGAGGTGGTTTTCCACCGCGACGACCCGGCGGACTCCATGCATCTGGTCGCTAAGGGCCGCTTCGCGATCCGCACGATCACGCCGCTCGGTGACACCGTGACGGTCGGCCTGCGCGGGCCTGGCGACAACTTCGGTGAGATGGCGCTCGTCGATGACAGCCACCGCCGCTCGGCAACGATCGAAGCGCTCGAGGACGCGGAGACGTTCTGCGTCTACCAGGCAGAGTTCCAGAGGCTACGCAAAGAACACCCGCAGGTTGAGCACCTGCTCACGGCGTTCCTGGCCGGCGAGGTACGCACGCTCAACGAACGGCTGATGGAAGCTCTCTACCTGCCCGTTGAGAAACGTGTCCTGCGCCGCCTCGCCGAGCTCGCCGCCTTCTATCCTACGAGCAGCGAGACCGGGATCCCGCTCACCCAGGAAGAGCTCGCAAGCCTTGTCGGTACGACGCGGCCGACGATCAACCAGATCCTGCGCGACGAACAAGCCCGCGGCACGATCGAGCTACGGCGGGGCCGCACGATCATCCTCGACGGAGACGAGATCGCCCGTCGGGCGCGCTAACGATCCGCCGATGTACGGCGACTTCACGTCGTTCAAGTCGGCTGTGACCGCGAAGGCCTGGACGAGGGCCTCGCCGTCCAGCATCCGGCGGGTCTCGGGCCCGGCGGTCGTGAGCGGCTGGGGTCGCAAAGGGGTTCGTGACTTAGGTAAGCCCGTGGCGCATGATCCGCTGGTGCGCGCAGATCTGCCGACCGGCACGGTCACGTTCCTGTTCACCGACATCGAGGGGTCGACGCTGCTGCTGGAGGAGCTTGGTACGGAGGGCTACGCGGCTGTGCTGGCCGAGCACCGGCGGTTGTGTCGGGAGGCATGGGTGGCACACGGCGGGGTGGAGGTGGACACGGAGGGGGATGCGTTCTTTGTTGTTTTCGCGACGGCGCCGGGGGCGCTTCGAGCGGCGGAGGCAGCGCAGCGAAAGCTCGAACGTGGCCCCGTGCGCGTGCGGATGGGGATGCACACGGGGACGCCGCTGTTGACGGAGACGGGCTATGTGGGGATGGACGTGCACCGGGCGGCGCGGATTGCTGCTGCCGTGCATGGCGGGCAGGTGGTGCTGTCCGCCTCGACCACGTCCCTGGTTGGTGACGCTGGGCTGGTGGATCTCGGTGAGCATCGTTTCAAGGATCTATCTGCGCCGGAGCGGGTGTTCCAGCTCGGGGTGGGCGAGTTCCCGCCGTTGAAGTCGCTGTACCGGACGAATCTGCCGGTGCCGGCGACGCCGTTCCTGGGGCGGTCGCGGGAGCTGGGCGAGGTCGTCGGCTTGCTGTCTCGGGAGGACGTGCGGTTGTTGACGTTGACCGGTCCGGGTGGGACGGGCAAGACGCGGCTCGCTCTCCAGGCGGCGGCGGAGGTGTCTGACGACTACCCGGACGGGGTGTTCTGGGTGCCGTTGGCATCCCTGCGCAACCCGCAGCTGGTCTTGAGCGCGATGGCGCAGGTGGTGGAGGTGAAGGAGGAGCCGGGCAGGGAGCTGGCGGACACGTTGGCGGGCTGGTTGGCGGGGAAGCGGCTGTTGCTGCTGCTCGATAACGCAGAGCATCTGCTGCCAGGGATCGCGAGTGTGCTCGCGGCGCTACGCGAGCCGGCGAGCACGGTGCAGCTGCTGGTGACCTCGCGGGAGCGCTTGCAGCTGCAGATGGAATCGCTGTATGAGGTGCCCTCGCTCGCACCGGATGAGGCTGTCGAGTTGTTTGTGGCGCGGGCGGCGGCGCTCGGCACGCTGGTGGAACGGTCGCCCGTGTTGGAGGAGTTGTGCCGTCGCTTGGATGAGTTGCCGCTGGCGCTCGAGCTGGCGGCGGTCCGCACAAGGTTGTTCTCTGTGGAGCAGCTGGTGGAGCGGCTCAGCAGCCGGCTCGACCTATTCAAGGGCGCCCGTGACTCCGACCCCCGCCAGCAGACCCTCCGCGCCACGATCGACTGGTCGTACGAGCTGCTCGATCCGGAGGAGCAACGCCTTCTCCGCGCGTTGAGCGTATTCGTGGGCGGCTGTACATACGAGGCTGCCGAGCAGGTGGCGGGCTCCGAACCGGACACGCTGCAATCGCTAATCGATAAGAGCCTCGTACGTCGACGGGAAACCTCGGTGGGGCAGCGCTACTGGATGCTCACCTCAATAGGCGACTTCGCCCATGAGAAGCTCGACGGGTTGGGCGAGCGCGAGAAGCTGTTGGAGCGGCTGCTCGGGTGGCTCGCCCAGCTCAGTGACGAGCACGCGAGCGCAGTTCGGATGCACGACTCGCTTGCTCAAGAAGTCTTGCTTGAAGAGCAGCCGAACATTCTGGCCGCGCTCGAATGGGCGATCGCAGTGGGGCGCGTCGAGGCTGCCCAGCGGCTGATGCTCGGAAGCTGGTTCCTGTGGATCAGCTCTGGCTTCGCGTCAGAGGGCGATCTCTGGGCGCAACGCGTCGCAGACCTTCCCTCGGAGCCCACCGTTCTCTACGCGGAGTCACTCTCGACAGCGGGGGTGTTTCCGCGCTTTCGGGGCGAGCCGGAACGGGCTCTCGCGCTGCAGAGGCGCGGTCTGGAGCTGCTCGAACGCGTCTCGCCTGACAGCCCCTTCAGGGCGGCGGGTTACACCGACACAGCGGGGGTTCTGAGGATGCTCGGGCGCCTCGACGAGGCTGAGGCGTACGCCGACCGGGGACTTGAGCTCAGGCGCGAAGCGGGGCAGCCGGGCGGGATCGCACACGCGCTCGCGGCAGTCGCGTCAGTCGAACAGGCGCGGGGGGCGCTCGAGCAGGCGCTGAGCACACTCGGGGAGGCGGTTGACCTTCTCGATGGGGAGGGGGAATTTGGCAGGTTCGAGGCGGCTGCCGCCATCGCAGAGATCGGTGCCATTGAGCGTTCGCTGGGACGGTATGAGGCATCGCGTGCCAGCCTTAGAGAAGCCTTTAAGCGGGTTAGCCGGTCGGAGAAGGTCGTTTATCTGGCAGAGATCGTCGGCGAGTTCGGGCTGCTGCGGCTCGTCCAAAAACAGATCGACGAGGCAGCGCCACTCCTATCCTGGTCGATTCGGACGCTGCGGGAAGCGGGTTTGGAGCACTCTCGCCGTGACGAGCTGGAAGCGGGTCTCGCGCAGGCGCGCGAACTGCTCGGCGACGAACCGTTCGCCGCCGTCGAAGCCTTCACTGCACGGCTGACACCAGATGACCTCGACAACCTGCTCAACCGAGCTGATTGAACGACGGCTCGGCACCATGGGCTTGCCACGATGCGAACCGTTTCGAACGAGCGACCACCGCCGCGGTTCCAAAACGGTTCCAAATCCCGCCTCGCGACCTATCTTCTGCCCGACCGACGACCGCTCGCTGCCAAGCCCTCTGCCGGACTCGAACCGGCGACGCCCTCCGAGGAAGAACAGAACATGCGCGTACAACGCGTACAGGCTTGTCTATACAACTAGCAGTTAGCACCATCAGCTTCACCTCGAACGCTGCAGATTGCAGGTTCTTTCAGTTTCGCGACAAGTTGCTGAGCCTTCGAGGGTGGACCTCCAATCCGCGGGTCGCAGGTTCGAATCCTCCCGAGCGCATGGGTAAACGCTGCGGATCGCGCACGCAACAGCCCCGGTACCACCCCGAACCGTTGGATTCCGAGGTCAGAGTCTTCCGCATGGGAGAGGCTCATTCTCAGCGGGGGTAGGGGTCAGCTGAGAGAGTCGAGAGCCAGCACAGTCTCAGCGAAGGAGGGTTTACGAGAGAGCACGAGGGCGACAGCACAGCCCATCGAGAGAGAGCGAACCGGGAAGCCCTGACCCCGCTCGCGGCAGGCGCCGGTTCGGCCGGCTAGGACTCGGGCGTTTCGATCCGGAAGACCGGGTGATCGGGGGCGACTCGCCGCAGCTCGGCACTCGGAGAATTCGCGTCGACGCCCCCGAAGAAGACACCGACCTCCCACTTCCAGCGCTTGAGGTAGGCACGGAGGATTGGCTCTTTGTCCTCGTCTGGGATCTCCGACGCGACAAAGCGTTCGCGCCGTCGGCCGACCAGGAGATGTCCTTCTCCCGCGGCGCGCAGGTTGCGTACCCATTGCGTGTGGCCGCGTGGCGCCAGGAGGTAGCGGGCGCCGTCCAGCGTCAGCGTGTTGAGCGGGACGCGCCGCGGCTCGCCACTCGTGCGTCCGCGCACCTCGAGGATGCGGGAGCCCCAGAG